>NZ_QEII01000284.1 GCF_003347515.1 Rhodoferax ferrireducens | reverse complement strand
GGCTGTAATAACGTCTTGTGGGGCGAGGGCTATCGACCTCGTTCGAACTGGTGTGCACGATCTTCATGATGCACACTATCGTTTCGATTGGTCATCGATTCAATATGCCTTCAGCAGACGCTTACGTCGTTCCCCCGTTGGTGGTCCAAAACACGACCGGGGTGGTGAGAGGCTGCAAGGCAAGAGTTAGTTGGCAGGGCAAGTCGATGGACAGTATGGTTGCAGATAAGGGCGGCGCCACGCGCGTTGGTGAACCTAGCCTAGCGGCCGCCAGGGCTCTTGGCATCCCCGAGAGCCCACGCAATGGAGGGCTGACGACGGCGGAAGTGGTCTTATGAACTCTGGCCAGGAACAGTTATCTTGGGTATGAGCTTCAGCACGCGAAACGCGGTAGTGGCACGCGTCATTCACAGCGAAGGAGCATTATCTTGACCCCGATACCGCGAATGCTGTTCCATGTGGCTGCCGCATGGCAGTGCCGAGCTGAACGCAAGAGCCTGAAAGTACTCGGGCGGAACGCCCGGAAGGACAAGACTGGGTTCGGCCACAAAGCCGAAACGCCCGTAATAGCCTGGCTCGCCCAAAACGACGCAACCGTGGGCTCCACGTGCGCGAAGCGCGAGCAGGGCTGCGCGCATGAGGCATGAACCCACCCATTGCCCTTGATACGCAGGGGCCACCGAAATGGGCCCCAGGCCGTACCAGCCGGATGTCCCGTCCGAAATGGATACTGGCGATACAGCGACATGGCCGACGACATCCCCCTCTGCCTCGGCGACCAGTGAAATGACCAGCGTGCCTGCATTACGTAGCGCTTGGACGATGAATTGCTCAGCATGGTTCGTATGCGGTGCGGTTAAGAATGCTGCCGCCGTTACGGCCTCTATCGCAGGCACGTCAGCCGTCGTCTCGTTCCTGATATTGATGTCCATCTCGCCCATTCTTTGTGGATTTCAGCATGCTCGCCGGTGAATATCTTTCAGATTTTGCCCGAGCTCCGGGTACGCATTTCTGGTCGACAGGCACGTGTCGGCAGGGTGCCCCTGGGGGCTATGCCTGAACCCGGAAGAATATGCTCAACTTCAACGGCAACAATCGCTCGATATGCGGGTCTGCCGACATTTTGAGGCGCATGGTCAATCGCGGCAGTAGCCTTCTCCGGGGCGGACCGTCAGGCAGTTCGATTTGTTGCTGAGCCACTTCATGCCGGTTGCAGCGCCATCGCTCGCCCGAATCGACTCTTTCAATCCATTGCGTTCAAAATGAATCTGCCCACTCACCGCGCTTCCCTGGAATGTGCGCGGACCATCCAGATTCTGGATGGTTATTTCATACTTTCCCTGGCCGCCTGAGAGCAGAAGAAAGGTGCCTTCGGGCCCGTTCCATTGGCCAAGCCAATGGTCGGTAGCTACTTCGCCGTTCGTGCCACTGGAACTGACGGCGTCGCCTGTGCCGGAGCCCTCTTCTCGGTCGCTGCAACCAAGAATAGAAAGCGTCAACATAAGGGACGCGACGAGGGACTTATGCTTGAGCTTCATATGAGTTTTGTATGTTGTCGGTCAATGTTCGACATGTGGCGCAGACTCCGACTTGCTGGCGGCTGCCTGCCCGGCAGAAGGTCTATGAGTTTGTTGGAAAAAGAGCTCGGCCAATAAAAGATTGGGAATCCAGCTGAGCCACGCAATGACCGGATAGGTCAGCTCAAATGGGATACCGCCCGCGACGGCTGCCGGTAGCCAGAGCCTCAGGGTCACGGCGGCGAATGTGAGAGCGAAGTTGCGAACCATCCAGCGGCGATGGGATACAACATCGCGGCTGCGGATGGCCAAATAGGCGCGAAACCCGGTGTACAGCCATGCAAGCGCCAGACAGCCAAAGCCAAGGCGGGCGGGAAGACCCCCAAACGCGTAGAAAGCCATGAACAGCCTTGCCAGGCCGCCGACCAACACGCCGATGCCAAGGTAGAGCCGCCCCAACCAGCGGTGCAGACCCAGGTGTGTGGCACGCAAACGTGCCGAGAACTGGAAGGGGCCGATGCTCAGCGCCACCGCCGAGGCAAAGATGTGGGCGTAGATGCCGGTGCGATGAGCTTCAAAGGTGGCGCGCATGTCCGGGTGCAGTGCGGCCCCCAACGGGAGCAAGCGATAGACAGCTATGGCGTAGCCCGCGACGCCGAGCGACAGAATGATGAGCGTTACGAAGCGGGTGAGACGCATGTCGAATATTGATGCGAAGAGTCCACGGTTCAAACTCGCCGGTATCAAACCTCCGAGAATCCCGGCAGTCTGGATTGGCCGATTCCCGTTCAAGCCTCAACAAAACGGTAGGTGTTTCTGCCTGCGCCCTTGGCCGCATACATGGCCAGGTCGGCGCTTTTAATCAGCTGAGAAGGCGTAAGCCCATCGATGGGGTACACGGCAATGCCGATGGAGATACCTACCTGGGCTATCTTGGTGTGGAAATCCATGGGCTCCTGGATGTCGGCGACGATGCGGCTGGCAATGTCCGCCAACTCTTCCTGGTTCGCCGGTTTGTCAAGCAGGATGACGAACTCGTCGCCACCCAGCCGGGCCACAGTGTCCGATTGCCTTACCTGTGCCTGGAGCTTCTGAGCAACCCTTTTGAGCAAGTCATCGCCGACATCGTGGCCGAGCATGTCATTGACGAACTTGAATTGGTCAAGGTCGAGAAACATGAGCGCCAGACTATGCTGCTCACGCTTGGCCTTGGCGACATGGTGCTCAAGCCTGTTCATCAGTAGGGAGCGGTTTGGCAGGTCGGTCAAAGCATCGTAGAAGGCCAGATGCTTGATTTTCTCGCTCTTGCGCCGCAGTTCGGTGATGTCACTGAATACCGACAGGTAGCGCACTGGCTCGTCAGCGCTGCCGGGAAGGCTGGTGATGGCCTGCCATCCCAAATACAGCTCGCCATTTTTACGGCGGTTCCATATTTCCCCCTGCCAATGACCGGTGACGGCCAAGTCCTGCCAAATTGCGGCATAAAAGCCGGGGTCGTGCTGATTGGAGTTGAGAATTCGAGGAGACTGACCGATAGCATCTTCGGCGGTGTAGCCGGTTATCGCGGTGAAGGCCGGGTTTACCGACAGGATGGCCCCGCCAATATTTGTCACGAAGATGCCTTCGAGGGTATTTTGGTAGACACTGGCGGCCAGTTTCAGTTCGAATTCAGCCTTCTTCAACGGCGTGACGTCGCTGACCAGAACAGAGAAGCCGTCGACGGCACCAAGGGGGTTGATGTCAGGGATGTAGTGCGCCAGGGTGTAACCGATACTGCCGTCGACCTTGGTCAGGGTTCGTTCGAAATGCAGCTTTTCACCGGCCAGGGCTTTACGTATATAGGGCTCGTTCAGCGCAAACAATCGTTCACCCATCAAATCCTGCATGGTGATGCCGAGCATGGCCTCAGGCAATCTGCCAAACCATTCCAGGTAAACATGGTTGGCGAAGCGACACCGCAAATCCTTGTCCCAATAAGCGACCATGCCTGGCAGGTTGTCAGCAATGCCCTTGACGAAGCGTTCTTTCTCAGCGATGGCGGCAGCCAAGGCTTCAGCGCATTGCTGGGCCTTTGCCAGCGCTTCCTCGGCCAGTTTGAACTTACTCACGTTGTTGTGGGACAGCACCACCGCCCCAGGGCCACCCCCGGTCAGTCGGTTGACCTGCAGCAGGTACCAACGTCTTTCCAGTGGAGAATGGCAGGGGTAAACGATTTCATATGCTTCGCTGTCACCGCACAGGACGGCGCGGATTCCTGCGGCCACTGACCTTGCATCGCCGTCGCCCCCTTCCTTGGCTCTATCGCACAAGTCCAGATAATTGACACCAATGGAGCTTGCGCAGCCCGTCATGCCGTTGCATCGAGCAAAGTCGCGCCACGCAGCATTGGTTTCAAGGACCTCACCGTTGCCGTTCAGAATTGCAATGTGGGCCTTGAGGGATTCAATCACTCTCGCAGCATGGGACTCGTCCTTCTCGGCATTTTCGACTCGCTGCATTCTTCATCCGTTCATTGCTAAGCTGGACATTCGCGCCCGCCCACCCGCGCTTCTCACTGTAGCGTGTATAACGGACACCTCCCATACATCATACGAGGCACCAGTTGCAACTGCCTGACTCGATTTCGTTTCTGCATGCCCGGTCCTGGTCGTCAGAAGCTATCCACTGCCCGTACCCATTGCTTCCCACCCAATGCCAACCCGACCTGCCACAGAGTTCGGGCTTGGCGTTGTTCTATGCTTCCAATGGCGGCTGCGAAGCAGACTGCGAGGCTGGCTGAGCGGTCGCCAGTTTCAAGCCGCCATCGGGTCCCGAAACAATGCGACCGGTCTCAATCAATTTCTTGACGGCAGCTGTCATAGAGCCCAGCGGAATGCCCGTTTCCTGTGCGGCAACTGTTTGGCTCAGAGCTGTGAAATCGTTCGAATTGAGCACGCGCTCAAAATGGGCCAGTAGCTTGGTGGGGTTGCCACCGAGCGCCGCTGCTTTCTTCTCGGCAAAGGCAGCGCCACTGGACTTGTTTACTTTGGCTTTAGATGACGCTACCTTCTTGCTCCGCTTGACCACCACATCGGTCGGCGTCAAATCGGCATCACTCACGAGCGTCAGCTTGGCCGAACGCTTTGCGGTCGCCACGACAGCGGTCACAAGCTTGGACGCCCTTTTCTTTGGGGCGAGCTTACCCTTGGCGGGCTTGACTTGAACCTGCTTTGTCACGCCCCTGGAAGCAGACCACGTCGGTGCTTCCAGCACCGGTACTTCGCGCACAAGGGGTCGCTCGTCGTCGGTCAATTCTGATGCGACTTGATAGATTTTCCTGAGCTCTTCCTCAATGCCCACCAGGGATTGCGCCAGCCGTGCAACCACCTTCCAGTTCTCAATCAGGACGTCATTGCCCAAGCTGTAGGCGTTTTTTGCAATTGCGGCTTGGACGCGCTCGGCATATTCTTTGACTTCTTTTTGTAGTTTTTCATCGGCGGCGAAAGCGGCCGCGCCGACTTTTTGAATGGCGGTGAGGGTCGAACTTGAGAGAGACATCAGGGATTCCTTGGTGGACAGGTGGGAAGAAGAACGCAGTGCCGCCTGTTGGCACACCAACGCCCTTGAGCCTGGCATGAGAATGGCGGGAAAACGAACTCCGGTCCTTGATTTTATGCGCCAGCCCCGATTGCGAGTTTTCGGAACTGCGTGAGGTGTCGGCACAAATCTCTGCTTTTTCCTTGCCGCGCGAAGTGGTTCCCCGATTGAATGAGAGCTCACCGTTTTGAGCAGCTATCAGGATTACCAACTTTTGCCCAAGCGAAGGGTCGCGTTCGGATAGTCTTATCCCCTTGTGCCCTCGCCCGATGGGGACTGAGGCGTGGTTTCGACCCACGTGAATGGCTTGACTGCTTCAACCCAGCAGGGCAAGGACGGATTCAAAAATAGCCGGCCGAGCCCAATAGTCGGTAACCAAAATAGAGCGCGGTACAAACAAGTGTCACCTTGATTGCCAGCTCCGTCAGAATGACAGCCAAGCCGAGCAGAAACAAGGTCAACTTAACGGCGATGGCGACGGCGGCCACAAAGACCAGACCATAAATGGCGGCGTCGCCATGAGTGGCTCCCTGGTAAAGGCCCACGCCGTATCCGACAAGGGCGATGAAAGTTCCTGCAATCCAGTACACCCCGGACGAGCAACGACTGGGAAGATGGTTTAACCAAGCTGCAATCTCCTCGCCCTTGCTGCGTCTGCCCCTGGATGCTGGCGAGATGCGAGGCCTGGTGTACGGAGCATATCCAGTGTTGGCGTGGTTGGGTGTCTCGCGGATGTGACGGTCAAAGGCTTCACGGTCTCGACGCTCGGCCTCCTTTTTCGCCGCCCCCCGCCCGGATTCGTAGTTGAACCCACCTCCATTTCGGTAGCCATGGTCGAAGTCGAGCTTGCGTTGAGCAGCCTGCTCAAGAGACCTTTCACTGTAGCTTTTTTCATTGGCCATGACACCCCCTCGCACGGACGCAGATACCCGCTCAAATTAGTAGTAAGTGGAAGCAATTTCAAGTGGAATTTTCAATAACCTGGCAATGGACAGACGGGAGCGTCGACCTGAGCCTTCGAAGAGGTCAGGAAGTCGTCAAGCAAGTGTGGGCTGCCAACCCGAGCGATGAGACAGCAGGTCGATATTTGCTGTCCTTGTTTCCCCACATGTCGTCCCCCGCACAGGAATAAGGCCACGCCCCAACAATCTACTCCGTCTATTTTTTCCACGTTTGCAATTCGATACGAGCGCCAGTGCGCATGGTGTTGTGAACCTCCGCCACGACATCAGTTTGGCGTAGCAACTCAGCAATGACGGTTGCTGGGGCCGGCGAAGACACTTGGGCACGGTAGGTGATATTGGTCGCCGAAAGCCCAACACCCGGAAACTCGGCGCTGGCTTCCACCTCGACACTTTCAACAAGAATATTGAGTCTGGCGGCCTCGCGATAGACATCGTTGCAGAAGCATGTGGCCAGAGCGAGCATGAGGAACTCTCCGCCATTCACCGCCGAACCTCCCCCTGATGACTTGGCCGGCACAGACAACGATTGTTGGGCGCCCGCAGTAGTAACGAAGACCTCGTTCATGGAAATGGAATTTCGAACAAGCGCTGAAATCTGCATTGACGTACCTCAAGTTGGGGGCGTGCGGCATCTGACGCGATTGGCGCCGGCACCATTTTGAAATAATAGGTCCGGGCACAGAAAAGCGCGAAAGTTTTTTGACTTGTCACTGCCAAAACTGCGCAGGATAATCCGAAAAACATCAGCAAGGGGGCATCGTGGAAGCGCCCAAGAACATTGCCCTGTTCATCGACGGCACCTGGGACCAGCCCAACGGAGCGATGGATACCAATGTCCGAAAACTGTTTGGAGCGTCCCGTTTCAACCCCTTTGGTCCCGCGCCCCAGCTGACCTACTACCTGCCCGGGGTTGGTACCGATATACGTCAAAGCGAACCCGGCGCACCGGTCGGCAGCTATGGGAAATACCTCGACGTCAAGCAGAATCTTGAACAGGAAATGCCCAGCAGCCTGCTGTTGCTTCGCCCCTTCCTGGGCGGTGTTTTTGGTCGTGGGACGGCCGCGCGAATCAAGGAGGCCTATGCCTACCTGAGTTGGGAGTACGACCAACGCCGTGGCGACAAGGTCTTCCTGTTTGGGTTCAGCCGCGGTGCCTTCGCCGCCAGGTCGCTCGCCGGCTTCGTCTCGAAGGTGGGCATTCTGTTGCGCCACAAGCTGGAGCACGTCGAAGCCGCCTACAAGTTGTACGAGGCGAATGTCGACGGCAGGCAGAGCCCGCTGGCCGACTACCTGGTGCCCCTGACCGGAAGACCGTTGCTGGAATCGGGGGAAGATGAAGATGCGCTGCGCATTCACTTCATCGGGGTCTGGGACACGGTCGGGGCACTGGGCTTACCCTGGCGACGGATGAGGTTCACTGCCAGTCACACCGAATACCACCAGACGGAAGTCCCACCCAATGTCATGACGGCCCGCCACGCGCTGGCACTGCACGAACTGCGCAAGCCCTTCAACCCGATGCTTTGGTCGGACGGCAACAGTCATTCTGGATTACGCCAGGCCTGGTTTCCGGGTGCCCACGCCGACGTCGGCGGTGGCTACCTGCTGCACGAATCCGGACTTTCGAACAACGCGCTGCGTTGGATGGCCGAAGAAGTCCAGGCCCATGGCTTGCAACTGGAGCCGACCACACGATGGCTCGCCGGGCAGACCAGTGCCGAGGTGCTGCATCACCAAATCCGGAAGTGGTTCATTGGGCTCAAACCCAGCGTTCGGCCGCAACTGCAGATGCTTCACGACACCTTTGGTCGGGATTCGTCCGAATTCGGCCATGCCATGTTTTTTCATGAGAGCGCTCGGTTGCATCTGCTCAACGCCGCGGCACGACAGTACAGGTTCTTTCGTCCCGGTGTCAACGAGACGCTTCAAAAAGCTGACGAACTGGCGCTTCAGCTCTTCGTCAAGTCACGCCTCCTGGGCCATGAGCCCCTTGGCAAGGTCGAGCCATGAACGGCAGCGGCGAGTCATCCGCGGACCAACCCTCAGTCGCTTTCGAGCGCTGGTGGCAGTCGGTCACGCTGGCTGAGCTGGCGCAGTCAAGCGCTGTCATTGACGAGTTCACGCGTGAGTCCACAGAGCCGCCGGCGGTGAGCCCTGAGCAGTTCGCCCGCGCCGCCGTGCTGCAAATGCTGTGCATCGACGCCGGCGTCGTGGACGAACTGATAGCCCGCGCCGACGCCAGGAACGCCGCCTTGGTGCACGCGCTGGAACTGGACGAAGACGGCCAGAAATCTGGCGTGGACGCATTTGAGTCGTGGCTGACGCGCCGCCGGGATATCAGCGTGGGGCTGAAGACTTGCGTCGCCTTGTTATCGAGTCCCCTGCGCGAGGCTGTTGACGCCAAGGTGGACAGTTTCATCCAGGCCACCACCGAGCACCAGAATATTTTATTCACCATCCTTTTCGGACGCGGCCTTCAAAAACCTGTGGTAGCGCCTTCTCGTGCCAGTTTTCGAAAACCTATTGCGCTCAAGTCGCGAAACGGCACAAGGAACCAGGGACCGGACTAGCTGATGACGATTCCCCACGACAAACTGCAACATTTCGCAGCGGGCCCGTCTGGCAGGCCTTACTACACTGGCCCATATGAGTAACCGCTCGCAACCGCAACGTGAACATGAAATTACCACCGCCCATTACTGGAGTGGCGATGCCATCCGCAGCCGAAGCGTGAGCGACATCGTGCTAACGGGCACGGTCGATGTGCCTGCGCCCCCTGCAAGGCTGCTGGCAGATTGGGCAAGAGAGACAGCGTTGCGCTTGTGTCTGGAGCCCGGGGACGTAGAGGAACTGCCTTTGGCGCGAGCGCGTGCGCGCTGGCCCGACTACAGCCAGTGCGTGCAGGCGGTGTCCGAGTGGACGCGCACGCTCGGTCTGCAGGAAGTGCTTGCCGCCAGTGACGTGGCCCTGATGGCCTGCCGCGGCGCGAAGTACCACCATGACGCCGCACACTATAGCGGCATGGCTTTTTGCAATCTGTTTCTGAGCGAGGACAGGGGTCTGGACCTGCATTTTCCGGCTACCGGTCATCGAATTCCCCTCTCCAGAGGGACGATAGTGATATTCGATACGGGCCAGCCTCACGCCGTCATTGAGCGCAACAGCGGCTGCTTTCATGTGGCCGACTTTCCCTGCGACCAGGATTTCACCCAAATATTCCTGACCTGGGAGCTGTCCATCGAGAATGCCAACGTCTGTCACGCACTTGGAATCGCCTTCGATATCGACCCGTCGACCTCCTTGCTTCTGGATGATGAGCAAGTCTGGGTAAACGGCGCACGGGCCAGTGTGTGCCCCGATTCGGGTCGATGGCGCCGGGCTGACTAGCCGTTGGACACACTGCGTTGTAGCCCTGTCAATCACCGTTTTCATTATTTTTTATGACACCCACAGCTCAAACTTATATCGACACCCTGCACATGCAGGCTCATCCAGAAGGTGGATTTTTCAAGGAGACCTACCGAAGTCATCACCTGATGGACGTGGCTCAAGGCGGTGGATGCACCACGGTTCAACGAAGCGTCAGCACCGGGATTTACTTTCTTCTGGAGAAGAACAATTTTTCAGCTTTCCACAAAATTCAATCTGACGAGATGTGGCACTTCTACGCTGGCCAAGCGTTGGAGGTGCTGGAGCTCAATGAGCATGGTGAACTGTGCTGCACCCGTTTGGGGCCCAACATATTGAACGGAGAAATCCATCAATACGTGGTTCCGGCCAATACTTGGTTTGCGTCCAGGGTGGCAAGCGGTGGCTCGTTTTCACTGGTCGGCTGTACCGTGGCGCCCGGCTTTGATTTCGCCGACTTTTGTTTGGCCGACCGGGCAATACTGTTGGCAGAGTTCCCGAAATTCAGTCAAATTATTACCGAGCTAACGCGCTAAAAGTGCTTGTTGCCGGTCGTTAACACCGGACCGACGCCTGCCAAACCAGCGGCAAAGTCCTGAAACCCGGTTGCTATACATACAGATGACAACAAGAAGTCATCTTGATGCAATCAATTTTTGAGGACAACACCATGCAGGTATACGGGAATTTGGCGAGTTTGCCAGAACGCAAAGAGAGCAGGACCACGGGCAAGGGGTACTACCAATTCAGGATTTGTGAGGCCCAGCGCGGGGTGGACAACAACCCGACCTGGTATACGGTGCGTGTGATGAAGGATGATGACCCACTCCTGGAAAAGGGGGACTTCGTCAAAGTCACGGGCAAACTGAAAGCCGACTTTTACGTGGGGCGCGACGGAAAACCTACAGGAACGCTTCTCATCATTGCTTTTGAAGCCAGCAAAATCGCCAAACCTGCGGTGCTCAGGGATGAGCCAGCAGGTAAGACGCCAGACGCACGTCAAGCTGAGCCGAAAGCAAGGGAATCCGTCCCAGAGCGTGCAACGGACCGGGCTGAGCAACAAGGGACACAACGGCCACAGGAACCAGTTCGAAAAACTGTTCATTTGGAAGAAGCGGACTGGTCCACGATGTACGACTGAATTTCCACGCAGCACCGGTAGCAGGGGTACCACTGTCCCGGCTGACATAAATGATTCGATTTCAAAGCCACCGTGATGCGGTGGCTTTTTTTCGCCTGAAGTTGCCTTGGAGGGGTTGCCTTGGTCGTGGTCGGCAGGCTCGAAAACTTCTTCTGGGCAGTGGGTGAAAGAAATTTTGAAAAACTTTCGAAGCGGATAAACAGCTGACCTACACGGCTTAGCTCGACTGCACTTCGCAGTCAGCACTTCTTAAATTTAGGAAAAGCTGATGCCATCTTCGACCACCCTCCCCCTGTCTGCCACTTCGTGTACCGACACCGCTGTTGTGCTTCGCAAGCGCGGCAAGACCCCGACAGCAGTCAATCTATTGAAACTGGCCAAGACTGCCGGTGGGTTTAATACCAAAAAAGAGGCCCGTGAATCGCTGCAGAACGCTGGGTTTATCGCCACGACGGTAGTGGTGGAAGCGCTGCTGAAGGCGGCTTGCAAAATAGAAGTTGCACACAGAAACCGCGTGCACAACGTCATTCTGCAACGTCTTGGCCACGTCCCGAAAGGATTGTTTGCACTGGCGGCAGACGGCAAACCTGTCCTGCTGCCGAAGGGCATACCGTCGACACGGCTCGCTGCCGTCAGGGTAAAAGCCGTGGCAATGGTCGCAAGGAGCACGATGCGCTATGGTGCGGCCGGCGGACATACGATAAGGGTCGCATTTGCGCTGGACGCCTCAAAGGTCAGCTACACCGTGACGATGGACCAGAATCGCGACACCTACGCCGGCGCATACAAAGGATGGTCTGCGAACGAGGACCACCACCGCATCACCGTTCCACAAGACTGGCGCCTGCGGGTTGAACGCAAAGGATTGGCGACCCTGGGCGGCATGATGACCCTGGACGCGCATCCGCTGATGCCCGACGGAAACGTGCTGGTGTACGCGGCGACCTGGGCTCGACAAGGTCGTGGCTATGACGTCAAAGTCGACCGCGGCTATATCGCCATGCTGGGCAGCGAACACTTTCACGCCGATACCGCGCAAGCCGCCATCAAGGGGGTTCGGCGCAAGGTCAAGTCCGTTGGGGCACCGGCACGGATGACTGCATCCCCGTATGCATTGACCGTGGACGCATTCGTGAAGCGTTTTGCCGGACGTAATTTGACCGTGTCAGTCAGTGACGCCCATGAAAGTGGCGCTTGCGATTTCGGTATCCGTTCCTGGTGCGAGTTTGTCGGGCTGGACTATGACGATGGCGAGGCGTCCCTTGAGCTGGTTCTTCAAGGCTTTCGGGCACGTCCGCAGGAAGAAGTTCGCCGAGCAGTTTTATATGCGGTGCGCCGTCAGAGGGCTGAGCTCAAGGGTTTGGTTGGCTAAAAAAACCCCATAACGGCAATTTGATACCTTCCGTTGGTCCCGGCAGTGAAATGCGTCGTTCACGGAGAGAATATTTAATTTTGTGGGATTGACTTCAATGGGGCTGCATCAATGCAGCCCCATTTAGAGGCGGCCTAGTTCTGCTTTAGCAGCTTATTGGCGGCCTTAACTTTCTTCCTGAACGCCCTTAGTTCAGAACCGTTCAAAATGCTTTTTCCAACGACATCTTCGGCACAGTCGGGTCAACAACGACTTCCTTTTCAAAACTAAACATTCCAAGAATTGCAGATTTTGGAATCATAGCCATTGCGAATCCAGGTATTTCTTTCTCGCTATGGCAATTAATCGGCATAAAGTTCAGAGCTTTTCGTGCTCAGATTGTTGGCGTCAATCCGTCACTTGACGACGACGCCCTCCTCCTCGCACCGGCCTGTTGGCCGAACTGCGGGTTTCGCTATCTGGTGTCTGCTCCAGAAGAATTGCAACGTCTTTATAGGGCTCGGAAACGTACAAGTGGGACAAGTCAATCTCTTCGTACTTCAGGTTCTTTATCGCAGTCACCAACGCCGCGAACGGATACTGCCTTTTGCGCGCCAGGTATCTCCGTTTTGACTTATCCTTTTCTTTGGTCATCCAATGCCCCATCAGGGCATCGCAGGCCCTGTCGTCGGCGCCGCAAACGGTAAGCTGCTGCTCGAAATTGAAGCGAAATGAGTGAAAACAAAGCCGAAAATCGTCCAGGCCGATGGAGTCCAGGTACCCCGAGTACCACTTCCCCATGGCGTTTGCCCAACGCCCGTACTTGTTTTCATTGAGCTGCGAGGGAAACACACGCGAGTGTCCCGCAATCTTTTGCGCAGCGACGTAAGCCAGGAACCCGCAGCGTATGGCCTCCTCATGAAGGGGAACCAAGCGAAAGCTGTTCGCAGTTTTGATGTGTTGGTCAGGCCCAAGATTGGCGAAACGCAGGGCCCAAACTCCATTGATGCGCTGCACATCCTCCATCCGCAGCTGTGCAATCTCTTCAATGCGTCCCCCCACCATCGGCCCCAGGATGGGCCCCCAATAGCCGGACTCCTTGGCTTGACCCTCAATGACGACGCCTTGTGTGTACACCGGTGATTGATACAGCACATTGAGTTCAGGCATCTCATAAGGGCGCCGCTTGTCCTCTTCAGGTCGCTCAGGAACGCATTCATAGTCAACAAAGTCAAAAACGTTTAGCGCTGTTCTCTCTTTGAATTTTTCGACACTGCTGGTCGCCGCCCGCAACATGGCGGCCAGCCCGCCTATGTAATTCTTGACGGTTTCGCGCACAAGTCCGTCCGCGGCTAAATGGTCGCGGTATTTGTTGGCGTGCTCTGCAGTGATGGATTCAATCGGCAGGGCGCCACATACGGATTCAAATTCCTCCACGAAGCCCCGGTACGCATCAATCGTGCGGATGCTTACCGCCTTCCATTTCTTGGACTGCTGCTGGGTCCCTTCAATTTGTTCTTCGGACTCATCTTTTTTTTTGGGTGCCCTTTTATCCAGCCACCCCTTGAACGCTTCGAGCATGGTCGGCATATCCCGCGGCGCCATCGGCTCGGTCAGGGGGGTTGGGCTGTAGATACCGTTGAGGCGAGCTTGGTGCTCCTGCAAAATTTCGATATCCGCCGCCAGCAGTTGCTGCATGAGATTTTCTTTGACCATGGAGCCCGGCGGGGCAATCAACTTTTCAATCGACAGCATCATGTCAGCCGTCTCTTCCATGCACAGAAAGTCGATGCTGCTGGCCGCCTCCAGGCGGATGCGCAGAAATTCGGCGACCCACTCTTTCAACTCCTCTATCTCCGTGGGCGTCGCCTCTTTCCGCTCCAAATCTGCTTGCATGAGTTGCATATACCTGAAACGCCCCAACACAAAAGGGATGTGCGCGTCGAGCAGGTATTTCGTGGTTCCCTGGCCACGGGGTTTGAGGGTCAAGTCACTGCGTTTGAACCCACCGAGTTCAAACTTCGCATCGTTCATCGCCTCTTCAAAAACCTGATTTTCTTCACTGTGCAGCTGTAAAGCGACGTTCAAGTCTTTGGTGTGCAGAGACTTCCAGACTTGGGCTTGTGGGGGGAGGAAGAAGTTGCACAGCTTGACAGGGACCTTTCGTTTGAAATAGAAAACGCCATCGCGGCAGTGGAGGTATTTCGGAAGGATGAAACTGATATCGTGGTCAGAGAGGTGCGCATCGCGCAGGAGATTGGCAGACATGTCAAAGGCGTTTCCATCGTTAAAAACCGCACAACACTTCAAAGTGAGGCGCGTCGAGGAACACCATTTTGTCGACGAATTTATTTAAGCAAAGCGAAATCTGAAGCCGAATGTGAGATTTCTCACAGTTGGCATCAAATAATCGGGGCATCCATGGCCCCGACCTCGCTTCTTCATCTCATTGGCAACGTTTAGCGCAGAAGTGCCGCCTCGACACCGGCCATCGGTTCATCGACGAACAGGTGCAAAATGCGCAGTTCGTCGTAGCGCAGTTTTTGAATGGCGTCGACCAATTTGGGAAACGGGTATTGCGCGTTTTCGCCCTTCAGATACGTGCGACCGCCATCGGACTTGCCGACCCAGTGTCCGGTCAAGGCGTCCCTCGGTTCGGCCTCGACGTCACACAGACTGCATTGCTGGCGAAATGAGTAGCGGAACGAGTGATAGTCCAGCCGGTGGTCCGTCAGCCCGATGAATTCGAGGTAGCGACCGTACCATTTGCCGACGGCATTGGAAAACACTCCGTTCGCATTGTCGTTGCTGAGCGATGGAAAGATGCGCTCATGCCCTGCCTTCGCCATCTTGGCGGCATGCACCAGAAAGCCACACTTGATGACCGCTTCATGCAGGGGCACGCGCCGGAAGCTGCCATCATTTTTGAGCTTTTGGTCGTCGTCCAAGTCGCAGATGCGGGCGCACCAGACGCCGTTCACGCGCTGAATGTCCTCCACCCGCAACTGACTGAGCTCTTCAATGCGTGCGCCCATGAAGGGCCCCAGGATGGGCAACCAATAGGCCGCTTCGAGCACTTGCCCTTTGACTTCGTAGTCCCCCGTGTAGAGGGCGCTGGAATAGAGGGTATTGAGTTCCGCTACCTTATAGGCGCGGCGATTTTTCTTGACGCGTATGCCAGCACCTCCCGTAATGCCGATTTTCTCGAAGGGATTACGCGCCAAGTCCTCGATTATCTCAACCATGCCATGCCTCACCAGAGTCGACAGGAATCCGATGCGGTTCTCAATGCTCCCTTTGGCCAGCCCCTTCTCGATGAGCAAGTCCCGGTAATCGCGGGCATGCTGGCGGGTAATGGACTCCACCGCCAGTGAGCCATGGATTTCACGAAACTCATGCACGGTCTTCAGGACCGCATTGGTCGTGCGATGACGGGTCTGCTTGCGTTTCCAGTCTTCATACAGATGCAGCAGCGTGGGCTTGCGCGCCCCGTAGGTGGGGTCGGTGCATACCTGGGTAGCCGGCTTGGCTTTGGGCTTCACGACTGAATTACTTGGCGGGGTTCGCGTCTTCACACCCGTTGGCACCCGGACTTCGCCATGAGAGGCGCCGCTGGAAGTCGACGGGCTAGCTGGCACCATGGCCCTGAGCTTGAGCAAGCCGTCTTCGAGGCTGTGCACCAGGTCCAGATGGGCTTGTTGTTCCGGGCTCGGGGCGCCGGGCGCCGTGCCACAAGGCAAGCTGGTCCTCGCCTCCGTGGCGCGTTCCGGCACGCCGGCAGCCCTGGCGGCAAGGAGGCGCCGCTGCTTGGCCACTGCGAAGTCAAACTCAGAGACCTCGACGGCCAGCATCACCTTGGCTTTCTCCAGCAAAGAGGTGCCCAGCGCTTTCCACATCTGTTCGCGTCCATCCCCAAAGACATGTCTGAGGTCGGCAGGAATCTTGCGTTTGAAGTAAAAAAGGCGCCCGCGCCGGTGCAGGTACTGGGGCAGTTTGGCGTAGGGTTGACGGGGAGATGAGGCGAGCGAGGGTGCCGATTGCGGTACTGCGTACAGGGGTGAACAAGGCGGTGGATACGGTGCTGAGGGGGTTGCCGGTGAGGTTTGCAATTCACGCATGGGATGCTCCTGAACAGTTTCAGAAATGAACCACTCGGAGCAACTTCAATGAAAACGATGGAACGACGCGATTCGCTGCCCAAAGCCCGCATTTGCTGCTACACCGAACGGTCCTCGGGGTAGCACCAGCGCAACGTAAAACGGGTAGCAGTACAAATGAAAAAACCGTTATAAATCAAAGACTTATAACGGCTTTCCATAACTATGGCGGAGTGGACGGGACTCGAACCCGCGACCCCCGGCGTGACAGGCCGGTATTCTAACCAACTGAACTACCACTCCTGGTAGGCAACGTTTGCTCTTGCGAGCCAAGTGTTACTAACTTGCACCTTGTTCATCAGATGATGAATTTGGCGACCCCACGGGGATTCGAACCCCGGTACCTACCGTGAAAGGGTAGTGTCCTAGGCCTCTAGACGATGGGGTCATAACCTTTGGACTTCCGTCTCAACCAGCAAGACTTTTCAGTCTCACCTCAGAAATAATGGTGGAGGTAAGCAGGATCGAACTGCTGACCTCTTGCATGCCATGCAAGCGCTCTCCCAGCTGAGCTATACCCCCTTAACCGTCGAATTCTTTTTCAAGTATTCGTTACTTCCAAGCCTCAAATTATAGCGTGTAAATTACGCCATCCGCAAACGATTCAATACTTTTTCTCTTTCACTCAGCTCGAGCACTGCATCGAGCGAAGGTGTCTGGGCTGTACCCATCACCAACACCCGAACTGGCATGGCGAGTTGCGGCATTTTAAGGGCACATGCGCCAAGCACCTCCTTGATAGCCGCTGCAATTGATGGCTTATCCCAAGTGCAGGTTGTCAGTTTTTCAATCAGCAAACTGAGCGCAGGCTGAACCGCATCCGTGACATGCTTCTCCACTTCTTCAGGATTCGGTGTGATGTCCGCATAAAACGTGGCGGCCCAATCTGCCAGCATCACGGTGGTGTCGCATCGGTCCTTGAACAGGCCGCAAATGCGTGACAAACGCTCGTCCACCACAATGCCGCGTTTTTGCAGTAATGCGGACATCAGCACGGCCAGGGCGTCGTCGTCCATGGCCTTGAGATGTTGCGCATTCACCCAACGCAGCTTGGCTTCATCGAACTGGGCGGCACTGCGGCCCAGATGATCGAGATTGAACCACTGCAAGAACTGCTCGCGGCTGAAAATTTCATCATCGCCATGGCTCCAGCCCAGTCGCGCGAGATAGTTGACCATGGCGTCCGGCAGATAGCCTTCATCACGGAACTGCGTCACCGGTTTGGCACCATTGCGCTTGCTCATTTTTTCGCCCTGCTCATTGAGCACCGTGGGCAAATGGGCATACACCGGTGGTTCTTTGCCCAAGGCGAGAAAGATATTGATTTGTCGAGGCGTGTTGTTGACGTGATCGTCTCCGCGAATGACATGGGTAATCGCCATGTCGATGTCGTCCACCACCACGCAGAAGTTGTAGGTCGGCGTACCGTCGGGGCGGGCAATCACCAGGTCATCGAGCTCGTCGTTGCTGATCTCGATGCGGCCCTTGACCTTGTCCTCCCACACCACGGATCCGCCCTGCGGATTATTAAAGCGCAACACCGGCTTCACACCCTCGGGAACAGGCGGCAAGGTTTTGCCGGGCGCCGGGCGCCAGGTACCGTCATAGCGCGGTTTTTCCTTGGCGGCCATCTGGCTTTCACGCAGTGCGTCAAGCTCCGTGACGCTCATGTAGCAGGGATACACATGATCCGCAGCCTGCAGCTCCGCCAGCACCGCTTTGTAACGGTCCATGCGCTGCATTTGGTAAAACGGGCCTTCGTCATAGTCCAGCCCCAGCCACGTCATGCTCTCAATAATTACATCGACCGCCGCCTGCGTGGAGCGTTCCACATCGGTATCTTCAATGCGCAGGATGAAATCGCCGCCAGTGGCCCGGGCAAAGGCCCAGGGATACAAGGCCGAGCGAATGTTGCCGAGGTGAATGAAGCCGGTCGGTGACGGCGCGAATCGGGTGCGAGTTTTTTGTGTCATATCAATCCGCGTGATTCGGTAGCGCCAGGCGGGAGTTGTCTTCTGCAGTCTCATCACCACCCACCCGGCTGGAATTCAGCCGGGCAATATCAGCCGCCGTGATGTCGCCCGTGACGTAAACGCCGTCAAAGCACGAAGCATCAAAGCCCTTGATATTGGCGTTCAGGGAGCCAATCGCCTTTTTCATGCCGTCCACGTCCTGATAGATCAGCGCATCACAGCCGATGATCTGGCGGATCTGTTCGACGGTACGGTTGTGCGCCACGAGCTCTTCCGGGGTGGGCATGTCGATGCCATACACATTGGGGTAACGCACCGGTGGCGCGGCACTGGCCATATAGACCTTGCGGGCGCCGGCGTCGCGTGCCATTTGCACGATTTCACGGCTGGTGGTGCCACGCACGATCGAGTCGTCCACCAGTAGCACATTGCGGCCCTTGAATTCGCTGGCGATCACGTTGAGCTTTTGGCGCACCGATTTCTTGCGCACCGACTGCCCCGGCATGATGAAAGTGCGACCCACATAGCGGTTCTTGACGAAGCCCTCGCGGTAGGGCAAACCGAGCAGCTGCGCCAATTGCGCGGCACTCGGGCGGCTCGACTCTGGGATTGGGATCACCACATCAATCTCATTCGGCGGCACCGTCGAGATCACGCGCTTGGCCAGCGACTCACCCAGATTCAGACGGGCCTGGTAAACCGAAATCCCATCCATCACCGAATCTGGACGCGCCAGATACACGTACTCAAAAATACAGGGGCTCAGCACAGGGTGATCTGCACACTGCTGCGCATGCACGTTGCCCTGCAGGTCAATGAACACCGCCTCGCCCGGAGCGATATTGCGATCAAACTTGTGCGATGTACCTTCCAGCGCCACGGATTCGCTGGCCACCATCACAGTACCGTCCTCGCTACGCCCCATGCAAAGCGGGCGAATGCCAAACGGGTCGCGAAAAGCCAGCACGCCATGACCCGCGATCATCGCAATCACCGCGTACGAGCCCTTGATACGGCGATGCACCTTGCGAACCGCCTCAAATACATCGCGGGGCAGCAGTGGCATGCCGCGGGTCGTTTCACCAATCTCATGCGCCAGCACGTTGAGCAGCACTTCGGAGTCGCTCTCGGTGTTGATGTGGCGGTGGTCGGTGCTGAACAGCTCCGCCTTCAGGGCGTGGGCGTTGGTCAGGTTGCCGTTGTGCACCAGCACAATACCGAACGGCGCATTCACGTAAAACGGCTGCGCTTCTTCTTCGCTGTAGGCATTGCCCGCCGTCGGGTAGCGCACCTGGCCCAGCCCGCTGTTGCCCGGCAGGGAGCGCATATTGCGGGTGCGGAACACGTCGCGCACCATGCCCTTGGCCTTCTGCATGAAGAACTTGCGCTCTTGCTGCGTCACGATACCGGCAGCATCCTGTCCTCGGTGCTGCAACAGCAACAGGGCGTCATAGATGAGTTGATTGACTGGTGCGCTGCTGACAACGCCTACGATTCCACACATAATTTTTCCGATCTCATGAAGGCAAATACCTTCCAAACTCATCCGGCAGCACGGGCTTCAGCCCTTTGAGTGCCGCCACGGTCATTCCAGCTCCCACAGATTCCTGCCACCATTCGCTTGATTTCAGCGGTGACATGCTGATCACCACGGTGGCCGCCAACACCACGACCAGACCGCGTACCAAGCCGAAAGCAGCACCTAATGCCCGATCGGCCGGTTGCAAGCCCACCGCGGCAAAAAGTTTTTGCACCAGCTTTGCCAGCAGGCTCCCGGCAAACACGGACAACACAAATACCAGCGCAAAGCCCGCTGCGTAACGCACCGGCTCGGCCGAGCCGGACATGGGCAGCTTCTGCGCGACATCCGGCGCAAACCACTGCGCCAGAATGAAAGCAGCAATCCAGCTCACGACCGACATCACTTCATAGATCAGCCCGCGCCAGGCACCCAATGCGAGCGAGGCCATCAATACCGCCAAGAAAATCCAGTCCAGCACAGGCATGGGTTCCGGCAGCTGTCACAAGGTCAGGATGGCGGCGGGCAGATCAAGTTTTTTGATCTTTTGTGCCGCCTTGTCCGCCTCGACCCGGGTTCCAAAAGGTCCGACCCGCACGCGAATTCGGGACCCGTCCTTGGTCTCTGCGACATGCGTATAGGTCTTCAGGCCCGCGTGCTCCAGCTTCGCCCGCGCTTCCCGCGCCCGGACAGCGTCCGCATAAGCGCCAACCTGAACGACAAACCGGCCCTCGGTAGCGTCCGCCTTTTTCTCAGGCTCCTTGCTTTCCTGCAGTGTCTGGGCCTTGGCGTTTTCGTCCACCTTGGCCACGGCCTTCACCGCCGGCACCGGTTTGTCCACCGATTTAGGTTCAACTTTTGCTACGACTTTAGGAGCTACCAATGCATCAGGGACGGGGGCTGCAATCACTTCTTCTTCAGTTTTTTGCACAGCACCGGCAAGCTCGGGTTTGACCGCATTCATCGCTGCAGGCGCCGGAATACTCAGCGGCTTGACTTTATTCTTGTCGGGGATCTCGATTGGCAAATCAACCGAAATGGGGCGCGGCTGCTTGTCAAACAGCAGCGGAAACCCGACCACGCCGATCAGCACCAGCACGGCGGCACCGATCAAACGGTACTTGGCACGCTTTCGCATCACCTCGACGCTGTCAGGCTGAACAGGCGTGGTCGACTGCTCGTCGCCACTTTTTCGGAACTTGAAAAAGGCCATGTTGTGGGGCTCAGGTGTTCAAATGTTGGGCATGTGTTTGGCGTGAAGTCGGGGTAGCCCATCCTTCAAAATGCCGCCTACCGTGTAGAACGAACCAAAGACCACGATTCTATCAGTGGGGTCTGCCGCCTCGATGGCCGCCAGCAGGGCCTGCTGAGGGTCTGGGCAGACGGATGCCGTGGCATCTTTTCGGGTATTTTGGGCCTGCCACTTGTCGAGCAGCCTGGCACCTGACTCCGCCCGAGCCGTCGGCAAATCGGTGAAATACCACTTGTCGATCAAGGGATTGACCTTGACCAGCATGGCCGCCAGATCCTTGTCGGCCATCGCCCCAAAGACCGCGTGTGTGGTCGGAAAGTAGCCCATAGCGTCCAGATTGGCCGCCAGCGCCGCCACCGAATGCGGGTTGTGCGCCACGTCCAGCACCAAGGTGGGTTCACCGGGAATGATTTGAAACCGCCCCGGCAGCTCGACAAAAGCCAGCCCGTTGCGCACTGCCTGTGCCGTCACCGGCAGGCGGTCACGCAAAGCCGCCAGGGCCGCCAGCACGCCCGCCGCATTGACCAACTGGTTGGCCCCGCGCAGCGCCGGGTACGCCAGACCACTGTAGCGCCGCCCGCGCCCGGCCCAGCCCCATTGCTGTTTGTCACCCGACACATTGAAATCCACCCCAAAACGCCAGAGGTCGGCGTCAATCTCTTTGGCATGGTCCAGCACGCTTTGCGGCGGCATCGGGTCGCTCACGATCACGGGGCGGCCGGTGCGCATGATGCCGGCCTTCTCGAAGCCAATGCTCTCGCGGTCCACGCCCAGAAACTCGGTGTGGTCAATGTCCACGCTGGTGATCACGGCGCAATCGGGGTCAATGATGTTGACGGCGTCGAGCCGCCCGCCCAGGCCCACCTCCAGAATGACCACGTCCAGCGCGGATCTGGCCATCACGTCCAGAATCGCCAGCGTGGAAAATTCGAAGTAGGTCAACGAGACTTCAGCATCATTTAGGCCTCTAGCCCGCTCCACACCTGCGAAGGAAGCTACTAATTGTGCAGCATCCACCGGCTCGCCGCTGAGCCGCAGGCGCTCTTCAAAATGCACCAGATGGGGCGAGGTGTAGACCCCGGTGCGGTAGCCGGCCTGCAGCAGGATGGCTTCCAGCATGGCGCAGGTCGAGCCCTTGCCGTTGGTGCCAGCCACGGTGATGACCGGGCAGTCGAAGCAAATTTGCATGCGCTCGGCCACGGCACGCACGCGCTCCAGGCCCATGTCAATGTTTTTGGGATGCAATTGCTCGCAGTGGGCGAGCCAGTCCGGCAAGGTGTTCAGAGGGGTTTTCATACGACTGGGGATTGTCGCCCAGCTTGCGCCCGGTGGCATGATGCGGGCCATGAACACCCTTGCCAACCCTGCCCCCCTTGCAACTGCCCCCACTGTCTCCCTCTACGGCATCCCCAATTGCGACACCGTGAAAAAAGCGCGCAGCTGGCTGACCGAGCAGCGCGTGGACTACGCGTTTCATGACTTCAAGAAACTCAGCGTACCCGCTGACCAATTGCCCAACTGGCTGGCCGCCGTCGGCTGGGAAAAACTGATCAATCGCAAAGGCAACACCTGGCGCGGGCTGGACGACGCCACCCGCGCCGCGGTGGTGGACGCCGCAACCGCCAGCGCCTTGATGCTGGCCAACCCCAGCGTCATCAAGCGCCCGGTGGTGGTGTGGGCCGATGGCCGCGTGACGGTTGGCTTTGACGCCACTGAGTGGCTGGGCTCAATGCCGTAGTCGTCACGTGTTCTGAGCAGACGCGGCAAGCGATGCCCGGACGCTGGCGCCTCATACGCTTCGCTTTTTGAAATCGGCGCCATCGTCCGGGCATCGCTTGCCGCTTAACGCTTACCTAGAACGGTAGTGCGGCGAGTTGGGCCCGGATGCCGGGGGCGATTTCAAAAAGCGAAGCGCATGAGCCCCCGGCATTCGGGCCTGACTCGCCGCACGGGTTCCAGGACGCGTCGCACGGGTTAAGACCCCGATTAAAATGACCCACATGATTACATCCAAACTAGACGGCGTGTCCGTCAGCACCCAGGCCAGCGTTTACTTCGACGGCAAGTGCGTCAGCCATGGCATCACCTTCCCCGACGGCACGAAGAAATCCGTCGGTGTGATCCTGCCTGCGACCCTGACCTTCAACACCGGCGCACCGGAAATCATGGAATGCGTGGCGGGCGCGTGTGAGTACAAACTGGCCGGCACCGAGGTTTGGGTCAAGTCCTCGGCCGGTGAAAAATTCAGCGTGCCCGGCAACGCCAAGTTCGAGATCCGCGTGACCGAGCCTTACCACTACATCTGCCATTTCGGTTAAGCCGCTTACTTTTGCTCCGTTTTTTATAGCTGCTTCCGCATATTGTACGGGGGCTAGAGGCCAATTTCATGTCAAACACCATCCTGCAAAACACACCCATCGGTCAAAAAGTCGGCATCGCCTTCTCCGGAGGTCTGGACACCAGCGCCGCCCTGCACTGGATGAAACTCAAAGGTGCCCTGCCCTACGCCTATACCGCCAACCTGGGCCAGCCTGACGAGACCGACTACGACGAAATCCCGCGCAAAGCGATGGAATATGGCGCCGAACTGGCACGCCTGATCGACTGCCGCAGCCAGCTGGCCGCCGAAGGTCTGGCGGCGCTGCAAAGCGGCGCCTTTCACATCTCCACCGGTGGCGTGACCTACTTCAACACGACACCGATCGGCCGCGCCGTGACCGGCACCATGCTGGTCTCAGCCATGAAAGAGGACGACGTCAACATCTGGGGCGACGGCAGCACCTTCAAGGGCAACGACATCGAGCGTTTTTACCGCTACGGTCTGCTCACCAACCCGTCGCTGAAGATCTACAAACCCTGGCTGGATCAGGCCTTCATCGACGAGCTCGGCGGCCGCGCCGAGATGTCGGCGTTCATGACGCAGCACGGGTTTGGCTACAAGATGTCGGCCGAAAAAGCCTACTCGACCGATTCCAACATGCTGGGCGCTACCCACGAGGCGAAAGACCTGGAGCTGCTGAGCAGCGGCATGAAAATCGTCAACCCCATCATGGGCGTGGCCTTCTGGAAGGACGACGTCGAAGTTAAGCGTGAAGAAGTCACGGTGCGCTTTGAAGAAGGCCGCCCGGTGGCCCTGAATGGCGTCGAATACCCTGACTTGGTGAGCCTGATTCTGGAAGCCAACCGCATCGGCGGCCGCCACGGCTTGGGCATGAGCGACCAGATCGAAAACCGCATCATCGAAGCCAAGAGCCGCGGCATCTACGAAGCCCCCGGTCTGGCGCTGCTGTTCGCCTGCTACGAGCGCCTGGTGACCGGCATCCATAACGAAGACACCATCGAGCAGTACCGCGACAACGGCCGCAAACTCGGCCGCCTGTTGTACCAGGGCCGCTGGTTCGACCCGCAAGCCATCATGCTGCGTGAAACCGCGCAACGCTGGGTGGCACGCGCCGTCACCGGCGAAGTGACGCTGGAACTGCGTCGCGGCAACGACTACTCAATTTTGAACACCGAGTCGCCCAACCTGACCTACGCCCCTGAGCGCCTGAGCATGGAAAAGGTAGAAGACGCGCCCTTCTCCCCGCTGGACCGTATCGGCCAGCTGACCATGCGAAATCTGGACATTGTGGACACCCGCGCCAAGCTGGGCATCTATGCCAAGTCGGGCCTGCTGTCACTGGGCGAAGGCGGCGACTTTCTCAACCTGAGCAACGATAGCGGTAAATAAAGCCCGGCCGGTCAGTGCGAGCGCTGGCGAATCGCCAGTAAACCCTGGGTCGGCTGGTTTTGCGTGAGGTAATCTTGCGCAATCGGTAGCAGCGCGCTGGGCGTGATGCCCAGCGACTGCAGGCCGGGCAGCTTGCCGCTGGCCACGTTGTCGCGCTGCATCGAGTCCAGGTTGTCGCGGCTCATCAGCGGCCCGCCCGGTGCCAGCTCCATCAGCCGCGCCTGCAGGCGCCCCAGCCAGCGGGGCAGCGCCATCACCGGGCGGCCCCGCCCCTGGCGCACACCGCTGAGTTGCGCCGACAGTTGCACCAGCTCCTTCAGCGTGAACACATCAGGCCCGCACAGCTCCAGCACATGCGGCGCGTTGTCGGGGGAGGCGATGCCGCCACGCTCCAGGCACTTCACCACGGCGTTGGCGACATCTTCCACCCAGACCGGCTGGAACCGCGCATCGGCGTTTGCCAGCGGCATGATAGGCAGGTGCTTTTGCAGCCGGGCGAACAGGTTGAGAAACTTGTCTTCGGCGCCAAACATCACACTGGGCCGCAGAATGGTCAGGTCAAACCCGGCGCGCGCCGTAAGTCCAGCACCGGCACCGATCGCTGCCTGCATCAGCACCGCCTCGCCCTGACTCTTGCTGCGCAGGTACATGGAAGGCGCCGACTGGGCTTGCAGGGCATCGGCACCCAGTGCGCTGATGTGCACCAGTCGCTTGACGCCACCGGCAATGCAGGCACGCGCCAGCTTTTGCGGCAAGGCCACATGCACTTTGTCGAACGCTGCCTGATCGCCATGCAGGATGGCAATCAGGTTCACCACCGCATCATGACCGGCCACGGCACGCGTGAGCGCCGCTTCGTCGTGCACGTCCAGCTCCAACGGGGTCAAAAAGGGATAAATCAGCAGATTCCTGGCATGTGCCAAGCGCCGGGTCGGCACGGTGACGTGCACCTGCTTGCGCACCAGTTTTTCACACACATGGGTGCCAACAAAGCCGCTGCCGCCCAAGACCAGAATTTTTTCCATAAAGCCAATCTAGCGCTTTGTTCAGGCCCGAACCCTGCAAATTGTCAAGAAGGCCTACACCACGACCGGCTCGATCTCCAGGCGGATGCCAAAGCGCTCGTAAACGCTGGTCTGGATCGCGCGGGCCAAGGTCATCACCTCGCCGCCGCTGGCGCTGTCGCCGTCGTGCCCGCTGCCCCGGTTGACCAGCACCAGCGCCTGCTTGTCATACACCCCGGCCAGCCCGACCGACTTGCCGCGCCAGCCGCAGGAATCAATCAGCCAGCCCGCCGCCAGCTTGACCGAGCCATCGGCCAGACGGTAGTGCACCACCTTGGGGTCGCGCGCAATGATGTCAGCACACTGCTCCGGCGTCACCGTGGGGTTTTTGAAAAAACTGCCCGCATTGCCGATGACCGCCGGGTCCGGCAGCTTGGCGCGGCGAATCTCGCAGACCCAGTCAAACATTTGCTGCGCCGTCGGGTGGGTACAGCTGTGTTCGAGCATTTTCTTGTCAATATCGGCATAACCCAGCACCGGCTTCCAGAGCTTGGGCAGACTAAAACGCACGCGCAAAATCAGGGCCCTGCCCTTCAGGCCCACCCCCTGATGGCCGCTGGCGCCATGCTTGAACACCGAATCGCGGTAACCAAACCCACATTGCGCGGCGTCGAGGGTGAAGACCTGGCCGGTCTGCAGGTCCGCCGCATCCAGCGCCTCGAAGCGGTCTTGCAGCTCCACACCGTAAGCACCGACGTTTTGTACCGGCGAGGCGCCCACCGTGCCCGGAATCAGCGCCATGTTTTCCAGACCGGCGTAACCCTGCGCCAGCGTCCAGGCGACAAAATCATGCCAGTTTTCACCAGCACCCGCTTCCACAATGAAGGCTTTGGCGGTCTCTTGCACCAGCCGCCGGCCCATGATCTCGACCTTCAGAACCAGCGGCTTCACATCACCTGTCAACACGATGTTGCTGCCGCCGCCCAGCACGAACTTCGGCTCGGCGCCCCATGCGGGGTGCTGCAGCAACTCGTGCACGTCCAATTCGCTGGCAATGTGCACCAGCCTATGGGCCTTGGCCACGATGTGGAAGGTATTAAAAGCCTGGAGGGGGACGTTTTTCTCGACTAACATGACGGGATTGTCGCATTGGGGGTGTCCTCACCCCCGTTCGGGCCGAGCCTGTCGAAGCCCTTATCTATAAACTGCGTGCAGCCCTTCGACAGGCTCAGGGCCAGCGGATTTTTTTGGACGCCTACATGCCCTCTTTTGATACAGTTTGCGACGCCAACATGGTGGACGTCAAACATGCGGTGGAAAACACCACCAAGGAAATCGTCACCCGCTTTGACTTCAAAGGCACGCCCGCCTCGATTGAACTCAAGGACAAGGAAATCACCGTGATTGGCGATGCTGAGTTCCAGCTCAACCAGATCGAAGACATCCTGCGCAACAAGCTCACCAAGCGCAATGTGGACGTGCGTTTTCTGGACATGGGCGATGTGCAGAAAATGGGCGGCGACAAGGTCAAGCGCCTCATCAAGGTGCGCAGCGGGATCGAGACGGAAGTGTCCAAGAAGATCCAGCGCCTGCTCAAGGACAGCAAGCTCAAGGTGCAAGGCGCCATCCAGGAAGAAAAAGTGCGTGTCACCGGCGTCAAGCGCGATGACCTGCAGGCGGCCATGGCCTTGATCAAGAAAGAAATGACCGATATCCCGCTGACCTTCGACAACTTTCGCGATTGATGAAAACCACCGCCCTGCTGCTCGCGCTCTTGACCCTCGGCCCGCTGGCAATGGCCCAGACCGTGGCCTTGTCGGGCATGCTGGGCGGCAAGGCGCTGCTGATCGTCGATGGCAGTCCGCCTAAAACTGTGGCGGTGGGCGAGGCATTTCGCGGCGTCAAGATCGTCTCAACCCAGGGTGATCAGGCGGTGATGGAGATTGCCGGCAAACGGCACACGCTGCGCGTCGGTGAAGCGCCGGCCAGCGTCGGAGGCAGTGCGGGTGGCGAGGCCGGCGGCACCAGGGTGGTCTTGAGCGCCGGCAGCGGCGGCCACTTTTTTACCCAAGGCCAGATCAATGGCCGGGCCGTGCAGCTGGTGGTGGACACCGGCGCCACCATGGTGTCCCTGAGCGTGGCGGACGCCCAACGCGTCGGACTCAACTACAAGGCGGGCCAGGCCGTGCAAATGAGCACCGCCAATGGCGTCATCCCCGGCTGGCGGCTCAAGCTGGCCTCGGTGCGGATCGGCGATGTGGTGGTGTACGACGTCGATGCGATCGTGTCGTCGGGCGCCATGCCTTATGTTTTGCTGGGCAATAGTTTTTTGGCGCGCTTCCAGATGACGCGAACCAATGAACAAATGGTCCTTGAAAAGCGTTATTGAGGCCCCCGCGTGACCGTCCAGACCGAAAACGAATACGAAGACCTGCTCGGCCTGTGGTCCGACCTGGAATCGGGCCTGGGCATCATTCTGGGCAGCCCCGCCAGCATTCAGGAGTTTGAGCAGCGCGTGTGGCAGTACGACCGCTGGATGCAAGGCCTGCTGAAACGCGACACCGACGTGGGCTTGTACCTGCTGTTTCAACTGGCGACCAACTCACCCGTGGGCTACAGCGCCTCGCACGCGCTGGTCAGCGCCGTCCTGTGCCACCTGATTGCCGTCGAGCTGGGCCTGCCTCAAACCGAGCGCGACAACCTGGTGCATGCGGCCCTGACCATGAACATTGCCATGACCGCCCTGCAAGACCAACTGGCCGGACAAATTGAAAAGCCGAGCGCCGAGCAACAAGAAGCCATTCGCGTGCATGCCGTCAAAAGCGCCCTGATGCTCTCCAGCATGGGGGTGCGCGACGGGCTGTGGCTGGACACTATCAGCCACCACCATGATGAAAGCACCGATCAAGGTGAGTTGCGCGACATACCCGCGGTGAATCGGCTGGCGCGGATTTTGCGCGCGGTGGACCGTTACGCGGCCATGATCAGCCCCCGGAAAAATCGGGAAGGTCGCAGCGCCACCGATTCGGCACGCTCCATCATCACCAACTCGGCCGAGCGCCTTGACGAGGTCGGCCATGCGCTGGTGCGCGTCGTCGGGCTATGCCCGCCGGGCACCTATGTGCGCCTGGACAACAGAGAAGTGGCCGTGGTGATGCGCCGCAGCAGCCAACCCAACCACCCGTTTGTCGCCATCGTCATCAACGAAGCCGGCTCGCTGATGAACCCGCCCCGCCTGCACCGCACCGCCAATGGCGGCCCCGGCATCAAGTCCGCGCTGGCGGCCGCTGCGGTGCGCGAACGCCTTAACCACCATCTGATTTTGCAGATGGGTGCGTATGCGGCGCTGCATCCTTAAATACTATTGTTTTTATAGCTATCTGCGCTTATTGTGCGGGGGCTAGAGGCTGATTTGTTATAAATTTATGCGGTGAACCCAGGTAAAGCCCTGGGTTACAAAAACGGTTCTTTTGCGTAAGCTGAGGCTTCTTTCCCATAGGAGCACTTCATGCACATCGCCGCCAACGCAACCGTCCCCGACTACGGCACAAAGCCCGAACGGCCGGGCTTGTACCTTGGCCTGTTTCACGGTCGGCACGATCCCACTGATCAAATGGTCGACTGGGGGTTCAATGGCCCATTGATCGGGCCTTTGATCTTTGTCCATACCACTTACACAAGCAATATCAAACTGGGCTTTGAGACGGACATCGATGCCAAGCGCTACTTTCCGATTCAAACCGACACCATGCTGACGGTCAGTGACGACATGGTGCTTTTCGACAGCAAGTTCTACGGCGACTGGACCGTGTTTTATGTGGGGGAAGATGACTGCGCGCTGCCGCAGGACACGTTTCGAAAAGTCCCTCGGGCCCAGCATTCGTTGTATGGTCACTCGACGAATGTGAGCAGCCATCAGAAGACCTCCGACAGACAACACGCATAGGCTCCGGCAAGAAATACTTATCCTAGCCGCGCAGTACGCTGAACTTTCGAAATAACTCGGCAGACAAAGGCGCGGTTAGACCCCAAGTAACTGATATCGGGCGGTCTCCTTCGTGCGAGAGTAGGTCAAGTGGCCCGACTGCGACATAGGGCATGCCACGATTTTCGCGAACGAATAACTGAAATTCCCAGCCGTTGCCTGGACTTTCTGTATACCGACGACCTGTTTGATTATTTGCACTTGCGCGATTCTGTGTCTGCCAGTGAAACCGTTCTGGACTGATCGCGTAGTCTTTGAACTGGACGTTCTCAGAAAACCCCTCGCTTTTGTCCAGTGTGACGAACAATATTTCGATCTTGCAGCTATTCAACGGCACACATCCTCCATCTGCCAGAGGACGAACAAGAGGCGTTGAATATCCCACGGCTGTCAATATTTCACTGCGTGTGTAACGCCCATGAAGCGTCAGCGGCCATGAAGTCGGAGCACCCGGAAGTGAAACGGAATTCAAAGAACTGCGTTCGTACAGAATTTCACAAAGCTCTTTCAGTTCATCCAGTGCGACTGGATTGCTTTTCAGAAGATCAAGAAAATCATGACTGGTAATCAACGCATTTCGCGATGGCAACAACTCATGCGCGAGCATTTGAATGCATATTTCGTCGGCTGGTTGTTCAGAAAATGCGTTGCGCCATGCACATAAGACCCTTGGGTCATCAGCATGAAGAATGCTCGTGACACGGCGAACCATATCTGACTCACGTTCGCCAACCGCACGTCGTTCAAGCCCCACATCTCGCTTCAAACTAGTCCACGAACGCCCATTGGCATAAACATCTGCCAACTCCAATTGGCAGTCAAGCAAAAAGGATTTCAAGGTGACTGACACCCCGTTTTGCAGAGCTGCCCAAGCCGACAGTTCTGCGCGAAGCCGAACAACATTGAGATTCAGACTCAACTTCAGGTTGTCCAATACGCGAGCACGCGCCACGCGGTCAAACTGAATATGCACGCCGGCAGGTAAGTTCGTGAATCCCTGATCTACCGAGACTTCCAGCCCTTTGCGAGACAAGCCGGTAATAGAGCGCAACAAAATATCAAACCGGAAATCATTGCCATACAAGCCTACGAAATCCAACACCAAACATGCATTTTTCCCTTTTGCCAATCTAAGCCCACGGCCAATTTGTTGTTGAAATATGACGGGACTCTGCGTAGGACGCAAAAGAAAGACTGCGTTGGCGTCGGGAATGTCAACACCTTCATTGAACACGTCACAGCTGCAAATTACTTTGATGTCGCCAGTCTGAAGTTTTTTAACGGCTGCGATGCGCGCATCTGGCAAATCAGCACCTGACAGAGCAATGGCAGGTAGACCCGAGCGAGAGAAATACGCAGCCATGAAATTTGCATGCGCAACGCTGACGCAAAACGCAAGCCCTTTGAGTTTGCTTGGATCAGATACGTACAACAAGACAGCATTCAAAACGCTACGTGCGCGAACGTCATTGCCAGAAATGATTTTGGACAGCTGAGCTGTTTCATCACCGCGGCGCCATTCGACGGATGAGAAATCAGTATCGTCGGCCGTTGCGTAGTACTCAAAAGGCGCCAATAGCTCTTGATCAAGCGCGTCCCATAGTCGCAAAGACACTGCGGGCGAGCCATCTGGACGTGCATCAAAGTAAATTCCCAAACTCTGACCATCTGAACGCTCTGGCGTCGCCGTAAGACCTAGCAAATAGTACGGTTGAATCAATTTCATGAATTGATCAAACGTTGTTGCCGGCAGATGGTGTGCCTCATCAACGATGACAATCCGCCAAAAATCAGCACCCAAGCGCTCAACCAATTGGCGACTATGAAGGGTAGTGATGGTGGCAAATAGATGTCCATATTGATTGGGCGCATTCTGGCCATCCATGAGCTCACCAAATGCAGGATCACGCAAAACCTGTCTAAACGTCGAAAGTGCTTGCGACAAAATTTGCGTACGGTGCGCGACAAACAATAACCTGGGAGCGCCCCCTTCCTCTTCCTTGAGACGAAGGTAGTCAAAAGCGGCCACCACCGTTTTGCCTGTTCCGGTCGCGGCAACGACCAAATTGCGACGACGCCCAAGTCGGCGCTCTGCCGACAACCGGTCCAACATTTCCTGTTGGTAGGATTTGGGACGCAGATCAAACCATGTTTGAATGGCGACGACCTGACCATCTGACGAACTCTTGCCATAGCCCCGTTGTTCGGCCAAGGCCTGTTTCAGTGCCTCTCTATGGAGTTCGTTTGAAGGGTCATACGACTGGAATTCCTGATCATTCCAAAGGGTTTCAAAATTTGCAACAGCGGCGGAAAAAAGCAATGGATCACCAAACTGGGTAAATTTCACGGTCCATTCAATACCGCCGATCAGTGCCGATTCGGATAGGTTCGCGCTACCGACGAAAGCCGTTCCAAAACTTGTCTTGCGGTGGAATATCCACGCTTTGGCATGCAACCGGGTTCGTCGTCCGTCCAGTGATACCCTCAATTCAACACCTGGCAGCCGTGCAAATGCATCAACCGCACGAACTTCTGTTGCGCCAATATAGGTAGTCGTTAGTATTCTGAATATTGTTTTTGGCTTTCCGACAGCGTCCAAGGCCGTAATTCGGGTCAGGACGTCAAGTAACTTTCGTACACCACTCCAAGTGATAAAGCTGACCAGAATATCCACGCGATCAACGGATTGAAGCTCGGCGCGTAGCTCCTTGAGCATGGAGGGATCTGATTTGGCTGAGGTGAAAAGCCACGGATGACGCAAGCCTGTGCTGGGAGAAACGGTATCTGCACTTGAGTTGTGGATCGAACGGAGTACCTGTGGCGGGATGGCAATTACGCGGTCATCTTCTGCATCACGGACGCGCAGGGATACCAATATTTGCCGCATCAACTGGATCTCAGCTTTTGCTTTTTCGCTGGCTTCAGCATCTCCAGCAGCAGCGTCCAGCAACTCCGGCAAGCGCCGAACTAATTCCGCAACAATTAGTTCTCGGCGTTGGTGAGATGTAGGTTCTTTGAGAAGGGCCCGATTTTGGTTTCCCAGGCGAGTAAGTTCGCCAACTTCATCCTCGTAGACGAGTCTGTCGTATAAGCTATGAGGAAGAGTCGCCATTTTTTCCTGAAACCACTTTTTTGTGGCGAATAATTTCTTGTGAAGCTCCCAGTCTAGTCCAGGGACTTATTCATGGAAAATCGTATGAGCAGGAGCTGCAGGAGGAATTCAACTCTTAGTTTTCAGTGAGCGCGATGCAGCAACAATTTTTCGCGTGACTGCCGGCGATGGCGGTTCAATGGGCGAAGTTACTTTCGCAGTAAGTCCAAGGCGCTCAGTAAATTTTTCTTTTTTCTGTTCACCTACTGGTAACTTTTCAAGGAAACAGCCTGGCCACATGCACCGCCGCCCGGACAGTAACGCTGCAATCGCGCTCATCCTGATCAAAGTACACGATGTAATTCTCATGCGCCACCAACTCAAAGGCGCCCGCCACGCGGGTGCTTGCGCGGCGCGGAAAGTTGGGGTCGGCGAGTTGATCCACCTGCTCATCGATCAGCAGCCACATGTCGATGGCGGCGCCTGGGTTGTCTTGGGCAATCCAGGCTTCAATGGCGTCGAGGTCTTCCCGGTATTCAGGGCGGCGAATGACGCGCCAGATGGCACAGCTCATGCGGCCTTGTCGCCTTGTACCGCCTCGCGTTCTGCCAGCTTCGCGGCGCGGATGCGCTGCCATTCGTCATCGGCGATGGCGGGGCGAGGGTCGGCGCGGCTGGTTTCCACTTTGGCGCGAACCCAGCGGTCGTATTCGGCGGCGCGGGTCAGGGCTTCGGCCCGGTCGGGCCGACTGCGCCGCGCCAGCCCCGCTTGCTCGGGCTGCCAGCGCTCCAGCCGATCCAGCACGATGCGGCGCACGCCCAGTTTGTGCAGCAGTTTCAGGGCACTGTCCACCGTGCCAAACAGGCGGGGTTCCGACTTGCGCGCCTGCACCAGCATGGCGTCGCCCTTGAGGGTGAGGAATTTCACGGCAAACCAGGCGCCTATCGGTTCAATCTCCACCGATTGAACCGCGCCATGTTCAAACGCCGTCTGGAATTGGGATTGGGTCAGGGTTTGCATTTATGTCTGATTAACGTTGTTTGTTGGTAGTCTATACGTTATTTATGGAATCCATGTGATTCGGAGAGCAGCTTCCTGCAAACGCGCAGGCCATGGTGAAATGTCAGAAACAGTGATACATTTCTAACTAATCTACGAATTCTCCTGCAAATATGCTCCCAGAAACCATCCTGCTGCACGCCCAGTCCCTGCCCGAGGGTGGCGTGCTGTCGCCCAAGGAGTTCCTGCATCTGGGCAGCCGCGCAGCCATTGATCAGGCGCTTTCCCGGCTGTCCAGAGAAGGCAAACTTTTGCGGGTAGCACGCGGGACCTATGTCGCCCCCATATCCAGCCGGTTCGGCGTCCGTTCGCCCGCACCGGAAAAAGTCGTGGAATCGTTGGCGGCGCAAAACGGTGAAGTGGTCGCCCCGCACGGCGCCACCGCCGCCAACGCCTTGGGGCTCACCCAGCAGGTGCCCATCCGCGAGGTCTACCTGACGTCGGGTCGTACCCGCAAGCTCAAGCTTGGCCGCTCCGAGGTGCTGGTCAAACATGTGCCGCGCTGGATGCTGGCCTTGGGTACTGGCCCAGCTGGCGCGGCGGTGCGCGCCCTGGCATGGATGGGTCAAGCGCATGTTGGTGAGTCGCTGGCGGTCCTGCGCCGGAACCTGCCGCCGACGGAATGGCGCACGCTGGCATCTTCGCGCGCGGTGCTACCGTCCTGGATGGCGCGGGCCATCGGCGAGGAAGCGGCCCGTGGCTGAACCCTTCCTGGCGCTCAACCGGGACGATCAGCGCGAAGTTCTGGAAGTTGCCCGTGAGAAAACGGATCGCCCAACGCATCTGCTGGAAAAGGACGTGTGGGTCGTCTGGACTCTGGGCGCTCTCTTTGATTCACCGCTGGCTGCTGATCTGACTTTCAAGGGCGGCACATCCCTGTCCAAAGCGTACAAGGTCATTGATCGGTTCTCCGAGGACATTGACCTTACCTATGACATCCGCAAGCTGATCCCGGAATTGGTCGGGGACCTGAGCGACGAAGGCGGGGCCTTACCAACCAATCGCAGTCAGGCGAACAAATGGACCAAGGCGGTGCGCGAGCGCTTGCCCGATTGGATCGCATCGAATGTGCGGCCGATCCTTGAGGCGGCGTTACTGCGAGACGGGCTGGAAGCGAACCTGGAAATCGGTGGCAAGGAAAATGACCAATTGCTGCTGCACTACCCGGCAGTCAAAGCTGGCACGGGCTATGTCTCTCCTGTCGTGGCATTGGAGTTCGGCGGGCGCGCCACAGGGGAGCCGCACCAGGTGCTGCCGGTCACATGTGACATGGACGGACATGTTTTGAATGTTTTATTTCCCACCGCATTGCCCCAAGTAATGAGTGTGGCGCGCACCTTTTGGGAAAAGGCAACCGCAGCGCATGTCTATTGCGCACAGGGACGAATCCGCAGCGAACGTTACGCGCGCCATTGGCACGACTTGGCCGCCATCGGGCGCAGTCATTACTTCGCAAGTGCTATTGCGGACCGGCTTGTGGCCCATGCCGTGGGTCGACACAAATCATTTTTCTTTCCGGAGAAGGACAGCACAGGTGCCGTCATCGACTATCTGCCTGCTGTCACGGGACTATTGAAAATTGTCCCGGTAGGTGCAGCCCGCGCCGCGCTGGCCGAGGACTACGCGAACATGCTTGAAGACCAGATCATGCTCGGCCACGCCCTCACCTTCGACCAACTGATGCACGCCTGCAGCGAGATCGAGACACGGGCGAACAGCGTGTAGGTGGCGACGAGCAAAAATTCGTTTATCAGCTTGCCGGGGCGCCTGCAGAATTTGCTCTAATTTTTGTAGCTTCTTACGCATATAAGACGGGAGCTACAGCCAGCAATAGACCGACTTGCGGCTCAGTACCTGAGCCGCCCTTTCAGCGCTCCGCTGTCTGCCATGGGTTGATGACTTCCAGTCCGGCATAGTCAAAGTCTTTGGTGTTGCGGGTGACCAGCCGCAAGTCATGGTGTAGCGCCGTCGCGGCCAGCAGGCTGTCAATGGCGGGCACGGGGCGGCCCGCTTGCGCGAGCAACCGGCCCCAGTGGTCGGCCACATCTGGACCAATCGGCAAAATGCGCGGGCCAAACCAATCGCGCAGATCGTGCTCCAGCCAGAGGCGCAGCTTTTCGCGGCGCTGAGTGTCCTCGGGACTGGCCAGTTTCTCGACACCTTTGCGAATCTCGCCCAGTGTCAAGGCGCTCAAAAACAGGGCCTCGTCCGGCGTATTCGCAAACCAGTCCAGCACGGCGGCGTCAGGTTTCGGGCGCACCAGCTCCGAGATCACGTTGGTGTCGATCAAATAGCTCACAGCGCGATCTCGCGCGTCAAGCCGGGTGGTCGCCCGGTATCCAGCTCCAGCCCGACCATGGGAGAGCGGCGCATGAACTCGACAAACCCGGGTTTGGGATGCGTCAGGCGGGCGTATTCCGCGCGCGAAATCAGCACCGCCACGGGCTCGCCGCGTACTGTGATGCCCTGCGGCCCTTCATTCAGTGCACGCTTTACCACTTCGCTGAACTTGCCTTTTGCTTCCTGCAATTGCCATGTAGACATGAGAACCTCCAATCTGGTCAGACTAGTCAGATTGTAATTTAGATGCGCTGACAGAATGAATGACGCGGGTAATCGGCGAGGAAGCGGTCTGTGCCTGAGCCATTTTTTACCCCACCGCCAGTGCCGTTTTGCTCACCACCCGGCGCAGCACGAAGCTGGAATGCACGCCGGTCACGCCCTCGATCCGCGTGATCTGGTTGAGCAGCAAGGACTGGTAGTGATCCATGTCGCGCACCGCCACCTTGAGCTGGTAGTCGGCATCCTGGCCAGTGATCAGCAAGCATTCCAGCACCTCGGGCAGCACGCTCACGGCGGCCTCGAAGTTGGCAAAGCGCTCGGGCGTGTGCTTGTCCATGGAGATGTGGATCAGCGCCATCAGGGTCAGACCTAGCATCTTGGCGTCCAGCAGCGCCCGGTAACCGACGATCAGGCCCGATTCTTCCAGCGCGCGCACCCGGCGCAGGCACGGGGACGGCGACAGGCCGATGCGGTCAGCCAGATCCTGGTTGTTGATACGGCCATCTTGCTGCAGCACTTCAAGAATGTGCTGGTCGTAGCGGTCGAGTTTCATGGTTTGCCTCAATTTTCGAATGCAAAGGCAGATTATTCCAAAATTATTCAGTCCATTGGCAGTATGCAGTTATAAATTTGATCTTTATGAAAACTACGCAATCTGCTGCGGCACTGCCCGACCTACACTTGTTTCACCTGTTACCCACGGGCAAAAGCAACAAACCGGTTACCGCCCAATGTTGCGCAGGCTGACCTCACGAGGGTTGCAATGCAAAACCAGTACCCCGGCGAAACATTCGCCCGGGGTCACGTCTTTCGGCGATGTTCAGTTCATCCGCCCCATCCGCTCCGCGGCGTCCTGCAAGCCGGCAAGAATGCTGTCCGCCACATGCGCCGGAAATTGCGCTGGCAGTGCGGCGCGGACCCGCTCAATGACCGCTGGCGTTATTTGCAGCATCTCCTCAATGAGGCTTTCAGCCGAGTCGCCAATACCGTTACGCCGGGCGGCTTCGTTCCAGTGGCGTCGCAGCACATCGCGCATCTTCCAGTGCGGATTTTTTCCGCGCACGGCCATGGCCAACTTGACCTTGAAGGGGTTGATTTGATTTGCTCTTTTACCAAGCATGGGATAGGCGGACAACACGTCATACAGCGGCGTCATCGAAAATGCGCCGCGCGGCGCCAGATGGATGCTGAAGTTTTTGGCGTGACCGTCGGGCGCGCACAGCAGCCAGAACAGCAGTTGAGCCCGGAAAAAATTCGTGCGGTCAAGGTCTCGCTGTTCGGATGTCGCCAGCAGGCTCAAAATCCGGTCCATGCCCGGGCCGCCATCGACTTCATACTTGATGAGCGGTGACGTACCCGTGGCCTGACACATGTCTTCCTGCGGCAGGCGCAACAAGGCCTTGCGGTCGGGTGTCCAGCGCCGGTCGAAACGCTCCACGATCAGTGCCTTGGTGCCATTGAAGTCCCCAAGTTCGCAGCCGGCCACTGGCAGCCCATAGGCGGCCAGGATCTGGGCACATAGCCATTCGTTTTCGACCGAGTCACGCAAATCCAGCGCCTGGTTGCCGACCAGGCCAAGGGGAAGTTTCAGGATGTGTGTGGTGGGAGTCGCGCCGGTGGGCCGCAGCCATTGGCTACCCACGCGCAACAGCGCCGTTTTTTCCTGCGCGCCAGCAATCGAAATCCGGAAATCCGCGCTGTCATCGCCCCCGCCCAGACGTGTGCCTGGCGCGACAGCGGCAGCGAGTTCCCTGGCGACACCGGCGTCATCAAGGGCCATACCTTCGATGGCAAAAGGGTCGCCCGGATTCTGCCCCTCGGGCACGATCTGCAACGCGCCCACACAGTCGCGGCCAATCTCGGTCAGCAGATCGAACGCTTCGGTGCTGCCGGTCTTGAAACGCTGGGCCAACCGTTCCAGAATGGGCTGGCTATCGGGCAACAAGTTGGAGAAGTAGTTGCGTACGGTCTCGCCCTGATGCGGCAGGTTGCCGGGCTGAAATGGCAGAGACAAGGACAAGGGCCGCCCCAGTGGCGCATCGAACCATGTCTTTGCGTAGCTCAGGGTGTCGCGTGCCGCATGGCGCGACCAGACACCTACGTGTTGACCATTCATCCACAGGTCTAGATGTTTCGTAAGCGAGCGTCGTCCCATGGCTTACCAATCCGCAGGCGTTGGCTTGACCGCTATGTCGCTGTCTTGTGGCTGCTTGTCGCGAAGAACCAACTCGGCGCCCACCGCCGAGAGCATGCGCATCAGGCTGCTCACACTGGCCTTTGAAGCATTGCGCTCCATAGCTGAAGCGGTTTGCTGGGTCACGCCCAGCGCACGCGCCAGATCGGCCTGGGTCATGCCTCGGGCTTGACGAAAACTCTTGAGTAAAAGCGATACTTGGCTTTCGCTACGGATTGGATAATCATTCATACAGTTCATAAGCTGTTAATTAGATTTACAAATCTTAAGCTGTATTTTCGATTTACACAAGATAGGCTGTTTTATGCCCCACGAACCCCGCCTCAGCCGCGATCTGCGCATCTTGCTCAACACCCAGCGCGTTGCGGCCCTGGGCACGCTGGGCGAAGACGGTCTGCCGTTTGTCTCGATGGTGCCTTTTGCAGTGGAGCCGCTCGGTGCGTGTCTGGTGATCCATGTCAGCGGGCTGGCGGTCCACACGCGCAATTTGCAGGTCTCGCCCAACGTGTCCCTGCTGGTGATGCAGGCGGAGGTGGCGGGTGAGCCCGTGCACGCCCTGCCCCGCGTCACGCTGATCGGGCAAGCCACGGTATTGGAGCGCGACAGCGCTGAATGGACGCAGAGCCGCGCCGCTTATCTAGCGCGCTTTCCCGAGGCCGAGCCGATGACACAGTTGGGCGACTTCATGTTTGTGGCGATCCACTTGGCTGGCGCGCGCCAGGTGGCGGGTTTTGGCGCGGCGCGCTCGCTGGATGCGCAGACTTTAGAGAGCGTTTTGCGGCCGTTGGCCTAGATCGTCATTGCGAGCGTAGCGCGGCAATCCATCGTCGCGCACCAAGGGGCATGGATTGCCGCGCTACGCTCGCAATGACGGGGACGTCAGCCCGCCTCCACAAACGCCACGATCATGCGGGCCATTTGCAAGCCGTCATGGCCCAGGGTCAGGCTGTCGCGGCTGGTGGTGTAGTGTTCCTCGCCCAGCGGGCCACGGCGCTTGTCGAGCAGGTAGGCGCTGTAGTCCTCCACAAACTCGGGGTGCGGTTGCACGCAAAACACGTCGCTGCCCACGGCAAAGGCGGCCACCGGACAAAACTCACTGCTGGCCAACAAGGTGGCGCCCGGGGGGAGTTCAAACACCTGGTCCTGGTGGCTGGCCAGCAAGGCGATTTCCGTGCGGCCCTGCGCCTGTGACAGCTCAGGCGCGTGCCATTGGTAACGCATGCGCCCGGTACCCCAGCCTTGCGGCGCCCGCCCGACTTGCGCCCCCAGGCACAGGGCAATCAGCTGATGGCCAAAGCACACGCCCACCAGCTTCTTCTTGGCGTACAGCAGTTGTTCCACGCGCTGGCGCAGTTCAAGCACCCACGGTTCCTGCGAGAACGCGTCAGCCCGGCTGCCGGTGAGCAGCACGGCGTCGTAGTCGTCAAAGGATGCTGGGTAGTGGCCCTGCGTGGTGTTGAAGAGATCGAAGGACCAGTCGGCCCCGGCATCGCCCAGCAGGCGCACAAACATGGCGCCGTAGCTGGCGTAGGTCGGTGCGACCTCGGGGTCGAGCACATCGTTGTCAAGCACGCACAATTTCATGGTCTGAGCTTAGTGTTTATGTTTATGCGTGTGGTCATGCGGGTTTTTGTGAGCATGATCCTGGAGGTGACTGCGTGTTTCAGGCTTTGCTTTCTTCCCCAACCGCGACTCGGTGCCTTTGGCCAGCCGGCCGATGTTCTCGGCATGGCGATAGATCAGCAGCAGGGACATGATGGACAGCGACAGCAGCACGCCCTTGTTCAGGTACCAGGCACCGCCATCGCCCAGAATGTAGAAGACCGGCGCCAGCACCGCCGCCGTCAAGGAAGCCAGCGACGAGAAGCGGAAAAAGTAAGCCATGACGAGCCAGGTGACGCCGACGGCCAGGCCCAGAATCCAGCTGACACCCACCAGCACACCCAAGGCAGTGGCCACGCCCTTGCCGCCCACAAATTTAAAAAACACCGGGTAGAGATGGCCCACGAAGGCCGCCAGCCCGACCATGGCCATCGTGCCGTCCTCCAGGCCGTAAGGCTTGCCGAACCACCTCACCAGCATCACCGGCAACCAGCCCTTGGCGGCATCGAGCAGCAGCGTGGCGATGGCCGCGCCCTTGCTGCCGGAACGCAGCACATTGGTCGCACCCGGGTTTTTGCTGCCAAAAGTGCGCGGGTCGTTCAGGCCCATGACGCGGCTGACGATCACCGCAAACGACAAAGAGCCGATGAGGTAGCCCGCCAGAACGGCCACCAGGGGAAGGAAAGATTGCATTGATACCAAAAAGCTTCTCCAGCTATTGCGCCCGGTGACCGGGGGCATGAAGCGCGTATTTTGCCAGCCCGCTACGGGTGACCGATAGCGGATCAATCAAGCAGCGCGCAGTGCACCGGTTTGGCGGCGAGCAAGGAGATGCAAACTTGTGGATCAATGCCCACCAGGTAGCCGCGCCGTCCACCGTTGATGAGGATTTTGGGCAACTCCAGAATCGACGCTTCGATATAGATGGGCATGCTCTTGCGTGTGCCAAACGGCGAGGTGCCGCCCACCAGATAACCGCTGTGCCGGTTCGCCACCTCGGGCTGGCACGGCTCCACCGACTTGGCGCCGATCTGGCGCGCCAGGTTCTTGGTGGAGACCTTGCGGTTGCCATGCATCAGCACCACCAGCGGCTTGGCGTCCTGGTCCTGCATGATGAGCGTCTTGACCACGCTGAAAGGGTCCCAGCCCAGCACCTCGGCACTGTGCAACGCGCCCCCGTGCTCCAGGTACTCGTAGGAGTGCTCGGTAAATACAACCTTTTGCTGTTTGAGCAACTGGGTGGCGGGGGTTTCGCTAACGTGTTTAGCCATACCGACAAGGCGTCAGCTCACAGCGCTGGGTCGCGCATGTCCCAGCGAATGGCGTCGATTGCCGCCAGCGCTTCAGGCGCCAGCGTGGTGCCCCAGGCGTCCAGATTTTCGTCAAGTTGCGCCACCGAAGTAACGCCGATGATGGTGCTGGCGACCTGCCATTTGGTGTAGCAAAAGGCCAGCGCCAGCTGGACCGGCGTCAGGCCGTGTTCGCGCGCCAGGGCGTTGTAGCGGCGTGCGGCCACCAGCGCCTCGGGGCGGCCCCAGCGCTGCTTGCGCACCGATTCATAGCGCGCAATGCGGGCTTCCTGCGGGGCCTCGGGCCCCTCGATACCCGAGGCGTCGTATTTGCCGGTCAGCAAACCAAAACCCAGCGGCGAATAGGCCAGCAAGGATACGCCCAGGCGATGGCAGGTTTCGTCCAGCCCATTCTCAAAAGTGCGGTTGACGAGGCAGTAGGGGTTCTGGATGCTGGCCACGCGGGGCAGGCCATATTGCTCGGCCACGCGCACGAACTCGTGCACGCCATAAGGCGTCTCATTAGACAGGCCGATGGCGCGCACCTTGCCGGACTTGACCAGCCGCGCCAGGGCTTCGAGCTGCACCTGGATCGAGCTCACCGGCTTGTCCTTGGCTGGGTCGAAATAGACCATGCCGAAGGCCGGCACATGGCGCGCCGGCCAGTGAATCTGGTAGAGGTCAATCGCCTCGGTCTGCAGGCGCTTGAGGCTGTCCTCACAGGCCGTCACGATGTCGTCGTCGGTCAGATCCGGGCTGCCCTTGCGCACCCAGGGCATGCCACGGGCGGGACCTGCCACCTTGGTGGCCAGTACCAGTTTCTGGCGTGCGCCGGGGTTTTTGGCAAACCAGTTGCCGATGATGGTTTCAGTCGCGCCAAAGGTCTCGGCCTTGGCGGGCACGGAATACATTTCGGCCGTGTCCAGAAAGTTGACGCCGCGCTCCAACGAGCGGTCCAGAATGGCGTGGGCCGTGGCCTCGTTCACCTGTTCACCAAAAGTCATGGTGCCCAGGCATATGGGGGTAACGTGCAGATCGCTCTGGCCGAGCTGGATGGTTTTCATATTGTTGGTTCGTGATGAGATAAAAACAGACGCGGCCCGGTGAACGGGCCTGCGCGACAAAAAGTTGAATAAGTTTACGGTTTCTCGGGCAAGGCTGCCACGGCGAGGGCTTGTGCCGCCCTCGCCTCTTCCTGCAGGCGCAGCACGCGGCGCTGCACCTTGCCGGTGGTGGTCATGGGCAGGGCGTCGACAAACTCGATCTCTTTCGGGTATTCATAGGGCGCCAGCTTGCCTTTGACGTGGGCCTGCAGCTCGGCCACCAAATTTATATCAAATTGGCCTCCAGCCCCCGAGTCATAAGCGCGAGAAGCTACAAAATCAGGAGCAAGAACAACATAGGCCTTGACCAGTGCGCCGCGCTCCTTGTCCGGCTTGGGCACGACAGCGGCGTTGGCCACGGCCGGGTGCTTGACCAGGCAGTTCTCGATTTCGCCGGGGCCGATACGATAACCGGCGGCCTTGAACACATCGTCGGCACGGCCCTGGTACCAGAGATAACCGTCGGCGTCGCGCGTGGCCAGGTCGCCGGTGCGGCACCAGTCGCCGGTGAATTTGGCCTGCGTGGCGGCCTCGTTCTTCCAGTAGCCGAGAAAGAAAATCGGGTCGGGGTGGCCATGCACATCAAAGCGGTTCAGCGCCACATCGCCGGCCACGCCCACCGGGCATTCTTTGCCGTCATCGTCAATCACCGCCACGCGATGGCCCGGATACCCTTTGCCCATGCTGCCGGGCTTCGGGGGCCATTGGACGGAGCAATTGCCAACGATGTAGTTGATCTCGGTCTGGCCGAACATCTCATTAACGGTGACACCGAGTTGGGCCTGGCAGTAGTCAAACACGGCATCGCCCACCGCCTCGCCCGCGCTCATGATGGCTTGCAGCTTCAAATTGAACTGCTGGCGCACCGTGGCGGCGGCGGTGCCGGCGGTTCCGGGGTAGGCCTTCATCATCGCTTTGAGCGCCGTGGGAAACAAAAACGTGTGCGTCACACCGAACTGGCCCATCAGCTCCAGCGCGGTTTGCGGGCTGAAGCGGCCGTTGTAGGCGACGATGGGGCGGCCAAAATAAAGCGTGGGCAGGAGCGCATCCATCAGGCCGCCGGTCCAGGCCCAGTCGGCCGGCGACCAGAACACGGCCTCGGTCGCGGTATTCTCCTGCCCATCAAAACCAAACCAGTTCTGGCTGCAGACAAAACCCGTGAGGTTGCCGATCAGCGCCCGGTGCGGGATCAGCGCACCCTTGGGGTTGCCGGTGGTGCCGCTGGTATAGATCAGCACGGCGGCCTCGTCGGCATCGGTCACGGCAGGGGTGAACTCGGGCGTCACCCGGGCCAGCGCATCGGCATAGTCCACGTCGGCCTGCGCCGCGGCCGCGCCCACGCCCAGCACGCAACGCAGCAGCGGACAGTTTTCGCGGATCTCCGCCACGCTGGCGATCGAGCTTTCGTCGCAGATCGCCAGCACCGCCTCGCTGTCATGCAGCCGGTATTCGAGTGCGTCCGGGCCAAACAGCATGGACAGCGGCATCGCCACCGCGCCCATCTGCAGCACGGCCATATAGGCCACGGCGGTCTCAAAACGCTGCGGCATCACGATGGCGACGCGGTCGCCCCGCTCGACGCCCAGCACCGCCAGCACATGGGACAGGCGGTTGGCCTGCTGCTGCAGCTCGGAATAGGTGTGAAATGTGGCTCTAGCCCCCGTATCCATTGCGTGAATAGCTACTCTTTTTGCAGCATCCGGCAAAGCGGCCCAGCGCGCGCAGCAGACCTGGGCGATGTTGAATTTCTCCGGCACCAGCCACTCAAAACGGCCATGCAGCCGGGAATAGTTGTCTCTGTATTGACTGACAGCCACGCAGTGTCTCCTTATGATCATGCAAATGTACCAAGCCCAACGAATTTCCCGCAGCGAGTTTGTCCCTATCCGCGGCCTGCAGTACCACGTCCGGGTGTGGGGCGAACCCTCGCCCGATAAGACCCCGCTGGTGCTGCTGCACGGCTGGATGGACGTGGCCGCCAGCTACCAGTTTGTGGTGGACGCCCTCAGCCAGAACCATTACGTGATGGCGCCCGACTGGCGCGGTTACGGCCAGACGCCGTCCGGAGGCGCCGACAACTTCTGGTTCCCCGACTACCTGGCCGATCTGGACTTTTTGCTGGACCACTACGCCCCTGGCGCCCAGGTCAATCTGGTGGGCCACAGCATGGGCGGCAACGTGGCGATGCTGTACGCCGGGGTGCGCCCCGAGCGCATCCGCCGCCTGGTCAACCTGGAGGGCTTCGGCATGCCGGCCACCACCCCCGACGAGGCACCGCGCCGCTTCGCCCGATGGATGGACGAACTCAAAAAACTGCACCGGGGCGAGATGGACCTCAAGTCCTACGACGCGGCGGCTGGCGTGGCGCGCCGCCTGATGCGGACCAATCCGCGCCTGACGTCCGACAAGGCGAACTGGCTGGCGCGGCACTGGGCACAGGAAAACGCCGAGGGCAGGTGGCACATCCTGGGCGACCCCTCGCACAAGATCACCAACGCCCAGCTGTACCGGGTGGACGAGCTGCTGGAAATCTACCGGCGCATCAGCATGCCGCTACTGTCGGTGGAGGCATCCAGCGACAGCCTGAGTTTGTGGTGGAAAGGAAAGTTCACGCTGGCGCAGTTCCACGAGCGTCTCAAGAATGTGCCCCAAGTCGAAATCGCCCGCGTTGAGAACGCCGGCCACATGCTGCACCACGACCAGCCGGAAATCGTGGCCGGTCTGATCGAGCGCTTCATCGCCTGAGTAAAGCCGTTCTGCGCCGGTCTTGCCAAGCCCTGAGGCGAACGACACGCTAGGCCACTTTGGACCACATAGGCGTCAGGGTTGTGATTTGAGGAGGACCTGCCAGCAATGGCTCTACGTCTTTCAGATACGCGGCGTAGCTGCTCGTTTTCAGGAAGTCTTGGGACGCTTCAACGCTCGAATACTGCTGGAATGCGCAAATTGAATCCGGGTCGGTATTGTCAAAGCAGTAGAAGTACGCGGTATGGCCTGGGTTGGACGCAATGGCTGGTGCCATGTGCTTCTCCCAAATTCTTTGAACTTCCTCGCGTTTGCCAGGCTGCGTCTTGTGCTTGATGATGAGTGCAAGTGCGGTCATTGTGATCCTTTCAGCGATCGAGGCGACGTTTGAGCGGCTCAAGGCCATGGGTGCCAAAGATTATGATCTGGTGACCAGTCGCAGCCCTGGTGGCTAACCAGCAAGACCCGGCAGTACGCGGTCATCCTGAAACTCGTTACCGCTCGCAACGCCACCAACCGTGTCTCACAGCTTCACAAAGCATGACCGCGCTCAATGCCAACAACGGATAGATGGTTTGGGGCATGAGTCCTGCGGTTAACCGCGTCGAGACCTTCAGATTTCCGATATTCATGTTTCTCTCCCTTATTTGCAAAAATAAGCGTGTGACAGGCGCTTCGCAACAAATTTTGATGAGTAATGCGGCCAGCGTCCATCTCCCAAATGGGGGATAAGAGCGCCAAAGCCCAACAAAAGCGGCCGCTGGCTGGGTTAGCGGGGCAGGCATGAGAAAATGGCGGACTAGCCAATCGGCCACCACACACAAGGAATTTCTCATGGAAGCAGAACGCATCAACCTCATCGGCACCCTCCTCTCCGATCTGAGCGCCCGCACGCTCGATTTACGGGGGTATCTTTGACTACCCTGCCAAAGCTGAACGCCTGAGAACCGTCAACGCCTCTCTCGAAGATCCCACGGTCTGGAATGACCCCAAACGCGCCCAGGAACTGGGCCGCGAGAAAAAAGCGCTGGACGGCGTCGTGCTCACGCTCGACAACCTGACCACGGAGCTGGCCGACAACACCGAGTTGTTCGAGATGAGCAAGGAAGAAGGCGACGAAGACGGTCTCATGACCATCGAAGCCGAGACTGCCAAGCTGAGCGAAATCATCCAGGGCCTGGAGTTCCGCCGCATGTTCAACAACCCGGCCGACCCGATGAATGCCTTTGTCGACATTCAGGCCGGCGCTGGGGGCACCGAAGCCTGCGACTGGGCCAGCATGCTGTTGCGCCAGTACGTGCGCTATGCCGAGCGCAAGGGCTTTGCCGTCACGATTGAAGACGAAACCGCCGGCGACACCGCCGGCATCAAGGGCGCCACCATCAAGGTGGAAGGCGAATACGCCTTCGGCCTGCTGCGGACTGAGACCGGTGTGCACCGGCTGGTACGCAAGTCGCCGTTTGACTCGTCGGGCGGGCGCCACACCTCGTTTGCTTCGGTGTTTGTCTACCCCGAAGTGGATGATTCCATCGTTATCGACATCAACCCCAGCGACGTGCGCACCGACACCTTCCGTGCCAGCGGCGCGGGCGGTCAGCACATCAACAAAACCGACTCGGCCGTGCGTTTGACCCACTTGCCGACCGGCATCGTGGTGCAGTGCCAGGACGGGCGCAGCCAGCACGGCAACCGCGATGTGGCCTGGAAGCGCCTGCGTTCACGCCTGTACGACTTCGAGATGCGCAAGCAGCAGGAAGAGCAGCAAAAGCTGGAAGACTCCAAGACCGACGTCGGCTGGGGGCACCAGATCCGCTCCTACGTGCTGGACAACAGCCGCATCAAGGACTTGCGCACCAACTACGAAACCTCGGCCACCCAGAAGGTGCTGGACGGCGATCTGGACCAGTTCATTGAAGCATCGCTAAAGCAGGGCGTGTGATGGAAGTCCAGGCCCTGATTTTCGACATGGACGGCACCATGATCGACTCGATGCCCTACCACGCCCAAAGCTGGCTCACGTTCGCGCAGCAACATGGTCTGACGATTGATCTGGATGACCTGATGCGCCGCACCACCGGGCGCACCGGGGCCGAGTGCATGCGCGAGCTGTTTCAGCGCGACATCGCCGAGGCCGAGGCCTGGGACTTGATTCATCAAAAAGAGACGCTGTACCGGGCCATGTTTGCGCCCGTCTTCGCCGAAGTTGCCGGCTTCAAAGTGTTCTCGCAGCAGGCACTCGGACGCGGCTTGAAGGTGGGAGTGGGCACAGCGGGCGACAAACACAATATTGCGTTCGCCTTCTCGCATCTGCAAATGCAAACCGCGCCCCACACCGTGGTCGGTGGCGACGAAGGCTTGCCCGGCAAGCCCGAGCCCGCTATTTTTCTGGAAGCAGCCAAGCGAATGAATACGAGGGCTGAGGCCTGTATTGTTTTTGAAGATGCACCTTTTGGCATTGAGGCGGCGCGCCGTGCAGGCATGCGCGCGGTGGCCGTGTGCACCACGCACACTCCGGCGCAGCTCGCCGGCCCTCACGTCGTCGCCAGCGTACGCGACTACAACGAACTAATAAACTCAAAATTTCTGGAGAACCTGCATGTTGCAACTTCGTGATGCCGAAGGCCCCACCACGGTAATCCGCCGCGCCGACTACGCCGCGCCTGCGTACTGGATTGACACCGTCAACCTGACCTTCGATCTGGACCCGCTTAAGACCCGCGTGCTCAACAAGATGACACTGCGCCGCAACCCGGACGTGGCCGCGCAGTGCCTCAAGCTCGACGGCGAAGAGCTCAACCTGGCGCGCGTGCTGGTCAATGGCCAGGGCGCATCCTTCAAGATGGAGGGCAAGCAACTGGTGCTGGACAACCTGCCGGCGGACGGCACGTTCGAGCTGGAAATTTTCACCACCTGCGCCCCGGTCAAGAACACGAGTTTGACCGGTTTGTACGTCAGCAACGATTCCTTCTTTACGCAATGCGAGGCCGAGGGCTTTCGCCGTATCACCTACTTCCTGGACCGCCCCGATGTAATGGCCAGCTACACCGTGACGCTGCGCGCCGACAAACGCAAGTACCCGGTGCTGCTGAGCAACGGCAACCTGGTCGCCTCAGGCGCGCTGGCCGGTGTCGGCAACGAAGGCCGCCATTTTGCGACCTGGGTAGACCCGCACAAGAAGCCGTCCTACCTTTTCGCGCTGGTGGCCGGGCAGCTGGTGTGCCGCGAGCAGCGCATCACTTCGCGCGGCGGCAAAGACCATTTGCTACAGGTCTATGTGCGCCCCGGCGACATGGACAAAACCGAACACGCCATGAACTCGCTGATGGCCTCGGTGGTGTGGGACGAAGCCCGCTTCGGCCTGCCCCTCGATCTGGAGCGCTTCATGATTGTGGCGACCAGCGACTTCAACATGGGCGCCATGGAGAACAAGGGCCTCAACATCTTCAACACCAAATACGTGCTGGCGAATCAGGCCACGGCTACCGATGCGGACTATTCCAATATCGAAAGCGTGGTCGGCCACGAGTATTTTCACAACTGGACCGGCAACCGCATCACCTGCCGCGACTGGTTTCAGCTCTCCCTGAAAGAAGGCCTGACGGTCTTCCGTGACCAGGAATTCAGCATGGACTTGTGCGCTGACGCCTCCGCCCGCGCCGTCAAGCGCATCGAAGACGTGCGCGTGCTGCGCACCGCCCAGTTCCCCGAAGATGCCGGCCCGATGGCGCACCCGGTGCGGCCCGACAGCTACATCGAGATCAACAACTTCTATACGGTCACCATCTACGAAAAAGGCGCCGAAGTCGTGCGCATGATGCAGACCCTGGTGGCCAGTTCAAACGACCCCATGGGTCGGGAAGGCTTTGCCAAGGGCATGACTTTGTACTTTGCACGCCACGATGGCCAGGCCGTGACCTGCGACGATTTCGCGCAAGCCATTGCCGACGCCAACCCGGACTCGGCGCTGGCGCGCCTGCTACCGCAATTCAAGCGCTGGTACAGCCAGGCCGGCACGCCGCGCCTGCAGGCCACGGGTCACTACGACGCGGCGGCACGCAGCTACACACTGAACTTCAGCCAAAGCTGCGCCGCCACGCCCGGCCAGTCCGACAAGGAACCCTTTGTGATTCCGGTGAACCTGGGTCTGGTGAGCGCCAGCGGTGCCGCCCTGCTCATGCAGGTGCAAGACAGCGCGGCCCCGTCCGGCGACAGCCACCTGTTTGTGATGACGCAGGCCAGCGAATCCATCACCTTCGTCAACATCGACGAAGAACCCGTGCCCTCCATCCTGCGCGGCTTCACCGCGCCGGTGCTGCTGGACTTTGACTACAGCGACACCCAACTTCTGACCCTGCTGGCCAACGACCCGGACCCGTTCAACCGCTGGGAAGCCGGGCAACGGCTGGCGCTGCGCAGCGCTATTCATTCAATAGCTGCCTCCGCAGATACCACGGGGGCTACAGGCTTAAATGATGCCTATATCGAAGCCATGCGCAGCGTGCTGCGTCATCCGACCCTGGATGCAGCTTTCAAGGAACTGGTGCTCACCCTGCCCTCCGAGACCTACATCGCCGAGCAGCTCGACGTGGTGGACCCGCAGCGCATCCACGCCGTGCGCGAAGCCATGCGCGCCCAGCTGGCCACGGCCCTGGCCGAGGACTGGCAGTGGGCGTTTGAGGCGCACAAAGACAACGGCGCCTACCGGCCCGATGCCCTGTCCGCCGGCCGCCGTGCCCTGGCCGGCATGGCGCTGAGTCAGCTGTGCCTGGCGGCGCGTGACAACGCCGACAGCGTGTGGCCGGGCAAGACCTACCAGCGCTTCAAGGACGCTGGCAACATGACCGACCGCGCCAACGCGCTGTCGGCCTTGCTGAGCGGCGGCCACGCGCTCGCCACCCCGGCACTGGCACGCTTTCACAGCCAGTTCAAGAATGAAGAACTGGTGCTCGACAAATGGTTTGCCATGCAGGCCGGCGCTTGCGACCGCGGCGGCCAGGTGCTGCCGGCCGTGCGCCAGTTGATGGCCCACCCCGACTTCCAGTTGCGCAACCCGAACCGGGCGCGCAGCGTCATCTTCAGCTACTGCAACGCCAACCCCGGCGCCTTCCACCGCACCGATGGCGCGGGCTACCAGTTCTGGAGCGAACGCGTGATCGAGCTCGACAGCATCAACCCGCAAGTGGCCGCGCGACTGGCACGCGCCCTGGACCGCTGGAAAAAACTGGCCGAACCCTACCGCAGCGCCGCACGCGACGCCATCGGGCGCGTTGCGGGCAGAAGCGACCTGAGCAATGACGTGCGTGAGGTGATCAGCCGCGCGCTGGCCGACTGAGCCATTAGGACTGCGCCTGTCGAAGCCCTACCGTCACCGCCGCCAAGCGACCCCATTCAGAGCAAACAGCAAAGGAAAACATTGATGACTCAGAAAATTTCTCTCACCCGCTACCTGGTGGAACAGCAGCGCATGGACGGCCATATTCCGTCGCAGTTGCGCCTGCTGCTGGAAGTCGTGGCCCGCGCCTGCAAGAGCATCAGCCAGGCCGTCAACAAGGGGGCCTTGGGCGAGGTGATGGGCAGCGCACACAGTGAAAACATCCAGGGCGAGATGCAGAAAAAGCTCGACATCATCGCCAACGAAGTGCTGATCGAGGCCAACGAATGGGGCGGTCACCTGGCGGCCATGGCCAGCGAGGAAATGGAGGGTATCTACGTGGTGCCGAATCGCTACCCGCAGGGCGAATACCTGCTGCTGTTTGATCCCCTGGATGGCTCCAGCAACATCGAAGTCAATGTCAGCATCGGCACCATCTTCAGCGTGCTGCTCAAGCCTGAAGGCGCCGGTGTTTCCGAGCAGGACTTCTTGCAATCTGGCGCCAAGCAAGTGGCCGCCGGTTACTGCGTGTACGGGCCACAAACCACACTCGTGCTGACCGTGGGCGACGGCGTGGCCATGTTCACGCTCGACCGCGAGCAGGGCTCCTTCATCCTGACTGAAGAAAACGTGATGATTCCTGAAGACACCCAGGAATTTGCCATCAACATGAGCAATATGCGCCACTGGGACGCCCCGGTGAAGCGCTACATCGACGAATGCCTGGAAGGCAAAGCCGGCCCGCGCGGCAAGGACTTCAACATGCGCTGGGTGGCCAGCATGGTGGCCGACGTGCACCGCATCCTCACGCGCGGCGGCGTCTTCCTGTACCCCTGGGACAAACGCGAGCCCGAGAAGCCCGGCAAGCTGCGCCTGATGTACGAAGCCAACCCCATGAGCTGGCTCATCGAGCAAGCCGGCGGCGCCGCCACCAACGGCAAGCAACGCATTCTGGACATCGAGCCGACCAAACTGCACGAGCGCGTGAGCGTGATGCTGGGCTCCAAAAACGAAGTGGACCGCGCCACTCGCTACCACGGCGAAGCGGCCTAAAGAGCCGGCTATAATTCGACGCTTAGCCGGTGTAGCTCAGTCGGTAGAGCAGCTCATTCGTAATGAGAAGGTCGGGTGTTCGATTCATCTCTCCGGCACCAAATGCAAAAGCCCCTTGCTGTCATGGTTAGGGGCTTTTCCACGTGGCTAACGCGTAACCAATGACTCATCATGGGCCATGGATGACTATTCCTTCAAGATCGATTGCGTGAAAGCAAACGGCGACCAAGTGCAGGTGGTGACACAGCGGCGGGACGCACTTGTGCGTCCGCGTTGACTGATCAGTTAAGAATCAGCATCCGTAACGCCCAGCGACTTGGTCAAGGCTTCCATGACCGCGAAATATGCTCGCTGAATCTCCGAAATGGAGGCCACCTCCGATTTCGCGGTGAATATTGACGACCAAGCATCCGACCACTCGTAGGAACAGTGTACGGTTCGATCCCCTTTCGGCCCGCGTACCGCCGAGCATATTTTTGCATCTTCCCCTGCGCCCTGATAGGTTTCAAAGAGCACGTGCATAAACTCTTCATACCTTTCGAACACGTCACTGGCAAAGAGGTGCCGGTAGATGTGCATGCATTGTCCGACTCTCGTTTTATTCTCAAGATATCTGCGGGCGAAATGTCCTTCCAGTGACCAACCCAGGTATAGAAGCAAAAGAGTCGATTCAGTTGTGGGGCTATAGACTCGTAAAGTGCGATTCGCTTCTCAATGAGTTTCTGGTTCGACCACTGCAACAGATCCAAGCGCTTCAAGCGCCTGCTGATGAACCATCCAAAGCCGGCGACCAGTAAAGGTGTAAGCAAGCTGGCAACCAGTTTCGTCACTTCGATGGAATTCCACTGATCACTCATTCGATGTTTCTCGGTCCATTTCGACCTTCCGTTAGTTTGATAAATCACAGGAAAAACCCCGCAAGTCTGTATAAACGAGTCTAGCCGACTGGCCGCGAATTGCAGACTTTCAGGCACGACGTGCGCACAGCGCTCTACCGTGGACTAGGTTTTCCAGCCACCCACGGGTGCAGTTAGTGCGTGGGAATTCCGGCCTCCCAATGCCATGTGGCGAAGGTGTGCCGCAGCTCATGCCAGCGAAAGCCCTCAATACCAGCCCAATGCAGGGCGTTGCGCCATGCCTTCGTATTCACCTGCACAACCGGCTTGCACCTACCGGCCCCGTCTGTTTTGAACTGATAGCCGCGCCAGGGCTTCGCGTTATTTCATGCGGCCATCGGTTCCGATGCAGTCATGCGCTTGACGCGCTTATGCCGCAAGGTCTTTGGCTTGGATACCTAGCAGTGAGGCTCATGCCGGCAGTCGCGGCCATGTCAATCAGGGTGTCGAGAGAAAACAGGTTTATCTTGCCGCGCGTCAGGTCCGAAATGCGGGGTTGCGTTACTCCAAACAGGGCAGCAGCCTCGCTCTGGAGCATGCCACGTTCACGGATGATTTCGCTCAGGCTCATCATCAATTCAGAACGTGCACGCGTACTGCCCGCCTGTTGCGGGGTGTCTTCCAGCGCATCCCAAACGCTGGTGAATCGTTGCTTGTATGTCATTGAGTTTTTTCACTTGTTGCGAAGTTATGAAGCTGCCACACGCAGTGCACTTGGCGGGGCCGTGGTATCAAACACAATCCCGGCCTGTTCCAAAAATTTCACTTCAATCAACGTACGGTATGGCCTCAACGCATCCACACTGCGCGAGCGGTAATTAGCGCAACATGGACTCGTCCAATTCGTGCGTCCGCGTGCGGCTGGTTTCCTCCAGAAATTCGGCGGCAGCTTCTGTCAAGGGTTGACGCGGTGTTCAACCACCTACCAGCCCCGTATTTTTTGCCGTGTGAATCGCGTCAAGGCTTCGCCTTATTTCATGCGTGTGTCTGCACCCAGCTTTTCAAAGCGTCATTGATACGGGTTTGCCAACCTTCGCCCGTTGCTCTGAATTTATCCACCACGTCCACATCCAGGCGTAGCGTTACTTGTGTCTTGGTACCACTGCCAAGCGGGCGGCCACGGCGCACCAGTGGCTTGACTTGCGCCCATTCGGCATCCGTGAACGGCACAGCGTCCGGGTCAGACATTGCGGCGGCAGTGATTGCAGCATCCTCCGCAGGCGTCGGCAAGATGAGCACGCGCCCGCTGCGGGTCTTAGTCGTTGTTTGCATATCGTTTCACCTCTCGGATATTGGCTTTTCTCAAACTGATAATGCGGCGTTCAGTCGGCTGCTCTGGCGGGCGGTCGACAAACACGACGCAAAATAGTCTGTCATTGATAGGAACCAAGCCAACCATGCGGGCCTCGTTATAGTCCCGGCGCTCGTCAGGCCACACTAAAGCAGCCTCCCATTCAAAATCAGCAGCATCCAGCAAGGAAAAGCCATGCTTTGCCAGATTCGCTGCATCTTTGGCCGGGTCGAACGTCACATTCATGATTTATTGTAGTTACGATTATTAAGAATGCAAGGCTTATTTGTAGTTACGATATTTCATACTCGTCACACCCGCTCCAGAATGACGGCAATGCCCTGTCCCACGCCAATGCACATGGTGCACAGGGCGTAGCGCCCGCCAGTGGCGTGCAAGCGGTTGATGGCCGTGGTGGCCAGCCGGGCGCCGGAGGCCCCCAGTGGATGGCCCAGCGCAATCGCGCCGCCCCAGGCGTTGACGCGCGGGTCGTCGTCCCGCAGGCCGAGCATGCGCAGCACCGCCAAGCCCTGCGCCGCAAAAGCTTCGTTGAGTTCGATCACGTCCATTTGGTCAATTGTCAGGCCGGTGAGCGCCAGCACCTTTTGCGTTGCGGGTGCCGGGCCGATGCCCATGATGCGCGGGGCCACGCCGGCCGTGGCCATGCCGACCACGCGGGCTCTTGGCGTCAGGCCATTTTTGGCGGCGGTGGCCTCATCGGCCAGCAGCAAGGCGCAGGCGCCGTCGTTGACGCCGCTGGCATTGCCGGCGGTCACCGTGCCGTCAGGGCGCACGATGGGCTTGAGCTTGGCCAGCACGTCCAGGCTGGTGGCGCGCGGATGTTCGTCTTGGTCCACGATCAGGGCTTCGCCCTTTTTCTGCGCGATGCTCACCGCTGTGATTTCGCGCGCCAGGTGGCCGGCCTTTTGCGCTGCAACTGCGCGCGACTGGCTGTTGAATGCCATCAAGTCTTGCGCTTCGCGTTCAATCTTGAACTCGGTCGCCACGTTCTCCGCCGTCTCTGGCATGCTGTCCACGCCGTACTGGGCCTTCATCAACTTGTTGACGAAACGCCAGCCGATGGTGGTGTCATAGACCGCATTGGCGCGGCTGAAAGCGCTCTCGGCTTTGGGCATGACAAAGGGCGCGCGGCTCATGCTCTCGACGCCGCCGGCGATCATCAAGGTCGCCTCACCCGCCTTGATGGCGCGCGCCGCCGTGCCCAGGGTATCCAGGCCCGAGCCGCACAGGCGGTTGACAGTTGACCCGGGCACCTCCAGCGGCAGCCCCGCCAGCAAGGCGGACATGCGCGCGACATTGCGGTTGTCCTCGCCGGCCTGGTTGGCGCAGCCATAAATCACGTCGGTCACGGCCTGCCAGTCAACGTTCGGGTTGCGCGCCATCAAGGCCCTCAACGGAATGGCGCCAAGGTCGTCGGCCCGTACGCTGCTCAGGGCGCCACCGTAGCGGCCGAAGGGGGTGCGAATGGCGTCGCAGATAAAAGCTTGGTTCATAAGGTCCTCGTTTCGTTGTGAGTATGTGTTGCGTGACTTCAAAGGCCGATCGGCAGGCCCAGCAGCTGTTCCAGTTCGGCGAGTTCCAGCCCGTCCACCTTGTCGATGAGCCTCAACCCTTGTGGTGTGCATGCCAGCGTGGCCAGATCGGAATAGATGCGCTTGACACAAGCGATGCCGGTCAGCGGATAGGTGCAGGCCGACACCACCTTGCTCGCGCCCGCCTTGGTCAGCAGATCCATCATCACCCAGGTCTGTTTGGCGCCCACCGCCAGATCCATCGCGCCGCCCACGGCGGGAATCGCGTCTTTCTCGCCGGTGTGCCAGTTGGCCAGATCGCCGGTGGCCGACACTTGAAAGGCACCCAGCACGCAGATGTCCAGATGGCCGCCGCGCATCATGGCAAAGCTGTCGGCGTGGTGAAAGTAGGAGCCGCCCTTGAGCAGGGTCACCGGCTGCTTGCCGGCGTTGATCAAGTCGTAATCTTCTTCGCCGGCAGCGGGGGCCGGGCCCATGCCCAGAATGCCGTTTTCGCTGTGCAGCAGCACCTCGCGGCTGGCGGGAATGTGATTGGCCACCAGCGTGGGCATGCCGATGCCGAGGTTGACGGTGGCGCCCTCGTGAATGTCCTGCGCAACACGCGCGGCGAGTTGGTCTTTGCTTCGTTTCTGGTAGCTCATGCTCAGGCCGCCTTTTTGAAACCACCGGCCTGCGTGGCCTGGCGTTCGATCTTGACGATCTGGTGGACGAAGATGCCGGGGGTCACGATGTGCTCGGGATTGAGTTCGCCCAATTCTGAAATCTCATGCACCGTGGCCACCGTTTTCTTGCAGGCCATGGCCATTACCGGGCCAAAATTGCGCGCTGCCATGCGGTACGTCAGGTTGCCCCAGCGGTCGCCGCACTCGGCCTTGATGAGGGCCACATCGCCGTAAATTGGGTGCTCCAGCACGTAGTGCTTGCCATTGATTTCGCGCGTTTCCTTGTCCCGCGCCAACTCGGTCCCGTAGCCGGTCGGCGTGAAGAAGGCGCCAATGCCGGCGCCCGCCGCCCGGATGCGCTCGGCCAGATTGCCTTGCGGCACCAGTTCCAGCTCCAGCTGGCCGCTGCGGTACAGCGCGTCGAACACCTGGCTGTCGGCCTGGCGCGGAAAGCTGCAGATGATCTTGCGCACGCGCCCGGCCTTGAGCAGCGCCGCCAGCCCGGCGTCGCCGTTGCCGGCGTTGTTGTTCACCACGGTGAGGTCGGTCGCCCCCTGCGCGATCAGTCCGTCGATAAGCTCATTGGGAATTCCGGCAGTGCCGAAGCCGCCAATCATGACGGTGGCGCCGTCCTTGACGTCGGCCAGCGCGTCGGCCACCGAGGTGGCGATTTTGTTGATCATGCACAGTCTCCAGAGGGTTCGACTTGACGCCAGCGGACTGGCTAAGTGGCAAACATTTGTTCACCTAAAGAACAAATGTTCGTATAATGAATTTTAAACGATTTTAAAAACACCATGCAAACCCTCGCCAACCCGCCCTCGCCCCAACCTGGCGACAGCTATGTGCAGTCCTTCGCGCGCGGGCTGGAGGTGATCCGCTCGTTCAGCGCGCAGGCGCCGCAGCAAACCCTGACCCAGGTGGCCGAGCGCAGCGGCCTGAGTCGTGCCGGCGCACGCCGCATCCTGCTGACGCTGCAAACACTGGGTTATGTGGAAAGCGATGGCAAGCTGTTTCGGCTCACCGCGCGGATTCTGGATCTGGGCTTTGCCTACCTGTCATCCATGCCGATCTGGAACCTGGCCGAGCCGGTGATGGAAGAGTTGGTGGAACTGGTCAAGGAGTCTTGCTCCGCCGCCGTGCTGGACGGCAGCGACATTGTTTACGTGCTGCGCGTGCCAACCCACAAGATCATGCGCAACACCCTGGGGGTGGGTTCGCGCCTGCCGGCCTATTGCACCTCACTGGGCCGGGTGTTGCTGGCCGGTTTGCCGGACGATGAGCTGATGGTGCGCCTGCAAGCGTCTGACCGGCGACCCCTCACCCGCTACACCGTCACCGCACTCGATGCGGTGCTGGCCAAAATCCAGCAAACGCGCCAGCAGGGCTGGTGCCTGGTCGATCAGGAGCTCGAAGAAGGCCTGATTTCGATTGCAGCGCCCATTACCAACCGCGCCGGGCGCACGATTGCGGCCATCAATGTCAGCGGGCAAGCCAATCGTACCAATGCCCAAGAGGCCCAGGACAGCCTACTGCCCGCCTTGCTCGCAAGTGCCCGCCGCATCTCGCGGATGTTGAACTAAAGCCAAGACAAAAAAAAAGTCCAGCGGTTCAGACTGGACTTAAGCCCTTTCGGGCCACGCTTTTGACAGAGGAACAAAGGCGGGGGATTGGAGACCCGTTTGAAATGTAGCTGCCATCACAATTCAAGTCTGGACGCCAGCGCACATAGCGACCAGTTCATGCCGCTGGCAAGACAATGTCCAGCTGTGCGCCACCCGCTTCGGCGTGCGAAATCGCTAGTTCGCCTTGATGGCTGGCGACCAGGTCTCTGACCACGGCCAGACCGATGCCATGACCGGGTACCCGCTCATCCAGCCGCACACGCCGCTGCAGCACGGCCTGTGGATCGATAAACCCCGGACCATCGTCCGAGACGCGGATGCACAGGCGCTTGTTGTCAAGCCAGATGTGCGCCGACACATGTTGTCTGGCCCACTTGGCCGCGTTGTCGAGCACGTTGCCCAGGATTTCGAAGGCATCTCCTTCGTCGATCCGCCAAGTCAACTCCGCCGGGCAATCCACGGTAAAGACCAGGTTCTTTTCAACGTAGACCTTGGCCAGCGTGTCGCGTATCCGATTCAGGATGGGCGCCAGCGCCAGATGCGGCGCAAAGCGCGCAGCGCCACTGGCGCCAGCCCGGCCCAGCTGGTGCACGACGATGTCATCCATGCGGGTGATTTGTTGCGCCACCATGCTGGGCAATTCGCCGGGTTCGTTGAGCGCGGCGCGCAATACCGCGAGCGGTGTTTTGAGGCTGTGGGCGAGGTCGTCAAGCGCATCTTTGTAGCGTGTTTGCCGCGCCCGCTCCTGGTCCATCAGGACATTGAGGTTGTGGGTGAGTCCGGCGAGTTCGCTCGGGTATGAGCCCTCGACCTTGGCCTGCTCGCCTTTCTCAATGTGCTGGATCTCCCGTGTCATCCGCCTCAAGGGAGCCAGACCCCAGCGCAGCAGCAAAGCCTGGGTGAGTAACAGCAGCAGCCCGGTGCCGCCCAGCCAGCTCCATAGCGTGCGCGCGAAGGCTTGCAGTTCGCGATCAAACTCGGTCGCGTCTTCCAGCACGGAAAAAACCAGGGGTGCCACCCGGTCGTTGACAGACCACTTGACGGCGTAACTTGCGGCCAGAAATGCGCGGCCTGTTTTGCCTTGGTCGGCGCTCTGCGCTTGGGGCGCGACGACGGTGTCAAAGTGCCATTGGCCCGCCGCCTGCTGGCGCTGAAACGGTAGATTGAGCCCCAGTGTGGACGAGGATTGCCACTCTTCATTTTTGTCCACGTTGGCAATGTTGGCGTACAAGCCTGAGGCAGGCAAGGACAGGCGCGGCTCGGCCAGCGTCGCGGGCATGACCAGCGAACCCTTTGCATTGAGTTCGGTACCGGCCATCAGCAGATAAACCGTGGTTTGCAAACGGGCAAAGCGGGCTGCGCGTACGCTGTCAATGTAAGCCTGTTGCACAGCCCAGCCGGCCCCGGCCAGAAAGGCCAGCAACACCAGAAATCCACCCCAAACCAGGCGCGCGCGGATGGAGAGTGGGGCCTTCACTGCAGCACGAAGCGGTAACCGCGCCCGCGCAGCGTTTCAATCGGCACAAGCGTGCCCTCGGGATCGAGCTTGCGCCGCAGCCGCCCCACCAGAACTTCCAGCACATTGCTGTCACGGTCTTCGTCGTGCGGGTACAGGTAGTCCGACAGCTCTTGCTTGCTCACCACCCTGGCGCGCTCACGCACCAGGTATTCCAGCACCCGGTATTCGAAGGTGGTCAGTTCAAGAGCCAGCTCATGGAGCCGGGCGGTTTGGGCCGAAAAATCAATGCTCAAAGCGCCCAGCTTGAGTACATCCGATGTGGCTTTGAGCGAGCGCCGCAGCAATGCCTTGACGCGAGCCGCCAATTCCGGGTACTCAAACGGTTTGACCAGATAGTCGTCGGCGCCCGCTTCGAGACCCTGCACTTTGTCCTGCCAGCTGCCGCGTGCGGTCAGGATCAAGATCGGCAGGGTTCGGCCTTCGGCGCGCAGGGTCTGCACCACCGTCAAGCCGTTCACCTTGGGCAGACCCAAGTCCACGATGGCGAGATCCAAAGGGTATTCGCGGGCCTGAAACAAACCGTCCTCGCCGTCGGCGGCCATATCGACACGGTAGCCGTCCGCTTCGAGTTGGCGCTTCAGGCCAAGTCGCAACACCGCATCGTCCTCAATCACTAGCAAGCGCATAAAACCTCTGGCCCCGGACTCGCCTAGAGCGAGCGCCCGCTGGCGGCGTCGATCAGGATCACTTTGACTTCACCCTTTGGGGTGAGCACCTTCACGCGCCAGAGCGGGCGACCATCGCGCTCTGCTTTCTCTACCGCCAGGACGCGCCCGCCACTGGCTTGCTGCGCCTTGCTCGCTGCGTCATCGCGGCTGACGTCCGCCCAAGCAGGCAGGGCCAGCGCCATCAGGAAGGCGCTGATCAGGGTCATAAACATTTTCATGGTGTGGTGAGGTCAGAAGGAGCAGGTTGAGGCAATGGTACTCTGCCCTCTCCATCGCTGACTATTGCAGAACCGGATCAACCGTCACGCGTACCGGCAAGCTGTTGCCGGGGTTGCTACGCATGAAGGTGGTGTAGTTCTGGCCCCGGTATTCATAGGCCACGCGGTAGCCGGTGATGCGTGATTGCGTTTCGTTGACGGTACGGCAGCGCTTGACTTCCCGTTGAACATTTTCGTACTGGGCATTGTCATATTGGGCACGCTGATCCCGGTTTTGAAACTGGTCGCCCGTGATGGCGCCCAGCACCACGCCCAACGCGGTTGCGGCGTCTTTGCCGCGACCCCCGCCGACTTGATGCCCCAGAACACCACCGGCCAGGCCACCAACAATGGCACCGCCATATTGACGAGCCTGCGGCTCTTCGTGACGGCTGCTTTGTTCATTGATCCAATGACTGCGACACTCTTCGCGCGGGACATTGATGTTTTCGTACTGGGGTTCAGCACTGCGAACTCGCGCATTGTCGACATAGGTTTCAGCGTGGGCGCCGAGCAGACTGGTAGCAAACAAACTGGCAATGACAAGACGTTTCATGAATAGCTCCTTGGGTTGGTATGGAACGCAGTTTGCGCGTGCCTGTATGAACCGAGGCTGAACAGAATCGAGATAGTCTGCCTGTCCAGCGGACCGACCCTTGCTCGGTTGCGTCACCACAATGCAATGCGCTATCGTTAAACTGGCACGAATATCAACAACGCAAATTCACCAAAGAGACGCCATGACATTCCAAGAATCCGTGAAGGTCTGCTTCGCAAAGTACGCTGATTTCAGCGGTCGAGCGTCCCGCTCCGAATACTGGTGGTTTGTTCTCTTCATTTTCCTGGTCAGTGCGGCAGCTTCCGTGATCAGTCCCAAACTGAGTGCCCTGTTTACGCTGGCGACGTTGCTTCCTTCCATTGCAGCGGCAACCCGAAGACTGCACGACACCAACCGGACTGGCTGGTGGCAATTGCTTGTACTCGTGCCTTTGGTTGGCTTCATTGTCTTGCTGTTCTTGTTGGCCCAAGAGGGGCAAGCTGGAACTGAAACGTAATGCCAGATCACACCTGAAAGTTGATGGACTTTTGAGTTTTCGCATCTTGTGAGCCGGAGGTTTCACCAATACTGTACACAGTCATGACGCATTTCTATTGCGTCTCGGCGAGGGGTCGGTGGGAGGGAGTTTATGCACCCACCACCCCGTCTAAATTGCCTGGGTCAGAACGATCGCGGGGGTCCGTTGACCTGACGCAATGATCTGCCCGATTCAAGGCAGCTAATTCAGCGAGAATCTATTCCCATGTTTCTCGCCTCCAAACTGCTTCGTTCGCCACCCAGCCACTGACTGGAGTTGTGATCTTGTTGCCAGGCGGGCCTGATCAAGGCACTGCCATAATTCACCGCTTAACGTCTGGACAATAAAAACCAATGGCATGCCCCCCCCGCTGAGCTCCAGAAAAAAAGCGATGAACTTCACCTCAAATGGCGGACCTATATTGCGTTGCCCAGCTTTGAGCTGTTTGTCGAGTTCGCGGTTTGTCTGTCCAGCTTCTCCGAGTTTCTGCAGGGTAAGGGCTTGTCGGGCCTGTACCGAATGTCACACCGCCTGGAGCAGGAAGTGCTGGCGCTGTTTGATGATGCCGACAGGCACCAGATAGCGCCAGGCACGCTGGACGGTTTGCGCAGCCAGATCGAAGGGCTCACCGAGCGGGTCATCCAGTTCATTGGCAGCAACAGCCGTCCGATCGAGCATCGGCGTGCACGCCATGAGACTGAAATTTCGTCCGATCTGACGCCAACCCACCGGGTCTGGGTGGTCGGCAACATGGCCAGCCAATGGCGCGCCCTGATGACTCAGCTTGAATACTTCAGCATCCGGGCCGAGGCTTACCCTTGGCAAAGGGTCCCGCCCAATGCCGAAGAGCCGACTATCGTGCTGTTGGACACGCAAGGCATGACGCTGGACGAAGCGTGCGAGCACATCAAGGCCACGCGCACCCGCTTCGCGGCCAGCAAGCTGATTGCCGCCAAGTTCCTCACTGATTTCAACAGCCTCAAGGCCGCGCTGAAGGCGGGTTGCGACTTCTGCTTTGCGGTCGCCACGCCCCAGGCGGTCATCCTGGCCAAGATCATCGAGTTGTGCAGCAATGAGGAAGAGCCACCCTACCGCGTACTGGTGGTGGAGGACTCCTTGACGGCCAGCAAGTCCATTCAGCGCACGCTGAGCCAGAGTGGGATTGAATCGCTTGCCGTGACAAACCCGGCCGAGGTCCTGACCGGACTGCGAAGCTTTCAGCCGGACCTGATCCTGATGGACATGTACATGCCGGACTGTACCGGCGTGGAAGCCACGCGCGTAATCCGCCAGCATGCCGAGTTTCTGTCAACGCCCGTCATCTATCTGTCCGGCGATGGCGATATGGCGCTGCAGGTGGACGCGATGCGCATGGGCGGGGATCACTTTCTCACCAAACCGTTCAACCCGGTGTTCCTGAACGCGGTTGTGAAGAGCAAGATAGAACGCTACCGGGCGCTGCGCCGTTCCATGCTGCATGACGGGCTGACCGGCCTGCTCAACCACCGCACCGTCAAAGAACGACTGGCGGCAGCTGTCAATGCTGCCAGCGCCACCAAGGGACAGCTGGCGGTGGCCATGATCGATATTGATCATTTCAAAGCCGTCAATGACAAATACGGTCACCCCATGGGCGATCAGGTGATCCGAAGCCTGGCCTGGATCCTGAAGCAGCGCCTACGCAAGACTGATCTCGTGGGTCGCTATGGCGGCGAGGAGTTCCTGGTGATTTTGCCAGGCTCCAGCGCCGATCAGGCCTTTGAGAGGCTCGACCTCATTCGTCGCGATTTCAGCCTGATCCAGTACGCCCTTGGGGACACCTGGTTTGACGCCACTTTTTCCGCCGGTGTGTCCCAGCTCAGCGTTCCGGCCAACGCAGAAGCACTGATCAAGGAAGCCGACGAGGCACTCTATGACGCCAAAAACAGCGGGCGCAACTGCGTGATCACGCGCGTTTGAATCAGGCCGCGCCCAGCCCGGCAAGCGGGGTCGCCAGCACCTTGTCAATGCGCTTGCCGTCCAGGTCAACGACCTCGAACAGCCAGCCCTCGCACTCGATGCGCTCACCGATGGATGGCAGATGACCCGAGACCGACATGAGTAGACCCGCCACCGTGTTGTAGCGGCCACGGTCTTCCTCGGGCAGATCTTCAATATCGAGGCGCACCTTGAGTTCGCCCACCGGCATGACGCCATCCAGCAGCCACGAGCCATCTTCGCGCTGCGTGGCCCAGGCATCAATCTGTGCCCCCGGCTGCAACTCACCGGTAATGGCCTCCAGCAAGTCTCGCGGCGTCAGCAAGCCCTGCACCACGCCATATTCATCCACGACCAGCACAAACCGGCCTGCCTTGGCGCGAAACTGCTCCAGCAATTCCATGCCGCTCAGGGTCTCAGGTACAAAAGAAGCCGGTGTGACGTAAGCCTCAATCGAGCCCGGCGTCTCGGGGCCCAATTCCAGCAAGCGCCCAATACTGATCTTTCCAACGACGTCATCGAGCGAGCCACGGCAAACCGGGTACCAGGAATGGGCCCCATTTCGACCCCCTGAGCCCGCTATTTTTAAGCTTTGGACTACAGTATTTGTCGCATCGAGCCATTCCACATCGGACCGAGGCACCATCAGCGAGGTCAGTGGCCGATCATCGAGCTGAAACACGTTTTGCACCATCTGGTGCTCATGCTGCTCAATCACGCCCGCATCCACGCCTTCTTCCAGGCTGGCCGTGATCTCCTCTTCCGTCATGGTGCGGACCGCCGTGGTGTCAATGCGCAGCAACTTGAGAACCGCCGCAGTGGAACCCGACAATAATTTCACAAATGGTTTGGCACCCGTGGCCAACCACAACATGGGCCGCGCCATTAAGCGGGCTACCGGCTCGGGATAGAGCTGGCCGATGCGTTTGGGGACCAATTCACCAAAAATAATGGTCGTATAGGTGATCAACGTGACCACGATGGCGGTGGCGGAAATAGCGGCCATCTTTTCGGTCAAGCCTATTCCGTGCAGCAACGCTGCTACGCCGGGACTGAATGCAGCCTCACCCACAATGCCATTGAGCACGCCGATGGAGGTAATGCCGACCTGCACCGTTGATAAAAACTGGTTGGGATTACCCAGCAGCGTCAGCGCCGCTTGCGCCCCTTTGTCACCGGTCTCGGCCATGCCGTTGAGCCGCGCTTTGCGGCTCGCGGCCAGGGCCAGTTCCGACATCGCAAACACACCATTGAGCAGGGTGAGAAAAACAATCAGCAAAAATTCCATGAAACAGAAGCGAAAATAAACACCATGGCACTCTACCTTATTGGCGACGTACAGGGTTGCGACAGCGCCCTGCAGCGGCTGCTGGACGAAATTTCATTCTCGGCGAGCCGGGACACGCTTTACCTGCTCGGTGATCTGGTCAACCGCGGACCGGACTCGGCTGGCGTGCTGCGCCGCGTGATGGGCTACGGTGCGGCAGTGCAGTGTGTGCTGGGCAACCACGACCTGCACCTGCTGGCCATTGCCCATGGCGTGCGTAAACTGAGTCGAAAAGACACCTTGAATGGCATTCTGGACGCCCCCGACCGGCAGGCGATGCTGGACTGGTTGCGCTGGCAACGCATGGCGATTCTGCAAGACGTGGCCGGTCATGAGGTATTAATGGTCCATGCCGGCGTCCTGCCTGCGTGGACAGCTACCAAAACAATAGCGCTTGCCGCCGAGGTGGAGGCAGTGTTGCGCAGCCCGGACCTGGGCGACTTCCTGCTCCAGATGTATGGCAACGAGTCAGACCGCTGGGATGACTCGCTGACGGGTGCCGCCCGGCTGCGTGCGGTGGTGAACGCACTCACCCGGTTGCGTTTTTGCACACCGGATGGACAAATGGAGTTCACCACTACGGATGGCGCCAACTCGGCACCTGAGGGCTACCTGCCGTGGTTTGACATTGCAGGGCGGAAGACGGCCGACATCACCGTGGCATTCGGTCATTGGTCGACACTGGGCTGGCTGAATCGGCCCGATGTCCTGTCACTGGACACCGGTTGCGTTTGGGGTGGCTGTCTGAGCGCGCTGCGCTTGGGTGGCACCAAGACCGGCGCCACACTAACGCAAGAGCTGATTCAAGTGAAGTGTGAACAAGCCCAAAAACCGGGTTAAGGTCCCGGCGCGTTAGCCGGGCCAGCTTTCACATCAAGACGTCAGTTCGGCCTTGAACAAGGCGGCCACCCGGCGCTTCGGCTTGATGTTGGCCGAGATGCTGCGCGTGCCGTGATGGGCTGCGGTCGCTTCCCAGGAAGGGGCAGTCGCGGCAGCAGGTGCCGGTTCGTACGGCTTGTCAAAGAACGGATCGCGCGACGCTGGGGCGGGACGCGAGTAATCACGACGCGGGGGACGCTCCTGGCGGGCAAACTGCCCTTCATGCGCCACATCCCGAACGGCGCTCAACCGCTGCCCACCGGCGCGAGAGTCGTCTTGCGCACCTTCGGCATACATGCGACGACCGTCGTTGATGCGGCCCTGCTTGCGGATGTCAGGCACATCTTCGTCAAACTCGACGGCCTCAAGCTCAATCTTGGTTTTGATGAGCTTCTCGATGTCGCCCACCAGTCGGGCATCGCTCTTGGAAACGAATGTGACCGCCAGACCTGCTGCACCGGCGCGCCCCGTGCGCCCAATGCGGTGGACGTAATCTTCGGCATTGAAGGGCACATCGAAGTTGAACACCGCAGGCACGTCCTTGATGTCCAGCCCGCGGGCGGCCACGTCAGTGCACACCAACAAATCGACCTCCCCTTTCTTGAAGGAGTCGAGGGCCTTTAACCGCTCATCCTGGCTCTTGTCACCGTGCAGTGCGGTGGTTTTTAGGCCTTCACGCTCCAGCGAACGGGCCAGGCGGGCGCAGCCCAGTTTGCTGTTGACAAACACAAAGGCCTGCTTCATGCCGCGTTGTTTCAGTATCTGGTGCAGAGCGTGACGTTTGTCGTCGTCGCCCACGCTGTAGAAGTGCTGCTCCACGGTGGAGGCGGTGGCGTTGGAACGCGCCACTTCAATGGTTACCGGGTCCTGCAGGTAGCTGCTGGCCAGACGTTTGATCTCGGACGAGAACGTGGCCGAGAACAAAAGCGTGATGCGCTGCTTGGGCAGGTAGCTCAGGATGCGCTGCAAATCAGGCAGGAAACCGATGTCCAGCATGCGGTCGGCCTCGTCCAGAACGACATATTCGACCTGGTTGAGCACGGCATTCTTGGCTTCAATGTGATCCAGCAAACGGCCCGGTGTGGCGACCAGAATTTCCACGCCCTTTTTCAGCTCGATGGTCTGGGGCTTCATGTCCATGCCACCGAACACCACGGCACTGCGCAACTGGGTGTATTTGGCGTAATCCTTGATGGCCTGCGCAACCTGGTCAGCCAGTTCGCGCGTAGGCAGCAACACCAGTGCGCGCACGGGATGACGGGCGGGTGAGGTCGAGCTGCTCTCGTGGCGGAGCATGCGCTGCAACAGAGGCAGTGCGAAAGCGGCCGTCTTACCGGTACCGGTTTGGGCGGCGCCCATCACATCACGACCCTGCAAGACCACCGGAATGGCTTGAGCCTGGATGGGAGTCATGGACTCGTAGCCCATGTCAGCCACGGCGCGGGCCAGTGGTGCAGCCAATTGCAGCTGGGCAAAGGCCATGGGCAAGGTATCAAGGGTCAAATCAGCGGTAAGGTCAGAGTTTAAATCGGTCATTCATAGCCAAGGTCAAATGCTATCAATTCGATAGCTAATTGCACCCCACGGACTGGGGCAAACCCCTATTATCCCCCATATATCACAATTGACGTGCGGAAAACGTGTCGCAGCGCTTGATGCTGCCATTTTTCAGGCCGTTATCGAACCAACGCTGGCGCTGCGCGCTGGTGCCATGGGTGAAGCTGTCGGGCACCACGGCACCGCCACCAGCGCGCTGCAAAGCGTCATCGCCAATCTTGGCGGCCGCGTTCATGGCCTCTTCCACATCACCCTGCTCCAGCAACTGCCGGGCTGCCTGCGCGTGGTTAGCCCACACGCCGGCAAAACAGTCGGCCTGCAACTCCAGCCGCACACTCAAGCCGTTGAATTCGGTCTGACTGACGCGCCCCCGCATCTGGTCCATCTTGGCGCTGATGCCCAGCAGATTCTGCACATGGTGGCCGACCTCGTGGGCGATCACATAGGCCTGGGCAAAGTCGCCCGGCGCACCAAGCCGGTCTTTGAGCGTTTTGTAAAAATCAAGGTCGATATAAACCTTTTGGTCGCCAGGGCAATAAAACGGTCCCATCGCCGCCTGCCCCTGTCCGCACGCCGTCGGGATGGCACCGCGAAACAGCACCAGCTTGGGCTCCTGGTAGGTGGACCCACCCTTGCTGAACACGTCTTTCCACACGTCTTCAGTATCAGCCAACACGGTGGACACGAACTTGGCCATTTGATCATCCGCTGGCGGTTTGTGGGCCGGGGCCTGCTGGGACTGCGGCGCCGGGCTGCCGCCGCTGAGCAGGCTGAGCACCGTCATGGGGTTGACGCCCAGAAAGTAGGATGCCACCAGGGCTATGGCAATCGACCCGATGCCAATGCCGCGCCCGCCAAAGCCGCCGCCCCCGCCAGAAGAACCGCCCTCATCCCGGCGATCTTCCACATTGTCAGATTCGCGATTGCCTTCCCATTTCATGACGTGACTCCTGGTGAACTGTTGTTCAAACGCGGATAAGACAATTGTTCACCTACCGTCCTGCCCATCGAGACGTTCCACGGACGCCTTAAGAGCAGGCAAATCGTTCTGCATCGTTGCCCAAATCAAACTGAGATCAACAGAGAAGTACCCGTGCGACAGCGCATTGCGATTGCCTATCGCGCTGCCCCACGGCACTTCGGGATGAGCCTTGGTAAACGCAGGGGCCAACTTTCGAATATTGCTACAGGCCTCGCCGATCACTTCCAGGTTACGGATCACCGCATCCTGCGTCTTGAGGTCAGCCATGAAACTGACTTCGTTCAAACCAGCTGAAAATCCATCAATGCGGTCTATAGCCTGGAGAATGTGCCCCAGATAATCCTGCACACGCAGGGCCTTGTTCATAGTGGCCTAGCCTCCGCTAGCACTTGAGCCCTAAACGACTCGGGCAATGCGCGGGGCGTTAACACATCAACATGGATACCCAGCAACTCGGACACCTCGAACTGGATGCCACCAATGTCAAACATTGTGGTCTGCGACGTGGGCTCTACCAGCAAATCCAGATCACTGCCGTCTGTGTCCTCGCCATGCAGCACCGAACCAAATACCTTCACACTGGCCACCCGATGGCGCAGCGCGATGTCGCGCACTTGGTGGCGGTATTTGTTCAGAAGTACAGAAGGTTTCATGTTGATGGCGAGTTTACGACGGGTGCTAAACGGACTGGGACTTCAATTTTCTTTGGCTGACGATTACAGGGACTGCCATTGTCAAAGTGCCCCGGCAGTCCCGTTATTGTTTGCAATTTATCTGGAACTATCCGAGGTTGATTTTGAAGTTTTGGCCAAAATAAACTCACTCAACAATGTCTTTCTTGTGCTTAATCACATTTCCAAAGGAACGAACACGACGGTCGTACATCACATTTATCGTGGTGACGAGCCTGTTGTACTTCCCTCGAAGGATCAATTCAGCGTTGGCCTCGTCATCCATTTTCCAAAGCGAATCTACATGGATAAAAATGACCCAATCAAGCAATTCTTGTAAATCCGCATTCAGATACAACTCCGAGATAACAGGTCGAGGGTCAATTTTGAGCAGCGGGTCTTTAAACAGTGAATGAGTAGCAAGCACAACCGTTTTGTGGTCCCTCGCCAATTTTTTCAATCCTTTCAGTTTCTCCCGAAAGTCGGTGCCGCGCAACTGATCAAGGCAGTCAACAATGCATATGCCAATTACACCGTATTTCGACGAAAACTCCCGCATCGCTTTCTCAACTTGAGGCAGCGTCGCATCAAACGAATCAACGATATCAACGACACCTTCGCGAAGCATCTCAACCGACTCCGTCAGTCTCGGCCACTCTTCATCAGTTAAGCACCCACGTTTTATACTTTCCGGCGAAATTCTTCCAACTTGGGCAATCAGACGCCTGAATACAGAATCTGTCGGTTCTGGCGTAAAAATAAGAACTGGCAAACGCTCAATTACTGCGGAATGCCGCGAGAACGTGAGCGCCAAGTCAAACCGGTCAATATTTGAGGCAGATGAAACGACCACCAAATCACCAACTGCAAACCCGTCAGTCAGCATATCTAACTCATGCAAACCAGTTGGCAGCCCCGCGGTCGTGTACGCCGAATCGGTCCTTTCCACCAACCTATCCAATTCAGCAACTATTCCCTCATCAAGTCCAGTAACGTGCAGATCTGCTTGCTCGCCTGCAATTTTTGGCAAACCCACAAGAACACGAACCAACCCCTTGATGACATCAGTCCATGCGTCGTCTTGACTTGGCCAACTTGCAACAGCTTTGGCATCTTGTGGAAGCGCCATCAATTTCCCAAGGGGTGACCGAATCCAATCACATGGTCGAACGATTATCGGAACCACGCTGATAAGACCCAGCGCATGACTTTCAAGAGCCTTCTTGAGCTCAATACCAACGCAATATTCAGAGGCCAAGAAATCAGCGCTTATGAAAAAAAGCACAATTTCAGCGTCTCGCAGGTTCTGATCAATGGAATCATCCAGCGATTGACCGGCGGGGATCTTACGGTCATGCCAAACACAAAGCGTACCGTCGCGTTCCAGCAAGGCTGGCATGTTTCAAAAATGACTGGACAAAGGCCTCGTCTGCATGGGCATACGAGACGAAACAGTTGACTGGTTTGGTCATACTGCGTTTTTTCAAGCCTTCGGCAACGTCACCCCAACCTGCCCCTGGTACTTGCCGCCGCGGTCCTTGTACGAGGTCTCGCAGACCTCGTCGCTCTCGAAGAACAGCACCTGCGCACACCCCTCGCCCGCATAGATCTTGGCGGGCAGTGGCGTGGTGTTCGAAAATTCCAGCGTCACATAACCTTCCCATTCCGGCTCAAACGGCGTCACGTTGACGATGATGCCGCAGCGGGCGTAGGTGCTTTTGCCCAGGCAGATGGTCAACACGTTGCGCGGAATGCGAAAGTACTCCATGGTGCGGGCCAGGGCAAAGCTGTTGGGCGGGATGATGCAGCTGTCGCCGTGGAAATCGACAAAGCTCTTTTCGTCGAAGTTTTTCGGGTCCACCACCGTGCTGTGAATGTTGGTAAAGACCTTGAATTCGGGAGCGCAGCGAATGTCATAGCCGTAGCTGCTGGTGCCATAACTGATGATCTTGTTGCCGTCGCGCTCGCGCACCTGGCGCGGCTCGAAGGGCTCGATCATGCCGGTGGTCTCGGCCATGTGGCGAATCCATTTGTCACTTTTGATAGTCATGGGAACGGAACTCCTGGGTTGGCCAGATTGTAAGCGCTACAAACGCTATCAATTAAATAGCTACTTGCGCAATATAGACGGGGGCTAGAGGCCTAAAAGGCTTGAGAAATAACGGTCTTTTCAATTAACCGGTCATCGCCCAGCACGATCATCGCAAATAGCAGTTCGTCCAGGCTGTTGGCACGGGCCGTTCGGCGCGCCAGCAAGGGCGTGGCCTGCGGGTTCAAGACCACAAAATCAGCTTCACAACCCGGCTGCAGATTGCCCACCGCCGGACGACCGTTCTGGCCATCCAGACCCAGCGCCTGCGCCGCGCCCGCTGTGTGCTGCCACCACAGGTGCTGCGGCGACAACGACAGCCCCGGTTTGGTCTGCCCCTCGCGTCCTACGTAATAGGCTGCCAGCATGGTGTGAAATGGACTGAAACTGGTGCCCCCACCCACGTCGCTGGCAAGTCCGTAGTGGAAGCCGACGCGGTCCGCGCCCGCATAGTCAAAAAAGCCACTGCCCAGAAACAGGTTACTGGTGGGACTGACGGCGGCGGCCGCGCCGGTAGCGCGCATCAGGGCGCGGTCGTCGTCGTCAAAATGAATGCAATGGGCGTAGATGGCGCGCTCGCGCATCAAGCCGAAGTCATCGTAAGTGGCTAGGTAGCTCCGGGAGGCCGGAAACAGCTGCCGCGCCCAGGCAATTTCATCCATGTTTTCCGCCACATGCGACTGAATCCACGCCTCGGGGTATCTGGCGGCCAGCTCGCCCGCGCCGCGCAGCTGGGCGTCACTGCAACTGGGCGCAAATCGCGGCGTGATGGCGTAACCCAGACGGCCCGTGCCGTGCCACTTTCGCAGCAAGTCCTCGGAATCGATCAGGCTCTGTTCGGTGGCATCCGACGATCCGTCGGGCGCGGCCCGATTAAGCACATCAGCCGGGGCGTTGCGGTCCATCAGGCACAGGCCGGTGATCAGGCGCATGCGCTGGGTCTGCGCCTCGGTGAACAGGGCGTCGACCGACTCGCGGTGCGAGGTGGCAAAAGCCAGCGCCGTGGTGACGCCATTGCGCAGCAATTCCGCTACAAAAAAAGTAGCAGCCTGCGCACTGTATTCGATGGCTGAGAAGCGTTTTTCCTCAGGAAATGTGTAGTTTTCCAGCCACGGCAGCAAACCGTCGGCAGGTGAGCCGATCACATCCGTCTGCGGGAAGTGGATGTGCATGTCCACAAAGCCGGGGGCGATAATGCGCCCCGGCAGGTGTTCTATCGCCACACTGGGGAACGTATCCTTCAGATCGCGATACGGGCCCACGGCTTGCACCACCTGCATGCCGGTGGCGTTTGGCCCCACCACCAGCAAGCCGTCTTCCTCAAAAATGGCCGAGCGGCGCGGCTCACGCCCAGGGGCGAAGCGAAGGATGGCGGCGCGGTAAGCTTTCATGGGAAATGAGCTTAACCGCTTGCCGCTATCAAGCGCATACAAGGTGCCGAATAAGCACTATTCGCGCCGTGTCATCCCGACTCAGGCCGGGAGGAAGGTAAAAAATCAGGGCAACTTGCCTTGCACGCCTTGCACCAGCCAGTTCATCTTGAGAATCTGTTCGTCGATCAAGGTCTGGCCTTTGGCAATCACTTGCCGGCCTTCGTTATCCAGCACCGCTTGTCCGGCGTGGAAGGGGTGCAACTTGCCGGCGGCAATGTCTTTTTGCCGCGCCAGTACCTCGTCTTGCACGGCCTTGGGCACTTTGGAGCCAAAGCCATCGACCTTAATCATGCCTTCACGCACACCACCCCAGACGTGACCACTCTTCCAGCTTCCATCCAGCACGGCTTGCGCACGTTGCGTGTAGTACTGGCCCCATTGGTGGGTGACGGCCACGATCTGCGCGTCAGGTGCAATTTTTCGCATGTCGGAGTGGTAGGCCACGGCCAGTTTGCCGCGTTCCTGCGCCGCGACCATCACGGCCGATGAACCGGTGTGAAAGGCAATCACGTCCACGTTTTGGTTGAACAGCGTCATGGCGGCGTCGCGCTCACGCGTCGGATCGAACCAGACATTGAGCCAGACCACTTTGACCTCGGCCTTCGGATTGACCGAACGCATGCCGAGCGCAAAGGCATTGATGCCCTGCAGCACTTCCGGAATGGGGAAACCCGCCACATAGCCGGCGACATTCGTGTGCGTCATGCGCCCGGCGGCGATGCCCGCCAGATAACGACCCTCAAAATAGCGCGCGTTAGCCACGGCCACATTGGGCGCTGTCTTGTAACCGGTGATGGATTCGAATTTGACGTCGGGAAATTCCTGCGCCACCTTGAGCGTGGGCTCCATGTAGCCGAAGCTGGGCGTGAAGATCAGTTGGTGGCCGGTGGCGGCGAGATCGCGAATCACGCGCTCCGAATCAGCGCCTTCGGCCACATTCTCGACATAGGTGGTTTTGACTCTGGCACCCAAGGCCGCCTCAACGGCCCGACGGCCCTCGTCATGCTGGCGCACCCAGCCGGCATCGGTCAGCGGCGCCACGTACACAAAGCCGACTTTGAGTGGCTCCTTGGCAGTCACGGCTGGCGAGGAATTTTGCGAAGAAACGGGGGAAATAAAACAGGCGGCCGCAAGCGCGGCTACGAGGTTTTTGTACATGGTGGTCCTCTACATGGCTCCGAAACATAAAAACAAGGCCCGCCGGAGCAGCGGGCCTTGCGACTGATTTTAACGGGGCACGGGTTGCGGCCCGTCAGTGAAACGCTCTCAGTTGAACGACTCGAATGTGGCCGTCAATCGGTCGACGTACTGCCGTCTCAGCGTGTCATCAATGAAACTCGCCTCGAAACTGTTGTGGGCCAGCTGATAGGCATGCTGGGCCGTCAGACCCAGGGCGGCGAAGGTCTGGGTGAAGTTCTGGTTGATGTAGCCACCGAAGTAAGCCGGATCGTCCGAGTTGACCGTCGCCACGATGCCTGCGTCCAGCATGCGCCCCAGATTGTGTGCCGCCAGGGTCGGGAAGACACGCAGCTTCAGATTCGAGAGCGGGCAAACCGTGAGCGGAATCCGGTCCTTGGCCAGACGCGCCATCAGCGCCGGGTCTTTCAGGGCCTGCACGCCATGATCAATGCGCTCGACCTTGAGCACATCCAGCGCACTCCAGATGTAAGCCGGCGGGCCCTCTTCGCCGGCATGGCCCACCAACCGCAGACCCAACTCGCGCGCGCGGGCAAAGACCCGGGCAAACTTCTCAGGCGGATGGCCCATTTCACTCGACGCCAGACCGACGCCAACCAGCTTGTCACGCAGCGGCAGGGCTTGCTCCAGGCATTCAAACGCCTCATCCTCGCTCAAGTGACGCAAAAAGCACAGAATCAGCGAGGCGCTCATGCCAAATTCGGCACGGGCATCGACGCAGGCGCGGTGCAGCCCGTTGATGACGATGTCTGTACTTAAACCGTGGCCGGTATGCGTCTGGGTATCGAAAAAGATCTCGGCATGAACCACATTGTCTGCCGCCGCGCGGGCCAGATACGCATGCGTCATGTCATAGAAATCCTGCTCAGTGCGCAGTACCAGGGTGCCAGCGTGGTAGATGTCCAGGAAGTCCTGCAGGTTGTCAAACACATAGGCGCTGCGCAGCGATTCCACATCGGGATAGGCCATGGCCACGCTGTTGCGCTGCCCCAGTGCAAACATCAGCTCCGGCTCCAGCGAGCCCTCAATGTGGATGTGCAACTCCGCCTTGGGCATGAGTCGCAACAGATCGGGCAAGCGGTCGGCAGAGATGGGTTTTACTTTCAGCATGGTCGCTCCTGTTAATCGGAATTTGCAAAGAAAAAGGCCTCCGAGTATCGCTACTTGGAGGCCTTTTTCATGCGGTATGGTGGAGCTGGGGGGATTTGAACCCCCGTCCGCAAGCCTTGTTCGGGCAGATCTACATGTTTAGTGGTCTGATTTGAGTCTCGCCACCTGTGTCGCGCAGCCACACGCTACACAGGACGCCAGCACCCTATTTTCTTGCCCCGGGTTAAGGTACCCAGCCCGGAGCCAGCCGATAAAATTATCTTTACAGCCGGGAGCCTCTAACTTGCGCTAAAAACCCCTTGCCCAGCCCATCGGCCTGCTGTTGTAAAGCTCACTGGCAATTAAGCAGCGAGTGCGAAACGTTCGTCGTTTGCAGTTAGTTTGTTTGAATCTGTTTTACGAGCGCATTCAGCTCGACATGCACCACACCGCGTCCGAACCCACGTCGAAACCAGTGCAGCCCCATGTCCGCTATTTTAGGCCTTCTCCAGCAATTGCAATAGGGCCCCCGGAGAATTAATGATGGCGTGTGCGCCCCACTGGAGCGGATCAGCCTTTTGGCCGAGATAACCATAGGTGGCAGCCACCGTGCGCATGCCGGCAGCCAAGCCGGCCACGATATCTCGTTCGTCGTCCCCTACATAGACACAGTGTGCCGGCGCAACGGCGAGCCGCCGCGCCGCTTCAAACAAGGGCTCGGGGTGCGGCTTGGCGTGGGGGGTGGTATCACCACTGACCACCGTCCGGGCCGACACAAACAGCGGCATGGCACGCGTCAGGGGATCGGTAAAACGAGCCGATTTATTGGTCACAACGCCCCAGGGCAGGTCAGCAGCCACCAAATGGGCAATCAATTCCTGCACACCCTCAAAGACGTAGGTGCTTTGCGTCATGCATTGTTCGTAATTTGTGAAGAATTCTTCGCGCAAAGCGGCAAAATCTGCGTGCTCGGGCGTCAGCCCGAACGCCACGCCAATCATCCCTCGCGCCCCTGCGCCAGCCATAGGACGATAGCGCTCCGGTGGCAACGAAGGCAGGCCCCGATCCACCCGCATTTTGTCCGCAGCGGCACCCAAGTCTGGCGCGCTGTCTATCAAGGTGCCGTCCAAATCGAAAAGTACGGCCTGCACGTCCGTAAACATATCGAAATCCCCGCTCACAGGACCGCATCCGCCGGTTTTTGAAGTGCAAAGAGGTAGTTGACGCTGGTGTCCGCGCTCAACCAGTAACGCTTGGTGAGCGGGTTGTATTCCATGCCCCGCGTGTGCCGCAAATCAAGGTCGGCGACTCGGCAGTAACCGGCCAGCTCGCTGGGCCGGATCATCTTGGCATATTCATGCGTTCCACGCGGTAGCAGATTGAGCACGTACTCGGCGCCCACAATGGCCAACAAAAACGATTTAGGGCTGCGGTTGAGGGTCGAAAAAAATACCCAACCACCCGGCCTGACCAATGCGGCGCAGGCCCGCACCACCGAGGCCGGGTCTGGCACATGTTCCAGCATTTCCATGCAGGTGACTGCGTCAAAGCCGCCAGGCTGCTGCACGGCCAAGGCTTCGACGCTGACTTCACGGTATTGCACATTCGGGGTCTGCGCCTCAAGGGCGTGTAACTGGGCTACCCGTAGCGCCTTGGTGGACAGATCAATACCCGTCACATGGGCACCCAGGCGCGCCATGGCGTCCGCCAAAATACCCCCGCCACAACCGACGTCAAGAATCTGCTGGCCTGTCACCGGGCAAATACCGTTGATCCAGTCCAGCCGCAAGGGATTGATTTGATGCAGTGGACGAAACTCACCATTCATGTCCCACCAACGGTGAGCGAGGTCAGAAAATTTAGCCAGTTCGGCCGGATCAGCGTTCAATGTTGAGGTCATGGGGTGATTATCGGCAAAACATAAAGCCCGTTGCTAAGACAGGCGGTACAAAATCGACGGAAATAAAAAATGTCCGCTGTCAAGCCTTTTTTGATGGCGGACACGACGCGAAAACCCTATATACAGCAACAGTTTAGGGTATTTCCTGGGGACTTTGGCCTGCTGTAGGTTTGCCGGCTGGGGGCCACATAGGAGCCTTGCGGTTGCGGGTCTTGGCGTGCCAGGGCGGGCAACATAGATGCAGGCGTCGGCCACTTCCTCCGCAATCATATTCGAGCAATACATAAGGCTGATCCCCAAAATGCGAACGCGCAGTTCGGAGACTGCGCGTTCAAGGGTGCTTGGCTGTGACTTTGCCTACGGAGGCGTTGCTTCTCGCTGGGGTGACTTCTGCAACGTCGGCTTTGATGCGTCCCTCTTCTTGAATCCCCGGTCTCCAGCCATGAACGCTTCCAGCATGTGCGGAATCAACGTCGCCGCATCCACTGTTTCGCCGTAGGCTTGGGCGTGCAGCGCCGCATAGTGGTCGAGGTCGGCCTTCAAGCTGGCCGGGCATGTGAAGGTCAGCTTGGTGCTGGTACTGGATGGCAGCGGCCCGAGTCTCAGCTTCTTTGTAGGCGTACTCATCGCAATCCCCCACGCACAAAGAAAAGTGGCTGGTAAGGCCGCAGCACCAGATCCCGATTAACGATGACGCGCACCGGCAGACCCGGTCGCTCGGTCAGCGTCGGCTGCATGTTCATATTGCGCCGGGTCATCTCCTGGCCTACCTGGTTCACAGAATCCTTCAGGCTGTCGCGTCCGGCGATGATCACGCGATCGCCGCCATTGCGATTCTCCGGTGCGGCCAGCTCGGCGCCGATGCCCAGCAAGGTGGTGAGCGCAGCACCGGCGAACACGCGATCCCAGTGCCAGTCCACCCCGTCTTCCAGACCCGCATAACCCGCCGGATCGGTGCCGACCAGCTTGTCGAGCTGGAACGAGGAAGTATCCGGCAGGATCACCCGACTCCACACCACCTGCACGCGGCTCTGCCCATAGCTCACCTGGCTGTTGTACTTGCCCAGCAGGCGCGAGCCCTGCGGGATCAGCACGTACTTGCCAGTGGCCGTGTCGTAGACCGGCTCCGTCACCGTGGCGATCACATCGCCCGGCAGGTCGGACTTGATGCCCGTGACCAGCGCAGCGGCGATGACCGTCCCGGCCATGACTTGATACGGCGATGCGGGCATTTGCAGGGAGCCGGAATTCCGGGTTTCCGTAGAACCGGCTTTGGACAGAAACGCTTCCTTCTGGTCCTGCCGGTTCTGTACCGTTGTGGGATCGGCGGACTGTGCTGCTGTCGAGGCCGGGCCAGCGGCCATCGGATCAAAGGCGGCATTCGCAGCCAACGCCGTGGCCACAGGCAAGGCCTGCGGCTGCGCGGCAGCGGCCACCTTTTGACCACCCGAACGGAAGAACACCGAAGAAGCCGCCGCTTCTTCGGCCTGCTTCAAGCGCGCCAGGCGCTCAACCTCGGCTGGATCATGGCCAGGCTGCTGATAGCCATAACCCTGCGACTGTTGCTCGGCCTTGTGGATCGGCCCGCCCAAGTCGCCCGGCAGCGGCGCGCCAAGCTGCGGCACTGCGGGCGGCAGAGTCGGCGGCAGCTTGGAATAGTCCGCTGGCAGTCGATCAAGCCCTTCCGAGCGCGATACGCGATCCACGTTGAATAACTCCTTCTGGTCGCCAGCGCCACGGCGCTGCGTTGATTGCAACGACCAGATAGTGCCGCCAAGTACGGTAGCCGCCAGCCCACCAGCGAGGACCGCCAGCATGCGCCGGTTCAGGCGCGTCACTGGACGTGGCTGGGAGCGCAGCGTCACGTTTTCTGGGGCCACTTTGGGCGGCACGTCTGGCACTGCGGAATCTGAGGTATCAGGGGCATTGTTCGAATGGCTCATGGTCAGTTCCTCCGCGTCCCGCTCACAATCCCATCCGTGCGCTCGATCCGCACCACGTCGCCTTTGTCAGCGCCCAAGCGCAGTTCGGCAGCGCCGAACAGCCGGTCCACGATGTAGTACGGCGAGCGGAAGCGGTAGTTCACGAGCTGTCCATCCCCCTGCGCGCCGATGACGAACAGCGGCGGCAACTCGCCCTGCGCGATGCCACCGGGGAACTGGATATAGACCTTCTCGCCATCGTCGAAGGCGCGTAGCGGCTTCCACGGTGGATTGCTGCCGGTGATCGCATAGCGAAACCGGATTTTCTCCAGCGACAGTCCTGCATCGACCGGCGCGGCGACCTGTGCCGCCTGTGCCGCCTGCGCCTGGCGCTGCAAGGCCAGCATGCGGTCCTTTGGATAGTCCCAGGACACGGACGCCATCCAGGCTTTCTCTGTCGAGGTCAGTTCAATCAGGTAGGTGCGCCGGTTGGTCGTCACAACCAGATTGGTTTTGAGGCCACTGCGCGTAGGCTTGACCAGAACGCTCACACGCAGACTGGCCCCAGCGCCGCTGGACGTGTCGCCCACGATCCAGCGCACGGTATCGCCAGCGGCGACCGTCACCAGTTCCTCGCCTGGTTGGAGCGACACGACCGTCACTCGGCCCGGACTGGCATAGACCTGGTACAGGGCGCCATCGGTGTACGGCCAAACCTGGATCGCATTGACGTAGCCCTCACGGGTGGGCGCAATTCGGGCCTCCTGATTGGCCCGCGTGACGCGCACCTTCTCGTCGGCCGATTCAGGTGCTGTCTTGGCTTCCAACTCATCCGGCAACAGCTTCAACTGCTCGGGCAATGGCAAGGGCTGCAGAACCGCGACGACCTCGATGGGCTTGGGCAACTCGGGTAGCGGCTGCGCCGCAACCGGCTCATCCAGCGTGATGGTCGGCGGCGGCTTGCCCTGCGTGGCGCAGCCTGAGAGGGTCATGGATGTTGCGACCAGTAGAGACAGAAATACGTAAATGCGCAAAGACGGTTTCATGGTTTGGCTCCTTCGGAAGAATCGAGTTCACGGCTCCACGACAACCCATTGACGTAGATGCCCAGAGGATTGCGGCGCAGCCGTTCCTCGGTGCGCGGCGTTTGCAGGACGACAGACACAACTGCGGTCCAGCGCTCCAGTCCAGCAGCTGCGCCGTTGACATAGCGGCGCTCGGTCCAGCGCACGTTGAACGACGCATCGCTGGCGCGCACGATGCTGGTGATCTGCACCGTCACCGACTCTTTGCCGATGCGGGCAAAGGGATCGTTGGTGCGTGCGTAGTCGTTGAGCACCGCCGCGCCACGGTCAGTGGTGTAGTCGTAGGCGTCGAGCCAGTTCTGCCGCACGACGATGGGGTCAATGGACAGTGAGCGCACCAGCGTGACGAAGCGCCCCAGGTGATGGGCCGTCTGCGCATCGTTCGGCTTGTACGGCGTGGCGGCCTCGCCGACAGCGCGCACCTGCCCGCCACTGTCCACCTCCACCACAAAGGGTGTGACGATGGACTGCGCAGAGCGCCAGACCAGGCCGCCAGCCATCAGCAGAGCCAGTACCAAACAACCGAAGGCCATCAGCCGCCAGTTCTTTGCTTGCACGCGAGATGAACCGATACGGTCATCCCAGACCTGCTCGGCGGATTGGTACGGGGTGGCAGGCTGCGGCGTGTCCGCATAGCGCACCAATGAACGTTTGAATCGCATGGATGTTCTCCTTATGAATCCGAGGGGTCGCGCAGACTGGGACTACTGCCCGAGCCGCCGCCGTCCCCACCGCGCAGCGTGTGGGCGACGGTCGAGGCGGCATGGCTGATCTGCTGGCGACGGTGCAGGCTCTTGGCCCACGCGGGTTGCTGGGTATCGGCGGGCGCGGCATCGTTGCCGCCTTGGATGGCCGGGCCACTGGCTGTACTGGCTGAACCGGCACCAGCGCCAGCCCCGGATGCCGGGGCATCCGGCTTGATGGCCGCCGCAGCCCGGTCCTTCATCGACTTGGCTCCAGCGGCGACCTTCTGCCCGACCGATTGCGCACCTGTCTTGGCGACGTTGCCCAATCCTGCCGCCGCACCCTTGAGCCCGCCACCGGCACCGGCAGAACCGGCCTGGAACGCGGACTTCGCGCTGCTGGCGGTCGAGGCCATCGAGCTGGCACCGCTCGCGGCCATCTTTGCGGCACCCGGCGCCATGCGCGCACCGGCCGCCACCGCGCCGCCCACGCCGGTAGCGGCAGCACCCACGGCGACCGCTGCTCCCGCGACACCCAACGCGGTTCCGGCAACGGCGCCTGCACCCAACTGCGGTGCCCCAGACACCAGCCCGGTCGCGATGCCTGGCCCGAAGATCCCCAGGCCCAGCATGGACAGTGCGGCCAGCATGATGGTCAGTGCGTGGTCGATGGAGGGTTCATTCGGCGTTACCTGGAATTCGGCAAACAACCCTGTTCCGATGCCGACGATGACCGCCAGCACCAGCACCTTGATGCCAGACGACACCACGTTGCCCAACACTTTTTCAGCGAGAAACGAGGTCTTGTTCCACAGTGCGAACGGCACGAGTACGAAGCCTGCAAGCGTGGTCAGCTTGAATTCGATCAAGGTCACGAAGAGCTGCACCGCGAGCACGAAGAAACTCACGATCAGCACCAGCCAGGCCAGGAATAAAACGACGATCGCGTCAAGGTTCACGAACACCTCGGGGAAGCCCGCCATGTCACCGATCTGCTTCAGGATCGGCGCACCCGCGTCGATGCCGACCTTGGCCAGCCGCCCCGGCTGCAGGAACTCGGCCTGGGTGATGGTCGAGCCCGAGGCCACCAATCCCAAGCCCGCGAAGGACCGGAACACGATGCCGGCAAGCAGATTGAAGTTGCCGATGATGTAGGCGAAGGTGCCCACATACAGCACCTTCTTGATGAGCTTGCCAATGATGTCGTCGCCGCCACCGCTGGCATGGCTCATGGCCCAGAACAGTCCGGCCAGCGTCATGTCGATCACCACCAGCGTGGTCGTCAAGAAAGCAACCTCTCCTCGCACCAAACCGAAACCAGAGTCGATGTAGTGCGAGAAGACGCTGAGGAAATGGTCGATGACGGAAACGTCGTTCATGGCGAGCCCCTCAGTTGCCGTAGAAATCGACGGTCTGTGGGGTGTACGGCGTGCCGTCACCGATGAAGCGCCGCCGCACCTCGCGGGCACGTTCCTGCACGGCAACGACGCGCGCCTGCTCCAGCGCAGTGGCGCGGTCCTGTGTGATTTGCAGCTGCTGTGCCTGGATGGATTGCCGCGCCTGCAAGGCCAGCAACTGGTTGGTCGCCTGCGTGGCCTGCAAAGCGCCGACCGCCGACTGGCTACGGTTCACCAGGTCCGTCAGCGTCTGCTCGTCGGATGCGAAGTTCTGCACCGCTTGCGACTGCACCTTGGTCGCGGTGCGCAGCGCTTCGAGCGAATTGCGCCAGCGCGAACGTGCATCGGTCGCCATCTGGGTTCCCGAGGTGGAGGCGGAATACGCATCGGGGTAGAGCCGCTGGAATTCGGTCTCCATCTGCGAGACATTGAACGCCAGTCCCTGAGCCTGTTGGATGAGCTGGTTGGTCGCCGACAGCGACGCACGCAGTTCATTCAACGCACTGAAGTCCAGACTGGTGAGGTTCTTCGCCTGGTTCATCAGCGACTGCGCCTGATTCTGGAGCTGCCTGATCTGGTTGTTGATCTGCTCCAGCGTGCGTGCGGCCGTCATGATGTTCTGGGCCAGGTTGGACGGATCGATCACGACCCACTGCGCGTGTGCGACTGGCATCAGGGTCACCAGCGCTGCGGCAGCAATGGCGAGGATGGTCTTTTTCATGGTGCGTTCTCCTGTTGAACTGACGAAAGGGACGGAACAAGGTCGGCGGCCCAGTCGAGACCGCAATGGCGCAGCCAGGCGGCTGCGAAGTCGTAAGGCGACACAGAGCGGCATACCTCGTCAATGTCGCGCTGGTCCTGCGGCGTCGAGGCACCGGCAAAGGCCAGCGTGACCGGCCCCAGATCAAGATCGAACAAGCGATTGCCCAGCCGGGATTGGTAGTAGTAGTCGCGTTTGGGAACCGCCTCGGCCACGATGTCGATCTGGCGACGGTTCAAACCAAAGCCTTCGTAGATCGTGCGAATCTGCGGCTCGGTCGCCTGCGGATTCGGCAGGAAGATGCGGCTGGCGCAGCTCTCCACGATGGCCGGGGCGATGGACGAGTTCTGGATGTCCGCGAGCGACTGCGTGGCGAAGATGACACTGACGTTCTTCTTGCGCAGCGTCTTGAGCCACTGGCGGATGCGGGCGGCGAACACCGGGTCATCAAGAAACAGCCAGGCCTCGTCCAGAATGAGCAAGGTCGGCGCACCATCGAAGCGTTCGTCGAGGCGCGCAAACAGATAGCCCATTACAGCCAGCACAGCGGCCTTGCTGTGCATCAGCTCTTCCATCTCGAAGCACTGGACGGAACCAGAACCCAAGCGGTCCGAATCCGCGTCCAGCAGCTTGCCGTGCGCGCCGCCAAGCACGTAGGGCTGCAAGGCCTGGCGCAAGGCATTCGATTGCAGCAGTACCGACAAGCCAGTCAAGGTGCGCTGCTCCACCGGCGCACCCGCCAGGCTGCCCAGCGCCGACCAGACCATGGCCTTTTCTTCCGGGCCGACGGCTGCGCCTTCGTGCAGCAAGCGACCTTCCAGCCACTCGGCGGCCCAGGTGCGGTAGCCCTCCTGGTCGATGCGGGCCAGCGGCTGGAAGGCGATTTCGCCGTCCGTGCCCATGTCATAGTGCTCGCCGCCCAGGCCCAGGATGGTGGCGCGCATGGAGCGCCCCATGTCGAAGGCAAAGATGCGCGAACCGGGATAGCGGCGGAACTGCATCGCCAAAGCCGCCAGTAGCACTGACTTGCCCATGCCAGTAGGCCCGACCACCAGCGTGTGGCCCACGTCGCCGATGTGCGTCACCAGCCGGAACGGCGTGGCGCCATCGGTGCGCGTCACGATCAATGGCGGCCCGTCCAGGTGGTCATTGCGCTCCGGCCCGGCCCATACAGCAGACACGGGCATCAGGTGCGCCAGGTTCAGCGTCGAGATGATGGGCTGTCGCACATTGGCGTAGGCATTGCCCGGAATCGAGGACAGCCACGCCTCCACGGCATTGAGCGTTTCCGGGATCGTGACGAAACCGCGGCCCTGGATGACACGTTCAATCCGACGCAATTTTTCGTCAGCCGCGCCGGCATCGGCATCGAGTACCGTCACCGTAACGGTGACATAGCCGAAGGAGACTTGATCGCTGCCCAGCTCCTGCAGGGCCGCATCGGCATCCGCTGACTTGTTGGAGGCATCGGTATCGACCAGCGGGCTTTCCTGCTGGAAGATGGTTTCGCGCAGCAGCGCGACCACGTTCTTGCGCTTGGCGAACCACTGGCGGCGCAGACGTGTGAGTTCCTTTTCTGCTTCTGACTTGTCCATGCAGAGAAAGCGTGTGGACCAGCGGTAGGCGAAGCCCAGGCGGTTCAAGTCGTCCAGCAGCCCCGGCCAGGTCGAGGTGGGGAAACCGCGCACCGATGCCACGCGCAGGTGCTGGTCGCCGAGCATGGGGGCCAAACCTCCCACCAGCGCGGAATCGGCCAGCAAGGCGTCGAGGTAGAACGGATGCTCTGGCACCGCCACCCGGTAGCGCCGCGCCGAGACCGTCGCATGCAGATAGGTCAGCGTCTGGCCGTCGTCCAGCCAGACGATCTCAGGCATGACGCCATCGAGCAAGTCGAAGAAGCGATCCGTCTCCGAGATAAACGATTCCAGCCGCTCGCGCCAGTCCACGCCGCCTTGCGGCGTGTTCTCATACAGCAGCTTGGCGGCGCGGGCGCGGGATTCCTCGGCGGGCAGGTACGCCAGCGTCAGGTGGTAGCTGCTCTCGAAGTGGCTGTGGTCTTCCTCGAACGAGCCCCGGCGTTCTTCGTCCACTAGCCAGGATAGTGGTTCGGGAAACTCCGAATGCGGGTAGTCGGCGGCGGCACGCCGCTCGGCTTCCACGAACAAGGCCCAGCCTGACCCCAATCGGCGCAGCGCGTTGTTCAAACACGCCGACGTGGCGATCAGTTCGCCCTGCGTGGCGCTGTCCAGATCCGGCCCGCGAAAGCGCGCCGTGCGCTGGAACGAGCCATCCTTGTTGAGCACAACGCCCGGCGCGACCAGTCCAGCCCAGGGCAACCAGTCGGCCAGCAGCGCGGGACGCTTGCGGTATTCAGCGAGATTCATCATGGCGTGTTCTCCTCACACGTCCAGCAGTGGGCGGTGCTTGATGTGCCGGGCGAACACGGCCATGAACTGCGGATCGAGCCGGGCACCCCAGACCGCCAACGAATGGCCGACGATCCACAGCACCAGACCGGGAATCCACAGTTGCAGGCCCAAGCCGACGGCGGCGGCCAGCGTGCCGTTGGCGATTGCCACGGTGCGCGGTGCGCCACCCAGCAGGATCGGTTCGGTCAGCGAGCGATGCAGCGGAATCTCGAAACCACTTGCGAAGCCCGGCGCAAATTCGGTCTCGGTACTCATGCAACCACCGCCCCACCCGAGAACGAGAAGAACGACAGAAAGAACGAGGACGCGGCGAACGCGATCGACAGCCCGAACACGATCTGGATCAGCTTGCGAAAGCCGCCCGACGTATCGCCGAAGGCCAGCGCCAGGCCGGTGGAAATGATGATGATGACCGCGACGATCCGGGCCACCGGCCCCTGGATCGATTCAAGGATGGATTGCAGCGGCCCTTCCCAAGGCATGCTGGAGCCGGCCGCATGTGCCGGCAAAGTCAGGCAGAGCATCAGTGCAGCGAGCACGGCAACGTGCAACGTCAGCCGCAGATGCGGATTTACAGAAAAGCGGGAAGTCGAAAAAACGGTGTGTGTCATGACAGTTCTCCAGGGGTGGTTGAGGAAGGGATCGAAAGGGTTGGAAGCGGCGGCGCGAGCGCGTCGTCGAGCTGGTAGCCGTGGCCGTCGAAACCGATAACGCGGGCGATGGTCTGAACATGGCGGGCACGGCCGCGCCCGGCGATGAAGACAACGACATTCACCGCCTCGGCAATCAACGCACGCGGCGGTGTCAAGGCGACTTCGAGGATCAGTTGTTCCAGGCGCAGCAGCGCGCCGTGGGCGGAACTGGCGTGGATGGTGGCGATACCGCCAGGGTGCCCGGTGCCCCAGACCTTGATGAGATCCAGTGCTTCGCCGCCGCGCACCTCACCGACGATGACGCGGTCGGGTCGCAGCCGCATCGTGGCCCGCACCAACTCGGCCATCGACACCACACCAGACCGCGTGCGCAGCGATACATGGTCGCGGGCGGCGCACTGAAGTTCCACGGTGTCTTCAAGCACCAGCACCCGGTCGCCAGTGGCGGCAATCTCGGCCAACAGTGCGTTGGCCAGCGTCGTCTTGCCGGTGCTGGTGCCCCCGGCGATCAGGATGTTCAGCCGCTCGCGCACCGCGCGGCGCAGGAACTCGGCTTGTTCCTCGGTCAGGATGCTGTCGGCGACATAGCGCTCCAGGCCAATGATGCTCACGGCGCGCTTGCGCAAGGCAAAGGCCGGCCCCGGCGCGGCGGGCGGCAGGATGCCCTCGAAGCGCTCACCCGTTTCCGGCAGCTCGGCGGTCAACAGTGGCTGGCCGCGATGCACCTCGGTACCGACATGGGCCGCAACCAGCCGGATGATGCGTTCGCCATCGGCTTCGGACAGCTTGACGCCGGTCGGCGAGCGGCCCGACGACAGCCGATCAATCCACAAGGAGCCGTCTGGGTTGAGCATGATCTCCACCACATCCGGGTCTTCCAGCGCGGCGGCAATCAGTGGCCCCATCGCCGTGCGCAGCATGCGGATACGCCGGTCCAGCGAGGTGGCAGCGGATGACGGCGGCTTAAGCTGCAACTCGGGTGGCAACTTCGGGACGGCGCTCATGCGCCGTCCTCCTGCGTGGCCGCTTCCGCCAGCCGAGTGGCATCAGGCTGGATTTCTTCGTAGACCTCCTTGACCAGGCTGCGCCCGCGCAGCACATGGCGGCCGAGCTGTTCGATGAACTGCTCGAAGCGCGCCTTGCCTTGAGCCTTGGCCGCTTCTTGATGGGCCTCCGGCACCGGCGTGCTGACCGTGAGGTAGTAGCGCACGTACAGCGCCAGCGTCTCGATCAGGATGTTCTGGTCACGCTCCAGACGCTCGAACTGGCGTGACAGCCGATCCAGCCGTTTAGCGGTGGCCGCCTCGCGCTGGTCACCCGCGTCCGGTGAGAGCCAGGACGCAAGCGCTGCCGCGACGATGGATGACTTGGACACGCCTTTCTTGGCGGCCAGTTCATCCAGGCGCTTGGCGTGGTCGGGTTGAATGAAGAGGTTCAGGCGATAGGTGGACTGGTTGAGGCTCATAGTTGAATTCCGTCGTCAGGGTCGAGAGCGGCCAGCCGTGCCGTGCGCTGCAAGCGCGGGTCGAACTGGGATGGGAGGGATGCCGAAAGAGGTAAAGGAAAATCGTCGTCATCAAGCAGCGACAGGTCGCTGGCCGACTGATCGGGTTCGGGGCTGTAGGTGGCGACTTCGGATAGCTCGGGCTGTTGGCGGGGGCCGCCGTCATCGGCCGATTCACCAAGCCCAGTCGTGGCGGACGTGGCCGGCACAGCGGGTACAGCCAAGGCGCTCCAGTCGTCGGCGCGTGTCGCTGGCACGTCGGCATAACGGCCCAAGGTCAACGTGGGCGGTGGCAGTACGCGCCGCTTGAAGTTGGCGTCAAGGTAGTAGCGCAGCTTCTTGGCTTTGATCGGTGCATGACCGGAGACCATCACCACCGATTCATCCGGCGGCAGTTGCATGACTTCGCCGGGTGTCAACAGTGGTCGCGCTGTCTCCTGGCGCGACACCATCAGGTGGCCCAGCCACGGTGCCAGACGATGGCCCGCATAGTTGCGCTGTGCGCGCAACTCGGTGGCAGTGCCCAGTGTCTCGGAGATGCGTTTGGCGGTGCGTTCGTCGTTGGTGGCGAAAGTCACCCGTACATGGCAGTTGTCCAAAATCGAATGGTTCTGGCCGTAGGCTTTGTCGATCTGGTTGAGCGACTGCGAAATCAGGAAGGCGCGCAGGCCGTAGCCGGCCATGAAGGCCAGCGCTGATTCAAAGAAGTCCAAACGGCCCAATGCCGGGAACTCATCGAGCATCAGCAGCAGCTTGTGTTTGCGTTCCACGCCATCGGAACCATCGAGTGATTCGGTGAGCCGCCGACCGATCTGGTTCAGGATCAGTCGGATCAGCGGCTTGGTGCGGCTGATGTCCGAAGGAGGCACAACCAGGTACAACGACACCGGATGTTCCGCAGAGATCAGGTCGGCGATGCGCCAGTCGCAGCGTGAAGTCACTTCGGCCACAGTGGGGTCGCGGTACAGACCCAGAAAACTCATGGCTGTGGACAGCACACCCGAGCGCTCGTTGTCGCTCTTGTTGAGCACTTCGCGCGCGGCCGATGCGACGACAGGATGCGTGCTCTCGCCCAGGTGCCGCGTCGTCATCATCCGGTGCAACGTCACCTCGAACGGGCACGCCGGATCGGATAGAAAGTTAGCGACACCGCGCAGCGTCTTGTTTTCGCCTGCATAGAGCACATGCAGGATCGCACCAACCAGCAGCGCGTGGGAAGTCTTCTCCCAGTGGTTGCGCCGCTCCAGCGCGCCTTCGGGATCGACCAGGATATCGGCGATGTTCTGCACGTCGCGCACTTCATACGCGCCGCGACGGACTTCCAGCAGCGGGTTGTACGCGGCTGATTTGGGATCAGTCGGATTGAACAGCAGGCAGTGCGAGAAGCGCGAGCGCCAGCCAGCGGTGATGTTCCAGTTCTCGCCCTTGATGTCGTGAATGACTGCGGATGCAGGCCATGACAACAGCGTCGGCACCACCAGACCCACGCCTTTGCCCGAGCGCGTGGGCGCGAAGGTCAGGACGTGTTCCGGCCCCTCATGGCGCAGGTACTGGCTGTCGTGCAGGCCGAGGAAAACCCCGGCCGGACCGGTCAGCCCAGCCTTGCGGATTTCGTTGGCATCGGCCCAGCGTGCGGAGCCATAGGTTGTGACCAGCTTGGACTGCCGCGAGCGCCATATCGACATGCCGATGGCGACCACCATGGCAGCCAGGCCACTGGCGCCGGCGATGGTGCCACCCGTGTTGAAGATGTGCGGTGCGTAAGCGTCGAAAAAGAACCACCACTCGAACAGCCGCCAAGGGTGATAGACCGGTGTGCCGAAAAAATCGAACCAGGGCGCGCCCAGGCGTAGCTGATAACCCAGGGCAGCAGCAGTCCATTGCGTGGCACCCCACACACCGGCGATGACGATGCCGAACACCGTCAACACCTGACCGAACAGCACACTGGTCCCTTGCATCCCGACCTCCGAATCTCTTCTGCACATCGCGCGCACAAAGACGTGCCGCAGACATGAGGTTCGGTGTCAACTCAGTGCCGGTCAAAGACCGTTATCGGGATAACGAAGACGAAGAAAACAAGATTTCTAGCTGGGGAAAAATGGAGCGCGTCGCTGCAAAGAACAGTGCATTGCGGCGTACAGGGTGATTTGCTCAAAGATTTTTGCCGATGTGAGCAATCGACACGTACCGAGCTATACGACCAGCCTTGACTGGCCGCAGCGTCGCTACTTGCTCAATGCAATCAGTTCTTCGGGGCCGACTCGGGCGTGTACGGCGTGCCGTTGCCCATGAAGCGCTTGCGTGTGGCCTCGGCCACTGCGTTGCATAACGCATCGCCCAGCTTCGCGTGGTCGGCTTTGCACTGTGCGCGCAGTTCCTTCAAACGTTCGGGGTTGGCGGCCAACGATTCGACCGTATCAGTGGGAGCAGATTGACCGCAGGCGGTTAGCACGACGTTAAGTATCAACGCGGGGAATATTTTCATTGCATAACCTTTCATTGGGTGATGGTGGGACTGACTGTTGCCTCAATCAATCGACAGACGAAGCGACTCAGCGGCTCGGACGATTCGGTATTGGGCCGCAGCAGGTACGTGGTCAGCAGGTGTGCTCGTCCCGCGAGTGGGCGAGCCACGACCTCGGGATGACGGCAAACCATCATGTGAGATTCACTGGCAAAGCTGAGTCCATATCCGGCGGCCACCAGCGTCATCATCAGATCGAAGGTTGCCGCATGTTCAGCGACGATGGGTTCAACATCGACAGTGCGCAAGATGCGCTCGATCTGTCGGTAGCAGCCCTCGCAAATCTCTGGGTGGCAGAGCACCAGTGGATAGCGGATCAATTCCTCCAACGGAATGCGCTTGCGCGCCAGCAGAGGATGACGCGCGGGAACAGCGATCACCAACGGATCACTCCACACAGGTTGAGTGACGATGTCTTCGCCCACCTCGGCGGCCTGGGCGAATCCAGCATCATACAAGTCGTCGCGCAGGCCCTTTAACTGCTGGGCCAGGGGCACTTCGAACAGGCGGATTTCGACATCGGGTTCTTCTTCACGGCATTGGGCCAATAGCGCAGCGAGGCGCACCGGATCAATGCCGTCGGACAGCGCGATACGTAGCGTGCCGCGATAGCCGGTAGCGGCCGCCTTCGCGCTGGCTTTGGCCTGGTCCACGGCAGACAACACCCGCTTGGCTTCATCCAGGAATACTTGCCCAGCCCATGTCAAGCGCGTGCTGCGCGTAGTGCGTTCAAGCAGTTGCACGTCCAAGTCGTGCTCCAGGTCTTTGATCGCGCGTGACAGCGGAGATTGCTCGATGTGGAGCCGTTCCGCCGCGCGTGCGAAGTGCAGCTCCTCTGCCACGGCAATGAAATATCGAAGGTGGCGCAACTCCATTCAGCTGTCCCGTTGCCATTGAAGACATTTAATAGAGCAACACGACCTTCTCGCCGATATGCGTGCATGGACGCTGTGAAAGTTTGGGGAACTCACACGTTAAACGCCACGCTGGTCAGTTCCCAACCGCAAAAAACTGTGACCAATCATGTCCGTCCAGCGGCTTTCAATATCCAATCGGTGATCTCGTCAGGGTGGGAGATCATTGAAAGATGGCTGGACTCCAGCTCGACCATCCGTGCCTTCATTCGCTTAGCAAGAAACCGTTGCAGGTCTGGCGAGGTAGTGCGGTCCTTAGTTGATATGGCGTACCAGGTCGGCTTGGCTCGCCATGCTGCTTGTGTAGTTCGAGATGAAAACAAGCTTGTTGAGATTCGACCTTGCAGTGCAAAGAGCACTCTTGCCCTCGTTGCATCCAGGTCGCCCGCAAAATCACGAAGAAAGGACTCTTCGTTCAACTGAGCGAACCCATCCGATTTGACAAGCCCGGAGCTGGCTGGTGGCGTCGGAAACGTGCCAGCCAAAGCTCCGTAGTCTTCACCAGCATCCGGTGCGCGTGCGGCGACATATACCAGCGCGGAAACCTTGGGATCAACTCCAGCCTCACTGATAACAGTTCCCGCCCATGAGTGACCTACCAAGACGGTGGGACCATCTTGCAGCGCGAGTATTCGTCGGGTCGCTTCGACATCGTCAAACAAAGACGTCAGCGGGTTCTGCACCGCAGTCGCGTTCATCCCCACTCTTTGAAGTCGGACGATTACATCTGACCAGCAAGAACCGTCCGCATAGGCGCCGTGCACCAAAACGATGTTGCGGGCCGGTTGCGCTGTTTGGCCAATGCTTTTGCCGGACATTAAGGCGGCAGCGGTTCCAGCCACGGCAGCCGCAGAGAAAGTACGTCTATTCATCTTCTTTCCTTTTCATTTGAGTTGGTTTTTGATCAATTGTTGGCCCCTTTACGGGGCTTCCATTCCATGAACGTATCGTGCCTGGGAGGCCATCCCCTTTGGGATCCGCTCTCAACCGCCTGGCACGATTACGCCGCCGTGCCTTAGCGATTCAGGAAATTGTTCGCTTCGGTCACAAACTGGTTGTGATACTGGAAGATCGCCCCATGGTTCGAATCGGGGTACATCACGAGCTGTGCGTTCTTGAGGATCCGGAACATTGCGTAGGAGCTGTCAGTGGGCAACATAGTGTCGTTACTGCCAGTGACGATCAGCACGGGCTGGGTGATGGCACTCAGTAGCTTGTTCGAAGAATCCTGCGTCGTCGAGAACACGATGAGCGCTTTGGCCTGGGCGTTCGCCACATCCGGACCTGCCTCGGGATCACGATCCTTTTGCCGAGCATGGGTACGCTTCAGGAATGCCTGCCCTGCCTCGATGCTACTCTTCGACTCCGTGAAGAACAGCACCATGCGCGGATCCGGGTACGTCTTCTGAGACATCGCATCGTTGAGCACCTTCATGAGGTCGTTGCCGCCACCCTGGTGCGCGGTGTTTGCCAAGATGACTTTCCGGACAAGCTCAGGATGCTGCGCAGCGAGGTTCTGCGCGATCATGCCACCAAGGGAATAGCCCAGAAGGTCGACTTTCTGGAAGCCCAAGGCTTTAATGAATGCCAACGCATCGGTAGACATTTGTTCGACGTTGTCGGGAACCTTGCCGCTGGACGCGCCCACGCCGGTGTTGTCGAAGATGATTACTTCTCGTTCCTTGGCGAGTCCGTTAACAACAGCGGGATCCCAATAGTCGATCGTGCCCGTGAAGTGCTGAAGGAGAACAATCGGGACGCCCGTCTTCGTTCCGATTGTTCGGTACGCGAAGTGCGTGCCACCTGCATCGATAAACTTCGTCGGCGCGGTTTCGAGGGTGACGGGAGCGGCTGCAACCGCCGATTCGACTGCGAATGCGGAGGCCAACAGGGTGAAAACAGCGATAAGTTTTTTCATGGAATGTTCCGTTGAGTTGTGAGTATTAGGGGAAAGTGGGCTTGGTCCTTCGGGGTTCAACCTGCGATGACATCCTTGAGGTAGACCGAGGACGACAGACCCTGGTGAACCTGGCGCGAAGACTCGTCGACGAAGATCTCCTCGGCATTGGCTTCGATCGCGTCAAGCGCTTGCCGGATGACGTCCACCGGCATGGCTTTCGGGACATCAAAGCCGCGGGTCAGATCGGTGTCAATGAAACCGGCGTGGAGCCCGACGACTTGCGTGCCTTGAGCGCGCAGCTCGTGACGTAGTCCATTCGTGAGACCCCAAGCGGCGGCCTTCGACACGCCGTACCCGGCGATCATGGGTGTGTTCACCCAGCTCAGAAGCGACAGGACATTGAGGATGGCGCCGCCACCGTTGCTCGCAAGGATCGGCGCGAACGCCTGGCTCAGGTTCAGGATGCCGAAGACATTCGTTTCCAACTGCTCGCGCAAGATGGCTTGAGCGTTTTCCGCCACGAACGCGCCCGGACGCGCAATGCCTGCGTTGTTGATCAGGATGGTGACATCAGAAAGCTTTAGAGCTACAGCCGCCACATCTTCGGGCTTGGTAACGTCAAGCTGAACAGGTACAACACCCTCGAGTTTGATTGAAGAGATGTCGCGAGCGGCCGCGTAGACGCGCTTGGCACCCCGCTCGAGAGCATGTTTTGCGAATTCGAGGCCTAGACCGCGATTGGCACCAGTGACGAGTACTACAGAATTTTGGAGTTTCATGGAATTTTCCTTTTAATTTGGATTAATGTACAAAATATTATGTACATCATATTTTTAAGCGAGCAATTTAGCGTGACGTGTATTTATCTATGTCATGTTCCGTTCTCCTCTCTGGCTAGTGCTGGGAGTCGTAGTTAGCGATGAGCTCTGCTCTCGCGGCGGCAAGGACTGCCTTCCCCTGCGTGTTGTTACCAATGGCACGGGCTAACTGCATTGCGCCGATAAGCGTGCTGGCCACCGTCCAGGCCGCTTCGGCACTGGAACCTGGAGGTAACGCCTGCTGCACGAGCTTGTACAGGTTGGCAACGATCCGTCGGGAGGAGTCGAGAACCTCAGCAGCTTGATTGGGCATTTCGCCGCAGAGTGCGGCCACGGGGCAACCGTTCTCACAGTCGCTCATGTGGCTATCTGAAAGATAGGTCTCGACGAAGGCACTGAAGGTGCTTTGACCACGTTGCGCAAGCGTCTCTACATTCACGCTGATGGCGTCGCCGATGTTTCTACTCGCATGGACTACTGCTTCGGCAAGCAGTGCATCCCTCGAAGCGAAGTGGGAATAAAAGCCACCGTGAGTCAGGCCGGCTTCCTTCATCACGTCAGCAACACCAACGCCGCGAAAGCCAGAACGACGCACTTCCCTGGAGGCTGCTTCTAGGATGCGCTGATGCGATTGGGCTTTCTTGCCAAGGAATTTTGAGTTCATGAGCGCATAGTAACATAAATATTACGATCATCATATTTTTATATGTACTGGAATTGGGGGGCATCTCAAAAAAAAATTCGTACGCCAAGCGTGTACTGAAGCTGGAACCCAAGCTGAGGAGCACTGGCCGCAGACATGAGCAGTGTCAAGGAAGTGATGGTGTTCACGCCCAGAGATCCCATTGCGGACATGGTGTGCTTATATGGATGCCTCCCGGGTAGCAAGAGCAATTCGTGTCGTGTTGCGAAGAAGTCGGCTGCGTCTGTCGGCGCCGCTTCAATATTGACCCACCAGTGGCCTAAAGTGGGTCAGTTTTCGGTCGGCGGCAACAGCGAATCGCTGAAATTGCGCAAAAGGCTGGTTGACGAAATTAAATGAGTGCAGGAAATCACCTTGCCATCACCCTCCGCCTTCAATGCTGAACTTGTATCTGACCGCCTCGAAGCGGTGTACCCGTCGTGAAAGACGGCCAGTATCTCGGAGCTGTCGGCGTGGGCGGCGTGAAGTCCACGGAGGACGCCCAGGTCGCCCGCGCAGGCATCGCAGCCATTGGTCTCTCACGTATCTGGACTACATCAGCTAAACGCGTCGGGTAATTTGCGACTCGTACGGGTCTGCCTTCTATTCCGGAGATCTCGCGACCGCCGCTACGGAGTTGACAATCGCAGCGCGTCAATGCAACTACTCGCTGAATGCGCTTGATGTCGAGGAATGGAGCGCGGGCAAAACCGCTACTGAACTACCGCCGCCTCCACATCCTGTTCAAACTGATTCAGCTGCTCGAGGACCACACTTCGCAATAGCTCGACCTCGCTCACCGTGAGAGGGTCGTCCGACACGGCCGGCTGAGCGATGAACAGCGTGATCTGCAAAGCAGGTCGGCGAATGCGATGAAGGCGGAGGTTGCTCTGCCCAATGCAGGAGTGGACGCCACTAAGCGGAATGACCGAGTAGCCGTATCCTTTGCGCACGAGATCGAGGATCGCCATCAAGTTCGCGATCTCATGGACGACCGTAGGGTTCTTTCCGAGGCGGGCCATCCCCATGCACAGCGCCTGATGCACCGCGTTGACGCGGCCCGCGATGATCAGTGGCAGATTGGCTACTTCGGAAAGGGGAACCGAGGTTCCAAGAACGGGCCCGTCGATGGGTCCCGATACCAGGTACAGACTTTCGTCGGCCAGCGGCGTCAGTACCACCTTATCGGTGGGCGTCGTGTTGTACACAATGGCGCAGTCAAGTTTTCCGGTTGCAACCAACTCAACCAAGTTGGCTGACAGACCATCGACTGAGCGCATGACAGCTTCGGGAATGTGTGACTGGAAAGCTTCCACGAGCGGAACCACCATGGTCCGAGCAAGGCTGGGTGGCAACCCGAGTGCAAGATTTCCCCGCACGACATCGCCCGCGCCGCGCACAACCCGAGGCACCGAGGCCACTTGCTGGAGGATGAGGTGGGCCTGTTCGAGCAATCGCTTCCCCGCCGGCGTGGCCACCAGGCCCCGCCCCGTCCGCCGAAATAGCTCCACCTCCAACTCTGCCTCAAGCAACGAGAGCTGGCGGCTGAGTGCCGCCTGCGTCAGGTCCAACGTCTTGGCGGCCGCGGTCAGGCTGCCGAGTTCGGCCACCTTGCAGAAATTACTCAGCTGTTTGATTTCCATTCGTCCTCCAGCTTTGCATTTTTGTTAAAGCCCACATGGGCGTAAGTCCCGTTCAGATCAAGGCAGGTGCAAGTCTAAACTAAAACTGCTTTCAAACTAACTTGTACCACCCCACCATGAACGACACCACCATCGCTGTACCCGTGCGGATGAAGACCCGCGGCCCCGATCGCTACCAATACCTCACCCAGACCGGCCCGGGTACGCCCGCCGGAGAGCTGTTGCGCTCCTATTGGCAGCCGGTCGCGATGATCGAATCGCTCCCTTCCGGCGCGGCGCCCCAACCCGTTCGCCTGCTTGGCGAAGACTTGGTGCTGTTCAGGGACGATCAGGACCGCGTAGGCCTGATCGACCGCAAGTGCGCGCATCGCTGCACCGACCTTGCATTGGGGCGCATCGAGGATGGCGGCATCCGCTGCCCGTACCACGGCTGGCTCTTCGACGTGAACGGTCGTTGCCTGGAGCAACCTGCCGAGGCCTCGCCGACCGCGAAGGATCGGATCAAGATGAAATCCTATCCGCTTCACGAAGCTGCTGGGGTGTTCTGGGCATACCTCGGAAGAGGCGAGCCTCCATTGTTTCCCAACTATCCGGCTCTGCAAGGCGGTCCGGAGCACTGCTATGTGACGCGGTGGCTGGGCGAATGCAATTGGCTCCAGGCGAGCGAAGGAAACATCGACCCGGTGCACACCTCCTTCCTGCACCAGTTGGAGCTGACCGATCCGCAAATGAAGGCGCGCTGGGGCGTCTTCTCAAATCAGGCTCGTCCCGAGTTATCGATTGTAGACACCTGCTTTGGCGTGCGCCTATATACCCGGCGAGCGATCGCCGACACAGACCGGCTCTCTGTTCGAGTCACGAACTTCGTGATGCCAAACGCGTGCGCGGTCGGCGGCTTCGAAGGGTATCTGGGTGAAGGCGGACTCACGATGTTGTGGGATGTGCCGATCGATGACGAACATCACTACCGGTGGGAGTTCATCTTTCATCGCAGCGGCAAGTTGGACAAGGAATCGCTGGAGCGCCAGTACAGCGCCGAAAAGGCTGAAGGCGACAGGATGTGGCGCCGGCAAGAGGAGCTCTATTCGCAAAATCGAGCATCCATGCAGGGAAAGGCATACGCCGGATTGGGTGAGTGCTTCTCGGTGCACGACATTGCGATCACGCAGGCGCAGGGGGTGGTCCACCAACAGGCGAATGAGCACCTCTCGTCCACCGACATCGCGATTGTCAGAGCGCGTCGCATGCTCGACGAGGCCGTCGACGATGTGATGGCTGGACGTGATCCCCGGGGCGTCGTTCGTAGTCCTGATCAGAACGACTTCCGTGACATGGTTGTTGTGACAGGCGAGATGGGAGCAGCGGAGAGCAAGGAAGAGTATTGCGCGAAACACGCGGTCCCCTCCCTCTTTGCAGTGCAGGAGTCTGTATGAGTCAAGGCGGCACGATCCCAGTCGTCGTGCGGTCGGCGACTACGGTTTCCCGAGACGTGCGGCAACTGCAGTTCTCCCGGCGTGACGGACAACGTTTGCCTCCGTTCACGCCTGGGGCGCACATCGATCTTCACTTGGCGCCCGGCTTGATTCGGCAGTACTCGCTTTGCGGCGCAGTGGAGGATGACGCCCTTTATACTGTTGCCGTCAAGTTGGAGCCGCAATCGAGAGGTGGATCGAGGGCGGTGCACGAGCGGCTGAAGCCAGGCACTGAGCTGGACATCTCGCTGCCAAGGAACAACTTCCCGATCGACTTGGACGCGTCGCATTCCATCCTGATCGCCGGCGGTATTGGCATTACCCCCTTGCTGTGCATGGCCCGGGCGCTGGTTCAAAAAGGTGGCTCCTTCAAGCTGCACTACTTCTCACGGTCGGCAGAGCACGCGGCCTTCCTCGATGTGCTGCAGGGTGCGGGCTTTGCTGGACAGACCGAGCCGCACTTTGAGCAGAACCACGAAGAGACCGCGGCCAGCCTCAAGCAGGCGCTCGACGCGCCGCGGCCGGGCGCGCAGCTGTATCTCTGCGGCCCGCGCGCCTTCATGGACTTGGTCTGCAACGTGGCGTCCGAACGGGGATGGCCAAAGGCAAGCGTCCACCTCGAATACTTCAATGCAGGCCAACAGGCACCCGCCACATCGGAAAGCGAGCTGCGCGTAACGCTTGCACGAACGGGCATCACCGTGGCCGTACCTCCCGGCGCAACCATCGTCGACGTATTGCGGGCCGCGGGCGTTGACGTCGACACATCGTGTGAGCAAGGCGTTTGCGGCACCTGCATCACACGTGTTCTCGACGGAATTCCCGAACACCGCGACCTGTTCCTTACAGAGGATGAAAAAGCGCGCGGCGACTGTATGGCGCTCTGTGTGTCACGCGCGGTCACGCCGCACTTGGTGCTCGACCTGTAACACCCACATCAATCACAACCACGAGGAGAAACGTTAATGAAAAGAAAACTGGCAGTAATTGTGGCGCTTTCTGCGGCGGGGAGCTGCGCCAACGCTCAGACCCCCGCACCGTCAAGCGTGCAGTTGTATGGCGTCCTTGACGCCGGCGTCGAATACGTGAACAACGTCAGTACTGGCAGGGGCCATGTGACTCGTATGCCGGGCCTGAGCGGCGGCCAACTTCCCTCGCGTTGGGGCCTCCGCGGAACGGAGGACCTGGGCGGCGGCTTGCGGGCTGTATACACGCTCGAATCAGGGTTCGCGGTTGATAGTGGTGTGGCGTTGCAAGGCGGACGCGCATTCGGCCGCCAGTCGTTCGTCGGTCTTTCTGGAGATTGGGGCACGTTGACCCTCGGTCGCCACTGGACGATGTCGTTCTACTCCATGCTGGACGCGGATGTGTTCGGCCCATCCGTTTTCGGGCTCGCGACCTTCGATCCGTACCTCCCCAACGCTCGCACGGACAACTCGATCTCCTACCGCGGCACCTTCAGTGGTATGACGGTTGGCGCCACATATTCTCTTGGGCGTGACGGTGCTGCTCCAGCGAACTGCTCTGGCGAGAACGCCGCGCACGAGTGCCGCGCCTGGTCGGTGCTGGCGAAATATGACGCGCCAAGATGGGGGGTCGCTGTGGCCCACGACAAGCTGGAGAGCGGCGCCACGGGTGGCTTTTTCGGTCAACCGCCCGGGACGACCCCTAACGCTTCGAACACCGATGCGCGCACGCATCTCAACGGCTACGTGCGCGTTGGCGATGCAAAGGTCGGCGGCGGATTGATTCGCCGAAAACTCAGAGCGAATCCCACGCCGCTCTCGACCGACCTCTATTACCTCGGCGTCAGTACACCGGTTGCGGGGCCGTTCAGCGTTGACGCGCAGCTTATCGCGATCCGAGACGATCGTCCGAACGCCAATGCGAAGACGGTGGTCGTCCGCGGCAACTACGCATTCAGCCGGCGAACATCGGCATACGCCATGCTGGGTCACGTGAGCAACGGCAGCAACGCGGCCTATTCCGTGACGGCGGGTGAAGCGGTTCCAGTTGGCCCCGCTGCAGGCCGTGGTCAGACGGGCGTCATGCTCGGCCTGCGTCATAGCTTCTGAAGAAAGGACCAAATATGAACCATGTTAGAAGACGCACGGTGCTTCAGGGCCTCGCTGGCGCAGGGCTTGTGACGGCCGTGCCGGCATTCGCCCAAGATCGTTTGCCCAACGTCACTAAGCTGATCGCCGGGTTCCCTGCGGGCGGCTCTATCGATGCGGTAAGCCGCAGGCTAGGTGATTTTCTTCGCGGAGTCGTCGCTGAAACCGTGCTCGTGGATAACAGGCCCGGAGCTGGCGGGCGGATCGCGATTGATGTCGTTCGTAACGGACCATCGGACGGGAGTCAGTGGCTTGTCACTCCCGGATCGATGCTCGTCATCTATCCGCACGTCTACAAGAAGCTGGCGTACGACCCGGTTCGAGACCTTCTGCCCGTTGCCACGATTGCCAACGTCCCCTTGGCGCTGGCTGTAGGACCAGGGGCGCCCGCGTCGGTCACCGACGTCAAATCGTATCTCCGCTGGGTGAAGACAAATCCTGCGAACACGAACATCGGCTCGCCGGCGGCTGGAAACATTACCCACTTCCTTGCGTTCCTGCTTGGGCGCTCAGGGCAGGTGCAACTTCAGCACATTCCATTCCGCGGCTCTGCTCCGGCCATTCAGGATCTGCTGGGTGGACAGGTTCCGGCGGTGATCAACCCGTTGACGGAACTGCTCCCCCACCTGTCTTCTGGAAAGTTGAGAGTGTTGGGCGTCGCGTCAAAGCAGCGTAGCGGCTTCCTGCCTCAGGTGGGGACGTTTGTGGAGCAGGGCCATCCGACCGTGGTCGGCTCGGAGTGGATGGGGATGTTCGCGAAACCCGACGTTTCGCCACGGCAAGTTGAGCGCATGGCGACAGGCGTTCGCGCGGCACTCCGTACGGTAGCCGTACGCGAAGCCCTTGAGAAGTTGGCGCTGGAGCCTGCGGACGAGAGCGGGCCTCAATTAGCACGCCGCATTGCCGGAGAGCTGGCCGGTTGGCGTGAGGTCAGCCGGGTGTTCGGATTCCAGATGGAGGAGTAACGCGTCCAAACTGAACGCGCGCCCACTTCACTCCTCGGTAACCCGGAGTGTTACGCCGCTTAAGTCTTTTTCTCAGGAGAACGTCATGCACAAATCAGTTGCCGAGTATTCGCCTAGCTTCGAGCTCAGGTATCAATCGCTCTTCCGTGACGGCTGCGTGCTGGTGTTCCCCTGCGATCCGGAGGGCCGCGTGGACCTCAACGCTGTGAGCGAGCGCACGAGAAACGGCTATTTGTTTGCTCGGGCCATGGTCGGGCGAGATTACGCAGTGCCTGTCGTTCAGCGACTTCACTGACTCCTGAATGGATCTGAAGCAGCTTGAAAACTACGTCCGTGTGGCGGAGCTGGGCAGCTTTACACGTGCCGCCCTCGAACTGAACGTCGCACAGCCCGCGCTCAGCCGGCAGGTGCGCTTGCTCGAAGTCGAGCTGCGCCAGAACCTGCTGGTGCGAAACGGCCGCGGCGCGGTACCGACTGAAGCCGGCAAAGTCCTGCTGGAGCACGGCCGCGGCATCCTGCACCAAGTGCAGCGCGCCCGCGACGACCTGGGTCGGTTGCGCGGCGGCTTGGCGGGACGTGTGGCCGTGGGCCTGCCGCCCAGCGTCGCGCGCGTGCTGGCGGTTCCTCTCACAAGGGCATTGCGCGAAGCGATGCCGGACGCGAGGATCGCGATTAGTGAAGCGATGTCAGGCAATCTGCAGGAATGGCTGATGAGTGGCCGCATGGACGTGGTGATTCTCTACAACGCGCAGGCTTCGCGTGAGGTGGATTTGCTGCCGCTGTTCGAGCAAGAACTGCTGCTGGTCCAACTCCGGCAACCTGGCATGCACGAAGACCCGCCCTCCGGCCCGGTGTCGATGGCCGAGCTGGCGCAGACTCCGCTCGTGATCCCGAGCCGGCCGAATGCCATCCGCATGCACGTCGAATCGGCCCTAGCGGATGCCGGCTGTAAGCCGCACGTGGCGCTGGAGATCGAGGGCGTCAACGCCATCCTCGACTTGGTGCACGACGGCGCGGGCGGCGCAATCTTGGCGCGCAACGCGCTGCTGAACACGCAAAGGCCGTCGGCCTACGCTGCAAGGCAGATCGGAAACCCGCCGCTGCGCATCGCCTTGTCGCTCGCCACCAGCCTGCAGCGTCCGATAACGTCGGCGCAAAAAATCGCGCTCGAGCTCATTCAGGACATCTTTCCGCGCGTAGTAGGGCATTGAGCGATACCTCCTCGCGGAAAGGCCCGTCTGCCTGGGCACAGTCACGTCAAAGGACGTCCCGAAATGAAGGGCGCGCGATATGCAAATTGGTTAAAGCCTAACCCTGAGTAAGCACCAATGATCGCCAACCAAATCAAGCCTATATTAAAGCTGCTTTAACGCATGGTTTATTCCGAAAGCCATTCAATCTATGGAAACACGTGACTATCGAAACATTCCGGGGACATATGTCTTCGACGGCAAGCATTTACAAGAGGGCTATGGCCTGAACATGTTTTGCAAGTCTCTGGATGAAGCGGTCAATCGAGCCGAATTCAAGAGCAATCCAGCAATGTACTTGGATCAGTTCGCGATGACGCAGCGCCAGAAAGAGGCCGTACTGAACCGCGAATGGCTCGAGCTCTTGAGGCTCGGGGGAAATATCTACTACACGTTCAAGCTTGCCATCTTCGACGGCCTCACGATGCAGCATGTCGGAGCGGCCATGTCCGGCAGCGGAATGACGGTAGATCAGTTCAAGCAAATGATGAGCCAAGGTGGCAGGTCCATCGAAGGCAATCGACGTCGAGGTGACCAGCATGGCTAAGCTTATTGGGGGAGTTGGAACTTCGCACGTCCCGTCCATCGGGGCGGCGATCGATCACAACAAGACACAGGAGCCGTACTGGAAGCCCCTGTTTGAAGGTGTCGAGCCGTTTCGAAAATGGGCGGCTGAAGTCCGGCCCGATGTGGTCATAGTCGTCTACAACGACCACGCTTCGCGGTTTGGTCTTGATCTGACGCCCACCTTCGCCATCGGCGCGGGGGCGGTGTTCAACCCACACGACGAGGGCTATGGTCCGAGACCCGTGCCGCCGTGCAACGGTGACCCGGACTTTGCTTGGCACCTCGTTGAATCGCTGGTGCTCAATGACGAGTTTGACGTCACGACGGTGAACGAAATGACGGTGGACCACGGTCTCACGGTACCGCTGTCTCTTGCTTTTGGACAGCCGGAGCACTGGCCGTGTCGCGTCATCCCACTCTGCGTCAACGTCATTCAATACCCGCAGCCGACCGCAAGTCGGTGCTACAAGCTCGGGCAAGCGATCAGAAGGGCGATCGATTCCTATCCGGCAGACATCAAGGTCGCGATCTTTGGAACCGGTGGGATGTCGCACCAGCTACAGGGCGAGCGCGCCGGACTGATCAACTCGCCATATGACAACAAGTGGCTGGATGAGATCGTCAGCTCTCCTGAACAGCTCGCACAAACGTCCCATCTCGAGTTGCTTACGGAAGCCGGCTCGGAAGGGTTGGAGGTAATCATGTGGATGATCATGCGCGGCGCCTTGGCCAAAGAGGTGCGGCAAGTCCATCGCTTCTATCATGTCCCAGCTTCGAACACCGCGTATGGTCTGCTGGTTCTAGAGGATGCGGCCCCGATCCAAGCCGGGCAAAACCCAGCTGGCGGCGCCGAAGTGCAGCGATGAAGCTTTTCAAGTGCTGGAGACGGGGCGCAGAGGTCATACCGTTCAGCCTCATCGCCTGCTTCTTTACGTGCGTAGGTAGCACCCTTGCCAACGCTGCCTATGCCGGGTGGTCCGACTCGTTTCCCGCCCTGCTACACCGGGTTGGAGTGGGTTACTCGGGCGCGGTTATGGTCGCAGTCATCCTTTTGCCCTGGCTGCACGCGATGCGTCTCAGGGATTGAGTTTGGTGGGCGTCTGCATGGCAGCGGTGCAGCTCCAATTGGTCGCTAAGGAAGATCTGATCAAGCCCCGTTAAACGGCCGGACGCTCAGATTTGCAGCGAAGGGGCGAGTTTTCAAGTTCAATTGACGCGCTGAGCGCCGTTGTCGCGGCCTCCCGGTGCGCTCCTGGCTCACTACGGGCGTGGCGATGCCAGCAATTGCCTGCGCACCATGTACAGGTTGGCCAAGGCCGCAGCCACGACCAGCCGGTTGCCATTCTTGGCCAAACCCCGGTAGCGCACCTTGGTGAAGTTGAAGATGCGCTTGATCGTGCCGATGGCATGCTCGACTCGGGCGCGCACCTTTGACCTGCTGCGATTGATGGTGCGCTGCATCTGGCTCAGGTACTTGTACCCCTTGCCCCGGCGTTGCGTCAAATCCTGCGCCCAGGGGGCAGCCCGCTCGATGACTTCGCTTTGACCGGCGTAGGCGCTGTCACCCCACACGGCGCTTTCCTTGCCGTGCAAGAGGCTGGGCAGCACCTTGCTGTCGTGCACATTGCCGCTGGTGGCTACGACTCGGTGGATGAGCTTGCTCTTGGCATCCACCGCCACATGGGCTTTCATGCCGAAGTACCACTGGTTGCCCTTCTTGCTCTGGTGCATCTCGGGGTCGCGGCTTTGACCCGCGTTCTTGGTGGAGCTCGGTGCGGCGATCAAGGTGCACGCACTTACGACGTCAATGTGAACGACGCCGGCGCGGATCCTGCAACGAAATACCCCGCCACCGATCAGCGCTTGGCCGATCAGGCAAGCTACCGAACCACCTATACCACACGACCCTTCAAAAGCGACGTGGTGATTACGGGTGAGGTCTATACCAAGCTGCAAGCGAGATTCAGTGCAAGTGAGGGGAACCTGGCCACCCAGTGTGCCGGCTATGCGTGCTTGTTCTACCTGATAGAGGCGGTTCCCCCTTGCGTCCGCGCCATGGCGAATGGAGAATTACGCCATGCTTGAAAAGCCGCCCCTGCGGGGAATCTCATCCATGGCCACCCGACAGGTGCTTGGACAGCTTGTGTCCACTTTCGTCGCGCGAAGCGGTATGGCCGTTGTGTTCGAGTCGGTCGGCGGGGTCGACGCCGCGAAGCGCGTCTGGGCTGGCGAGGCCTTCGACCTTGTTGTGCTGGCGGCCGACGCGATCGACAAGCTCGTGGATGCAGGCCGTGCGATTGGCGGTACGCGGGTCGACCTGGTGCGGTCCGGGGTGGCCGTCGCAGTGCGCGCGGGTTCGCCACTGCCCGACCTATCGACGGAAGATTCGACGCGGCGCGCCGTGCTTGCCGCGCCGACCATCGGCTATTCCACAGGACCCAGCGGCGTCGCGCTGCTGAAGCTTTTCGAACGCTGGGGCGTCGCGCAGCAACTTGCGTCGCGCCTGGCGCAAGCGCAGCCGGGCGTGCCGGTCGGTGCCATGGTCGCTCGGGGCGACGTCGCCCTGGGCTTCCAGCAACTGAGCGAACTGATGCATGTGGAAGGCGTTGCCGTCGCGGGGCCGCTGCCTGACGCGATCCAGATTGAGACCATTTTCTCCGGCGCCGTGTGCGCCACTACTGCGCGCGCCAGTGATGTCCGTGAGTTCCTGGCGTTCATGGCGTCGCCGGAGTGCGACGCGGAAAAGCGGCGGCAAGGCATGGCGCCTGCCTGACAACCGAGGAAGACAACCCTATGAGCCTGATCATCGATTGCCACGGCCACTACACCACGGCTCCCAAGGCGCTGGAAGAGTGGCGCAACCGGCAAATTGCCGGCATCAAGAATCCCTCCGCGATGCCGAAGCCGTCGGAGCTCGTGATCAGCGACGACGACATCTGCGAGACCATCGAGACCAACCAGCTGCGACTGATGAGGGAGCGCGGCAACGACCTAACGCTGTTCTCGCCGCGCGCCAGCTTCATGGCGCACCACATTGGCGACTTCAACGTGTCCAGCACCTGGGCGGCCATCTGCAACGAACTCTGCTTCCGCGTGTCTCAGCTGTTCCCCCGGCATTTCGCCCCGGTCGCAATGCTGCCGCAGTCACCTGGCGTGGCGCCCGAGAGCTGCATCCCCGAACTGGTGAAGTGCGTCGAGCAGTACAGTTGCGTGGGCATCAACTTGAACCCCGACCCGTCGGGCGGCCACTGGGCCAGCCCGCCGCTGACCGACCGTCATTGGTACCCGATTTACGAGAAGATGGTCGAGTACGACATCCCGGCGATGATCCACGTCAGCACCAGCTGCAACCATGCGTTTCACACGACGGGCGCGCACTACCTAAACGCGGACACCACAGCCTTCATGCAATGCGTGCAAGGCGACCTGTTCAAGGACTTTCCCACGCTGCGCTTCCTCATTCCGCACGGCGGCGGCGCGGTTCCCTACCACTGGGGCCGGTTCAGGGGCCTCGCGCAGGAAATGAAGAAGCCTCTGCTGCAGGATCACGTGATGAACAACATCTTCTTCGACACCTGCGTGTACCACCAACCCGGCATCGACCTGCTGAATACGGTGATCCCGGTAAAGAACGTGCTGTTCGCAAGCGAGATGATCGGCGCGGTGCGGGGCATCGACCCGACCACCGGCAATTACTACGACGACACGAAGCGCTACATCGACGCGTCGAAGCTTTTGAGTGCGCAGGACAAGCACCAGATCTTTGAGGCAAACACCCGTCACGTTTTCCCGCGGCTTGACGCACTGCTCAAGAAGCAAGGACGCTGACCATGTACGAACTCGGAGTCGTCTACCGCAACATCCGGCGCGCTGATGCGGCCGTCACTGGCGACCTGGGCCGCTTCGGCTCGGCCACTGTGCACGAGGCCATGGGCCGCGTAGGCCTGCTGCAGCCCTACATGCGGCCCATTTTTTCCGGCGCGCAGGTGTCGGGTACGGCGGTGACGGTGCTGCTACACCCGGGCGACAACTGGATGATGCACGTCGTGGCCGAGCAAATCCGGCCCGGCGACATCGTTGTAGCGGCTATCACGGCCCCCTGCACAGATGGCTATTTCGGTGACCTGCTGGCGACTTCGCTCCAGGCGCGTGGCGCGCTCGGGCTGGTGATCGACGCCGGCGTGCGCGACGTGAAGACGTTAAAGGAAATGAACTTTCCTGTCTGGAGCAAGGCTATCAGCTCCAAGGGCACGATCAAGGCGACGGTGGGGTCGGTGAACATTCCGGTGGTGTGCGCCGGAATGCTGATCACGCCCGGCGACGTGATCGTGGCCGACGACGACGGAGTGGTGTGCGTGCCTGCAGCCAACGCAGAAAAAACCCGCGATGCCGCCGCCGCCCGCGAAGCCAATGAAGGCGAGAAGCGCGCCAAGCTCGCGTCCGGCATCCTGGGCTTGGACATGTACAAGATGCGTGAACCGCTGGAGAAGGCGGGGCTGAGGTATATCGACTAAAGGATTGGCGGGCTTGACCCGTGATCGTTGGCGCTAAAGGCCAACGGTGCGGGGACTTTCCGGCATGACATGACAAACATGGAATTCACCAAGACCCCCGGTTGGCTCGACTGGTACGCCGGTCCGAGCAAGCCGCAGTTCAAACTGCCGCCCGGCAGCGTAGATGCGCATTGTCACGTGTTCGGCCCCGGCGGCCAATTTCCGTACGCACCCGAGCGCAAGTACACGCCCTGCGACGCCAGCAAGGAACAGCTGTTCGCACTGCGTGACCACTTGGGGTTCGACAGAAACGTGATCGTGCAGGCGACCTGTCACGGCGCAGACAACAGCGCGCTGCTGGACGCTCTACGTTCGTCGAACGGCAAGGCGCGCGGTGTCGTAACGGTGAAGCGCACGGTGACGGATGCCGAGCTGGAGACAATGCACGCCGCCGGCGTGCGCGGCGTGAGGTTCAACTTCGTCAAGCGGCTCGTCGACTTCACGCCGAAGGACGAGCTGATGGAGATCGCCGCGCGCATCGCGCCACTAGGATGGCACGTCGTGATCTACTTCGAGGCCGTGGATCTGCCGCAACTGTGGGACTTTTTCACCGCATTGCCAACGACCGTGGTGGTGGACCACATGGGACGCCCCGACGTGACACGACCCATCGATGGACCGGAGTTCGAGCTGTTCGTGAAGTTCATGCGCGAGCACAACAATGTATGGAGCAAAGTGAGCTGCCCGGAACGCCTGTCGGTGGTGGGTAAGCCCGCGCTCGATGGCGAACGCAACCCCTACCGCGACGTCGTGCCCTTCGCGCGCAAGACGGTGGAGAGCTTCCCCGACCGTGTGCTGTGGGGCACAGACTGGCCGCATCCCAACCTGAAACATCACATGCCTGATGACGGCCTGCTGGTGGACTTCATTCCCCATATCGCCACATCGCCGGAGCTGCAGCGCAAGCTGTTGGTGGACAACCCGGCCCGCCTGTACTGGGGAACTTAACCAGAAGAACGCATGAGCAAAATCCTCCGAATCGCCCTGGTGGGGGCCGGCGCCTTCGGGCAGAAGCACCTCGACGCGCTCAAGCTGATCGATGGCGTGGAGGTCACGTCGCTGATCGGTCGCGAACTCGAAAAAACGAAGGAGGTTGCGGCGAAGTACGGCGTGGACCATGCCGGCACGAAACTGGAAGAGGCGCTGGCCCGCGAGGACGTCGACGCCGTGATCCTCGCCACGCCGACCCAGATGCATGCCGCGCAAGCTATCGCTTGCATGAAGGCCGGCAAACACGTGCAAGTGGAGATTCCGCTGTGCGATAACCTGGCCGATGGGCGCGAGGTAGTAGCGCTGCAGCAAAAGACCGGGCTGGTGGCCATGTGCGGCCACACGCGGCGCTTCAATCCCAGCCACCAGTACGTGAACCGCAAGATCCAGCGGGGCGAGTTCCACATCCAGCAAATGGACGTGCAGACGTATTTTTTCCGCCGCACCAACACGAACGCGTTAGGCCAGCCGCGCAGCTGGACTGATCACCTCCTGTGGCACCATGCTGCCCACACTGTGGACCTGTTCGCGTACCAGTGCGGCAGCCCTATCGTGAAGGCCAGCGCGCTGCAGGGGCCGATCCACCCCGTCCTGGGCATCGCGATGGACATGAGCATCCAGCTGCAGGCGGGCAGCGGTGCCGTCTGTACGCTTTCCTTGAGCTTCAACAATGACGGTCCATTGGGAACATTCTTCCGATACATCGGAGATACGGCGACCTACATCGCGCGCTACGACGATCTGTTCAATGGCAAGGAAGAAAAGATCGACGTGTCCAAAGTCGACGTGTCGATGAACGGCATCGAGCTGCAGAACCGCGAATTCATCGCCGCCATTCGTGAAGGTCGCGAGCCCAATGCCAGTGTGGCGAAAGTGCTGCCAAGCTACGAGGTGCTCGACAAGTTGGAGAAGCAACTCGCTTGAAGCTGGCATCGGGGATTTGAGCTGCGATCGTGGTGTGAGAAGGCCAGCGACCCCGGGTCAGTCCCCGGCGCAATTGCGGACGTGCTTCCAGGCCAGGCTTTTTGCCACGACGATCAAATTGGGACGTGCGCGGCTTTGCTCGATCGCGCAGCACCGAATGGTCCGGGCGAAGCCGGATTGACCTTCGTCTGCGACGATCGCGCGGAAATAGAAGCAGCTGCCCGATTGTCGGCGCCGCTTCAATATTGACCCACAGTGGCCTAAAGTGGGTCAGTTTTCGGTCGGCGGCAACAAACGTGATCCGCCTGCTCATGGCGCAGGCCGCCTGCAATGCCGGCGTAGACCCGCGCGGCCTGAGCTTCAAGCACACGGTGCAACTGTGGACGGAGTGGGTCTCGCGAGGCCTGTCGGCTACGAACGATTGCGGCCGGCTGTTCACGCTGATCGCCCAATGCAGGGTTGGCCATCGGCCCGGACGCATCGAGCCGCGAATGCGAAAACGACGGCCCAAACCCTACCCCTGGTTGAAGGTGCCGCGCGACCAGGCTCGCCGACACGTCCAGAGGCATGGTCATGCGTATGAGCCAAAGTAAGTGCCATTCGGGTTAATAGAGCGCTTATGTTGCTTCGATGGCGAGGGCTGCGGGTACGGAAAAATAGTCGGCGCCAATCTCGTCTTGCATGCAGGCTCGGAACTCCTGACGGAATAGCAGCAGAGAAGCAAATGGGCGCATAGCGACTGTTCTTTCTGTAATGAGGCCATTGTCGTCGTCACGGATGACCTCGAAACTCTCAATGGCCTCGCCTCGGATAGTGCCCTTCCAATGCAGGTAAGTAAGCGCGCCGGATTTGATTTCACTGACGTAGTGCCCGTCCCGAACTGCGACCGATGCGACCATGACGCGCGCCACCAAGTCTCGTCCAATGACTGGCCGCGACAACACTGGGCTATTGAAAACGATATCGGGCGCGAGTATGGCAGCAACCTGTTCATAGCCGCCGCCCGCCTCGCGGACCTTTCTTAATACATGCATTGCAATCCCTTTCGTTAAAAACGCGTGAGCTCGGCGCCCTTGAGGCTCAGCATCTCCCGAGCTTCCGCCGGTGACGCAGCCTCAAGACCGTGATCCCTCAGCATTTGGCGAATCTTAGCGACTTGTTGGGCGTTCGACGCGGCAAGTTGCCCCCGTGAAATCAAAAGAGAGTCCTCAAGGCCAACCCTAACATTGCCCCCCATCATGGCTGCTGCGACAGCCAAGTCCATTTGGGCCGCGCCGGCGCCTAGGACCGACCAGCGGTATGCGTCCCCGAACAAGCGGTCAGCAGTGCGTTTCATGAAGACTAGGTTGTCAAGGTCGGCGCCAATCCCGCCCAAGATTCCCAGCACAAACTGGATGAACACGGGCGTCTTAAACATTCCACTGTCTAAACAGAACTTCAGGTTGTAAAGATGTCCCACGTCATAGCACTCATGCTCGAACTTTACGCCCTCGCCCTCGCCAAGTTCCTTTGCGACCATTGCGATGTCGCGAAAAGTATTGCGGAATATATAGGTGTCAGAGTTACGCAAATAGGCCTCTTCCCAATCGAACTTCCATACCTTGTACTTGTCTGCAAGCGGGTGCATGGCGAAATTCATGCTGCCCATATTGAGCGATGTCATTTCTGGCGACACGCGCTTGGCCGGTGCGATCCGCTCTGCCACGGTGTTAGTGAGGCTCCCGCCTGTCGACAGGTTGATCACTGCATCGGTGCTGCGTTTGATGTTCGGCAGGAAGGCCATGAAATGATCCGGGTCGATCGACACCGCGCCAGTTGTTGGGTGGCGCGCATGTAAGTGCAGAATGGCCGCCCCCGCTTCGGCTGCATCGATGGCTTGGCGCGCAATGTCCTCCGGTGCGTACGGAAGGGCGTCGGACATGGTTGGCGTGTGGATGGCACCGGTGATTGCGCACGTGATAATGACTTTTCGGCGTGACTTGCTCATTTTGTTTCCTCTGCGGTAAGGGATTTCATTTGCTTGCCTGCATAGCCGGAATGCCGGTCGTCAGAATGCCGGCCTCCTGGTAGTGCGCAACCGTGTCGTCGGACAAGCCGAGCTCCTTGAGTACTTCGCGATTGTGCTCGCCGCGGTAGGCGGGGCGGCCGGGGTGCGCGAGCGTGTCACTAGAAAAGCGCCACGGCTTGCCAGGGATGCGCACCGTGCCGCCCACGCGATCATCGACCGTATCGATGGCGCCCCACCAGTTCACCCACTCCGATGCGGCGAACTCCTCGATGCTACGCACCACGCCGAAGGCGAGCTTCGCTTCTTCAAGTTGCGCCTCGAGCGTTTCCAAGCTGTCGAAGGTGAGGATCCATGCTTGGATGATTGCGTGCAATTCACTCACGTGCTTCAATCGCAGTTCGGGCGTGAGAAAGTGTGCATTCAATGCAAGATCTGCTCGCCGCATTGCGGCAGTGTAGAGAGGGAAGCTCAACGTGCTGGTGATACTAGTCGCTATGGTAATGAGTTCCCCGCTCGCCACGCGAAAAAATGGCGACATCGCCGCGCCCAGCGCCAGCGGTTCATCACCCATGTCCACACCTGACAAGTCAGCATGCACGCGCTCATTGATGGACAGAATGGTGGCGGCCATAGCTACATCCACATGCTGCCCTAGCCCCGTCTGCTGCTTCTTGTGCAGAGCCGCTAAGATGCCCACAACTGCTTCTAGGCCAGTGTAGATGTCAGCGTGCGAATACGCATCATGCCGCGCCGTAGCGAGGTCAGAGCCCAGGTGGCGAATGGCTGTGTCTGTGAACCCGCATTCGGCCTGCACCGTGGGTGCATAGGCGGCGCGGTGCGACAGCGGACCGTTATGCCCGTAACCAGAAATGGATGCGTAGACCACTGCCGGATTGATCTTTCGGATGCTTTCGTAGTCCAATCCAAAGAAAGCGAGCGTGCCTGCACGAAAGTTCTCAACGATCACGTCGGCGGTCTTGCAAAGCGCTAACACGATTTCGCGCGCCTCAGGGAAGTTCAGGTCCAGGCTCAGGTTGCGTTTTCCTGAGTTTTGCTGGATGTAGTAGTGCGACATGCCTTCTGTCTGCGGGTAGGCTGCGCGCGAGATGTCGGGTCGAGGCGGCTCAATCTTTATGATGTCCGCACCCAGATCATGCAGTGTCTTCGAGCAGTGCGGCCCGGCCAGTACGCGCGAAAAATCGACGACGCGCAATCCTTCAAGTGGTCCTTGTGCCATGATGATCTCCTTTAGTTACCTTCGAACACCGCGTTGCCTGGGCCCGCGGCCTTAAAGGCGTCGAGGCCGCGGACGAGGTCGGTGCTGGCAAAGATGGGTTTCTGAATGTCCTTCATTGCAGCATCGGCCGCATGCATGCCACTGGCAAGAAAAACATTGGCGAGTCTTTTGGTCGCGCCGTGAGCGACGGTGGGGCCGTTGGCAAGCTCCTGAGCAATCAGAAGGCTCGACTCCTGCAGTTGCGCGTCGGGCACGACACGATTGATCACGCCCCACTTCTCCAGTGTTGCCGCATCGTGGCGGCGCCCGAGCATGACGATCTCCTTGCCGCGTGCTTCACCGGCGCGGTCGATGACGCGTTGAATGCCGCCCATCAGGGGATGCAGGCCCAGCGTAACCTCGACCAGGCCGAACTTTGCCGATGCGCCAGCAATGATGAAGTCACAGGCAAGCGCCAACTCGAAACCGCCGCCAAGAGCCATGCCATGCACACTAGCGACGATTGGTAGACGGCATTGGCTGAACGCATCGAGCACGCCAACAGGATTGAGCTCAGCGTCCAGCCGCGCACCACGGTCTTCGAAGAGCGCAAGGTCAGCGCCTGCGGAGAAGTGGCGCAGCCCGCTCTTCAGCACCAATGCCCGGCAGCCGGAGTTCTCACTGCGCTCTAACGCGGCCAGCAAGGATGAGCACAGGTCGTGGCCCACCAGGTTGTGCGGGGCATACTGCATGGTGAGCACGCCGACCGGGCCGATCTTTTCGAAAATGACGGGATGGGAGGTGAGAGACATAATCTATTTCCTGAGTGGTAGTTAAGTTAAAAAAAGAAATATCGGTGAGCGCAATGCCTATCAAGAACGTTGCGTCTCATATACCTGCAGGTGAGTGAGCGCAGCCAGTAAGATCGGTTGGTCGATGGCGTGCACCTTTCCAATGCGCACCAGGTCACCCAAAATCGCTTCGCTCTCGATCCGGGAGATGCCCCGGTCCATGTCGCGCTTCATTGAGGAGGCCCAGTTCGATGACCCGTCGAGCAGGCGCTCTTCAATGGCCTGCCGCTCGCTTTGTGCCAGTGGCATTTCGGCGGCCGCCACGCCAGCGCAGCATTCATTTATTGCTCGGCGGACGAACTGGGCGCCGCCCGGCGTGGCAAGCACTTCCGCGATGGTGCCGCGGCTCAGGCAGGTTACGGCCGCGCCGGCGGCTATCATCACCCACTTGTTCCACAGCACTTCATCGATGTGGTGCGACAGTAGGCGCTGTCCGCCAGATTTCGCGAGCGCGACATGCACGCGGCTAGCCAAATCCAAAGTTTCGCGTGAACGGGCGCCAATCACAACCTTATCGCTAACGCCGTAGTGCATCACGTGCCCTTGGCTCAACAGTTCGACCGCGATGTAGGCCGCTCCGCCCAAGATACGGGCCTTTCCGAAGGCGCCGTCTAGTCTCTTGTAGGCGCCCATGCCGTTGAGAAATGGCAGCACGCAAGCGCCGGCAGTTACCGCAGGCGCGATCGCATCGATGGCACTGTCCAGGTCGAAGCCCTTACAGGCAAGCAGCACGAGGTCATAGGTGTTGTGGCCATCAATTCGTGTCGCTGTGCGCGCAGCCCAGCGTACATCCCCGAGTTGGCTTTTGACGCATATTCCCGTCTCTTCGATATGCCGTGCTCGCGCTGGCCGCACCAGGAAAGTGACCTGCGCTCCTGCCTCATGCAACCGAGCCCCGTAATATCCTCCGATCGCGCCGGCACCCAGTACCAAAACATTCATCGGTTTATCGCTCGTTGTAGTCATAACTTAACCCCCCGCGCCGCAGCACGCCGCCACGGGTCTCCGTTCACCATTAGGCTGAGCACGCCAGCCACAAGGCCAAACAGAACAGAAAGCTGCCACACCGGTCGGTAACTGCCAACGTTTTCAAAGATCACCCCACCCAACCAGATGCCTAGGAACGAGCCGAGTTGGTGGCTGAGGAAAATGACTCCACCCAGCATGGACAGGTGCTGTACGCCGAAGATTTGCGCGACGATTGACTGCGTCGCCGGGACGGTAGATAACCACAAGAGGCCCATCACGGCGGAGAAGGCAAAAACTGACCATGCTGAAACCGGCGCGAGCACGAAGAGCGCGATGGCGACCGCACGGCTGAAATAAATGCCGGCGAGGATCACCCGCTTTTCCATCCGCTCGCCCAAGACGCCACAGGCATAGCCGCCCACCACATTCATGAGGCCGATAATCGCCAGCGAATAACTAGCTACCTGCGGCATAAGCCCCTGGTCACGCAGGTAACCAGGGACGTGGATGCCGATAAAAGCGAGTTGAAAGCCGCAGACGAAATAGCCCGCCATCAGCAGCAAAAAGCTAGGGTAGTGAATCGCCTGAGACAACGCCTGTGTCATACTCTGCTCGCGCACCGGCAGCCCACCGCCGGCGAAGTCGGGTTCGCGCAGACCGAAACACAGGGGCAGCATTAGCGCAGCGACGCCACCAAGTATGATCAAAGCGCTCGCCCAGCCTGCAATCTCAATAAGGTTGCTTTCAATCGGCACCATCAGGAACTGCCCGAACGAGCCCAGCGCCGCGATTGCTCCCATCGCCAATGAGCGCCGTTGCGCATCAACATTTCGCCCTACGACACCATAGACTACCGAATAAGTGGTTCCCGCTTGAGCAGTGCCGATGAGAGCGCCGGCGGCAAAAAGCAGCTGCACTGGCGAGGCCGCAAATGCCATGCCGACAAGACCCGTCGCATAGAGTACGGCGCCTGCTGCGATCACACGAAAAGCCCCGAAGCGGTCGGCGATCATGCCCGCGACCACAGCCGCAAAGCCCCACACCAGGTTCTGAATCGCGAGCGCTGTAGAGAACACTTCCCGCGACCAACCGCGTGCTTGCGTCATCGGGAGCATCCACAGGCCAAAGCCATGCCGTACCCCCATCGAGATAGTAACGATGGCCGCGCCAAAAGCGATAACTTGCACCGAGCTCAGCATGGAGCACCCACGCGGCAGCGACTCGCCGTCAACAAGGGAAGACGAAGGATTCACGGCACGAGCCCCACCAGTTGCAACGCTATCCACATTAGGAGCAAAACTATGCCAGGCGCCGCCGCGTAGCCGTGAGCTCTGTAGTAGTCGGCGACCTGGTCAGCAGGGACCAGGCACAGACCGACACAGGACGCGATGAGCACGTCGTCCTGGATAACAGACGCACGTGAAGGCGTAGATACACCTACCGTAGCGGAATCTGATTGCGATGAAATCATTGCTTGCTCCTTGTGCCTTCAGGTCAATGAACGTTGCTCAAATAACAGTGAGTAAAAATAGCACTCCGCATTGCAGGCGTTGCATCGAAGGCCGCGCCCAACTCGCTCATATCGATATGCAGTGATAACGTGGCGCCGACAGAGGCAATGGAAACCAACCCCGCAAACGCTGAGACAGTGTGCTCCAAGCAAAAATCTCCTGCGTGCCTTGTTGCATGCTTACATTTATTTTCATGACTACACCGAGCTTGTCAGTCGATGGAAATTTTGTACTTTGTCACCACGTCCATCCATTTCGACCGCTCCTTGGTAATGAGGTTTGTTACATCCTTCCCTGAACTGCTCTGTACTTCCATCGCCAATGCGCCAAAGCGTTCCCGAAGTTCCGTGGTCGCCAGCACCTTCGCGATGTGCTGATTCAGCAAATCAACCCGGGGCAGCGGAGTATTTTTGGGTACAACCACCGCGAACCACACAGAAGCATCAACCCCGAGCAGCCCCTCCTCGCCAAGCGTGGGCACATCGGGCAGTACAGCAACGCGACGCGGGCCGATGATGGCGATGGCGCGTAACTTGTGCGACTTAATCTGTGGTATCGAGTTTTGAACGATGTCGCAGGTCATCTGCGTATCGCCAGCCAACACGCTGGCCAGAGCCGGGGCCGTCCCGTTGTAGGGGACGTGCAGCATGTCCAAGTTGGCCATTGAGCTGAAGAGGGCACAGGCCAGATGCAGCGGGTTACCGTTGCCGTTGGAGGCAAAAGCGAAGCGGCCATTCATGCTCTTGATGTAAGCCGTGAGCTCCTTAAGGTTTTTGGCAGGTACACCGGCGTTAACCACCATCACCAGCGGCGCTCGCGCAACCATCGAGACCGGCGTGAAATCACGGTCGGGGTCGTATGCCATCTTCTTGTAGACAACAGGATTCACCGCAAGACTAGCCGAGGAGGCCATGAAGAGGGTGTACCCATCGGGTTGCGCCTTGGCCACTTGCGACGCAGCGACCATGGTGTTGCCGCCGGGCTTGTTCTCAACGATGACGGCCTGGCCAAGCGAACGTGACAGTCCCTCGGCGAGGGTGCGAGCAAGTTGGTCCACAGGACCGCCAGCTGCGTAAGGTACAACGATTTTCAGCGGCTTGCTTGGGAAGGTTTCGGCGAGAGCGATTTGTGCGAGGAAGGTGGTCGCTACTGCAGCGGCAGCGACCCTCGCGATGTTGGTGGCGACGGCACACACCAGAGTGAATAGCCCGAGAGAGTCAATGCGCGTCCTTGTCATTTTTTTTGCTCCTTTAAACTGCACAAGCCTGAAGAAGCACGGCGGACAGCCGTTGATCCAGGATGGCGGCGACCGTATTGATCTCTTCGCGTCCGAACTGGCAGAAGAGTGTTGAGGGTTTGTCGTACTCGATTACCGATCCTCCATCTTCGCTCGCATACAGCACAACACGTAGCGGCGCGTACAGCCCGGCGGCCAAATCTACGCGAGTCATCTGCACCGCGTAGAGCACATTGCCGATGAGGTAGGAGGTAGCCTCCTTGCGCTCGCCGTTTAGCAACAGCCAATCGCCATGCGGGCCGACGTAATGGATGGCGAGGCCCGCGTCGCCCGCAGCGAGAGTAAGCGCGGCGCGCACCTCCTCGATCTTGCCCAGGCGTAACAACTCGCGGACGTGGTCGGAGAGGCGGCCCAAGCGCGACTCGATAGCTTTCTTCACTGAGGCGTAGGGCTTGTCCGTGCTGATGCGGACATGGGTGACTGTAACTGCGCTCTCCGCAACTAGGGCCATGGCTTTGTCGTTAGGGTTCATTCGGCTTATCTCCTTTAAAAACTATCGGTTGCTCGGTGCGGCGCAAAATATCGCGGAGCTGAATAGAAGTATATACGCCTAATTACACGAGACTACTAGCGTAAACACGTAGACGATCTAGTATTTTCCAATTCAGGTATGAGCCTGAGCGAAGACGGATGTGAGGATTGAATCAGGCGGCGGACTTGGGTCGTCGGTTGAACAAGTCAAACAGTTTAAGCCGGGCCACATTCATCGCATTGGCTGCCTCCAGATCGCTGTGGGCTTTGGCCTTTGATTGAAGTTGTGTGATGGCGATCCCCTTGCGCAGGAACTTGCCCACGCCATCCAGGCTGGCCAACTTGTCCAGCGGGGTTTGCACCATGTCATGCGGATAGGTCTTCCTGACCTTGCCCTTGGCATCGACCGCCTCCTTGGCAAACAAGCAAGGCCGATGCAGGTTGACGTAGGGGTTGAGGTATTCGCGGCAGAACGCGTTGATGGGCGCAGCAAAGCGCTGGGGAATGTGGCTGTAGCCAAATGCCTTTCTGACCACCGCGCCGTTCTTGCTCTCGGCCAGCGCATTGTCATTGGACTGGCGTGAGCGTGACTTGGTCTGCTCCACCCGCAGCTTCTCCAGCAGCTGGGCCACGGTCTTGTTGATGTACTCCGAGCCGTTGTCCGAGTGAAAGCCCAGAATCCTGAACGGAAACTGCTCCATCATGTCTTGCAGCACAGGCAGCAAGTAGGCCTCGCTGATGCGCTCACAAGTGGCCACCACCTCCCACTGGGTGACGATGTCCACCGCATTGACGTGATAGACCCCCTTGGTGCCGTCCAGATCGCCCTGGTGAACCGAGTCGATGCGGATGAAGCCAGGGCGACCCTCGGGGCGGGGGGGCGCGGCGCATGCCGATCGGATTGACCACTGGGCGCGTCTTGGTGAAGCTCACGCGCTGACTCTGGTAAGTCTTGCTGTGGCGCAGGTTGTACAGGTGCGACACCGACAGGCTGGCCAGGCGCTCAAACCGCGCATCGCCAAACACATGCAATGCCCGCTTGAGCAAATGCGTGGTGGCCGGCCCCGAGAGCGTGCCGTGGGCGCGGTCCACCTCGGCCAGCAGCAAGGCGTCAGCCGGGGTGTAGCGCTGCGCAAACGGATGGGCCGGGGCGCGGTAGCGTTTGTGCAGGCTCTGGCCATCCAGGACCCGTGCCAGCAGCCGTGTGAGTTGGGCGCGCGAGTAGCCGCAGGTGGCCAGCAGGTAGCGCAGTACCACGCCTTTGTCGGGCCGATTCAGGCGGGCGTAGCCAAAGCGCTGGGCCACCGAGACGATGTAGGCGTAGCGGGCGTCATCGCTGTCGGGCACGCAAAAGCGCACCTCCAGCGTGCCGGCCAGGAAGGCCTGAAGTTGGGAAATTGTTTGCAGACGGGTCTCGTCCATGTCGATCACCATGGGAAAAATGATCGCCCCAAACCCGCCCCTCAGGCTCATACCTCGTTGGAATCACGCACCCCGCTTCAGGCTCATACCTCGTTGGATAAGGCTATCTTGTGCCATTCTGCGCATATGCGCGTATAATTGTCGCCGCGCCTTTTCAACCCCAGAGTCAATCATGACTTATCTGGACAGGCGAGATGCCATCGTTGCCATGCTCGCATCGCTCACCACTGGCGCGTCGTTCGCGCTGGCTTGGCCCGCCAAGGCGGTGATCGTGAAAGTGGCTTACCCGGCAGGTGGCCCCGCCGACGTAGCCATGCGCGAGCTACAGCCAGCCCTGCAGCGAGCGCCAGGCCAAGCGGTGGTCATCGAAAATGTACCCGGCGCAGGCGGCTCCATCGCGGCAAGGACAGTGCTGTCGGCGGCGCCCGGCGGTCACACGCTGCTCGTGAGCACTGGCAATGATGTCATCCTTGCCCCGCTCGCTCTGGCCACAGCAAGGTATCGTGCCGAGGCCTTAAGGCTTGTGGAAAATATGAGCCTGAAACAAGCCGCAAAATGGTTCACGACCGAGTCTGATAAGTACGCGCGAGTGGTCAAGGCAATCCGGCAAGAACACCAATTACCCGCCGGTCAAAGGTGAAAACGAAACTCAGAGATGAGAGCATATGCGCACAAATGTATAATTTCCGTATCCGATAAAACATATGGTGACCATGCTCCAGTGCAATTGCTCCATTCTTCGTAGCGCCACACGTGCGCTGTCTATCGCCTACGACGAGGCGCTGCGCCATTCCGGACTGCGCGTGTCACAGTTCTCGCTACTCGCGCGGCTCGACGCCATTGGCGAGACTGCTATCAACGACCTGGCTCAATCTATGACCATGGACCGTACCACGCTTGGGCGTAACCTTCGCCTACTTGAGCGTGACAACCTTGTTCGTATGCGCGTTGGTGTGGATCGTCGCGCGCGCCTCATCGATCTTACCGTTGCGGGCCACAAGGCACTGGCAGAGGCCACACCCCTGTGGAAGGAGATCCACAACCGCTTTGAAAATGAATTTGGAAAGAGCAGGGCAAAAGAGTTACGCCAGGTCTTGGGCTCAGTGGTAGAGGCAGGGCTGGCCCTGTATTCGGGCGACGCGGTGCTTGCCGGAGATTAAAGGCCTTACAGCCATTCACTCCTTCTACACACACCACGCTCTAGCGCTGCAAGCCCTGTCGAAACTTAGAAGTTATCCGTAAATAGTAAACTATCGTCCTGAGCCGTAGTTCACACGGCGTCGGGGGCGAATGCATGGCGACACGCAAGCGGGTCGAATCGTGGGTGGTGAGTGATGAATTTTGGCGGCGTGTCGAGCCGTGTCAACGGGTGTTGGGAAACGCTGAATTCCGGGCTTGAGTGCGCAGTTTGTTCTTGATGTTGCAGGATTTCAGTCACTTCCATCCCTGACCTCCCTAAGGCACTCAGGGATGGGCGCACGGGTTGACGTGACCAGGATTTAGGTAATTGTTGAGAGGGTCGCCACGCACTGGGACGTGGGTTATCCGGGACAAGGCGCCACGCGCAAGCGGCTGCGTTGTAATACACCTACTCCGAAGTAGGCGGGCACAGCGGCGGCAGTTACTTGCAAGTTCATTCCGACCGCTGCGCCCTACACCGTGTCAATGACGGGTGCAGCTTGATTGTTGCACCCTTGGACGCATCTCGTCCAGCACACCTTTGGTTTGCCAGAGGTGCTCATGCGCGATCTTCCCGCCCGACTCTTCCTGTGCGCGGGTTGCCGCGTGCAAGTCCTGGTTTGCAGCCACTGTGACCGGGGACAACGCTATTGCGCCGCTGGGTGTTCAGCCGCCACCCGCCAGGCCCTGCAAAGTGACGCTGCCCGGCGTTATCAATGCAGCCGCGCTGGCCGGTTCAAGCATGCCGAACGTACTCGTCGTTGGCGTGAGCGTCGGGCTGCTTTGGCGCAGAAAGTGACGCATCAGATAAGATTCGTTGTAAATTTACTACGAGAGTAACTTGTTGATTCGACGTGGGGTTTTCCAAGTAAACAAATTCACATCTTTCCGGGCTCTTTTTTCCGCCCGAACGGCCCTCTGGCAACCTTCCCGTCAGCGATTGCCTTAAGCAAAGCCATCTCGGTGCGCAGCGTCTCGTTCACGGACGCCAGCCGTGTGATCTCCACCAAATGGCTGTCCACCGACTCGCGCAGCTTGCGATTTTTCTCCCGCTCCTTCACCAGAAGGTCTGCCTTCTCGTTGCATTGCTGGCGAATCGCCCTGCCGGTGACGGCACGAACCTGCTCCGCAAAGTCGGGATAGCGATTGTTGATCAAGGGTGGCGAGACCTTGGCCTCATCTGCCACACCCTTGAGCGTTACCTTCTCGCCCCGGCGTTGCACGCGAATCAGTGCCAGGTTCAACTGGTGCAGCGTGCGCTCCCGATCCCGCTTCCTCGGGGCGTCCGCAACTTCCTCGGCAGGAACCTTAGCGGGAAGCAACTTGGGCATCTTCGTCTCCAGCATCCACTTGCACACCCAGGTCCTTCAGAATCTTGGCGGCCTGCGCCAGATCGCGCTCGACCCGCTTCACCACCCCGGGCCCCATCTCGGCGGCATCATTTTTCAACTCTTTATGGTGGCGATACGCCTCCTGCCAGATCGGAATGAACCGGCTGTCGATCAGCCCGTTACCGCACTCACTGCAAGTGCCCTTGGCATAGATGCCCGACCCGCCACACCCCTCGTCCTGCGCAAGACACCACGAATGTCCAGTGGAGCGGATATTGATGCGATGCGAGGTCTCGGTGAGCAGTTCCTTACGCCCTTCGAAGTCGTGGGCACGCATCTGCTTGATCTTAAGACCCGCACCACCGGCCAGCGGTTCGTCCTTCTCCAGCCACTGGGCAACCACCCCGGCTTTGTAGGTCATCAGTTCGATCAGGATGTCGTCATACAGGCCTGCGTCCTGCACAGGAATTGCGCCGTAGAGCTGCGTCATGTCGATGCTGGAATGCTTGAACTGTTCTTTCAGGAACAGCAAATCCCCCAGGCGATGGCGAACAAAGGTGTAGGCGTAGAGCCTGCGCATCTGGTGGGCTGCGAGTTTCCAGTTCGTTCCGGCGTCAAGGGCAAATTGGGTAAGAATCTGCGTCCAACCGGTCCCCGACACCGGCACGATCCCACTGCTGCCATTGCCTAGAAAGAGCTTGCGGGTGTTGCTTCTGGCGGTGGCCAGCCATTGAAGTTCTTCGGGCGTGAGTTGCTTTTTCTGCTTCTCCATCGCAGCGATCTGCTCGGCCAGTCGCTCGCGGTAAGGCTGCGACCAGCGCTCCAGAATGCGCAGGATGTCGTGCCCCATCGAGGGCATCAGGTACTCCACACGCCCCTTCTTGGTCTTATGTTCCACACTGGCCACCCAATGGAAGGTGATGCCGTTCTTGACCTCCGTGCGCCCCGCGCCAATCTCAATGCTCGACAGTTCGGAAGAGCGCATTCCGGTGAGCACACCCAACAGGTAGAAGCAGGCATCCCGAATGCCGATGATCTCAGCAACCCTGAACACCGAACGCTCCCCGCGATCCCGCTCGTCCAGCAACGCGTCTGCACATCCCAGAATGCCCCTGGCATGACGGTAAAGGCACTGCGCCACTTCGACCGGTATCAATGGCGTCAAGGCCACCTTGCGCGAGTCCTTCGCATCTTCTCCGACCATGCCCGCCATTTCCATCGCACTCGAATCCGGCCAGGGATGCACCTGCAAAGCTCCGTCGTGCTGAGAACGAAACAGGTACAGCAGCTCCACCGTCGAGAATTGTTTGTTCAGCGTGGCAGGCACCAGCCCTGCCTTCTTTCGTTCGTGAACGAAGTTGGCGACGTGAAACGACCCCATGTCTACGAGCGATTCCAACTTGACCCTGTCCGCAAAGCGGCAGACGATGCGCAGGCTATTCAGGTTATTGACCAGTGACGACACCCCCGGCACTTCCGAGCCCGGACGCCCCACCTTCCAGTAGCGGTAGAGGACGTTTTGGCAGGCTTCACGATAGACCTCTGGAATGCCCGACCAGTCCAAGCGTTTCTTGTTTTTGTTTGTGTTCGGCGTGGTTACGAAGGGCCACATTTCCCACACCAGATCCTTGGCGCGGGAGAGCACCATGGTGTTGCCGACATCGTCCAGCACCGCGCTGATAACCACGTTGCCCCGATCTTCAGGCGACAGGCCTGCCAGACTCGCAGGTTGGTCAGCCAGCAGTTCGTAGGCCTTGCCAATCCGTTTCCTTGCCGCTCGCGCCTCGGGTGCAGCGACCACCTTTGCAGGAGCCGCAACGTTTGCGTGGATGGTCTTACGTTTGGCCATTGACCACCTCCGGGCTGCTCAGGGTGTAAGACGCCCAGAATTTGAGCGGATCGGCTCGGGCGCGTGCTTTGGCAGCAGCGACCAATTGCGCGTCGAACTTGTCCGCCGTGAAGCGGTCGATCATGTTCATCGTGTTGCGAAACTCGGCCCGCCAATCCTCAGTTCTGGCGTGGTTCATTTCCCGCTCAAGGAACCAGTAGAAGCTAAAGAGTCGGTGCAGATCCTCGGGCGAGCCGACTACGGCATAGCTCTTGCAGGCAAAGCAGGAGAAGAAATCATCACAAGGCTCGCCGTTCTTGGGTGCCTTGTCACCATGGTAGGGGTCTTTGCAGCGCCCGGTGGGCGACTTCCCGGGCAGGATGGGGATGACTTTTCGGTCTGTCGAGCCCTGGTCATAGATGTCCTGCAGAGCCTCCCCTACAAAGGTGGCGTTCTCCCGCATTTGCTGGGTGCAGGCCAGATAGTGGATGTCGGCAGTTTTGGGGTCGTGGCCCATCATGGCTGCGGTGGCAATCAAGTCTCCGCCTGAGAGGATCCACAGGCGGTGCTCCAGCGTCTTGCGCAGGCGAGAGAGGTTCAGGCGCAAGGGCTGGCCGTCGTCGGCCTTCAAATCGTGCCGCTCGATCAGGGCGGCGATGCCAAATCCCACCGTGCTGCCCGTCAACACAGTGACCTTGCCGGATGCACTGCTCTTCAACTCTGCCCGGTACAACCACACGCGATCCTTATGCTCTGGCTTGGCATCACGCACCAGCGCCTCAGAAAGTAGCAGCGCCTTGCGCAGCAGAGCCACCCCGTCCATAGGGACCGCCAACGAACCATCGTGCGTTTTCGAGTAGCGCAATTGCAGGAGCTTGGTGGCATTGCCGCGGCGCTTGAACAGTTCCATCAGCATCATGTTGGGCATGAAGGCGTGGTCACGCAGGCAGTCACGGGACGCTTCCAGTATGGGTGTTGGATTGGCCCCGGTGCGGATCGCTACCGCCAGCAGATAGACCACCATTGCGGCGCTGTCAGTGTCCGCAAACGCCCCCTTATGGATGGCAATGATGTCCTCTCGCAGCGCCATGGCTAACCGCAGGCGCTCAGTCTGAGACAGCGGTTTGGCGCCATTCTTGAGGGTATTGCTGCCGGGGAAGGGATTGGCTGGAAAGAGGTCTTCGTGGGCCTGGACGATTCCGCGTCGGACCAAAGCGGCGAGGACGGATTTTGTCTTGTCGTAGCGGTCTTTTTGCGTGCCGTAGGACCAGTCTTGGTGATCCTTGATCCAGCCGATGTATTGCAGGATGTGCCGGGGCTCCACCGATTGCGGCTCGAACGCAGCACCCGACGCTTCCAGGTATTCGAAGAAGTGCCGCATTCCGTGTCGCCAGTAGCTGACGATGGTGTAGGTCGTCACCGCCTTGCTGGCGTGGAAAGCACGCAACTGCCCGGCGCAGGCCCACACCCATGCGTCGATGCCCGTGCCGAGCCAGGGGGTTAGGTCAAGGGAGCGGGTTGTAGAAGGGTTTTCTGGGAGGTCGATGACCAGGCTGGTGGCATCGACCGATTGCGGCGCGGTGGTGGTGACTTCAACGGGGGCCGGGGCACCAAAGGGTTTTTTGTTTTTCATGCGGGTTCTGCCTCCAGCGTGGAGGCAAATAGTTGGTCAATCTCATCCTCGTGTGCCAGGACCAGATGCCCTTCCAACGAGTTGATCAGGTGCAGATAGACCATGGTGGTGCTGACATCGCTGTGGCCCAAACGGTCACGCACATACAGCAGCGGCTCTCCCTCAAACGTGGTGCTTTTTCTGAGGCTCCACAGCAGGTAGGTGGCATAGCTGTGGCGAAGCATGTGGGCTGTCACGGCGAAGCCGACCCGCATGGACAGGGCGCTGAAGATGGCGGTGATCGAGTTCTTGGAGTAGGGCAAACCGCCCTCTGTGAGAAAGAGGTTGGGGAACTCTTGGGCGTCGCGGTTGTTGTTGGCGCGGCCCTGCCTGTGCCGCACCGAGTAGGCCCAGAGCTTCTCCATCAGGTCACAAGGCACATCAATGTCGCGTGGCTTGCTGTTCTTAGTCGCCATGTCAGCTGGATCAAGGTGCAGGCGGATCTTTTGCCCGGAGCGCAGATCCTTGCGCCGCTCGGGATCGAACACATAGGCATCGGGGAAGGTGCGGCACTCGATCTGGCGCAGGCCGGTTCGCACCATCAGCTCGTACATGAGCTGGTGCGTCGTGTTGCTCAGGGCCTCGTGGCAGACCCCAATCTGATCCTTCGTGAGGAAGCGGATGGTCTGCTGCTTCTGTTGCAGCAACACCTGCGGGCTGGAAACCTTGCCACTGGTGGTGTCCACGTGAGCCAGGAAGCCGGGCTGGCGACTCGTCTGTACCTCAACATAATCAAAGGGCACGCACTCGATGTGGCGCTGCTCGACGGCCCACTTGTAGAAGCGCACCACAATCCGCAAACGCTGGTTAATCGTGCTGGCCTGAAGTCCCAGCGTGCCCCGCGACCAGTCGCGCCACGCCTCAATTGCTCCAGGCATGCCAGGTGGGGCGGGTTTCGTCCAATCGTAGCGATTGGTCAGCGCAAAGCCAAAGAAGTCATATACCGCCCGACCATAGCTCTCCCAGGTCTTTGTGCTTGAGGTGCGCCCGGACTTGACCAATACCTGCCACAACCAGTTTTGCGCCGGCTGGATGGCGTCACCATCGTCGTTGATGAGCAGCGGGAAACCCTCGAAGGTTCGTCCTTGCACCACGAGATTCTTGTCGGCCAGTACAAACCTCACAGCACGCCCTTGAGCCGCCCAACTGCACCTTTGAAGTCCAACCCAAACACATACATCGCCAGATCAATCGCGCCGCCGCCGCCGCGCTTTTGGCGGGTGTCGTAGAACTTGGGACCCTCGCACAGAAACTCGTATTCTCTGCCGGCGACGTTGACATGCCATCGGCTGGCGTTGTGCCGTGTCAGGGGGATGAAGTCCGGGTCTTCCTTTATGTGGTCGGCCAGCACCTTGAGCACGTCCAAGGCAGGTAGGGCACGCCAACGTACCAATTCAGAGTTATCCACAATTGCGCGTCCCATTTGTTCCTCCCCCGGACCCCCACCTGCTACTCGTCTTTTATCAAAGACTTGCTACTCGACCTCAAGTAGCGCGCATATTCATGCAGCTTATTGAATTGCTTGAAGATGGCAAGTAAAGATGCTGACGCGTCCGTTCATCAGGGTTCCCAGGACACCCCCTCGGATGCTGTACTGCCAGTCATCCCGTCCACCCTCTCAATCCCAACCACTGAGCCATGCAGCGCGGCAGCATCGACTTCCTCCATCTTGGTGCCCAGTGCGCCCGCTGCCCTGTGGCGTTGCCACTGGTGCTGCACAAGCTGCGTGGCGCATGTGCGTTTGGGATTTCTGCTCAATAACCGCGAGTACAAATCCAACCATGGCCATAGCCCCTGAATTGCGCGCCCAAATCCTGCGCCTGTACCAAGCCGAGCTCTGGCGTATCGGCACCATCGCGACCCAGCTGCACGTGCACCGTGACACTGTGCGCCGGGTACTTGAGACTGCCAACGTCATGCGAGCCCAGCAGTCCCTGCGAGCCAGCCAGGCTGATCCCTATTTGCCCTTCATCCGCGAGACGCTGGCCAAATTCCCCACACTCACGGCCAGCCGCCTTCATGCCATGGTGCAGGGTCGTGGCTACCTTGGTGGCAGTGACTACTTTCGCCGTATCGTGGCTCGCCACCGTCCGCGTCCCGCCGCTGAGGCCTACCTGCGCCTTCGCACCTTGCCGGGTGAACAGGCACAAGTTGACTGGGCTCATTTCGATCATGTCGAGGTTGGTAAAGCTCGCCGTCCCCTGATGGCCTTTGTGATGGTGTTGGCCTACTCACGGCGCATCTTCCTGCACTTTAGTTTGAACGCCCGCATGGACAGCTTCCTGCTCGGCCATGTACTGGCGTTTGAAGCATGGGGTGGCGTTCCCAGGGTCATCTTGAGCGATAACCTTAAAAGCGCTGTGCTGGAGCGCGTGGGCAGTGCCATCCGTTTCAATCCTGAGTACCTGGCATTTGCCGCCCACCACCGTTATGAGCCGCGCCCGGTGGCGGTGGCACGCGGCAACGAGAAGGGGCGCGTGGAGCGATCGATTCGATACATCCGCGACAACTTCTTTGCCGCGCGCAGCTTCACCGATGTGGATGATCTCAACGCACAGGCGCGTCTTTGGGTAGCAGGACCAGCGGCGGACAGGCGCTGGCCTGAGGATGACCAATTGACGGTGGGCCACGCGCGTTGGACGTAACAGTACGTCCCCACAAGTTGGACTCGTATGACGAACTGACCCCGGCCAAACCGGATACAGATGCCACAGATGAGCAGGACGACAAATCATGAACACGAACGCCATTACCGACCATGCCAGCCAGGTTCCCGCCATCAATTTGGCGCAACTTCAGGAGCGCGCCAAAGCTCTGCGTTTGATGGGCCTGCTGGCGCACTGGGAGACCCTGCAGGGCGACCCAGTACGACTGGGGTGGACCAAAGATGTATTGGACTGGGAAGAGAGTGAGCGAGCCCAGCGCAGTCTGGAACGCCGACTGCGGGCAGCCCATATTGGGCGTTTCAAACCACTGGCCGACTTCGATTGGGATTGGCCCACACACTGCGACCGCATGGCAGTGCAGGAGCTGATGACCCTGTCCTTTATGGCGGATGCCAGCGCTGACCATCGCCGCCTTGTACAAGAGCCGCTGGCAGGTGGAGTTGTTCTTCAAATGGATCAAGCAGCATTTGCGGATCAAAAAATTCCTGGGCACCAGCGAGAACGCCGTGAAGACCCAAATCTGGTGCGCCGTCTGCACCTACGTGCTCATCGCCATCGTCAAGAAGGAGCTTCAACTCGATGCCTCGCTCTATGCATTGCTACAGATTCTTTCGGTCTCAGTTTTCGAGAAAACCCAGCTTGCATGCGCCTTGCAGACCTGTACCCCAATTCCAGAAACACCGGTTGGCGCTAACCAGTTGAATTTGTTCAACTTTTAACCGGACACTACTGAGAATTTATACGTAAATAATATTTAGTCAGCCCTGCAGAATCCCGCCAACCCGCATGAATGCTGGTTTTCTGTGTAAATGAGGTGCACCAATTCCCTCAAGAATCGTTTTACAGAGAGTTTATTTCCGAGGGATTTGAGGATGCAAACGCCTGACTTTTTCCGCAGCCGCATCGATGCCATGATCAACCTGAGCGACCCCCTGGCAGTGCTGGCGAGCCGACTGCCCTGGGATCAGATCGAAGCGTCGGTGGCAGCGAAATTCGAGCGCCAGGCTCGCGCCGGCCAGATCCTTGAAGGCCGTGACATGTTCGGCCCCACGCAGGCCCTGATGGGTGCAGGTCGCAGCAACGCGGGCAGGCCCAAGCTACCGATTCGCCTGATGGCCAGCCTGCTGTACCTCAAGCACAGCTTCAATCTCAGCGACGAGGAACTGGTTGTGCGCTGGAGCGAGAACATCGTCTGGCAGTTCTTCAGCGGCATGGCCTACTACGAACACCGGCTGCCGTGCGACGCCACACAGATTGGGCGCTTTCGCCGCGACCTGGGCGAAGAAGGCCTGGAACTGTTGCTCAAGGCCACCATCGACACGGCCGTAGCCCTTGAGGCGCTCAAGCCCAAGGACCTGGAGCGCGTGATTGTGGATACCACCGTCCAGGAGAAGGCCATCGCCCACCCGACAGACAGCCGTTTGCTGGAGATCGCGCGCCACAAGGTGGTCAGCGCTGCCAAGCGTGCCGGCATCGGGCTCAAACAGACTTTTGCCAAAGAAGGCAAAGCGCTGCGCTGGCGCGCCGGCGGCTACGCGCATGCCAAGCAGTTTCGGCGCCTGAAACGGGTTCTCAAACGCCAGCGCACAATTTTGGGCATCGTCATGCGCCAGGTGCAGCGCAAGATGCAGGGGGCGGACTTTGCACCTGATCACCCCAAGGCAGTCAGTGACCTGGGGCTGTGGCTGGGGCGCGCTGAACGCATCCGCACGCAGCAGCGCAACGACAAGAACAAACTGTACGCGCTGCACGCGCCGGAAGTTGAGTGTATTGGCAAGGGAAAGGCGCGCAAGCCCTACGAGTTTGGCGTCAAGAGCGCCGTAATAGTCTCCCACCAGCATGGCCTGATGCTGGGCGCGCGTACCTTCCCCGGCAACCCCTACGACGGCCACATTCTGAGCGCAGTCCTGGAGCAGGCAACCAACCTGATGCAAGACTTGAGCGTCACCATCCAGGACGTCGTGGTCGATCTGGGCTTTCGCGGCGTGGACGCCGACAACCCGAACAAGACAATCATTCACCGGGGCAAGTTCAAGAGCCTGAGTGCGCAGCAAAAGGGCTGGCTCAAACAGCGCCCGGCAGTGGAGCCGGCCATCGGACACTTGAAGTCTGATCACCGCATGGATCGCTGCTGGCTGCAAGGCTCGCTGGGAGATGCGTTGCATGCCCTGAGCTGCGCTGCGGGCTACAACCTGCGCTGGTTGCTGCGCGCGATTGCCCGGCTGGGCATAGGAGCGGCTTTTTTGCGCTTGTTGCAGCTAACGGCGTCACCGCTATGGGCCGCGGCAGAGTCATATGGGACTCATGCGCGCATCGGGACTTGGCACTTGAGCAACTTGCTTGACGGCGAGGCCGTGGCAAAAAAACCGAGTTTTGGCCAGGTCGAGTGGGCTGGTTTTTGAAGAATGAATTTTGCAGGGCAGACTATTTACGGAACTTCTCGCCTTAACTGATCAATTTTTGGTTGGCAACAACAGACCACTCTGGTCAAATCCTCGTTGGCGTCATCATTTAGCCCATTTTCATGGGTTTTATTTCGCTCGGAAAAGCCTGTCCATGAGCGTTCGAAACCAACGATGCGCCGGATCCCGATGCAGACGTTCATGCCAAAACATTTTCACGTTCAAGCTGGGAAGTGCAAATGGTGGCTCATATGTGCGAAGACCAAGAAGTCGCCCTGCAGCCGTTCCAACGCGGGCGGGAACCGTACAAAGGAGATCAGTTTCCCGCAAGACCATCAGCAAAGAGAGAAAGTTAGGTACCTCGATGGCGATCCGCCCGGACTCTGCTTCGCCGCGAACGAGTTCTTCCACTGCGCCGTAGCCCTGAGGAAGCGGCGCAACAATAACGTGTGACGCACTTCGGAATGCGCTTTTGCTCAGTTTCGCAGCGGTGTTCACGAAAAGGCTTCCGGCCAGGCACACATAGTTGTCCCTGAAGAGCAACTGCTGGTAGAAGCTTCCCCCCAGGTCAGTAAAACCACCAACCGCCAGATCGACCTCCGCGCCTTCCAGCTGCTGCTTCGCAGGCCGGAGGGTATTGGTGACTGCCTTGACGGTAACGAGCGGTGCTTCTTCGCGCAACACGCTCGCAAGTTTAGGGAGAAGCAGGGTTGCACCGAAATCGGTGGCAAAAAAACTGAACGTACGGCGCGCTTTGGACGGTTCGAATGCGGCTCGTGAATCCAGCTGCTCATGGGCGATCGTGAGGATGGCATCCACCGCTTCAAGCAATTCAAGTGCGCGCGGAGTAGGCTCCATTCCCCGGCCGGTGCGAACCAGCAGCGCATCTCCAAAGTGCTTGCGGAGGCGTGTCACCGCTTGGCTAATGGCCGGCTGTGTAAGCCCGAGCTGTACCGCGGCTTGGGACAAATTGCGCAAGCGCATCACCGTCGAAAAAATCGTCAGTGTCTTGATGTCGAGATTGCTGATATGCATTGCACTAATACCTGTTCTAAGCCGTACGATCTATCGCGGCGAGTCCCGGCGACCTAGGATACGTACCTGTTTGCCGTTGCGATTGAAGCACAAGGCAAACGGATCCGCAATCTACACATAGGAGTTCGTCATGGGTATCAAAAGTACGGGTATGCACCACTTGGCGCTGTGCACCAAGGATATGGAAGAAACAGTTCGCTTCTGGAGCGGCGTGATGGGTTGCCCCATCGTCACGACTCTTCATCTCCCGCCAGTCGACCCATTTGCGGGTTTGACCTGGGGCGACCTTGCCGACAAGAAACATTACTTCTTTGACATAGGAAACGGCGACCGCGTCGCTTTCTTTGATTTGAAGGACGAAACACCAGAGACCAAAGACAAAGGATTTGCCCACCATGTCGCGTTGGGTGTGGAGAGCGAGGGCGCACTGCTTGAGGCCAAAAAACACCTGGAGTCGAAAGGTGTCGAGGTTTCCGATGTCATTGATCACCTCTTCTGCAAATCGATTTACTTCCGCGACCCCAACGGCGTCTTTTTGGAGTACTCGGTGTACACGGGAAACTGGACGTTCGAGACCCCTTTCCTTCAGGATCCCAATCCCGTGCCATCAGCCCGCGAGCTCTTTGGCGATCGCTACGACAAGGAGTTGCGCCACTTCACAGCCGGTCATGTGGATACATATGACGCCAGCCGGAGCGGAGCGTGACGATAGACGTAGCCATCGTGGGCGGTGGGCCTGTCGGGCTCGTCGCCGCGCTTTACCTTGCGACCAAGGGCGTTGGAGTGGCGCTGATAGAGGCCGAGCTTGAGACGGCGAAAGAACAGCGTGGTGCGGCGTTCCACCCTCCCACGCTTGAAATGCTGGACGAGCTCGGCATCACTTCGGAAATCTTGCCTCGCGGCGTTAAGGTTCCGGTGTGGCAGGTACGTGATCGCAGCGGCCTGATCGCGGAATTCGACCTGGGATTGCTGCGCGACGAGACCAGGTATCCGTTTCGCTTTCACATGCCGCAGCATGTTTTGTCAGACGTTTTGATCAAGCGATTGCGTGCCACCCCCGCAAAACTTTTGCATGGGCACAAGGTACTGGGAATCGAATCCAAAGCAGATCGGGTCGAAGTGCGGTTTAGCGGAGACGACGGGGTCGAACAGACGCTTGATGCACGCTGGGTCATAGGCGCGGATGGCGCGCACAGCGTGATACGCAAGCAGTCCGCTATCGACTTTCCGGGCTTCAGCTGGCCGGAGCGCTTCCTGGTCACCAATGTGACGCAGCCTCTTGAAGGTCTGGGATTTTCGGGCGCCGCTTACGTCACAGACCCCGAGAGATGGGCGGTTGTCCTGAAGCTGTCGGATGACAAATATGCCAACCTCTGGCGGATTGCAATGCCAGCCGACCCTGACCTTCCCGATCCAGAAGTTCTGGCACCAGAGGCCGTACAAAAGCGCCTTCATGAATTCTTGCCGGGTGAGGGTCAATTCGACGTGGTTTACAGCAGCACCTACCGGGTGCATCAGAGAGTGGCGTCGAGGTTTCGGCACGGGCGCGTCTTTCTCGCGGGCGATGCCGCACACATCAACAACCCTTTGGGCGGATTTGGCTTGAACGGCGGAGTGCACGACGCATTCAACCTGGCACAGCGGCTTCTCAGCGTCGTACGCCAGAGCGGTCCTGAGTCGGCTTTGGATGTCTACGAAAGACAGCGCCGCTATGTTGCAGTCGAGCATGTTCAGGCACAAAGCATACGCAACAAAAAACAGATGGAAGAGAGGGATCCCGCACGCCGGGCGGAACAGGCATTGAGCCTGCGGCAGACCGCGGCAGACCCTGACCGCGCCAAGCAGTACTTGATGGACACCTCGATGCTCAACTCAGTCCAGCGAGCCGCCGAAATTGCATAAGGATCGCGCAGTGATAACCCTCTATGGCCTTAACACGCCGAACTCGCACAAGATCAGTATTGCCCTTGAAGAACTGGCGTTGCCTTACCAGGTCCAGTGTGTCGATGTCCGGGCTGGTGAACATCTGCGGGACTCATTCAGGGAGATAGCGCCGAACGCCAAAATTCCCGTCATTACAGACCATGACTCGAACACGACCGTTTTTGAGTCATGCGCCATCCTGCTGTATCTCGCCTCAAAGTCCAACCGGCTCATGCCGGTGACGCCCAACGAGCGCTGGGAAGCGCTCCAGTGGTTGTTCTTCCAGGCTTCAGCTATCGGCCCGATGTTCGGCCAGCTGGCCTGGTTTACGTACTACGCGGGTGAGCCACTGCCTTACGCAATTGACAGATACCGAACCGAAGTTGAGCGGCTATTCGGTGTCGTAGACCAGCGATTGGCGGGCCGAGACTGGATTTGTGGGGACTATTCGATTGTGGACATCGCCCACTATGGCTGGTTCAACTGCATATCTGCCATGCATTTCGATTTTGGGCGGCACGTCCATCTGTCGCGTTGGTTTGACCGCATGTCAAACCGGCCAGCCGTTGTTCGCGGTGTCCAGGTTCCTTCCCCTCTTTCCGGATGGGATGCCGCCGCAAGGTTTGGCTGACGAATTCACTTTCCTGACAACCAGAGACAAACACCATGAATTACACAAGATGCGCGCGACGGCGATTTTTACTGGCGGCAGCTGTTGCAGTCAGCCCCATAAAATTATTGTCAAGCGCTTACGCGCAGCAAACCTTTCCAACCCGTGCAGTCCAGCTGGTGGTGCCCTTCCCGCCGGGAGGTGTGACAGACGCGTTGGCAAGGTTGCTCGGAAATGAACTGCAAGCCGCGCTGGGGCAACCCTTCATTGTGATCAACAAGCCTGGGGCCTCCGGTGCCATAGCTGCTGAATTCGTCAAGGGTTCTCCGGCTGACGGGTATACGCTGATGATGGGTCACATCGGCACCCACGCAGTGAATCCTGCGCTCTATAAGAAGCTCCCCTACAACCCCGTCACTGACTTCGCCCCCATCAGTCTGTCCTGGTCAAGTTTTTTCGTACAGACCGATAGGTTGTTTGATTGCCGATTTCTGCTCGAAAGCATTGGGTGGCAAGTTGCCCAGTGTGGAGTGCAACCGCTGGCTGTTGTAGAAGCTGACGAT
>NZ_QEII01000283.1 GCF_003347515.1 Rhodoferax ferrireducens | reverse complement strand
CTGCCGACCCAACGCGCCAGTCAGGTGGGCGACTTGCTGCCCCATCGCTGGCAACCTCAAACCATTCGTTGACGACTAATGCATTGACGCGCTCATCGCGTCAATGTGTGTTCCCCAGTTGCTTACCCCTTATCTTCCGAAAGCCAAGCTCAGTCGCGTTTACCATCGGTGTCATTTATGAAGCTTTCTCGGAGTCCAAATCGACAACCTCCGGAACTTTGATATAGTCACATGGAGCAATGCAAATTTTGAATTGTGCGATGGCCGCACGATGATGAGGCGTTCCTAACGCACAACTACAGCCTGACCCATTGCGCAGGCCGTTAAAAGGGCAACTCCCTGGACCCCTCACCGGGGGCGAGGTGCTGTCGGGGACGGGAACTTCGGTTTTTGTCCCCTACTCAGGGTCCACGAGCGCCGAGACCTAATCCAATTAGCCATGTAAACGTTTACCGGCAAGCTATCGCCTAAAGTTTGGCTCAAACGTCTCTAGACTACGTTTTCGCTTACGCTGAATGTCTGCTTCTGACTCGATGCTAAGACGTCGAATCACGAACTGCTCTACCAATCACTCACGCCGGCACAGGACGGTCTAAGTTGACTGCAGCAATATAGCTGAAATCATCTGAAGTACCATCAGTGCGGTGAACGTGAAAGCCAACCGTACTCCAGCCTTCGCCAGTGTTCCGTTGCTTTGAAAAATGGTCAATACCAGATCCAATTTTAGAAGTTCCATCAAGCGTGGTCGAGTCGTACCGCACTAAAAGGGAACATAGGTCGTCATGGTCAGCCACAACCGAGATAGGATCCCCTTCAGAGTAGCTGCTCAACATTGCCTTGAAGTGAGCCAGGGCGTCCTTTTTAGCTCGCCATGTTCGACCATTAGAAAGACTCACAGGCTTAGCCATAAAAACTCCAAAGTCAAGCGATCTTGCCGCTGGTTTTAACTGAGACAGGTGCTGGCACTGCGACAGACAAGTCAAATTGTTCAACCTCGGCAAGGGCATAGGCCAGATGATGACTCGTGTCGTTGCTGATCCATTGAGCGTGATGACCTTTGATTTTCTTTTGGCTGCAATCAAGTATTTGTTGATCCCCCCAACTGAAGTTTGCACCCAAATAGTGGGGCGACGCCACAACCTTTTGGGCAAGTCCCCACATTTGCTCGCCCTTACCCGGTAGCATCATTGAATGCCCACGCACAACTAAAAAGTGCTTGTCAATGGTGTGACGAATCTTGCCATTGCCGTGTGGGTTAGGGATGCCCTCATTGCTACTCGGGCCTCGAATACCGTAGTCTCCGTAGACAAGAGCCGAATCTGGATACTGCTGACGTGCGGCTTGCCATAGCAACATCTCTTTACGAACGACCTTTCCCACGGTATCCGGTTTCTTTACTGCCAGGTCGATCGACTTTGGAAGTGAGCAGCCGGCGCTTGCAAAATATCTGAAGCCAAGTGGCATAAGCAGGTTCAAAATTGCGTCTGAGTCGCCCACCATTTTCTCAACAGAGCGTCCAGTTACATCACCAAAATCGATCAGAACTGAGCATGCTCCTGGCTCCAGTTCAAATCGGGCAAGCATAGCCTCAATATTCTCCAGAAAGAAGTCCGGCTCGGCAGCATCTTCAAGGGCTTGCGCGTCGAGACGTAGGCAATAGTACGGCGTGCCGGGGAGTTCAAGTCCTTGCATTGCCAGACTGTACGTAGGATTTTCCCATCGGTCGTACCCTATCACTGGCACTACATCAACCCCCAGAGCCTGTAAGCGGGTGAACAGGTATGGGAGGACATGCTCGCCGCTTTCCACTGTTGCATCTGCAGGCCATTGGTAAGCATCTACCATCGCTGTTCGACCGGACCAAACTTTCGCGATTCTGTTTGTCACTTCATCCAAGTAGGCAGTCGTAGGAGTAGGGCAGCCTACAAAACGTTTCGCTTCCAATATGTTCGGCCCGATGCGCGGGACTTCAAAGAGCGGCAGCATCTTTTTAGCATGAACTGGATCGATGTTGGCGAGGGCGATCGACTCGCTATTCATAGCCTTGAGCAACGGAATGTATTTGGGGAGCATGTTATGCCTCGCTGTCGTTGGAAGTCGTAAAACAATTTTTAACTTGGCCATGTCCCAACATATCCGTGAAAAGGCCGTAATTTCCGGACTCTTTACGTAGTCTGCCAGCAATTATGGCGGGATGAATTCTCAGTTCCTTTGCAAGCTTCTCTATGCTCGCCTTGCTTGGGGAGATAAATGCGTCACTTCGCCGCCATAGTATTCGCGGAATGAAGGCCTCTCCTGCAAGCCGGTTTGCCTCAGCCTCTCTTCTGTCTTCGGATGATGCGTCTAGATCATCAAGGAATGCCTCTTGGTCGTCCACATGTTTCCAAAGATGAGCAACCTCATGGAGAAGGGTGAACCAGAAGTTATCCAGTCGGTCATACCTCAAAGTCAAACCAACAATAGGGGTGCCATCAGAATCTCTAAGTGCTGCCCCATCCACAAGAGTCCCTTTAAGGTGAGGCTCAATAACGACGGCAATTCCGTGCTTCTCAAGGTATTCCACCGCAAGGGTGGGCCCGCTTTCCGACCAACTGAGCTGAGCCAATTCCCGCAAAAAACTGGCTGAAAGCACGGTGGGATCAAATGCACCTAAACCTGACTTTCGTTTTCTGGCTGTCTGAATGACTCGTGCCAGCCACGCATACAGGGCGTACTTCGTGGTTGGCGATTGTGCTTCCCCCGCGAGAGTCCGCCGAAACGCGGCGGTGCCGAAATGCAATCCTGCATCCATGATGAAGTTTTTCACCACGTCTTCCACTGCCGTGCTCGCTCTGCTGGTTTGAGTTCTCAGCCATCCACGCTGCATCATTTCATTGATAGGGAATTTGGACCAATCAACGTCGCTCTTCTTGGGCGCAACTTCGGGAGCAGAAAGACCGATCAAAGTTTCAGCTGACAATCCGAGTCCAATTGCGAGCGCACGGATCATTTGCACCGTCAACGGACGCTTTCGGCTCAAAACCTCGGATACTCGGCTACTCGTGCCAAAGTACGGAACGAGGTCCGCCTGCTTCAGGCCTTTCTCACTCATCCGAAAAAGGATTGCGTCAACTGGATCAGGGCTTTCAACTGGATACTTTGTGTTTTCGTATGCCTCCAGAAGCACAGTCAGCAGTTCAAGCCTGTCGCTCTCCGTGCTGTTTAGCGCATGTCCCTTGGCCATAAGAGCTTGGATTTCGTCCAGGTAAGCGTCATATTGCGCTGCCGTCCGAATAACCTTCGCTTCCATCAATTTCATTGTTCAACCTTCAAGTCTGTAATCAAGGCGATTCCTTGGGGAAAAGCAATAAGTAGGTCCACAGTGGCGGCGCCGTTGTCAATAGGGAAGCGGAAGTTGCACTCGCCCTTGTGAATAGCTTTGGGGAACTGATGGCGAACGTCCAGCGGTTGTTTCCAGTTCGCGGCGATTACCTCAGCTATCCAACTGGAAAGCCAAGCTTGAGCGCCCGTGCCGTACAAGCCGATGAGTCGTTCCCTGCCAATTAATCTCATATCGTATTTCCCATTTTGGGAGATTGTATTGTATTAATGTTTTATATGTTCATCCCATTTTGGGAGTTTTTCAAAATGTGGGAGTTTTTTCAACAATGTGAGGTCATTGCAGTAGCGCATTGAGGCTCCCATCGCCCCTGGCCCGTCCAGGACGATGAAAATCGTGCGCCCACTTTCGATCATTCCACGCAAGTAACTGCCGGTTTTTGAATGTCGGCTTTACGGCAACCAATTCCTACATGCATACAACGGCAATAGGTCGAGAAGCTTCTGTCGGGACAATGCCCAAGGAGTCACTGGCGAAAGTGAAGAGCTGATATTCGCGAAGACGATCTGGGAAACCGAAACACCCACTCATACTGCGGGATCGTTTTTTTCAACTGGCCGTCAACACAGCGAAGCAAAGCCCCACATAGCAGCCTTTCCCGTCTTTCAAACAAAATATTACTTAACTTCTTGGCCGAAATTGCCGTACACCAGACTTCAAAGAATTTCTCTTCGCCTGAACAGGGCGCGCTGTTCATTTCTGCATCCGTATCCGTTTTTACGGCAAAAAAAAATGATCTCCGTTGTGTTGCACCCTGCCTCGGTGCAACACAACGGAATCATGCCGCTTGTCGCTGTCTGATCAGCTCCACTGTCTTACCACCAGCCGTTATCTCCGAGCACCATCTTCTTGTAGTAATCGGTGGCGGAGCGCCTGGAAAAAACGCCCGCTGCAAAGAAGGCGGCCGCGTCCGGAGAGATTCCGATCGCCTCCAAAATGATCGCCAGGATGATCACCGCCACCGCGCACACACCGAGCAGCGTGAGTCCTTTCTTCCACATCCCGTTGGCCGCGTAATAGAACGGTCCGAACAAAAATGCCCAGATATTGAAGATCAGTTGAAAGCGTTCAGCGAATGACAGTTCCTTCATTTTTGGAAGTTTGGGGCCACCTGCTTTTTCTATCAAAGCAAACCTTCGCATCCAGGCGTCCGACAGCCCGGTGGATGCCGCCGCCGATACGGTCTGAGCCCGCTGCGCAGACTTGGCCTGCAAAGCTTGAGGGGCACCGCATTGAGGGCACGTCGGTGCTGTTTCGTGAATCTGTTTGCCGCATCCGTGACAGTTAATCATGATTTTTTTCCTTTTAAATTGAATTGAACGGGTTAAAACGAGCCGAGCAGGACCAGCAGCGAAAGCGACAACAGGACAACGCCTGCGATCGCCATGCCCTTGCCTGCTTTTTTGTTGCCCAGGCTGGTGACACCCAGCGCTAAGCCGGCGGAAAGAATGATCCCCATGCCGATCAACTCTTCCTTACCGTGTTTCGAGTCCTCCGCGAGCGCCAGAATGCCAAGGACGCCAAGCACCAGCGATGCAATCGCCATCCAGAGTGACCCGCTTTCGCTGGTCGTAGCCGGTACCGGCGATTTCAAGACGCCGCCGCACTGCGGGCAGCTTGACGCTTGCTCGTGAATGTCCTTGCAGCAATATCGACAGGGAACCATTGAAGTTGTCCTTTCCTTTGGGTGAAGTCGAAAAGTTGGCCGGCCACGCCAGCTGAATAGAAAGGCCGCCCACGCGCTGGCAGGGCTGCTTGGTGTTGAACGGCCGCGGAACAGTCCGCAGGCGGCGCCAGCGGCCATGGCCGGATCTGCGCGCTGCGGTGTGCAGTTATGTTTTTTCTAATGATGCTTTTGAATCCCCTTTAAGTTTAAAAAAATGCACGCCCAGATCCACCGGCTCCTGCCGGAATCCGGTGTGCCTGTGCGCACCCCTCCCTCGACCGTGCATGTGCCTATCTTAATGGGCTTCAAACACCGTGGATTTAAACACCTCTTGATTACAGCATTGGAGGCATGCCACGATCCGCCGCCACCCCAGCACTACCCCTTCGATTGACTTTTGCCAGAAACATCCGTCTGGTGCGGATTCACGCGGGCATCTCGCAGGAACGTATGGCCGCTGAGGCGGGTCTGGACCGGGCCTTCGTCGGCACGCTGGAGCGCGGACAGCGCAACATTTCCATTGACAACATCGAGCTGATCGCCAGGGCCATCGGCGTACCCGCACATGAGTTGATGAATCCTGACCTGCCGCAGTTGCGCGGACTCGATATCACGCTGACGCGCGCACCCCGCACCGCAAGGCCCTACCCGGTGGCACGGCAAGCCAAAGCCAGGTTGTAGCCCGCTGGCACGCCTTCAGACTCGCGGCCGGTCTTCCTGGCTTCCATCACAACGCTGTCAACGCGCCCAGAGCCGGGTTGAGTTTCGCCGCCCTTTGAATCAGCTGGTCCGTCAAACCGATCTTGATCTCTTTTGCCTGGAATGCACCCGTCAAGCAACACGGCATGGTTTCATGCGATCCAGACGCTCCTTGATGCTGTCACCGATGCGCTGGATGGCGAGGCCGACTGGCTCATAGGTTTCACGCTTGTCGATGCCGTGGTGAACGAGCGCTCGCTTGATGCCCAAAGCGTCCAGGGCCTTGGTGAGTTGGACCTGCACATTAGTGCGGCGCTGAAAGCTGTTGAACGGATAAGCTTTCCCTCTGGCATGAAGGCGTTTGAGCAACTTGATGCGCTGCATGCCTTCATACAGGCTGACGGAGCCCACCTCATGCAGTCGCACGTCGATACTGACCGTGCCGACCAGATCAAGCCAGACATACAGGCCGATGTCGCAGATGGCGCGGCTATCGTCATTCACGCAACTGTTGTCGCCCGGTACGACACGCCGCAGTGAAAGCCAGAACGAAGTGGACTGCTTGTCACGACTGCCATCATCAATGTCGCCCCAGTAGCCTGGACCCGTACGGTCCGCCCACGTGGGGATAACGATCTCGGTTTGGCTTGATTTTTTCATACTTACTCACTTTTTTGAAAGTCTGTTCTCCAGGATTTCAGCCTCCTCTTGCGCAAGGCCGGCGTTGGTTCGGGGGTGGTAGTTGCCATAGTCTCCGAGTTGAATCGCATAGCCCTTGGTGAATTCGACGATCTTGTAATGGGCAATGCCGACAGAAAACCGACTGGCTTCGAAGGGCGGCAAGGTATTCACAACGGACTGCGCTTGTTCTCGGGTGGCGTAATAGATGGGGGCAAAACTCTTCGGATCACAGTTGAGAGATTTCTTCATGGTCGATTGCTTTCAAGTTGAGGGTTAACTCGGGTTTGGTTTGTTTGAGGGGCCTGTTTCCAACTTTGTGTACGTGACCGAGGAAACAGGAAAATCGCCACGGCCTGATGGCCAGGCTCCTTGCTTTTGACCGCGCACAAAAAAGCCCCGAACTGCGGGGCTTTGAGGTGTACGTGTCAGAAACGCCGGAATTGCGCACGGTCAAACCGCCGCCGATCCCAGCCAAGTTGATGCAGCAGCCGGGCTCTGGCCTGGACGGGGTCGTCGGCAAAGCCACGGTAGGTTTCACAATGGCTGGTGTACTGGTATTCCCAGCCACCGCTGATGCGCTGGTACAAGATGATGTCCATGCGACTTCTCTGTCCTAGTCAGTCCCTACCCTGCATGGGTTGCGGCGTAGCCTGGTTGACTGCCCCTCTTGGCCCGTTGCCAGATCGGCTGCCATTGCCGTTCATCAGCGCGGCTTTGTGATTGAGCTTGTCGGCCAGGCCAGGTTTTGGCCCTGCGAGTGATGCATTACCAGCTGGATTGCTGCTGAAGCCGCTGTCAAACTCATCTGGAAAGAACTCCTCCACGACCGCCGCGCCATCTTCTTCAGATTCCTCAAATGCCCCGGCGGCGAAACCGTCTCGGGCTGCTTCGTCCAGCGCAGCTTGGTCATAACCCGAAGCCTTGCGAATTTCACAGGCCGATTTGGCACTGACGATGGCATCGGCCATCGTCATGCCTGGCTGGATCGTCAAGTCCACGTAGTAAATCGGTGCCCGGTGCGACTGCGTGGTCGATTTGCCGCGCAGGCGCAGTTCCAGCGGCAAGGTGGACAGCAGCCCGCCGGAAACCGCATGGAAGTATTTCAGCCTTGCCGACAAAGTGCGGATGCTGTTGAAGCCCGTGGTCCTGAAGACGAAGCTGCCGAGCTCGTCGTCGTCGCCGATGCGCACGTTTAAACGGCCATAGGGCTTGCAATGCCCTCCACTGGCCAGTTCGCAGGAATCCGGTGAAGGACATGGCAAGGTCTGCACGCCCGCCGCCAAGGAACGGCGACAGGTCTCGCCATTGCCGACACACAGGGGCCGACCCGTTTGACGGTCAAACAGGCTGTAATTGGCGCGCAGGTTGAGGTCCGGGTCATCGAACAACAGCCGGACCGGAATGTTGCGCAGCTTGGTCGTGGGCGTTTTGCGCAGGGTCTCGTCCACGGGATGGTTGACCCAGCCGTCCTTGGTTTGCACCTGGCTGGTGATGGTGAATTCGTCGTCCTTTTCCGGTAGCCGCTTGCCGTTCTTTTCCACGACTTTGCCGATCGAAATCCGGCCAATGACCGGGGGCGTTAACGCCAAACCTTTGAGCATGATGATTCCTTTTTGAGTGAGAAGAGCCTGCTTCATCCATCTGAATAAAGGCAGGCACATTGATTGATACGCATGACACACAACACCCCCAAGCGGGGCGCGCCGGTTTAGACATTCACGAGAAAGCGCCTGGAGCCAGGCTTGACCAGGGCGTAGCGCTGCAGCAGTTCCGGCTGGTCCTTCAGCAGATTGACCACGTCCAGCCCGCTCCCGTCCTTGCTGCGTTTCCAGGTCACGTCTCCGGTTTCGAACACCACTTTGGTGGCGTCCCCCATGCGTTGCTGGATGCGCTGCTTGAGCTGCGCTTCCAGCAGCACGTTGCTGGTCAGCATTTCCCGAACGGCCAGTAGGTCGGAAAACGCCGCCGACATGGCCAGGTCCTGCGACAGGTCGAGGACGGAGCCGCTGTCCTGCGGGTACAGGCAGCGCAGCGCGACATCCGCCGAATCCGAGCCGTCCGCCGGTGGCGCTGTATTCGTTTCCACGTAGCGCCAGAACTGCCGTTCCAGCTCCATCAGGCGGGCGATCATGGTGTCGTCGCGCTCGATGCGGTGGATCTGCAGATCCTGGCCGCCGATCAGCACCGCCACGTCCGCCGTCTGTTTGCCGGTGACCGCGAGCTGGTGCATGACCTGCAACTGGATATATTCCGGCACGCCCTCCTTCCAGAGCCGCGCGCCGTTGATGCCCGCCGTCTTGCACTCCAGGATCTGCACCTCGGGTGTGCCGATGACTTCGCGGTCCAGGTTCGCCAGCATCCACGGTTCGGTCGGGTGCTGCAACACGGCATTGATGCGCCGGACCTTGTGGCCTGTGCGCATGGTGTAGTGCGCCGCCACGATGGATTCGAGCAAGGTGCCCCAGTACATGGGACTGGTCTGATCCTTGGGATCGACTTTGGGCAGGCCGGCGTCCCGCCCGGTTTTATTCAGCCAGAGTTCCAGCTGTGAACAATAGGGATTGAGTCCGACGGCGGACGCGGCATCCGAACTGCCGATGCCGCCTTTTCTGACGCTCAGCCATTGCTCGCGATTGAGGTCCTGCGTTTTGACCAGCTTCAGGGCTGGCTTGGACCGGGTGGGCTTGTCTGCCTTGGGTGCTATGTGTGCATTGGCCATGGTGCTTCCTTCAATAAGCTATTTCTGTTTCACAAATGAAAAAACCCCGGTCCATGCAAGATGGAGCGGGGCTGTATGCCGTCGTGTGCTTTGACGGTTGGTGCGAGGAAGTTACTTGCTGTTCATGCCGCCAGTTGCAGCGCATAGTCCAGGGCACGCTGCTTGAGATTGGCGCCTTGCCCGAACCAGGCCGAATCGAGACGGTATTCCTGGCTGCGGGCGCGTCTCTCGTGGTCGACAAACTCGGTGACGGCATTGAGCAGGCCCCAGGCCGTGCCCGAAGCCGAGGCCAGCTCCGCGCCGTGGCCCTGCCCGTCAAACAGGGCTTGCACTTTCTTCAAGGCGCGCTCGTTCATCAGGCCCTGCGCCGGATCGACATGACTGTCGGTCTGGCACAGGACTTTGAGGAAGTAGTTCATGCTTTCATGCGATTTCACTTTGCGCTCTGACAGCGTTTTCATGCGGTACATGAAACTGTCCCACTGCGACACCGCAATCCCCAATTGCTTCTTCACCGCCTGGGCATCGAAGCTGGTGCTGTGCGGCACCTTGATCGCGCTGCTGGCACCATTCAGGGCAATGGCGAGGGTGTTGTTGCAGACGACCCGGACGGTGGTCGGCGTGGCGGTGGTCGCCAGAGTGCCGTCGCAGGAGGTGGCCAGCAGGATGTAGCCTTTCACGACATCGTTGCCTTTGAGAGTGGCTTCTTTGCCTGTTTTAGCCAGCGCCCAGAACTTCTTGCCTTCCTTCAGGACACCAGCGGTTTCCAGCTCGAAGCCCGATATCTCGGTCAGGTCCCGGTAAAACTCCAGCACCGCTTTGGGCTGCACCACCTGATAGCGGCCGCTGACCACGGACAGCGCCGCTTTGGTGTCGCTGCGGTACAGCACTTTCTGTTCGTTGAACGACATGATGGCGCCGAGCGAGCCGATCTGCTCGGTCAGGTAACGCACCGGGGTTTCGCAGATGTTCCAGTCCATCCCGGCTTCCTTGGCCCAGACGTCGATGGATTGTTTGGCGGGCAATGGGTTGCCCAGTTGATGCCAGGGGGTTTCGCCGGTATAGGTCATGGATTGAATAAGGTGTGCCATTGAGGACTTCTTTCGTTTGTGACGCACGTGACAAAGCCGCTGGGTTGATACAGCAAAGTGCAAGTCGGTGCCTGGGGTTGATTAAAGGGAACTAAGGGAAAACGACGCGAGGGGTGCCGACGCTTGTTGATATGTCGGCAAGGCGATTGGCGTCAGGCAGAACTGGACGATGACGCCCTGCGTGACCAGCTCCCTGCGGCTGAGCCCGCGATTGCATAAGGCAGTGAATGAAATGGATCAGATCCGTTTCAGACTGAACGTGTGACCGCAATCCAGGCAGTGACAGTTGTCCAGGACATTGTCATCCACCACCTCGCCCAGTCGCGCGCCCATGGCGCCGCCGGCAGCGCCACCGAACAGTCCGCCAATGATGGCACCGGCCAGGCCGCCGAAGATGGCGCCGACCGGGCCGGCAACCAATCCGGCGCTGGCGCCCAGTTCAGCGCCACCCATGGCGCCGGCTGCGCCAGTGGCCGCGCCTGCCACAGCACCGAGAGTGCCGCCGGTTTTCTTTGCCAAGTTTTTTGTGCCAATTCGATCTGATTGGCAATGGGGACAAGTTAAGGTCATTTTTAGAGCTCCTGATTGAGGTTTGAGAGAAGAAAACCAGTCTCTCGTCTGGGTGAAAACTGCGACGTCGGCATAAATGCCCACTCAAGGGCATGGCGTGTTGAATCCAGTCAGCTGTTTGCGGCGGAAGACATGGGTGAAAGTTTTTCCTTATGGTCTGAGAACGGTGTTCGCGAATTCATCAAAAACGTACTGGACGCGACGGCCACCCAAAAGCGGCCAACGATGAGAAGTACCGTTCTTGCGCCTTGCTGATCGAGCCCGGGCAATGACGGTCCCCAGGACAAAAGCCTGGAGGCAGCCGTTGCGACCGCAGGTTTACCAGCAAGAAAAATGATTGGTGAAATTTATTGGAGAGAACAAAATGGAATTTGCCCGATGCACGCAGAACGATTTGATTTACAACGCGCAGCAATTCGCGGGATTGCCAACAGATGATTTGTCGCAAAAGCGGCGTTACCTGGTCTGTCCTGAATGTGGGGGTCATGCTTTTTTCCGCATCGAGACCCGAAATGACCGCGAGGCCTGTTTTGGTGCGCGACCCCATGCCGACGGGTGCCACTTTCGCGGAGCGCAGGCTGCTGCCAATGCCAGAGACTATGCGGATGCCCATGGCCATCCTGCTCACCGCCTGGTTGTGGATTTTGACTATGGGGCTCCGGCGCAATGGAGTCGACCTATCCACCCCGGCGATGTTGAAGACATCAGGACTCAGGATGAACTGGTTGCCGGGTCCGGCTCCAATAGCAACCATGTTCAGCACGTGCGGTTGCGACCACTGCTGCGTCTATTGACTGCCCCAACAGCCTTCAGGACCTCACCTCAAATTGTGGACGTGGCTGGTTTTGGCACATTCGCAGTGACAGATTTTTTTGTATCGTTTGAAGCAGCAGCTCCAATGCACAGCTTTAAATTGAATGGATTTTTTGGACAGCTTGTGTCAGCCCAATTCGATCATGCGAACACGCTGTGGTTGAACTCAGGTGGACACGCTAATCTGAGCATCTGTGTACCGGGGCAGCATGTTGCGGATCTGTTCAGTCGTTTTGGAATAAGCGACCAGGAACAGTTGACAGGAACCCGTGTGCTGATCTTTGGAGTCATGCAAATCTCACAGACAGGCAAAAGGTATGTCGTACTGGAAGACTTGAACCACATCACCATTGATTTTGGGCGTGACTAACAAGCGCCACAACCGAATCTGGAGGGCATTAGACGCTCAAGTGAACGAATGCTCTTCAACTCCATCATGGTGATATGTGGCTGAAAATTTTTAGAATAGTAGCTTTGCTAGTTGGCTCGGCCAGGGCACTCCAACTAACAGTCCGTTCTTCGCTGATGAAGTTCATACAGTGGCATACCAAGTCAAACCGTTTCATTTACAGGACACAAAAAGTTTTGACGGTACTTTTGACGGTACTTTTCGAAATCAAATTCAAAAAATATGTTATTTTCATTGGGGAAACGGTTTTAAATGTGATCCCCGCCAGCGCACCAGCACTAGCTTTCCCCGTGATTGAGTGCCAATTTAGTCGGATTTTGCATGAGTGAGCTTTTACTCATGCGCACCGATTACCTCCATGCAAACTGGTGAACATGTCGACGCCGGTTTAATCCTCTTTCAGACTCAAGGCCAGCTCGTAAAGCGCGTTGCGGGGTTCGCCGGTGATGTCGGCGGCCAGCTTGACGGCAGTTTTCAGCGGCAGCTGTGCCAGCAGCAGTTTCAGGACACGGGTATCCGGTCCCGCTTGTGTCTCGGCTTGGGCGGGGTGGAGCACCACAACGAACTCGCCACGCAGGCGGTTCCCGTCCTGGGCCAGCCAGGCCGGGAAGCTCTCCGCACTGACCGTGGCTATCTCTTCGAACTGCTTGGTCAGCTCGCGACCGATGGTGACCAGGCGCGCGCCCAGCGTCGCCAGTGCCGTCGCCAGTGCCTCAATGCGATGCGGTGCTTCCAGTATCACCACCGCACGCCCCTCAAGGCGCAGACTTTCGATGGCGGCGGCGCGTTCGGTCGATTTCGACGACAGGAACCCGACGAACACAAATCCACTCTGCTGCGCGCCCTCATCCGCGATGCCGGCCACGCTCAAGGCGGCGGTCACGCTGCTGGCGCCGGGCAGCGGCACCACGGCCAAATGCGCTTGGCGCACGGCGGCCACCAGCCGGGCGCCGGGGTCGCTGATGGCCGGGGTGCCTGCGTCGCTGGCGTAGGCCACCCGCTGCCCTTGGCGCAGGCGCTCGATCACCGTCTGCGCAGCCTGCGCCTCGTTGTGCTGGTGCACCGCCAGCAGTTGCGAAGCCGACTTGTCGATGCCATAGGCGCGCAGCAAGGCCTGGGTGTGACGCGTGTCCTCGCAGGCAATCGCGTCGACCAGACCGAGCACATGCAGCGCACGCAGCGTGATGTCGGCCAGGTTGCCGATGGGCGTGGCCACGACGTACAGCGCGCCGGGCGGATAATTCTGATCAGCAGCCGCATCGGACGCGGCACTTAAAGCGGAGGCATAAGTAGAAATCAATGGTGTTCCCTCAAATCAAGGCCGAGATCCGCACGACCAAGCAACTGGGCGATGCGGCCGAAGATGCTGCGCTGCGCTACTTGCAACAGTCCGGCCTGCGTCTCCTGGAGCGCAATTATCGGACCCCGGGGCGCGGCGGCGGAGAAATTGACCTGATCATGCGGACGTCCGATGGCACCACCGTGTTTGTAGAGGTGCGCCGGCGCAAGAGTGCCAGCCACGGCGGGGCGGCCGCCAGCATCAGCCCGCTCAAGCAGCGGCGCATTATTTTTGCCGCGCGTCATTACCTGATGCGTCTGCGTGAGCCGCCGCCCTGCCGATTTGACGTGGTGCTGCTGGAACAAGGCGGTATTGAGTGGTTGCAGGCGGCGTTTGATGCCTATTGAACCGGCCAACCCGCCGCCGCACCAAGAGCGGCGCGTTCATCTGCGCCCGGGCGATGTACAGTTTGATACATATGACGCAGGTATCATCGGGCCCATGCTTGAACAACGTATTCAACAACACTTTATTGACAGCGCCGACCTGAAGTACCAGTCCGCGCAATCCTTAAGCAAACCCATTGCGGCGGCCGTGCAGGCCATGCTGACTTGCGTGACCAGCGGGGGCAAAGTGCTGGCTTGCGGCAACGGCGGCTCGGCCGCTGACGCACAGCATTTCGCCGCCGAGTTCGTGGGGCGCTACGAGCGTGAGCGGCCCGAACTGGCGGCCATTTCGCTCACCACGGACAGCTCCATCATCACGGCGATTGCCAACGATTACGATTTCAACGTCATTTTTTCACGGCAGGTGCGCGCCTTGGGTCAGCCCGGCGACGTGTTGCTGGCCATTTCTACCAGCGGCAATTCCGCCAATGTGCTGGCCGCCATTGAGGCCGCGCATGAGCGCGAGATGGTGGTGGTGGGCCTGACCGGGCGCGGGGGGGGCAAGATGGCCCAGGCGCTGCGAGATACCGACGTGCACATCTGTGTGCCCAATGAACGCACGGCCCGCATTCAGGAGGTCCATATTCTGGCCCTGCACTGCATTTGTGACGCGGTGGATGCCCAGTTACTCGGAGATCAGGAAATCTAAATGAAATTTGCAACTCAAAAACTCGTGACGATGCTGGCATTGAGCGCCTGTGTGGGCGTTGGCCTCGGCGCTTGTGCGCCCATCATGGTGGGTGGCGCCGTGATGAGTTCGTTGGTGGCAACCGATCGCCGTACTGCGGGCACCCAGCTCGAAGACGAGGGGATTGAACTGCGCGCGGCCAGTGGCGTGCGCGCCAATCTGGGTGACCGCGCTCGTGTCAACTTCACCAGCTACAACCGCCAGGTGCTGTTGACCGGGGAGGTGGCCAATGCACAGGACAAGCAACTGGTGGAGCAGGTCGTGTCCCGGGTTGAGAATGTGCGTGCCGTTGTCAATGAGCTCGGCATTCAGGACAGCCCTTCATTCACCCAGCGCTCGTCGGATGCGCTGGTGACCGGCATGGTCAAGGCCAATATGGTGGACGCCAAGGATTTGTTTGCCAACAGCTTTAAAGTCACGACAGAGCGTGGCATCACGTATTTGATGGGGCGCGTGACCCAGCGCGAAGCCAACCGCGCCACCGACATCGCTCGTGGCACCAAGGGTGTCCAAAAAGTGGTTCGCGTGCTGGAAATCATCAGCGAAGAAGAGTTGCAGGGCATGCAGTCCAAGCCCGCCTCCGCCGAAGCCAAATAGTAGCCGTGGCACTGGGCAATTTTCCGACGGGCCGCCCCTAGGTTCTGAGCCGCTTGGCGGTCAGCCCCGCGAGGGAAAATTGGCCCCTCGGGGGGCGAATTACTTCAGCCGCTTGATCAGGCTGGAGGTGTCCCAGCGCTGACCGCCCATGTGCTGCACGTCGGCATAGAACTGGTCCACCAGGGCGGTGACCGGCAGGCGCGCACCGTTGCGCTTGGCTTCATCCAGCACCAGCCCCAAGTCCTTGCGCATCCAGTCCACGGCAAAGCCAAAATCGAACTTATTCGCCACCATGGTTTTGCCGCGGTTGTCGAGCTGCCAGCTCTGCGCGGCGCCCTTACCAATCACGTCAAGAACCTGGTTCATGTCCAGCCCGGCACATTGGCCAAAGGCAATGGCTTCGCTCAAACCCTGTACCAGGCCGGCAATACAGATCTGATTCACCATCTTGGCCAGCTGGCCCGCGCCGCTTGCACCCAGTAGCGTGAAGGCCCTGGAAAACGCCAGGGCCACCGGCTGCGCCGCGTCAAAAGCCGTTTGATCGCCGCCGCACATCACAGTCAGCAGGCCATTTTGTGCACCCGCCTGGCCCCCCGACACCGGAGCGTCGACAAAGTGGAGCCCGAGGTTCTTCGCGGCGGTGTACAACTCGCGCGCGACGCTGGCCGATGCGGTGGTGTGATCCACAAACGTGGCGCCCAGCGCCATGCCGGCAAAGGCGCCGTCCGCGCCGAGGGTGACGCTGCGCAGATCGTCGTCGTTGCCGACGCAGCAAAAAACGAGCTCCGCCTGCTGCGCGGCGAGGCGCGGTGTCAGTGCGTGGTTTGCAGCATGTTTTGAGCCGCTAGCCCCCGTAAATTCTGCGCACCAAGCTATTGATTTGGTAGCAGTCCGGTTGTACACGGTGACCTGGTGGCCGGCCCGCGCCAGGTGCCCGGCCATGGGGTAACCCATCACGCCCAGACCCAGAAAGGCAACGCGACGCGCGGGCGTGGGTTCGTAGGATTTCGGGCTGATGCTGCTGGTGGTGTTCATAGGGCTCATGGTGTTGGCGTGGACGCTGGTCTTGTTTAAACGATGGCGAAGTTTTCGGTGCCAGCGCTGAGGTCCTGGGTTCTGCCACGCTGGCTGTTGAGTTTGATCTGCAGGCGCAGGTCGTTGACCGAGTCCGCATTGCGCAGGGCGTCTTCGTAAGTGATCAGGTTAGTCTCATAGGCGTCAAACAAGGCTTGGTCAAAGGTCTGCATGCCCAGGTTGCGGCTCTTCTTCATGATCTCCTTGATCTCGGAGACTTCCCCCTTGAAGATCATGTCGGAAACCAGCGGCGTATTGAGCATGATCTCGACGACGGCGGTGCGGCCCTTGCCGTTCTGCATGGGGATCAGTCGCTGTGACACCATCGCTTTGAGGTTGAGCGACAAGTCCATCAGGAGTTGCGATCGCCGCTCTTCCGGAAAGAAATTGATGATGCGGTCCAGCGCCTGGTTGGCGCTGTTGGCATGCAGGGTGGCCAGGCACAGATGCCCGGTCTCGGAAAAAGCCACCGCGTGTTCCATGGTTTCGCGGTCGCGGATTTCGCCCATCAAGATCACGTCGGGGGCCTGGCGCAAGGTGTTTTTCAGGGCCGCGCCCCAGCTGTCGGTGTCGACGCCCACTTCGCGCTGCATCACCACGCAGTTCTTGTGTGCATGCACGAACTCAATCGGGTCTTCAATGGTGATGATGTGACCGAATGAATTGTCATTGCGCCAGTCCACCATCGCCGCCAGCGTCGTTGATTTGCCGGAACCGGTGGCGCCCACCAGAATGCACAGGCCGCGCTTGGCGGTCGCCACATCCTTGAGTACCTGGGGCACGCCCAAGCCATCGATGGTGGGCACGCTCAGCGGAATGACGCGCAACACCATGCCGACCTTGCCCTGCTGCATGAAGGCGTTGACGCGAAAGCGCCCGACGCCTGGCGGCGAGATGGCAAAGTTGCACTCCTTGGTGCGCTCAAACTCGGCCACCTGCTTGTCGTTCATGACCGCGCGCGTCAGCGCCAGCGTGTGGGCCGCGTTGAGCGGCTGCGGCGATACCTTGGTGACCTTGCCGTCAACCTTGACGGCGGGCGGGAAATCAGCCGTGATGAATAGATCGCTGCCGTTGCGGGCGACCATCAGTTTGAGCAGGTCGTTGACGAACTTGGTGGCTTGATCGCGTTCCATGGCGTGTGATGCTTTCTGAAATCATTTGTTGTCGCTGAGCCGGGCGCTGACGACGCGCAGGCGCAGCGACAGTTTTCGGGCCAGCAGGGCGATGAAGCTGGCTGCCAGCGCCGGGTTGGCGGTCAGCATCTCGTCCATCGCGTCTGCCCTGAGAATGGCGATGTCGCAAGGGCTCAGCGTGGTGCAGCTCGAAAACCGCATACCACTGTCAAGCAGCGACATCTCACCCAGAATTTCGCCGGGTGCGGCTTCGGCGAGGCGCAGGCGCTCACCCCAAGGCTGCACGCGATCAACCGCAATGCTGCCGCTTAGCAACACGATCATGAAGTTGCTGTATTCATCCTGGCGGATGATGTCGCGGTTGGCGGCCACCGTGGCGAATTCAAAGAACTGCTCCATGTGCCCGATAGCCGCTTGGTCCAACTGGTGCATGTACTTGTCCTTGGACCACAGACCCTGCAGCAGCTTGGTGCCACGGCCGGCGCTCAATTTGGCCGCCCCGACCTCCACCGCCCGTGCCTCCCAGGGGACCAATAGTCTGGCGTCCACGCCTAGTCCGGCAAAAGCCGTGGTGAACAGCAGGGAATCATGGGGCTCGTCATTCGGCACCGGCCTGAGCTTGTTGCGGAGAAGTCCGAGGATTCCTTTCATGGCGCGCTCCAATAAGTAGGCTGGGACAACTGGGCTCGGGGTCAGCCAGGAAAGTTTTCGGGAATCTTGGCTTTGGAGCGCGCCTCCGAGGGGCTGATGATGTTGCGCTTGACCAGATCGGTCAGGTTCTGGTCCAGCGTCTGCATGCCCACGCTGTTGCCGGTCTGGATGCTGGAGTACATCTGCGCCACCTTGGCCTCGCGGATCAAGTTGCGGATAGCGCTGGTGCCGAGCATGATTTCGTGCGCCGCCACCCGGCCCTGGCCGTCTTTGGTCTTGCACAGGGTCTGTGAGATCACGGCCTGCAGCGATTCGGACAACATGGCGCGGACCATCTCTTTTTCTTCCGCCGGGAACACGTCGATGATCCGGTCGATGGTCTTGGCGGCACTCGACGTGTGCAGCGTGCCGAACACCAGGTGGCCGGTTTCCGCAGCGGTCATGGCCAGGCGGATGGTTTCCAGGTCGCGCATTTCGCCCACCAGAATGGCATCCGGATCTTCCCGCAGCGCCGAGCGCAGGGCGGCGGCAAAGCTCAGCGTGTGCGGCCCGACCTCGCGCTGGTTGACCAGGCATTTCTTGGACTCGTGCACGAACTCGATCGGATCTTCCACCGTCAGAATGTGGCCGAACTCGGTCTCGTTGAGAAAGTTGACCATGGCGGCCAGCGTGGTGGACTTGCCCGAGCCGGTGGGGCCGGTCACCAGCACCATGCCGCGCGGCTTCAAGGCCAGGTCGGCAAAGATCTTGGGCGCGTTCAATTGCTCCAGCGTCAGGATCTTGCTGGGAATCGTCCGGAATACGGCGCCGGCGCCGCGCTGGTGGTTGAAGGCATTGACCCGAAAGCGCGCCAGCCCTTCGATCTCGAACGAAAAGTCGATCTCCAGAAACTCCTCATACATCTTGCGCTGCGTGTCATTCATGATGTCGTACACCATGGCATGCACCAGCTTGTGGTCCAGCGGCTCGACGTTGATGCGCCGTACATCGCCGTGGACACGAATCATGGGCGGCAAGCCGGCCGAGAGGTGCAAGTCAGACGCCTTGTTTTTGACGCTAAAGGCCAGCAGTTGGGTGATGTCCAAGAAGTTCCCGATCGTTTGTTACGCTTGCGGCAATTATGACCATGATTCAGACCAATCTAGAAACCGTTCGTGCCCGCGTGACCGCCGCCTGCCTGGCCGCCGGACGGACCCCCGGCGACGTCGCCCTGCTGGCGGTTTCCAAAACCTTCGACGCGCCGGCCGTGGAAGAAGCCCATGCCGCCGGTCAAACGGCTTTTGGCGAGAACTACATCCAGGAAGCCGTGCAAAAGATCAGCCAGTTGCGCCACTTGCCCTTGCAGTGGCACTGCATCGGCCCGATCCAGAGCAACAAGACGCGGCTCGTGGCCGAGAATTTTGACTGGGTGCACACGGTCGATCGCTTGAAAATAGCCCAGCGGCTGAGCGAGCAACGCCCACCGGGTTTGCCGCCGTTGCAAGTGTGCATCCAGGTCAACGTGGACGGCGGCGACACCAAATCCGGCGTGGAACCGCAGGAGGCGCTGGCGCTGGCACAACAGGTGGCGGCCTTGCCTCATCTGCGCTTGCGCGGCATCATGAGCATTCCCGAGCCTGCTCCTGATTTTGTAGCCTCTTGCGCAGTATTCATGAAGGCTAGAGCCCTATTTGATGCTTTAAATGCAGCCGGTCTGGCACTCGACACCCTGTCGATGGGCATGAGCGCCGATCTGGAGGCCGCCATCCATGCGGGCAGCACGATGGTGCGCGTGGGCAGTGCCATCTTTGGCGGGCGCCCCCGGCCCGCCTGACACTGGACGACTAGGCCGACTCCCGCAGGGCCAAGGTGTAGGGGAGGATGCGCGAAGCCGGCGTGCCGCCCGACAAGCGGCTCAGCAGGAGCTCGACCGCCACAGCGCCAAGGGCCTGCATGGGTTGGGCGATGGTTGTCAAGCCGGGCTCGAACACTTCGGCGATCGGAATGTCATCAAAGCCGACGACGGCAATGTCGTCAGGCACCCGCATGCCGGCACGTCGAAAGGCCTTGATGGCACCAATGGCCAGCATGTCGGACACGGCGAACACCGCCGTCGGGGGCTGTGCCGTCGCCAGCAGGGCGGCGGCGGCCTGACTGCCCCCCAGGTAGCTCGTGACACCCGCCATACGGACAAGTTCCGGGCGCAATTCCAGGCCAGCCCGGTGCAAGGCCAGCTCGTAGCCCTCGCGTCGCTGACGCGCATAAAGAAAGCGCTCGTCACTGTTGATGAGTGCAATGCGGCTGTGGCCCCGGTTAATGAGGTATTGCACGGCATCGCACGCCGCCTGCCGATGGTCAATGCTGACGTAGGGCACATCGGACCCCGGCAGGAATTCCGAACAGTTGACCCAGGGTTTTCGTCGCGCCGTGTCGACCATCGTGCTCTCGTTGGTGATCGGCACCATGTTGATGACGCCGTCGGTCAGGCTGTACAGCGCCTCCAGGGAGCCGTCATCGTGACGCCATGACTCCTCCAGATCAACCGGTAGCAGCGTGTAGCCGCTCTGCCTGGCCACCGTGGCAGCACCGCTGACGATCTCGGCATAGTAGGGATTCGCAAAATCGGGCACCAGCACGAGCAGCAGGCGGCTCTGTCCCGTACTCAGGCTGCGACCAAAGGCATTGGCCCGGTAACCCAGGCGCTTGATGCTGTCTTCGACACGCCTGCGGGTTTCGGGTGAAACCGGCTTGGTGCCGTTGATCACGCGCGACACCGTCGCCGCAGATACGCCGGCCAGTTTGGCGACCGCGTCAATAGAGGGGAGATCGTTCATGAATAGGCAATCAATGTTCGCTTTGCTGAAGGATGCCGGCTGCAAGTCCATGCGACTTGTTTCATTTTAAGGCCTTGGGAAATGGCTTTCCCATATTTTGTAACTTTTCTCGATACATAGGGTAATTGCTAGGTACTAATAACGGGAAAGCGCTTACATTTCTATTGGCATTAGAACTTCAACACACCGCATACCCTGAAGGAGACAAGATGGCTACCTCTTTGAACCGCGTCTTTTCGCGCAACGTACTCAGCACCGCTGTCATGACTGCGGCAAGCTGTTGGGCCCTGGTGTCGCCGGCTTTGGCGGCCGAGTCGGTCGAGGTCATTCACTGGTGGACCAGTGGTGGCGAGACGGCCGCGGTGGGCAAGTTCAAGGAAGCCTTTACGGCCAAGGGCTTTGAATGGAAGGATCTGGCGGTCGGGGGTGCTGATAACCAGCGCATGTTGCTCAAGGCGCGGGTCGGCAAGGGCAGTTCGCCCGACGCGGCACAAATCAATTCGGATGTGCGGGCTTACGCCGCTGACCGCTCCAATCTGGCCAATCTGGATGCGCTGGCGGCCAAAGAGGGCTGGGACAGCGTTTTGCCAGCCCCCGTTTTGCGCTACGCCAAGATGGGCGGCTCCACTTACGTCGCCGTTCCGATCAATGTGCATCGGCAAAACGTCATGTGGATCAATGCGGCAGCCTTGAAAAAAATCGGTGCGAGTGCGCCGCCCGCGACTTGGGAAGAGTTTTTTGCCATGGCCGACAAGGCCAAGGCGGCCGGCATGATTCCCCTGGCGATGGGGGAAGACACATGGGTCAACTTCTTCTTCTACACGGTGGCGTACAGCACGATGCCGCCGGACGGTTTTCGCAAGGCGTTTTACGACGCGGACGAGACAGCTCTGAAGAGCCCCGGCATGTTGCGCGCCTTTGAAATCTTCCGCAAATCCCGCTCGTATGTGGACCGCAGCGCGTCCACCCGCAAGTGGAACGAGGCCACGCAAATGGTGATCCAGGGCAAGGCGTTCGCGCAGGTCATGGGGGACTGGGCCAAGGGTGAATTTGTCCAGGCCGGCAAGAAGCCCAACGAAGACTACCTGTGCGCGTCCGTACCCGGCACGGCCAATGGCCACCTGTTCAATTCAGACGCATTTATGTTCTTCAAGCACGGCAAAGAGTCCGCAGCGCAATTGGCGCTGGCGCAAACTCTCATGAACAAGGAGGCCCAGCAGGCGTTCAGTTTGCTCAAGGGCTCGGTGCCGGTGCGCACGGATGCGGATGTCTCCAAATTTGACGAATGCTCCAAGAAGTCCTATGCCGACTTCGTATCGGCGGGCAAAAGCGGCACCTTGGCTGCGGCGCCCAACATGATCCAGAGCCCGGCCAGAATTGCCGCCTGGCGCGACGTTTTCCTGGCCTTCTGGAATGACGAGGGTATGACGGCCCAGCAAGGGGCTGACAAACTGGTTGCCGCGGCCAAAGCGAACTAGCCTGCATCCGGCCTGTATGAACCTGTCCAAGTTCGCGATGCGCTCCGAGAGTTGGTTGCCCAAGCTCTTGATCTCGCCGGCCTTTGTGGTCAGCGTGCTGTTTTTTTACGGCCTGACGGCTTGGGTGGTGATGGTCTCCTTTACCGGCTCGGAAGGGCTGTTCCAGATGTCCTGGGTGGGGTTCAAGCAGTATCAACGCCTTTGGGCAGACGACAACTGGTTCCGCTCGCTGTGGAACTTGTTGATGTACGCGCCCGTGGTGGTGGCCGTGCCCATGGCCCTGGGTTGCTTTCTGGCGATCCTGCTGGACCAGAAGATCCGTTTTGAGGGCGGCTTTCGCACCCTCTATCTGTACCCGCTGGCACTTTCCTGGGTGGTGGCGGGCACGATCTGGCGCTGGCTGCTGTCGCCGGAGTTCGGCATCGAGGCGTGGTTGCACGGCCTGGGCTTTGTCGATGCCCGCTTTGACTGGATTGTGCAGCCCAATCGGTCCATTTTTGCCCTGGCCCTGGTGGCGGTCTGGCACTCCACCGGCTTTGTGATGGCTATGTTCATTGCCGGCCTGCGGGGTGTGGACGACTCGGTGTTCCGGGCGGCCATGATTGACGGCGCCAGCCTGCCCCGGATTTACTGGAGCATCGTCTTGCCCACCCTGCGTCCCACGGTGTTCAGCGCGGCGCTGATTCTCTTGCCGGCGGCCTTGAAGACCTTTGACCTGGTGGTGGTCATCACCCAGGGTGGCCCTGGCCAATCGAGCGTGTTGCCGGCCTTTTACATGTTTGACCGCTTCTTCCGACGCGACCAAATGGCGCTGGGTGCCGCGTCCGGCTCCATCATTTTGATGATGTGCGTCGCCATTGCCTTGCCCTACATCCTGGGTGAAATGAAAAGGCAACGTCATGATTGACCGCAAATTCTGGACCTGGTCGCGTCTGGCCATCTATGCGACCTTGCTGCTGGCGCTGGTGTTCTTTGCCCTGCCGGCCTGGTTTGCCTTGATCAACTCGTTCAAGCCCCTGCAGGAAATCCAGGCCGGCAATGTGCTGGGCCTGCCCAGCCGCGTCACTTTTGCGCCCTGGATCGAAGCCTGGGCGACCGCTTGCACCGGCGGCTCCACATGCGCCGGCATGTCGCGCTATTTCCTCAACTCATTGATCGTGGTGATTCCCGCGACCCTGATCTCTACCGGCTGGGGTTGTTTCAATGGCTATCTGCTCGCCAAGTGGCGCTTTCGCGGTAGCGACGCGGTGTTGGTGTTGCTGATGTTCGGCACCTTTGTTCCCGCCGGTCTCTTTTTGCTGCCGCTGTCGATCATTTTCGACCGCGTCGGTCTGTCGCACTCCTTGCTGGGGCTGGTGGTGGTGCACACGATTTACAGCGTGCCGATTGCCCTCTTTTTCCGCAACTATTTCGTCGGTTTTCCGGGCGAGCTCATCAAAGCGGCGCGCATTGACGGCGCCGGACTGCTGGTGATTTTCTGGCGCGTCGTGCTGCCCACGGCAAAACCCATTCTGGTGGTGGTGTCCATCATGCAGTTCACCGCCGTCTGGAATGACTTCCTGTTTGCCCTGGTGCTGGCCCCATCCGACCAGCAATTGGTCACCGTGGGGCTGAACAATTTGACCAATGTGCAGGAAGACGTGCCGCACCACAACACCTACATGGCCGCCGCCCTCATCGCTGCCATTCCCACGGTGTTGATCTACATCGTGGCCGGCAAATATTTCGTACGGGGCTTGATATCCGGCGCCGTCAAAGGTTGAACAACATGGCAAAACTCAGCATACGCAACGTCCACAAGCACTTTCTGGTGGTGCCCGTTCTCAAAGGCATCAACATCGATATTGAAGACGGTGAATTCCTGATTCTGGTCGGGCCCTCCGGCTGCGGCAAATCCACCCTGCTCAACATGATTGCCGGGCTGGACAGCACGACCGAAGGCGAGATCGTGATCGGCGACCGGGTCGTGAACGACGTCAGCCCCAAGGACCGCGACATTGCGATGGTGTTCCAGTCCTATGCGCTGTACCCGAGCATGACGGTGCGCGAGAACATCGAGTTCTCCATGAAGATGCGCAAGGTGCCCAAGGCGCAGCGCGACGAGGTGGTGGCGCGGGTGGCCAAGACGCTGCAGATGGACCAATTGCTCGATAGGCGGCCGGCCCAGCTCTCCGGCGGCCAGCGCCAGCGCGTGGCCATGGGGCGGGCGCTGGCGCGCAATCCGGCAGTGTTCCTGTTTGACGAGCCGCTGTCCAATCTGGATGCCAAGCTGCGCGTCGAAATGCGCGCCGAGATCAAGGCCTTGCATCAGCGTCTGAAAACCACGGTGGTCTACGTCACGCACGACCAGGTGGAGGCCATGACCCTGGGTGACCGGATTGCCGTGATGAAGGATGGCATGGTGCAGCAGTTCGGCACGCCCGAAGACATTTATGAGCGACCCAGCAACCTCTACGTGGCGAGCTTCATGGGCTCGCCCAGTATGAGTTTGTTGCGGGTTCACCTGAAAAGCCGCAATGGCAACCATGCTGTTTCGTTCCAGACCTCCGAAGGGGAGGTCACGGTGGATCTGGGTGTGGCCCACAACCGGGCCTGGGACGGTCGCGAGGTCATCATGGGCGTGCGCGCCGAGCACTTCAAGCCGGCGCAGGCCGACGACGCGGGTGCGTTTCAGATCCGGGTCGACCTGGCCGAGCCCACCGGCGCCGACACCTTTGTCTACACGCAGATCAACGGGAATCGGGTCGCACTGCGCTTGCCGCCCAAGCCCCTGCGCCCGGTGGGAAGCACCTGCTGGGTCACGCTCGACACGACGGTGGTCAATCTGTTTGATAGCACGACGGAGCAGCGCCTGACGGTGTGAAGCGGCCGGTGTCGAAAGCCTTTCTTTCCTACTTCCTTCTGTTTCTTTTTCTTTTGGAGAACGTCCATGAACACGACTAAACCCTTGCCCATTTCGATCCAGCTCTACAGTCTGCGCAATATCGAAGGCCTGGACCAGCAGCTGGATGTGGTGCAGGCCGCGGGCTATCGCCATGTCGAGCTGATCGGCTCGCATCTGGACGACGCCGCCAGCACGAAAGCCAAACTCGATGCCCGCGGCCTGACGCCCTCGTCCAGCCATGTCGGCATGGCGGCCCTGCGGGACAAGCCCGAGGCGATTGCCGCGGCCTGCCAGTTGCTCGGCATCCACCAGCTGTTCATGCCCTCGGTACCGCCAGCCGAGCGAGACAGCCCGGCCGAGTACTGGGCGGCCCTGGGGCGCGAACTGGGGCAGCTGGCGCTGAGCTTCAAGGCGCAGGGCATTGACCTGGGCTACCACAACCACCATTGGGAATTGCAGCGCAAGGCCGATGGCCGCACCGCGCTGGAGTGGCTGTTTGAAGGCGCGCAAGACACGCCCTTGACCTGGCAGGCCGACGTCGCCTGGCTGGTGCGCGGCGGCGTGGGCCCGGCGGAGTGGTTGCACCGCTACCGGGATCGCGTGGTGTCGGCCCATGCCAAGGACCTGGCGCCCAACGGCGAGAAACTCGATGAGGACGGCTGGGCCGATGTCGGCAGCGGCGTGCTGGACTGGCAGGTGCTGGCCCAGGTTTGCCGTGAGGCCGGCGCGCGGTGGCTGGTGGCCGAGCACGACAAGCCCAATGACCCGGTGCGCTTCACGCGTGCCAGCTACAACTTCCTGAGCTCGCTGTAAGGAGTCCCCCACATGAACCCCATTTCCATCGGCGTCATCGGCTGCGGCAACATCAGCGATGCCTACTTCGGCGGCGCGGCCCGCTCCAAGCTCGTGCGCGTCAAGGCCTGCGCTGACCTGAACCACGCGGCGGCCCAAGCCAAGGCCGCGCAATATGGCGTCGCTGCGGTCTCGGTCGAGCAACTGCTGGCCGATCCCGAGATCAGCATCGTCATCAACCTCACTATCCCGCAGGCCCATGCACCGGTGGCCTTGCAGGTCCTTGACGCCGGCAAGCACGTCTATCTGGAAAAGCCGCTGGCCGCCACGCTGAAAGAGGCGCGCACGGTGATGGCGCGTGCCGAGGCCCAGGGGCTGCGCGTCGGCTGTGCGCCAGACACCTTCTTCGGTGCGGCGCACCAGGCCTGTCGCCGGGTGCTGGACCGCGGTCTGATCGGCAAGCCGGTTGGTGGCTCGGTCGCGGTGCTCTCGCATGGCATGGAGAGCTGGCACCCGAACCCGGAGTTCTTTTTCAAGCCGGGTGGCGGCCCGATTCTGGACATGGGGCCTTACTACATTGCCCAACTGGTGAATCTGCTCGGACCGGTGGCCCGCGTGGTGGCCTGCACCAGCATCGGCAATGCCACGCGCACCGTCACCAGCGAGCCGCTGAACGGCCAGCTGATTCAGGTCGAGGTGCCGACCACCATGAACGGCGTGCTGGAGTTCGTCAGCGGCGCGAATGTGGCCATGAGCGCCTCGTGGGACGTGTGGGCGCACAAGCGGTCGTTCATCGAGATTTATGGCACCGAGGGCAGTCTGCTGGGCGTGAATCCCAATTTCTTCGGTGGCGTGCCCATGGTCTGCAAGCCGAACGAAGACTGGCAGCCGGTGGATATTTCGGCCCATCCCTTCGGTCAGGACAACCGCGCCTTGCGCAGTGGCGCGCAGGTGGCGGACTACCGCATCGTCGGTTTGCTGGACATGGCGGCGGCCATCCGCCAGGGCCGGGCCCACCGCGCCAGCGGTGCGCTGGCGCTGCATGTGCTGGAGGTCCTGGAAGCCTTTGAGCGCTCCTCGATCACGGGTGCGCACATCACCATGGAAAGCAGCTGCGCGCAATCCGACGCCGTGCCCCTGGGGGCCGGGGAAGAGGTGTTCGCATGAAAACGATCCAAGGGCCGGGCATTTTCCTGGCGCAGTTCGCCGGGGATGCCGCGCCATTCAACAGTCTGCCGGCCATTGCCGAATGGGCGGCGTTACTCGGCTACCGCGCGGTGCAAATCCCAACCTGGGACGCGCGTCTGTTCAACCTGGCGCGGGCCGCCGAGAGCCAGACTTATTGCGATGAAATCCTTGGCGCCCTGGCCGCGCACGGCCTGGTGATCAGTGAGCTGTCCACGCACTTGCAGGGCCAACTGGTGGCGGTGCATCCGACCTACGACCCGCTGTTTGATGGCTTTGCCGCGCAACAGGTGCGCGGCGACCGCGCCGCCCGCAGTGCCTGGGCCGCCGGGCAGCTCAAGCTCGCGGCCAAGGCCTCGCAGCGCCTGGGCCTGCGTGCGCACGCCACCTTTTCGGGCGCGCTGGCCTGGCCCTACCTCTACCCCTGGCCGCAACGCCCGGCCGGTCTGGTGGAAGAGGCTTTTGCCGAGCTGGCGCGGCGCTGGCGCCCGCTGCTGGATGCCTTCGATGAGGCGGGGGTCGACGTCTGCTACGAATTGCATCCCGGGGAAGACCTGTTCGACGGCGTCACCTTCGAGCGCTTTCTGGCGGCGGTGGGTAACCATCCCCGCGCCAACATCCTGTACGACCCCAGCCATTTCGTGCTGCAGCAGCTCGATTACCTGCAGTTCATTGACATTTACCACCAGCGCATCAAGGCCTTTCACGTCAAGGATGGCGAGTTTCATGCCAGCGGACGTCAGGGTGTGTATGGCGGCTTCAATGACTGGGCCGATCGGGCCGGGCGCTTTCGTTCTCTGGGCGACGGGCAGGTGGACTTTGGCGGCATCTTCTCCAAGATGGCGCAATACGACTTTGAGGGCTGGGCCGTGCTGGAATGGGAGTGCTGCCTGAAACACCCGGAGGACGGGGCACGCGAAGGGGCCGAGTTCATCAAGCGCCACATCATCCGGGTGGCGGACCGTGCGTTCGACGATTTTGCCGGCGCCGGCATCGAACGCCAGGCCTTGCGCGGCCTGCTCGGTCTGGACAACTAGCAACATCGGAGAACGATCCTCATGCGACGTATTCGGCTCGGTATGGTGGGGGGCGGGCAGGGCGCTTTTATCGGCGGCGTGCACCGCATGGCGGCGCGCCTGGACGATCGCTTTGAGCTCGTCGCGGCGGCGCTATCGTCTGACCCGGCGCGCGCGCAGGCCAGTGGGCGTGAGTTGGGGCTGAACCCGGCACGCGTCTATGCCGACTTTCGCGCCATGGCGCTGGCTGAAGGCGCGCGGCCCGACGGCATTGAGGCGGTGGCGGTGGTCACGCCGAATCACCTGCATCACGCCGTGGCCTGTGCCTTCATCGATGCCGGCATTCATGTCATCTGCGACAAACCGCTCACCCGCACGCTGGACGAGGCGCTTGATCTGGTGGCGCGGGTCAAGCAATCCGGTGTGCTGCTGGGTGTGACCTACACCTATTCAGGCTACCCGATGGTGCGTCACGCGCGCGAACTGGTACAGAGCGGGGTCTTGGGCGATGTCCGGGTGGTGCAGGTCGAATATGCCCAGGATTGGCTGGCGCAAGACCTGGAGCAAAGCGGACAAAAACAGGCGCTATGGCGTACCGACCCGGCCCTGGCCGGCGAAGGCGGCTGCATTGGCGACATTGGCACCCATGCCTACCACCTGGCCTGCTTTGTTAGCGGGCTGGCGGTGAGCCAATTGGCGGCCGATCTGAGTACTTTTGTGGCCGGGCGTCAAGTGGATGACGATGCCCATGTCGGCCTGCGCTTTGACAATGGCGCGCGTGGTCACCTGTGGGCGAGTCAGGTGGCCGCCGGCTGCCAGAACGCCCTGTCTTTAAGAGTATTCGGCAGCCAAGGCAGCCTGAGTTTTCGCCAGGAAGCCCCGGACGAACTCTGGTTCACACCGCTGGGTGCGCCGACCCAGCGCCTGACTCGCGGTGGCCCCGGTCTGAGCCTCGCTGCGGCACAGGCGACGCGAATTCCCGGCGGTCATCCCGAGGGCTATCTGGAAGCGTTCGCCCAACTCTATCGCGAGATGGCAGACCAAATCCATGCCCGCCAGGCCGGGCAGACGAAGGTCCAGGCGCTGCCCGATGTGCAAGCGGGCGCGGACGGCATGCACTTTGTCGAGGCCGCGCTTCGCAGCCACGCCCAAGGTGGGACCTGGGTTGCGTTGAAGGCTTGAGCCCGACGGTCTTATTTCTTGGGCGGAGCGATCGGCTTGATGTTGCCGCATTCGGCCGACACGAATTTTCCGGTGGCGTCCATGTTCATCTTCTCGGGCTTGCCCATGGCGGTGCTGTTGAGCGTCATCTTCATGGTGTAAGCCTCGGGGCTCACAAACACAACCTGACCTTCGCCACTGGAGGGCGGCTGGGTGCAGACAAACGAGAACTTCATGGTGTTGCCGGTGCGGGGCGAGGCGGTCTGCTTGCAATCGCCTTGCTGCGTGGCCACTTCATTGCGCTCCACCATCTCTTGGGTCATGCAAAGCCGCACCGCAGTGCTGCCGGGACTTTTGCCCATGCCCACGCCTTGCTTGGCCATCATGTCTTCCATCATCTTGCGCTGATCCGGCGGCATGCTGGCGAGCTGCTTTTGCGCCTCGGCCATGGCTTTTTCCATCTCGCCCGAGCTGCTGCTCATCTTGTTGTTGATTTCCCATAGACCGGGTTTCATGGTTTGCGCCGCAGCGCCCCAAGTGGCGCCGGCCAGCGCGACGATGACCAGGACATGATGCAATTTCGTCATATGAGTTCCCACAAAAGTAAGTGCGCATTGTCACCAAAGCGGCGCCAAAGAACAAGATTTCAACGCAGTGGCAGATGCGTTGAGTTTTTCACCTCTTCCATCACCGCGTAGGTCCGCGTTTCGCGCACGCCGGGCAGTTGCCACAGCACGGTGCCGGCGAATTCGCGGTAGGCGGTCATGTCGGCCATGCGGGTCTTCAACAGGTAGTCAAAGCCGCCGGCCACCATGTGGCACTCCATAATTTCTGCACGCACCTGCACCGCCGCTTTAAAGGCCTCGAACACATTCGGGGTGGTGCGATCCAGCAGCACCTCCACAAACACCATCAGGCCCGCGCCCAGTTTGAGCGGGTTCAGCCGGGCCTCATAACCCAGGATGTAGCCCTCGCGGGTCAGGCGCTGCACCCGCGCCAGCACGGCGGTGGGCGAGAGGGTGACCGCCTCGGCCAGCTTGAGGTTGGAGATGCGGCCATCCTCCTGCAGTGCCTTCAGGATTTTGAGGTCGATGCGGTCGAGGTCGGGCGGGGTGTCGCTCATGACAGGCGGTAGGTTTCGAGGTGAATGCTGGTCTCGGTATTGCTGATGCCGCGGATCAGCCGTATGCGCTCCAGCACCTGGGACAACTCGGACAAATTGGCCGCGCGCAGTTCGGCCAACAAGTCCCAACGGCCGTTGGTGTCGTGCAGGGTGGCCACGCCGGGCTCGCCCAACAGGCTGGCGATGACCGAACGGGTCTCGTTGCCTTCCACGGCGATGCTCATCCAGGCGCTGATTTCGGAGGGTTGCGCGTCGGGGCGCAGGCGCACGGTGTAGCCGACGATGACGCCGGCGTCCTCCAGCTTGGTGACCCGGTTGCTCACCGTGCCGCGCGACACCCCCAGCTTCAGGGCCAGTGTGGCCACGCTGGTGCGGGCGTCTTTGCGCAAGAGCGACAGCAATTGTTGATCGGTGGCATCCATATTGTCATTGTGGCATTCATTGTTGTCTAAATGGTAGAAATTTATCGAAAAGCAAGCAATGTTGACGATTTACATTGCCGTGCCAACTTGGGACACTGCTCGCTACCTATTCGAGACCACCAGGAGCAGCCTCATGAAAACCCACGCACTCGCCCAAACCCAGTTTCTCAGCGCCCAGGATGTGGCCACTCTCGTGGCCAAAATGGGCCTGGCTGCGGCCCTGGACCGCATGGCGGACTACATTTACGCGGACTTTTTGCGCTGGACCGACTTTGACAAATGTGCCCGTGTCGCCAGCCACTCGGCGGAGGGGGTGATTGAGCTCATGCCGGTGGCCGATGCCAAAACCTACGCCTTCAAATACGTCAACGGCCATCCCAAGAACCATCTGGTCGGTCTGCCCACCGTCATGGCCTTTGGCGTGCTGGCGGATGTGGACACCGGTGTGCCGGAGTTGCTCAGCGAATTGACCCTGACCACGGCCCTGCGCACTGCCGCCATGTCGGCGGTGGCCGCCCGGACGCTGGCCCGCCCCAGCAGCAAGCGCATGGCGCTGATTGGCAATGGCGCGCAAAGCGAATTCCAGGCGCTGGCCTTTCACTACCTGCTGGGCATAGAAGAAATTCGCCTGTTCGATACCGACCGCGCCGCCACCGACAAGCTCATCGCCAACCTGCAGCACACGACGCTGCGCCTGATCCCCTGCGCCAGCATCGCCGAGGCCGTGCGCGGTGCCGACATCGTGACCACCGTGACCGCCGACAAAACCAATGCCGCCATCCTGACGCCCGAGCTGATCGAGCCCGGCATGCACATCAACGGCGTGGGTGGTGATTGCCCCGGCAAGACCGAGCTACACCCCGGCGTCTTGCTGGGTGCCAGCGTGTTCGTGGAGTACGAGCCGCAAACCCGCATCGAGGGCGATTTGCAGCACTTGCCGGCCGATTTCGCGGTGACCGAGCTGTGGCAAGTCTTGCGCGGCAAAGCGCCAGGCCGCACGACCGAGAGCCAGGTCACGGTGTTTGACTCCGTCGGTTTTGCGCTGGAAGACTACTCGGCCTTGCGTTTTGTGCGCGACGTCGCCAAGGAGCTGGGCCTGGGGCAATTGCTGTCCCTGATCCCCGCGCTGCCGAACCCGAAAGACCTGTTCAGCCTGGTCCGGCCGGCGCTGTCTGCAGCGTCACCACGCCAGGCGAACGCGGACGCAGTGCCCCTTGAAGAACTGGTGCACGCAGCATGAGCCCCCTGCCTGTGGCCCCTTTTGTTGCCAGCGGCGTCAGCCTGATCGGCGTCCCCACCGACATTGGCGCGGGTACCCTGGGCGCCCGCATGGGACCCGAAGCCCTGCGCGTCGCGGGCATCGCGCAGGCGATCGCCCAGTTCGGCCTGGAGGTCAAAGACCGCGGCAATCTCGCCGGCCCGGCCAACCCCTGGCAGGCCGCCGTCAACGGCTTTCGCCATCTGCCCGAAGTCGTGCAGTGGAACCAGTTGCTGCACGACGCCATGTACGCCGAACTCCAGGCCGGGCGCCTGCCCATCATGCTCGGCGGCGACCATTGTCTGGGCATTGGCTCCATCAGCGCGGTGGCGCGCCACTGCCGCGAAACCGGCAAAAAGTTGCGCGTGCTGTGGTTTGACGCCCACGCTGATTTCAACACCGCCACGCTCACGCCGAGCGGCAACATCCACGGCATGCCGGTCGCCTGCCTGTGCGGCCATGGCCCGCAGGCGCTGATCGAAATTGGCGGCCAGGTGCCCGCGCTCGATTCCAGAGACCTGCGCCAGATCGGCATCCGCAGCGTGGACGAAGGTGAAAAACGCCTGGTGCACGACATGGGCATCGAGGTGTTCGACATGCGCTTTATCGACGAGATGGGCATGCGCCACGCGATGGAGCAGGCCTTGCAGGGGGTGGACGCCAACACCCATGTGCACGTCAGCCTGGACGTTGATTTTCTCGACCCCGACATCGCGCCCGGCGTCGGCACCACGGTGCGCGGCGGCCCGACCTACCGCGAAGCCCAGCTGTGCATGGAAATGATTGCCGACACCGGACGCCTGGCGTCGCTGGATGTGGTGGAACTCAACCCAGCGCTCGATGTGCGCAACCAGACCGCCGAGCTGGCCGTCGATCTGATCGAAAGCCTGTTTGGCAAAAGCACGCTGATGCGCAAAGCCAACGCCTGAGCGCACGCCCCCCCGGATCAGGTGCCAACGGCCAAGGGGCCGGGGCCTGGTATTCACTCAATCAACCACAAGACGGAGACAAAGATGAAACGAATCAAGAAATGGGCCCTGCTGGGCTTGCTCATGGCCAGTGCTCTGGCGGCGCAGGCCCGCAGCCTGGACGCGGTCAGAAAGGATGGCAAGATCGTCATTGCCACCGAAGGCCAGTTCGCCCCGTTCAATTTCTTCCAGGGCGCCAAGCTCAGCGGCTTTGAAATAGAGCTCGCCGAACTGGTGGCGAAAAAGATGGGCGTGGGCATCGAATGGAAGGCCTTGAGTTTTGATGCGCTGTTTGCCGGTTTGGGCCAGGACCGCTGGGACCTGGTCATTGCCTCGCACGGCATTACCGACGAACGCGCCAAAGCCGTGACCTTCGCCGATCCGCACTACTGCTCGGGCGGCGTCATCGTGTCGCTGGACCCGGCCATCCACCGGGTGCCGGACCTCAAGGGCAAAGTCATCGCGGTGCAAACCGGCAGCGCCTACTTGGACAACATCAAGAAGCTCTCGGGCGTGAAAGACGTGAAGAATTTTCCGCAAGACACCGACGCGCGGGGCGCCTTGATCAACCACCGCGTGGACGCCTGGGTGACCGACAAGTTTGTGGTCGTGGCCGCCATGGCCGCCAGTCCGAATGCCGGCCTGAAGCTGGGGGACTTTCTGTTCGTCGAGCGCATCGCCGCGGCCGTGGCCAAAGGCAATGCCTCGCTGGCCAAAGGCTATAACGACGGTCTGGCAGCCGTCATGGCCGACGGCAGTTATGCCAGCTTGTCGAAAAAGTACTTCCATGAAGACGTGCGCTGCCACTAAGCGGTGGGCGAACACTCGATAAGCGGGACAAACAACATGAAGACAATTCTTCCTGAATGGCCGCGGCACTGGAGTCGCCAGCAGCGCTCCAGCGCCACGATTGCCGTCACCAGTGTGCTTCTGATAGTGTTGCTTTGGCTGATGGCCATGCCCTTGGCCCTGGCCCCCGATCCGATCGGCAACAACGCTCAGTACTTTGCCGAGGGCACGCGCATCACCGTCGAGCTCACGCTGATGGCGGGCCTGGCTGGCACCGTCATTGGTGTGCTGGCTGCGGTCGGGCGAACCTCGCGCCTGTCGCTGCTGCGCTGGATCGCGTCCGGCTACATCTGGGTCGTGCGCGGCACGCCGTTGCTGGTGCAGATCCTGTTCGTGTACCTGGCGCTGCCGAGCCTGGTGCCCGCCCTGCGGCTGGACGATTTCGCCTCGGCCTGCGTCGCCCTGGCCTTCAACGTCGGCGCCTACAACGCCGAGGCGATTCGCAGCGGCCTGCTGGCGGTGCCCAAGGGGCAGGTCGAGGCCTCGCGCTCGCTGGGCTTGTCGGGTTGGCACACCTTCATGGACGTGACCTTTCCGCAGGCCTTCAAGGTGGCGCTGCCGCCGCTGGTCAACAACACCGTGGCCCTGCTCAAGGACTCTTCCCTGGCCTATGCCATTGGGGTGGTGGAGCTGACCAACATCGGCAACCGCATCCAGGCCGCCACCTTCCAGCCCTTGCCGACGCTGATCACCACGGCCCTGATTTACCTGATGCTCACCACCGTGCTGACCCAGATATCGGGCGCGGTGGAGCGACGCTATGACGTGGAGGGCCGCCAGCCATGAACGCCAACCTGATCACCGTTGACCGGGTCAACAAACATTTTGGGCCGCACCATGTGCTGCGCGACGTCAGCACGCACTTCAAGGCGGGCCAGGTGAGCGCCATCCTGGGCGCCTCCGGCTCCGGCAAGAGCACGCTGCTGCGCACGCTCAACCGGCTGGAGCGGCACGACTCGGGGCGCATCGTGGTGGACGGCATCGAGGTGGATGACGACCTCAAGCACCTGGACGCCTTGCGCCGCGAGCTGGGCATGGTGTTCCAGCAGTTCAACCTGTTTCCACACCTGTCGGTGCTGGACAACGTGTCGCTGGCGCCGCGGCGGGTGCGCAAGACACCGCGCAGCGAGGCCAACGAGCGCGCCATGGAGTTGCTCAAGCGCGTCGGCATGGAAGCCCACGCCCACAAGTACCCGTTCGCGCTCTCCGGCGGGCAGCAGCAGCGGGTGGCCATTGCGCGTGCGCTGGCGATGAACCCGAAGGTCATGCTCTTTGACGAGCCGACCTCGGCGCTGGACCCGGAAATGGTCAAGGAAGTGCTGGACGTGATGAAGAAGCTGGCCCAGTCGGGCATGACCATGATCATCGTCACGCACGAGATGGGCTTTGCCCGCGAGGTGGCCGACCGCATCCTGTTCATCGACCAGGGTCAGGTCGCGCAGGATGCGCCGCCCGAGGTCTTTTTCGGCGCCCAGGAGAGTGCGCGCGTGCGGGCCTTCTTGGGCCAGGTCAGCCCTCAGTGAGGGAAGGGTGTCCGACGCCAACCGGCGCTGGGTCAGCAGGGGCGGGGCGGCCGAACAGGTAGCCCTGAAATTTCTGGCAGCCCAGCGCCATCAGCGCATCGCGCTGGGCAACTGTTTCCACCCCTTCAGCAATCACCTGCAACTCCAGGCTGGCGCCCAGGGTCACAATGGCCTTGATGATGCTGGCGTCCTGGGGGTCGGTCAGCACGTCGCGCACAAAGGACTGGTCAATCTTGAGTTGGTCCAGCGGCAGGCGCTTGAGCATGCTCAGTGACGAATAGCCGGTGCCAAAGTCATCGAGCGAGAAGCGCACCCCCATGGCCTTGAGGGCCGTCATTTTGACGACCACACCGTCCACATCATCCAGCAACTGACTCTCGGTCAGCTCCAGTGCCAGGCGTTGCGGGTTGGCGCCGCTGGCTCGCAGCGCCTGCTGCACGTCCTGAACAAAATCAGCCTGGTGAAACTGGCGCGCGCTGACATTGACCGCAATGCTCAAGTGCGATTTGCCGTCCAGTGCTGACCATGCCACCAGCTGGCGGCAGGCGGTTGCCAGAATCCAGCGCCCCAGCGGCAGGATCAGGCCGGACGATTCAGCGATCGGGATGAACTCCAGCGGTGGAATCAGACCACGCTGCGGATGTTGCCAGCGCAGCAGCGCCTCCACGCCCAGCCATTGCCCGTCACAGTTCACTTGCGGCTGGTAATGCAGCAGGAACTCGGACGCGGCCATGGCCTGGTGCAGGTCAGCCTCCAGCGCCGTGCGTGCCGTCACTTGGGCCTGCATGTCCGGGTTGAAAAAGCGCAGGGTGTTGCGTCCGTCGGTCTTCGCCTGGTACATCGCCAGATCGGCTTGCTTGAGCAATTCGTCCCGGCTGGAGTGCTGGTCGGAAAACATGGCAATGCCGATGCTGACGGAGGTTTGATGAAGTTGCGTCCCCAGCTGATAGGGCGCTTCGATCGTTTTCAGGATTTTCATCGCCGCCTGGCGGGCCTGTTGCGCGGCCTCGTCGGGGAGGGGGCTCAAGGCTTGCAGCATCACCACAAACTCGTCCCCGCCCAGGCGGGCCAGGGTGTCCTGGGCGCGGGTGCAGGCGCGCAAGCGGCCGGCCACCTGGCACAGCAGCAGGTCACCCATGTCATGCCCCACTGTGTCGTTGAGGTCTTTGAAGTTATCCACATCAATGAACAGCATGGCCCCGCCTTGCTTGCCCCGTTCACTGGCGGCCAGGGTTTGCTGCACCCGTTCCATGAGGAAGCGGCGATTGGGCAGCTGCGTAAGGGGGTCGTAAAAAGCGAGCTGGTGAATGGCCGCCTCGGCCTTTTTGTGTTTGCTGATGTCGGTCGAGATGCCGCATAGGGCGTAAATGCGGCCATCGGCGTGCCGCAAGGGCAGTTTGACCGAGATGTAGGTGTGCGTCTGCAAACCGTCCCGACTTGGGAGGGTTTCCTCTTCCTCCACCCGTTCGCCTTGCAATAGCACCCGCATGTCATTGAGGCGCAGCCTGGCGACCGTGGCGCTGTCGAAGAACTCGCTGTCGGCCTTGCCCACGACCTCCTCCAGGGAGCGGCCAAACAGTTCGCAGACCTTGCGGTTGGCGTACTGGTAGCAAAGATCGGTGCCCTTGATGTAAATGTGGGCATCCACGCTGTTGAGGATGGTGGACAGCAGGTCTTCGCTGTCGCGCAAGTGGCGGGTTTTTACCGCAACTTCGCGCCGCAGCAAGGCGCCTGCGGCCAGCGCCAATGACAAAAGCGCCACCAAAGCCCCCAGCCCCCACCAGACATAGGTTGGGATGAAGGAGGGCGCAGGCGCCTCCATCCAACGTTTGAGCACCTTGAAATAAGGCGAGTCGGGCCGCGGTTGCCATTCGCCCAGCGAGCGGTCGATGGCCGTCAGCAGGTCCGCATTGCGTCCCTTGCCGGTGGCGTAAAAAAGCTGTGACGGCTGGAACATGATGGGCGTCGCGTTCAGTCCGTAAGTCGCGCCCTGCAGATCGCCAAAAAAGCGGTTCGCGGCGGCGGCATCGGCCGCGCGCGCCGCCACCATCTCAAACCCTTCGTTCAGGGACTGCACGGGCACCAGTTCAGCTTGCACGCCGAACCCCGCCAGCACATCCTTCAAGTAGTCTTGCTGCACCGAACCGGCCAGCACCGCCACGCGCTTGCCTTTCAGGTCCAGCATTGAGTTGATCTGGCCGCCGCCGTGTTTGTACAGCTGCGACCAGCTCAGCAGGGAAGGAATGCGGTGCAGATCAAATAGCCTCGTCCGCTGCTCGGTGTAGGCCACGTCCGGCATCAGGTCGATGTTGCCGGCCTGCAAGGCATTCAGGCACGCCTGCCACTCGCATGCCACGGCACGCAGGGTCCAGCCCTCGCGTTTCCCGATCTCGACCAGCAAGTCACCCAGGATGCCGGTGGGCTGATCCTGGGGGCTCATGAAAATCTTGGGTTCGTTCTGGTACACGCCTACGCGCACTTCGCGGGGCTCCGCCAGGGCCGGTGTCGCGAGAAGAAAAGAGCCCATGAGCGCTAGCCAGTACGAGGCGGCGCGCGGTCGGCGGAAATGTTGTGCCGCAGTGGGGAGATGCATGGCGGGAGTATCGAAGGTTGGTTGCTGCGCAGTATTCAGTATTGTTACCCATGCCATGCCGCTTTCTTTGTATGTAAAACCCGCACCCGAAGCCGACGCGCTGTCTTGGGGTGCAGATTTATTCGCTAAGCATTCATAAAAAAATAGTGAGAAATTAATCGTTAAAAGCAAGAACATGGCGTATTCGTTAATATTTCTGGAGTTCTTCATGCCGCTCGCCCAACGCCTGCCCTTTCCCTACCGGCCTGAGGCGCAAGTGCTCGCCCAGCGCTTGCTGTCCCTGAAAAACGCCCTGGACTGGGCCGCCGCGGCCAAGGTCGCCACGCCCTGGGTGCACGCCGTGCGCCAGAACCCGCCGCCGTTCTGGGCGATGGAAAGCCTGCTCAAGGAATACCCGATCTCCAGCGCCGAAGGCCTGGCCTTGATGCGCCTGGCCGAGGCGTTGTTGCGCGTGCCCGACGCCGAGACCGCTGTTGCCCTCACCGCCGACCAGCTGGGCCGGGCGGATTTCGAGGCCTCGGGCGATAAAACCCTGGCGCGCCTGTCCAGCACGGCGATTGCCATGAGCAAGAAGTTTCTGCCCGACAGCGAGGCGCCCAGCGGCATCTTCGCCAAGCTCGGCGCGCGCTCGGTGGTGGCGGCCACGCTGCGCGCCGTGCAGTTGCTGGGCCGGCAGTTTGTGCTGGGCCAGACGATTGGCGAGGCCATGGACGAGGCCAGTTCCGCCAAGCGCAAGATCAAGAATCTGCGTTACAGCTACGACATGCTGGGCGAAGGGGCCCGCACCGATGCGGATGCCTTGGAATACCTCGCCAGCTACAAGAGTGCTATTGAATCAATAGCTACTACCGCTCATTCCACGGTGGCTTGCGAGGTAAATGATGGTATTTCCATCAAACTCAGCGCGCTGCACCCGCGTTACGAGGACGCGCAAAAAGCCCGTATCATGACCGAGCTGATGCCGCGCGTGTGGGGCCTGTGCGAACAGGCGGCACGCGCCAACCTCAACCTGACCATCGACGCCGAAGAGGTGGACCGGCTGGAGTTGTCGCTCGACGTGTTCGAGGCGCTGGCCGCCAAGGTGGCGCAGCAGTTCCCGCAGTGGAGCGGTTTTGGCCTGGCCCTGCAGGCCTACCAGACGCGGGCACTGGAGTTGATTGAACACGTCACCGAGATCGCTCGCAAATACCAGATCCGCCTGATGTGCCGCCTGGTCAAAGGCGCGTACTGGGACGCCGAAATCAAGCGCGCGCAGGAGCAGGGGCTGCCCGCCTACCCGGTGTTCACCCACAAGCACCACACCGACGTGTCCTACCTGGCCTGCGCCAAGGCGCTGCTGGATGCACCCGACGCCATCTACCCGCAGTTCGCCACCCACAATGCCGCCACCATCGCCGCCATCCTGCAGATGGGCGCCAAGAGCGGCGCGCCGTTCGAGTTGCAGCGCCTGCACGGCATGGGCGAGGGCGTCTACCGCGAGGTCTTGAAGAACCCGCTGATCGCCTGCCGCGTCTACGCCCCGGTCGGCGCGCACAAGGATTTGCTGGCCTACCTGGTGCGCCGCCTGCTGGAGAACGGCGCCAACTCCTCGTTTGTGCACCAGCTCGCCGACGAGTCGGTCGGCATGCAGGAGCTGCTGATTTCGCCGCTGCGTCTGGAGCCTGAATCGTCTCTGCCCCTGCCGCTGGACCTTTTCGGCACGGCGCGCCAGAACAGCGTCGGGCTCGATTTGACGGTGCAAGCCATGCGCCAACCCTTGCTGGCGGCATATGAGAGCGTGGACGTGCCCGTGGTGCCTATTTTTGATGCAGAATCGGCCTCCAGCCCTCTGGGAATAAGCGCAGATAGCTATAAAAAGTGGAGCAAAACAAGCGTCACCGAGCGCGCCGCCATCCTGCGCCGCGCGGCAGACGCGCTGGAGCAGCAGACGCCCAAATTCTGTGCGCTGCTGGTCAAGGAAGCCTTCAAGACCTGGGGCGACGCGGTCAGCGAAGTGCGCGAGGCGGTGGACTTCATGCGCTACTACGCCAATGAGGCCGAGCGCATCATGGCGCCCATCGCCATGCCCGGACCGACCGGCGAAACCAACGAGCTGCGCCTGATCGCGCGCGGCCCCTGGGTCTGCATCAGCCCGTGGAACTTTCCGCTGGCCATCTTTGCCGGCCAGGTCGCCGCCGCGCTGGCCACCGGCAACACCGTGCTGGCCAAACCGGCCGAGCAAACCCCGGGCGTGGCACTGGAAGCCGTGCGTTTGCTACATGCCGCCGGCGTGCCCGAAGGCGCGCTGCAGCTGCTGCACGGCCCGGGTGACACCGTGGGCGCGGCGCTGGTCGCGGCCCCCGGCGTGGCCGGTGTCGTCTTCACCGGCTCGACCCAGGTCGCCAAGATCATCAACCGCGCCTTGGCTGCCAAAGACGGCCCCATCGTCCCGCTGATCGCTGAGACCGGCGGCATCAACGCCATGCTGGTGGACAGCACGGCCTTGCCCGAGCAGGTCAGCGATGCCGTCATGCAGTCGGCCTTCAGAAGCGCCGGCCAGCGTTGCTCGGCGCTGCGCCTGCTGTGCGTGCACGAGCAAATTGCCGATCATGTGATCGAGATGATTCAGGGCGCAGCGCAAGAGCTGGTCAGCGGCGATCCGTCCGACCTGGCCACCGACGTCGGCCCGGTGATTGACGCGGAAGCCTTTGACGGCATCCAGCAGCACATCCGGCGCTTGACTGCAGAGGCCAAACCCCTGCTGGAATCCTCCGTATCGTCATTGCGAGCGCAGCGCGGCAATCCACAAGCCGCACCGGCCAACCTGATCTCACCCCAGGCCTTTGAAGTCAAAGCCATCGCCGACATGCGGCAGGAGATCTTCGGCCCGGTGCTGCACATCGTGCGCTGGAGCGGCGATCCGGTGCATGTGATCGAGCAGATCAACGCCCTGGGCTACGGCCTGACCATTGGCATCCAGACCCGCATCGATTCACGCGCCCAAGCCCTGGCCCGCGCGGCGCATGTCGGTAACGTCTACATCAACCGCAACCAGATCGGCGCGGTGGTCGGCGTGCAACCGTTTGGTGGCGAAGGGCTGAGCGGCACCGGTCCCAAGGCGGGTGGCCCGCACTACCTGTACCGCTTCTGCGCCGAGCAGACGATCACGGTGAACACCACGGCGGCGGGGGGGAATGCGGCCTTGCTGGCCGGGTAGCGGGCACTGCGAGACGCTAGAACGGATGCGCTCTAGCGGGAGCGCAGGGGACGGTGGCTGTGTCGCCAAGCCCCTGCCTTGCTCCTTCACATCGGGCTTAGCTGCGGAAGTCGCCGCGTAAATCCAGCGTGCGGTCCTTCATGGCGGCAGCGGTTTCAGCGCGCACTTCTTCACGGGTCTTGGGTGTGCCGGTCGCATGGATCACGGGATAGTCGTGGTCATTGATCGTCAGGCTGCCCTCTTTTCGGGCTTGAATCAGTTCAGCGTGGACTTCGGCCCGGGTCAAGGTGCTGGTGCTGGGCGCCACAGCCACTACGGGGTCGTCACGGTCGGCGGCAAAAGCGCTGCCGGCAGCCACGCAGGACAGGGCGATCAGCGTGGAGGCCAAAATTTTGGACGTTTTCATATTAATTTCCTTCAAAGTTAGTAATAGTTCTACACAACCAGGAACCCTTGGCGGGATAAGCCACTCAAGTAAAGCTTGCCGCGCCGGATTCGCGATTCACAGGGTTTATGACCTTGCATTTCCTGTGAATAGCAGATAGGCGTTAAGTTGCCGCTTTAAATAGCTTGAAGCAGAACCAGTCTGTTTCGACCCTGGAAACAATGGACACACTCGAACTCATACGTACCTTCCGCGAAGTGGCCGCCCGCGGCGGTTTTTCGCGCGCCGCCAAAACACTGGATGTGTCCAAAGCCAATGTCAGCAAGTACGTGGCCGCGCTGGAAGCCAAGCTCGGCACCCGTTTGCTGAACCGCAGCACCCGCACCATCAGCCTGACCGACGCCGGCAGCTTACTGCTGGCGCGCAGCACGCCGCTGCTGGAGATGATTGAGCTGACCCGCGATGAGCTGAAGCACCACGCGCGCCAGCCCAGCGGCCGCCTGCGTGTGACGGCGCCGGTGGGCCTGGGCAGTTCTGATCTGCCGCACTTCATGGCCGACTTCATGCAGCGCTACCCCGAGGTGCATATCAGCCTGGACTTGAGCAACCGGGTCATCGACATGGTGGACGAAGGCGTGGACATCGCCTTGCGCATCGGCCGCATCACCGACGCCAACCTGATCGTGCGCAAGCTCCGCAGCATAGACATGGTGGTCTGTGCCTCGCCCGTGTTCTGGCAGCAGCACGGCCTGCCGAACCACCCGGACGACCTGGGCGACTACGACGCCCTGACCTATTCGCTGATCGGCAGCAACCCGGAATGGCGTTTTCTGGTGGATGGAGAAGTCCACACCGTGTCCGTGCGCAGCCGCATGGACGCCACCGACAGCTCGCCGCTTGTCCACCTGGCGCTGCAGCACATGGGCGTGGTGTGGTTGCCGCGGCTGCTGGTGCAAAAGCATTTGGACAGCGGCACGCTGCAGGCGGTGTTGCCCGAATACGGGCCGAACGATTTGTGGCTGTATGCGGCCTATACCCAGCGCCGGCACAACAGCGCGGCCCTGAAGGCGCTACTGGCTTTTTTGGAAGAGCGCTGGAGGATTGATTGAACACCCCAGGCTGACCCGCGCAGCGCATGCCGGCAACGTCTATATCAACCGCAACCAGATCGGCGCGGTGGTCGGCGTGCAACCGTTTGGCGGGGAAGGCCTGAGTGATACCGGTCCCAAGGCCGGCGGGCCGCATTATCTGTACCGGTTTTGCGCGGAGCAGACGACCACGGTGAATACGACGGCGGCGGGGGGGGATGCGGCCTTGTTGGCGGGGTGAATACGCCAAGCGGCAAAAATATTTCACACGCAGGGAATTAACCGGGGTAGGTGGGTGTTTATGCAGTTGCAAATGCTTATTTGCGTTTTCCAACTCAGGAGTTCACTATGAAATTCACCACTCGCACGGGCATCGCCGCATCCCTCACTCTGGCTGTACTGGGTGCCTTTGCATCGTTGGCCTCGGCCCAGGTTATGACATCCGAGGGCATGCTGGTGGGCCCCAACAAGATGACGCTCTATACCTTTGACAATGACGTCGCCGGCAGCGGCAAGTCCGTCTGCAATGGCGCTTGCGCGACCAACTGGCCCCCCTTGATGGCCACGGACGCGGACAAAGCGGCAGGGGACTTCAGCATCATCACGCGTGACGATGGCAAAAAGCAATGGACCGTCAAGGGCAAGCCGGTTTATTACTGGTCCAAAGACAGCAAACCCGGCGACAAGACGGGCGACGGCGTGAACAAGGTCTGGCACGTCGCCACGCCCTGATTATTGCCAGCCGACCCTGACCTCGATCGCCAGGCTGTCGCCTTCCACCCGCACGCCCGGGCGGTATTTTGAGACACCGGGCAAGTCGGCAAAGATGGTCACGCCGTCATCGTGTCTTGATCACGACTTCCAGGTACTCGCTTGGCACAATCACCGCGCCGTCGTCTGCGCGGTTGAACTCCTGCAGCAGCCGGAGCAGGTCGGCGGCCAGGGATTCTTGTTGGTCGGTGCCCACGGCGCCGAACGCTTTTTGCATCGGACCGTAGTAGGTGCGAAACGTGTCGAGCCAGTGCTGCGGCGTGCGATAGCGAAACACGAAGTGCTTGCGTGTGGTGTCGAGTGTGGCAATGCGCTCGCCGAACAGCTCGCGCAGGCGCTCTTCCGTGCCCCACAACGACGCGGACCTGACACCGGCGGGCGGGGGAAGGTAGCGAGCCATCAGCTTGAACAACTCGCCGATGAAACCGGGTGGCGTCCAGTTCGCCAGGCCGATCTGGCCACCTGGCTTGCACACGCGGGCCAGTTCACGCGCGGCCCGTTCCTGGTCCGGTGTGAACATCACGCCGAAGGTGGACAGCACCACGTCAAACGAGGCATCCGCGAAGGGCAGGTTCTCGGCATCGGCTTCCTTGAACTGCACGGCCAGGCCCTCGGCGCTCGCCCGCGCCTGACCCCGTTCGAGCAAGGCGCCCACATAGTCGGTCGAGACCACGTCGCACCAGCGCCGCGCTGCGGCGAGCGTGGCGTTGCCATTGCCGGCGGCGACATCCAGCACATGCGCGCCGGCCCGCAGATCCAACGCTTCGCACAACGTCTCACCGACGATCTGCAGGGTGGTGCCAATGACGGCGTAGTCGCCAGCTGACCAGGCTGCCTGTTGCTTGAGTTTGACGGCGGTCAAATCGGCGGCAGGGGGAGTAGAAATGGTGTCCATGAATGTTCTCCTGAATCAAGGTTTTAGGTTGGTTTGATTGGTTCTGGTTCTGGCTATACGCGGATGATCTGGCCCTTGAGCGAGTAAAGGATGGCGATGACCTCCTTCTTGGCATCCTCCTCTATGCCGTTCTTGTTCATCGCCCCAACGATGTCATCGGTGACAGCCAGGTACTCCTGTTCACTGATGTTCATGCCTTTGTGCGCCGTGAGCATGTCCTTGCCCGTGTAGGTCACGGAGCCGCCGGCGCCGGCGCTGAAAAACTCGCGTGCCATTTGCTTGAGATGGTTCAAATCCTTGACGTTCTCGAAGCGGGTTTTCACGAGGGGGTTGGCCAGGTGCGCGGCAATGACATCATCCACGAGGCGGGCCATGCCCTCAGTCCCGCCCAGTCGTTCGAAAAGTGTCGTAGTCATGGAAAACTCCTTTTGAGATTGAGGTTTCCATTGCACACCAGCCGCGTCGATGCAGGGTCACCCGGACATGGACAAACAGGGGGACAAAAAGGGGGACAGGCGAAGACCACCGGCACATAATCCGCCCACAGGGGAAACAAGGAGAGGGCTTGAAGATGAACGAGCAGAGCAACTCTTTTGGATACTGGTTGCGCCGGCGGCGCAAGGCGCTTGATCTGACGCAAGACGCGCTGGCGCAAAAGGTCAGCTGTTCGACGGCTGCCATCAAGAAGATCGAAGCCGAGGAACGCCGGCCATCCAGGGGCTTGGCCCAACGCCTGGCAGAGCACCTGGCCATTCCCGCGCCGGAGCGAGAGGCGTTTCTGCAGGCCGCGCGCACGTTGCTGGCGTCCGACCGCTTTCCGCTGGACGCATTGCCGATCGAGACCAAGAGAGCCGCAGCGGTCGACGATGCGCCCGTGCAGGTGGGAGATACGCTCGCGGCTGTGGTCGATCAAAAGTCCCCCTTTGTCGGGCGCAACAACGAGTACGGGCAGTTTCTCGGTCTGCTCGCCCGGCTCACGGCGGGCACCGGTCAGGTCGTTCTCATCGAAGGCGAGGCCGGCATCGGCAAGAGCCGGCTCATGATGGAGGTGGCGCGTTATGCGCAGCAGCGGGCGTTGCCGACGCTGGTCACGAACTGCTACGAGATCGAGCGCGCGATAGCGTATCAACCGGTCATCGATCTCGCCACGCAGGCCTCAATGACCGCACCCGAGGCCCGGCTGCACCGGATCACGCCGATCTTGCTGGCCGAAATCGCCACGCTGGTGCCGGCCATGGCCACCCGCCTCGGTGACCCGCAGCCGCTGTCGGCGGATTTCCCCGAGGCGCGCCAGGCGCGCCTGTTTCATGCGCTGTTGCAACTCTTCGATGCGTTGGCGCAAGACCGGCAGCTGATTGTCATGATCGACGACATCCAGTGGGCCGACGACGCCAGCCTGCAATTTCTACATTTTTTCGGGCGCCAGATCGCGAGCCGACCGGTACTCCTCGCCTGTGCCTATCGGGACGAGGAACTTGGCAACAACGAACGTCTCGCCAGCGTGCTGGAGAGCCTGCGCCGTGAACCGCATACACGGCACATGGCGCTCGCGCGGCTCGGGCCGAGCGATACCGCATCGCTGCTCGAACGGCTGAACGAGCCGAAACTGCGTGTGCCCGATCTCGCCGCCTGGCTGCACCGCGAAACCGACGGGAATCCGTTCTTCCTCTGGTCCATCCTGCACTCGCTGAGCGAAGGCGAAGGCGCGGTCAGCGACGCGGCAAGCCTGCCCCTGCCGGACGCCTTGCGTGACTCGGTGCGTGTGCGCCTCGCCCGCGTGCCGCATGAGGATCGCCCGCTGCTCGACGTGGCGGCGGTGCTGGGCCGTCGCTTCGACTTCGAGACGCTGCTCGCGCTGACCCGGGCACCCGAGGAACGTTTTTTGAACACCATCGAGTCGCTGGTCAAACGCCGGCTGTTGCGGGAGGATCAGGACGGCGGTTTCTATGATTTCAGTCATGACAAGGTGCGAGAGGTGGTGTACCGGGATATCGGCCTGGCCCGGCGCGTGCTGCTGCATAGAGCGGTGGCCGAGATGCTGGAGCAGCAGCCAACCAGCAACGTTCACGAGCGCGATGCCCGCCTCGCCGAACACTATGAGCGTGGCAACGTGTGGCCCAAAGCGCTGCACTACCTGGGTCTGGCCGCCGAGCACGCGCAACAGCTGTTTGCCATGCGCGAATCGCTGCAATGGTTCGATCGCGCCGTGGCCTTGCTGCAAGCGCATCCCGATGCGGCCACGCCGGCGCAGCAACTCGCCCTGTACGAGCGGCGTGGTGTGGCGCGTGCCCAGGCCGGCCAGACCGAGGGCGCGGTGGCCGACTTTCAGCGTGTGATCGAGGCGGCGCGCGCGCTGGGCGAGCATGGCCACGCGCGCGATGTCCTGATTCAACTCGGCATGGCCCATCGCCGTGCGGACGCTTACGAGCAGGCCGTCATCTGTCTGGACGAGGCGCTCAAGGCGTCGCGCGCCATGGGCGATGAACGCCATGCCGCCGATACCTTGTATCACCTGGGGACCGTGGCCTGGAGCAATGGCCGCAACGATCTCGCCATCAGGGATCACCAGCAAGCGGTGGATATCTGCGAGCGCTTGGCGCTGGTGGACCTGATCGCCGTGCAGGCGTTTCACGGCCGGGGGGAGGCGTATTTCGCCAACGCCGAACCGGCCCGCGCCATCGTCTCTTTTTCGCGCTCCCTCGACCTGGCGCGCGGCATCGGCGATAAAAGCTATGAGTCGGAAAACCTGATGATGATCGGCTGGGCCTGCACCGGTCACATGGGGCTGGCTGACTACCGGCGCGCCTTGTCGCATTTCGACGGCGCGCTGGCCATCGCGCGCGCCGCCGATTTGCAGTGGCATCTGGGCCCGACCCTGATCGGCCGCGCCCATGTGCAACTGGCGCTGGGCCAGTTCGGCGCGGCTTGGGCGGATTTGAACGAGGCGCTCCCCCGCCTGGAAACACTGCGCCTGGTTCGATACCAGATCATGGCGCACGACGGGCTAGGCTGCCTGTTTCTCGATTTGAATCGGCCCGAACGGGCCTTGCAGCACTTTGAACGTGGCTTGTGTCTGGCGCGCGACGCCGGCATCATGTTCTGGCGGCCCCGGCTGCAAGCCAATCTGGCGATCGCACAGCTGAGACTTGGCAGGCCGTGCGATAGAGCGGCATTGGAAGCGGCGCAGCAGTACGCGCACGATCACAGCGAAGTCTGGCTGACGCTGCGCTGCCTGGAGGCGCTCGCCGAGTTGGGGCTGGCGAGTGGCGATGCTAACGGCTGCATCGTGCATGCGGACGCGTTGCTCGCGCTGGCATCTCGCGGCGACCTGCGGGAGTTGATGGGCCACGCCCACCATTTGCGCGGACTGGCATGGCTCGCCGCCGGCGCCTATGACTCCGCCCACAAAGAGTTGACGCTGGCCGTGACGCTGGCGGAACAGATCGGGCGCATCCGGCTCGCGTGGGCATGCCACGGCGCGCTCGCCGACGTCGCCGCTGCGCTCGGGGACGACAGCGGCAACAACAGCAGCGCAGCGTGCGCCCGCGCGCTGGCTGAGAAAATGGCCGGGAACCTGACTGGATCAGGTTTGGTGGCCAAGTGGGCCGCGGATCAGTGAGACGACTTGATCCTTGCCGCTTGCATAACATTGGTCATCCCCGCTGCAGTCCAGGGTATTCGCGTCACCACGGTCGATCGCGAGACACCTGACGGTGACAACGGCGCCTCTAGCGGGACGTGCACCAGTGGCCTGAGCAATGCTCGACAAAACGCAAGCATCGGACTGGGCCTGCAGCGTATTCTCTACAGTGTTTCTTTTCAAATACAGAATAAATAGAGAAGTCTTATGTGTACTTTGAAGCCACCGCTGCGCCCGCTTCTTCTTGTCGCCGTCATGACGGCGGGTCTATCCGCCCACAGCCACGCGGCCGATTCCGCGTCCCTGGAATGGGCCAGCGGCAATCAAACACAAATGCTGCGTCTCGGAGCGCAGTGGCTATGGCATGAGCCCTTGTGGCAAGGCAATGGCTCGCATATTGGCGGGTATTGGGATTTGACCCTGGCGCATTGGCGCGAACAGCGTTACAAAGGCCGCGCGGACGCGCAGTATGACGTGGTCAGTGTCGGTATCACGCCTGTGCTGCGCTTTCAACAAGACAGTCGGGTTGGCTTTTATGCGGAAGCAGGGATTGGCCTCCATTGGCTTTCCGAAGCCTATGACAACAATGGCCATATCTTGTCAGGCAATATGCAATTCGGCGATCACATTGGCATCGGATATGTGTTCAATAACCATGTTGATCTCAGTTTTAAAATCCAGCATTTTTCGAACGGTGGTACCCAAAAACCGAATGACGGTACTAATTTTGTGGTTATCAAGCTTGGCCACACCTTCTAGCGCCACCTGTTTGAAGACCGCCTGTATGCGCAGGTACTGGATTGAATGGAGTCCATCGCACTGGCGGGGGCGCGATCATCGGTGCGCCAAACCTGCGCAGGGTGCGATACTTGACCGATGCGATTGATTTTGAAGAGTTCCTGGAAATCTCAACATGCCGCCTGGGGGCTTGCCCTAGGCGTGCTGGGTCTGTTGCCGGGTTGCGCGGCACCGATGAAGCGTGTGCCGCCACAAGAGGCGTTCAGTTCCACCTCAACCTACTCCCGTATGTTCGATGCATCACCGGTCAAGACCTGCGAGGCGGCCCGGCGCGCCTTGCTGAGTCAGGGTTACGTCATCATCACGGCCAACGATGATTCGGTGCGTGGACAGAAAAGCTTTCAGCCCGAACCCGAATCCCACCTGCAGATGGACATCAGAGTGGTCTGTGCGCCCGAGAGCAAAGACCGCCAAATTACACTCGGATTCGTCACCGCATTGCAGGACCGTTATGCACTGAAGAAGAGCAACACCTCGGCCAGCCTGGGTGTCGGGGCACTGGGTTCGGTCTCGCTGCCGTTCAGTTCTAGCGAAGACTCTCTGGTCAAGGTCGGCAGTGAAACGATCACGTCAGAAACGTTTTATGACAGTTTCTTTGCCCTGGTACACCGCTACCTGGTGGCGGACGGCCCCCTCGACGAGGCGCGCTGATCTGGCGAGCCAACAGCGGCTCGATCAAACATGCCTTACGTGGTCTTATGGCGTGGGTGCTGAATACAAGTTCACACCGCAGTGGTCGGCCGTCCTCCAATACGATGAACATGATCTGAAATTTGCGGGTGATAACCGTGACCGCATCAGCGTCGTGTCGCTGGGTGCGCGTTACCGCTTCTAGGCGGCTTACAAGGTGTTACAGCGTCGGCCAGTCCTGTCCTACATGAATTGCGGGTGATGGCCTACATCAATGCTGGGCTGTAGAGGCTAAATTTGTGGCTTCTTCAACATTTTGGAGAAGTCCGGTTTGACTGGACTATCCATAAGCCCATCAAAGGATATCTCTGTGAGAAACACACACCGCCTCATTTCCAGCCTGATCGTTACCGTCGCTTCGCTGGTCGCAGTCACCGGCGCCCAGGCGCAAAGCAGCACGTCTGGTTCCGGCAGCGGCTTCTCGGTAGGCGCCCCGGGTAACAGTTATATCGGCTTGGGCGTCGGGAAGTCGGATTTCTCGCTTGGCAACGGCATTGGCATCTTTGGCTCCGATCAGGGCGACACGTCTTACAGCATTCACGCCGGCAGCTACTTCAGCAACAATTTTGGTCTTGAAGTTGGCTACACCGATTTCGGTGGTATCAATCGCGCAGGCGGTCGCACCAAAGCGGATGGCGTCAACCTGAGCCTGATTGGCAAAATGCCGCTGAGCGAGTCGTTCAATCTTCTGGGCAAGGTCGGCACGACCTATGGCCGCACGCAGGTATCGTCAGCGCCCGGCTCCGGCATTACTGCTGGCGACGAAACGGGCTTTGGTTTGTCGTATGGCGTAGGTGCTGAGTATGTGATCACGCCCCAGTGGTCGGCTGCATTGCAGTACGACTCGCATGACCTGAAATTTGCTGGCGATAGCAAAGAACGGGTCGGCGTCACGACGCTGAGTGCGCGCTACCGCTTCTAGGCAAGTTACGGCGCTGCCTGCGATGGGCAGCGCATGTCTGCTGCGGCCAGAATTTCATTCTGTTACGGATTTTGCAAATTCGGTGGAGACTTTCAAAAGCATGGCCCGTACGATAATCTTTTTAAGGAAATCACATGGCCATATCCCCTCATTTCTTCAACAAGCGCGAACCTGAACCCACACCGGCACGCCATGTCGTTCCCACGCCGAGCGCCAGAAGTTATGGTGCATCGGGCACATCAAGCACCCAAACGGTCGCAACGCCTCCCGCGGACAGTCCAGTCAGTACGAGTCCACCGGTGGCCGAAGGCGGCAGCAAGCTGACAGTGGGGCCGAACATCAAACTCAAAGGCGTGGAAATCACCGATTGCGATACGCTGCTAGTTGAAGGCTTGGTAGAGGCAACCATGGATTCGCGTGTGATCCAGATTTCGGAGCGGGGCGCCTTTAAAGGATCGGCAGAGATTGATATTGCCGAGATTCATGGCCAGTTCGACGGTAATCTGACGGTGCGTCAGAAGCTGACAATCCACGCCACCGGCAAAGTCACCGGTACGGTGCGCTATGGCAAGCTGGTGATCGAAGAGGGCGGGCAGCTCACCGGCGATATCCAGTTTGGCGCCATGGCGGTTCCCAAATCCAGCAACCAAGAAAAGTCGGGTTTGTCACTGGCCGGGTAAGTGGCGAGTCGCCGTTCAGTGTGAGGGGGAGTGATAGAACAGCCTATCGCGTCCCGCTGCCTTGGCCAGATACATGCGCTGGTCGGCTAGTTCAACCAGTGCTTTCCAGCCGGTGGTCTGATCGGCGTTGCGTTCAGCGATGCCGATGCTGGCCGTCAGTGGCGTGTTGTCAGGGCGCATGCCAAAACCCATGTTGCGCATGCGTTGCAGCGCTGCCTGCGCCTGAGCCAGATCGGTGTTGGGCATGATCAACAGAAATTCCTCGCCACCCCATCGCGCCAGCAGATCACCACGACGCAGGTGGCTGTTGACGATGTCTGTCATGTCGAGCAATGCCTTGTCGCCGGCTTCATGACCGAAGCTGTCGTTGATTTTTTTGAAGTGATCCAGATCGATAAAGGCGACTGACAGTGCTGCATTGCTGCGATTGGCGATGGTGAACTGTAGCTCCAGCACTTCTTCGGCGCTGCCGCGCGAGAAACAACCTGTCAGTGGGTCGCGGATGGCCTGACGTACCAGCGCGATCATGAACGCCAGCTGGCTCATGCCGGCCAGCGTTGAAACGCCAGTGATCAGCACCAGCAGCCAGAAACCGCCGGCAAACGACGGCCAGTCCAGCGTGGCCCAGCGCATCGAACCCGCGATGCCTTGGGCCAGCAGGATCGGGCTGGCGATCACGATATTTTCCAGCAAGGTGAGCGGAAAGATGGCCAGTCCGGCCAACAGCACAAACGGCAAAAAAGCATAGCCGGCGCCGATGGCGGCCGACATGCCGGTTAGTTGGTAATGGCCGAGCAAGGTGTAGGAGGCGACATAAAAAACGGTCGGGATGGCAAACAGCAACGCCAATGCGCGATAGGCGTCGAATAGTTCACCACTGGGCCGGTAGTTCAGCACCAGACTGGCAAAGGCCGCCCCTGCCATGAGCCGCAGCAGGGCCAGGTTGAGCCACAACGGGAAGGGGAATACAACCAGATCGACCAAGCTCCACAGCGGTGTCAGAACCGCGAACAGGAAGGCGAACAGGCGAACCCGGTTGACGATCATGGTTGCACGGCGACGTGCCAGCAAGGACAGGTGCAGGTGGGGCGACGCCAGCAAGCCCAGTTCGGCCTGTTTCAGCTCGCCCTGCATCAGGTCGGTCAGGCGGTGCCAGATAAAGTCGGTAATGCGCTGCAGAATCATCTTGCCGATCTTAGTCTGCTTGCTTGCACGTAAATCTTTAACAAAGAGTGAGTGAGGTGCGCAGAAGATTCGTCAATTCTTCAGCCTTCATGGCCTTGGCGAACAGCCAACCTTGATAGACCTCGCAACCGTATTGGCGCAAGAAGGTCAGCTGGGCCTCGGTTTCCACACCCTCGGCCACCAGCGTTAGTCCCAGACTTTGCGCCAAGGCAATGATGGCCCGGGAAATGGCAACGTCATTGGCGTCATGCGGGATGCCGTCCATGAAGCTTTTGTCTATTTTGAGCTGGCTCACCGGCAATGCCTTGAGATAGGCGAGTGACGAATAGCCGGTACCAAAGTCATCCAGGGCGACACGACAGCCCAAGGCCACCAGCGCATCGAGCTGTTCACGCGCCTGCTCGGGCTGCGTCATCGCCGCTGTTTCGGTGATTTCAATGTCCAGCCATTGGGCCTGCGCACCGGTGTGCGCCAGCGCTGCGCGCACTTGCTCCGGCAGATCGCGCTGGCGAAACTGCTGAGCCGAAACATTGATGGCAACCCGCAAAGGCGAGCCAGCCTGCGCCCAGGCCGCAATCTGTGCGCAGGCTGTCTCCAGCACCCAGGCCGACAAAGGCAAGATCAAACCGGTGGCTTCAGCCACCGGTATGAACCTTGTTGGAGGTACGTGGCCCAGCACGGGGTCATGCCAGCGCAGCAAGGCTTCCGCCCCCACGATCGCACCAGTTGCCACGTCCACCTGCGGCT
>NZ_QEII01000282.1 GCF_003347515.1 Rhodoferax ferrireducens | reverse complement strand
CGGGGTCGAGCTCGTCGAGTTCAATGTCAAAGACGTCGATGCCGGCGAATTTCTTGAACAGGCAGCCCTTGCCCTCCATCACCGGCTTGCCCGCCAGCGGGCCGATGTTGCCCAGGCCGAGCACGGCCGTGCCGTTGGTGATGACGGCCACCAGGTTGTTGCGCGCGGTCAGGTTGCCGGCCTCGGCGGGGTTGTCCACGATCGCCAGGCAGGCCTCGGCCACGCCGGGCGAGTAGGCCAGCCCGAGGTCGCGCTGGGTCGCCATGGCCTTGGTCGGATTCACCGAGATCTTGCCCGGCGTCGGGTAGCGGTGGTAGTCCAGCGCATCGCGCTTCAGGGTGTCGTTGCTCATGGTGTCTCTCTCGTTGTTATTCGGAATCCGGGCGGAACGGTTGCGCCTCAAGCGATGAAGCGGCAGGCCGAGGCGGGGGCGCGCGTGTCCATGTTGCGGCCGCGGTTGAGGTGGTCGTCGATCTCGGCGGCACAGCCCAGCATGCGGGCGTACAGGAAGACCGTGAACGCCGCCGTCTCCAGCGCGTCGGCCTGGATGGTGCCGGCGCGGTAGGCCGGCCACACGGTCTTGAGCAGCAGCGCGGCTATCACCGCGTCCACGTTCACGCAATACACGTTGCGCGACACGCCCGCGTCGTAGAGCTTTTGCACCAGGGCCTTGTAGAAGGCCAGGAACACGTTGTGCTCGCCGCGCTTCTTCATCAGTTCGCCAATGAAGACCTCGCGCGGATCGAGGTTGACCGGCTTGTCCTTGAACACCGGGTGGTTCACGCAGGGGATCTTCATGATGTCGAGGTTGCCGCTGACCTTCTTGTCGGTCTTGTAGCGGGCATAGGCCTCGACATAGCGCGTCACCAGGGCGTCGATGTCGACACCGTGCGTCGCACTGCCCGGGTCGCTCAGGCCGCTGTCCTTGAATTGCTCCAGCAGAAAGGCCACGCCTTCAAAGCCGTTGCCGCCGTGCGCGTAGCCGCAGTGCGTGAGAAAGCCGATCAAGCCCTTGTTGAGCTGCACGCGTTCCGGTTGCTCGGGGCCGTCGGACGAGACCGCGCCCTTGGCGCCCTGCGCCGAGATCGTGCCCGGACCGTTGGAGAGCAACAGGCCGACCAGGGTCTGAAAGGCGAACAGGTCGCTCGCGCCCGGCTGGCCGTGCAGCAGCGCGACAAAGGCCACGTCGGTGAGCGACCGCCGACCCAGCAGGTCGACCTCGTCGATGCCGCAAAAACGCGTTGCTTCATGGCGCGCGGCATCAACCGAGGCGCCGATGGCGGTGCCGAACAACTGCATCCAGGCCGGCAGGCACTCCACCGTCAGGCGCGAAACCCGTTTGCGCATCAAGGGGCCCCAGCCGAGCGTGGTGGTGACGGCGGCCAGCACGGCCTCGGCACGGGGGTGGCCGCCCAGGCTCTCAACGTAGCGCACGAACACCGAACGCGCCCCGCGCGCGCGCAAGCCGTCGAGCATGGCCTGGGCGTGCGGGTCGGGCTGGGCGCCCAGCATCAGTTCCGCGTCGCGGGCGTCCCGCAGGCCGTCGAGCGGGAAGCGTTCGTCCAGCGCATCCTTCAGCCCGGCCGCCGCGAAGCGCTCGATCAACTGGCCGGCGATGGCCCGGGCCGGCCCGGTGCGCCGCGGCCCGACGATGGCCAGCGCCGCCGCTAGCACGGCGTTGGGGGCGTTGCCGGCATCGCGGGCGGCCTGCGCCGCCGCCAGCGTGGCCTCGCCATGCAGATTCAACCAGGCGCCCACGGCGACGCTCACCAGCTTGCGGTCGTTCTCGCCGCCGGGCTCCTTGAGCAGGGCCAGGCCGACGTTGGCCTCCAGCGAGTACTGCGCCGCGTCCAGCACGGAGACACCGTTAAGCCGCGTCACCTGGGTCTTCGCATCCATCTGCGACACGCCGGACGCGTCCTTCATGCTTTCCCGCGCGAACACGGTGCCGACATGCCGGTCAATCGCCTCGACCTGGGCGTCGTAGGGCGCGACCGCGCGCACCACCGGCAAGTTCAGCTCCGCAGGGAGCTTGGCGCCCATGTTGGAGCCGAACCAGGCTTTCAGCTCCATCGTGCCTTCGGGCGCGAAGTCGGGCTGCACGCCATTGGCCGCCATCACCGCCGTCAGCGCGGCCGGTATGTCGGCGATGTTGACCACCACCGCGCCCTTGGCCGAGCACACCGGGTTGTCGGGCGTGAACAGCGCGTTGACGCCAAACTTTTCCATGAACCAGCGTTCCTTGGAGGCCGCGTCGTCGCCGCCGCCGGACATCGCGCCGGCATGGCCGACCGCGCGGGTGAGCTTGCTCTTCCAGCGCCCCACCACGCAGGCCACCACCGGCTTGGTGAACTCGGCGTCGAGCTCGTAGTAGCCACCCGGCTCGCAGTACAGCACGGCCGCCTTGCTGCGCGCGTCGTTGCCGAAGGCAAAGGCAAACTCGGGCGCGGCGTAGTGGATGTAGACGTCCTTGCCGGAGGACACCAGCGTGGTCGTGCCCCAGCCGCCCATGCGCAGGTACTGCGCTATGGTGGTGGTGAAGCCGCCCGAGTTGGAGAGGATGGCGACCGAGCCCTTCTTCAAGGTGTCGCCCGGGCTGTCGCCGCCCAACGCGCCGCCGATGCGCACCTGGTTCCATGAATCGGCCACGCCCAGGCTGTTGCCGCCGAAGATGTCGATGCCGCGCTGCTGCGCCATGGCACGGATCTCGCGCGCGTCGTGCACGCTCATCTTCTCGGTCGGAATGAAAATCTTGGTGAGCTCGGGGTTGACGCGGATCAGCTCGACCACGCCGTCGTCGGCCGCGCTGGGCGGCAGGTAGACCACGCCGCAGTTGAAACGGTGGCCGTCCTCCAGCCCCTCGCGCACATTGTTGTAAACCGGGATGTTGCCGGCCGGCGTCTCCAGCACCTGGCCGCGCCGGCCGGGCGAGGTGCCGAACACCACGTTGGCGCCGCTCCAGGCATGGCCGACCGGCGTGACCTCGCTGGACTCGCCGCCCAGGATGTTGAGCACGCACACCCGGTCCTCGCGGGTGGCGATCTGGGCCAGCGATTCGACGCCGGTGAAGTACTTGAAGTTGCCTGCGCTTTTTCTGATCATGTTGTTCTCCTCAATCTGCCAGCTTCATGCCGCGCGCCACCTCGGCGCGCCCGCCTGCCTTCATCCAGGCGTCGACGCGGCGCGCGTAGTCCACCACCTCGCTCATCGCCGAGTCGAAGCCGAAGATGCGGTAGGGGATGCCCAGCGCCTCGCAGGTGTCGCGCATCACGCCCATGCCGCGCACCAGGTTCGGCCCTCCGCGCCCCACCACCAGGTACAGCGGCTGCGCGCCGTACTTGCCGAAGTGCTCGCGCAGCGCATCGGCCATCGCGCGGAAGGTCTCGAAGATGTCGGTGTTGTTGCTCTTGCCGCCGATGATGAACAGCACGTTGCTCTGCTTGAGCCAGTGCTTGAAGCAGATGCGCGCCACCGCCTTCATCTTCTCGTAGGGCGGGTTGCCGCCGAAGTCCGACGAGATGCTGGCGTCGTCGCCCAGCATCTGCGTCACCAGCGAGTTGGCGCCGCCGCCGAAGGTTGGCGCCAGGATCGTGCCCTTGGGGTTAATCACGTAGACGTCGCTCTGGCCCTGGTAGGTGCGCAGCTGGTTGATCTCCTGCTCGAAGTCGGAGTAGTCGGCGGCGAACAGGTCGGACGGCAGGTTGAGCCGCTGCCAGCGCGGGTCGTCGCGGTCGAAGCCGCACTTGAAGTCGCAGGCCACCGGCGTCAGGCGCCCCTTGGCATCGGGGCGCAGGCGGATCGGATTGAGCTCTAGCGTGGTCATGCCGTAGTCGTGGAACAGGTCCCACAGATTCGGCAGGAACTGCACCAGCGGCGAGATGATCTGCTTGGGCGCCTTCAGCTCCGACAGCGCGTTGGCCACGATGAAGGCCTTCAGGCCGGTCAGCGGATTAAAGGGCACGCTGACGATCTGGGTCTTGTCGAGTTCCTCGATGTCGACGCCGCCGTGGTGCGTCAGCGTCATGGTCGGAGCGCGAAAATGCGTGTTGTCGGTAAGCGAGAAATAGACCTCGTGCTCGGCCGGCACGCCCGCCTCGAAGGTCACGCCATTGGACTTGGCGACCTGGTTGCCGTGGCGGTGCTCGCAGAAATACAGGCGCTCCTTCTCGGCCAGCGCGGTCTTCAAATCGGTGGCGCGCCCGACCAGCCCGGCCTTACCCTTCTTGCCGACGCCGCCCTTGAACACCGGCTTGATGAAGACCTGGCCGTGTTGGGTGATCAGGGCCTTGATGTCGGATTCGCTCGCGTCCGGGCCGAGAATTTCCGGGGTCGGAAAGCCCGCCAGTTTGAGGAGGCGGGCGCCATGCAGCATGCCGGTGATGTTCATAGGGGGTCCTTGGTGCGAAAGTGGATCAAGTGTGTTGGCGATGCTAGGAGGCGGCGGCGGGCGGTGGCTTTCGAAACTCTTTCATTGGCTCCTATCGATTTCCCTATACGGGTAAATACCGACCCCAACACAAGACATTTGAAAGTTCGCCGAAAGCTTGCCCGTCCCGGTCGTCCGCAAAATCAACTCCCTCGAAAACCAATTCCATGGAGACAGACACTATGAAAATCGCTCATGCACGCCGGCAGTTCCTTGCCGCCATCGCCAGCAGCGCGCTGCTGCTGGCCGCCCCCAGCGCCATGGCGCTGGATGCCGTCAAGATCCTCGCGCCGGCCGCGCCCGGCGGCGGCTGGGACCAGACCGCGCGCTCGATGCAGCGCGCCCTGCAAAGCGGCGACATCGTCAAGCGCGTGACGGTGGACAACAAGCCCGGCGCCGGCGGCACCATTGGGCTGGCGCAGTTCGTCACCTCGTCCAAGGGCGACCCGCAGGCGCTGATGGTCACCGGCATGGTGATGGTCGGCGCCATCCTGGTGAACGGTTCGCCGGTCAACCTGTCGCAAGTTACGCCGGTGGCGCGCCTGACCGGCGAGTACGAGGTGCTCGTGGTGTCAGCGGCGTCGAAGATCCAGAAACTGTCGGACCTGATTGCGCTGCTCAAGACCAACCCGGGCGCGGTGTCCTGGGGCGGCGGCTCGGCCGGTGCGACCGACCATCTGCTGGCGGCCATGATCGCCAGGAGCGCCGGCGTCGACCCGACCAAGATTAACTACATCGCGCATGCCGGCGGCGGCGAGGCGCAGGCGGCCATTCTGGGCGGCCACGTCACGGTCGGCGTCAGTGGCTGGGGCGAGTTCGCGCCCCAGATCAAGGCCGGCAAGCTGCGCGCGCTGGCGATCTCGTCGGAGCAGCGCTTGCCCGACGTAAAGGACGTGCCGACGCTGAAGGAACAAGGCGTGGATGTGGTGCTGTCCAACTGGCGCGCGCTGTTCGCGGCACCCGGCATCAGCGAGGCGCAAAGGGCCGAGCTGGTGGCGGCCATCGACAAGGCGGTGAAGACGCCTTCCTGGAAGGAGGCACTGGACAAGAACGAGTGGACCGACCTGTACCTGTCGGGTGACGCGTTCAAGAAATTCCTCGATGCCGAGCAGCCGCGCATCGCCGAGATCGTGACCTCGCTCGGCCTGGCCAAGAAATAGCGCCTGATCGAGAGGCTCACCATGAGTTCATCTTCCATTGCGCCGGTGTCCTCAGGCCGCCCGGCCCTGGGCGGCGAGGCGCTGCTGTCGCTGGGCATGGTGCTGCTGGGCGCCTTCGTCGTCTGGCAAGGCAGTCTGGTCAAGGCGGCGGCCAGCTACTCCGGCGTCGGTCCGGGCCTGTTCCCGACCCTGATCGGCAGCGGGCTGTCCCTGATCGGCATGGTCCTGGGCTGGCAGGCGCTGAACGGCGGCTGGCGCGCCATGCCGGACGACGAGAGCACGCAACAGGGCGCCGACTGGCGGGCCTTCGGCCTGATCAGCCTGGCGGTGTTGCTGCACATGCTGCTGATCGGCTGGGCCGGCTTCATCATCGCCTCGGCGCTGCTGTACGCGCTGATCGCGCGCGGTTTCGGCAGCCACCGGCCCGGCCGCGACATCGTGATTGCGGTGCTGATCGCGGTGCCGGTATTCTTCATCTTCACGCGCGGGCTGGGCCTGAACCTGCCGGCCGGCTGGCTGAGTTGGGGAGCCTGAACCATGGACACTTTCACCGCCCTGATGGACGGCTTTGCCGTCGCGCTCAGTGTCAAGAACCTGCTGCTCGGCCTGCTCGGCGTGACGCTGGGCACGGCCATCGGCGTGCTGCCCGGCGTCGGGCCGGCGCTGACCATTGCGCTGCTGCTGCCGGCCACCGCCAACTTCGAGCCAACCGGCGCGCTGATCCTGTTCGCCGGCATTTACTACGGCGCCATGTACGGCGGCTCGACCACCTCGATCCTGCTCAACACGCCGGGCGAGTCGGCCACCATCATCACCGCGATGGAGGGCAACCTGATGGCCAAGCGCGGCCGCGCCGGCCCGGCGCTGGCCACGGCGGCGATCGGCTCGTTCGTGGCCGGCACGCTGGCCACGGTGATGCTGACCATCGCGGCGCCGGCGATGGTGGAAGTGGCGCTGAAATTCGGCCCGGCCGAGTACTTCGCGGTGATGGTGCTGGCCTTCGTCACCGTCTCGGCCGTCCTGGGCAACTCGCCGGCACGCGGCCTGGCGAGCCTGTTCTTCGGCCTGGTGCTGGGCCTGATCGGCCTGGACAGCCAGAGCGGCCAGCCGCGCCTGACGCTGGGCATCCCCGAGCTGCTCGACGGCGTCGACATCGTGATCGTCGCGGTCGGCCTGTTCGCGGTCGGCGAGACGCTGTTCGTCGCGACCTACCTGAACCGCATCGTCGACAAGATCGAATCGGTCAAGGGCTCGGTGTGGATGAGCAAGTCGGACTGGGCGCGCTCGTGGAAACCGTGGCTGCGCGGCACGGCGATCGGCTTTCCGTTTGGCGCCATGCCGGCCGGCGGCTCGGAGATTCCGACCTTTCTGTCCTACGCCACGGAGAAGAAACTCACCAAACACCCGGAAGAATTTGGCAAGGGCGCGATCGAAGGCGTGGCCGGGCCCGAGGCCGCCAACAACGCGGCCGCCGCCGGCATGCTGGTGCCGCTGCTGACGCTGGGCCTGCCCACCGGCGCGACGGCGGCGATCATGCTGTCGGCGTTCCAGCAGTACGGCCTGCAGCCCGGGCCGCTGCTGTTCGCCAGCGAGCCGCAACTGGTGTGGGGCCTGATCGCCAGCCTGTATGTCGGCAACGTGCTGCTGCTGATCCTGAATCTGCCAATGGTCGGCCTGTGGGTGAAGCTGCTGTCGATCCCGCGCCCGCTGCTGTACGCCGGCATCCTGGTGTTCGCCACGCTGGGCGCCTATGGCCTGCGCAATTCGTGGTTCGACCTGGCCCTGCTGTACGGCATCGGCCTGGTCGGCTTCGCGATGCGGCGCTACGACATTCCGGTGGCGCCCACCATCGTCGGCTTGATCCTGGGGCCGCTGGCCGAGACCCAGATGCGCCGCGCGCTGGCCATCAGCCAGGGCGACCCCACGGTGTTCCTCACGCAGCCGATCTCGGCGACGGTGCTGGCCATCACGGCGGCCGTGCTCATCGTGCCGCGCCTGCTCAAGCGCCGCCGGGCGCCTGCCCCCACGCTTCTACCGCCGAGCACGCCATGGAAATAGACATCACCAACCCCGCGTTCTGGCTGTCGGTCGGCCAGATCATCCTGATCGACATCCTGCTCGGCGGCGACAACGCGGTGGTCATCGCGCTGGCCTGCCGGCGGCTGCCGCCCGCGCTGCGCCGCAAGGGCATTCTGTGGGGCGTGGCCGGCGCGGTGGCGGCGCGCATCGTGCTGATCTTCTTCGCGCTGCAGCTGCTGTCGCTGCCCTACCTGAAGGCGGTCGGCGCGCTCCTGCTGCTGTGGATCGGCGTCAAGCTGCTGCTGTCCGACGACGAAGAGGCGCACGGCAAGGTCGAGGCCGGCACCACGCTGTGGAGCGCGGTGCGCACCGTGATCGTCGCCGACGCGGTGATGAGCCTGGACAACGTGATCGCGGTGGCCGCCGCGGCCGACGGCCATCTCGGCCTGGTGGTCTTCGGCATTCTGGTGAGTGTGCCCATCATCGTGTGGGGCAGCAAACTGGTGCTGATGCTGATCGACCGCTTCCCGCTGGTGATTGTGCTGGGCGGGGCGCTGCTCGGCTGGATTGCCGGCGCCATGCTGGTGGAGGACCAGGCCTGGAAAGACTGGTACGCGGCGCAACCGTCCTGGGCCGGCCATGCGGCGGCGGCGGCGGGCGCGCTCTTCGTGGTCACGCTCGGCCTGCTGCTGGCGCGCCGCGCCCGCAGCAGGCGGGCTGGCGCAGCGGCGCCGGCCACACCCATGGCGCCGGTGGCGCACCCGGGCATGCTGCGGCTGCTGGTGCCGGTCGAGACCTCGTCGCCAGCCCAGGCCATCGCCGATTACCTGCGCGGCGAGCGGGCGCGCGACCCGCGCATCGAAGTCCAGTTGCTCAACGTGCAGATTCCAGCCGACTACTCCGGACACGCGCGCATGCTGGTGAGCCCGGACGAGCTGAAGTCCTACTACGAGGAGGAGTCGGCGAAGGCGCTGGCGCCGACGCGCGCGGCGCTGGACGCGGCGGGCGTGCCGTATGCGCTGCGGCAGGAGGTCGGCCATGTGGCGCAGCGCATCCTGGACTGCGCGCGCGAATTCGGCGCCGACCGCATCGTGATGGGGCGGCGCGGCGCGTCGGACCTGGTCGACCGGGTGCTGGGCTCGGTGGCCAGCGATGTGTCGGCGCAAGCGCAGGTCCCGGTCACGCTGGTACATTGAGGTGAGTGCCCGGCCAGGCGCGCCCGCGAGCGCGCTAGCTCGGGCGCAGCGCCTGGTTCCAGCGCTTCAGGAACGCCTGGCGCCGGCTCTGGTCCAGGTGCGCCAGCAGCCCCGGCCCGAGCGCGATCGGCCGCAGCGCGGTGGCCATGCGCGACGACGGGGCGGCGTCGGTCCTGACCCCCTGCAGGCCGCCGGCCTCGGCCAGCAGGCGCTGGCCCGGCACCGACAGCAGGTGGTCGAGCCACAAGCGCGCGCCCTGCGGATTGGGCGCCGTGCGCGCGATGAAGGCCACGCGCGACACGGCCAGTGTGTAGTCCTGCAGGTAGGTAACGCCGAGTTCCGGCCGCTCGCGCGCGAAGACTTCGGCATAGCTGCCCAGGACGTTGTGGGCCAGCAGCGTGTGCCCGGCGGCCACGCTGTCGAGCATGCTCTGGGTATCCGCGTGCAGGCTGGCGCGGCAGCGGCCCAGCGCCTGCGCCAGCTCCCAGTAGCGCGGTGTGGCCATCGCGTCCTGGGCCGCGATCAGGAAACCCAGGCCGGCACGTTCAATGTCGTAGGTGGCGACACGGTCGCGCCAGCGCGGCACGTCGGCAAGCAGCAGCGCCGTCAGCGCGGCGTGCGTCTGCGGCACCTCGCCGGCGGCCAGCAGTTGCCGGTTGACGACGAGGCCGACCGGCTCCAGCGTGGTGCCATAGGCCTCGTGCTTCCAGATCGCCCATTTCGGCAGCCGGGCGGCGTGCGGGCTGTCATGGCGCAGGGCGTAGCCGTCGTTGACCAGTTTGATCTGCAGGTCCATCGCCGAGCTCCACAGCACGTCGGCGCTGGCCGCCGCATCGTCCTGCTGCTGCAGAAAACGCTCGTACAGCGCCAGGCTGCCCAGCTCGACGTAGTCGACCCGCAGGCCGGCATGGCGACGCTCGAAATCGTCGATCAGCGGCTGTACGGTATGCCGGTCGGTGGTCGAGAGCACCTGCACGCGCCGGGTGTTCGCCGCGCTCAAGGAGGCGGCGGCGAGCGCCGGGAGGGCCATGGAACTGGCGACGGCAAGGCCCAGCAAGCCGGCTCCGATTTCCCTGCGACGCAATGGCATAGGTTTGTCTCCAAAACGTTATTATCACCGTGCACTTCATGTGTCTACCCTGGCGCCGAATCCGGTCGGCCACAGGCCGATTGACCATGTTTTTTTATCGTCCGCCGCCATGCATATCTTGCTGATTGAAGACCATCTGCAGCTGGTGCAAACGCTGACGCAATCGCTCGGCGTGCTCGGCATCCAGGTCAGCGCTTGCGCCGATGGCGTGCTGGCCGACACCACCTTGCGCCAGCACGCGTTCGACGCGGTGGTGCTCGACCTGGCCTTGCCGCGCATGCACGGCATCGAGATCCTGCGCCGCCTGCGCCAGCGCGGCGACAAGGTGCCGGTGCTGGTGCTCACCGCCAGCGGCGACACCTACGACCGGGTACAAGGCCTGAATGCCGGCGCCGACGACTACCTGGCCAAGCCCTTCGATCTGGCCGAACTCGAAGCCCGCCTGCGCGCCTTGCACCGGCGCTCGATCGGTGCCGTGGATTCGGTGCTGGGCGTGGCCACGCTGGCGTTCAACACGGTGTCGCGCCGCTTCACGCTCGGCACGCACCACCTGGATCTGCCGCCGCGCGAACACGACCTGCTGGAGGCCTTGATCGTGCACGCCGGCCGGCCGGTCAGCAAGCTGGTGCTGACCCAGCGCCTGAGCAGCTGCGACGCGGCGCTCAGCAACGAGGCACTGGAGATTTACGTGCATCGCCTGCGCCGCCGGCTCGACGGCAGCGGCGCGGAGATTCACACGCTGCGCGGACTGGGTTATGTGCTGGAGGCGGCCGATGACGCGCCTGCGTAATCTGCTGCTGCGCTGGCTGCTGATCCCGACGCTCGGGCTGTGGCTGCTGGCAGCCGCCATCGGCTACCTGCGCAGCCTGGCGCAGGCACACGAGGCCTACGACCGCACCTTGCTCGGTTCGGCGCTGGTGATCGGCGAGCGCCTGAGCGTGCAAGACGGCCAGGTCGTGGCCGACCTGCCTTTCGCCGCGCTGGAGATGCTGCGCACCGACGCGCAGGACCGCATCTTCTACCGCGTGGCGACGCTGCCGGCCGGCCGCCACATCACCGGCTACGCCGACCTGCCGCCGCCGGCCACGCCGCCCGGCGCCGAGCCGCTGTTCTATGACGCCGTGTACAAGGGGCAGAACATCCGCGTGGTGGCGCTGGCCTGGTCGGTGGTGGACGACACCCTGCCGCGAACCCTGACGGTGCAGGTGGCCGAGACGATGGAGGCACGGCGCCAGCTGACGCGGCGCATCGTCTCCGAGTCCGCGGCGATGCAGTTGCTGCTGATCACCGCCGCCGCCGGCCTCATCGCCTTCGGCGTGCAGCGCGGCCTGGCCCCCCTGAAACGGCTGCGCGACGAGGTGCGCGCGCGCGGCGCCAACGACCTGACGCCGATCGACACGCACCGTGTGCCGCGCGAGGTGGTGCCGCTGATCCATGCGATCAACGTCCATACCGAACGGCAACGCCAGCTCAGCGACGCGCAGGTGCGCTTCATCGCGAACGCATCGCACCAGCTGAAGACACCACTGACCGTGCTGCGGGCCCAGGTCGATCACGCCCTGCAGCAGAACGACTACGAGGGCATGCGCGCCGTGGTCCTGCGCATTCACCAGTCCACCCAGGCGACCCAGCGCGTCATGAACCAGCTGCTGAGCCTGGCCCGCAGTGAGCCCGGTCGCCCGCTGGACATTGAGGCGCTTGATCTCGCCGCGCTGGCGCGCGAGCAGACCTTCGAGATGCTAGCGCTGGCGCGGGCGAAATCGATCGACCTGGGCTTCGAAGGCGAACTGCCTGTGCCGGTGCGCGGCGAACCGGTGCTGCTGCGCGAACTCGTCAACAATCTGGTGCACAACGCCATCAGCTACACGCCGCCGGGCGGCCAGGTGACGGTGCGGGTGGCGCTGTGCGACGGGCGGCCACAGCTGGGGGTGATCGACAACGGGCCGGGCATCCCCCCCGACGAACGCCCCAAGGTGTTCGAGCGCTTCTACCGTGGCTCGGCCACCAGCGCCCACGGTACCGGCCTCGGACTGGCGATCGTGAAGGAGATCTGCGATCGGCACCAGATCGAGGTTTCGATCGCGGACGGCCCGAGCGGCAAAGGCCTGTACATTCAGCTGCTCTGGCCGCCGTAGCGCCCGCCCCACGTTTAACCTTCACACGCAGGAAATCCATGCACGCCAACGAAGCCACCATCCGCAGGTTCTACACCGCCTTCGCCAATCTGGACGCCGACACCATGGCCAGCTGTTACGCCGAAGACGTGGCCTTTGACGACCCCGTATTTTCCCTGCGCGGTCGCCGTGAAGCGGGCGGCATGTGGCGCATGCTGTGCGCGGCCACCCAGGCCAAGGGACGCGACGCGTGGATGCTCGAATTCAGCGGCCTCCAGGCCGATGCCGCCACTGGCCGGGCTCACTGGGAAGCGCATTACCGCTTCAGCGCCACCGGCCGCCTGGTGCACAACATCATCGACGCCCGGTTCACTTTCAAACCGGACGGCCTGATTGCCACGCACCGCGACCATTTCAGTTTCTGGCGCTGGTCGCGCCAGGCCCTGGGCGCGCCCGGCCTGCTGCTGGGGTGGACGCCATTTCTGCAGGCCAAGGTGCGCGCGCAGGCGAACACCAGTCTGCAAAAATTTCTGGCGAGCAAACCCTGAGGCCACCCCGCAAGACACAACGGACGCCCTGCACGAGAAGGAAATACCCATGAACTGGTTTGAAAATTTTGAGCCGCGCCACTTCGATGTCGCCGACGCCCGCCTCCATGCCCATGTATCACGCGGCCTGCCGGGTGAGCGGCCTGTCTTGCTGCTGCTGCACGGCTTTCCACAAAGCCATGTGATGTGGCACCGCGTGGCGCAGCAGTTACAGAGGGATTTTTATCTGGTCATGCCAGATTTGCGCGGCTACGGCGACTCGTCCAAAACGCCCGGCCTGGCCGACCACAGCAACTACAGCAAGCGCGCCATGGCGCAGGACATGGCGGAACTGATGGACGCCCTCGGCGTAGCGACTTTCTTTGTCTGCGGCCATGACCGGGGTGGGCGCGTGGCGCACCGGCTGGCGGTGGACCACGCCCATCGGGTGCAACGCCTGTGTGTGATCGACATTGCGCCCACGCTGGACATGTACCAGGCCACGAACTTTGAATTTGCCCGCGCCTACTACCACTGGTTTCATCTCATCCAGCCCGCGCCCTTGCCCGAGACCATGGTCAACGGCAATGCCCTGGCTTATCTGCACGCCAAACTCGGCGGCTGGGGGTCGGCCGGTCTGGGCTACATCGAACCGGCGGCACTGGCCGAATATGAACGCTGCTTCACCAACCCGGCCACGGTTCACAGCATGTGCGAGGACTACCGCGCCAGCGCCGGCATCGACCTGGAGCACGATCGCATCAGCCGTGCGCAGGGCGACAAGATTGCCTGCGACCTGCTGGTGCTGTGGGGCGCGCGCGGCGTGGTGCAGCGCCTGTTTCAGCCCCTGCCCTTGTGGCAGGCCCAGTGCGCCGGCCGGGTGTCGGGGCAGGCCATGGCGGCCGGGCATTTCATCCCGGAGGAACTGCCCCTTGAAACCGCCGCGGCCCTGAAGGTATTTTTCCAAACCTCCGGGTCGGCGGCGCTGGGCTAGTCAAGGCATCGCTGGGCGCCCAATCCACCGACGTGAATCCCAGGGATGGATCTGCCAGGTATCAGGGCAGCAATTCGAACTTCAGTTCGGACAAGGGCATCACTTTCTCTTCGCGCACCATTTTGTATTCCGTGTTCGGGCCGAGCCATTTCGCCCAGATTTTGTCAATCTCGCCGGCCTTGTCCATGGCCATCAATGCGGCGTTGACTTTGGCCAGCAGCACCGGCTCGTCCTTCTTCATGCCAATACCGATCGGTTGCAACACCATCGGATCCTTGATCATCTTCAATTCCGTGCCGGCCGTCTTGGACTGATTGACCAGTTTGATGATGGTCATGGTGTTCGCCACGATGCCTTGCGACTTGTTCTGCTGCACGGCCATGAAGGCCGAGCCGGTGTCCACGAAGGTGACCGGCTCGGAGCCATTGAGCTTGATCGAGAGCTCCGAGGTCGAGCCCTTGGTCGAGCTCAGGCGCTTGCCCTTGAAGTCGGCCTTGGAGGTGCCGGGGTCGCTCGCCTTGACCGCCAGCATTTCCTTCGCGATGTAGTAGGGATCGCTGAACTGGATCTGCTCGCCACGGCTCTTGGTATAGGCCAGGTTGGCGACCGTCACGTCCACGCGACCGAGCTTGACCTCGGGCACGCGGGCCTCGACCGACAAGGGCGTGACGGCGGCGCTCACGCCCAGTTGTTTGGCCAGGGCATGGCACAAATCAACGTCGAAGCCCGCCATTTCGCGGGTCTTTGGATCGGGTGCCGCGAACGGTGGCACGTCGGAGAAAGTGCCGCACTTGAGCTCTTTGCGCTGGCTGATGTCCTGCCATTGGTCGGCATGGGCGAGCAGGGACATCGCGGACAGGCAGCAGCCGATGGCGGTAAGACGAAACGCGGTGGGGGTCGACATGATGAACTCCTTTAAGGACAGACAGGGGATGGGACGGGAAACAGGGGGTGCACTCGACAAGTCAATGCGCGCGCAAATCCGACAGAAAACGTTGCGCGCGGGGGTGCTCGGGACGGCTGAAGAAGGCCTTGGGATCGGCCTTCTCGATAATCTGGCCGGCGTCCATGAACCAGACGCGATCGGCGACCTCGCGCGCAAAATTCATTTCGTGGGTGACGCACATCATGGTCATGCCTTCATTGGCCAAGCTGCGCATGACGGCCAGCACCTCGCCCACCATTTCGGGGTCGAGCGCCGAGGTGGGTTCGTCAAACAACATCGCGGGCGGCTCCATGGCCAGCGCGCGGGCAATCGCCACGCGCTGCTGCTGGCCGCCCGAGAGCTGCAGCGGATAGGCGCCGGCCTTGTCCGCCAGGCCGACCCGCTCCAGCAACTGCATGGCCCGGGCCTTGGCATCGGCGCGCTTGACGCCGAGCACGCGCATCGGCGATAGCATGACGTTCTCCACGGCCGAAAGATGGGGGAACAGGTTGAAGCTCTGGAACACGAAACCGATGCGGCCACGCAAGCGGTTGAGTTCCGCGCTGCTCATGGCGGCATGCACGTCCTGGCCGTCGAACAACAGTTGGCCGGACTTGATCTCTTCAAGCCGGTTGACGGTACGGATCAAGGTCGACTTGCCCGAACCGGACGGGCCGCACACCACCACCACCTCGCCCTTCTTGACCTCGGCGTTGATGTTGTTCAGGGCATGGTAGTCGCCGTACCACTTGTTGATGTTGGAAAATTTAATCATGGCTTATCCTTGGTTGGAGCCTGCGGCTCATGGCTCGGCCACCAGGGGCACGGGCTTGAGCAGCACCTCGGCGGCTTGCTGCGGCGCCGACGTGCCCAGGCGCTTGCGGACGATGCGTCGCTCCAGCCACTGCGCCAGCTGCGTCAGGCTGAAACAGACGACGTAGTAGGTCATCGCCAGGATGAAGAACACCTGGAAGGGCTTGGTCAGCAACTGGTTGTTGATCTGGTTCGCGGCGAAGGTCATTTCCTGCACGTTGATGACGTAGCCCAGCGTGGTTTCCTTGATGGTGGAAATGAACTGGCTGAGCATGCTGGGCAGCATGTTGAACAGCGCTTGCGGCAGGATCACGGACCACATGGCGCCCAGGTAGCTGTGGCCCAGCGCGCGGGCCGCCTCCATCTGGCCCTTGGGCAAGGACTGGATGCCGGCGCGCACCACCTCGGACAGGAAGGCACTCTCATAAATCACCAGCGTGCACAGCATGGTGGTGAAGCCCGAGACATTGCGGCCGATGACCAAAGGCACAAGGAAATAGACCCACAGGATGATCATGAGCAGCGGCACACCGCGCGCCACGTAGACCAGCGCGGTGGCCGGCCAGCGCAGCAGCAGCCAGGGAGACAAGCGCGCCAGGGCCAGCAGCACCGACAGCGGGAAGGCCAGCACAATCCCCAGAATGGACAGGATCAAGGTGCAAACGATGCCGCCCAGCGGGCCACTGGGGTATTGACCCACAAGCAGCAACAGCCAGTTGTCGCTCAGAATCTGATAGACGTCGTTCAACATGACTTACCTCGCCCCGACAATGCTGTAGCGTCGGCCCAGCCAGGCCCCCACGACCATGATCAGCAGGGAAACCGCCAGGTACACCACCGTGGCAATCAGGTAGGCCTCAAAGGCACGGAAACTCTGGCTCTCGACCTCCTTGACCGCGTGCGTCAGCTCGGCCACGCCGATGGCCATGGCCAGGCTGCTGTTCTTGAACAGCGACACGCTGTGACTCACCAGCGGCGGCATGGCATTGCGCACGGCCTGCGGCAGGATCACGAAGCGCATGGAGCCGATGTAACTATGACCCAGCGCGCGCGCCGCCTCGGTCTGTCCGCTGGGAATGGCGCGCAGGCCCGAACGCAGGTCCTCGCAGAAGTAGGCCGCCTGGCAGAGACCCAGCGCCACAATCGACAGCAGCAACTCGGCATTGTTATTGGACAACCAGGTCTGCAAGGCATCGGGCAGCAGGCTGAAAATGCCGAAGTACCACAGCATCAGCTGCACCAGTGTCGGCACGTTGAAGTGATAGGACACATAGCCCGCCACCAGCCGCTGGGCGACCCGGCTGGGGGCCAGCCGGACTGTCAGCAAGACGAGTGCCAGCGTCATCGCCAGCAGCCAGGAACCGGCCGCGATTTTCAGCGTCGTCAGCAAGCCGTGGACCAGCATCGCGCCGAATTCGGCGTTCAGCAGGATCGCCATCAGATTGAAGTCTTTCATGCGGCTGTCTCGTGCTTGCGGTTGTGATGCGGGGTCGCGTTGCCAGGGCGGCTATTTCGCCGCTGCATGCGCAGGGCGTGCGGTCGACAAGCCGCCCGGAACCTGCAGCGTGGGCGTGATCTCCATGTGTCCCACGTTCACGGCAAGCGGGGCGGCAATGGCGAAGGCAATCGCATGGGCGATGTCCTCGGCCTGCGGCAGCTCGAAGCCCTCGACAAAACGCGCACGGGTTTCCGGCGAGTCGCCATGCACGTGGGCGAAGATGTCCGTGGCCACGCGACCGGGGCAAATCTCGGTGACCCGCACGTGCTTGCCGAAGGCGTCGATGCGCAACTGGCGCGAGAGCATGCTCACGGCCGCCTTGGTGGCGTGGTAGGTGGAATTGCCGCCAAAGTTGTAGGCCGCGGCAATCGAGCTGATGTTGACCACATGGCCGCGGTCGCGCGCCATCATGCCCGGCACGACCAGGCGGCACAGGTGCAGCACGGCGCGCAGGTTGACGTCCACCAGCAGATCGATGCCGGCGGCATCGGCGTTGACGATGGAGCCGGGCCGATCCACCCCGGCGCTGTTGACGAGCACGTCAAACTCAACCTCCTGGGTGAGGCGGGTGATGGCTTGCAGGTCGCTCACGTCGATGGCGTGCGCGATGCAGCCGGTGCGCGCCGCCAGCTCGGTCAGCTTGTCGGCGCTGCGGGCCAGCGCATGCACTTGCAGCCCTTCGCGGCACAGGCGTTCGACCACGGCGGCGCCAATGCCGGAGGAAGCGCCTGTGACCAAAGCGGTTTTATAGTCAGAAAATGGCATTCCGGTCCTTCGTTAAAGTTAAAACCCTGCTGCTATCAGCGTAGCAATTCATGCGACAGGGCGTGTTCAGCTCACTGTAGCGGCGCCCCCACTTTTGCGCCAAGACGAATTGACTGTGAGGCGATAAGGCACTCTTATATCGCCCTGTATCCGTGCATGGATCAGGCTGCAAGCGCCCAATGCGTGACGCCATGGCGTTCATTTTTCAGGCCATTTGCCGTGAAATCGGCACGATGCGCCCGGCCGACTCGACCACGCCGCGCACGGTCCGGGCCAGCGCCACGGCGCCGGGCGTGTCCCCGTGCAGCAAGATGGACTGCACCCGCATGGCTATCTTCTTGCCGCTGTAGCTGGTGACCGATCCGTCCTGCAGCAACTGCCGCACCCGGGCCAGCACCGCCTCGGGCTCATGGATGACGGCGTCAGGCAGTTTGCGCGGCACCAGCAGGCCGTCGTCACCACAGGCGCGATCGGCCAGAAAGCTCGTGGCCACGCGCAAGCCACAGCGCTCGGCCGCCTGCTCGATCGCGCGGCTGGCGGACGAACTGATGATGAGCCCGGGGTCGAAATCCGCCACGGCGCGCACCAGCGGCTCGGCCAGGGCCGCGTCGGCCGCCGCCATATTGCCGAGCGCGCCGTGAAAGCTCATGTGCGTCATCCGATAACCGGCTGCCTGGGCCAGGCCCGCCAGCGCGCCGAGCTGGTAGATGACATGGCAGGCGAGTTCCCGGGCGTCAAACTGCATGGGGCGGCGGCCGAATCCTTGCAGGTCGGGAAAACCCACGTGCGCGCCAATATCGACGCCGCGCGCTTTCGCCAGGCGTACCGTGCGGTCCATGATGACAGCGTCGCCGGCGTGAAAACCGCACGCCACATTGGCCGACGACACGAGCTCCAGCAAGGCTTCATCTTCCCCCATGCGCCAGGGGCCAAAGCCCTCGCCCAGATCGGCATTCAGATCGATGTCCATGGTTTGGGTTTCCTACAGTTTGACGGAAGCTGGCAAGGGCGGCTGCAATTCCAGCAAGGGCGTGCCGTAGCCCACGAGGCTGCCGTGGGCCACCAGGACGCTGGCGACGACGCCGGCCTGCGGCGCGACGACCGCCAGAAGCAAGGCGCCGATCTGCAGCAGCCCGACGACCTGCCCGGCCTGCACCGTGGTGCCGGTGGGTGCCAGCGGCGTCGCGCGCAGCGGATGCTGGTGCAGGAAAAAACCGAGCGACGGTGCGGCGATGACCAACAGCGTGGGTGGCGCGGCCACGGTGACGGCGTTTGCCGCGTCATTCACGGCACCGGGGGCGACGGTCTCGTCCACAAAGCCGGCCTCCCCGGGATAGCGACGCAGCCGGATATGCCCGTGGGCGGTGCGCAGTTCAAACAGGCCGATGTCGGTGTCGGCCAGCCAGGCGGCGACTTGTTGAAGTTCTGGAAGTGTCATGAGTCAGCTTCTCCCCAGTTGCCAGCGCTGCAGGTCCACCAGCCGTCGCACTTCGTCAAGCCATTGGTTGACTTCGTCCAGCGCGGCCACGGCCTCGTTCCAGCTGGTTTCAATGAAGCGCACGCGACTGCCGATGGGCGCCTGGCCGAGGCGCCAGAGGTCGGCCTCGATCACGGTTCCGAACTTGGGATAGCCGCCCGAGGGCTGCGCGTCGCGCATCTGGATGATGGGTTGCCCGCCCGGCGGCACCTGGATCACGCCCGGCACGATGCCGTGCGAGCGCATTTCCAGCGATTCGATCGGTGTCAGCTTGTCGCCGGCCAGCCGGTAGCCATAGCGATCGCTTTGCGGCGTGATCTTCCATTCTCTGTCCCAGAACGCGGCTCGCGAAGTGGCTTGGAAATTCAGGTATTCGGCCCCCGGCAACACGCGCATGGCGGCAAGCCCGTCCTGGTGCAGCGGCAGACCGAGCGCGGGAGGAACGAGGCCGAAGCCGGTCAAACTGGTTCCATCGCCCGACCGGGCAGCCCGCAACACATCGCCCTGGCGCAAGGCACGCCCTTCAAAACCACCAAAAGCACCACGCAACTGGGTACTTCTGGAGCCCAGCACTTCGGGCACATCGACGCCGCCGCCAAGGCACAGGTAGGCGCGGCATGCACGCCAAGAGCCGGTCTGCGGCGGCGGGCTCAAGGTCAATACCTGGCCGGCACGTGCGTGGTGGCTCCACCATGGCAGCAGCGGCGTGTCGTCCAGCCGGGCCACGCCATCGGCACCGGTCAGCGCAAAACTGCAGTCCGCGACAAAGCGCACCACGAACGGAAACACCGGCACTTCGATGCTGGCGGCATTGACGGGGTTGCCCAGCAGCAGATTGCCCGCGGCCAGCGCCAGCGGGTCCATGGCGCCCGCGGTCCCGACGCCCCAGCGCAAGCTGCCGGTACGGCCCAGGTCCTGCACCGTGGCGAGAGCGGCCGAGGAAAGAATTTCGATCATGGAAGAATGCCCTCGACGCGAAAGCGGATTCTGTCGCCCGGACGCAGCACCGCCGGCGGGTCTTGCGCGGGGTCGAAGAAAGCCATGGCGGTACTGCCAATCGTATTCCAGCCACTCGGGCCAGCGGAAGCCGAGACGCCGGTTTGCGCTCCGCCGATGGACACCGCGCCGCCGGGAATGCTGACGACCGGCACCTGGCGCCGGGGCGTCGCGATGCGACGGTCCATGCCCCCCAGATAGCAATAGCCCGGGTGGCTGCCAAGGGCATAGACCGGGTACAGCGGCGCGCTGTGCAAGGCCACAATGTCGTCCACGCTCAGCCCGGTATGGGCCACCACGTCCGCCATGTGCGGCCCGCCCGCACCGCCGTAGACGACCGGCAGTTCGATCACGCGTCCTTCTATCGGGAGCGGATGGACCCGTTCCCAGGCGCACGCCAGCCGCGTTTCCAGCATCGCCAAGGCGGCCTCCGTCTCGGGCGGGCGGACAAAGGTGAGCATGAGGTTGTTCATACCCGGCACGGCCTCGCGCACTTCGGGCCACTCCGCGCACTCCAGCGCCAGCGCCCAGATGCGCTGTTGCAATGTCAGATCCAGTGCGCCAGGCGCCTCGAACAGCACGGCGGTCGTCCCCAAGAGACTGACACAAGCTTGCCTTTTCATATTGTTTGTCTCTCCTGCAACCAGCGTTCCAAATGGTGAATATCAACCGCGCCTTGCGAAAATCCTGGGTCGAGCAGGATGTCGCGGTGCAGCGGCAAATTGGTGGCGATGCCCTCGATGGACATTTCAGCGAGCGCCAGGCGCATGCGCGCCAGCGCGTCCTCGCGCGTCGCGCCATGGACGATCAGTTTGGCAATCATGGAGTCGTAGTAGGGCGGCACGCGGTAACCGGCGCCGGCGTGGGAATCCACCCGCACACCGAAGCCGCCCGGCATGCGCCAACCGGTGATGCGTCCCGGCGCCGGCGCAAAGGTCTGGGGGTCTTCGGCATTGATGCGACATTCCAGCGCATGCCCCTGGCAAGTCACATCGTCCTGCGTCAGGGTCAGGCATTCACCACGGGCGACACGGATCTGTTGCTGCACGATGTCAATGCCCGAGGTCATCTCGGTCACCGGATGCTCCACCTGCAGGCGGGTGTTCATCTCGATGAAGTAGAAGGCGCCGTTCTCGAACAGGAACTCGAAAGTGCCGACACCGCAATAGCCGATCTGCCGGCAGGCCTGGGCGCAGCGCTCGCCGACGCGGGCCAGCTGCGCCGGGTCGATGCCGGGCGCTGGCGCTTCCTCCAGCACCTTCTGGTGCCGGCGCTGCAGCGAGCAGTCGCGGCTACCGAGCCACACGGCATTGCCATGGCTGTCCGCCAGCACCTGGATCTCGACATGGCGCGGGTGCAACAGGAACTTCTCGATGTAGACCTCGGGGTTGCCAAAGGCGCGCCGCGCCTCTTCGCTGGTGAGCGCCAGCGCGTCCAGCAGCAGGCCTTCCTCCTGCACCACGCGCATGCCGCGGCCGCCACCGCCGCCGGACGCCTTGACGATCACGGGATAACCGATGTCACGCGCGATCGCCTGGATCGCAGCCGGGTCTTGCGGCAGGGCTCCGTCGGGGCCGGGCACGCAGGGCACGCCGGCCTGGCGCATGGCGCGCTTGGCCGCCACCTTGTCGCCCATGGTCCGGATGCAGGCGGCGCTGGGGCCGATGAAAGTCAGACCGGCCCGTTCAACGCGTTCGGCGAAGGCGGCACTTTCGGACAAAAAACCATAGCCAGGATGAATCGCCTGCGCGCCACTCACTTCCGCCGCGAAAAGAATCGCCGCCTGGTTCAGGTAGCTCAGTCCCGGCGCGGCCGGGCCGATGCACAAGGCCTGGTCCGCCTGGCGCACGTACACCGCGTCCTGGTCGGCCTGCGAATACACGGCCACGGTGCGCAAGCCCAAGCCGTGGCAGGCCCGCTGGATGCGCAAGGCAATTTCGCCCCGGTTGGCGATCAGCACCGTGTCAAACATGGTTTTCCTTGGCGGCGCCGCCACCGGCCTCGGTGAGCCGGAACAGAGGCTGTCCGGACTCGACTTCCTGACCAGACTCGACCAGCACGGTAGCCACCGTCGCGGCGCGCTCCGCACGGACTTCATTGAACACCTTCATGGCCTCAATGACGCACAAGGTCCGGCCCGCCGCGACGGCCTCGCCGACCGCCACAAACGGAGGCTCGGCGGGCGAGGGCCGGAGATGCACCACGCCATAGACCGGGGAGCAGATCTCTGCGGGTGCCACTGGCGCTGCTGTTGCTGCCGGTGCTGCCACAACGCCGGTCAATGGCGCCGGCTGGGCCGACACCGGCGGCGCTTGCAAACCTGGCGCGCGAAGGTCAGCGGGCGCCGGGTTCTTCACCAGCCGTAGCGTGCTGCCATCGTGCTGGTACTCCAGCTCGGACAGGTCCGAGGCCGTCAATGCGTCAATGAGTGCTTTGATCTGTTGCAGGTCCATGCCCATGCCCGTTCAGTGACGGAGGGACTCCAAATCCCCCCGATGCCGTCAGGTTCGGCGAACATGACCCGGCAGGACTGAAAGGTAACGCCGGACGGGCGGCAACGCCAAGACGAATTCACTGTGAGGCGATAAGGGGGGCTTATGACAGACAACTCATGTCAGGCGCCGCTTGGGCCATTCACGCGTTCCACCAGGTCCGCCACCAGTTCGAGCAGGATGTCTTTGACCGCCTGGGCGGGCTCCGACAGCGGGAGATGATCCGACTGGCACAGGGCCAGCGGCGCTTCAATCACGGGGTCGATGATCCGGCATAGCCAGGCACCGCTGGTCGCCACCAGCTCGCGCGCCATAGATGCCGGAAGAATCGTCGCCCCCAGCCCATCGGCGATCAGGGCGTTCAGCGTGAAGGCCGACTCGATCTCGGCCACCACGCGCGGCACCAGCTGCAGCCCCATGAACGCCTCGTTGACGAGCTTGCGCACGATGTTGTAGGGCCGCGGCAGGAACAACTCGATGTCGCGCAGATCGGCCAGCCGCACCGGGTCCGCGGGCACGGGCATGGCGGCCGGGCCCACCAGATACAGCGGCTCCTTCACCAGCGGCAGAAAGCTCAAGCCGTGGTGCGCCTTGTCGCCATAGAGCACCGCCAGGTCCATGCGCCCGTTCATGATGAGTTCGGACAGGGTGCTGCCGTAGTTTTCATTCAGGTAGAGCAGCACGCCCGGCAAGCGCGCCCGCACCGTGCGCACCAGCGGCAGCGCCAGCGCCGAGGCCGCCGTGCCCGGCGCCAGGCCGATGGAGACCTGGCCCGACAGGCTATGGCCGGCCGCGTCCATGTCCACGCGCGCCTGCTCGCACTGGCGCAGGATGACCTGGGCATGGCGGTACAGCACCTTGCCGGCTTCCGTCGGCGTGACGCCGCGCTTGGTGCGTATCAGCAGTTGCTGGCGCACCTCGCCTTCGAGCGTGGCGAGTTGCTGGCTCAAGGCGGGCTGGGCGATGTAGAGCACTTCGGCGGCCTGGGTCAGGCTGCCGAGGTCCACGATTTTCACGAAATACTTGAGTCGACGAAGGTTCACACCAGTCCTTGCAAGGAAAAAGCGCAGCCTACCACTACACCCCGCACTGCGCCAGAGCGCCATAGGAATTCTGCGCATTCATAAGCTCCACCTATGCGACCAGACCAAACTCATCTTGGCGGCAAGGCCTGCCTGCGCGTAACGTTGCGCTTGTTCACTCACTACCCAGCTGCCCAAAGGAAACTACCGTGACCAGCTCCCGCATCTCCGCCCGCGTCCGTCAAATCAAGCCATCGCCCAGCACTTCCGCCGCCGACCGCGCCAATGAGTTGCGCCGCCAGGGCAAGTCCATCGTCAACCTGGTCGTCGGCGAGCCCGACTTCGACACCCCCGTGCACATCCGTGCCGCCGCCGCCGAGGCCATCGAAAAAGGGGCGACGCGCTACACCCTGATGGCGGGCACCGTGGAGTTGCGCCAGGCCATCGTCGCCAAGCTCGAACGCGAGAACGACCTGCACTACGCGATGAACGAGATCATTGCCACCAGCGGTGCCAAGAGCGCCATCTACAACGCACTGGCCGTCACGCTGGAGCCGGGCGACGAGGTCATCATCCCGGCCCCCTATTGGGTCTCCTACCCCGACATGGTGCTGGCCAGCGAGGGCCAGCCGGTGACCGTCGCCTGCCCGGAAGAAAACGGCTTCAAGCTCACGGCGGCGCAGCTGGCCGCCGCCATCACGCCCAAGACGCGCTGGCTGCTCATCAACTCGCCATCCAACCCGACCGGGGCCATCTACACGGCCGATGAATACCGCGCCCTGGCCGACGTGCTGCTCCAGCACCCGCAGGTGATGGTGATGACGGACGACATCTATGAGCACATCCGTTTCGACAACCAGCCCACGGCGCACATCCTGACGGTGGAACCCGCGCTGCGCGATCGCATCGTGGTCATCAACGGCGTTTCCAAGACCTACGCCATGACCGGCTGGCGCATTGGCTTCGCGGCCGGCCCGACCGACATCATCCAGGCGATGGACACGCTGCTGTCGCAAACCAGCGGCAACTGCTGTTCGGTCAGCCAGGCCGCGGCGGCCGCGGCACTCAATGGCGACCAGCGCTTTGTCAGCGTCAGCGTGGAAATCTACCGCCAGCGTCGCGACGCCACGCTGGCGCGCATCAACGCCATCCCGGGCCTGAGCTGTCTGAGCCCGGACGGCGCCTTCTACCTCTATGTGAATTGTGGCCAGCTGATGGGCCGGACCACGCCCGACGGGAAAGTTCTCGCCACGGACAGCGATGTCGTGATGTACCTGCTGGAGAGCGAAGGCGTGGCCCTGGTGGCCGGCACGGCCTATGGGCTGACGCCCTACTTCCGGCTGTCCATCGCGACCTCGCTGCCGATTCTGGAAGAAGGATGCACCCGCATCGCCCGCGCCGTGGCGGCCCTGCGCTAACTTTCCCGTTAAAGCGCGCTTCTTCCGACACCACCGATCCAAGGACACCCATGAGCAGCTACAAAGCCCTCCGCAAGAACCCCTCGGCCCAGCAGGCCGACCCGCAAATTCTCGCCGCCTTGCGCGACATCCCGGTGGCCGCGCTGAGCGACAGCATGCACCGCAACATCGGCACCGCGGGGTTGCGGCCCTACCACCGCCCCGGCACGCAAACAATGGCTGGCACGGCCGTCACCGCGCGCTCGCGCGGCGGCGACAACCTGACCTATCTGCGCGCGCTTGAGTTCTGCCGTCCGGGCGACGTGCTGCTGATCGACGCCGGCGGCGACCTCAACAACGCGGTGGTGGGCGGCATTTTGTCGTTCTACGCCGCCAGCATCGGCGTCGTCGGCGTGGTCATCGACGGCGCCATCCGCGACGTGGCTGAAATCCGCGAGCGCGAGTTTCCGGTGTACGCCCGCGGGGTCACGCACCGCGGCCCCTACAAGGATGGCCCGGGCGAAATCAACGTGCCCATCTCCGTGGGCGGCATGGTCGTCAACCCCGGCGACATCCTGGTCGGCGACCAGGACGGTCTGCTGGCGATTCCGCAGACCGGCGTCGAGCAGTTGATCGAGAAGGCGCTTGCCGTGCTGGAAGCCGAAGCGCAGACCATGCAAGCGATGCGGGAAGGCCGCTGGAGCCGCGCCTTCATCGACGCGCTTGAAGCGCGCTGCAATAACTGAAAATCCATCACAAACTACGGAGCCAAGACCTCATGCGTCCTGCAGTACTTTCCACCCGCGCCACTTACCCCGACATTGCCGACCGGCTTCGCGAACATTTTGAGGTGACTGACAACCCTGCGGATACCGTCTGGAGCCCGGCCGAGCTGATCGAGCGGCTGCAGGGCAAGTCGGGCGTGATGAGCACCGGCAGCGAACGCATTGATGCCGCCTTGCTGGAGGCCTGCCCGCAACTCAAGGCCGTCTGCAATGTCGGCGTCGGCTACAACAACGTCGATGTGGCGGCCTGCACGGCACGCGGCGTAGTGGTCACCAACACGCCGGATGTGGTCACGGAAACGACCGCGGACCTCGGCTTCGCGCTGATCCTCGCGGCGGCCCGGCGCATCGTTCAGGCCGACGGCTTTTTGCGTCGCGGTGAATGGACCAAGACCGGCATCTACAACCAGTTCGCCGGGCCCGACGTGCATGGCGCCACGCTGGGCATCCTGGGCATGGGCCGCATCGGCCGCGCGATCGCACGACGCGGTGCGCTGGGCTTCGGCATGCGGGTGATCTACCACAACCGCTCACGGCTCGATGCCTCGCAGGAAACGGAATCCCGCGCCCAGTATGTCGACAAAGCGACCTTGCTCCAAGAAGCCGACCACCTGTTGCTGATCCTGCCTTACGGCCCCGGCGCGCACCATGCCATCGGCATGGCCGAACTCCTGCAAATGAAGCCGACCGCCACGCTGGTCAACATCGCGCGCGGCGGTATCGTCGATGACGCTGCGCTGGCAGCGGCTTTGCGGGCCGGCACCATCGCCGCGGCCGCCCTCGACGTGTTCGAAGGTGAGCCGCGCATTCACCCGGATCTGCTGGGCCTGGACAACGTGGTCCTGACGGCCCACATGGGCAGCGCGTCCGAACCGACCCGCCGCGCCATGCACAACCTGGTGGTGGACAACCTGGTCGCCGCGCTTGGCTTGGATCCACAGGCGGGCCAGCCGCCGACGCCGGTCAACCCGGAAGTGCTGAGCCGGCGATGAGCGATGCAACGCCTTACCAACTGCTGGTCATGGGCGTGGCCGGTTGCGGCAAATCGACACTGGCGGGGGAACTGGCGCGCGCCCTGGGCTGCGTCCTGATCGAAGGCGACGACCATCACCCGGCCGCCAACCAGGCAAAAATGCGCGCCGGCATCGCACTGGACGATGCCGACCGCGCACCGTGGCTGGCGCACCTTGGCACGCTGCTCGCTGACGCGAACGCGGGCGCGGTGCTGACCTGCTCGGCACTCAAGCGGCCTTACCGTGACCAGTTGCGGGCGGCGGCGCCGGCGCTGGCCATCGTGTTCATCGACATCTCGCCGGCACAGGCACATGCCCGTGTGGCGGCTCGCACCGACCACCTGTTTCCGCCCCGACTGGTGGACAGCCAGTTTGACGCGCTGGAGTCGCCGCTGGGCGAAGCCGGCGTGCTGCGCGTCGAAGCCATGCAGCCCCTGAGCGAGCAACTTGATGCCATCCTGCGCTGGCTGGACCTCAGCCAGACGCCCCACCCCACCCAGGAGAATTTGTCTTGAATCCCGTCTTGCCGCCAGCCTTGAAGAGTTTTGACCTGAGCGGGCGCACCGCGCTCATCACCGGCGCCAGCGCCGGCATCGGTTTCGCCCTGGCGCGGGGGCTGGCCGGTGCCGGTGCGCGCGTCATCCTGAACGCACGCGGCCCCGACAAACTGGCCGCCGCCGCCGCGCAATTGCGCAGCGAAGGCGCAAGCGTGCTCACCGCCGCCTTTGACGTCACCTCGGCCGAGGCGGTGCGCGAGGCGGTCAGCCGCATCGAGACCGACAGCGGCCCGATCGATATCCTCGTCAACAACGCCGGCATGCAGCGCCGCGCGCCGCTGGAGCAGTTCGAAGAAGCGCAGTGGCACGAGCTGATGAGGACCAATGTGGACAGCGTGTTCCTGGTCGGCCAGGCGGTGGCGCGCCACATGATAGAGCGCCGACGCGGCAAGATCATCAACATCTGCTCGGTGCAAAGCGAGCTCGGCCGCCCCAACATCGCGCCCTACACCGCCAGCAAGGGCGCCGTGAAAATGCTGACCAAGGGCATGGCGATCGACTGGGGCCAGTACGGCATCCAGGTCAATGGTTTGGGGCCGGGCTATTTCAAGACCGAGCTGACGGAGGCCTTGGTGAACAACACCGAATTCACCCAGTGGCTGGTGGGGCGCACGCCCTCGCGCCGCTGGGGCGACGTGGAAGACCTGGTCGGCGCGGCCGTGTTCCTGGCCAGCGAGGCCTCCAATTTTGTCAACGGCCACATTCTGTACGTCGACGGCGGCGTCACTGCCACCCTCTGACCATTCCCCACACATTTAATTAAGGAAACCCTCCCTCATGGAAGCCCTCGTCATTCACGCCCCCGGCGACCTGCGCGTCGAAGAGGTGCCCACCCCCAGCGTCGGCCCCCAGCAGTTGCGCGTGCGCGTGCGCGCCGGCGGCATTTGCGGCTCGGACCTGCACTATTTCCAGCATGGCGGTTTTGGCACCGTGCGCATCAGCGAGCCCATGGTGCTGGGCCACGAAGTGGCGGGCACGGTCGAAGAGGTCGGGCCAGGCGCAGAGGCGTTTGCCCTGGGTCAACGCATCGCCATCAGTCCGAGCCACCCCTGTGGTCTGTGCCTCTATTGCCAGCAGGGCCTGCAGAACCACTGCCTGGACATGCGCTACTACGGCAGCGCCATGCGCACCCCCCACGTGCAGGGCGCGTTCCGCCAGGAGATCGTGGTCGAGACCTACCAGGCGCATCGACTGGCGGACAGCGTGAGCGACGGCGAGGGCGCGATGGCCGAGCCGCTGTCGGTCGCGCTGCATGCGGTGCGGCGCGCCGGCCCCTTGTTGGGCAAACGGGTGCTGGTGACGGGCTGCGGCCCGATCGGCGCCCTGATCGTCATTGCCGCGCGACGCGCCGGTGCAACCCAGATCGTCGTCACCGACATGGGAGCGCACCCGCTGCGCAAGGCGCTGCAGGTGGGGGCCGACGAGACCCTCAACGTGGCCGAGCAGCCCGACGGGCTGGCCCGCTTCACGACCGACAAGGGCCACTTCGACGTGCTGTTCGAGGCCAGTGGCAACGAACGGGCCTTGCGCGGCGCCTTCGATGCGCTGCGCCCGCGCGGCATCATCGTGCAAGTGGGGCTGGGGGGCGAGATGAAGCTGCCGATCAACACCCTCGTGGCCAAGGAGTTCGACCTGCGCGGCGCGTTTCGTTTCCACGAGGAATTTGGCATCGCGGTGGACCTGCTGAACAAGAGCCTGGTGGACGTGAAGCCGCTGATCTCCGCCACCATGCCCTACCGCGATGCCGGCCGTGCCTTCGCCTTGGCCGCCGACCGCTCGCAGGCCATGAAGGTCCTGCTCAGCTTCAACTAAAGACCCGTTCCCAAAGGAAATCCCATGCTGATTGGCGTACCCACTGAAACCACGGTGGGAGAAACCCGTGTTGCCGTCACCCCCGAGACGGCGAAGAAGCTCAAAGCGCAAGGTCACACGCTGCGCATCCAGGCCGGTGCCGGCGTGG
>NZ_QEII01000281.1 GCF_003347515.1 Rhodoferax ferrireducens | reverse complement strand
TCCGCCTCGGTTGAAGGTTTCATGCTTGTCTCCTGCTAAAAATAATTGTTGCAGGCTTCATTCTCAGAATTCGGACCGTCAAAGTATTGAACCGCCTGTGCATATCTCTTGTCCAGAATTGCGGACTGGCTTCATGGCCTCACACGCTGCAGTCAAATTCAATGACTGCGCTCGAATACCAATATCAACGGACACTTCAGGGGCATTCCGCGGTAGTGTCAAGTCCAATTAGGATCATCAGCCGCACGCTCTGACCGGCCGGGCAACACGACATGGGCCGCATTTCGTCACATCTATTGTTCCAAATCGAAACACCTAACACCTAGGGAAAGTACCGATTTGGCAACCCCTTCCCGAGTGACTAACCTCTGAACCCGAACACAGTGAGTTCAGCAGTGCTGTAGAAGAAATCAGCGTTGACTCAAATTCAACAAGGAACAATGATGACCCATCTCTCTCAGAAGACCCTCATGCGGTCGATGACCCTTTGCCTGACGCTGGCAGCAGCAGCAGTCGGCGCGCAGTCGCTGGACAGCCTCAAAAATGATGCCAGCACCCCCGGCGATGTCACCACCTACGGCATGAGCTGGGGCCAGCAGCGGCACTCGGCGCTCAAGCAGGTAAATGCCAGCACCGTCAAGCGCCTGGCGCCCGTGTGGAACCTGAGTCTGGACAATTCGGCCAATGCGTCCAGCCAGCCGCTCGTCATCGATGGCACGATGTATGTTGCGTCCCATACGCACACGCTCGCGATCGATGCCGTCAGCGGCAAGCAAAAATGGAAAACCCCGATTGAGCTACCCGCCGATGTGAATGCCTACCTGTGCTGCGGCACCCAGAGCCGCGGGCTGGCCGCGCTGGACGGCGTGCTGTACCGCACGACGATCGATGCCCATGTGGTCGCCATCAACATGAAAGATGGCAAACAAATCTGGAAGATCAAGGCCGCCGACTACAAGCAAGGCTACAGCATGACACATGCGCCACTGATTGCCGGTGGCATGCTGATCACCGGCATCTCCGGCGGCGAGTACGGCACCCGCGGCTTCATCAATGGCTGGGACCTGAAAACCGGCGAGAAAAAATGGCACCGCTGGACCACCGCCGCACCTGACGAAAAAGGCGGCGACACCTGGAATCCCGACATGTACAAAACCGGTGGCGGCCCGACTTGGCTCACCGGCACCTACGATCCCGAACTGGACCTGGTCTACTGGGGTGTGGGCAATGGTGCCCCATGGAACGCAGCCCAACGCGGCGGCGACTCGCTCTACGTCGACTCGGTGCTGGCAATCCGCCCCTCCAGCGGCGAAATTGTCTGGCATTACCAGTTCTCGCCCGGCGATGCCTACGACTACGACGGCGTGAACGAGCTTGTGCTCGCCGACCTACCGGTGAACGGCAAGTCGACCAAAGTGGTGATGCAGGCCAATCGCAACGGTTTCTTCTACGTGCTTGACCGCACCAGCGGCAAGCTGCTCAAAGCCGACCAGTTTGCACGCAAGGTCAACTGGGCCAGCGGCATCGACATGAAGACCGGCCGCCCAATCGACACCCCGATGACAGCCGCTGTGCGCAAAACCGAGACGCAAACCGACTTCGTCGAAGTCTGGCCCAGCGTTTTTGGCGGCAAAAACTGGATGCCGATGAGCTATGACCCCGGTCGCAAACTGGCCTTCTTCAATACCGTCAACCTGGGCATGAAGGTTAAATATGTCAAGCAGGCCAAGCCGCCGGCCCCGGCCTGGTGGCTAGGCCTTGAGTTGGGCGGCTTCGTGGCACCTGAAGATGGCATGCGTGGCGCGCTCGTCGCCTGGGACCCGACAACGGGCAAGAAGGTGTGGGAAATGCCGAGCAAGTCACCCAACTGGGCTGGTGTGTTGTCGACCGCCAGCGGGCTGGTCTTCACCGGCACACAAACCGGGCAATTCAAGGCCCACGACGCGAAGACTGGCAAAGAGCTGTGGAGCTTCCAGACCGGCTCCGGCATCACCGGCCTACCGATCACCTGGGAAAGCAATGGCAAGCAGTACATCACCGTGTTGAGTGGTGCCGCCACCGTCTACGCCGCACTGGCGGGCGACCCGGAGTTGGCCAACATACCGGCCGGTGGCTCGGTGTGGACTTTCGCGTTACAGCAGCCGTGATCCGCCGCACCCTTATCAGTGCAGTGTTCGCTGCGGCTGCAGCAGGCGCATGGGCACAAGCCCCAGCGTCGGCTCCAGTGGCCGGGCCGACGGCTGAGGCCGGGCGCAAAATCTATACGAGTTTTTGCACCCGCTGCCACGGGGTCAACCTCGCCGTCTCGAGCCCAGCATTCTTCGACCTGCGCACCTTTCCGAGTGGCGACAAGGAACGCTTCGTGCGATCGGTCAGCAAGGGAGTGCGTGCGATGCCGGCCTGGGAGAACATCGTGAAACCCGAGGAGATCGATGCCATCTGGATTTACATCGGATCGGTCAACGGCTGGGGGTCTGACGCTGCAGGTTCTGATAGTTCAGGCGCCAAGGCGACAGGTCAGACTGCTGTGATCGGCACCAACAAGGTGAAGTAGTTGCATTGCTGATTTGCCAATCACTGTTGGCAAGCCCGTTTTGGTGACACAACGCGCCCGCCAACAGTCCATTTCCTGGTCCCGGCTTGCGTGCGAAATTCCTGGATTTGCTCCGGATTGCCGCACGCCATTTCTACCGCCACGGCTGCCACAAACGGCTTAGGTAATACCACCCCTTTACCTGCACAAGCAGAGCGAACCCGGCATCGGCGTTCAAAAAAAAGAGGCACTGACCATGAAAACACAAAGCGCAAAATGCAGTTTGATACTGCTGGGCGCATTGCTAGGCGCCGGTAGCGCCTTGGCGTACGAATCACTCACACAGCAGGTGCAGCAAAAGTTCGAGCAGATCAAGCGCGTCAAGCGCACCACGGTCGACCAAAGTACCTACGGTGACCATGAAAGTCCTATAGTGCGAACGGCACAACTGCGCGATTCGGGACACACGGAATCGTTGATGTTCGTGACCAACACCAACTTCCGCTTCGTCGGCGACATTGGCTTTTACGTGCCCCGCCTGACGCTGAGCCTGCATCCCAACGACCCGGCCTCACCGGTCGTTTTTGATGATCCAACCTCGTTTTATCTGAAGCCGCACGACGGCGAGGTGGTGCTGACGAGTCGCTCGCTGGGTGCTTTGTTCAATGAACATGTCTTCAAATTCGAGGGTGCGCCATTGAAAGATTTGAAACTGGCCACCGCACCGGGCCAGCTCACTCTGTCGGGCCAGTTATTCCGCAGCAAATGGATCCCGTTCGTGATGAAGGGGCCGCTCAAGCTCGAACAGGGGCACTTGCTGCTGTTTACCCCGAGTTTCGTTGAAGTGGATGGCGTGGAGGCGACCAAGGTCCTGCCTGCGGCTAACGTAAAGCTGGACGAACTGCTCAAGGTCGAAGCCGTGGGCGTCAAGCTTATAGGCAACACGATCCACCTCGACGCGCGACAATTGTTTCCGCCACCCAAGCTTGACCTGACGATCAAGGAGGCACGCCTGGAGGCGCGCGGCTTGGTGCTGAGCTTTGCCGACGGGCTCACGCTGGAGGCGCCCAAGACGCGCCAGAACGCCGAGAGCTACATGATCGTCAAAGGTGGCGACGTCAAGTTCATGCGCACCATGCCCGTCAACGTGCTACTGGAGATGACCAGCAAAACCGTGAGCGAGGAACTCGATTTCTGCCTCTATCGCTATCGCGAGCAAGTCGCCGGCGGTTGGCTCAAGTTCGCCACCGACGGCGGCATTTTCGGCTACCTGCAGAACTGCGGCACGCTGGCAAAGAAGGGAACCCAGCCATGAACATCGGCTTTTTCCTGCGCGGTATCGCACGCAATTTCGCCCTGATTGCCATCGCTGGTCTGGCCCTGCCGGCCACGGCACAATCGTTGATAGAACGGCAGCAGACCGAGTTGCACCAGCGGCTGCCGCAGTGGAACAGCCCGCGCATTCCCGAGGGCATGCAAACCGGTGACCTGCGCCGTGCCACGGCGCGCGATTCCGGTGCCCAGGCGCTCTCGCTGTCAGCGCGCAACGTCGATTTCTACCTGACTGGCGACATCGGCTTTCACGTTGACCAGTTAGCCGCCACCCTGGAGCCCGTCAATGCCGGGGAGCCGGTGCAGTTCGACGACCCGCGCACCTTCGTCATCCGCGTCCACCATGGCGAGGTACTGGTGCCACCGAAGGCGCTCAGCGCGCTGTTCAATGCGCACATCTTGGCCTATTCGCCACGGCCCCTGAACAACATGCGCGTCACAACGCAGGATGACGTCCTGAGTGCGCAAGCCGGGCTCAAACTCTGGAGCTGGTTCCCTGGAACCTGGCTCGATGCCTCGCTGGCCGGGCCGATTGCGCTGAACGCCAGCAATGAACTGGTCTTCACGCCGCTGGACATCCACCTGCTCGGTATTCCGTTGGGCGGCCTGTTGCGGGGGCTGGGCATCAAGCTCACCTGGCTGCTCAATGTCGATCGCGAAGGCGCACACCTGATCGACAGTCATCTGGCGCTGGATCACCGCAAGGTCTTCCCACCCCCGGCGCTGGCGGGCAATATCGCTGCGGTGAGGCTATCGCCAGCGGGATTGCACCTGCGCTTTGCAGACAACCCGGTGGCCAAGTTCGCCGAGCCGCCGGAGCCGTCAAACAGCTATCTCTGGCTCCAGTCCGGCGATGCCAAACTGTTCGACGCGATCACGACCAATGCCAATGTAATGATCGTGGACGAGAAAAAGGATGAAGTGCTGCACTTCAACCTCTACGACTACCGCAGGCAGGTCGCCGACAGTAAGCTCTTCATGGGTGAGGACGGCGCCATCATTGCCCGACTGCCATCCTATCATCGCCTTGCCCAGCAAGCTGGGGACAAGCCCCAGTAGCGGTTCATGCCCTATCCAGCCACCAGAGTCGATCGCAAATGAAAGATACCGCCACGCCGGGCAGCAGCGGTGTCGAAGCCTTCGAAGAACCCATCTACGCATCGGTAGCCTCGCGGCAGGCACAGGTGGTGCTCGACCTTCATTACGATATCGGCGGCGGCCTCTACAAAATGTGGGCCAGTCCGAGATCGGTATGGCGGGCGATCATTCTTGGGTGGGAGCGTTCGGGGCATCCGGCCCAGTTGCATTACGGCTGGGACCTCGAACACGCGGTTTCGCTTGACGAGGCGATTCACGAGACCACGCTCAAAGCAGTCAACCTGCTGCAGTTGGATCACGTGGCCTCGCCCCGCATCTTTGAGCCCGGCTGTGGCATTGGCGGCGCCGTGACCACCGTGGCACAACGCCTCCCGAACGCCACAGTCGTCGGCATGTCACTGGTTGCCAGCCAGATCAATGCGGCCCGTTCACGAGCCAGCGCAATCGGTTTAGGCAATACCGAATTCCATGTTGGCAACTATCTCGCCACGCCTTTCGAAACGGCCAGTATGGACGGTATCTATGGCATTGAGGCCCTGTGCTACACGCCGGAAACGGAGCGGCTGGCCTTGTTTGCCGAGTTGTATCGCATCCTCAAGCCCGGCGGCCACCTGGTTGTGCTTGATGGCGTTTCCCTGCGTGCAGCCCGTAACGAGGAGGAAAGGGTCTACATCGCCGATGTGCTTGCCGGCTGGACGATGCCGATGCCCTGCAGCGTCAGCGACTTTGCCGAGTTCGCTCGAATTGCTGGTTTTTCGGTTCTCAGCCAGGAAGACATCACGGCACACGTCATCGGCTCGGCGCGACGGATTAAGAATATTGCGCGTTACCTGCTGCAGCCACTTGCGTTTCTTGCTCGCCTGCCGGGCCTGTCGAACCTGTTGCGGCCCTTGGGCTTCGGCTCTGCGCTGCACGCCCGGCGCTTCGTCAACGCCTGCCTGTCGCAACAGCAGGTGTTTGATCACGGGCTGGGCGCCTACTACGTTCATCTGCTGTGCAAACCACCCGACGCCGCAGCGCATTGATGCCACTTCACCGCACCATCAGCGCGGAAGATTCAGGCAAGAGACGGGCGGCATGGCGTTCAGTCTCAAAGGTTTCACGCATGGCGCGCGCATAGTCAGCGCTATTGAGGTAGGCCAGTTCCTGGTCATACTTGGCCAACTCGGCCATGTGCGCCGAGTCGAACATGGCCACTTTGAACGCCTCGTGCAGGGTTCGCACGATGACCGCATCCATGCCACGCGGCCCGACCAACCCATAAGGCGACATTGCCACGATACCGTGCCCCAGCTCCTTGAGCGTCGGCACCTGCGGCCAGCGTTTGGTGCGTGCCGGACCCAAAGTCACAAGCAAGCGCAACTGCCCTGAATCGACAAAAGGCGCAAAGCCGTTGGAGTTCACGCCGACCATCACCTGACCGGCGACCACCGCCACCATTTGCTCGGCTGTACCCTTGTACGGCACGTGGATGTAGTTCAGACCGTGGCGAGTCAGCAATTCTTCCAGCACCACATGCGGCGTGGTGCCGGTGCCGTTGGTGGAGATGGTGAGCTCGCCCGGCCGGGCCGCGGCAAACGCGAGCACCTCACCAAAACTGCGAAACGGGCTGCCCACGGGCACTACCATGCCGAACGTCACGCCACTGATCTGGATGATGGGCGAGGTGTCGCGGATCGGGTCCCACAGCACCTTCTGCACGTGCGGCATGCGGAACACCGGATGGGGCAGTTGCGCGATGGCGTAGCCATCGGGTGCGGCCTGCAGCAACACCGGCATAACCAGGGTACCGCCCGCACCGGGGCGGTTTTTCACAATCACCTGCTGGCCAAGATGCTCGCCCGCCAGTTCGGCCAAAAGACGCATCATGAGGTCGGTCGCGCCGCCGGCGGGCCAGGGCACCCACAGCGTGATCGGGCTGCGCGGAAAGCCGCCCTCGCCCGGCTGGGCACGAAGGCCGGGTGCAACCGCCCAGGCAGAGGCGGCCATGACCAGCCGCAGTGCCGCTCGTCGCGAAAATACGTGGCTGCTGGCATTCATGCCCCGCCCCGTTTGGTCAAGCCGCCAAAGCCGCGCTGCGGGTCATAGCCCCAGCAGGCGAGCGTGAAGCACAGCACCAGCGTGCTCAGCACCACCCAGGGCGCCAGGGCCGGGTCTTTGCCATACAGCGCGAAGCGGATCCATTCCACTGCGTACGTGAACGGGTTGAACTGCGCCAGGCGATAGACCCAGGTGGCCCCCGATTCCTCCAGCTTCCACAAGGGATACAGCGCGGTGGACAGAAAGTACATCGGGAAAATGACGAAGTTCATGGTGCCGGAAAAGTTCTCCATCTGCTTGATATAAACCGACAGCAGCAGACCCAGCGAGGCCAGCATCAACGCCACGGCGGTGGTCGCCACCAGCGCATGCACCAGTGGCCAGCCCGACAACGGCAGCACGGTGCCCAGCAGCGCCGCCACCGCAACAAATGCCGCCACCTGCGCCAGGCTCAGCATTGCGGTGGCCACCAGTTTGGACAACAGCAGCCACCAGCGCGGCAGGGGTGCCGTCAGCAACAGCCGCATCAGGCCCATCTCACGGTCGTAGACCATGGCCAGCGAGGACTGCATGCCGTTGAACAGCAACACCATGCCGATCAGGCCGGGCGCGATGTAAACGTCATAGGGAATATAGGTGTCATAGGGCTCAACGATGGCAACACCAAACACGTTGCGAAACCCGGCGGCGAACACCGCCAGCCACAGCACCGGCCGCACCAGTGCTGACACCAGCCGCCCTTTTTGCTGCCAAAACTTCAGCAGCTCACGCAGCACGATGGCCCGCAAGGCTTGAAAGGCATGAACGATGCCGCCGACCTGGCGCGTCATGGTCTGACCCTGCAGAGTGAGTCCGCCGCGTCGGCACCCAGGGTGTCGAGCACATTGCGGGGGTGCAACACGCCCTCCACCGGCGCGCTGCCGATGACGCCAACCCCGTCGGTCAGCAGCAGCGGCTGGCGCAGCTGCCGGTCCCACGGGCGAAAGCCCAGGCGCACGCCCTTAAAGCCGTCAAGGGCGAAGTCGGGTCGGCTCAGGGCCTTCAACACCTGCGTCGCGCCCGTCTGGCCCGGCTGTTCGAGGGCCGCCTGCAGCACGGCCTTGGCTGCCATGTAGGCCGCCCAGTCGGCGCTGGTCATCGGCCGCTGGGCGGCGCGCGCAAAGCGGCGCGCCAGTTGCGGCGCGCCAAAGCGCTCAAAATGTGGTGCCCAGGCTTCGGCCACCAGGCCGGCATCGCCCACCACCGGACGCGCCAGCGCGGTGCGGTACGGCAGGCCGCGGGCAAATTCGCCATCGCTGTCCACCATCCAGACGGCGTCATGGTCGGCGCCGCCGGTGAGCAGTAGAGGGTTGGCCAGATCGCGTTCGCGCGGGTCGGCCGAGAGCTTGAAGGGCTTGAGACCGACCGTCTTCAGACCGTAGCGCTTGAGCGCGGCTTGCACCAGCGCCAGACGGCTGGCATCGGCCGCACGCGGCCCGTGCAGCAGCAGGATGCGCGTCCATTTGTGCGCCAGCAGCGCCTGCGCCAGCGCGTCGGCCCGCATCCGGTCGCCCGGCAGCGTGTGAAACAGGTGCGCCAGGCAACCCTGCTGGCGCGGCGCCTCATCCGGCTCGCCGGCATTGAGCAGCGGCACAGTGACCGCCGGTGCGGCCACCGCGATCCAGGCCGCCGGCAGGTCCAGCACCACGGCTGCGGCGCCCTGCTTCGCCAGCTGTTGCAACACCCCCCTGGCGTCAGCCGCCGAGCGCGCCGCGCGCACCACGACTTTCACCTGGAGCCGGGCGGCATCCAGCTCAAACTGACTTTCTTTCACAGCCATCTCGACCGCCTGCGCCAGCGGCCCGCCGGGCTGCCCCGGATACGCCAGCTCGACGCGCCGGGGCTCAAGGCGCTCGTCGTCTTCACGCTGCAACACCCCCAACGTCAAATTGGCGGCGGCGGCCTGCAACGCCAGCATCAACATCACCAGGCAAACAAGTGTCTTAGTCATCCACTACCACCGTGTGCGGCACGCGGCCCACAGGCACCGTCTTCAGCGCCTTGAGCGCCGCGGTGTCGATCACCGTCAGGTCGTCCGACAAGCCATTGGTGACAAACAGCTCGGAGCCGTCCCGGTTCAGCCCCAGGCCCCAGGCCCGCTTGCCGACCAGCACGAGCCCGCTCGTCTTGCGCGCGGCCACGTCAACGAAAGCCACGTGGTTGGCACGCCCCAGGCCGACATACATGGTCTTGCCATCGCGCGCGAGCACCAGGCCCACCGGCGTGATGTCATCCGGGCGCATGCCTTTGACTTCAAACCGCAGCGTGGCCGCCACCGCGAGGTCCTTGACCGAGATGATGCTCACGCTGCTGCCGAGCTCATTCGTGACCCACAATTCGCTGGCGTCGGCGTTGAACGCAAAGCGCCGTGGCCGTTGGCCCACCGCAATGTTCTTGACGATCTGCAGGCTGCTGGTGTCGATCACGTGCACCATGTTCGCGACCTCGGAGCTCACGTACACGCGCTTGCCGTCGGGCGACAGCTTGACCCCTTCGGGTTCCTTGCCGACCTGTACGCTCTTGATCTTCTTCCTGGCCCGGATGTCGAAGATGTTCAGTGCGCCCTCCTCCTCGGCCGACACGTAGGCTAATCTGCCATCGGGCGACAGATCGAAGATTTCCGGGTCATCGCCCAGCGGGACGCTGCCCACCGACTTGCGGCTGGCCAGGTCGATCAGGTCGGCCCGGCTGGAATCGCTGCACGCCACCATCAACTGCAGCCCGCCGGGCAGCAACTGCATGTGGCGCGGGCGCTTGCAGGTGGCAATGCTGCCGACAACCTTGAGCGTCTTCACGTCGACGAGAGTGATTGCGTGATCCTTCTCACTCGATATGTAGGCCAGACCCGTGTCTTTGGCCTGCGCGGCGGCAACCAGCGCGGTCAGGACGAGCCCGACCAGCAGGGGACTTTTCATCATGGATGTGGCTTCCTTCATCAGGGTTGTGGGTTCGAGTGCTTGGGTGCATCCGGGGTGGCGGCAATGAACGCGGCTTCGAGCGTCGCCCCGCCCAAGGCACGGGTGACTTCGGCGGGCGTGCCATCGGCCAGCAATTGCCCACGGTGCAGCACCAGCACGCGGTCGGCGCCTTCGGCCTCGGCCACCAGGTGGGTGGCCCACAACACCGTCACGCCGCGCAGCTTCACTTCATCGTGCAGGTTGTCCAGCAGGTCACGGCGCGATTTCGGGTCCAGCCCAACGGTGGCCTCGTCCATCAGCAACAGATCAGGCCGGTGCAGCAGGGCGCGCACCAGCTCGACCTTGCGCCGGTTGCCGCCCGAAAGTTCGCGCACTGGCCGCGCCATATCGTTGTCCAGGCCAAACCGCGCCGCGTCCTGCACGATGCGCTCTGCTGCCAGCGCGCGCGGCAAGCCCTGCAAATCGGCCTGAAACTGCAGGTTGCGCGCGACGCTCAGGTCCAGGTCCAGCGACTGCTGCTGGAACACCACCCCGATGTGCGCCAGCGCCCGGCGCGGCTCGCGCCGCAGCGACAAGCCGGCCACTTCGACATCGCCCTCATCGGCCGCGAAAAGCCCGGTCAAAACCTGGAACAAGGTGGACTTGCCCGCCCCGTTGGGGCCGAGCAGTGCGACGAAGCTGCCGCGCTCCAACCCGAAGGTCAGCGACTGCAATGCCGCCTGCTCGCCGTAGCGTTTGGTAAGACCTCGTACTTTTAACATGCGCTGATTTTTACACAAGGCCAAGCGGTGGTGGCCCGGCTCGGGCGCTCGCTTTGGCTGGGCTTACACCTGAATCAAACCCCAGCGCAGCGCCACCAGCGTCAGCTCGGACTGGTTGCTGGCGCCCAGCTTCTGCTTCACGTGGTACAGATGGGTGCCGACGGTGCTCGGGGAAAGACTCATGTGGCTGGCGATCTGCGCCACGCTCATGCCGCGCGCGAGCTGGATGAAGACCGAGAATTCGCGTTCGCTCAGCATGTCGGACGGACTCGCTTCGCCTTCCATCTGCGCCAGCACCAGCGCCTGCGCGGTTTGCATGTCGACAAAGCGTTCACCGCGCGCCACCGTCTCCACCGCGGCAATCAGCGCCTCGGGTGCGCTGCGCTTGGCCAGATAGCCGAGCGCGCCGGCGCGCATGACGCGCCGCGGATGCGCCGTGTCTTCATGCGCCGACAAGGCCAGCACCCGCGCTTTGGGATCTTGCGCGAGCAGCCGGCGCACCGCCTCGATCCCGCCCATGCCGGGCATCGACAAATCCATCACCACCACGTCGGGTTTGATTAGCGGGTAGTCGCGGCAGGCCTCCTCGCCACTACCAGCCTCGGCGACCACCTCGATTTTTCCTGCCACTTGCGCGCCGGCCAGCAGCATGCGAAAGCCCATGCGCACCATCGCATGGTCGTCAACCAGCATCACCTTGATCATGAAAACTCCAATGGCAGCGTCACCCGCAACTCAACGCCCCGCGGCGCATGCGCGGCCACCCGCACCTCGCCGTGCAGGGCCTCCACCCGTTCCGTCAGCCAGCGCAAACCGTAGTGTCCGGCGCGCTGCGACCAGTCATCCGCCAGGCCGGATCCGTCGTCAAGCAGCAGCAGCTCGACCCGCTCGCCGCGCCGGCCCAGCACCAGCCGCAAGTGGCGCGCCTGCCCGTGCCGCAAGGCATTGGTGATGCCTTCCTGCGCCGCGCGGTACAAGGCCAGCGCCGCATCGTCTTGCAGCTTGACGTCGGCCAGGTCAAGATCGAGATCGATCTGCAGCCCGGCATGCGCGCGCTGCGTGCGCTCGACCAGGTCACCGAGCGCCTCGGCCAGGCCGAACTTGTCGAGCACCAGCGGCGTCAGCCTGGGAATCAGCCCGTGCATCGCGTCGTACAGCCGCGCCGCCTCTTCGGCAATCAGCCGTGCCGCCGGTTCGGACCTGGGGTCGTTCATCTGCACGATGGCCAGCGCCATGCTGCGAATCGCGGTCACCGACTGGGCCAGTTCGTCATGCAGTTCACGCGCGATCATGCGGCGCTCCTGCTCAATATGGTGCTCGATCCAGCGCGACAGTTCCCGGTTGTCGGACAACTGGCGCTCGGCGCGCACGGCGCGGTGCTCGGCCGCGATATTCTCGCGCAGCACGCCGACCATGCGGTTGAATGCTGATCCAATCGCTGCCGCCTCGGTGCCCTTGAAGCGCGGCAACTGAACATCGAAATGGCCCGCTTCGAGCGTGTTGAGCGCCGCAACAATTTGCCCAAACGGCCGCACCGTGCGTCCCAACACCCAGAACACCAGCCCGTTGAGGGCGGCAAACAGGGCCAGCAGGCCGGCCAGCAGCAGCGCCGCATCGTCCCAGGCATCCAGGGCGGCGCGCGACGCGTTCGAATGCACGACCAGCCTGGCACCGGCAAAATCGATGGTTCGCACCGAGGGCGGGGGCGAGATCAGCGATTCGAACCAGGCGGGCGCGTCACGGCCCGCCTTGTACACCGACGGCGGCGAGCGATACAGCTCGCGCCCGTCAACGTCGTACAGCGTGATGTCGTTGGAGCGCACGCGCCCGACGTTCTGCAAAAATCCAAGGATAGCCGGCAAGCCCTGCTCCTGATAGCGCCAGGCGGTGCGATTGAGCAATTGGGTTGCCACCAGGTTGGCCGCAACGACTTCCTCGTGAACCGATGCGCGCATGCTGCGCCACTGCAGGGCGACAACACCGACAAGGAACACGAGGGTCAGCGCGCCGACGATCAGGTTGATTTTCAGGCGCAGGCTCACCGCGCGTCTCCCGCACCGAAATCACCGTGCACGGCGTAGCCATCGAGCGCGCCGACCATCGCCGCCACCATCGCCGGATGCGAGGGGTCGTGGCCGGCACCCTCGACCCAGCGAAGCCGGCTGTGCGGCAGTCGGCACTGCACGGCCTGCGCCGACTCGGGCCGGCAAACGCGGTCGGCCAGGCCGTGCAGCAGCAGCGTCGGCACGCTTTGCACCTCGGCGCAACGGTCGAGCAACGGCGGCGCGTCGAGCCAGCAGCGATGCAGGAGGTAGTGGCTTTGCACGCGGTAGCGATCAATCAGCCCGTCCAGCAGCGCGTCGCCTGGATCGTCTGGCACACCGGCGCCGGCCAGCGCCTGTTCCCAGCGCCACCAGGCCAGCGCCGCTGCGCCGGCTTGCGCTCGCTCACCCTGTGCCAGCGCCTGCGCCAGGAAGGGCAACATCGCTTCCTGCTGGCGGGCTGGCGCGACGGCGGCGAAGCGCGACCAGGCCTGCGGCTCCAGGGCGCGCGCGCCCTGGAAAAACCAGTCGATGTCCTGCTCGCGGGCGAGGAACACCGCGCGCAGCAACAGTGCGGTCACCGCTTCGGGTTCGGCGGCCGCATGCGCCAGCGCCAGCGTCGCGCCCCACGATCCGCCCACCACCAGCCAGCGCGAAATAACCAGATGCGCGCGCACCAGGCGCAAGTCACGCAGCAGGTGCGCCGTTGTGTTGTGCGCCACACTGCCGCGCGGGCGGCTCAGGCCCGCGCCACGCTGGTCAATGCAGACCACGCGGTAGCGACCGGGATCGAAGTACCGGCGCAACAGCGGCGCGCAACCAGACCCTGGCCCGCCATGCAGCACCACCACAGCCACGCCGTCGGCGCAGCCGTGCTCCTGCACGTGCAGCACATGGCCTTTGCCCACGGGCACCTCGTGCCTGGCAAACGGCGGGAAATCGGGGTACAGGGCACGGGCAGGCATAGGGGCCAGTGTAACGATTGGCGCCGTCCCCTTGTCACGTCGATTCATGAAAATCATGAGGTAAAACTCATGCCATCCACCGTTGGTAAAAGTGCTCAAAACGGCGAGTATCATTCAATGGGATTCAATCCCCGCAGCAGCCACCCGGCACTGTGACACCCGCCTTCTGAAGGATCTACACCATGCAATGGCAAACCCCCACCGCGATTGATTTCCGCTTCGGCTTTGAAATCACGATGTACATCGCCACTCGCTGATCCCGGTCAGTCCGCCGGGGCAACCCGGTGGACTGCATCTTCATTCAGTAATGCCCCTTTTCCAACCCCACCCGCAGAAACCTGCCTCTGCGCGGCCCCGGCCAGGCGCACAGTCTTTGCTGGATCCTCATCAGGAACGCTCCCGTTTTGAAAGTCCATGTTCTAGGTTCCGCCGCAGGCGGTGGCTTCCCCCAGTGGAACTGCAATTGCCCCAACTGCGATGGCTTGCGCAAGGGCACGAAGCGCGTCACAGCGCGCACGCAATCATCCATCACCGTCAGCGGTGACGGCAGCAATTGGGTGCTGTTCAACGCCTCGCCCGACATCCTGCAGCAAATCCGCGAATTCCCGGCCCTGCAACCGGCCCGCAGCCTGCGTGACACGGCCATCCGCGCGGTCTTCCTGATCGACGCGCAGATCGACCACACTACTGGCCTGTACATGCTGCGCGAGCACCGCCAGCCGCACGAACTGTGGTGCCACGCCCTGGTGCGCGAAGACTTGAGCAGCGGCAACCCACTGCTCAAGGTGCTGGAGCATTACTGCGGTGTCAACTGGCATGATGTGCCTCTGCAAGGCAAAGGCTTTGCCATGCCCGGTGTGCCCGGCCTGCACTTCAACGCGCTGCCGCTCATCAGCAATGCGCCGCCTTATTCACCGCACCGCGACCACCCGCAACCCGGTGACAACGTCGGCGTGACCCTCACTGACACGGCTTCGGGCAAACGCCTGTTCTACGCCCCCGGCCTGGGCGAGATGGAACCGCATGTCTGGGCCGCGATGCTGGCGGCCGACTGCGTGCTGGTTGATGGCACCCTGTGGACCGACGATGAAATGATTGCGCTGGGCGCCTCGAAAAAGACCTCGCGTGCCATGGGCCACCTGCCGCAAAGCGGTCCCGGCGGTATGCTGGAGTGGCTCGATCAGTTGCCTGCCAGCACGCGCAAAGTCCTGATTCATATCAACAACACCAACCCCATCCTTGATGAAGACAGTCCGCAACGGCAGGAGCTGACGCGCCATGGCATCGAGGTGTCTTATGACGGCATGGAGATAGAACTATGAGCAACACGCCCGCACCGTGGAGCAAGGAAGAATTCGAAAATAAGCTGCGTGGCAGGAGCACCGGCTACCACATCCACCATCCCTTCCACCTGATGATGGCCGAGGGCAAGCTCACGCGCAAACAGTTGCAGGGCTGGGTCGCCAACCGCTTCTACTACCAGATATCGATCCCGATCAAGGACGCGGCGATCCTGTCGAACTGCAATGACCGCGAGATCCGGCGTGAGTGGATCCAGCGCATTCTGGACCACGACGGCTACAACATCGGCGGCATCCAGGATCCGGGCGGCATTGAAGCCTGGATCCGCCTGGGCGAAGCCGTTGGACTGTCGCGCGACGATGTCACCTCCTTGCGCTATCTGGCACCGGCAGCACGTTTCGCGGTCGATGCCTATGTCAACTTCGCCCGTCGTCAGCCCTGGCAGGAAGCCGTGGCCTCCAGCCTGACCGAGCTGTTCGCGCCGCACATCCACCAGCAGCGCATCGACACCTGGCCAAGCCAATACCCCTGGGTCGATCTTGCCGGCCTGCACTACTTCAAGCAGCGCCTGACCCAGGCTCGACGCGATGTGGCGCACGGCCTCCGTTTCACGCTGGACTACTTCAGCCAGACCCGCGCCCTGCAGGAGCGGGCGCTGGAAATTCTCCAGTTCAAGCTCGACGTGCTGTGGGCGCTGGCCGACGCCATCATGCTCAGCCAGTGCGAGATCGAGATCAAGGGGCCCAAGGCGGCTGCCGCAGCGCACAGCGCGGAGGTGACTTCATGACCGCACCGCAGACAGCCATGGGCCTGGAGGCCCGGCCCCATGTGGCGGGTCATTTCCGCCTGCAGTGGGAAGAGGTGCAAAAAGCCTGGGTGCTGCTCTACCCCGAAGGCATGGTCAAGCTCAACGGCAGCGGCGGCGAAATCATGCAGCGCCTGGACGGGGAGAAAACCGTGCAGGCCCTGATCGATGAGCTGGAGCATCAGTTCGACACCTCGGGGCTGGCTGCCGATGTACTGGATTTTCTGGCGATTGCACAACGCCAGGGCTGGGTCAAGCCATGAGCGCCGCCTCGGCTGCGACCGGCATCGCCGCCGCCACCCAGCCCGGCCCGCCGCTGTGGCTGCTGGCCGAGCTGACCTACCGCTGCCCGCTGCACTGCGTGTTCTGCTACAACCCGGTGGACTTTGCCAAGACCAGCACCGAGCTGTCGACCGGGGACTGGCTGCGCGTGCTGCGCGAGGCGCGTGCCGCCGGCAGCGTGCAGTGCGGCTTCTCCGGCGGCGAGCCCATGCTGCGCGACGACCTCGAAGAGCTGGTCGCCGAGGCCCATCGACTGGGCTTCTACACCAACCTGCTGACCTCGGGCGTCGGGCTGACCGAAACGCGCGCCGCCGCGCTGAAGGCAGCAGGGCTGGACCACATCCAGCTCTCGTTCCAGGATTCGACGCGCGAGCTCAACGACTTCCTCTCGCACACTAAGACCTTCGACCTGAAACGCCGCACCGCCGAGATCATCAAGGGCCACGGCTGGCCCATGGTGCTCAACTGCGTGATCCACCGGCTCAACATCGACTACATCGGCCAGATCATCGAGCTGGCGGTCGAGCTCGGCGCCGAATACCTGGAACTGGCCAACAGCCAGTATTACTCCTGGGCCGAGATCAACCGCGATGGACTGCTGCCGTCGCGCGAGCAGTTGGAGCGGGCCGAGCGCGTCACCAACGACTACCGCGAAAAACTCGGCGACAAAATCCGCATCTTCTTCGTGGTGCCCGACTATTACGAAACCCGCCCCAAGAAATGCATGAACGGCTGGGGCAATGTGTTTTTGACCATCACCCCCGACGGCACGGCGCTGCCTTGCCACACCGCCAAGATGCTCAAGATGCTCAAGGGCATGGCCTTCCCCAACGTGCGGGAGATGAGCGTCCAGGACATCTGGCACGCCTCGCCGGGCTTCAAGCACTTCCGCGGCGACAGCTGGATGAAAGACCCCTGCCGCAGTTGCCCGGAGAAGGAAAAAGACCTGGGCGGCTGCCGTTGCCAAGCCTTCATGCTCACGGGCGATGCCGCCAACACCGACCCGGTGTGCGACAAGTCGCCGTTTCACCCCGTTGTGCAAGAGGCCGTGGCCTACGCCCAGGTGCCCGATGCCCAGCGCACCGTGGTCAAGCCCCTGGTGTTTCGCGACCCCAGGGTTTCGCGCCAACTGGCCGAAGCAGGCAGCCCTCCACTCAAATAGCCGAGCCATTGCGCCGGATATATTCACCCAGCGCTGCAGTCGTACCCACGACGGTTCGTTCGGCGACCTCAGTGAACGTGATCGTCTGGTGACGGCAACAGGCGCGGCTCGGCGTTGATCAGATCGATCTGGCGCAGCAGAAAACCCATGTCTCGCCAATCCCCACCGTGCGTATTAACCGTGTCTGCAGGCAGCCAGCGAGCGCGCGCATAGCCGAAACGATCGATCAGAAACTCCAGATGCGGCGGCGGCTCACCCAGCACGCTGCGACCGGGATCGGCCAGGGTGCGACGGAGCAGGAGGTAGGCCATCGCGGCCCCATGGGCGCCGTCGCTCACCTGCGGGTAAGGCAGCGCGTCCGGTGGCGGGCCACGCGTGTCAGGCAAGGGCAGCGCCAGCACCTCGGTGTTGCGCGCGCGCAGGGCAGCATAGGAGCGCGTCAACTGGTCCAGACGCGCCTGCGACATCGGCAAGGTATAGAAGACCAGCAGCACCGCCTGGCGCTCACGGTAGTCCTTGAGCGCGGCCGAAGTGCCAACAGTGGTGGTGAAATCGAAGTCCGGCGGAGCCAGCCAGGGTCGGCCGGGCACCACCGCTGGCGTCAGTATCCGGGCCTGAAACCCGCTGGAGAAGGCGCGCAGGAAATTGACCATGTCCCAACGCTCCTCTACCGACATCTGCGACTCGAAGCCCGGCATGCCGCCCGCGGGCTTGCCGTGTGTCAGCCACCAGAAAAGGTCGCCGGCCGTGTGCAGGGCAGTGTGCGGTTCGGTCAGGTTGGCAGGAGGCTTGGGCAGACGCGCCGCCGTCGGTCCATCGCCCTTGCCACCCGCGCCATGACAGGCGATACAGTGCTGATCGAACAGTTCCGCGCCGCGTGCCACCGACACAGCGGCGTAAGCGGTATCGGTGCGGCGATAGGTGTCTGGATAGGCGTCCACAGTCAGCGCCGGCAAGCTTAGGGCAATACCGCCCAGCAGCGTGACCGCCGCCATGGCAGCCAGGCCACGCGCCTGCGCGGCGCCGGCTTTGGCGTCGATGCCGCGCAGGTGTTGTCGCGCCGCCGCGCCAAGCACCACGCTGATGATCAGCAGCAGCACCCCGCCCGTGACCCGCCACGCCACCCAGGCCCCGCCCCAGGTTGCCGCGACCGAAAAGCGAAATGAAAACGGCCACACCAACTGATCATGCGCGGCGGGCAGTGTCCCACTGATGGTTGCCGCGGCGAGCAGGATGAGCAGTACGACGGTCAGCTCGACCCGCACCAGACGCACCGCGTCGACGAATACCGCTTGCTGGTCAAACCGGATGTCACCGACACGCGGCATGCAGACGAAGCGCACGCGCGCAGCGACCAGCAACACGGGCACGAGCAAACTGATCTTGGCCAGCACCAGCAGCCCATAGTTGCTCGCGATCAGCGGCGCCGCCGTGCGTTCCAGCAGGGTGAACAAGCCCGCCAACAGACCGTCGCCGCCGCCCGGCCACTGCCTCGGCGCACCCAACTGCAAATAGCCGATGACCGAGCCGGAGACCACGAGCAGCAGCACGCTCGCTGTCGCGACCACCGAGAAACGTCGCAGTGCCGTCGCAAAATGGGTCCGGGCTGCAGGATCGTCGCTGCGCGCGGCCAGTCGCAGCCCGAGAATCAGTGCCGGCAAACCGCCGGCCCACAGCCCAGCGGCCAGCAGATGGACCAGGTGGCCGCTTCCGGCCAGCCAGATCGGCTCGGTGGCCGCACCGTGCCCGGTCAGCACAGCTGCAGTCGCATGCATCACAGCCAGGATAAACAGCAAGGCATCGAAACCACGCTCGCCGGACCAGGCCACCAGCCGGTTCCGGGCCACGAGCAAGATCAACAGCGCCAGCACAATGGCCTGCCGCGCCTGCCACACAATGCCAAAGCGCGAATTTTCCAGCAAACGCGAAATGTCGGCCCAGCGCAAGGCCGATTCCGCCCGCCCCGAGACCGACGCGGTTTGCACCATCAACAAGCCCAGACCGACCAGCAGCAGCAGGCCAGCCAGCCAGCGGGTCGCGGCCAGGACGGTATCTCGCCAGCGCACGGCCGCCGGGGCCACGTTCGGACCGCTCAGCAACAACAGGAAGAAACTGCCTATCAGGCCCAAGCCAGCGCCCAGTTGCAGCCAGCGCAGGGCAACACCGACGAACTCCATTTACGGCGAACCCGATGCGCTTTTCACGGTAAAGGTGTAGCCATAGTCGACCGTGTGTCCGTCGACCGACAGTACCCGGTACTTGACGGTGTAGGCGCCTGATTCGAGCGGCGGCAGCTCAAGCACGAGCAGTTTGCCATCCTCCTTATCGACCCGCGCAAGCGGGTGCACCACCGGCACACCACCTTGCCGAAACACATTGATCGTCGCATAGGCGGGCTCAATCTTTTCGTTGAACCACAGCCGAACCTGGCGGGGCGCTTTGCTCAGCTCGGCGCGCCGCGCCGGCTCCGATTTCACCAGCGCCGCGTGTGCCAGGACAGCAGGAGAGAACGCCAAGGCCATCAGCCCGGCCATCAGCACCGCCGCGCCACGCAGCACGGCATGGTCGCCGGACCCGGTCGACACCGATGCCTGCTTGAATCGGAACATCATTTTCAAGGCCTCCATTCGGCTTGCGCCTATTTCACGTCCGCAGCCGGACCGACCAAAACATTGACCTTGCGCACGGTGTACTCGATGGTCTTGTGCTGGGCATCGGACCAATAGACGCTGACCACGTGCTTGCCCGGTTTGACCGGCAGATCGAATACATAGCGGTACTGGTTCTTACCCAGCGGCACCAGGTCTTTCATGATCGGCATCAGGGACGTGCCATCAATATCGAGGTGCAGGTGGATACCCATCTTCCTGGCGCCCATGGTCATCGCCGCCAGATCCCCGGCGGTCTCGAACACCACCGCGATGCTGGGGTCCACCTGAGCCCCCTCCATCGGAGAAATAATCGTGATGGACGGCAGCGGGCGCGGCGCCACCGTTGACTTGCTGACGGGCATGTCCGCATGTCCGGATTCATGATGCGAATGATCAGCGGCCCAGGCGGGCAGCCCGGCCATGCTTGCCATCGCTGTCAGCGCGCAGGCCAGAGTGGAAAATTTCAACTTCATAAAAACTCCAGATTAACAAACCGGGAACTCATCGAACCAGCGAGCGGGACCAACACGCGGGAAAAATGCGCAGCCAGAACTGCGCGACATGATACAGAACAGATGCGATTGCAAGCCTGAAATGAACGACGGCGCATCACTCAGAAATTACAGAAATCGCCGCCCCAGCATACCCTCCTTGCGGGCGGACTCGTACAGCGCATCCCGCTCGTCGGGGTGCGCCAGCGCGATCAAGGCCCGCGCGCGCTCCGAGACGCTCTTGCCCTTGAGGTTGGCGATGCCGTACTCGGTCACCACGTACATCACATCGGTACGCGGCGTGGTCACCACCGTGCCGGGCTCCAGCCCCGGCACGATGCGCGAGGCGGGATTGGCGCCCTTCATGTAGCGCGACGACAGGCACATGAAAGACTTGCCGCCATCGGACATGAAGGCGCCGCGCACGAACTGCAACTGCCCGCCCGTGCCCGAAACATGCCGATGGCCAGCGCTCTCGGACGCGACCTGGCCGGTGAGGTCGATCTGCATGCAGTTGTTGATCGACACGACGTTGGGGTTCTCGGCGATCTTGTGCGGCAGGTTGGTCTGGTCCACCGGCAGCGACAGGCATATCTCGTTGCCATCAATGAAGTCATAGCTGCGCTTGTTGCCCACGGCAAACGTGAACACGATCTTGCCAGGGTGGCTCTGCTTGCGTCGGCCGGTGACTTTACCAGCCTCCACCAGATCAACCATGCCGTCGACGAACATCTCGGTGTGAATGCCCAGGTCATGCAGATTGGACTGCGCAATGGCCGAACAGACGGCGTTGGGCATGCCGCCGATACCGATCTGCAGGCACACGCCGTCGCCAATCTCGCGCACGATGTAGTCGGCCACCTGGCGATCCAGGTCGGTGATCGGCGCCGTGGGCAGTTCGGGCAGCGGGTCGTTGGCACCTTCGATCACCGCATCGATCTCGCTGATGTGGACCATGTTCTCGACCCCGTAGCACGTCGGCATGGATTCGCAGGTCTCTACGACGATGCGCTTGGCCACGTCGCAGATGGCGCGGGTGTAGGTGTTGCTCGCGCCGAAGTTGAAAAAGCCGTGGCGATCCATCGGAGCGGTCTTCATCACCAGCAGATCGACGCCCAGGTGGCTCCGGTAAATCGCCGGCCCCTCGCCGAAGTTGAAAGGCACATAGCTCACCAACCCTTGCTCGCACTTCTTGCGGTCATAGCCGGAGAAGTGCCAGTTTTCGTTGATGAAATGCTGCTGCTGTGGATCCTGCTCCATCACCTGACGTGGCCGCAGGCTCAAGGCGCCGCGAATCACGACGTCGCGCAGATCGCTTTTACGCGCCGCGAGCGCGGCATCGAACAGGTCGGGTTCGGCCAGCGCAAAACCATAATCCAGCCGGTCACCCGTCTTGACGGTCGCGGCCACCTCAGTGGCGCTGCGCCGCTTGACTTGAAGCTGTTTGTTGTAGTCCATCTGTCTTCTTTTCTCTTGGGTCGCGAGAGAGGGTCATGTGAATTGATCGTGGTGCCGCAATCCGGCACGCCTGTGATCCAGAACGCCGGCTGGCGCCGATGGCGGCGGGCCGGCTCGACCCGCTCGCCATCGGTTGGCGTTTCGCGTCAGACCGCGATATACACCGACTTTGTTTCCAGGTAGGAATCAAGCGACGCCTTGCCCAAGTCGCGCCCAATGCCCGACTGCTTGTAGCCGCCAAAAGGCATCGCAGGATTGAGCATACTGTGGCAGTTGACCCAGACCGTGCCCGCCTTGATTTTGGGGATCAAGCGATGCACCTTCGACAGGTTGTTCGACCAGATGCTCGCGCCCAGGCCAAAGTGGGTGTTGTTGGCCCAGGCCGCGACTTCTTCGATGTCGTCATAAGGCATGCAGGTCAAAACCGGGCCGAAGATCTCTTCCTGCACCACGCGCATGTCCGCGTTGACATTGGTGAGTACCGTGGGCTGCACGTAATAGCCCTTTTCCCCGGACCGGGCGCCGCCGGTCACGACGTTGGCGCCCTGACTGAGGCCGATGTCGATGTAGTTGCAGACCCGATCCATCTGCTCGCGCGAGACCAGCGGGCCCATTTGCGATGTTGGATCCAGACCGTGGCCCAGCGACATGGACTGCGCGATCTGTGCCACATCGGCGACCACGCGGTCGAACATTTTCTTTTGCACATACAGGCGGGAACCGGCGCAGCAAACCTGGCCGTGGTTGAAGAAAATGGCCTGCGCCGCGCCAGCGGCAGCGGTGGCGGGGTCGCAGTCGTCCAGCACGATGACCGGCGACTTGCCACCCAGTTCCAGCGTGAAGCGCGTCATGTTCTCGACCGCCGCCTTGCCGATCAGCTTGCCGACCTCGGTGGAACCGGTGAAGCTGACCTTGTCGACACCAGGATGGCTGACCAGCGGCGCGCCAGCCGACGGGCCGTCGCCGACGATGATGTTGACGACGCCGGGCGGAAAGCCGGCTTCAAGAATCAATTCGCCCAGCATGATCGCCGTCAAAGGCGTTTGCTCGGCGGGTTTGAGCACCACCGTGCAACCGGCCGCCAACGCCGGCGCGAGCTTCCAGACCGCCAACAGCAGCGGGAAGTTCCACGCCACGACGGCGGCCACCACACCGACCGCCTCACGGCGTGTGAAGGTCACGAATTCGGCCTGCGGCGCAAACGGGACCGAGATATCGGTGGTCGCACCCTCGATCTTGGTGGCCCAACCGGCCATGTAGCGCAAGGTGTCAACCGCCACCGCCACATCCACCGCTTGCGCCATGGCCGCCGACTTGCCGTTGTCAAGGGATTCAACTTCGGCAAAGCTCTGCGCGTTGGCTTCCAGCAGATCGGCCAGTTTCATCAACAGGCGTTCACGCTCGGCACCGCGCATCTTGCTCCACGGGCCGTGGTCAAAGGCTTGGCGCGCCGCAGCAACCGCCTTGTCCACCTCGACTTTGCCGGCCGACGCCACCTTGCCGATGACTTCCTCGTTGGCCGGGTTGATGACATCAATGGTCTGTCCGCTCTCGGACTGGACCCATTGCCCGTCGATCAACAAGGGGTGGGTGCCGCGCGCCAAAAATTTCGCAGTTCTATCGCAAATCAAGTGTTTAATTTCAGAGATATCCATGCTTTTGTCCTCAAGTTATATACATGTAAGCCACATGCGGCGGTTTCCAGCGTAGATAAACGCTGTTGTTCATTGCTGCGCCTAGCGCAACTCAAGTTCCGGCCCCGGGTGGTCCCGTGCCGATCTGCTGCCTGAGCAAAAACTCGACGATCCTGGACTCAAGTCCCGGCCATTCGCGGTGCGACTGCTGCCCTTCGCAGTACATCACGGGTGCAGCGCTGGCGCAGTTGGAGTAAGTCACGCAGCCTGCCGGATCCGGCCCCACCACCGGGGCCGCACATCCGTTGCAGTGGGCCCACCACTGCGCCGTCTCCCGCCCCCAGCCCGGAAACAAGGTATCCTTGGCGCCGTGCATGACCATCACCGGGATCGGCGAGCGGCATTGCATCTGCTCCAGATCCTGCTTGCGGAAACCCGCGGCACTGACGGCGATGCCGTTCACGTCGGCGCGCGTCGACTCCAGCAGCGCCAGTGCGGTCGAGACGGTGCCTCCATCCGAGTGACCCGTCAGAAAGACGCGCTGGCGATCGATGCACCAGCGCTTAGCTACGCTTTGCGCCACGCCGCCCAATCCGACGACGTTCTTCAAGCCCATTGGCCGGTGATCGACATAGGCAACAACGAGCCCGCGCGATGTTGCCGCTGCCGTCAACCGCGTGTAGTGCTCGGTCTGACTGGCGCTGGCACCAGCTGCTGCGTAGACCACCAGCAGAGGATGGGCGAACCGCGCGTCGTAGTTGGCCGGCGTTCGCACAAGATACGACAGCTTGCCTGCCGTCACTTTGCCCGCGGCCACTGCATCTGCCAGGGGACCGCCTGGACAACTGGACGGCAGCGCCGCCGGGTAGTCGTAGCGCCCGGCAATATCTGCTGACCCCGCTGCATCACCGCTGCAGGCGCTCAGTCCGGCCACCGCCAGCATCGCAAGCAACCAGCACCCCTTGATGGAACCGAATATCACAATAATTTATTCGACGAGGTACTCGCGCGCACCTCTGCAGCCCGCCGGGCACGCCCCGAAAATAGGTAAAGGGCAAATCCAAGCAGGACTACAACAAGTATCAGCAGGTATTTCTCATAGGCCGGCCTGTCGATGGCCACGCTGAAGGGGAACCTAGCTACATGTTCGCCCTTCTCGCCAGCAGTAACCAAACCAACAAATTTTCCAGGCTGATCGAATTTATGCTCGATCGAAATACTCCCGGTCGGATAGCGCTGGGGCGCAAGGTGCAACACGGTGACAGCTTCAGCATCAGCTTTTCCTTCGGGGTCCTGAATGATCCGCACCTCGATGGGCATGTCTCGCAACTCCGGATCGATCGCGTCGAGCGCCATCACGATAGAACCCGTCCTAGGAATGTCCTCGCAGAATTCCTTGCTGCCAGTGGCTTCCGGCTGGTAACCAGTGAAGTGCATCATGTACTTGCCCAGTTGCAGCTTGCAAACATCCTTTTCCATGGAAAGGTTGCCATGAGCGAAAGCCCGCTCGTGCACGGAGCCGAACAGCAATACGGCCAAAAAAATGGCAAAGTATGCTCGCATACTGCCTTTTTCAAACATCACATACTCCAGTATCAAACTTAAGGGAAATACATCGAGAAGCTGTCACTACAGTGCCGCCCAATGCCAATTTGCATGACGAACAGGCCAGCGAGGGCTGAACTCGCTGGCCTGCCCTGTCACCTTTAAATTGTTTTCTTGAAAACCGGAAGAATCGGCCCATCAACCTCGCTGATATAGCGTTTCCCCTGGGGATCATAGAAGAATATCAATCCGCCAGTTCTGCTGTCGACGTTTGACAGGAAACTCACCAGCCGCTCCACTTCCCATGCCACATCTGTGGTATCAAGCATGACCACGCGCTTTTCGCCTGGGGCAAGAGGCGCACTGCTATCGACTACGAGCCCGTTACCCGGCAACAATTCCTTTGGATATTTAGGATTGATGGCCGCCACGGCCACTGGAAGTTTCTTGTTGATGAATCGGATGTTTGCGGTTGTGAACTCGCCAATGCCCAGCGGTTGATCGGTGTTGTTCGTCATCTCTACGCTGAGCCGCATGCTGCGCCCGGGCACGTCATATTCAGCTCTTTTGAGTTTGATAGCAACACCCCTTGAATCCTCTGGCAGTGGCTCTGCGTACACAGTCCCCCCCTGGAGTGGCACCAATTGTGGAAACTCGCTCCCAATTTTGATGTAGCCAACAATCACCACCACCAAGAGCAATACCACCACTCCAGCAGCGACCTTGTCATCGGTGCGGGTCAACAGCAAATCTTCGCGTCCCTTCTCAAGCACACGCCAGCGCGAAATGAGCAACGGCCTGCGCAACCACCAGATCAGCCAGGCAACCGCAATCAGCGCGTACCCCGCTTGCCACATCTGCGCCCGTGCCACACCATAGTTCTCTAAATCATCAATCTTGGTTCCCGTCATCGTTGTGATGGGCTCCTTGAAATCTGCGGCATTGCCTTCAACACTCACCCAAGCCCCAGGCCCGATGATCGGGCCCGCGTTATGGACGTTCAGAACTGGGTGAAGGTGCCAATCCCCTGGAATCCGGCCTTTCATGATTATCTTGAAATCGTAGTCACGCCCGAGCACCATATTTTTGAATGACTGCTGCGCCGGCAGTCCGTTGATATACGTCTCGACCCGTGTCAGAACAGCGCTTGGCCCCCCAGTAGAAAGGAACACCAGGGTGGGTTTTGCAACTGCATCTGGCCAATCGCTCATCAATCGGAACTTCCCCTGAAGCGTCACAGTATCATTGACTTTGACCTTTTCGGTGGACCAGGTGAGGTCGTACCATTGGACGCTGCGGGTTCTGATGGAAGGCTCAGTCGCCTTTTCACCGTGTGCCAATGCCGTCTGCGGCAATGCCGAGATCAGCAATGCAACGCCTGCCAAGCCCGCCATGATCATTTTTCGAATTTTTAAAATCATGCTGCCACCTTCTTTGCTGTGGTATTTGCTCCAAACGCTTCCTTGAATTTCAGCCCGACAGGAGCATACTTTATGCTGCAGGCCGCAATGCCCAACCACCAGAAGGCGAAGTACGTGAAAACACAGAGAAACCCGGCGAAGAATGCCGACACCCAATTCGCTGAGTCTTCAAACGTGCGCAGGGTTCCGCGCTCAATGATCCGGATGTATTCAGGCGTGCCTGCGCGAGGGAATGTGTAGCCAATCAGATCGGCGAGTGAAGTCATCTGCCCCATGTGTTCCACGGGCTGAAAATAGGGCGCCAGGTAAACCCAATTGCTTGGGAGAAACATCAACCCAAAAAGTACGCCACCAACAGCACCTGTCACAAGCCAGCTTCGCGTCAACACCAGGATGGCGTCAAGCATAATGGCCCCCACCAAACATGTGGCCGGCACGACCAGACTCAAGGGGAAATGCGCCAAACCTTCCCAACTGTGGTAGCGGACAATCCAGACGCTAAGCAAAAATAACAGCACACTGGCAGTAGCGCCAATGGGCAATCGAAACAGCTTCCAAAAGATAGCCTGGAACGCAGCAGCCATCATGATCGTGACGACTGGCGTAATCGTGATCCAATACTGTCTATCCTTCCAGTCAATGAAAAAATCCCAATCGCCCGCCAGCAGCAAAAAACCAATGTGCGAAACGGACATGATAAGGAATGCAGCAACGAGAACGACCAGAACATCTAATGTCCTTGACCATTTTGCAATTTTTGGCGACATCTCCGCGACGTCTAGTACAGCCCGGTCATTTGCGGTCATAACATGCACCTTTTAATAAAATCTCAAACAATTTACACATCACTTTCTCTTTCATTAGTTTTTTATTTCAAATTTCTTAAAGCGGTCTTTGGGGCAACAGGTTACAAAAGAAATACTCCTCTCGCATATCTGAAAAACTCCAAAGACCGCTGATTCGTTACGCTTTCAAGCGATCACTTTCGATTGATCAGCCGCAGTGATTTCCTTGAAAAGCTCAGACATGCGCATCACCACCTGCAACAGCACGCCACCCAGAGCCAAACCTGTCCAGCCAAGCACCGTGAAGCCCCAGTGCAGCGGGTGGCTAAAAATTTCCTCGGTAAACCAGAATGCATGACCCCACTCGTTGTAACCAAGATTCGCCAGAATGAGCGCCGGTCCAAATACAACGAACAAGAGCGGTATCGAATGTCCCGATGCAAATTTTGGTATGCGCGTCATTGCATAAGTCAGGGTGCTGAAACCAAAAACCATGTACAACGGAACACAGGCGTAAAACACGACAATGTGGCTAGGGGTCAGTGCCGTGTCCCTGATAACTGTTTGGTGCCAGGTGCCGTCGGATTCACCGTAGAAGCTGGCAATCCCGAGAAAAGCAAACGTATAGATTAGAAACCAACCAACCAAGGTGAAATAGCGGCGAAGCTCTGTCTCTGGGTCGATCTTGGCGAGATTTTTGTCCCGCGTGAACCAGAGGTAGGCCACCATGAAAAGGCCTAAGCCGAAAATCACCGGAATCTCAATCTTGAACATCGTCACCCAATATGTTTGGAATTCCGGCGTCGTCGAGTCCAGCCCGTATTTAAAGGAATAGGCACCCTGGTACAAACGGTAAAAAAGCAAGAGTGCCGCCACACCAGCTACCCCTAAAGCCACTGGCCAAGCGTTGAAAATTTTTCGGGTGGACTGCAGTCCAGCTCCCACCCTCTCCATTGATTTCATTACAGCAGACATGATAATTTCCTTTCAGTTGATATAAAACACCGCACTAACGTGGTTGCATGAACTGGGCGACTTGAACCCCCAGCAACCCTACCACTACTCTTCCCCCCAGAAGAAGTCAACTAAAATTTGTAGTTAAGACCCAGGCCGACAGCCCAAGCGTTGACATCGGCCTTGTATGTCTCCGGCCCCGCACCACTGACGTTAGTGGTTCGGCTCGCATCGCCCTTAAATGCATAGGCTGCGAAAGTATCCAGTCGGACATTACGAGTGAAGTCGAAGCCGACGCCCGCAGTCAAAGTGTGGTTCCAGACCACGGGAACCAGTGTGGTCTGGACCAGCTTGACCAACTCCACATTCAGCGGAGCCGGACCCAAACCTCGCAAACCTCCCAGTGTGCTGTTGGGCGTGTTGCGCAGGATGTCTTCGGCGTAGCTGTAGCCCATGCGCAGGCTCCAGGGGCCGGTCTTGTATTGGGTGCCAACCGACAATAAGAATTGGTCGTTGTAGACGTCCTGGTAGGTTGCGGCCTTGCTCCAGTTCTTCCACACCAAATCGGTCTCGACCATCCAGTTCGGCGCAATATCGTAGGCACCACCAAACACGAGCTCAAGCGGCTGCTCGACACTCAAATTCTGGAACCCAGGGGTTCCTACCGTCGTATACAGGATGTTTTTAAAGTCGTATTTAACCGGGCTCTTGATCGCCGCACTCAACATCAACGCCTGGGTCAGTTGGTGCGTGACACCAAGCGAGCCACCGAAGCCAAAGTCATGCACGCTGGAAGTTGTGCCACCAAAACCCCCAAAGGCCGCCCCGGATGGACCCGCCGTCCCAAGTTGAGCCATCCCGAACCCGATGGTCAGAGTCGCACCTACCGAGGTCTGCGGCGTCAATTTTTTGGCGGCTCCGATATTGATATTGAATGACAGAAGTTCAACCAGTAGAGGCAGCCCGGTGATGGCTGGATCGGCACTGGCACCGGGGACGGTGATTGGACTGTTGCGGAAGTCCGCCCCCAGGCCGGCGTCGACCTCAATACCGGTTCCAAGATGCCAGCCGTCGCCCAGTTCATGGGTTACAGCCACATCGGGGGCAGCATAGTCCTCCGCCCCACTCTTTGACGTCCGCGTTCCCGCCGCGCCCGACTGCGTTACCTCGAGATTGGGTGCGAGGTATGCGGCTCCGATGCCAAAGTTGGTCCCACTGAACTGCGTCATCGTCGCCGGGTTGCCGAACACTGCCGCTGAGGCATCCTGAGGCTTGGTATAGGCTGCCCCGGCCATACCGCCGGAGGCGGGCTTCATGGACAGGTTCACGTCGGTTCCCGTAGGGAGCGCGAAGGCGCCGCTCGACGCCATCATGAGCACTGCGGCACCACCCAATTCACCCGCCTTTCGCAACACCCCACCGCGAGGCGCCTCAGTGCGGCGTGAAACAGTCTTAGGTGTCAATTCCGATTTGTCTGAAAAGTTCATTTTGTCTCCTTGTTAGATTTGGTCGCGGTTCGCGCAGCTTGTTACTCGCGAGTAGTTCAGCTGACGTGAATTTAACTAGCCGGCGTGGCGACGCCAACTCGGTACTTTCCCTAGGTATAAAGTGTTCCGATTCGGATCAAACCAAGCCAAAAAAACTTTGCGAAAAAACCTCGTTTGCAGCCCCTTTTTTCTTCTTTTCAGACGATGTTGCACATCCACTTCTACAGATGCTATGGATGCATCCCTCCCTAAGGGGAAGGAAATTGGAGCGCTGAGATTGAGCAGCCGTTGATCAAGGAGAAAAGCTCCTCTGCTGGGGTGGATCCTCTGATGGATACGGCATCAAAGTGCCCAAGGCGTGATAGACCACAGTCTTCACTAACACCACAGCGGATCTGTCATGTGTCTTACTCATAAGTCAGTAATTTAGCGGACAAATTCTCTGAACTTATTTGTTTGAGTTTTCTCCAAATTCGCATGAAACGGGACGGACGCAAATTGGCCCACAACACGCTCGAAGAAATGCGTGTTCT
>NZ_QEII01000280.1 GCF_003347515.1 Rhodoferax ferrireducens | reverse complement strand
GCCCAGGAAAACGCTGGACTGGTGCACACCGTATGAGGTCTACAGTGCCTGGCTTGCCAAGCTTGAAGACTCAGCGCAAACCATCCCATAAACTACCGCTGTGTTGCACTTGGATTTGAGAGCGCCCTCTGTAAATATTGCGCAAGTAGCTATTGAAAACATAGCAAACGTAACAACGTCAACCGCAGCACTCCAGGCTGGGGTGGCGCAGGGGGTAGGGGCGATTTCAAAAAGCGAAGCGCATGAGCCCCCGCACCCTGCGCCAGCCCGGCCGGGCCAGCGCAACGCACAGCCGAGCGTGAGAGCCAACGCAACCGCCATCACCCAAGCACCCACAGAATGAGCTTGGTGTCCCACATCTGATATTCCAGCGGAGTCATGGGAACCTCCGGTACGAAGGTGTCAATCCTGCAGGCGTCCGGTCTCCCGAATTCTCAAAAAAGCTGACTGATTTTCGCTATCGAATCAGTCGTTGATGACACCGATATGCCGTGGACTGAAGGCCTGTTTTCGTCATCCGTTTCGGCGTCTCCCGCCTTCACCAGCGAGCCCACGCGCACCCCCAGCAGGCGCAGGCGCTTGTCCAGCGGCACGCGTTTGAGGCATTGCCCGGCGGTCTGGCGAATGGTTTGCGCGTCGGCGGTGTAACTGTCCAAAGTCTTGTCGCGGGTGACGCTTTGGAAATCGGCGAAACGCAGCTTGATGCCGATGGTCCTGCCGACATAGCCTTTGCGCTGCAAATCATCGGCGAGCTGTTCGCACAGGCGAGTGAAGATGGCGCCGAGTTCGGCTCTGTCACGCACCGCGTGCAAGTCGCGCTCAAACGAGGTCTCGCGGCTGATCGACACCGGCTCGCTCTCCAGCACGATCGGACGCGTGTCCCGGCCCTGAGCGGCGTCAAACATCCAGGCACCGGTTTTCTGGCCAAAATGGTCGATCAGCCATTGCAGTTCTTTCTGCGCCAGATCGCCAATAGTTTGAATCCCCAGACCTTTCAATTTTTCATCCGCCTTGGGGCCAATGCCGTTGATCTTGCGACACGCCAGCGGCCAGATTTTTTGCTGCAGATCGCCTTCGAAAACGATGGAGATGCCGTTGGGTTTGTTGAACTCGCTGGCCATCTTGGCCAGCAGCTTGTTGGGCGCCACGCCGACCGAGCAGGTCAGGCCGGTCTGCTGAAAAATGGTTTTCTGGATCAGGCGCGCCAGCACGCGGCCGCCTTCGCGCTGGCCGCCGGGCACCTCGGTGAAGTCGATGTAGACCTCGTCCACGCCGCGGTCTTCCATGAGTGGTGCGATGTCGAGAATGATGGCCTTGAAGGCGCGCGAGTACTTGCGGATTTCGGCAAAGTCCACCGGCAGCAATATCGCCTGCGGACACAGTTTGGCGGCTTTCATCAGGCCCAGTGCCGAGCCCACACCAAACTGGCGCGCCGCGTAAGTGGCGGTGGTGATGACGCCACGGCCCGTGTAATCTTTCAGCCGGGGGAAGGCAGCCAGCGGAATATCGGCCAGGGTGTGGCCCTCATAAGTCTGGCGCAGTGTTTCGTCCTCGGCGCGGCGACCGCCCCCAATCACCACCGGCAGACCCTTGAGCTGCGGGTAGCGCAGCAATTCGACGGAGGCATAAAAGGCGTCCATGTCGAGGTGGGCGATGCGGCGTATCAGGCCGCCAGGCGGCGCGCTCACGACATCACGATCCCAATGGCCATCAACACCGGCGTCAGCAGGTTGATCAGTACGTTGCGGCCCATGGCCGGCAGCAGGCGCTCCACATCCAGCGCGTGCGCCAGCACGTCACGCGCTGTCGGCCAGGCCAGAACCAGCGCCAAGAGGCCGAGCAGAGCACCCGCGGGCAGCAGGCCAAGCAGGACACCCAGCGGCATGCTGGCAAACGCCAGCACCGTCAGCACCCCATACCAGCGGGCCGCCACGGCCGGGCCTGACGTCACCAGAATATGGCGGCGGCCCACGCGCCGGTCGGCGTCCGCGTCCGGGAACTGGTTGAGCAGCAGCAGGTTGTTGACGAGAAAGAAGGGCACCAGCGATGCCGCAGCGGCGCTGGCCGCGTAGTGGCCGGTCAGTGCCACATGGGTGCCCAGAATCATCAAGGGGCCAAAGCCCAGGCCGGGTGCGAACAGGCACAACAGCGGGTGGCGCGTGATCCACTGCGTGTAGGCCAGCACCAGCGCCACGCCGGCCATGCCCAGCGGCAACAAGGCGGCGCCGCGCAGCGCAACAAAATACAAACCCACGCCGATGCTGATACCCAGGCACACGATGGCCATCGCCAGTGTGCTGCGCGCCAGTTCGGGGTGGGCGGGCAACACGCCGCTACCGCCGCTGAAGGGCGTGCGCTGGGTCAGCGCGTCCAGGCCGCTGTGAAAATCCTGGTATTCGTTGAACGCGTTGACGCTGATGTGCGCGGCCACCGCGCCCAGCAGCACCAACAACGCTTCCGGCCAATTGACCCGGCCCTGGGTCCATTGCACACAGGCGACGCCTAGCACAATGCAGGCCGGCGTCAGCACCAAGAAGGGGAGTCGCGCTGGACCCAGCCAGCGAATTAGTTTGCGCATGCTTTGAGGATAGCGCGTATGGATATGCGCCAAGTCAAGGCCGTGGGGGCGTGGACGCGTTAAGCTCGAATCCACGACAAAAATTAAGATATATCAATATGGATCAGCACTTTCTCACGCCGCTTTTCTCGCCAAAATCCATCGTTGTATTTGCCGGCAAGGCGGACGATCCGGCTTCGCAGACACTGCAGGCAGTGGCTTTGCACCGCGCACTGGTGGCACAGCGCTTCACGGGCACGGTGGTGTTTCTGGATATTCATTCCAGCGGCACGCTGGCCGATCTGGCCCATACCCAGGCCGATCTGGCGATCATTGTCCTGCCGCCGGCCGAGGTGGCCTCAGCCCTTGAAATCGCCGGCCGCATCAAGTGCCGTGCCGCCCTGGTGATCTCCAGCGGCATCGACGCCGCGCAGGCCGCCGAATTGCACAAAATCGCGCGGCGCGACGGCGTGCATCTGCTGGGGCCGAATTGCCTGGGCTTTCAGCGCCCGCATTTGCAGCTCAATGCCAGTGTGGCGGGCAACTTGTGCGCACAAGGCCCGCTGGCGCTGGTGTCGCAATCGGGGGCCTTGACCTCTTCCATTCTTGATTGGGCGCAGAAAAATGGCGTGGGCTTTTCGACCGTGGTGTCGCTGGGTCCCAATACCGCTGTTGACATGGCTCAGGTGCTGGATTTTCTGGCCGCCGATGCGCACACCCACAGCATCGTGGTGTATCTGGAAGGCATCAGCAGCGCGCGCCGTTTCATGAGCGCCCTGCGCGCCGCCGCCAATGCCAAGCCGGTGGTGGTACTCAAAGCCGGGCGCAAGCCGCCGGGTAACCGGGCTGCGCTCACGCATTCGGGCTCCATTGTTGGCAGCGATGATGTGTTTGACGCCGCCTTGCGCCGCGCCGGCGCCGTGCGGGTGCGCTCGTTTGTGCAACTGTTCTCTGCCGCCAAATGCCTGGCCTCGCGTTACCGGCCGGTGGGGCGGCGGCTGGCGATCGTGACCAATGGCGGCGGGCCAGGCGTGCTGGCCGCGGATTGGGTCAGTGAAATCAATTTGCAGCTGGCCAGCCTCACCGCTGAGCAGGCGCAGGCGCTCAAAACCCAATTGCCATCGCTGGCGACTTTGAGTGACCTGATTGATGTCTCGGAAGAGGCCGGACCGGAGCATTTCAAGGCGGCGATCGAGGCAGCTGGCAAAGCGCGCCAGGTCGATGGCGTGCTGGCGATTTTTTCCCCAAAAATCGGCATGGACAGTGGGACCATTGCCGCCGCACTGGCGGACGCCAACAAACAGCTGGGCAAACCGCTGTTGACGTGCCTGATGGGCGACGCCAGCGTCGGCGAAGCCCGAAATATCTTGAACGAGGCGGCGATTCCGACCTTTCGCACGCCTGAAGCCGCCGTGGGCGCTTTTGGCAACATCGCGTCCTTCTACCAAAACCAGCAACTGCTGCAGCAAACACCGCCGCCCTTGTCCGATCTGGCCAAGCCCGATGTCGAGGGTGCCCGCATGCTGATTGAAAGTGTGCTGGCCGAGCGCCGCAAGGTGCTGACCGAGATGGAGTCCAAGGCGCTGCTGGCGGCGTTTCATATTCCGGTGACCAAGACTATCCTGGCGCGCAACGTTAACGAAGCCATCATGATCGCGACCCAGCTGGGCTTTCCAGTGGCACTCAAGATCGACTCGCCCGACATCAGCCACAAGTCTGACGTGCAGGGCGTGGTACTCAACGTGCTGAACGCCGTGGGCGTGCGCGACACCTATATCGAGATGATGCAGGCGGTGAGCAAGTTATTGCCGGAGGCGCGCATCAATGGCGTCACGATTCAGAACATGGCCAGCAAAAAGCGCGGGCGTGAGATATACATCGGCCTGGTCACCGACGACCCGTTTGGTCCGGTGATCGCCTTTGGCGCCGGCGGCACCATGATCGAGCTGATCGACGACCGCGCCATGGAGTTGCCGCCGCTGAACCAGTTCCTGGCGCGCAGTCTGATCGAGCGCTCCCGCGTGGCCGAGACACTGGGTGAATGGCGCGGTGCGGCGCCGGTCAACATGGAGTCACTGGAGCAGGTGCTGTTGCGGGTGTCTGAAATGGTGTGCGAGCTGCCGCAACTGCGCGAGATGGACATCAACCCCATCATCGTGGACGAGTCCGGCGCGCTGGCGGTGGATGCGCGCATCGTGATCGACAACGCGCCACCGTCCATGCGCCACTACAACCACCTGGCGATCCTGCCGTATCCGTCGCAGCACGAGCAAGTGTGGCCGCTGCATGGTGGGGGTGAATACACGGTGCGCCCGGTGCACCCGGACGACGCCAGCATGCTGCAGGAGTTTGTACGCAAGCTCTCGCCCGAGAGTCGTTACTTCCGCTTTGTCTCCAGCATGCAGGAATTGCCCGCCACCATGCTCTCGCGCTTCACTCTGATTGACTACGACCGCGAAATGGCGCTGGTGGCGGTCTATCGCGAACGTCGGTCCGGCGCTGATGGGCGAGAGACCGAGGTGAACCGTATTGTGGGCGTGTCGCGCTACATTACCAACCCGGACCGCACCAGTTGCGAGTTCTCGCTGGTGGTGTCCGACGACTTCAAGGGCAAGGGTCTGGGCTCACGGCTGATGCTGTCCATCATGGACTTCGCCCGTGAGAAGGGGCTGACGGAGATTGAAGGCCTGGTGCTGGCCAACAACCCCGCCATGCTCAAGCTGATGCGCAGTCTGGGCTTCCACGTCAAATCGTTCGCGGAAGATGCCGATTTCAAGCTGGTGTCGCAGATGCTTTAGGGTAGGTGCCCGGCAGCAAGATGCCTTTGTCCACTGTGTTGATATTGGTGTGGCCGCAAAAGGCCATCGTGATGTCCAGTTCCTTGTGGATGATCTGCAGCGCCTTGGTGACGCCGGCCTCGCCCATGGCGCCCAGGCCATAGACCATGGCGCGGCCGATCATCGTGCCCTTGGCGCCCAGCGCCCGGGCCTTGAGCACGTCTTGCCCGGACCGAATGCCGCCGTCCATCCAGACCTCAATCTGCGAACCCACGGCCTCGACGATGGCGGGCAACGCGGCGATGCTGGAAGGTGCGCCATCGAGCTGGCGTCCGCCGTGATTGCTGACGATCAGGGCATCGGCCCCGCTGGCCACCGCCAGGCGGGCGTCTTCGACGTCCATGATGCCTTTCAGGATGAGTTTGCCGCCCCACAGCTTGCGCACCCATTCAACATCGGCCCACGACAGTCGCGGGTCGAATTGCTCATTGGTCCATGAGGCCAGCGAACTCATGTTGGTCACCTCTTCGACGTGGCCCACCAGGTTGCGGAAGGTGTGCCGGCGCGTGCCCAGCATGCCCAGGCACCAGCGTGGTTTGGTCATCAGGTTGACGATGTTGGACAGCGTCGGCTTGGGCGGCGCGGTAAGGCCGTTCTTCAGGTCCTTGTGGCGCTGTCCGATCACTTGCAGGTCGAGTGTCAGCACCAAGGCGCTGCAGCGGGCGGCGCGCGCGCGTTCGATCATGCGCGCCATCGCCTTGCGGTCGCGCATCATATAGAGCTGAAACCAGAAGGGTGCTGTCGTGTTTTCGGCGATGTCTTCAATCGAGCAGATGCTCATCGTGGACAGCGTGAACGGGATGCCGAATTTTTCGGCCGCCTTGGCGGCGTGGATCTCGCCGTCTGCGTGCTGCATGCCGGTCAGACCGACCGGGGCGATGGCCACCGGCATCTTCACGTCCAGGCCCACCATCTGGGTGGCGGTGCTGCGGTTGTCCATGTTCACCGCCACGCGCTGGCGCAGCTTGATGCTCTGAAAATCGGCGGAATTGGCGCGGTAGGTATCCTCGGTCCACGAGCCGGAATCGGCGTAGTCGTAGAACATGCGGGGCACGCGCTTTTGCGCCAGCACGCGCAGGTCTTCGATATTGGTGATCACGGTCATGCAAGTCTCCTTTGATTGGCCTGCATGGTAAGTGCTACCCGGCGCGCAGGGCGTGAAATCTGGCGGAGACGTGTTGAAATTATTTGCCGGTCGGGAAGCTCACCGCCACCCTCAGTCCGCCCAGCCGTGACGAATGATCCAGTGACAGCAGGGTGCCATGCAAATCAGCGATGGACTTGACGATCGCCAGGCCGAGCCCGCTGCCCGTGGTTTCTGTCCCGGCGACGCGGTAAAAGCGGTCCAGCACGCGTTCGCGGTCCTGCTCGGGAATCCCCGGGCCACTGTCGTCCACGGTCAGCACCAGGCGATCGGCAACCCGGCTGACCTCCACGTCCACCCGGCCGCCGGGCGGTGTGTATTTGATGGCGTTGTCCACCAGATTGCGCAGCAGAATGCGCAGTGCTTGTGCATGCCCGGTGACCTTGCCCTCGTCAGCCTGGCTCAGGCCCAGGTCAATCCGGCGGGTCTGCGCAGCCGCGGCCGAGTCGGCCACCACGAGCCGTGCAATGTCGGACAGCACGACCAGTTCGGGTTTGTCACCCGTGGCCGCAGTGGCTTGCTGACGTGCCAGCACCAGCAGTTGCTCCACCAGGCGCGATGCGCGGTCGATGCCTGCGGTTAACCGGCCCACCGCCACTTCCCGCGTCGCCACGTCGGAGGCGCGCCGCAGGCTCTGCGCCTGCAGTTTCAGCGCCGCGAGCGGCGAGCGCAACTCGTGGGCGGCGTCGCCGACGAAGCTTTTCTGCGCATCGAAGGCGCGTCGCACCCGGCGGAACAGGAGATTGAGCTCATGCACCAACGGCCGTATTTCATCCGGCAAGTCGGCCTCGCTCAACTCCGTGAGGTCGTCCGCCTGACGTGCGGCCACTTGGCGCCGCACCCGCGATACCGGTGCCAGCGAGACGCTTACCACCCACCACGCGACCAGCATCAGCAGGGGCGCCATCACGGCAATCGGCGCCACCGTGCGCAAGGCCAGCGTGCTGGCCATCTCGCGGCGGGCGGCCATATCCTGCGCAATCTGGATGGTCTGGGACTCCGTCTGCATCGAGAACACCCGGTAGGTGGTGCCTTGCACTTTCAAATCAGAAAATCCGGGCGCGGCCCGGTCTGGCAGCGCGGCGCGCGCGGTTGACTGGAACACGCGCAAGCCATTGGCGGTCCACACCTGCACGACGAAGTCGGCGTTCTCTCCGATGCGGGGCCCGTCCATCCCAGCGCCGTCCGCGTTAAGGGGCAGCACCGAGCGCAAGGACATCGCCATCTGCTGCATGTGGTAATCGAAGATGTCGTCGGCTTCGGCACGCGCCGTGCGGTAGGCGATCGAGGCTTGCGCCACCGCCGTCAGCAGAATGGCGACCAGCAACCACCACAGCAGTCGCGTCCGCAATGAGTGAGGTGCCGGCGCTTTCATCCTGCCCCCTTTGGCACCATGTAACCCACGCCGCGCACGTTCTGGATCAGCTCGTCCCCCAATTTCTTGCGCACCCCGTGGATATAGACCTCCACGGCATTGCTGCTGACCCCGTCTTTCCATCCGTATAACTTTTCCTCGATCTGGAGACGCGAGAAAACCCGGCCCGGCCGGGCAATCAGTGGTTCAAGCACCGCCCATTCGCGCGCCGACAGCAACACGGGCTGGTCGTCCAGCTTGACCTCACGGGTCGTCGTATTGATGCTCACGCCCTTGTGCTCATAAATCGGCTCGGCCCGGCCCGAAGCCCGGCGCAACAGTGCGCGGATGCGGGCGAGCATCTCATCGAGATCATAGGGTTTGAGCACATAGTCGTCCGCGCCCGCGTCCAGCCCCTCGATGCGTTGTTGCACCGAATCGCGCGCCGTCGCAATCAATACCGGGGTACGCTCCTTGCGCGTGCGCATGGCCCGCAGCACGCTCAGGCCATCGCGATGCGGTAAACCAAGGTCCAGCAGGACCAGGTCATAGGTCTGCGTTTGCAGGGCGGTGTCGGCCATCTCGCCGTCCCGGACCCAATCGACGGCATAGTGCTCGGCCCGCAATAAATCGAGCACGGTCTCGCCGATCATCGTGTCATCTTCCACCAGCAAAAGGCGCATGGTATTGCTCCCCATTCTCAGCACTCCACAAGTCGCCCATTATGCGGATTTCCACGCAATTTGCCGGGCTCAGTCGCCGAAACACACACCCAGGTCACGCCCGGTCTGCAGCGTGTCGCAGTCAGGCGGCACGGCTTTCATGCGCCCGGCCACTTCTTCCAGCGGGACATAGTTCACGTTGGGGAAGCCCAGCGCGACCATCACGCCGGACAGGCCTTCGTCGAGTGCGCGCACGGCGGCGGACCCAAAACGCAGGGCCGCCAGCCGGTCAAACGAGGTCGGGCTGCCGCCGCGCAGCAAATGTCCCAGCACCACGGTGCGCGCCTCCTTGCCGGTGCGTTGCGCCAAGTCCCGGGCGACCTGCTCGCCAATACCGCCCAGGCGCTCCGCGTGCCCGATTTCGGCCGGCGCCAGCACCGCGCGCTGGCCATGCTGGGGCAGCGCGCCCTCGGCCACCACCACCAGCGAATACAGGCGCCCGTCAGCGTCCCGCTCACGAATCTTGGCCGCCACCTTGTCCAGGTCAAAGGCCATCTCGGGGATGAGAATCGCGTGCGCCCCGCCGGCGATGCCCGCATGCAGCGCGATCCAGCCCGCGTAGCGCCCCATCACCTCCACCACCATTACCCGCTGATGGCTCTCGGCCGTGCTGTGCAGACGGTCCAGGCACTCGGTGGCAAATGACACCGCCGTGTCAAAACCAAAGGTGGTAAAGGTCTTGTCCAGGTCGTTGTCGATGGTCTTGGGCACTCCGACCACGCGCAGGCCCTTGCGATGCAGCTCATTGGCGATGGTGAGCGAGCCGTCGCCCCCTACCGATACCAGGGCATCGATGCCCTCGCGCTGGAAGTAGTCCAGGATCTCGTCGGAGCGGTCGATTTCCGTCAGCGTGCCATCCGGCAAGGTGAGAGGAAAATGAAACGGGTCGCCCTTGTTGGTGGTGCCCAGCAGGGTGCCGCCCAAGTGTGCAATGCCACGCACCTGGTCGCGCGTGAGTTCCATCACACCGCCGGTGGGGTAGCGCTCGGGCTGCAGGATGCCGTTGAACCCATTGCGAATACCCATACACGACCAGCCCCGGTTGGCAGCGGCGGTCACCGTGGCCCGGATGACCGCATTGAGGCCGGGCGCATCACCTCCGCCAGTGCAGATGGCGATGCGTCGAATGGGGCTGGTCATAAAGGTCTCCTGCAGGCGATGAAGTGTGCAGGATAAGCCATCAGGCCGCCCCGCCTACGCGGATGGCGCGTTAGGGTGCGGCAACATGTTTCTTGATATTCTCCATCTGCTCATCCCAGCCCCCGCTGTTCATGCGAAATGCTTCCAGACGACGCGCCGGCGGGACATTGTCATAGCCGGATTCGACGACGCTCAGCAAGGTGCCGCCCTCGACGGCCTTCAACTCGAGCTCGACCAGCGTGGTTGGCTCTTGCGAATAATCAACGGCGCGATTCACAGCGTAGGGATGCCAGCGAAAGGCCAGCAAACGCTGCGGCTCCATGCGCTCGATCAGCACGTCAAAGACGAGGTGCTCGTAGCCCGGGGAGGCGATCTGTCCCTGCACATGTTGGCCCACTGCGAAGCTTTTTCCCTTGAGCGCGACGCCGAACCAGTCACCGAATTCCTCGGCATTCGACAGTGCGCGCCACACCCTGGCGAGCGGTGCCTTGAGCAGAACATCTTTTTCGATGCGATCGGTTAGTAGACTCATATGATCCTTTTCCAGCAGCCAGGGTTCATGCCGGCTTGATGTTGTGATTCAAGTGAAAGAGGTTCTCCGGGTCGTACTGCGTTTTCACTTTGGCGAGTCGCGCGTAGTTTTCCCGGCCGAACCCGGCTTTGAGTCGATCCTCCCCCTCGTTTCCGATGAAGTTGAGGTAGACCGCGCCGCTGGACCACGGTTTGAGGTCGGCGCGGATGTCATGCGCCCAGCGCCGAGCGCGCTCGTCATCGGCCGGGTCCAGCCACAAGCCGAAAGGATGGACCACCCACGGGGCGTGCCGCCACGGAAGCGGGTAGTGAACCGGTCCCCGCCCTACCGCACCCCCTTGCGGGAAAAGAACGTGTTGCGATGCGGAGGGCACGATCATGTCATTTGCGCGGGTACAGAACCGGTCGATGGCTTCGTCCGGCAAGGCGTCGAGGTACTCGGCGGACCAGTAGTTCCGGTAGCCAGGCGGGTCGTCCAGCATGCACTGGAGTTCGGCGTAGGGCATCTCCGCGATCAGCTCGCCCTCGTGCCCGAGCGCAAGCAGGCTGGCGGCCACCTCGCGCGCCTCGGCTTCCCGTCCCGCATAGACCACCAGGACCGCGAGCGTGAGCTTGTCAACCAGATGGGCGGGGACGAAGGGTTCGGCCGGGCCGGTCACGTAAATGAGGCCTCCGCCGATTTCGTCCGGCGCCGATGCCATGAAATCGCGGTAAGCGCGCAGGACATCGGGCCCGGCCTCGGGCCGCCACAGCAAGAGCGCTGCAGTCACCGACGGCAGCGCGTGCAGCTGGAACGTAAACGATGTTGCCACGCCGAAGTTGCCGCCACCCCCGTGCAGGGCCCAGAACAGCTCCGGGTTCTCGTCCTCACTGGCAACGACGATGCTGCCGTCCGCGGTGACGAGTTCGACGGACAGGAGGTTGTCGCAGGCGAGGCCAAACTTCCGGTCGAGCCAGCCGCTGCCACCACCCAAGGTAAAACCACCGACCCCGGTGGTTGACACCCGGCCGCCCGTTGTTGCAAGGCCATACAAGCCCGTGGCTAAATCGAGATGGCTCATGGTGGCGCCGCCGCCAACCACGGCTGCTCGAGCGTCAGGGTCGACCGACACGGCGTTCATCCTTCTCAGGTCGATCACGAGACCACCATCTGTGAGCGCGTTGCCCGCCACACTGTGCCCGCCGCCCCGGACCGCCAACTCCAGCCCGCGCTCACGTCCGAATTGCACGGCGCGCACGACATCATCGATATGGGCGCACTGGGCAATAACGCCCGGCCGACGATCGATCATGGCGTTAAAAATCGTCCTGGCTTCGTCGTATTCGGGGTCGTTGGTGCCTATGACTTGACCGTTGAATTGTCTGCGGAGAGAGTCAAGATCGGCCTGATTAATCTGATAGCTCATGTTCAAGCTCCATTCCAGGGTCGAGATGGTCTTTTGCGGAGCCAGCTTCAAAAAAATAACTCTAGGCATTGCCGGTGAATTTTGTTTGCGAATTCGCAAAGAAATCGAAGGGGCAGCGAGCCATCACTGCAATAGCGGATGTAGCCCGACGCCCCATGCCGTCGCCCACACCTCAAGCGGGCGCTGTGGAATCCGTCGTGGGCCTGATTTGATGGTTAAATTGGCCTCTAGCCCATGTGGAATATGCGCAAGAAGCTATTGATTTAATAGCGTATACAGCTTGCTACGATCTGGCATCGCGCAAGCTTGCCACCAACAGTCCCAGGCCCAAAACGCCTACCACCGCGGCAGCCATGCGATTGGCGAGGCCGCGCATGCGCGAGTAACCCGAGCGCACCCGGGCGCGCGAGAACAGGTAGGCCAGCAGGATGTGCCAGCCCAGCGCGTTCATGACAATCATGGCCACCGCCGCCATTTGCAGTTCGGCGCTGGGTGCTGCGGGAAACGAGGCGGCGAAAACACTGCCAAAGAACAGCGCGGATTTTGGATTGGTGATGTTCGTCAAAAATCCAAGGCGAAATGCAGCGATGCGGGACACCGACGCGCTGCTCTCGGGGAGTGCAGCGCCACCCGAGCGCCACAGGCGACTTGCCACCACCAGCAGGTAGACGCCGCCGGCAATCTGCAAGGCCAGGCGCAAGCCCGGAAAGGCCTGAAAGATGGCATGCACACCCAGCACCGCGCTGCTGGCCCAAATGAGTGCGCCCAAGGTCACGCCCAGGGCCGCAAACACCGCACTTTGGGCGCGGTCACTGGCCGCAAGCTGCGACACCAGTAAGACGTTGGCGCCGGGTGTGGCCAGGGCGGCGACGTGGAGAATCCAGATGGTGACGAGGGTTGAGAGCATGAATAGGTCCTGAAGCGACACCTATTGTGCAGTCTTCCCGTGTTGATCCGGCGCGTTGGAACGATTGTTACGACTCTGTAACTTATGCCCATAAAATGTAAAGAAAAGACGGGGAGGCTATGTGCAATATCAACAAAAAGGTTGAATCATGAAACCAGCCGGCCAACTTGTGTTGGGTACAGTACTTTTGCTGCAGGCACAGTACTCATTTGCACAAGGTCCCGGCGATGACGAGGATCTCGTGGTGTCCTATGGCGACAAGGCCACCGTGAGTATCGTCACCGGTAGCGAGCAATCCCTGCGCCGGGCGCCTGCCGTGGCCACGGTCATCACGGCCGAAGACATTGCCGCCATGGGCGCCACGGATCTGGACGAGGTGCTGGAAACGGTACCCGGCGTCCATGTGAGCCGCAGCGCCAACAACTATGCGCCTTTGTATGTGGTACGCGGCGTTCAAACACAATTTACACCCCAGGTATTGGTGATGCAAAACGGCGTTCCCATTACGACCTTGCTCATTGGAAACAAAGGCAATCTTTGGGGCGGCTACCCGGTAGAACACATTGCCCGCATCGAGATCATTCGCGGGCCGGGCTCAGCGCTGTATGGCGCCGACGCATTTTCGGGGGTGATCAACATCATCACCAAATCCGCGGCGGATACACCGGGAACCCAAGTCGGAATGCGCGTGGGCTCCTTCGCGACAGAGAATGCATGGGTACAGCACGGTGGCAAGTTGGGGCCGATGGACGTGGCGGCCTATTTGCGCATCGGCAGCAGTGAGGGCTTCAAGGAGCGGGTGAGTGCTGATGCGCAAACGCGTTTTGACCGGATATTCGGCACCCACGCCAGTTTGGCGCCGGGGTCCGTGCGCACGGGCTACGACGCCGTTGACGGCAATCTCGACCTGGCCTATGACAAATGGCGCGTGCGGGCCGGCTACAAGTTGCGCGACAACATCGGGCTTGGCGCCGGTATTGCATCGGCACTGGACCCGGTGGGACGTGAGAAAAGTGAGCGCCTCACGGGTGACGTCTCGTGGACCAACGCCCAATTCGCGCCAGATTGGGGCGTGGGGTTTGAGGCCAGCTATCTTTATTACACCCAGCGAGTTCCCGTCGCTTTTCAGCTTTTTCCGCCGGGCGCCAATATCGGGGGCGGCGTGTCAGCCAATGGATTTTCAGGTGGCCCGGAAACCTGGGAACGCCAGCTGAGGCTTTCAGCTTTTGCCACCTATACCGGTTTTGCAGATCATGGCCTTCGTTTTGGCGTGGGTCACGATGACCTGGATCTGTACAAGACTGCTGAAAGCCGAAACTTTACCTATTCACCCACTGGTGCCCTGGTGCCGGTTGCAGGGGGCGCACTGGTCGACTTTTCGGACAGCAATCCGTTCATGTTGCCGCATCGGCGTTTGGTGGATTACGTTTACGCGCAAGATGAGTGGAATTTTGCCAAGGACTGGGCTTTGACCACCGGCTTGCGCCACGACAGGTACTCCGACGTGGGGGGCACCACCAATCCGCGCCTGGCCCTGGTTTGGGATGCCGCATTGGACGTGACCGTCAAACTGATGGCGGGGCGGGCTTTTCGGGCGCCTGCCTTCAACGAAATTTACAGCATTACCAACCCGGTGGCACTGGGCAACCCCAATCTGCGGCCCGAGGTGGTGAGTACCGTGGAGGCGGCACTGACCTGGCAGGCGCGCCGTGACCTCCAGTTGAATGTGAGTCTGTTTCACTACGACATGAAGGACACGATTCGCCTCGTTGGAGGTACCTACTTCAATACCGGCACGCAGTATGGGGATGGCGGTGAACTGGAAGGGGTGTGGGATGTCAACCGCAGTCTGCGCCTGACGGGCAACTATTCCTGGCAGACCTCAATCGATCAGGCGACCCAAACAGATGCCGGCTATGCGCCTCATCACCACGTTTACACCCGAGCTGACTGGCGTTTTTCGAATGAGTGGCTGGGGAGTACCCAGGTCAACTGGGTTGCCGATCGTCGACGGGCTGCCGGCGATGTCCGCGCCAATATTGCCGACTACACCACGGTTGACCTCTACGTGAGTACCCCCAGCAAGAGAAAGCAGTGGAGTTTTGGTCTCGGGCTGCGCAATCTGTTCAACGCCGACGTGCGGGAGCCCAGCGTTGCACCGGGAACGGCACTTCCAGATGACTTGCCTATGGCGCCTTTCTCCGCTTATATACAGGCGGTTTACCGCTTGTGAGTCGTTTGAATACGAAGGAAGAATGTGAATTATTTCAAGCTGATGCAGGCGGCCGTTCTTTGCTTCGCGGCCCTGCCCGCGCTCGCGCAATCGTTGGGCAGGGAGGGGGGAGACCCCAACAAATTGGCCACCAAAGTCAGTTTCTCGGATGCCGCGCAAAGAGATGACTTTCCGCGGGTACTGCAACGAATCGAGCAATACAGCGATATCGTGGTCTATCGTCTCCAGGTGGCCGCCAATGAACAGGTGTTCGCGCAGGTCGGCCGGATTGAACGCGTCAAAGTAGCCTTGACGACAGACGCGGGCAGTATTGCGGTTTTGTACCCCGACCTCGACGAGCCCTATCGCGCTATTTTTGCCAAAATTATCGAAGGTATCGAAGCCCAAGTCGGCGGGCCGGTGGCGAGTTATGCCGTGGGTGGGGCCAACTCCGCGCAAGAGATATTCGCCCAGCTTAAACGCCAGGACATCAAGGTGGTGATTGCGCTTGGCCGTCAGGGGATGAAGGCCGCCTCCGCATGGGAGCGAGAGTTTGGTGTCATCGCCGGCGGGGTGGTGTTGCCTTCTTCGGGGGAGGGTCGAAATTTTCCGATCATCAGCCTGGCGCCGGATCCCAAAATGCTTTTTGAGCGGCTCAAGCATTTCATGCCCAATGCGCGCCGCGTCATTGTGGTGTACGACCCGACAAAAAATGCGTGGTTAATACGTCTTGCCCGCGATGCCGCGCGCAGCCTGGGGCTGGAGTTGAACACGATTGAAGTCACGGACTTGAAGAGTGCAGTGCGGGTGTACCAGGAGGTGCTCGCCAGCGCCGATCCCAAACGGGATGCGCTGTGGCTGCCACAGGATTCAACAAGCGTCGAAGAGTCTTCTGTGCTGCCACTGATACTTGAGAGCGCATGGAACCGGAACTTGGCCGTTTTCTCAAGCAACGTGAATCATGTCAAACGGGGTGCACTTTTTTCCTTGTACCCCAATAACATGGCCTTGGGGCGCCAGTTGGCCTCTTCCGCTCTCAGCCTTCCCGCAGGCAACCCCGTATCGGTGGTGCCGATGAAGGATGCATTGCTGGCCGTCAACATACGCACGGCCAGTCACCTGGGTTTGCAGCTGTCCACGCGTCAACAGGATTTCGATCTTGTCTATCCCCTTCGCTGATCGGTGCTGAAGTTAATGAATTCTCGCAATCCCTTATGGGCTATTTTTCGAAAAAGCACTTTTCGACAACAACTTTCGTTCACGGTCGCGACCGGCGTGCTGCTGCTTGCCTTGTTGTCGTCACTTGTTATCTCGTGGCAGAGCAGTCGGGACATTCGACAAAATCGCCAGGCGCAGGGCCAGCGTCTTTCTGACAGTCTGGCGCGCCAGGCACGGCTTGCGCTGCTTTCCGATGCCGGCGAAAACATTGCGGACGCGGTGTCAGGTGTTCTGGCTTTTCCTGATGTGGAAAGGGTCGAAATCCGGCGCATCGACGGACGACTTTTGACGGCGCGTGGCACCGGAGACGTCGCACTCGTCCTGGGTGATGAGTCGCCACCCGCGGACGTGTTGACGTCGGCGGCGGCGTTTCTTGACGCCGAGAACAGCCAGGCCTGGCACTTTGTCGCCCCTGTGGGCATTGCCGATCACAACTCGCCTTACGAAATGGAAGTCGCCAAGGGGCAGACCATTGGCTATGTGCGGGTTGTTCTGTCCAAGGCGTCGCTGGGGAGCGCGTTGCTGACGCTGTTCACCTTGAACATGGCGATTGCGCTCTCTTTTGCGGTGTTCTTTTTGCTCATCACGCGCAAGCTGACGCTGCGAATGACGCAGCCCTTGATCCAGCTGGCGCAAGCCATGGGGCGTGCCGGGCGGGGTGAATCCGGCGTGCGCGCCGAGTTGGCGGGACCGCGCGATATTGCCAATATGGCCTATGCCTTCAACAGCATGATGACGGTACTCGACGAGCGCGAGCAGGCCTTGCGGCATGCCAGTGTGCAAGCCTTGCGCCTGGCGCACCTGAAAGCGGAGTTTGCGGCGACCATGAGCCACGAACTTCGTACGCCACTCAACGGCGTGGTCGGTACTTTGGACCTGCTTCGCGCGACAGCCTTGCCTGCGGTGGCCCGCAACTATGTCACGCTGGCGTGGGATTCGTCGCAGTATTTGCTCGACCTCATCAACAACATCCTTGATTTCTCTTCGCTGGAAGCGGGCAAGCTACAGCTTGATGAGCATGATTTTGAGATCGCCCGACTGTGCGAGCAGACCATTGAACTGGTTATTCCGCAGTCTGGAAGCAAAGGGTTGGAGATTTCGTACGTGGTAGAGCCCGGCGTGCCCGCACAACTGTGTGGGGACTCCCGACGGCTGCGTCAGGTCTTGCTGAATTTGGTGGGCAACGCGGTGAAGTTCACCGAAAGTGGTGAGGTGGCGATCCGCGTGTCGGCCGTTGGCCCTTTTGGTACTCATGGGACCTTGCGTTTTGAAGTCATTGACAGTGGCATCGGTGTTGCCGAGCATGCCATTGCCAGTATTTTTGATTCGTTTACGCAGGCTGATCCGTCCTCTACCCGCGGGCATGATGGCTCGGGTCTCGGGCTGGCGATCTGTAAACAGCTGTGTGCGCTGATGGGCGGAGAGATCGGCGTCGACAGCGTGCCAGGCGTTGGCAGTACCTTTTGGTTTGCGCTGCCGTTGCAGCGTGGCAGCATGCCAGTTTTGGTGTCTGTTTCTGATGCGCGTTCCGGTCAAGTGCTGGTGGTCGACGAAAGCGCCATGGTCCGCCAGGCGCGCAAACGCTTTCCGGAGATTTTGATCGTCGAGGACAACCGCACCAGTCAGACCATTGCTGCTGGCATGCTGCAGATGCTGGACTGCAAATCGGAAGTGGCGGCGAATGGTCGTATGGCGGTGCAAGCTTTTAAACGCAAGCCGTGGGATCTGATCCTGATGGACTGCAATATGCCGGAGATGGATGGTTACGAGGCCACGGCGGTGATTCGGGGGGTGGAAGCCGACAGCGGACGGCGCATACCGATTGTTGCGATGACCGCCAATACACAAGCGACAGACATCGCAAAATGTTTGTCCGCAGGCATGGATGACCATTTGCCCAAACCCCTGACGCTGGACAGCATGGCCTCTCGCCTGCAACGCTGGCTGGTCGACGCGGAGATCGTTGCCCCCACGTCAGCGAGCACCGTGGCGATTGACACAACTGTGACCCGGTCGGGCGATGAGCCAATTGACCGCGAAGTGGTGCTTCGCCTGCGCGAGGCCCTGGGTGGCGCGATCGGGCAAGCTATTCACCCCTTTCTTGAAGACATGCCCAGTTATCTGGACGAGTTGGCCGCGGCCGTGGTGGTCCAGGAGAGCGACAACGTGCGCCGCGTGGCCCACGCCATCAAGGGGGCGGCGTGGAATTTTGGTGCGTTCGAACTTGCCGCACTGGCCAAGAACATGGAGTCGCTTGCAGAAACCGATCAGGTCGACGCGGCCGGGCGTCTCGTGCCATCGTTGCGGGCGGAATACGCGCTGGTCGCCGACGCCTTGAACCTGGAGTTGGCCAATGAGCCCGAGGTACTCCAACCGGCGCCGCTTGCCGGCGAAGCACTGGTCTTGATTGTGGATGACGACCGCAGTACCCGATCGGCCTTGCGCGCGGCTTTGCAGCGCAGCGGCTTTGTCGTGACGGAGGCGGCGGACGGCAGCGAAGTGGAGGCCGAGGTGCAGCGCATGCGGCCCGACGTTATTTTGATGGACGCCATGATGCCGGTGATGGACGGGTTCACAGCCTGTGCCCGCTTGCAGGACTCGCCCGAGTGGTGTCAAATTCCTGTGCTGATGATTACCGCCTTGGAGGACAGTGCATCGATTGAACGGGCGTTCGCCGCCGGTGCCAGTGATTACATACCCAAACCCATTCATCTGGCGGTCGTGAACCAGCGTGTTCGTCGGCTGGTGGATGCGACCCGGGCCGAGCGCCATGTGCGCCATTTGGCATACAACGATTCCCTGACCGGACTGCCCAATCGGACCCTGTTCAATGACCATCTCAGCCGCTGCATTGCGCGGGCCGAGCCCACGGCCAAGTCACTGGCATTGCTGTATCTCGACCTGGATCGATTCAAGTTCGTGAACGATACCCTCGGCCACGAAACGGGTGACAAGTTGCTGAAAACTGTTGCCGAACGGATCCGTGGCTGCGTGCGCGCAAGCGACTGTGTTGCGCGCTTGGGCGGCGACGAGTTCGCTATCGTGCTGGATGATTTGCCCAATGTGGGTATAGCGTCGGGTACGGCGCAGAAAATATGCCACGCTGTGACCGCACCCTTTGAGATTGACGGGCACGATATTGTTGTTTCGGCAAGCATCGGCATCGCCGTTTTTCCGATCAATGGGCTTGACGCCAGCACGCTGCTGCGCCACGCCGATACCGCCATGTACCGGGCTAAAAAGAAAAGCAGTGGCTTTCAGTTTTTCGAGGAAAACATGGAGGTTTCCGCAAGTGAGCATCTGCGTTTTGAAGGTGCGTTGCGCCGCGCACTGGAGCGTAATGAAATCGTGGTGTATTTTCAGCCCATTGCCGATGCCGCCGACTGCCGCATCGTCGGCATGGAGGCCTTGGCGCGCTGGAGTCATCCTTCACGGGGGCTGGTCTCTCCCCTGGAATTTATTCCACTGGCAGAAGAAACCGGCCTGATCATTCCCATCGGAGAAGCGGTATTGCGGGCCGCCTGCGTGCAACTGAAGAAGTGGCATGACGCCGGGTCGACGGGACTCTACGTCACCGTCAACCTGTCTGGCCTGCAACTGCAACAAGTGAACTTTATAGAAACACTGCGCAGCGCCTTGCGAGACACCGGCGTGGACCCCCGGTGCCTGACGCTGGAAATTACCGAGAGCATGCTGATGGCACATGCCGAGGAAACCTTGCTCTTGCTGCGGGCCTTGAAGGCCACAGGCGTCGAACTGGCGATTGACGACTTCGGCACCGGCTATTCCTCACTGGCTTATCTCAGACGCTTTCCAGTCGATGTGCTGAAGATAGACCGCGCTTTTACCCGCGAAATGACCCATAACCTTGACGATGCGTCGATTGTTTCCGGCATTATTTCGCTGGCACACAACCTGCGGTTGAAGGTCGTTGCCGAAGGGGTTGAAACAGAAGAGCAGCGTCTCTTCCTGGCCGGGTTGAACTGTGATTGCATTCAGGGCTATTTGCTAAGCGAGCCGGTTCCAGCCGAGGTGTTCGAGTCACGTTTTCTCATTGAAAATCATGCCGGATAGCCCGGCCATGGTGACCCGTCCGAGTCAAGCCTGAACAAAGGTCGTCACCCGCCGTCTCGTGCGCTCACGCAGCGAGCATTCCCGCAAGGTGTCGGCCAGAGACTCCAGATTCGGTATGCCGAAGATCACGACCGTCGAAAAACTGGTGTCCGACGAGCGAAGGCGAAGCAGGCATTGACCGGCAAGCCGCATGCCCAGCGGCTTGAGCAGATCGAAGTGATCAATGCGAAACAGTTCAACACTTTCCTTCGACTTGGAGAGCAGGCCGCGCTCAATTCGGACCCGCTGCGTGGTGATCTCGTAGGTGGTCGAGATACTTCGCAGCCAGTAGAAGGGGTAGGCGATGCCGAGGGTGACGATGACAAATACCCATTGCCAGAAGTTGTAGAGCACCACGGGATGGCCCGTGAACAAGGTTTGTTCCGCTTCGGCCTCTTTTGAGGCCGAGTAGGCCATCAGATCGGTGTTGCAGAAGCGGCATTTGATCGCCGCCGCCTTGATGGTTTCTCCGCAGACGGGACATGGTTTTGTTTCATCAATCATTGAGGGGGCATTTTTTTATTCGGACGGAGGCAAGGCAAAAGGGGAGTGCCCACTATAGCGCCCGCCGCAAACGCATGGTGCCGTCAAACAAATCCTGAATCAAAACCTACTGCTGACTTGAGGCTTTGACGTCTACTTGTCTTCGAGCACAAAGGTGACCTGCATGTTCACCCGGTAGTCGCTGATGCGGCCGTTTTCGACGGAAACCTGCTGCTCCTTGATCCAGGCACCGCGCACGTTGGCGATCGTGTCGCAAGCACGGGCGATGCCCTGGTTAATGGCGTCTTCAAAACTGGTTTTGCTGGTAGCACTGACTTCAATGACTTTAGCGACACTCATGGCAAGACTCCTTAATGAGGTTGAAGGAATATGTCATGCTATCCATGGCTTCACCTTTGCGCTGTAGGACTATATCGCCCAACCCTGTCGGCTTCAGGCGCTTTATGGTAATGAAGGCTTCCCCCACGTGGGCAGCGCCGCACTGGCTACGCCACTGGCGTGCACAGCTCCACCAGCGTTCCATCGGGGCAGCGCACGTAGGACACCACCTGTCCCCAAGGCTTTGTGCTTGGCGCACTGAGCTGCGCTGCGCAAGCGGCCAGTGCTTTGGCGTGCGCGGCAGGCACATCGTCGGTCACGAAAGCCACTTCCATGCCCAGCGGCTGGGCAGATGCGTGGGCCTGCACATGCCCGCCAGCAAAATTCATGTCGCCCAGTTCGTGCGCTGCAAACGACAGCGTGGTTTGTCCCGTTTCCAGCTCGCCATAAGTGCCGGATTCGTGCAGGAAACGGCGGGTGAAGCCAAAGGCCGTTTCGAAAAACGCAAGGGAACTGGCAACGTCAGGGACATAGATGATGGTGTAGCCGAATTTCATGATGCTGCGTGTGAAAAGTAGGATCGGCCACTATAGCGCTCGCTCAGCGGCCCGATTGACTGTCCATTCGGGAGAATTTATAGTTCTCCCGGGACAGACGACAGACCAATATTTCATTGGCGTAGATTTTGTGTGCGCACCAGGAGACAACTTTATGAATGCGCATCAGCGTGAGCATATTGACACGGTTATGCAAGCGGTGGCGGGCGGCGACAACGGCAGCCTGAACCCTGCAGACGACAACCTCATTCACGATTCATGGCGCCGCTGCGCGCGCGACTACCGGCTGGACCCGACGCGCATGCAGGACGCCATCATCCTGCCCAGCCATCGGCTGCGCGAGCACCAGGAACGGATGGACGAGTTTTTGCAGATCGCGCGCAGCGGCATGCAGGCGCTCTACCAGCATGTGGCCGGGCTGGATTACGTGGTGCTGCTGACCGACGCGCGCGGCGTCACCGTCGATTTTCTCGGCGACCTGCACACCGAACACTCGCTGCGCCGCGCCGGCCTGTACCTGGGGTCGGACTGGAGCGAGTCGGTGGCAGGCACCTGCGGCGTGGGCACCTGCATCAGCACCGGGCAGGCCCTCACGGTGCACCAGGGCGACCATTTCGACGCCACCCACATCCCGCTGACCTGCACCACCGCGCCGGTGTTCGACGGACGCGGCCAGCTCAATGCGGTGCTGGATATCTCGGCGCTGCGCTCGCCGCAGGGCAAGGACAGCCAGCATCTGGCGCTGCAGATGGTGAAGATTTACGCCCAGCATGTTGAAAACGCCAGCTTTCTGCGCCAGTTTCGCCATGACTGGGTGCTGCGCCTGTCGCCCTCGCCGCAGTTTCTGGAGGTCAACCCCGACTACCTGCTGGCGCTGGACGCGGCGGGCCGGGTCATCGGCTACAACCGGCGCGCGCAACTGCTGCTGCAGGATCAGGTGGCCGGGCCGCTGATGGGCGTCGCATTCGAGCGCCTGTTCAACGTCCGGCTCGGCGAGCTGGGCCGCTTCCTGCACAGCTGCCCGGCGGACCGTCGCGCCATCACCGTGGCCGGCGCCAGCCAGCTGCTGTTCCTGCTGGCAGCGCCGCCGCTCGCCGCCACGCGCCCCGCGGCTGCAGCCGCCGCCGAAGCGGCGCCCGTGCCGGGACCGCTGGCCGCGCTGTGCGGCGGCGACGTGGCGCTGGCGCGGCAGATTGCACGCGCGGCGCGCTTTGTTAATTCGCCCATCGGGCTGCTGCTGACCGGCGAGACCGGCAGCGGCAAGGAATTCTTCGCCAAGGCGCTGCACGGCAGCAGCGAGCGGCGCGGCCGGCCTTTTGTGGCGGTGAACTGCGCCGCCATTCCCGAGGCGCTGGCCGAGAGCGAATTGTTTGGTTACCTGCCGGGCAGCTTCTCGGGCGCGGGCTCGCGCGCCAAGCGCGGGCTGGTGCAGGAGGCCGATGGCGGCACGCTGTTCCTCGACGAGATCGGCGACATGACGCTGGCGCTGCAGGCCCGGTTGCTGCGCGTGCTGGCCGAGCGCGAAGTGCTGCCGGTGGGCGCCACGCGGCCGGTGCCGGTGAACATCCGCGTGATCGCGGCCACGCACTGCGACCTGGAGGCGCTGGTGCGCGCGGGGCGTTTTCGCGCCGACCTGTATTACCGCCTGAACGGCGCGCACCTGGTGCTGCCGCCGTTGCGCGAGCGTAGCGACCTGGACTGGCTGATCGAGCGCCTGCTGGCGAACCCGCGTGAAGGCGATGAAGCGGGCACCGTGGCGCTGTCCCCCGACACGCGCGCCCGCCTGCTGGCGCACCACTGGCCGGGCAATCTGCGCGAGCTGCACAACGTGATCGAGTACGCGCGCAGCCTGTGCAGCCAGGGCCTGATCGAACTGCACGACCTGCCCGATCACCTGGGCGGCGCGACTGCCATTCATCCCTTTGCTGCGCCATCCGCAACCTTGGCTACCGCACCCGCCGCGACCACTACCGAGGAGGCGGCGCAACTGCTGCAGCACCTGGCCGCCAGCCGCTGGAACGTGGCCGAGGCGGCGCGCCGCATGGGCCTGTCGCGCATGACGCTGTACCGCCGCATGCAGCGCTGGGGCATTGCCTCGCCGAACCAGCGCGACGGCGACTCGGCCAACTGAAACACGCCGGCTTCAGGCGTGACAGGTGTCACGTCTGACCGGTGACAGCCGTCACGCTGTGACAGCTTGCACAGCGCGCCGCATGGCGAGAACATTTATATAAAAGTGGCTCTAGCCCGCTACCAGTAAGCGCAAGTAGCTATAAATAACGTAGCGTTTAAATTCATCTCCATTCCGGCATGCCACTTGCAATAAGCCAAACGTCGGCACCCCTGCCGGCGATTTGCAACATAGCAAGGAGACAAGACATGACCGACACCGTAACCGGCGCGCCCCCCGCGGCCCACCACAGCGCCCTCAGCCCCACCGATGAGATCGCCCGCTGGCTCGAACTGTTCGACGCCGCGCTGATACGCAGCGACGTGCAGGCCGCCACCCAGCTCTTCACCGCCGACTGCCACTGGCGCGACCTGATCGGCTTCACCTGGAACCTCAAGACCGTCGAAGGTCGGGCCGGCGTGCAGGACTTGCTGGCCGCCACGCTCGCCACCACCCAGCCGGCCAACTGGCGCACCGAAGGCGAGGCCAGCCGCGCCAATGGCGTGACCGAAGGCTGGTTCACCTTCGAGACCGCCGTGGCGCGCGGGCGCGGTTATGCCCGGCTCAAAGACGGCTTGTGCTGGACGCTGCTCACCACGCTCTACGAACTCAAGGGTTTCGAGGAGAAGAAGGGCCGCGACCGCATCAAGGGCGCCGAACACGGCGTGCAAAAAGGCCGGCAGAACTGGACCGAGCGCCGCCAGCAGGAGGAATCCGAACTGGGCATCAGCGTGCAGCCCTATGTGCTGGTGATCGGCGGCGGACAGGGCGGCATCGGACTCGGCGCGCGCCTCAAGCGCCTGGGCGTGCCCGCGCTCATCATCGACAAACACCCGCGCCCGGGTGACCAGTGGCGCAGCCGCTACAAGTCGCTGTGCCTGCACGACCCGGTCTGGTACGACCACATGCCCTACCTGCCGTTTCCCGACGACTGGCCGGTGTTCTGCCCCAAGGACAAGATCGGCGACTGGCTGGAGATGTACACCAAGGTGATGGAGCTGAACTACTGGTCGTCCACCGAATGCACCAAGGCCAAATACGACGAAGCCGCGAAAGAGTGGGAAGTGTCCGTGGTGCGCGACGGCCAGACGCTCGTGCTACGGCCGAAACAAGTGGTGTTCGCGCTGGGCATGTCCGGCGTGGCCAACGTGCCGCAGGTCGAGGGCGCCGAGACGTTCAAGGGCGTGCAGCACCATTCCAGTAAGCACCCCGGCGGCGATGCCTACAAGGGCAAGCGCTGCGTGGTGCTGGGCGCCAATAACTCGGCCCACGACATCTGCGCCGACCTGTGGGAAAACGGCGCCGACGTGACCATGTTGCAGCGCAGCTCGACCCACATCGTGCGTTCGGACTCGCTCATGGAGCTGGCGCTGGGCGGGCTGTATTCGGAGCAGGCGCTGGAAAAAGGCATCACCACCGACATGGCCGACCTGATCTTTGCCTCGGTGCCGTTTCGCATCATGCATACCTTCCACATCCCGGTGTACGAGGAAATCCAGAAGCGCGACGCCGATTTGTATGACCGGCTGCGCAAGGCCGGCTTCATGCTCGACTTTGGCGACGACGGCTCGGGCCTGTTCATGAAATACCTGCGCCGGGGCTCGGGCTACTACATCGACGTGGGCGCCTGCGACCTGGTGGCCAACGGCGACGTCAAGCTCAAGAGCGGCGTGGACATCGCGCGCATCACCGAGCACTCGGTGGTGCTGAGCGACGGCACCGAACTGCCCGCCGACCTGATCGTCTATGCCACCGGCTACGGCTCGATGAACGGCTGGGTCGAGCGCCTGGTCTCGCCCGAGATGGCGGCCAAGGTCGGCAAATGCTGGGGCCTGGGCTCGGACACCACCAAAGACCCCGGCCCGTGGGAGGGCGAGCTGCGCAACATGTGGAAGCCGACGCAGCAGGAGGCGCTGTGGTTTCACGGCGGCAACCTGCACCAGTCGCGCCACTACTCGCGCTACCTGGCGCTGCAGCTCAAGGCGCGCATGGAAGGGCTGGACACGCCGGTCTATGGCTTGCAGGAAGTGCATCACACCGCGTAAGGGCTTGAGGGGTATTTGGGTGAAATGCGCGCCATGCCCATGGGCGGCCCGGGTAGTAACTTAATTTTTCCTGCACCATTTTTTCCTCAATGAATTTGTCAAATCTCAACAAGCATCGTCTGAAACAGGCGGAGCATTGTTGTCGGGCCGGGACTGTCAGCGAAATTCATTCCGGTGACGTGATCCGGCTGCTGCGCAGAGCGCGGCACCCCTCCACGCCAAATCAGATTGCCGGGCGTGGCGGGTCGTTACCCCAAGGGCAAACTGGATTTCTTCTTGAGGAGAACATCATGTTAGGTGAAATGATTGGCGAAGGACAAGGCAAAGTAACCGGAGTACGGGTATTGCCATTCGATGGCACGGGGCCAAAGATGGAGGTGTCATTTCAGGGCGCCGGCAGCCTGCTCGGGCAGGACATTACCGACGTGGGAACCTACGTCTCCACGCTCACGCCACATGGCGTGTTCAATGGTGTCGGCCAGGGTCTGGTCACGACCAAGAATGGCGACATCGCGACCTGGACCGGCACTGGCGTCGGCAGGCCGACCGGGCAAGGCATGGCCGCAAGCTGGCGTGGCTCGATTTGTTACCAGACCTCGTCCCAGTCTTTGGCCGGGCTCAACAAGATCGTCGCCGTCTTTGAATACGAAGTGGACGAGAAAGGCAGCACCAGCGAAAAAATGTGGGAGTGGAAATAGCCAGCGTCAAGTTCTGAACGGTTGGGATCAAGCTTGGCCCTCGACCAACAACGCCAGAGTCGCCGGGCGATGCGACAGCAGCTCTGGCGTGAGGTAGCGTCCCCGACATAGCGGGGTACACCTGCGCTTAAGTTTGCGTGCCCCCGTCCTAGCGTTTGTTTTGGAAATCCGTGTGCATTTGCGCCAGCAAGTCCGCCGTACTGATCACGGTGGCGTACTCGCCTTGAAGGTTGGACAGCGACATGAGATGGATGTCTTCGGCTTGACGCAGGGTGCCGGTCAAGTCATTCATGTCAAAAGTGAAGCTGGCATCGGATACCACGAAGGTGAGAAACCCCAGGTTCCCGGCGGACCGGGCGGTGGCCTCAACCGAGTAATTGGTGCTCACGCCAACAATGACCAACTCCTTGATACCGCGAACATGCAGCCAGCGTTCAAGCCCGGAGCCAATGAAGGCATCCGTCACGTTTTTCTCCATCACATGCTCGGTGGGGAGGGGCGTAAAGCGCTCCTGAAATTCAGCACCTGTTTGACCGGGCCAGAACACAGACGCGGGGGATCGAGACATGTGGCGAACATGAACAATCGGTTGCCCGGCTGCCCGCCATGCCGCAAGCAGCGCCGCGATATTGTCTTCGGCTTGCGGGTTATTTCGCCGCCCGGTCTTTGGGTCGGCCATGCCCCGCTGCATGTCAATGATGATGAGTGCTTTTTGAGTGAGGTGAGTCATAAAACGATGTAGCTTGTGAGGCGTGTCCGCTGTGGTTGAAGTGATGCGGGCGAGTTGTTACAGCAACTGCGTATCTATCGGATCATCAAACAAACCCGGCCCGTTGAACTGGGCGCGCTCAATCAGCAGCAAACGCAGCTTGGTGGTAACGCCGCCATTGGCCGAGAAGCCACCCGCGCGCCCGTCGGCGGCGAGCACGCGGTGACACGGCACCACCGGCGCGAACGGGTTGGCGCCCAACGCCTGTCCGACAGCACGCGCTGCGCCGGGATCGCTTAAGCGGAGGGCCAGTTCGCCATAGGTGACGGTCTCGCCCGGCAAAAGGCGGCGCGCCAACGCGTACACGCGCTGGTGAAACGGCGGCACGCCGTCCATGTCGAGCACCACGTTGGACAGGTCTAGCGGCGCCTGGGGCGCGCCACTGAGCAAGGCCACCACAGCGCGGACCGCGTCTTGCACCTGGGGTGGCGGACTTTCTTCGCTGCACTGTGGAAACCGGTGGCCCATGCGCGCGCGGGTGGCGGCCTCGTCCTGCTCGGGCAGTTGCACACCAGTCAGCCCGCGTTCGCTCCAGGCGATGCCGCAGTGGCCGATGGGGGTGGGGAAGAGGGCGTAGGCTTGGGTGGGCATGGTGGAATCGTACTGCTGCGGCCTGCCGGTGCGCCAGCAGGATGCGCTGCGTCAAGGTGAGAACTCGTAGGTCAGCGAGGTGACGGTACCGTGGAAGTACGGCTTGCGCCCTTGCGGGCGCATCCATGCCACCTCGCCAGTGAACGGCACGGTCATTCCATCGCGCGTCTGGTAGTTGGACCAGCTGCCTTCCCAGGGGAGCATGACCATTTCCTTGCCCACCCCGGCGCCCCGGGCTTCGGCGCGGAACGAACCGATCAGGCCGGCATCGTTGAACCTGAATAGCAGGGCCAGCGTGATCGGGCCATCCACGATAGTGGCATTCGCAGAACGGTCATCAACCGCCTCCCATCGCACGCCTTGGCTGGGCAGCAGCGCGGTCGGGTACCACGCCGCTTCGGCAAAGAAGCGCATGAATTCGCCGCGGGCAATCTCGCCGCCGCCACTGACGTCGGCCACCGTGAACAAGCCCAGGATCGCCGCGTGCAGCAGGCCCTTGCCCGCGATGTAGCTGTCGACCACGCGCACCGTCACACCCGGCAGCATGGACACTTGGGCGTCCCACAGGAAGCCCGGGCGACGGGTGACGATCCGTTGCCGCGAGGTGAACGGCTTCCACTGCTCGTCAGTGGCGGACATGTTGAAAGTGCCGGCGAGTTCGAGCGTGACGGCGGCGATGATGGGTTGGCCATCTTGGAGCACCGCGCGGAAGTAACGCTGCACCGGCGCGGGCAAGCCTTCGAGCTCGCGCGAGTCGTAGCGCGGCGGGGACGGCGACGGAGCCTTCTCGTCGACTCGGGCCGCCTCGAGCCTGCTGGTCAGCCTCCGCGTGGTGTCGGTCCACCGTCTGGACCCATAGGCAGAGAGCCCGACAGCAACGACCACCAGCAAGCATAGAACCAGTCCGAGCCATAGCAGCCATGTCATTCGAGTTCCTTTGTTGCGAGCCATAAAATTTAATTTTGCGCCCTTTTCAGCGTGCGGCTTGCTCTCTTGCGAATGGGGGACTGATCGCTCCAAAGCAGTCGCTCGGAACAAAAATCAGATTTTGCTCGTGGACGGCTATTGTGGTGGTTGCCGTACGCCAGAGGCATCGACCAAGCCAAGCTGGCCTCGCTGAAAGAAAATCCCGATGGATCAGTCGCTCCAAGTTGGTCATACTCCCCTGAGGCGGTTGAATTTCCTATCCGAGGAATTCGCGCATTCAATAGTTTTTTCGATGTGAGACCTGACTTCGACTTTTTGCGTGAACGCAGGCCAATGGGCACCGCGCTGGTGCTCTCCTTGCTGATTCACGCGCTGCTGTTGAGCCTGAGCTTCGATGGTCAGGGCTTCGGCTTTCCGGGCTTGGAATTGCCCTGGCGAGAAAGACGTTTTGAGGCTGACGATCTGCGCGTGGTACTTGTACCGGCGCAGGCCACGGCAGCGGCGCCGGTTTTGATCAAGCCGTCGGCAGATCTCATACCGACAGGCGTGGCCAAGCCAAAGCCAATCGTTGCGCGCGACGCAAATGCTCTGAAGGCTGTGAAGGCTGTGAGGGCGCCTTCTCCCGCCGGTGGGCCGGGAAACCTTGCGTCACCGCCGGTCCCCACACCGCCCTTGATTGCCTTGGATCGATCCGACACGGCCACCTTGGTGGTACCCGTCGCTCCATTGGTGCCGACGCCCGTGATCGCAGCAGCGCCAAGCGCCACGAGCCCGGAGCTCGTGATACCGGCGCCCCGAGATGCGGGCGATGCAGCGCAGAAGCAAATCGAGCCGGAGGTGCGGGAGCAAGCCCTTGGGCTGACCCAGCTCGATGGTGCGAAGCAGGAGGCACAAGCGCAGGCGGACCAGATAGAGGCAGAGGCGGCGCGGCGATTGGCTACTCGTCAGGAAGCCGAGCGCGTCGAGGCTGCGCGGGTGGAAGCTGAGCGCCAGGAGACCGTACGGCAGGCCGCGGTTCGTCAGGAAGTTGAGCACGTCGAGGCAGCGCGGGTGGAAGCTGAGCGCCAGGAGACCGCACGGCAGGCCGCGGTTCGGCAAGAAGCTGAACGTGTCGAGGCTGCGCGAATCGATGCTGAGCGCCAGGAGGCTGTACGGCAAACGGTTGCTCGTAAGGAAGCGGCGCAGGTGGAGGCCGAGCGCCAGGAGGCTGCACGGCAAACGGATGCTCATAAGGAAGCTGCACGGGTGGAAGCCGAACGTCTGGAGACTGCACGGCAGGCCGCGGTTCGGCAGGAAGCTGAACGTGGCGAGGCTGCGCGACTGGATGCCGAGCGCCGGGAGACTGCACTACAAGACGCGGCAGGGCAAGAAAAAGCACAAAAAGAGGCCGCGCGGGCGGAGCAGGAGGCCAAGCGCGAGGCGGTGCTTCGGGCGATTGGCAGGCAGCTGGACGAGGAGGCTGCCAGGCGAGAAGCCTCGTCGAGTAGCGCACGGCGAGGCAGGCTCTTCGGGCGCACCGACCCCAACGCCGAACTCATCCTGTACGCGGAAGCCTGGAGCCGAAAGATCGAGCTGAACATGACCTTCGACATGGTTCGCGAAGCGGCAAAGCAGCGTCATACCCATCCCCTCGTGACAGTGGCAGTTCGAAGCGACGGCTCCGTGGAGTCGGTGACTATCGTTGTCTCCAGCGGCGTGGCGGCAATCGACGAAGCAGTACGACGCATCGTGCAAAGCCAGGCGCCCTATCCCTCGTTCCCGCCGGGCCTGGCTCGCGAGTACGACGTGATCGAGATCCGTCGGAGCTGGTACTTTGACATGGCTGTCCGGCTATTCTGATGTTCTGATGCGAAAGCCGGCGAGGGCGGGTCATCGACCCGCGCGGACTGGGCTAGAAAGAGCCATGGCGCCCTCTAGTCCCCGAATACTGTGCGTAAGTAGCTCCTGAATTAATAGCGAATAATGGCCGTCCAGCAAGTCACGGCAACTGCGCATCCACCGGGTCGTCAAACAGCCCCGGCCCGTTGAACTGGGCGCGTTCGATCAGCAGCAAACGCAGCTTGGTGGTAACGCCGCCATTGGCCGAGAAGCCACCCGCGCGCCCGTCGGCGGCGAGGACGCGGTGACACGGTACCACCGGCGCAAACGGGTTGGCGCCCAGCGCTTGTCCGACAGCGCGGGCCGCGCCGGGATCGCCCAGCTGACGGGCCATTTCGCCATAGGTGACGGTCTCACCCGGCAAAAGGCGGCGCGCTATTTCATACACCCGCTGGTGAAACGGCGGCACACCGTCCATGTCGAGCACCACGTTGGACAAGTCCATCGGCGCCTGGGGCGCGCCACTGAGCAAGGCCACCACAGCGCGGACCGCGTCTTGCACTTGGGGTGGCGGACTTTCTTCGCTGCACTGTGGAAACCAGTGGCCCATGCGCGCACGGGTGGCGGCCTCGTCCTGCTCGGGCAGCTGCACACCGGTCAGCCCGCGTTCGCTCCAGGCAATGCCGCAATGGCCGATGGGCGTAGAAAACAGGGTATAGGCTTGGGTGGGCATGATGGAATCGTACTGCGCCTACATAATGCAACTGGCTTCCCCCACATGCAATGGCGACGCGCTGTGTTCCCCATTGTCGAAATTTTGATCCATGCAAGTGAAAAAACAATTTTGCATTCGCCTTTGTTTACTGGGCCTGGCTTGGCTGGCAACGCCGGCCCTGGCCCAAACGCCGGTTACGATGCAACTGCGCTGGAAGCACCAGTTTCAATTTGCCGGCTATTACGCCGCGCTGGAGAAAGGCTTTTATAAGGACGCAGGCCTCGATGTCACGCTCAAGGAAGGTGGCTCGAATATTTCATCCACCGAGGAGGTGCTGCAAGGTCGTGCCCAGTTTGGGGTATCAAATTCCGGTTTAGTCAAAACTTACATGATGGGCAAACCGGTGCTGATGCTGGCCCCGATCGTCCAGCATTCACCGACCATCTTGCTGAGTCTGGGTGACGACTTGCGTAACCCCGCCCAAGTTGCCAAAGCTGGACTCATCAGACTGCAGCCGGGCGACGAAAGCCTGGAGCAAAAATCCCTGTTTGTGAACGAGGGCATTGCACTGGACAAGCTCCAGATCACGACCGAGGTGCATGGGATTGATGATTTGCTGTCTGGCAAAGTGGTCGCCATCAATGCCTACCGCTCCAACGAACCTTTTGAGTTGCAACAGCGCGGCGTGGCCTACAGCGTTTTGGAACCCAGCCACTACGGCATGGATTTCTACAGCGACGTCTTATTTACCAGTGGCGCGCTGGAAAAGGCCCAACCGAAAATGGTTGCGGATTTTCGCGCCGCTACGCTCAAAGGCTGGGACTATGCGCTGGCACACTCTGACGAGTTGATTGATCTGATCCTGGCGCGCTACAACAGCCAGCACAAAAGCCGTGCGCATCTGGTCTTTGAGGCCAAAACGCTGACTGAGCTGATTAGCCCGGAGCTGATCCAGATTGGTTACAGCAACCCATGGCGCTGGCAGCGTATTGCCGAGGTTTATACCAAGATCGGCATGATGAAACCGGAGCGCGATCTGGAAGGATTTTTTTATGACCCCAATCCAGTCATTGACCTAAGCTGGCTGTATCGCATCTTGATGATTGCGGCGCTGTTGTTGGCTAGCGTGGGCGGCGTGGCCTTGTACATTCTGCGCATCAACCGAAAGTTGCAGCTCAGCCTGACTGAGTTGAAAACCGTGCAGGAAGCCATGCTACACCGGGCGATGCATGACTCACTGACCAGCTTGCCCAGCCGGAGACTGCTTGACGATCGCATCCAGCAGGCCTTGACTGTGGCAAAGCGCGATAAAACCCAAGTGGCCTTGATGTTTCTTGACCTGGATAAATTCAAACCAGTCAACGACTCTTTTGGCCATGACGTGGGCGACCTGCTCTTGCAGCAAGCCGCTGCGCGCATGGTTGAATGTGTGCGTGAATCCGACACCGTGGCGCGCATTGGTGGCGACGAATTTATTGTGTTGCTGCGCTCTGTGGCCGATGCCCACGATGCCTGCGCGGTGGCAGAAAAAATTCGCGCCGCCGTGAGCCTTCCGTTTGAGTTGGCTGGACACCGCTTGTCAATCTCTTGCAGTATCGGTATTGCACTCTTCCCGGAGCACGGCAGCGACAGCTTTGCATTGTCCAGAAACGCCGATATGGCCATGTACCGGGCCAAAGAAACCGGGCGCGACTGTGTGCGGATGTTTGGACAAGCGTCAAATTAGTCGACATTTTTCATCGTTCCTGGTGAGTGGCCCCCTCATGCACCCCAACGCGCGACGCCCTCACCCCAGCCCCCCGCACCTCCAGCCGTACTT
>NZ_QEII01000279.1 GCF_003347515.1 Rhodoferax ferrireducens | reverse complement strand
CGTTAGCGATCCAGCCGGCCGCGCCCGGACTCCGTGCCGAAGAAACTTGAGCCGTGCGTGAGGTACCGTTGAGGGGCACGCCACACATGACCGGTAAGCCATTGGTGCCTTTGTGGCCCGTACGTTAGCGTGGTTGGGTTGCGTCTTCGACATTGGTGAGGCTCATGGCTGCCATTGTGGTGGCGATGACCATCCCGTTTAAGAGACTGAGCATTCAAGACGTTTTTCCCGCGTGGTGCGCATCGTTGAACTCTCAATCAAAGGAGTCCGTTCATGTCCCAGCCTATCAACAAATCTGCCCCGAGCACACCACCGTCCAAGACCAAACCTCTACGTAAGCGATCCAAAGCATCGATCTTGAGCATCGCCTATCCCGATGCCTGTGGCATCGATATCGGTGCCACCAGTCATTTCGTGGCCGTGCCATCAGGCCGTGACGATGAGCCGGTGCGAGAATTCCCAGCCTTCACCGCCGATCTGGAGCGCCTGATGCAATGGTTGCGCCAGTGCGCCATCACGGCCGTGGCGATGGAATCCACCGGCGTGTACTGGATCCCCTTGTTCGAAATGCTGGATGCCGCCGGGTTTGAAGTCCACCTGGTCAACGCTCGCCACGTCAGGAATGTGCCGGGTCGCAAGAGCGACGTGTTGGACTGCCAGTGGCTGCAGCAACTGATGAGTTACGGACTGCTGCGCGGTGGTTTCCGCCCCGCTGAGGAAGTCTGTGCGCTGCGTGCCGTCTGGCGCCACCGCGACATGCTGCTGTCCTATCAGGCACGCCATGTCCAGCATTTACAGAAGGCAATGACGCAGATGAATGTACAACTGCACCACGTCATCTCCGACATCATGGGGGTGACCGGCCAGGCCATCGTGCGCGCCATCGTTGCGGGCGAGCGTGATGCCGCCACCCTGGCCAAACTGCGGGATCGACGCATCAAGGCCGACGAGGCTGAGGTCGCCGCAGCGCTACAGGGTAACTGGCGCGACGAGCACCTGTTTGCCCTCAAGCAGGCCCTGGCCTTGATCGACGCCTATGCCGCCCAGATCACCGAGTGCGATGGCAAGCTGCAGCAGTTGCTGGGGGCGCTGAAGGGGCATGCATTGCCAGAGGCCGGATTGGGGACTCCCAAACGCGGCACACCGGCCAAGAATTCGGTGCGCTTTGATGCGCGTACCTCCCTGTTCGAGGCCAGTGGGGTTGACCTGACACGCATACCCGGCATTGATACCAGCACCGCGTTGAAAGTCATCAGTGAGATTGGTGTCGATCTGGCACGTTTTCCCACAGTCAAGCATTTCACCTCGTGGTTGGGCTTGTGTCCGGGCACCAAGATTTCGGGCGGTAAAGTGCTCTCAAGTGCCACCAAACCCTGTGCCAACCGGGCCGCCCAGGCCTTGCGCATGGCCGCGCAGGCGCTGCGCAAGAGTCAAACCGCACTGGGCGCCCATCACCGCCGGTTGTGTTCGCGCATGGATAAACCCAAGGCCATCACGGCCAGTGCGCACAAGCTGGCCCGACTGGTCTATTTCATGCTGACCAGGGGGCAAGCCTTTGTCGAGGCCGGGCAGGACGAGTATGAGGAGCGCTACCGTCAAAGAGTGGTGCAAAATCTCACTCGTCGGGCTCACCAATTGGGCTTTCAACTTACACCACAGCAAACCTCCTCAGCATGATTTCAAATATCCGATTTCTCAAGGCTGCTGGGGAAGTTTCTTAAGAG
>NZ_QEII01000278.1 GCF_003347515.1 Rhodoferax ferrireducens | reverse complement strand
AGTGGTGCAAAATCTCACTCGTCGGGCTCACCAATTGGGCTTTCAACTTACACCACAGCAAACCTCCTCAGCATGATTTCAAATATCCGATTTCTCAAGGCTGCTGGGGAAGTTTCTTAAGAGGCGTTTCGTTCAAAACGTTGTTCGCTAACCTCACTACCCCACTGCTTTCCCTGCTGCTGATGTACAAGACGAAAACCGAATTTTTCATAAAGATGCCTTGCCGCACCAAGACCATCAAAAGTACAGAGATACACGCACCGGTATTGGTGTGATTGACAGAAATCCATTGCGGCGGTCAAAAGGGCCGTTCCGGCACCGGTCCCGCGCAACTTGTCTGAAGTAATGAACCATCGAAGATGGGCACCATTTTGATTTGCCTTTGAGCCATCAATAGCAATGGAGCCTTCGACAATTCCATCCTGTAGCAAGAGCCAAAAACCATCGCAGTTGTCATCGTAGCGCTCGCAAAACTCGGAAAGTTCGCGTGCTACCTTGGTCTCGAATGGAAGGCCAAAATCAACGAGATCGCTATAAAAGCGAGCGTGGAGATCAACAACCCTACCAATGGAACCAGGCAGATAACCTTTGTGGACGATTAAAGACATACGGAAATTAGAGGGATGCAGATGGTGAGAATGCCGGGCGGTCAGACTGAAGACGGCCCGGCACTATGAAAGTGCCGGGCTGCAGCCTGCGCTGCCAGTAATAAAGGCTCGCCAGCGAAAGGTCGTGCTGCTTGGCGTAGGCACTGCAGCTAACTCCTTGGGTTTTGATTGCCGATAACTGATTTGACCAATACTCACGGGCGTTTTTCATGCTCATCTTTCCATCTGATTTCGATGGATTGAGCTTGCCTATTTCAGCATCAACGTACAAGTCTGTGGTTCATGGGGCACTTACGAATGAGCACCGTGCGGGAACAGAGTTTCATAAGTTCCTAATTTTAAAAAACCCCTAAATTTTCAGTGAACTCGATGAACGTCATCGTCGCAGGCATAACATGTAACCCTAGCTGGACGTAGCCGCCACATTGGCCCGTACCGTATGCAATTTGTTGTAGCTGTCGATCAGGCGCTGGTGCCGATCGAGGCCTTCCAGTTTCATACTCGTTGGCGTCAAGCCGAAGAAGCGCACGCTGCCGTCCACTGACCCCATCACCGCGTCCATCCGAGGGTTGCCAAACATCCGGCGGAAATTGACCACGTAATCGTCCAGTTCCAAATCATCATCCAGCAGCACCTCCAGCACCACATTCAAGGCCTGATAAAACAATCCGCGCTCGACCGTGTTGTCGTTGTACTGCAGGAAGGCTTCCACCAGCTCTTGCGCCGCCTCGAATTGTTGCAAGGCGAGATGAATCAGCAGCTTCAACTCCAGAACTGTCAGCTGGCCCCAGGCCGTGTTCTCGTCAAATTCGATGCCGATCAAGGTGGCAATGTCGGAGTAGTCGTCCAGCTCATTGTTATCCAGACGCTCAAGCAGTGCTTCAAGGCTCGCATCGTCCAGGCCATGCAAATTCAAAATATCGGCACGGAACAACAGTGCTTTGTTGGTGTTGTCCCAGATCAAATCATCTACCGGATACACCTCCGAATAACCCGGCACCAGGATGCGGCAGGCGGTTGCGCCTAACTGGTCATACACCGCCACGTACGCTTCTTTGCCCATGCCTTCGAGAATGCCGAACAAGGTCGCGGCTTCCTCGGCATTGGAGTTGTCACCCTGGCCGGAAAAATCCCACTCCACAAAATTGAAATCAGCTTTGGCACTGAAAAAGCGCCACGACACCACACCGCTGGAATCAATGAAGTGTTCAACAAAGTTGTTTGGCTCAGTCACGGCGTTACTCACAAAGGTGGGCCGTGGTAAATCGTTGAGGCCTTCAAAACTGCGGCCCTGCAGCAATTCCGTCAGGCTGCGTTCCAGCGCCACCTCCAGGCTTGGATGCGCTCCGAACGAGGCAAACACACCGCCCGTTCGCGGGTTCATCAAGGTGACGCACATCACGGGGTACACGCCACCCAGCGACGCGTCTTTTACCAGCACCGGAAAGCCCTGCTCTTCCAATCCTTTAATGCCTGCCAGAATGCCGGGGTATTTCGCAAGCACTTCGTGCGGTACATCAGGCAATGCGATTTCACCCTCCAGAATTTCGCGTTTTACCGCCCGTTCGAAAATTTCGGACAGACACTGCACCTGCGCTTCGGCCAGCGTATTGCCGGCACTCATGCCATTGCTGACGTACAGGTTTTCGATCAGGTTGGACGGGAAATACACCACCTCGCCGTCCGACTGCCGCACAAAGGGGAGCGAACAGATACCGCGCTGCACATTGCCGGAGTTGGTATCGACCAGATGCGAGCCACGTAGTTCGCCATCGGGATTGTAAATTTGCCGGCAGTACGCATCCAGAATTTCAGCCGGCAGCGCGTCTTTACGGCCAGGCTTGAACCAGCGCTCGTTCGGGTAATGTACAAACGCCGCGTTGGCGATGTCTTCACCCCAAAACGACCCGGCGTAGAAATGATTGTTATTGAGTCGCTCTATGAACTCCCCCAACGCCGACGCCAACGCGCTTTCCTTGGTCGATCCCTTGCCATTGGTAAAACACATCGGCGAGTGCGCGTCGCGGATATGCAGCGACCACACATGGGGGACTAGATTGCGCCACGAAGCGATTTCAATCTTTATGCCCAAGCCCGCCAACACCCCCGACATATTGGCGATGGTTTGCTCCAGCGGCAGATCCTTGCCCGCAATATAGGTGCTCGCGTCAGAAGCCGGAGTCAAGGTCAGCAAGGCCTGCGCATCGGCATCCAGATTCTCGACCTCTTCGATCACAAACTCGGGCCCGGCTTGCACCACTTTTTTCACCGTGCAACGGTCGATGGAGCGCAAAATACCCTGGCGGTCTTTGGCAGAGATATCCGCCGGCAACTCAACCTGAATCTTGAAAATCTGCTGATAACGATTTTCCGGATCGACAATATTATTCTGCGACAGTCGGATATTCTCGGTAGGAATATTGCGAGTTACGCAGTACAACTTCACGAAGTAAGCCGCGCACAAGGCCGATGAGGCCAGAAAGTAATCGAATGGACCTGGCGCCGAACCATCGCCCTTATAACGGATAGGCTGGTCGGCCACCACCGTGAAATCATCGAACTTGGCTTCAAGACGAAGCTTGTCGAGAAAGTTGACTTTAATTTCCATATGGGAATTCCAAAATAGTGCTCAAAATGATTAGCCTTGCGTTTCGGTGCCGTCGTCTTTGTCACGAAACCTGACGACCTGCGTTGACCAACATGATGGCTGCGGCCAGGACGCTGCGGACAAATGGTCGTTTACCCTAGGTGCGCACGATGAAAAGTCGGGGCTGAGGCGACTATTGTCGAGGGTCGGCCGGGATTCATGTAATTCACGGCAAAAAATGAGTTAACCAAGCGCTTCGTCAAGGACAAAGCACACCGGGCACTCGTGATGGTCGGCTCCTGATCGTCAAGCGCCCGTGAGTAGCGCGTGTCTGCAAAGCCAAAGAAAACCCTCAAAGCGTCCTGGTCATGAAGACACTGTAGGGGTCTTCAACGTAAGTTCCAAACGGCTCACCCGGTTGAAACCCAAAACGGGCGTACAGCTGATGGGCCGGTGCGAAAACCGCCGCAGAGCCAGTCTCCAGGCTGAGTCGCCGATACGAGCGTCGTTGCGCCTCTTCAATGATGTGGGCGAGGAGCTTCGCCGCGACGCCCTGTCGCAAATGCAAAGAGGCTGTTCGCATCGACTTGATCTCGCCATGAAGCGGGTCTAGCTCTTTCAGAGCGCCGCAGCCAGCCAAGGCGCCGTCCTGCCATGCGCTCCAAAACGTGATATCGGGTTTGCGCAGCGCCTGCAGGTCCAGAGCATGAACGCTTTCGGGCGGCGAATGCAGCGCCATGCTCTGCAGATGCTCCTGCAGAAGCTGAGCGATTTCCGGGCCGTTCAAATTGTCCACTCGAATATCCATCGGCTCCATTCTCGACCAAACGCCGCTCAATCGTTCCACTTGTTGTTGAACTATGCCGTGCCCTACTGCGTCGCGAGTTATTACGCGGCAAGTGCGTCACTGGTAGCGCCGTGCAATCCAGTGGTCCAGCGACAGCTTGCCAGGCCCGTACGCCATCAGGTACAGCAGCACAGCGGCCCAGGTGCCGTGGGTGGGGTAGGCATCGGGGTAGACAAACAACTGGATCGTCATCGTCATGCCCAGCAAACCCAGCGCCGACAGGCGGGTGGCGATGCCAAGCAGGATCAGTATCGGGAAAAAGTGTTCTGCAAAGGCGGCCAGCGTGGCCGCAATTTCTGGCGGAATCAGGGGTAAACGGTATTCATCCCTGAACAGGTCCACCACCGAGTCCGACAGGCGCGGCCAGCCCAGCGTGAATTCCCGATTGACGATGTCAAGGGCGAAGCCCTGTATCTTGGTCTCGCCAGACTTCCAGAACACTGCTGCAATGGAGAAGCGCGCCACGAACGCCAGCAAGGTGTTGGGGATGCGCTCACAAAGGCGAGTGAACTGCTGAATCAGGCCGGGGATCAGCCCCGCATCAGTCGCTGTGTTCGAACTCAGTTTGTCAGTGCGGGTGTTCATGGTGTTCGCGTCCGATGGTGAGGTGGGTGATGAGCTGCCAGCGAAGCAGCAGCGCCAGGGCGTGTGACAAATCAAATTCCGGGTCGTCGCTGCTTGCAACGCCTGCGGCCTCAAGCACGGTCTGGCCCGTTTGCAAGGCGCTGGCAAACTGTGCGGTTCCGGCGGCCAGCTCCAGAGTATCCACGTCCAGTCCGTTCCTGAACACCAGCACGGCCTGGGCCACATCCGGGTCAACGGGCGGCGTGCGCGTCGCATCCTGATGCGCGGCCCAGATTGAAAAAACGGCGAAAGTGGCGTTGATGACATGCACCGACGGGTGCAACATCAATCGCAATGACACGAGTGTTTCAGGATCGGCCAACGCGGCGGCCAGCGCTTGGAGGTCAATCGAGGCGACATCGGCCGCGTGGTAGGCCAACACCCGGGCCATTTCCAGACGCGCCACATCGGCCAGATACGGCACCGAGGCGGCGGGCGGGAAGGAGGCAACAAATTCCGCAAAATCGTGCCCGTAAAACGCCATGATGCGTGAGCGTGGCGGCTTGGCCTGCGCAAACGCCCGTGCCATGGCGCGGAAGAATTCTTCGCCCACCAGTTCCTGGACGACCGGGTAGGTATCCGCCAGCGCGTCAATCAAAGACACCATCACGTTGTTGCGGTAGACGGCAAAACGCATAGTCGGGTCAGAACCGTTCCAGGTCTTGAGGCCGCTGGGGCAAGGCAGCTCGGCGTTGAGCAGGGCGTTGGCAAAAACGGTCTGGCTGTTCATGCGGCCACCTTTTGGCCAGACCATTCGTCGCGGGGGCGCAAGGCACACAACTGCCGCTCGGCCACACCCGCCTCCGCCAGCAACACCGGCCAAGGCGGAATATCGTTGTCGCGCTCCAGCAAAGTCGCGACCGGGCCGGTGAGCCCCAGCGTGAAGACATACAAGTCCCACACCGCCTGCGCCACCGGCGCGCCGTGGCTGTCAATCAGCAACAGGTCACCGTTGGCATCGGCCTGCTGGGCAAAACCGGCCAGGTGAATCTCGCCCACCTGCGCCAGCGGCAGCGCGCGGATGACGGCGTGCGCGTCGCGCTGGTGGTTGATGCTGCTGACATAAATATTGTTCACGTCCAGCAACAGGCCACAGCCGGTGCGGCGCAGCACCTCGGATAAAAACGTGGTCTCGTCCCAGGTGGACGCGGCAAATTCGACATAAGTGGCCGGGTTTTCCAGCAACATGCGCCGCCCCAGATGCGACTGCACCTGGTCAATGTGATCACACACCCGCTGCAATGTGGCGGTGTTGTAGGGCAGGGGTAACAAGTCGTTCAGGAACACATCGCTGTGGGTCGACCAAGCCAGATGTTCCGAGAAGGATTGCGGCTGGTAGCGCGCGAGCAAGACGGCCAGCGCGTCCAGATGGTCCACGTCCAGCGGCGCATCGGCGCCGATGGACAGGCCCACGCCGTGAATCGACAGCGCATAGCGCTCACGGATGGCGCTCAGGTAATGGTGAAACGGGCCACCCGGCACCATGTAGTTCTCGGCATGAACTTCAAAAAATCCAAGGTCTGGCTGACTGGCCAGAATTTCCTGAAAATGCTCGGGCTTCAAGCCCACCCCGGCCCGTGCGGGCAGGGTTGGCGCCGGAGCCCCCAGGGTTTGATTCAGCGCTTTGTGTTGGTTGGGCATACCCGGGGCTCCGCTGCGTGGGTCAGACTCAGGGTCAGGATCAGGCCTTGACTTCCTTGAACTCATTCATCTGGCCAAAGCCCGTGGGCGAGGTCTTCGACACGGTTTTTTCGCAAGTGCCCTTGGGAATCATCGACCAGGCATTGCCCTGGTAGTCGACCTTGGAGGTGCCGGCGCAGGTGGTGCCAGCACCCGCCTTGCAATCGTTCTTGCCTTTCAGCGCCACGCCAAAGCATTTGTCTTTGTCCGGCATTTGGGCGGCGGCTGGGGTCGCAGCAATCGTCAGGGCGGCGCTCATCGCCAGGGCAAGGGCGGCGGCGGATGCGTAACGGGCTGTGGTGGTCTGGTTTTTCATGTCAATATCCTTTGAGAGGTTTACGGTTGGTTGAAGGTCAGCACGGTGTTTTGTATGCCGTGCTGCTTCTATAGTCGTGCAACCCGGTACTTTCTTACAGCCTGATTCATGCGCTGCGCACAAACTTGCGTATTGCACGCGAGCAAGGTTGGCGAACCCACCGGCATGGATTCGGGGATAAACGTACGGGTAGCAAATAATTTAACGTGCGAGTTAGTCGGGCCAGAAGCTCAACACCTCACACCCTGACCCCACTTGGCCTGAACCTGCGGCGGCGCCACGGCGCGCAGATAGTCGGCCAGGGTTTTTCCCGGTTCGTCACGAAACTGTCCGTCCGCGCCTTCCACACACTGCACGCTGTCCATGCGGTCCAGGCGAAAGCTTCTGAAGTCGTGGCGGGTCTCGCACCAGGCCCCCAGCGTCCAGACCTTGCCCCAGTAAAAACAGCCCAGCGGTCGCAGGGTGCGTTGGGTCAGCTGCTCACTGGCGTCGCGATAGTCCACCCGCAGCTTGCGACGCGCCTGCACCGCCTCGCGCAGGGTTTGCAAGGTGATCTGCACCACCGGCTCAAGACCCATGGGCGGCGCATAAATCGCCATGCTTTGCGCCGCCACCCGCGCCGCCGTGGGCAGGACCGACAGGATTTTGCCCAGCGCCACTTCCGCCGCCTGCGCCAGCGCTGGGTCTTGCCAGACCTGGGCCATGCGCACCGAGGCCACTAGCGCGCGGGCTTCGTCGTGGCTGAACATCAGCGGCGGCAAATCGAACCCGGCGCCCAGCCGGTAGCCGACGCCGGCCTCACCCTCGATCGGAACGCCCTGGTGCTGCAGGTCGGCGATGTCGCGGTACACCGTGCGCTCGGACACCTCCAGGCGCTGCGCCAGATGCGCCGCCGTGGTCAGGCGCCGGCCCCGGATGAGCTGGACGATTTGAAACAGGCGGTCGGCGCGGCGCATGGAAATTTATAGATTTTCGGGCTCTAGCCCAGATGATATATGCGCAAGCAGCTATCAAAACAGGAGTAAATAGAAATTTAACAAATGCAGCGCCGCTTGCATCGCCTGGGGCATCAACCGCATGTCGGCGTCGCCGATCTTGAACAAGCCCAAGCAGCAGCGCCGACATAAAGCTGTCTACGGCATCCGTATACCCACCAGGCAGGCCCAGCGTCGCGTTGACCTGCTCGTGCGTCAGGTCTTGCGGTAGCACGTTGGCGCGCATGCCTCTGGTGGTCACCGTCGCGGCAAAGTCACGCGCCTACGCGCAGGGGTTGTCCGCCCGCTGCGTCGAGCAGACCAGCAGCATCGGCGTGGCGTCAGGCGCCAACACGCCGCTGGGCGACACGCTGCGCCAGTAGGCCGGGTCGGCACCGAACACGCGGTCGTAAAACCGCATGTGCCGCGCTTTCATGATGCGTTCAAGGTCCAGCGCGGCGCTGTCGAGCGCCACGGTGCCGAGCCACGGCCTGGCGCCTGACGCATACGCCAGGGCCGGCGACGCGCCCAGCAAAGCCACCAGGTGCGCACCGGCCGAATGCCCCATGAGAATGACTTTCGCCGGATCGCCCCCCCCACGAGGCGGCTAGAGCCTGCGTTTTGGCCAGGGCGCCGGCCACGTCGCGCGCTTGCACCAGCGGGTCAACCTGTGGCGACAGGCGATAGCCCACCGACACAAAGATATAGCCTTTCTGCTTGACCCACCAAGCCACCTTGTTCTCCACCACCTTGGGCATCGCCTTGTTGCCCACCATCCAGGCGCCGCCGTGCACCATCACGAGGATGGGCGCGTTGGGCGTGTTGGCGCCCGGGGCCGCTATTGCGGGCGGCAGGTAAACGTCCATGCGCTGGCGCTCGTCCTGGCCATAGGGCAGATCGGCGATGCGGCGCACGCCATCGGGCACAGCCGGTGCGGCTCCGGCCAAAGTGGCCAAGAAGAGCAGGGTTGCGACAAGGCTTACATGCCGCACCCGGGTGGGAAAAAGTGTCATCAAAAATCTCCAGTCAAGCAGCGGCCGGTGGCCAAGCGAACGCGCCCAGCCGGGTGCACGGTTCAGGAAAAAGGGCCGGGTCCGCTCAGCGCGACGGGCAGCTCATCGCCGCGCCGCTGGCGCCATAGCAGGTCGTGTTGCGGGTCACGCCGATGGCCTGGTTATAGGAAGCCGTGCTTTGCACACTGTTGCCAGTGGCGGCGCTGGTGGCACTGGTATTGCGGCTGGCGCCACGGTCTCCCGCCCGTCACCATAGCCACCGGCACACAGGGCAGTTCGGTCTGGATCGAAGTGAGGGATTGTCGCGCAGGCATTGCCGCCGAACAGGCCGAGGCCTTGAAGCAACCGTTTCGCCGCGCTGGAGAGGTCGAAATGCCTGTCCATGATTAACCCAGCTGCGCCAGCACAAAGTCGATAAAGCTGCGCACTTTGGCGCTGGGCCGGCGTTCCGCGCGGCGCACGATGTGCATCGCCCGTTCCGGCAATTGCCAGTCGGGCAGCAGTCGGGTGAGCTGTCCGCTGGCCACGGCGGCGCGCAGTACGTAGTCCGCCTGCACCACAACGCCTACTCCGCCGATGGCGGCGCCCAGCAGGGCTTGGCCGTTGTTGCTGGTGAAGCTGCCACGCACAGGTGCCGTAAAGTTGTCGCCGCCGCGACTGAAGCGCCAGCGGGGCTGGCTGCCCCAGGCGGCAAACGCCAGGCAGTTGTGTTGCGCCAGGTCAGCCGGATGGGCTGGTACGCCCCGTTGCTGCAGGTAGCCGGGGCTGCCCGCGGCCCAGACCTCGGTGGCACGCAAGGGGCGGGCAACCAATGCGGTGTCGGCCAGCGTGCCTGCGCGCAGCGCTATGTCGATGCCTTCTTCGGCCATGTCGACCACGCGGTCGTTCAACACCAGGTCGATCTGCACCTGGGGGTAGGTGGCGGCGTAGGCGCTGAGCACCGGCGTCAGGCAATGCACGCCGTAAGCCACCGGGGCGGAAATGCGCAAGCTGCCCTGCGGTGCGGCGCGCAGGCTCTCGGCCACCTGGTCGGCGGCCTCCACGCTGGCCAGCGCTTCGCGGCAGCGTTCCAGGTAGCTGGCGCCGATGTCGGTCAGGGCCTGCTTGCGGGTGCTGCGCTCAATCAGACGTGCGCCCAGCTGCATCTCCAGTGCGCGCACGTGTTTGCCCACCATCACCGCAGACAGCTCCAGCTGCTGCCCGGCGGCGGCAAAGCTGTCCGCGCTGGCCGCCACTACAAAAACCTGCATGCTGCGTAATTTGTCGCCCATATTCAGAATAATTAGTTAGGGGAATCGGAATTGTTTTGCCATTTACGGCAATGGTAGTGCCATAAATAATCGGTGCACGCCCAGGCTCTACGCTGCAGTGCGTTGGCGCCGATGGGCGGTACTACCAAAGGAAACTCAATGTCCAGCTATGCGATTGGCTCTCTCGTCGTCCACAACACCGATTGGCAGAAGGAATACAGCGAAAAAATGCCCGTGCTGATACGCCAGCACGGCGGCACCCTGCGAGCCCGTGCATCCGTGCAATTGCTGGAGGGCACGGCGCACCTGCCCGGCACCACGGTCATCATCGAATTCCCCAGCGCGGCCCAAGCCCGCGCCTGGTACGACGACCCGGCGCATGTACCGCTGAAGCAGTTGCGCAACAGTGGCGCAAGCTTCGATCTGGTGCTGCTGGACGGGGTGTAGGCGCCCCCCTGCAAGGGCGCAGGCGCCAGTCTGCACGAGCATGTGCACTTGCAGGTTGGCGTAGTCACTTGGCTAGAGGCCGATTCTTTGTCTTCGGGCTCTAGCCCAGATGACATATGCGCAAGCAGCTATCAAAACAATAGTGAATCAAGATTTAATGAATGCAAGTCCGCTTGCATCGCCTGCGCGATCAGCCGCATGTCGGCGTCGCCGATCTTGAACAGGCCCAAGCGAAACTGGTAGCCCCAGCGACTGCGGTCTTCCACAAACTCAAACTGGTCGAGCAAGGGCAGGATGGACGCCTCGGCAGACGGCACATAAGCCACGTCACGGCGAAACGGCACAAAGCCGCCGCCCATGTCAAACGCATAAGGCACGCCCGCCTGCACCAGGCCGATAGAGACAAAGCGCTGGCATTTGTCTTTGCCGCCCATGGTGATCGTGGGCGCGTAATACGCCACACGGTCGCCCGGCTGCACGCGCTGAAGCGGCGCGCACTTGCCGTGGCAGACCTGCATGTAGCCGTGCGCGGGCACGGCGCAGCCGCGACGCGCGTGCTCGGCACTGGCCACGGCAATCCAGTTGTTGCGCACGGCTTGTCCCCTCACGCCAGCGCGTGCAAGCCGACGCGGTTGCCGTCCAGATCCGTGATGTGGGCAAAAAATCCAAGGCCGGGCGGCAGGGCCTGGCGTGGCAAAGCGATGCTGCCGCCCGCCGCGGTGACGCGCGCCAAGGCGGCGTCCAGCGAGGGCGAGGCGTCCAGATAAACCAGAGTGCCGCCAGCGCCGGGCACTGGCGCGCTCGGCCCGGCCATGAGGGCGCCACCCACGCCCGCACTTTCGCCCGCGCCCTCATACGGAAACACGGCGCCTTCGGATGGCCCCATGGGTTCGCGGCGCATTTTGCAGGCCAGCACGGCCTCGTAAAAAGCTTGCGCCTGGTCGAGTTGGGTGCTGGGGATTTCGAACCAGCTGATGGCGTTTTTCATGGATAACTCCTGAGGTGTTGAAGAAGCCCTGATGCTGCGCCAGGGCTGCTGACAACGGGGTGTCAGGAGGGTGCCAGGGTCCTCTGAAAAAGATTCACACCAGGCCGTGCTTTTTCGCCCGGAACGCCAGCTTGGCCCGCGTGGTGTCGAGCAGGCGCGCCGCGGCCGACAGGTTGCCCTTGCTGGCGGCAATGGCACGGGCCAAGGTGTCGCGTTCGGTTTGCTCCAGGGACTGGGGGGCCAACGCCGCGTGCGGCGGCGGCGTGCCAATGGCGGCGCTCGCCGGGGCTGCCGTCGGCGCCGCAAAATTCAGGGTGCCCGAGTCCCCCTGCAGACGCAGCGTCATGACGTCTGCCGTCAAGGTTTCACCACTGGTGAACAAATGGTGAATGTCGATCAGCCCGCCGGCATCGGCCATGATCACGGCGCGTTCGATCAGGTTTTGCAGTTCGCGGATGTTGCCGGGAAAGTCATAGTTCAGCAGCGCCCGCACGGCGGCCTGTGTGAAGCCGGTGGTTTGGCCCGCGTGCTTGTGCCGATAGTGGTTCAGAAAGTGGTTCATCAACAAGGGAATGTCGTCGCGCCGTTCGCGCAAGGGCGGCAAGTGGATGGGAAACACGTTGAGCCGAAAAAACAAATCCTCGCGGAACTTGCCCTCGCGCACGGCTTGACGCAAGGTCTCGTTGGTGGCCGCCACGACGCGCACGTCCACCGCGATGCTGCGCGTGCCGCCCACGCGCTCGATCTCGCCTTCCTGCAGGGCGCGCAGTAGCTTGCCCTGGGCGACAAAACTCAGGCTGCCGATTTCATCGAGAAACAAGGTGCCGCCGCTGGCCCGCTCGAAGCGGCCGGGCCGGGAGACGCTGGCCCCGGTGTAGGCGCCGCGCTCCACGCCGAACAGCTCGGATTCGATCAGGGTCTCGGGAATAGCGGCGCAGTTCACCGCGACAAAAGGCTGGTCCTTGCGCGGGCTGATCTTGTGCAGCATGCTGGCGAATTTTTCCTTGCCAACCCCGGACTCGCCGGTGAAGAGCACGGTGGCGGTGGTGCGCGCCACCCGGCTCAGCTGGTGGCAGGCCGCGTTGAAGGCCGACGAAGCGCCGACCATGGCATCGCCCGCCGGCGCGTCGGAGGAAGGCAGGTCAGCGGCGCGCGGTGCCGGGCGGGCGTAGGCGGCGGTATCGACAAATTCCTTGGCGTTCAGGTAGCGCATGTCCTCCTCAACGTCGTCCCACAGGTCGGCGGACTTGCCCACCACGCGGCAGTGCGCGTCGCCCATGGAGCGGCAGTTTATTTCCCGAAAAACGACTAGGTGACCCAGGAGCGTGCTGACATAGCCGGTGGCATAGCCGACTTGCATCCAGCAGGCCGGCGAGCCACCAATGCCATAGGCCGCAATGTGTTCGTCGTCCTCGCTGGCGTTGTGCCACAGGAATTCACCTTCGTAGCTGCCAGTATCCGGGTCGTAGGAGGCGCTTACCAGTTCGACCTTCACCACCCCCTCCAGCGCGTGCAGGCGTGTGCCGGCAATGGCCGCCGCCAGCGGGTCGGCCTCTGGCCATTGCTTGCGCACCAGCTGGGCGTCGCGGGCGCCGCTGACGTAACCGGCGCGGGTGAGCAATCCGCGCGCCTGCGCCTGACCCAAGCTGTCAATCATCTCGCGCCGAAGGGAGCCCAGGGCTTCCGTGTGCAGCAGCACCATGCGCTGGTCCTGCAGCCAGATGCGTCCGTCGCCGGGCGAGAAAAAGAGACATTCGCTGATATCGGCGATGGTGGGATGCGCATCGCCACCCATGCGCGTACCGGCGAAACCGCCCAGCGCTTTGGCCACCGAGGCTGCGTCGAAATTGCCCAGGGCGGTGCCGGTGGCACGCGCCACATCGGCGAGGGAGATGCGGGGGGAGGTCGGCATAAATTTGCTCAAGAAATTGATCAACGTCGCAAATGTAGTGCAGATTTTTAATCTGTAGATAAAAAATTGGGCGTTGATTTTGAATATTGCATTGCAGCAATTCGACCTAGGGTATGTCCCTAATTTCCCCAATGGCGAAGTGCTCGGTGCGCCACATCCAGCGGCGCTCCGCCGGCCTGGGTGGTACGCGCATTGCGATACGTAAGCACACCTCACACATGTGACGAATTGATCAAACCACCGAAAGGACAACAGCAAATGGGTGCATCGGACGCAACAGCATTTTTAAATTTTCCCGCGCTAACGCAAGCGGCACTGCATGGCGGCACACGCGAGGTGATCGAGCCCGCCACCGGCCAGGTCTTGTGCACCGTGGGCATTGCCAATGCGGCGGATGTGGCCAGCGCCACGCACGCCGCGGCACTCGCCCAAAAGGCCTGGGTGGCGGTACCGCCACGCGAGAAGGCCGAGATCTTTCGCCGGGCTGCGGCCCTGTTCCAGCAGCACTTTGACGAGCTCGCCTTGTTTGCCGCACGCGAGACCGGTGGCATCCTGCCCAAGGGCCAGCATGAAATCCGCGAAGCGACCTTGATCTGCAACCTCGCCGCCAGCATGCCGCTGCAGTCGCAAGGCCATGTGCTGCCCAGCGTGCCGGGACGCACCAGCCTCGCACGCCGCGTGCCGCACGGCATTGTGGGCGTGATCTCGCCGTTTAACTTTCCGATGATCCTGACCATCCGCGCGGTGGCGCCGGCCCTGGCCGCCGGCAACGCCGTGGTGATCAAGCCCGACAGCCGCACCCCCGTGACGGGCGGCCTGATGATCGCCCGCATTTTTGCCGAAGCCGGTTTGCCCAAGGACTTGCTGCACATCCTGCCCGGCGACGCCGAAGCCGGCGAGGCGCTGGTGACCGACCCGCTGGTGCCGATGATTGCCTTCACCGGCTCGCCCGCGGTGGGCCGGCGCATTGGCGAGCTGGCCGGCCGGCACCTGAAGAAAGTGTCGCTGGAGCTGGGCGGCACCAACTCCCTGATCATTCTGGACGACGCCGACCTGGACGTGGCCGCGAGCAACGCAGCCTGGGGGGCTTACTTCCACCAAGGCCAGATTTGCATGGCCTCCAACCGCATCCTGGTGCATGAAAGCATGGCCGCTGAATTGACCCGGCGCATCATCGCCAAGGCCACGCACTTGCCGGTGGGCAACGGCGCCAGCGGCCAGGTGGCCCTGGGTCCGCTGATCGATGCCAAGCAGCGCGACCGTGTGCACGCCATCGTGCAAGACAGCGTGAAGGCCGGCGCCAAACTGCAAGCGGGCGGCACGTTCGAGGGCCTGTTCTACAAGCCCACCGTGCTCACCGGCGTCAAGCCTGGCATGCGGGTGTTTGATGAAGAAACCTTTGGCCCGGTGGCCAACATCATCACCTACCAGAGCGACGAGGAAGCCATCGAGTTGGCCAACAACCACATCGGCAGCCTGTCTTCGGCGGTGATCTCCAAATCGGTTGGCCGGGCCATGGCGATCGGCCAGCAGCTCAAGTCCGGCATGGTGCACATCAACGACCAGACCGTGAACGACGACTGCGTCAACCCCTTCGGCGGCCCCGGCATCGCGGGCAATGGCTGCAGCGTGGGCGGTCCCTCTGACTGGGAGGAATACACCCAGTGGCAATGGATGACGGTCAAGGACACGGCACCCATGTACCCGTTCTGAGCCGTTTCGAACTTCGCTTTCTCTCCCGTTTTTTTCGCTTCTCTCACTTCATCACGTCAAGGAGACAGACCATGAATCTGCATGGAAAAACCATCGTCATCACAGGCACTTCGTCCGGCATTGGGGCCGAGGTTGCCCGGCTGGCCCGCTTCCACGGCGCCAAGGTCATCGGCATGGACCGCAACGATCCGGTTGTGACCCTGGACGACTTTGTCAAGGCGGATCTCGGCACGCCCGCCGCCATCGACACCGCCGTGGCCCAACTTCCCCAGCGTATTGACGCGCTGTGCAATATCGCCGGTGTTCCCGGCACGGCCGATGGCGAGCTAGTGGCCCGGGTGAACTACCTCGGCCTGCGCCACCTGACCGAACGGGTGCTGGCGCGCATGCCGCGGTCAAGCAGCATCGTCAACGTGGCCTCCATCCTGGGCGCGGAATGGCCGCTGCGCCTGGACGCGCACAAGGAACTGGCGGCGACCCAAAGCTTTGAAGACGGCGCCCACTGGCTGCGCGATCACCCCGTGCCGCAAGCCACCTGCTACCAGTATTTCAAGGAAGCCTTGATTGTCTGGAACGCCACCCAGTCGCAGGAATGGTTCATGGGCAAAGGGGTGCGCATGAACTGCGTGGCGCCGGGTCCGGTGTTCACGCCGATCCTGGGCGACTTCGTCACCATGCTGGGTCAGGAACGCATCCAGGCCGACGCGCACCGCATGCTGCGCCCCGGCTTTGCCGACGAGATCGCGCCCGTGGTCGCCTGGCTGTGCAGCGACGCCGCGCGCTGGGTCAGCGGCGTCAACATCCCGGTCGATGGTGGCCTGGCCTCGACCTACCTCTAGCGCATGACGGGCGAACAGCTGGCGCCCACCCGAAGTTCACGGCAACAAAACACATAACGAGGAGACATTTCATGGACAAGACATTCAACCCCTTCAAACTCAGTGCCTTGGCGCTGGCGAGCAGTTTGCTCTGCGCACTGCCAGCCCACGCCTTCGAAATCGAAACCCCTGACCCGGACACCAAAATCCGGCTCGACTTCACGCCCAAATACAGCACGGCCTACCGGCTGAAAGATCCTTCGGCCCTGCTCACCTCGCCCGCCGCACGCGGCGATGGCGGCGTGACCAATGAGAACGACGGCGACCTCAACTTCAAGAAAGGCGTGGTCTCCAATCGCGTCGACCTGCTGACGGAGTTCGACTTCAGCCACGGCAACTGGGGCTTGCGCATCAGCCATGCCGCCTGGTACGACTCGGCCTACATGGGCACCAACGCCAACGACGGCACGATGGGCGTGAGCAACTTTGCCGGCCAGGCGGCCAACCAGTTCCTTCCAGCGACGGTGGATCAACATGGTCGTGGCAATGAGTTCCTCGATGCCTTCGTCTACGGCAAGGGGACCTTGGGCAGCATGCCCGCCTCCATCCGCGTCGGCAAGCACGCGCTGCAATACGGCGAGAGCCTGTTCTTCGGCCAGAACGGCATTGCGAATGCCCAGGGGCCGGTGGACATCGCCAAGATCGTCTCGGTGCCGAACTGGCAGTTCAAGGAAGTGCTGCTGCCGGTGGAGCAAATTTCCGGTTCGCTGCAGGTGGCCGAGGGTGTGACGCTGGGCGGCTACTACCAGCTCAAATGGCGGCCCAGCAAGATCGCCGGAGTCGGCAGCTATTTCTCCAACCAGGACTACATTGGCGGAGGCCGCCTCTACCTGGGCGGGCCGCCTGTGCCCGCCGACGACAGCAAGGACCAGAAGCCCGGCGACAGCGGCCAGTTCGGCGCGCAGTTGCGCTGGTCGCCGGCCGGCAGCGCCTTCGAATACGGCCTGTACGCGGCGCGCTACCACGACAAGACGCCGGCGGTGCCGGTGTTCGACCTGATCAATGGCAACATGCACAAGGTCTATGCCGAGGGCATCAAGACCTTTGGCGCCAGCGTCACCTCGTCCATCGGGCAACTGAACTGGGCATTGGAAGGCTCGGTACGTGACGACGCCCCGCTGGCCAGCGACCCGGCCGTGCTGGCCGGCGCGCCCTTCATGCCCGCACCCGACTGCAGCGGCTCGGTGAGCAACCCCTGCTATGCCATCGGCCGCACGGCGCATCTGAACCTGTCGGGCATCTATGTGCTCAACAAGTCCGGCCTGTGGGACGGCGGCGCCATCGTGGCCGAGCTGGCCTGGAACCGCACCCTGAGCGTCAGCAAGAACCCCAGCGCGGTGGGCTTCGGCGGGCTGGACCCGAATACCACGCGCGACGCAGCGGCCTTTCGCATGATCTTCGAGCCGCAGTACTTCCAGGTGCTACCGGGTCTGGACCTGTCGATTCCGATCGGCTTGGGCTACAACTTTGGCGGACGCTCCTCGGCCATCTTCAACTTCGCCGGTGGCGCCAGCAATGCGGGCGACCTGAGCATCGGCATCAAGGGCAAGTACCGCGAATGGAATGTGGGCCTGAGCTACACGAGCTTCTTTGGCGAGGAGAACACCTTCACCATCACCGACCCCAGCACGCCCACCCGCATGCTGTCGTTCGGCCAGACCAATGCCGACCGCAACTACCTGTCCTTCAATGTTTCCCGCACCTTCTAAAAAATCCACCGAGGCACACACCATGATGAAGAACGCCCAACACACCTTGCTCGCAGCCGCGTTGCTGACGGCCTTTGTATCCGCCCAGGCCGCCGTGAGCGCCGATGAAGCCGCCCAGCTCAAGTCGAGCCTGACCCCGCTCGGCGCGGAAAAGGCCGGCAACAAGGCCGGCACCATTCCCGCCTGGGACGGCGGCCTGAGCAAGGCCACGCCCGGCTACAAGACCGGCGATGCGCGCCCCGACCTGTACCCGACCGAAAAACCCACCCTGTCCATCAACGCCAAGAACATGGCGCAGCACGCCGACAAGCTGAGCGACGGCGTGCAGGCGCTGATGAAGAAGTACCCCGACTTCCGCATCGATGTCTACCCCACGCACCGCACGTCGGCTGCCCCTCAGTCGGTGTACGACAACACCTTTAAAAATGCCACCCGCGCCAAGACTGTCGAAGGCGGCTTCGGCATGGAAGGCGCTTTTGGCGGCGTGCCCTTCCCGATCCCCAAGGATGGCTATGAAGCCATCTGGAACCAGCGCACGGCCTGGCGTGGCGGCAACGTCACCCTGCCAATGCGGGTCTGGGTCGTGACGGCAGACGGCCGCCGCGCCATGGCCTCGGGTGGCACGCAGACCCTGCACCAGGCTTTTTATGCCAAGGACGGCAGCCTGGAGAAGTTTGATGGTTACTACTCGTTCGGCAAGTTCGTCGCCAACGCGCCGGGCTCCAAGGCCGGTGAAGCGATTCTGGCGCTGGACGGTGTGTCCGACGCCGCACCGCGCGGCCTGTGGCAGTACCTGGTGGGCCAGCGCCGTGTGCGCAAGGCGCCTTCGGTGGCCTACGACACACCGGACTCGGTGACCTCCGGCATCGGTCTGTTCGATGAAGCCTTCACCCTGTTTGGCCCGATCGACAAGCACGAGTTGAAGCTGGTGGGCAAGAAGGAGATGTACATCCCCTACAACAACAACCGGGCCGCCTCGGCCAAGGTGGAAGACCTGGTGACGCCCAACACGCTGAACCCCGCGCAGGTGCGCTGGGAACTGCACCGCGTGTGGGAAGTGGAAGCCACGCTGGCGGCCGGCAAGCGCCATGTGGTGCCCAAGCGCAAGTACTACATCGACGAGGATTCCTGGCAAATCGCGCTGTTTGACGGCTGGGACGCCAAGGGCCAACTCTGGCGCACCAACTACGCTTTGATGCTGACCATGCCAGACGTTCCTGCCGTCTCGAATTTTGTGTTGTGGGGCGGCTACGACATGCAAAACGGTTCTTACTACCTGAACATGGCTTCCAACGAAATGCCCAAGCAGTATGAAATCGTGCCGCCGATTCCGCGCAGCTTCTTCAGCCCGGAATCGCTGTCCAGCGAAGGCGCACGCTGATGAGCAGATCCGCACACCCTGGCATGGCGCGGCGCGCGGTCCTGGGGGCGCTCGCGGGCTGGGCCGCCGCGGCGGCGCTCCCCGCCGGGGCGGCCAGTGCGCCTGCGGTGCTGTCCGCGGCGGCCCTCCTGAGCCCCAAGGCCCTGGGCGCGGCCACGCTGGCCGTGACCCGCGCGGGCCAGCGCCTGGTGGCGGTCGGCGAACGCGGCACCGTGCTGCTGTCGGACGACCATGGCGTGAGCTGGAAACAAGCCCCGGTGCCGGTGCAAGCCACGCTCACTTGCGTGCGCTTTGCCAATGACAAAACCGGTTGGGCGGCCGGCCATCTGGGCGTGATCCTGCGCAGCGATGACGCTGGCGCCAGCTGGCACAAGCAGCTCGACGGCCTCCAGGCCGCGGCGCTGATGCTGCAGGCGGCGCAGGCCACGGGCGATGACAAGGCGATCGCCAATGCCCAGCGCTGGGTCGAGGAAGGCGCGGACAAACCGTTTTTCGACCTGGAATTCATCGATGCCCAACGCGGCTTTGCCGTCGGCGCCTACGGCCTGATATTCGCCACCCTCGACGGCGGCAAAACCTGGGCGAGCGTGGCGCCGCGTTTGCCCAATCCCAAATCCCTGCACCTGTACGGCCTGCGCGCCCACGGCCAGACGCTGCTGATCGCGGGTGAGCAAGGTTTGCTGCTGCGCTCCACCGATGGCGGGCTCAGCTTCAGCGCGCTGACCTCGCCCTACAAAGGCAGCTTCTTTGGCTTGCTGCACACCGCAGGCGATGTCTGGGTGGCCTACGGTCTGCGCGGCTCGGCCTACCGCTCCCTGGACGCGGGCACGCAGTGGGAGAAGCTCGACACCGGCGTACCCATGACCGTCGGCGCGGGCACGGCTTTGCCGAAAGGCGGCTTTGTGCTGCTGAGCCAGGCGGGTGACGTGTTGCTGGGGCGCGACGAAGGGCCCGCGCTCAAGCGCACGCCAGCGCGCGAGCCGCTTCCGGTGTCCGGTGTCGCCATCGCGGTCGATGGCAGCCTGGTGTTGGCCAGCCTGCGTGGGATGCGGCGCTTGTCCGCACCGTCTGTTAACTGAAAAAATTTATGCACGCCGATTCCTTCTCCAATACCCAGCCCGTCATCGCGCGGCTGGAAGACTTCGACACGCGCTCGGGCAACTGGGTGGAGCGCGCTTTTTTCAACCACCGTCCCTGGGTCATGGCGATCTGCCTGCTGCTGACCCTGGTGCTGGGCTGGTTCGGCAGCAAGCTGCAACTGAACGCCAGCTTCGAGAAGACCATCCCGACCTCGCATCCCTACATCGTCAACTACCTCGCGCACAAGGGCGATCTGGCCGGCCAGGGCAATGCGCTGCGCCTGGTGGTGCAGGCCAAACAGGGCACGATTTACGACAAGAACTACCTGGACGCGCTGCAGAAAATCAACGACGAAATCTTCCTGCTGCCCGGCGTGGACCGGCCGTTCATGAAGTCACTGTGGACCCCGAGCACACGCTGGGTGGCGGTGACGGAAGAAGGACTGGACGGCGGACCGGTGATCCCCGACAGCTACGACGGCTCCTCTGCCAGCCTGGCCGAACTGCGCGCCAACGTGGAGCGCTCGGGCGAGATCGGCCAACTCGTGGCGGGCGACTTCAAGTCCAGCATCGTGTTCGTCCCCTTGCTGGACCGCAACCCCGAGACCGGCCAGGCGCTGGACTACGGCGATTTATCGCGCCAGATCGAAGCGCTGCGCGCCAGATACGACAGCGATGCACTGCAGATTCGCGTGACCGGGTTTGCCAAGGTGGTGGGCGACTTGATCGAGGGTCTGCAACAAGTTTTGTTGTTCTTCCTGTTGGCCCTGGCGATCACCACCGTGGTGCTGTATGGCTACACCCGCTGCAAGCGCAGCACGGCACTGGTGGTGGCGTGTTCGCTGGTGGCGGTAGTCTGGCAGTTCGGCCTGCTGGCTCTGCTGGGCTATGAGCTGGACCCGTATTCGGTGTTGGTGCCGTTTCTGGTATTTGCCATCGGCATGAGCCACGGCGCGCAGAAGATGAACGGCATCATGCAAGACATCGGGCGCGGCACGCACCGCGTGGTGGCGGCGCGCTACACCTTCCGCCGCCTGTTCATGGCCGGCCTGACCGCGCTGCTGTGCGACGCCGTGGGTTTCGCGGTGCTGGTCATCATCCAGATCAAGGTGATCCAGGACCTGGCCCTGATCGCCAGCATCGGCGTGGCGGTGCTGATTTTCACCAACCTGGTGTTGCTGCCCATCCTGCTGTCCTATACCGGTGTGGCGCCCTCGGCGGCGGCGCGCAGCCTGCGCGATGAAGTCGCGTTTGAAGGTGCCAAGCGGCCCTGGCTGTGGGCCTTGCTGGACCACTTCACGCAAAAGCGCTGGGCCACCGCAGCCGTAGTCGTGGCGGCCTTGATGGCGGCGGGGGGTTATGCCGTCAGCCTGAATTTGAAGATCGGCGACCTCGACCCCGGCGCCTCCGAGCTGCGCCCCGATTCGCGCTACAACCGCGACAACGCCTACCAGATCGCCCATTACGCCGCCAGCGCCGACATCCTGACCGTGATGGTGACAACGCCGGTCGACCAGTGCACGCGCTACGCCACGCTGGCCAAGCTCGACACCCTGGCCTGGAAGCTGGAGCAACTGCCCGGCGTGGAGTCCACCAACTCCATGGCGGGGCTGTCCAAGCTGGCGATGGTGGGCTACAACGAAGGCAATTTCAAATGGTTTGAGTTGCTGCCCAACGACGGCGCACTGGGCGGCGTGCAGACCCGCGCGCCGCGCGAGCTGTTCAACCAGAACTGTTCCTTCCTGGCGCTGTACGTGTACCTGAAGGACCACAAGGCCGAGACCCTGTCGCGGGTGGTGGCCGAGGTGGAGCGCTTTGCCGCCGCCAACAACACGCCCGAGATCAGCTTCAAGCTGGCCGCCGGCAGCGCCGGCATTGCCGCCGCCACCAACATCGTGGTGGGCAAGGCCATGCACGAGATGCTGCTGTGGGTCTACGCCTCCGTGGTGATTCTGTGCTGGATCACCTTCCGCTCGTGGCGCGCGGTGGTGGTGGCGGTGCTGCCGCTGGTGCTGACCTCCATCCTGTGCGAGGCGCTGATGGTGTGGCTGGGCATGGGTGTGAAAGTGGCCACCTTGCCGGTGATTGCGCTGGGCGTGGGTATTGGCGTGGACTATGCGCTGTATGTGCTGAGCATCACCCTGGCCCGCATGCGCGAGGGGGCCAGTTTGTCGGACGCCTACCACCACGCTTTGCAGTTCACCGGGCGCGTGGTGATGCTCACCGGCATCACGCTGGCGCTGGCCGTCGGCACCTGGGTGTTCTCGCCGATCAAGTTCCAGGCCGACATGGGCATCTTGCTGGCCTTCATGTTTGTCTGGAACATGGTGGGCGCCTTGGTGCTGCTGCCGGCGCTGGCGCATTTCCTGATTCGCATGCCTGTTGCTGATACGCACGTGCGGCATACCGAGCCAAGTGCAGGCGTGGCGCCCGCCTGATCAGGGCCTGAAAGTCCACCATGAAATTCTTGCGTGCTTTGACGAGCTTGGCGGGTCTCGCATGCGCCTGAACCTCTTGAGTCGCTGTAGCCTGGTGACCCGGCTGGCACTGGCCTTTGGCCTCGTGTTGCTGTTGTTTGCCATCACTTCGGCCACCGCCATCATCCAGCTCCGGGCGGTCGAACATGGCATGCAGGACGCAATGGCGACCGGCCAGCGCCTGGCGGCCCAGGCCCGCAACATGCACGACCGCGTGGCCGACGCCTATCTCGGCCTGCTGGTGGCAACGATGGTCGATGATGCCGAGGATCTGAAATACGAGAACACAGCCCTGCAAAAGGCGCTGGCGGCCTATCAGACGACCTACCAACAGGTCTTCGGCGCCGATCACCGCGCGCAACAAAGCGCTGCGGTGCTGGTGCACGCTGCAGCCCTGGAAAACGCCGAGATTGAGCTGCGGCCCTTGCTCGGCAGTGCGGTTCAGCGGCTGAAGCTGGCGGCTGATTCGGCCGGCGCAAACTACGAGCGCGACCCGGCGATCCAGATCCTGGTGGTCAGCAGCGTCAAACCCCTGTTTGACCAATGGCTGCATGCCATCGACGCGCTGACCGAAGGCGCGGCGCAGGCCACGGCGCAGGCCGGTGCGCAGGCCGGCGCTGCGGCCCGTCTGGCGCGCCTGTGGCTGGCTGGCACGACGGCGGCTGCGCTGTGCCTGGGGGCCGCTGCGGCGTGGTGGATTGCCCGCGGCGTGACACTGCCGCTGCGCCATGCCATGGCGGTCGTCAGCCAGGTTGCGCGGGGCGACCTTTCGCATCCTGTGTCTGGCGCGGCGCAGGACGAAACCGGCCGCCTGCTGGCGGCCCTGGCCACGATGCAGGAGGGCCTGCGCACGCTGGTTGGCGCGGTGCGCGAGGCGGCTTCGGCCATTGATATGTCCGCGTCGCATGTGGCCGCCGGCAACGACGATCTGTCGCAGCGCACCGAGCGCGCTGCCGTTTCGTTACAACGCACGGCCGCGGCGACGACGCAGTTGGCCGGCAGTGTGCAATTGCTGGCGCAGTCGGCCTCGGCGGCACACGAGATCACCGGCTCGGCCACGAAGGCCGCGCAACAGGGTGGCGCAGTCGTGCTCAGTGCCCAGTCCAGCATGGCGGATATCAACCGTTCATCGCTGCGCATGGCCGAGATCGTCGGCATGATCGACGGCTTCGCCTTCCGTACCAACATCCTGGCCTTGAACGCCTCGATCGAGGCCGCCGGCGCCGGCAAGCATGGCCGCGGTTTCGCGGTGGTGGCGGCCGAGGTGCGCGCCTTGTCGCAGGGCGTTGCAAGCGCGGCCAGGGATATTCGCCGGCTGATCGAACAATCGGCAAGCGAAGTGGCGACTGGACAACGCCACGTCGAGAACGCTGCGCGCAGCATGACAAACATCGTGAGCGCCGTTAGCGAACTGGCGACCTTCGTGACCGACATCGCTGCCGCCACAGTCGAGCAAGGGCGCGGCATCGCCGAGGTCGACCAGTCGGTGCATGAACTCGAACGGATGACACAACAAAACGCCGCGCTGGTCGAACAGAGTGCGGCCGCGGCCGCGTCCATGAGCCAGGAGGCCGAGCGCTTGACGGGCCTGGTCACGGTTTTTCGGCTGGAGCCCGTGGGCGAGCCGGTCCCGGACGCTATCAGCATGACAACATGATGAAACACGGCTTGCGTCTGTTCCTTGCCCTGACGGTGCTGCTGTGCGCGGGCATCACTGCCGGCGCAACGCCCGAACCCGTCGTCATCGGCCAGTCGCTACCCCTGACGGGGGCGGGCTTCTCCGTAGCGAACCGGGTGCTGGCCGGTGCCAAGGCCCATGTGGCGCGCGTCAACGCGTCCGGAGGCATTCTCGGGCGCCCGGTCGAGCTGGTGACCCTGGACGACGGCGGCGACCCGAAACGTGTGGCCGCCAACGTACGCACCCTGGTACGGCTGCACAAGGCGACCGTCATCGTCAATTGCCTTGGTGAACCGGCGTGCCTGGCGGCGGCCGAGACCACGGCTGAGCTTCGCGTGCCGCTGGTCGGCCCCATGTCGGGCGCACTGGCCCTGCGTTCGCGCGAAGTCCGTCATGTTTTCAGCCTGCGCCCGGAGGATGACCGGGAGGCCGACGCCCTGGCGCGCCAGTTGCACGCGATTGGCATCTCCAGGGTGGTGCTCTTGGCCGATGAGGCCGAACCAGCGCGGACCCTGGCGCTCGCCGCGGCCTTGCGGCGCGCCGGCATGCAGATTACCCGCCTCAAGGCCGAGGCGCAGCCGGCATCGATTGAAGCCGCGTTTCGAGGCATCGCCCAGGCTGCGTCACAGGCGCTGGTTCTCAGTCTGGGCAACGAGGTGCTGGAGACCTTGGCACGGCTCCCGGTCGCCGCGCGCGAGGGGATTCCCTCCACCATCGCCACGCTGTCATCCGCGGGCCTGACACAAGTGACGCACTTGTTTCGTGACCGGATGATTGGCTACACCAGCGTGGTGCCGAATCCCGAGGTGACCCATCTGCCCATCGTGCGCGAACTGTCGCGCGACGCTGATGCCTACATCGGCCCGGAGGCACTGAGCTTCGAGGGCCTGGAGTCCTACCTGACGCTTCGCCTGTGCACCGAAGCGCTGCGCCGTACCGGCCCCCATGTCGATGGGCAACGCCTCGGTGAAGCGATTGAAAACCTGGGAACACTGGACCTGGGCGGCTTTCGCCTCACGTTTGGACGCGAGCGCCATCACGGCTCGGACTATGTCGAGATCGGCATGCGTGCACGCGACGGCAGGCTGCTGCGATGAGCGTGATCGCGGACCGGCTTACACCATTACCACAACCACTGAAGGAGACTGTCATGTCATCAAATCGAGGTGTCGCTTATATCCAGCAAGGCCAGGTCGAGGTCCAGGCCATCCCGTTCCCGGAATTGAGCGACCCGCGCGGTCGCCACATTGACCACGGGGTGGTCCTGAAGGTCGTCACCACCAACATCTGCGGCTCCGACCAGCACATGGTGCGCGGGCGGACCACGGCACCGGCCGGGCTCATCCTGGGCCACGAGATCACCGGCGAGGTGCTCGAAATCGGCCGCGATGTCGAAACCCTGAAAAAGGGCGACCTGGTGTCCGTGCCCTTCAACGTGGCCTGCGGCCGCTGCCGTACCTGCAAGGAACAGCACACCGGCGTGTGCCTCACCGTCAATCCGGCGCGTGCCGGCGGGGCCTATGGCTATGTGGACATGGGCGGCTGGGTCGGCGGCCAGGCCGAGTACGTGATGGTGCCCTATGCTGACTTCAACCTGCTGAAGTTTCCCGACAAGGCGCAGGCGATGGAGAAGATCCTGGACCTGACCTGCCTGTCCGACATCCTGCCCACCGGCTACCACGGTGCCGTGACCGCCGGTGTCGGGCCCGGCAGCACGGTCTACATTGCCGGCGCCGGTCCCGTGGGCCTGGCTGCGGCGGCCTCGGCCCAGTTGCTAGGCGCAGCGGTCGTGATCGTCGGCGATGTCAATCCGGCACGGCTGGTGCATGCGCGGCGCGTCGGCTTCCAGACCGTGGACCTGTCGCTGGACGCGACGCTGACCGAGCAAATCGAGCAGATCCTGGGCACGCCCGAGGTGGATTGCGCGGTGGATGCGGTCGGCTTCGAGGCGCGCGGCCACGGACACGAGGGTGCGCAGCATGAAGCGCCCGCGACGGTGCTGAACTCGCTGATGGAGGTGACGCGCGCGGCCGGCAAGATCGGCATCCCGGGCCTGTACGTCACGGACGATCCGGGCGGCGTGGACGACGCGGCCCGGCGCGGCGCCTTGAGCGTGCGCCTGGGCCTGGGCTGGGCCAAGTCGCACAGTTTTTTCACCGGCCAGACGCCGGTCATGAAATACAACCGCGCGCTGATGCAGGCGATTTTGTGGGACCGCATCAAGATCGCCGAAACGGTGGGCGTGCAGGTGATCTCGCTGGACGAAGCGCCCAAGGGCTACGCCGAGTTTGATGCCGGCGCGCCGAAGAAATTTGTCATCGATCCGCATCGCCTGCTGAAGCAGGCGGCTTGAACTTAAATCCGGAGAAACCACCATGAAGACTATTGAAGACCCGGTCCTGACCACGCTGGCCAAAGCAGACCTGGACCCGGCCCTGGCCGGCTTCCTGGCCCAGGCCTCGGCCCAAGGCAACCCGCCGCTGGAGAGCTTGCCGCCACCCGTGGCACGGCAAATTTACCGCGAGCTGGCCGACGCCCTGGGTCTGCCGGCACCCGCAATTGGCGAGGTGTTGGAAACTACCATACCCGGTCCGGGCGGGTCGCTGCGCTTGCGCGTTTATGCGCCCGAAACCGCACACGGCACGCCCTGGCCGGTGTTGCTCTACGTGCACGGTGGCGGCTTCGTGATCGGCGATCTGGACACCCATGACAAGGTCTGCCGCACCTTGTGCCACCACGCCGGCATGCTGGTCGTGGCGGTGGACTATCGGCTGGCGCCGGAGCATCCGTTTCCGGCCGCGCCCGACGACGTCGAGGCCGCCTTGCGCTGGGTTCTCGCGCATGCCGCCAGCTGGGGCGGTGACCCGAGCCGCATCGCCGTGGCGGGCGACAGCGCCGGTGCGCAACTGGCCCTGGTGGCGGCGCGGCGCGTGCAGGCCACGGCGGTTCGCGCGCTGGGCCTGATCTACCCGGTCGCGCAGCATCCCGACGTAGCGAGTGACTCCTACCGGGAGAACGGCGACGGCAAATTCCTCACCGTTGGCGCGATTCATTGGTTTACCGCCAGCTACCTCGGCGGGCAAGCGGAGGCGCTGGTGCACCCGGACTATGCCTTGCTGAAGTCCGACGGGTTTGAACCATTGCCCGCCACCTGGGTCGCCACCATGGGCCACGACCCGCTGCGCGACGAAGGGCATGCGCTGGCCCAGCGTTTGACGACGGCCGGCGTAACGGTGGCGCACCGCCACTATCCGGGTGCCATCCATGCCTGCATCCATTTCACGGCGGTGTCACCCATCGGCCTACAGGTGATGACGGATATGGCGCAGTGGCTACGTGAGCAGATTTGACTCATGTTGACTTGTATTCACCTTTACCGTAGCGCACAATTTCAGAATCATGACGAATATGACACTGCCGCAAGGCACACTGGAAGCCGGCGGCTTGAACCAGTGGAATGACCTGGTTGGAAACGTCTTCGGCGATATAGCGGTGGATGCGCCTGCGCGGGGCTTCCATGCGAGCATCAAGCATCAAGCTTGGGGAACACTGGCCATGTCGACGGTGGACTCAACGCCGGCGCGCGTCGAGGGCGGCACGCGTTGTGCCGGGCCGCGTGAGCGGGCGCGCGGAGGTTTTCTCTTGCTCAACGTGCTCGGGCACACCACGGTCTCACAAGATGGCCGCCAGGCCGTGCTCGGTCCGGGCGACTTGACCGTGGTGCGCCAGGGAGAGTTCTATTGCATCGAGTTTGACGAGGTCCATCGCATGCAGGTGCTGGCCTTGCCGGAACTGGACGATCGCAGCGCCTTCGACGAGCATGTGGCACGCGGCCATCCCGGCCGCGAAGCACCTTTGCTCGGTGCCTTCATGACGCAACTGGCCGGCATGAATGATTCCCTGGCCCCCTCACTGGACGGCAACGCGGGCGTGCGCCTGGCGCTGGACCTGCTGGCGTTCAGTTGGCCGCGCCGGGGCGGTGACGCGCTGGTGGACCATGGCGCGCTGGAGAAATGGGAACGCCTGCTGATGGCCTGCATCGAGCGCGAGCTGTGCGACCCCGATCTCGATGCCCACGCCCTGGGCCGCACCCTGGGCATCAGTGCCCGCTATGTCCAGATGGTGCTGGCTCGACGCGGCACGACGCTCACCGCCTACCTGCAGGAGCGACGGCTGCAGCGGGCGGCCCAGCGCCTGCGCGCCAGCGATGCCGCGCGCATTGGCGACATCGCCCTGGAGATTGGCTTCAACGACCTGTCCCACTTTTGCCGCTGCTTTCGCAGGCGCTTTGGTTGCAGCGCCAGGGACTGGCGCCAGGGACACTGAACTCGTCTGCAGCAGGCTTTTTCACCTATCGTTTTCCCCTAGTTTTCGCGGCCAGTCAACTTCCTTCGCTACCGGCCAAGACGCTCGCGCAGTGCCATCCTACAGTGCGCTCCATGACGTGTTCGATACGTCAAAGGAGACGATATGCACTTTGAACTGGATACCACCCGTTGCGACGGATTCGGCTTTTGCGCCGATGCCGCGCCCACCCTGATTCGACTCGATGACGACGGTCAGGTCGTGCTGCTCAAGCTCGAACTGACCGAGGCCGACCGCACCCAGGCCGAGTCCGCCGTGCGCGCTTGCCCGGTCGCCGCCTTGCGCCTGTGCGCAGCCCAGCCATGAGCCAGGGCTTGCGCACCGTGATTGTCGGTGCCTCCCTGGCGGGCGTGACAGCCGCCACCACCTTGCGCGCTATGGGCGATGCCGGTGAAATCACTTTAGTGGGCGACGAAGCGCACGCGCCCTACAGCCGCCCCCCTTTGTCCAAGGACCTGTTGCTGGGAAAAGTGGCGCCGCAAGCCTTGATGCTGCCGCCCTTGCCAGCGGATTTGGTGCTGCGCCAGGGGGCGGCTGTTGCGCTGGATCGGGCCACCCGCACGGTGCTTCTGGCCGACGGCGAACGTATCCCTTATGACCGGCTGGTCATTGCCAGCGGCGCCCGCGCCCGGCGTTTCGTGCCGCAAGGCCAGGTGCGGGAATGGCATGTACGCGGGCTGGATGACGCCTTGGCACTGCGTCAGCGGCTGCTGCAAAGCGGCACGCGGGTGCTGGTCATCGGTGCGGGCTTTATCGGCATGGAGGTGGCTTCCGTCTGCCGCGAGTTAGGCTGCGAAGTGAGTCTGCTGTGCCGACGTGAACCCGTGGTGGACAGTCTGGGGCCGTTTTTGGCCCGGCGTTTTGCACAGGCGGCGCAGGCTCACGGGGTCGTGTTGCACCGGATCAAGGAGCCGGGGCGGCCGCTGGTGACGCGGGGTCGGCTCACAGGCGTGGCCTGGGACGACGGCCGCCGCCTGGAGGCCGATGTGGTGATCACCGCCATCGGCTGCCAGCCCAATGTGGAATGGCTGGCCGGCAGTGGCCTGGGCGGTCCGGCGGGCGTGGCGGTGGATGCCTATTGCCGGGCGGCACCCGACATCGTGGCCGCAGGCGATGTGGCGCTGTTCAGTCCCGTGCCAGGGGCGGCGCCACGGCGCATGCCGTTTTGGACCCACGCCGTCGAGCAGGCCCGTGCGGCAGCGGCGACGCTGGTGCAGGGCGATGCCGCCCAGCCTTACCACTGTGCCCCTTATGGCTGGACCGCCGCCTTTGGCCTGGCGGTCAAGCTGGCCGGGATGCTGCCACCGCAGGGCACGCCAGAAGTGATCGAGGGCAATCTTGACCAGGGGCTGCTGCGTTGGCAGGGCCCACACGGCAGCACGTTCGCCGCCCTCAACCACAAACTGCCCGCCATCAAATTACGCCGCCTTGCGGCATGACGCCCCACAACCCCAACCCACCAGGAAACAAACCATGAGCACTCCCCTCAAGCATCTGATCAGCGACATTGACTTGTTCAGCGATGGCGCCTTGCATCATCCCTACGCCTTGTTCAGACAGCTTCGAGACCTGGGTCCGGCGGCGTATTTAAGTCAGCAAGGTCTCTGGTTCATCGGCCGCTATGAGGAAGCGCGCACGGCTTTGGGTGACTGGCAGACCTGGTCCTCGGCGCAGGGCATTGGGCTGAATCCGGTCATCAACGAGGCCTGGGCCAGCGCGCTCATTTGCACCGACCCGCCGGTGCACACCGAGCAGCGCAAACTTTTCATGGATCGCCTGGGACCGCGCCAGCTCAAACCGCTGGATGCCACCATCACGCAACGGGCCGAAGAACTGGCTGAGCGCATCGTGCAAATGCAGACCTTCGACGCCGTCAAGGACGTGGCGCAAGACCTTCCGGTCAACGTCATCATGGACTTGATTGGCTGGCCCGAAGCGGTGCGTGGCGGCTTGCTGGAATTGGCCAACGGCAGCTTCAACGCCTGTGGCCCGGACAATGACCGCATGCGCGGAGCGCTGCCCCAGTTGGACGCCCTGATGCAGTTCGTCAGCGGTATTTATGACGCTGGCACGCTGGTGCCGGGCGGCTTCGGCTCGACCATTGCCGATGCGGCCAAGCGAGGCGACATTCCGCGTGAAGCAGCTATTGGCCTGTTGGTCGGCTATGTGGTGGCGGCCTTCGACACCACCATAAGCGCCATGACCAGCGGCGTCATGCTGTTCGCGCAAAACCCGGAACAGTGGGACTTGTTGCGTGCGGATGAAACCCTGGCCGCTGCAGCATTCAACGAAATCCTGCGCATGGAAAGTCCCATTCAGCACTTCTCTCGCGTGGCGACCCGCGATGTGGATTTGGGAGAGGGCGCCGTGATTCAGGTGGGCCAGCGCGCCCTCATCAGCTACGCCTCGGCCAACCGCGACGAACGGCACTTTCCCTATCCCGAACGTTTCGATATCACCCGCCGCCCGCTCGACCATTTGGCCTTCGGTCTGGGCAACCACGGTTGCGCCGGCCAGGGCCTGGCACGGCTGGAAGGCCATGCGGTGTTCAAGGCGCTGGCCAAGCGAGTCAAGCGCTTTGAACTCGTGGGCGAGCCGATGCGCGGGTTCAACAACATCACGCGCAACTGCGAACGAGTGATGGTGCGCGCAGTGTGCTGAATTTAAGGTGCGCCGGTCACAAAAAAGCGGCCCGGTTTTCTACCAGGAAGTCGCGCAGCGCCCGCGGGGCGCGACCGGTCAGCTTGGTGAAGTCGCCACTGACCGCGCTCACGTTACCGGCGGCGGTGTTCACGTCGAATGCCACGAGCAAGGGAACAAAAATGGGCGAAACACCGGCAGCGGTCATGCCTTGCGCCAAAGCTTCCGGCGACACCTGGACCACCGCGATCGGCTTGCCGAACACGTCGCTGGCCAGCGCGGCGATCTCGGCTGTGCTGTAGGCTGCGGCGCCTGTCAGGTTGTAAGTCACCTTGTCCGTGGCGGCAGAGGCCAGTGCCAGCGCCGCCGCGTGGGCGCAATCGTCGCGCGAGATATGGGCAATCTTGCCCTCGCCGGCCGCGGTGTACCAGTGGCCGCCGGCCAGCACTTGCGGCAAATTCATCTGCAGGTTTTCCATGTACCAGCAGTTGCGCAACACCGTCCAGGTCAGCGCGCTGGCGGCCAATGCCTGCTCGGTGCCAAAGTGGTCAGGCGCGAACGGAATCGGCGAGCCTGGCTCAGGTTGGGGCATGGAGGTATAGACCACATGCTTGACCCCGGCCTTGACTGCCGCGGCCACGGCAGCCTGGTGCTGTTCAAGGCGGCGCCCCGGACGGTCGAGCGCGTCGGTGCTGACCAGCAACAGGCACTGCGCGCCCTCGAACGCCTGCGCCAGCGAAGCACTGTCGTCGAAGTCGGCTTGGCGCACCACAACACCCAAGGCGGCCAGATCGGCCAGGGTCTCGGGCTTGCGGGTGGTGGCGATGATGCGGCCGGCGGGCACCTTCAGGGTTTGCAGCAGGTGATGGATGACGCGGCGGCCCAGGTGGCCAGAGGCGCCGGTGACGAGCAAGGTGTCGGACATGAGGGATTTCCTTTGACGTTGAAACTACAGGGTTAAAAACAGGCTTCGCCAGGATGCAAAGCCAGCACGTTCAATTGGTATATATTTGGAACCAACTTTTCTATTTAGCGTTGCTGATGTAATGGTACTGACTTGAACTTGAAATTCAAGCAGGGTTTCAAAAGTCACCTGGTATCACGCACGTAACCACCCCCCAAGGAGCCGGCATGACGGTGCATAAATCGAAAGTCGACTGGGCCGAGCGCTGCCCGATTCGCGATGTGCTGGAGCGCATGGGCGACCGCTGGAGCATGCTGATCCTGTTCACGCTGGGCGACCATGAGCGCCTGCGCTTCAGTGCCCTCAAGAACGAGATTGGCGACATCTCGCAGCGCATGCTGTCGCAAACGCTACGCCGGCTGGAGCAGGACGGCCTGGTGTCGCGCACCGCCTTTGCCACCATCCCCCCGCGCGTGGATTACGCGCTGACGCCGCTGGGGCATTCCTTCCTGGAGCCGATGCGAAAGCTGCTCCAGTGGGCCGAGCAAAACCATGAACTGGTTCGCGAGGCCCGGTCCGCCTATGTGCCGCCGCCCCGGCATGAAGCGCTGTAAGAAATACGCCGTCAGCGCAAGCCACTCACAACATAAGCCGCCAGACCCATCATGGCGGCCGCTACAAACGCATCCAGAGCCTGCCAGGCCTTGGGTTCGGTCATCAGTCTCTGGGCGCTGCGTGCACCCGTCACCAGCGCGAGAAACCACATGAATGAGGCCGAGGTCGCGCCGAATGCAAAGCTCATCTGTTTCGCTCCGGGCAAGGCAGCGCCATACGTTCCTATCACCAGCACGGTGTCCAACCACGCCACCGGGTTGAGGAGCGAAACTGTCAGCAGCGCAGCAAGGCTCCTCCCCCGGGTCATGACGGCGTCTTGATGGGCGAGCCACGAGACACCTGCTGCGCCGACGAAAGCCCGCCTTGCGGCCAGCAGACCGTGTCCAACCATCAGGGCAACACCCAGCCATAAGGCGGCGGTCTGCAGCGCCGGGGCACGACCCAGCGCTGCGGAGGCGCCGGCCATTCCCAAGCCAATCAGAAGCGCGTCGCTGAGCACACCCACGGCCAGCAGTTCAGTTGCAGGTCGTTGAAACAAGGCTTGCCGCAGAATCAGGACGTCTTTAGGTCCAGGGCACACAAACATGCCAAGCCCGAGGGCGAAGCCTTGCACAAACGCGGAGATATCGAACATGATTCATGCCGACAACCTCCGAAGCTGAACCGGGAAAGATAAGGAAGCCAAATGGTAGCAACGGACCAGCCCGTGCGCTTCACCAGCGACGGGCTGGAGGATGTCAGGCGGGCTGCAGGGTGTCAGAAAAACAGACTTGAAAACTTGCTTCTCCCTCACTTTAATGAGTTCAGTCACTCTGCCCCAACTGACACAGGAGGCCTGACCATGGATACCAGCACCCTGCGGCCTGTCGCCGCCGACGAATTTGCCATTTCCCGCCTGCTGCACGCCGCGCGTGCACTGGTGTGGCAAGCCTGGACCGAACCGAACCACCTGAAGCGCTGGTGGGGTCCGCACGGCTTTGACATCCCGCAGTGCGACATGGATGTGCGCGTGGGCGGCGCCTACCGCGTGGTGATGCGCAGTGCCGACGGCGTGGACTTTTCCCTCACCGGCGAGTTCCGAGAAGTGAAGCCGATCGAACGCCTGGTGATGACCATGGACTGCACGGAGCACCCGCCGGCGTGGCATGACCTGGTGCGCGCCAACCGGGCGCCGGGCGACGACAACCCGGCTGGCGTGATGACGCTGACCGCCACCTTCGATAACCTGGGCGAAGCGACCCAATTGAGCATTCGCACGCGTTTTGAATCCGCCGCCATCCGTGACGCCCTGCTGAAAATGGGCATGCTGGACGGCTGGTCGCAAAGCCTGGAGCGGCTCGACACGCTCGTGGTCCATGAATCGGGCGCGGCCGACCGGCACATCCTGGTCAACCGCCTCATCGATGCGCCCCGCGAACGCGTCTTTGCCGCCTGGACTGATCCGGCGCAGGTGGTGCAGTGGTGGGGGCCACGCGGCTTTCGCACCACCAGCGCGTCGATGGACGTGCGCGAAGGTGGCGTATGGCGCTTCACCCTGCAGGGGCCGGACGCCACGATTTACCGCCATAAACTGGTGTACGACGCGGTGTTGGCACCGGAACGCCTGGTGTACGAGCACTGCGATGACGTGCCGGACGGCCCCATCCACTTCCGCAGCACCGTCAGCTTTGCCGAGCACGGGGACAAGACGTATCTGAGCCTGTTCATGCTCTTTCCCACAGCCGCCCGGCGCGACCAGATGGTGCGGGACATGGGCACCATCAAGGATGGCAACCAGTCGCTGGACCTCTTGCAGGAATTCCTGGCACGGGCTTAGACAGGCTTTGAATTGGTCTGAAAAAGCCTGTCGGGCGCGCGGCTTGTCGGCTATCCTTGGCGCGACAAAACTCGCCATTTGAAGGTCCACCGCATGCACACGCATTTCAACGATCCGCAACCGACCGGTATGCGACGCAACAAGGTGGTCAGCGCGGCCGAGGCCGTGCGCCTGATCCACGATGGCGACACCGTGGCCACCGGCGGCTTTGTCGGCATTGGTTTCGCCGAAGAAATCGCGGTGGCGCTGGAAGCGCGTTTTCTGCAAACCCAGACGGAGACCGGCCAGGGCGCCCCGCGCGACCTGACCCTGGTCTATGCCGCGGGCCAAGGCGACGGCAAAACCCGCGGCCTGAACCACCTGGGCCACGCCGGGCTGTTGCGCCGCGTCATCGGTGGCCACTGGGGCCTGGTGCCGGCGCTGCAAGAGCTGGCCGTGAACAACAAGATCGAGGCCTACAACCTGCCCCAAGGCGTGCTGGCGCATCTGTTCCGGGACATTGCCGCCGGCAAACCCGGCACCCTGACCCATGTCGGCCTGGACACGTTTGTCGACCCGATTCACGGCGGCGGCAAAGTCAACCAATGCACCACCGAAGACCTGGTGCGCCGCATCAAGATCGACGGCAAGGATTACCTGTTCTACAAGGCCTTTCCGATCACCGTCGGCATCATCCGCGCCACCACGGCCGATCCCGATGGCAACCTGACCATGGAGCGCGAAGCCCTGACCCTGGAAGCCCTGGCCATTGCCATGGCGGCGCACAACAGCGGCGGCATCGTCATCGCGCAAGTGGAGCGCCTGGCCGAGCGCGGCACCCTGAACCCGCGCCATGTGAAAGTGCCCGGCGTGCTGGTCGACGCGGTGGTGATTGCCACCGACCCGGCACACCACATGCAAACCTTCTCGGAGGCCTACAACCCGGCTTACTCGGGCGAGATCCGCATCCCCATGGATTCGCTGCCGTCGATGGCGCTGACCGCGCGCAAGGTGATTGCCCGGCGCGCCGCCTTGGAGCTCAAAGCCAATAGCGTGGTCAACCTGGGCATTGGCATGCCCGAGGGCGTGGCCTCGGTGGCCGCTGAAGAAAAAGTGATCGACCTGCTGACCCTGAGCACCGAGCCCGGCGTGATCGGCGGCATACCGGCCGGTGGCCTGAGCTTTGGCGCCGCGGTCAACACCCAGGCCATCATCGACCAACCCAGCCAGTTTGACTTTTACGATGGCGGTGGACTGGACATTGCATTTTTGGGACTGGCACAGGCCGATGCGCAGGGCAACCTCAACGTCAGCAAATTTGGTGCCCGGCTGGCGGGGGCCGGCGGCTTTATCAACATCAGCCAGAACGCCAAAACCGTGGTTTTTGTCGGCACTTTCACGGCCGGCGATTTGCAGGTGGAGGTCGACAACGGCCGCCTGCAGATTCGCAGCGAAGGCACGCAGCGCAAGTTTGTGCAGCAGGTGGAACACCGCACCTTCAGCGGCCGGGTGGCGCGGGCGCGCGGTCAGCAGGTCTTGTACGTGACTGAGCGCTGCGTGTTCCGGCTGGCGGGCACCCCCGAGGAACCCGCGCTGGAGTTGATCGAACTCGCCCCCGGGGTGGACTTGCAACGCGATGTGTTGCTGCACATGGACTTTCTGCCGCTGATCAGTCCGCACCTGAAGAGCATGGACGCCGTGCTGTTTGCCCCCGAGACCATGGGCCTGCGCGAACGCCTGCTGGCGACGCCCCTGGCCCAGCGCCTGGAGCTGGACCGCGAACACCGTCTGTTGTTCATCAACTTTGAGGGGCTCTCGATCGACAGTGCTGACGACATTGCGGCCGTTGAAGCGCAGGTCACGCAACTGCTGGCACCCCTGGCATCACAGGGCGAGCGGGTGGCGGTGGTGGTGAACTACGACGGCTTCAACATTGCGCCCGCGCTGACGGATGCTTACTCCGCCATGGTGCAGCGGCTGACGCAGCGCTATTACAGCCGCGTGACCCGCTACGGCACGGGCGGTTTTCTGAAAGCCAAACTCGAAGGGCGCGCGGGCCGCTGAGCCCCCTTAAGCCGCCACTGGCGCGCGGGTTTGCCGGCGCGCCGCCTGGGTCTGGCCGCCGTAACCCCAGTCGGTGGCGGGTACCTCGCGCACGATGACGTAACTGGCGAGGGCCAACGGCTGGCCGCGGCCCAGCTGGTGCTGCAGTTCCTCGAACGCGGCGGCAATGAAGGCTTCTTTTTCCTGCGCCGTGTTGGTGCCGGCGGTGATGCTGATCTCCAGGAACGCCGTCGGCCCGGTCACATCGCTGCCGCCGATGTGCCAGCGGGCGGCCGGCACATCGTCAATCATCACGGCCGTGACCTCCGGGCGTTTGCCCAGATGCAAGGCCGTCAGCCGGGTGAGTGCGCCCGCCAGCGCGCGGTAGTGCGAGGGGTTTTGCAGGGGCGAGACTTTGAGTTGCAGGGTCGGCATGCTCAGGCTCCTGATGGTGTTGTTGGCTTGTGGGCAGAGGTGCTGGTACTGCGTTCGCGCCCGTGGCGTGCCAGCCGGGCCTTCAGGCGCGCCGCACTTCGCTCGGACACAGCCTGGCCGGTCTGCAGGCTGCGCTGCCAGACGGCGTCGGCCCCACGCCAGAAATCGTCCACGGCTTCGCCGCCGACATGTTGCATGGCTTCGCCGCGCAGGCGCTGGGCCTCGGCTTTGGCCAGGTCGTGCAGGCGGGCCTGCGCAGTGACATCGAGAAGGGTTGTGAACATGGTGGGCTCCGGTGGGTTAAGGATGATTCAAGATGGTTTGAACTTTATTGAATAAACCAATGCTCGGAAACCACTTAAAAACCAAATTGGTTTTGCATTAACTGCAATACCAGACCACAATTGCCGCCATGCAACTCCAACTCGATGACGTCGCCCTGTTCGCCCGCATCGCCGAACTGGGCACCCTCTCGGCCGCCGCCCGCGAACGCGACGTGACTGTCAGCCAGGTCACGCGTTCGCTGGCGCGGCTGGAAGCGGCTTGCGGCGTGCGCCTGCTGCACCGCAGCACCCATGGCCTGAGCCTGACCGACGAGGGCGACACATTTCTGGCCTACGGCCGGCGCCTGCTGGACACCACGGCGGAACTCGGCAGCGAGCTGACCGGCAAGCTGACCGGCCCGAGCGGCTGGGTGCGGGTGAGCATGAGCCCCTTGCTGGCGCAGATGGTGATTGCGCCCAGCCTGAACGGGCTCTACCAGCAATACCCGCAACTGCACATCGACATCGCCGCCGACGACCGCATGGCCGACATGGCGCGCGAGGGCATCGACATCGCCATTCGCACCGGCACGCCCAACAGCGAGACGCTGGTGGCGCGCCAGATCGGCGACTACAGCCGCTCGCTGTATGCGGCGCCCGCCTACCTGGCCCGCTACGGCACACCGCAGCACCCGGACGAGCTGGCGCAGCATCACCTGCTCGCCAACAGCGCCAATCCGCTGCTCAATCGCTGGCCCTTCCATGCCAGCCCGCCCCCCAAGGGCAGCAGTGAACTGGTGGTGGCCGGACACACCCGCACCGACAACTCGGCCGTGATGATGAGCCTGGTGGAGCAAGGGGTCGGCATTGGCCGCCTGATGGACCTGCTGGCGCGCCCGCTAGTCGTCCGGGGTGCCTTGGTGTCGCTGCTGCCAGACCACTTCGCCAGCCCGCGCGTGCCGATTTATGCCGTGATGCTGCAGGAACGCCACCGCCTGCCCAAGATCCGCGCCTGCATCGATTACTGGGCTGGGTGGCTGGCGAAGATGACACAAGCGCCAGGCCCTGCGCCACGATAATCGCGCCATGCTTGATAACGAGTCTTTTCCTGATAACCGGGTGACAAACCACCCCACGCCATCCGACCCGGTGCGGCCCAGCGCCCGCTTCATGCTGTCGCACCCGGCGCACTTCATCGCCATGGGTTTCGGCTCGGGCTTAAGCCCGGTGGCGCCCGGCACGGCCGGCACTTTATGGGCCTGGCTGGCGTTTGTGGCGCTGCAGCCGTGGATGAACGACATGCGCTGGGCCGTGCTGATTACCTTGTCGCTGCCCCTGGGCTGGTGGGCCAGCACCGTCACAGCCAGAAACATGCGCGTGCTCGACCCGGGCAGCGTGGTGTGGGACGAGATCGCCGCCTTCTGGCTGGTGCTGTGGCTGGTCACACCTGCGGGCTGGTTAGGCCAGTTGGTGGCCTTCGCCCTGTTCCGTTTCTTTGATGCGGTCAAGCCCGGCCCGGTGGGTTGGGCGGACGCGCTGTTTCATGACGTCGATACCGCCACCGACCCCGCAGCCTGGCGCAAGGCCGGCTTTGGCATCATGCTGGACGATCTGGTGGCGGCGGCTTGCGCCCTGCTGGCGATCGCTGCCTGGAGGTTTTATTTATGACTCAATCACTATCAAAAGAAGAGCTATTTACACCCTACCTGTGCGGGCTAGTGGCTGATTTACTCCAAATAAAAGGTTTGAAGCTGGTCACCGCCGAAAGCTGCACCGGCGGCATGATTTCAGCCGCCTGCACTGACTTGGCCGGCTCCAGCAACTGGTTTGACCGCGGTTTTGTCACCTACTCCAACGACGCCAAAACCGAGTTGCTGGGCGTTGAAGAGCGCTTGCTACGCCGCGCCGGCGCCGTCTGTGAAGGTGTGGCGCGCGCCATGGTGGAAGGCGCCCTGGCGCATTCGCACGCTCAGGTGGCCGTGGCCGTCACCGGCGTCGCCGGCCCCACCGGCGGCAGCCCGGCCAAGCCGGTCGGCACGGTCTGGTTCGGCTTCGCCGTGCCGGGGCAGGTGGTGACCGAGAAATGCCACTTTGACGGCGACCGGGCGCAAGTGCGGGCGGCGACCGTGCGGCACGCGTTGGCGCGGTTAGTGGAGCTGCTGGGCTAAAGCGGCGGAGACGGCAGATGCCGCCTGGTTCGTGGCTGCACCACGAGGCCTCAGCCGCACCAGTCAACTCCTGTCGCTGTGTCCCCCGTTCACTTCTTGCGCGACTTGCCGGCACCGGGCGCCGCGCCGGATTGCACGCCTTCGGACATGCCGATCAGCACGCCGCTGACCAGCGCGGCGTAGCTGTCGAGCATGGTCTGCGCGGCACGCAAGCCGCTGGCCCGACCATCGCGCAAGGCCGTCTGGGCCTGGACCAGCAGCTGCTCGACCGCCACGCCGGCCTGCGCGCCGGTGTCCGTGCCTTTGATCTTCATGCTGTCGAGCACCTGCTGCCATGGCGCTTGCAGTGCGCCGCCGCCGCCCTGGCTGGCCTTGGACACGGTCGTGAAAAAGACGTCCTCCATCTTCTCCAGATGGTCCAGCGCGCTTTTCATCGGCTTGTCCTTCAGGTCCACGCCCTGCTCGACAAACTGCTGCAAGGCCTTGCGCTGGGCCTCCACCGCCTGCAGCAAGGCGGCGTCCATGCCGGCAAAGGCCTTTTCCAGCAGGTCCGCTACATCGGGCCCGGCCGTCGGGTTCTGTGCGGCACCGGTGGAGGCGGCCTCGGTCACGGTTTTCAACACCTTGCGGATGTTTTCGACGGTCAACTCGCGCCCCTGCAGGGCCTTGAGCGTGGCCTCACTCACCGCCTTGCGCAAGGTCTCGCCCTGCTGGGCGGTGGCTTGCGCAAACATGGTGACCAGCGCGTCCTGGTCGATTCCTGACTTGATCATGGTGTTCTCCTCATTGCATGTGTTGACCGCCGTTGTTGGCGATGTTGGGCAGGACTCTGGCGTCCAGCATCGCTTGCGGAACAGCCGTCAATATCTTAGCCCGAATGGCGCCCGGCGAGGGGAATTGACTGTCACGCCTTTTGTGCGACCGCAAGTGCCAGCGCCTTAGTCAGGCCGTTCACTGTCATGCCTGAACTCGTCCGTTGAAATCCGCAGCCGGCGCAGCTTGTCGTACAGGGTCTGCTTGGGCAGGCCCAGCGCCTTGGTGGTGTGCGCCACATCGCCGTGGTGGCGCCGCAGTTCTTCCGTGATCAGCGTGCGCTCAAAGTGTTCAACCTGCTCCGGCAGGCTGCTGGTCAGGGCCGGCGAGCCAGCGCTTAAGCTCAGGCTGTCGCCCAGCAAGCCCAGCACAAAGCGGTCCGCCACATTGCGCAGCTCGCGCACATTGCCGGGCCAGTTGTGGGCCATCAGCTCGGCCAGTTGCGAGCTGCTGAGCAAAGGGGCGGCGCGTTCGTAGCGGCTCGCGGCCAGCAGCATGAAATGCTCGAACAGCAGCGGAATGTCCTCGCGCCGCTCACGCAGCGGCGGCAGCTCGACAAAGGCGACGCCAATGCGGTAGTACAAATCGGCGCGGAATTTTTGCCGGTCGCTCAGGGTTTTGAGATCTTCCTTGGCAGCGGCGATGACGCGGCAATCGATGGGAATCGCCTTGTTCGAGCCGATACGCTCGATGCTGCGCTCCTGCAAGGCGCGCAAAAACTTGATCTGTACCGCCATCGGCATGCTCTCGATTTCGTCCAGAAACAAGGTGCCGCCCTGGGCATGCTCGAACTTGCCAATGCGCACGCGGGTGGCGCCGGTGAAGGAGCCCACTTCGTGGCCGAACAGTTCGCTCTCTGCCAGCGCCTCGGACATGCCGCCGCAGTTCAGCGGCACGTAGTTGGCGCGGCGCCGCTCGCTGTGCTCGTGCAGGCAGCGTGCCACCAAATCCTTGCCGGTGCCGGTCTCACCGTAAATCACCACGTCGGCCGACGTGGCCGCCAGGGTCAGCACGGTGCGGCGCACCTGCTGCATCTGGGCCGAGCGCCCCAGCAGCACGGCCTGGATGCCATGCCAGTTCTCCAGTTCGTCGCGCAAGGCCTGCACCTGTAGCGTGAGATGGCGTTTTTCGGCGGCCCGGCGCACCACGGCGACCAGGTGCTCCGACGGAAAAGGCTTCGCGATGAAGTCATAGGCGCCTTGGCGCATCGCCTGCACGGCCATCGCGATGTCGCCGTGGCCGGTGACCAGGATCACAGGCAGATCGGCATCGATGGCGTGGATCTCGTTCAGCCAATCGGTGCCGCTCAATCCGGGCAGCTTGACATCGCTCAGCACCACGGCCGGCACGCCGACGCGGATGCGCGCACGCGCTTCCTCCACCGAGGCAAAGCTGTCGACGGCCAGCCCGGCCAGCTCCAGCGCCTGGGTACTTCCCAGGCGCACATCGGCGTCGTCCTCGACGAAGATCACCCGGATGGGCTGTGTCTCACTCATGGGGTTCTGTCTCCTGTGGATGGGCCAGCGGCAATTCGATTTCAAAGCAGGCGCCCGCGCCGTCCCGGTTGAAGGCCCGCAGGCTGCCACCGCACTCACGCACGATGTGCGCCGAGAGCATCAGGCCCAGGCCCAGGCCGGTGCCGACCGGCTTGCTGGTGACGAAGGGCTCGAACAGGTGCGCCAGGATGTCGGCGCGAATGCCGGGGCCGGTGTCGCTGACCCGGATTAGGCAGCGCCCCGGCGCCGGATCGACCACGCAGGCCTGCACCTGCAGACGCCGCAACGGGGATGCCGCCATGGCATCGATGGCATTGCCCAGCAGATTGACCAGCACCTGCTCCAGCCGCGCTTCGTCGCCCAGTGCGGCCAGCTCGGCGGGCTGCACCTGTACCACCAGTTCCACGCCGTTGTCGCGCAGACGTTGCGAGACCAGGAACTGTGCGTTGGCGATCACCTGCTGCAAGGCCACCGGCACGCGCACCGGGCTGGCTTTGTGGGCAAACGCCTTGAGCTGGTAGGTCAGGCGGCCGAGGCGGTCCACGAGGTGCGCGATGCGCAACAGATTGCCGCGCACGTCGTCCAGCCGATCCTGCTCCAGCAGCACACAAGCGTTGTCCGACAGCGTGCGCAAGGCGCCCAGCGGCTGGTTGAGTTCGTGCACCACGCCGGCCGACATCTGGCCCAGCGCGGCCATTTTTCCGGCGTGCACCAGATCGCTTTGCGTGGCCCGCAGATCGGCCTCGATCGCCTTGCGCGCCTCGACTTCCTCGCCCAACAAGGAGATGGCACTTCGCAGCTCGGTGGTGCGCGCCGCGACCTTGGCCTCCAGGCTGTCATGTGCGGCCTGCAGCGCGGTTCGGCTGGCGAGCTGATGGCGGATAGCGCGCTGGCGCTGCCACAGCACCATCGCCAACAACAGCAGCACCGAGGTACCCAGCGCGGCGGTGATGGCGGCATAGCGGGCCCCGGCGCGTACCGGCGCCACCTCGTCGAGCACCAGCAGGCGCCAGCCGGACTGTCGCACTGGCCGCGCGGAGCTCAGGTAGCCGATGCCGTCTACGCTGGCCAGAGCCGGGGCGCCAAGCGGGCCTTGCGTCTCGCGCCAGTCCAGCGGTGCCAGCGTGGCCTCGCCGTAGGGCCGCGTGCTGGCGATATCGGCCAGCACCGGCGGCGCCAGCGCGCTCAGCGGCCGGAACTTCCATTCTTCGCGCGAGGACAGAATCACCACGCCGCGTTCATCGACCAGCAGCACCGTGCCGGGGAGTTTTTTCCAGGCGGCTTCCGCCTCTTCCAGGTTGACCTTCACGGTCGCCACGCCGCGCTGCAGGCCCTGATGGCGCAAGGCGTAGGACAGGTAGTAGCCCGCGCGCTTGCTGGTGATGCCGACGCCATAGAAGCGGCCCCGCCCATGCGCCAGCGCTTCCTTTACGTAGGGCCGAAACGACAGGTCCGTGCCGACCGGCGTGCCCGGATCGTTCCAGTCGGAGGCGGCCAGGCCAACACCGGCCTGGTTCAGCACATACAGATTGGACGCACCAGCCGTGGCGTTGATACCCTGCAGGTAACGGTTGACCTCGTCGCGCAAAACCGGGTTGTCGGGGGCGGCCAGCAGGGCGAAGACGCCCGGCGTCATCTCCAGCAACGAAGGCAGGTATTCGTAACGCGCCAGATCGCTCTCCAGCCCCACGCCCACCATGTCGAGCCGGTGTCCGGCGGCATCGCGCAGACGCTCCAGCCCGTTGCGCATGGCGACGGCATGACCCGCCAGCGCGGCGGCCGTGATGATGGCGATGGCGGCCATCCAGCTCAAGGCCCGTTTTGTCGTTTTGCTCATGGGGTCTCTACTCGGTGCATTGCATCGAGTCAGTGTGCCATGAAGCGTGGCTGCCACCATCAGGGTTTGACCGGGGAGACCGGGGACGCAGGCTGGTGGTCCGAGCGCGATTCGAAGCGTCCGCGCGTGTGCGCCTCGTCCAGCTCGCCGAAGGCATAGGACGCTTCCAGCCACAGCACGTTGATGAGGCCAAAAGCCAGGGCCAGGCCGAGCCCCAGGATCCAGGTGAAGTACCACATGTGTTCACTCCTCAGTAAAGCCGCTTGCCATCGCTGCGCACCTGCTCGACCGTGATCGGCCCGCGCAGCACCCGGTAGACCCAGCCGGTATAGAGCAGGATCAGCGGCACGAACAGCAGCACCACCCACAGCATGATCTGCAGTGTCTTGGGACTGGAGCTCGCGTTCCACAAGGTCAGGCTCGCCGCCGGCGCCAGCGACGAGGGCAGCACAAACGGAAACAAGGCCACGCCGGCCGACGACAGCGTGGCGATGACCGCGCCGGCGCTGCTGCAAAACGCCAGGCGGGAGTGCCGGGCCCCGGTCAAGGCCAGCGTGGCGGCAATCGCCAGCAGCGACGCCCCCGGTAACACCAGCAAGCCGGGCGCGCGGACGTAGTGGTCGGCCCAGGCCGCCGGCGCCATCACCAGCTGCGACGCGAGGGCGGCCGACAAGGGCGACAGGCCGCTGCCGCCGGCCATGCGCAGACCCGGCAGGCTGCTGGCCAGCCAGGCGCCGCAGCCGAGCAAGAGCACGGCCAGGGCGGCGCCAATGCTCAGCGTCCAGCGCTCGATGCGCTGCGCCAGCGCGCCTTGCGTGCGCAGGCGCAGGTAGGCGCCGCCGTGCATCATGCACAGCAGCGTGGCCGCCAGCGCCACCAGAACGGCGAATGGATGAAACAGATCGAGAAAACCGCCGCGGTAGACCGAGCGGAAATCATCGTCCAGCTGGAACGGCAGGCCGACAAACAGGTTGCCCAGCAGCAGGCCGAACACCAGCGTGGGCACCAGGCCGCCCACGAACAAGGCCCAGTCCCAGGTGGCACGCCAGCGCGTGTCGGCCAGCTTGCTGCGGTAGTCGAAACCGACCGGCCGCAGGAACAGCGCGAACAAGGCCAGCAGCATCGCGAAATACAGGCCGGAAAAGCTGACCGCGTACACCAGCGGCCAAGCGGCGAAGGTGGCCGCCGTCGCGGTCACCAGCCAGGTCTGGTTACCCTCCCAGGTGGCGCCCACGGCGTTGAGCACCACGCGGCGCTCGTCATCGGTCTGGCCAACCCAGGGCAGCAGGATCAGCGCCCCGAGGTCAAAGCCGTCGGTCAGGACAAAGCCGATGATCAACACCGCGATGATCAGCCACCACGCGAGTTTCAGGGTCTCGATCTCAAGCATGGTTCGCTCCCGGGGTCGATGGCGACTTGGAGGGTGACTCGAAATGGTAGCGCCCCAGGCCCAGACTGCTCGGCCCCAGCCGGGCGTACTTGACCATCAGGAACAGCTCGACCGCCAGCAGCACGGCATAGAACACGAGAAAAGCGCCCAGGCTGCGCAGCAAGTCGCCGGTGCTGAGGCCGCTGGATGCACTCAGGTAGGTGGGCAGCACGCCGCTGATGGTCCAGGGCTGGCGGCCGGCTTCGGCCACATACCAGCCCAGTTCGGCCGCCACCCAGGGCAACGGGATCGAGAACAGCGCGGCGCGCAGCAACCAGCGGCGCGGCGCCACATCGCGTCGCGCCAGAAAATAGAAGGCGCAGCCGAACACCAGCAGAAACCACAGGCCCAGTCCCACCATGCCGCGAAAGGCCCAAAACAGCGGCGCGACCGGCGGAATGGTGTCGGCGCTGGCCTGAAGGATCTGCGCCTCGCTGGCGTCGACCACGGCGGCGGTGTATTTCTTGAGCAGCAAGCCGTAGCCAAGGTCGCGGCCGGCCTCCTGCCACACCGCCAGCACCGCCGGACCGCGGTCGCCGCGCTTCATGGCCTGCAGCGCACCGTAGGCCCGCATGCCGGAGCGAATGCGGACCTCGGCCTCGCGGCGCAAATCCTTCAGGCCGACCACCGGCGTGTCGGTCGAACGGGTGGCGATCAGGCCCAGCGCCCAGGGCACATGCACGGCATAGTCGGAACGCTCCGTGGTTTCGTTGGGGATGCCGAACACCATGAAGGAGGCCGGCGGCGGCTGGGTTTCCCACTCGGCCTCGATCGCCGCGAGTTTGACCTTTTGCACTTCGCCCGCGGTGTAGCCCGATTCGTCACCGAGCACGATCACCGACAGCGCCGAGGCCAGGCCGAAGGCAGCGGCAATCGCAAACGAGCGCAGCGCAAACGCCACGTCGCGGCCCCGGAGCAGATAAAACGAACTGATGCCCAGCACGAACATCGCGGCCGTGACGTAGCCGGCCGCCACCGTGTGCACGAACTTGGACTGCGCCGCCGGGTTGAAGATCAGCGCGGCCATGCTGCTCAGCTCCATGCGCAGGGTCTCGGTGTTGAACTCGGCGCCGACCGGGTTTTGCATCCAGCCATTGGCGATCAGAATCCACAGCGCCGACAGATTCGAGCCCAGCGCCACCAGAAAGGTCACGCCCAGGTGTTGCACCCGGCTCAAGCGATCCCAGCCGAAGAAGAACAGGCCGACAAACGTTGACTCCAGGAAGAAAGCCATCAGGCCTTCGATCGCCAGCGGCACGCCGAAGACATCGCCCACATAGTGCGAGTAATAGGCCCAGTTGGTGCCAAACTGAAACTCCAGCGTCAGGCCGGTGGTGACGCCCATGGCGAAGTTGATGCCGAACAGCTTGCCCCAGAACTGCGTCATGTCCTTGTAGATGGCCTTGCCGGTCATCACGTAAGCCGATTCCATGATGACCAGCAGCCACGACAGGCCCAGCGTGAGGGGCACGAACAGAAAGTGAACCATCGCGGTCGCGCCGAATTGCAGGCGCGACAGGTTCACCACATCCAGATCAACGTTCATCCACTGGTCTCCCCAAGTTGGCCGGCAGGCCCAAAAGCTGTTGCGCCGTCCGCTCCTGGGCGAGCGCACGGCCCGGCTTCGGGCCGCTTGACAGCGCATGCAACAGCAGACTCAGCAGCACCGTCTTGACGAGCAGGACGACTGCGATCTCGCGCGCCAGTGGCGAGCTGCGGCGCAGGGGTGCCAGCAGCCCGCGCCAGGCCCGGATCACTTCTTGCGGGACCGGCTCGCAGCGGACGCGGTCCCGGGCGGCACGCTCTCCGACATGCCGATCAGCACGCCGCTGGCCAGCGCGGCGTAGCTGTCGAGCATGGTCTGCGCGGCACGCAAGCCGCTGGCCCGACCGTCGCGCAAGGCCGTCTGGGCCTGGACCAGCAACTGCTCGACCGCCACGCCGGCCTGCGCGCCGGTGTCCGTGCCCTTGATCTTCATGCTGTCGAGCACCTGTTGCCAGGGCGCTTGCAGTGCGCCGCCGCCGCCCTGCGTGGCCTTGGACACGGTCGTGAAAAAGACGTCCTCCATCTTCTGCAGATGGTCCAGCGCGTTCTTCATCGGTTTGTCCTTCAGGTCCACGCCCTGTTCGACAAACTGCTGCAAGGCCTTGCGCTGGGCCTCCACCGCCTGCAGCAAGGCCGCGTCCATGCCGGCAAAGGCCTTTTCCAGCAAGTCCGCCACATCCGGCCCGGCGGTCAGGTTTTGTGCCGCACCGGTGGAGGCGGCCTCGGTCACGGTCTTCAAGACCTTGCGGATGTTCTCCACCGTCAACTCGCGCCCCTGCAAGGCCTTGAGCGTGGTCTCGCTCACCGCCTTGCGCAGGGTTTCGCCCTGCTGGGCGGTGGCTTGCGCAAACATGCTGACCAACGCGTCCTGGTCGATTCCTGATTTGGTCATGGTCTTGTCCTCATTGCATGTGCTGACCGCCATTGATGGCGATATTGGCCCCGGTCACAAAGGCCGCTTCCTGGGATGCCAGGTAGATGATCAAACCCGCCACCTCCTCCGGCTTGCCCAGGCGCCCGACCGGAATGTTGGGCAGGATCTTGGAGTCCAGCACCTCCTGCGGAATGGCCGTCACCATCTTGGTGCCGATGTAGCCGGGCGAGATGGTGTTGACGGTCACGCCCTTCTTCGCCACTTCCAGGGCCAGCGCCTTGGTGAAGCCGTGCACGCCGGCCTTGGCGGCCGAATAGTTGGTCTGGCCGAACGCGCCCTTGGAGCCGTTGACCGAGGACACGTTGATGATGCGGCCCCAGTTGCGCTCGACCATGCCGTCGGCGACCTGCTTGCTCATGTTGAACAGGCTGTCCAGGTTGGTGCGCAGCACCGCGTCCCAGTTCACCTTGTCCATTTTCTTGAAGGTCATGTCGCGCGTGATGCCGGCGTTGTTGACCAGCACGTCGACCGGGCCGAGTTGCGCCTGCACCTGGGCCACGGCGCCGGCGCAGAAATCGATGTCGGTCACATCGCAGGGCACGGCCAGGATGTCATAGCCGTTGGCCTTCATCTGGGCCACCCATTCGGCGTGCTTGCTATTGCCGGGCGAGTAGGTCACGGCGACTTTGTAGCCGGCATCGACCATCTTGGTTGAAATCGTCTCGCCCAGGCCGCCCATGCCGCCGGTGACCAGAACCACGCGTGTTGCTTGTGTCATGTTTTGTGTCCTTTTTCTGTTTGCTGTTT
>NZ_QEII01000277.1 GCF_003347515.1 Rhodoferax ferrireducens | reverse complement strand
CCTGCATTGCGGGTGGTGAATCCGTGCGCGAAGATCCGCGTCAGGTTTTCCTCCGGGATGCCCTCACCCTCATCCCTGACGGATACCCGCAAACTGGAGCCACTGACCACGTTCACACGCAGCGTGAGCCAGCGCAATCTGCCCGCCACGTTTTCCATGGCGTTCTTGGCGTTGCTGATCAGGTTCACCAGGATCTGCAGCACCCGCGCCCGGTCCAGCTGCAGCATCGGTACCTGCACGAACTCCTTCACCACGGTGATCCGATGGCGCGCGAGTGAGTCGCCGCGATTCTGTCGCATTAGCTGTTTTCGTAAATCTTGGTACACCATGGGTAGCGAAATTGTTGATCAGAAACACGGCCTGTAGTGGTCAATTTTTCAACTTTTTGCTTAATGCGATAGATCCCGCGCGCCTCGCCTCGTAGGTGACAAAAGCATCGCGGATGTTGTCCCGCATCGTTTCATCGTCCCAGGGCTTGGTGAAAAATTTGTAAATCGCGCCGTGGTTGACCGCGTCGGTGATCGATTCAAGGTCGGTATAGCCAGACAAGACGATGCGCACGGTATCCGGGTAAAGATCCTTCACCCGCGACAGAAATTCGGTGCCGTTCATTTCGGGCATGCGCTGATCGGAGACGACCACTTGCACCTCGTGCGTGGCGAGCAAGTCGAAGCCCACGTCCGCGGTATCGGCGGTCAGAATCTCGTAATTTTCACGGTGTAGCAGGCGTTTGAGCGCGGACAGAATGTTCGTCTCGTCATCAATGATCAACAGCGTCTTGCGCTCGCCCCGCGCCAGCGGCGGCAGCGTCAGTTTTTTTTGCATCGCCAGCAACTGCGCGCATTCGGCGGCGGGCAGCGGCCGGCTGAACAGATAGCCCTGCATTTCGTCGCAATGGTGGCGGCGCAGATAGTTCATCTGGCCTTCAGTTTCGACGCCTTCCGCAATCACCTTCAATTTCAAGTTATGCGCCAGGTCGATGATGGAAATGCAGATGGATGCCGCGTTGGGGTCGCTTGTGATGTCGCGCACGAAACTCTGGTCAATCTTCAGGTAATCGATCGGAAAGCGCCTCAGATAGCTGAGCGAGGAATAACCGGTGCCAAAGTCGTCGATCGATATCTTCAGATCCATATCGCGGATTGCGTTGAGCTTCTGGATGCTAGCCTCGACGTCCATCATGAGAATGCTCTCGGTGAGTTCGAGGTCCAGGCCAAGTTGCCTGCGGTAGCCGTGATGGTTTGTCAGCGCGCGTTCCAGCGTTTGCACAAAATCCTTGCGTCGCAGTTGCATGGCCGAAACGTTGACCGCCACGCGTGGCGGCTTCAGCCCTCGGGCCTGCCAGTCCGTGATATCGGCAATCGCCTTCTCCAGGACCCAGCGGCCAACCTCAACGATCATGCCGGTCTCCTCAAGGAGGGGAATGAACTCGTTGGGTGGCACCAGTCCGGACTTCGGGTCGTTCCAGCGGATCAACGCCTCCAGGCCAACCACACTACCGTCGAACAAGCTCACCTTGGGCTGGTAATAGAGCACGAACTCGTCCCGCTCCAGCGCCCGGTGCAACTTGTTTTCGAGCAACAGCTGCTGCGCAACTCGTGCGTTCATGCGCGGCGCATAGAACATGTAGCGTTCCTCGCCCGTACGCGCCAATTGCAATGCTGTCTCGGCGTTGGCGAACAGCGTTTCGACATTACTGCCGTCGCCAGGGAAAAGAGCGACCCCGGTGAGAAAGGTCAGGTGCAACTCCTTGCCGTCGACCGTGAAAGGCTGGCTGAGACAGGGAAGGAGGGTGTCGTCGAGCAGGTGCGCGACGTCGGTCGCATCCCGGAGTTCGCCCAAGATGGCGGCGAAATGGGCATTACCAAGGCGGGCAAGGCGGTCGGAGTTGCCCATTGCCTCGGTCAGACGGCCGGCCACGCGCTTGAGCAGGACGTCACCCACATGGCGGCCGAGCGTATCGTTAATGTTCTTGAAACGCTCGATATCAATCAGCAGCAACCCGACTTGGGTGCGTTCGCCCGTGGCGCGATGATGGTCCTGTAGCAACTGGTTGAGCCGGTCCTGGATCAGGCTGCGGTTGGCTAGGCCAGTCAGTGCGTCATAGTAGGCCAGGTAATCGAGTTGCTCGGCCTTGCCAATGTATTCGAGCGCGAAGGCGATGTCGCCGGCCATTTCCTTGAGCAGGTCAAGTTCCATCTCTGAGGCAAAGAAATCGGGCTCCGCCGCGCAGAGTACCAGTACGCCGGCCATGCCGCCGCCGACCCGCAAGGGGAAGACGGCCTGCGAACGACAGCCGCGCGACACCGCGTCGGGCGGGAAGAATTCGCCGCCCTGCGCTGCCATGTCGTTGCAAATGGCAACGCTGCGTGTGCGCACGGACTGGCCGAACCATCCCGCATTGGCGTCGAGCGTATCGCGCTGGGCGACGGTGAACTGATCTTCGCAATCACCATACGCGTCGTCGTCGCTCTTCCAGGCCATTGGCCGCAGCCGTGTGCCATTGGCCTCGACCACGCCGATCCAGGCGACCCGGAATTTCCCCAGTTCGACCGCGATCCGGCAGGCCTCCGTGAACAGCTCAATCCGGTCGTGTCCGCGCACGATGGCGGAATTGATGCCGCTCAGCACGGCGTAGACCCGGTTCAGACCGGCGACTTTCTGTTCGGCCTTAATGCGCTCCATGATTTCAGCCTGCAGCGCGGCCGTACGCATGGCCACAAGGCTTTCCAGGTGCTCATGGAGCTGCGAGCGCTGAATGGCGACGGCCAGCTGACTGGCCACCGCATCGAGCGTGCGCAGGGTGTCCCTGGACAGGGCACCGCTTTCGGCGCCGAGCAGGTTCAAGATGCCAAGGCTTTGTTCGCCGACCTTCAACGGCAGGCGCATGGCATGACTGGAGTTGCCAGCCATCGTGGAAGCCGCCGGGCCGGTCTTCCCGAAGGTCCGCATTGTGGCTTGGCCCTCGTCGAGGTCAATCCAGCCGGTTCGAAATTCCGGCAGTTCGAGGACGCCCAGCAGGGCGCGCTCGCAGACCTCGGGTTCGCTGCCCCCGCGGTTCAAGTCAGCGGCAATACGGTACAGCATGCGCAGCGTCCGGTTCGCCAGCGCGATCTCGCGCTGCTGCGCCTTCAGCTCATCGTTCATGTGCACCGCTTCCTCGTAGGTCGAGATCAGCATATCGACGATCTGCTCGCGCCCCGAGGCGATGAAGTGCTTCTGGCCGCCCATGTAGATTTCCATGCCCATCTGGACGCGGCTGGTCTTGCGCAGTTCGAGGTTGAGCAGGATATATTCGACTCGCGCCAGCAGGGTTTTTTGATCGTAGGGCTTGCGGATGAAGTTGTCGGCGCCGCATTCGAGGCTCTTCGCAATATCCTGGATGCCCGACAGCGAGGTCACCATCACTACCGGGATCTGCTTCAGCGCTGGATCGGCCTTGAGCGCCGCGCAAAGTTCATAGCCGTCCATCTCGGGCATCACGATGTCGGTGATGATCAGTGTTGGCCGGCTCTCTTTGACTGCGGCCAGCGCCAGCCAGCCGTTGACGGCGACGCGCACGTGGTGGTTCTCGCGTTCGAGGAGGAAGCGCAATTCCTCGGCCTGCGTCGGGCTGTCCTCGACGATCAGGATATCGACGCCCTCCCGGGGGCGGATTTTTTCGTTGTTCATGGCTTTCCTCCTGACTGATTTTTTATATCGGCAATGGTTTTACCATTGCCAGGTTTCATGAATAAGTCGCCGAGCACGACGGCGATCTTGTCGGGCGAAAGGGCGTAGCATGCCGCGTCAAGACGAATGGCCTCGCCTGGCATGCCGAAAACCACGGAAGATTCACGGTCTTGTGCAATGGTTAACGCGCCGGCCGCGCGCATTGCCTTGAGTTCCAGCGCGCCATCGCGTCCCATGCCGGTGAGCAGAACGCCGACCGCGCCCGCACCATGCACGGCGGTGACCGAACGGAAGAGCGCGGCAACGGAGGGACGCACGCTGTGTTCGGCCGGCGCATCGACCAGTTCGATGCTTCCGTTGGCGCGCAGCTGCAGATGGCGCCCGCTGGGCGCGACGTAGGCCAGGCCGGGCTGCGGCCACTCGCCTGCGACAGCGACGCGCACGCCGTAGTGGGTGGTGCTGGCCAGCCAGTCGACAAAGCCATCGACGAAGCTGTCGGAGATATGCTGGACGATCAGGATCGGCACCGGCAAGGGCTTGGCCAGTCCTGCCAGCAGTGTCTGCAGGGCGATCGGTCCACCGGTCGAGGCACCGATCGCCACCAGTTTGACCGTCGGTAGCGGCGCGACGAGCGGTGGCGCGGCGGGCCGCGCCACAACAGCGGCGCGGCACGGCCAGCGCTTGACGACCTGGACCTCGGACATTAGCTTGACCATCTGCACCAGCTCCTGCGCGCTCGCCGCGAAGTCCGGCTCGTCAGGACCGGTGGGCTTAGTCAGCACGGCCAGTGCGCCGGCTTCGACGGCGCGGAAATTGGCTGCGACCTCCTTCGGATCGGTGGTTGCCGTTGCCATCACGATGCGTGTCGGCGCGCTTTCCATGATCCGGCGCGTCGCCGTGAAACCGTCGAGCAGGGGCAAGTGGATGTCCATCACGATGACGTCGGGGCGCAGGCGCTGCGCCGCAGTGATTGCCTCCTCGCCGTCGACGGCGACGCCGATCACCTGCAGTTGCGGATCACTGTTGAGGATATGCACCAATAACTCGCGTACCACCGCCGAATGGTCAACGACAAGGACCCGGATCGGCGCCCCTGGCGCAACGCCACTCAAATCAGTCTCCGGATTACCTCGAGCAAATTGCTCTGGTCGAAACTGCTTTTGACGATGTAGGCGTTGGCGCCGACGTCGATGCCGCGTTCCTTGTGTTCGCGCGATTCAAGTGCGGTGACCAGCACCAGTGGCAACTCGGCCAGCTTCTTGTCCTGGCGGATGCGCGCTGTTAGCTCGAAGCCGTCCATGCGCGGCATTTCGACGTCGGATATGACCAGGTCAAAATGCCCGGTGCGCAGCAAGGTCAGGGCATCGACACCATCGACCGCAGTGTTCACGGCGTAGCCCGACGATTCGAGAATGTTCTTGAGCAGGGCGCGCGAGGTGATCGAGTCCTCGACCACCAGCAGGGACTGGCGCGCAGCGATGGCGCGGGGCGCCGCCACCGCCGCGCGCGGCCCAACGCGCAGCGCTGACTTGAACAGATCGGGCACGCCGAGAATGGGCACCAGCGTGCCGGCCCCCAGCACAGTTGCACCGGCGATGTTGCGCACGCGCCGCAGTTGCGGCCCCAGGCCCTTGACCAGCACCTCTTGGTCGCCGAGCACGGCGTCAACGACAAAGGCGATCCGCTTGCCGGCGCTGGCCAGCACGGCCACCGACAGGTGCTCGGCCGTCATACCGGTGGGCGCTGTCGGCAGACCGAGCACGTCGGACAGTCTGGCCAGGGCCACGGCCTCACCGGCGAGCTCAATTGCTTCGCGGTTCTCGACCGTTCTGACCGAGGTGACCGGGACGCGTGCCACGCACTCGACGCTGCGCGAGGGCAGGACAAACTGGCGCTCGCCAAGCGCCACCACCAAGCCGCGAAAGTTCGCCAACGTGGTCGGCAAGATAATGCGGAATGCCGTTCCACCAGCCTCGGGCAGTTCGATCACGACGCTGCCACCGAGCTTCTCGACCTTTTCGCGCACGATGGCGAGCCCGAGGCCGCGGCCTGAAATATCGGTCAAGATCGCGCTGGTCGACAGGCCTGATTCGAAAGCCAGCGCCAGCAGATCCTGGCGTCCGAGGTGCGCGGTGGCTTCGGGCGTGATCAAGCCGAGCTTGAGCGCGGCGGACTTGACCTGGTGGAGGTCGATGCCTGCACCGTCGTCGCTCAGCAGCAGCTCGACTTGGTTTGCGTCCTGCGGCGTGATGACGAGGGTCAGGTGGCCCTGGCGCGACTTGCCGCGCCGGACCCGCTCGTCCGGCGGCTCAATGCCGTGGTCGATCGCATTGCGCACCAGATGGATCAGCGGGTCCTTCATCTGTTCGAGGATGCGGCGATCGACCTCTATCACGGCGCCTTCCAGCTGCAACTCAACCTCCTTGCCGCTGTCGCGCGCCAGGTCACGCACCAGCTTGGGCAACAATTCGAGCAGCGCGGCAAACGGTTGCATCAAGACTCGCTTCATGTCCTCTTGCAGGCTGTCGACGATACCGCCCAGCAACCGGCGTTCCCGTTCGGCCGTGCGTTGCAGACCGCTGAGCCGCTCATGCAGCGATTTGGCGACCAGTTCGTCGCGCTCGACGGCATCGTACAGCCGGGCAACACCCGGCGGCAGCGCTTCGCCATGCGCGCCGTTGCCGATCCGTTCGCGTACGCGACGCAAGGCGCCGACCTCGCGCGCGCTCTTGGCGCAGGCTTTTTTCCAGTCGCTCACCTCGGTTTGGAGGGTGCGCAATTCACCGGCCAGATGGCCGGCGCTGAACTTGAAGGCGAGCAGCTCTTCGGCCTGAACCAGCAGCGTCGTCAGCTTGGCGGTAGAGATGCGCACGGTCTCGCTGGTTTCCGGTGCGAGTGAAGCCAAACGTTCGAAGCGCTCGACCGGATGTACTTGGGCCGGCGGCAGCGCCGGTGTTGCTGGCAACGCTACGGCGGCCTCGCTGGTCAGCAAGTGAGCCAGCGCGTCAATTCGGCGATCCAGCGTTTGCAGCAGTGCCGGCGAGAGCGCGATGTCCTTCCGTTTCAGGGCTGCTAGCTGGCTCTCCAGCTCGGCGCAGGCCGCTTCGGCCTCGCTCAGACCGACCGAGCGAGCCGCGCCTTTTAGGCTGTGTGCTTCTCGGAACAGGGTTTCGACCAGCTGCGGCAGGCGCTCGGCCGGTGTCGGCTGTTCGAGTTCGAGCACCAGCGCAGCCATCGCCTGCAGGTGCTCTTCGGCCTCGATCCGGAAGGTTACCAACAAGTGCTTGATAAATTTTTCGTTATTCAGAGGCATGGTGTGATCTATCCCGCATCAGTGTTTATTTCCCAGGCGACCGGGTTAACTATTGCCGGTACTTTCCCAGTAACTGCTTGAGATTGAGCCCCAGTTGGTGCAGATTGTTCGCCACGGCCTCGCTCTGGCGCGCGCTCGACACGTTCTGGCTGGTCGCTTCCTGGATGCTGCGCATGGCCAGCGCCACCTGGTCGGTGCCGGCCTGCTGCTGCTGGGCCGAGGCGGCGATGTGCGTCGCCGCCTGCACCGCCTGCTCCATGCTCTGGGCCAACGCGCGGATCGCCGCGCCGGCCTCGGCCGACAGTTTCACCCCGGTTTCAACGGCCTTGCTGCCCTGCTCGGAGGCCAGTACCGCTTTCGTCGTGGCCTTCTGGATATCGCCCAGGATGGTGCGGACCTGGGCCGTGGCCTGGCGCGACTGCTCGGCCAGGCTTTTCACCTCCTGCGCCACCACCGCGAAGCCCTTGCCCTGCTCGCCGACCTTGGCCGCCTCGATGGCGGCATTCACCGCCAGCATGTTGGATTGCTCGGCCAGTTCATTAGTGGTGGCGATGATTTCACCGATCGCCAGCCCTTGCTCCGACAGGCGCACGATGCTCTCCACCATCAGTTCCATTTGCTCCTGGATGCGTTCCATTGCCTCGATCGACTGCTCCACCGCGCTGCGCCCGGACTGCGACACCTGCGCCGTGCGCTGGGTGCTTTCGGCCACTTCGGAGGCTTTCTTCGCCGCCGTCTGCGCGGTTTGCTTCACTTCCTCCACCGTCACGCCGGTCTGTCGCACCGCCGCCGCCGATTCTTCCGAGGCGGCCGTCACTTGGGTCGCCGAGGCCAGGATATCGGCCGTCGAGCTGGCCAGCACCTCCGCCACCTCGCCGATCTGGCGCGTCATTTCCCGCAGGCTGGTCAGCATCCGGCCGAAGCTGTCCAGCAGCACGCCGATCTCGTCGGTTCGATCAGCTTCAGTTGACAGGGTCACGGTCAAATCGCCGTCGGCTATCCGGCGGGCCACGTTCGCCATGTCCCGGATCGGATCGGCAATGAGGCCTTGCATGCGCCGCGCCGCCGGCAGGGTCAGACCGAGGGAGCCCAAGGTCAGCAGCAGCAGGACGCCAACGTAGCGCAGCAAACGAGTGGCTAGCGCTTCCGGCGCGGCGCGCAGAAAGACCGTCCCCAGCTCCCGCTGGCCCTGCTTGACCGGCCAGTACACAAGTAAATCGTCGCCTTCGACACGCTGACCCCGTGCTTCGCTGCGGCCTGGCGCTGTTCGCGGCTGGTCGCCGGGACGAGAATAGCCGGCGACGCGCTCGCCTGTGCTGCCGTAGACAGCGGCGGCGACGATCTCGGGATTGGCGCCGAGAGCATTCAGGTACTCCTGTGACGTCTTGGGGTCGTTGAACTCCAGGGCGGCGGACACACTGGCCGCGAGAATCTCGGCTTGCACCGAGATCTCCCGCAGCTTCTGAGGCCGGTAGCTCAAGTTCTCGTAGGCGATGGCGGTGGCGCCGGCCAGGATCAGGGCGATGGTGGCGGGCAGCATCGAGACCAGCATCAGTTTGCGGGCCAGGGGAAGGTCGCGGAGGGAGCGCATGCGGAAGTTTTCCTAAGGCTGGCCCAGCGGGCGGAGATTGAGGGCCAGTTTGAGGAGCTTGGAACTAATGCCGAGCCCGCTGCGGGTGGCGGCCGCCTCGTCGATGTCGAAACGGACCCGGTTGTCCCGCATGACGAAATCGATGATGCCGGCCGACCCGCCGGACTCATGGCGATCGGTTACGGTTAATACCGCGCTGCCGCGTACCGCCGCGAGGAACTGCGCACGCTGGGGATCGGCGCCGCCGGCAAACAGGATCTGGCAATCGGCATCGCGCCCCACGCTCTTGAGCCGGCGTACCAGCACCGGCCGGCCGGCGATGCGTTGATCGCGCACCGCGCTGTCAAGGCTGGCGCCGAAGGGATCGTCGCCGGCGATGCACAGGGCGAGGGGACTATCCGGGGCGCTGAAGGCCTTGGCCGGCCAGTCCACATAAGCAGCGAACTTGTAAAGATAGGTCGCCTTGACGGCATATTCAAGCGAGTCGCCTTCGGCCGCCAGCACCGGGCCAGGCAGCAGCAGGACGAGGACGGCCCAACGCACGGCGCGTCCAAGCGACGACAGGGCAGCCGCGAGGCGGAGGGGGGTCAGAAGTTCCATTGCAGTTTCGCCTGAAGGCTGCGGCCCAGGAATTCGCCACCCGCCGAACTGGCGAATTCCTGGTGGCGTTGGTCGAGCAGGTTGTTGCCGATGAGCGAGAGTTCGATACCCCGGGCGACAGTCCAGCCGATCCGCGCGTCGACGGCGACATAGCCAGGTACCGCCGGGTTGGGCAGCTCACCGATGGCGCGCAGGGACAGGTCCAGTTCCAGACCATGGCGCAGGTTGTGCGAGCTGCGCAGGAAAAGCTGGTGGGTGGGATCGTCGCCTGCCGCAGCCAGATTGGTGTCGCGGCTGTCGGGCGCGAAGCCCAGGCGCTTCCACAGATAGGTGTAGCCCGCCGTCAGGCGCCAGTCCGGGTTGACCTGAAGGCTGCCCCAGGTTTCCACCCCTTCCGTCTGGCCACGCATGCCGTTGGCAATGACGAAGGGAAAGCCGCCGCCGGGCGCCGGCTCCAGGCTGCGCAGCCGGTCGTAGTCGTGATGGAACGCGGTGACCGAGTAGGACAGATTGGTGGCCTGCGCCCGGTAGCCGAGCTCATAGGCCGTGAGCTTTTCCGACTGGAAATCAGGCCCGCCGGCGAGCCTGACGGGCGGCGAGGGCGGCCCGGGTACAAAGAAGTCACGGTCGATCCGCGACGGCGTGCGCGCGGCCCGTGAAACGGCGCCCCAGAGCAGGGCGTTGGGGTTCAACTGCCAGGCCAGCCGCGCGTCGGGCATGAATTCCAGGCCGGTGTAGCTGTTGTGTTCGAGTTTGGCGCCGAGGGTCAGCTTCCATGCAGGGTTGAGGGCGATGCTGTCCTGCACAAAGATATTGGTTAGCTGCAGATCGCGCTGGGCCGGCAGGAAGGCCACGCCCGGGATGTTGCTAACGTCGTCGTGCATGAGTCGGTAGCCGCCGCCCCAGACGATGTCCTGGCGCGCGCCCCAGCGCAGGTGATGCTGCAGGTCCAGATCCCAGGTCTCCAGCACTTCGCCCAAGGAGCCGGGAGCCTGGCGCCGGGTGCGGTCGTAATAGGTCTGGACCTGGACGTTGCCGTCGTCGGCCAGCCGGCGGTTCCAGCGCCCGAGCAGGTTGAAGCCACCCATGCTGACGTCGGGACTGGCGCCCTGCCTGATGGCCCCGTCGTAGCCATCCCCCTGCACGGTCAGGGTATCCGCGTCGCGGCCCCAGTCGAAGCGAAAACCGGCCAGGGTATTGCGCCAGCCATCACGGGCATCGGCACCGCTCGGCGTGAAGGTCTCGTCACGCTCGAAACTCTTGGCATAGATGCGCAGGCTGGCGTCGTCGGCCAGGCGCACACCACGACGCGCGGTAACTTGGCGTTCGGTGTTGCCGGCCTCGGCCTGGAGCTGGGTGCCGATGCTGTCCTGGGCCCGGCGGGTGATGACATTGATCACGCCGTTCACCGCATTCGAGCCCCACAGCGTGCCGCCGGGACCGCTCACCACCTCGATGCGTTCGATGTCCGCCAGCAAGGTGTCCTGCACGTCCCAGAAGACGCCGGAAAAGAGTGGGGTATAGACGCTGCGGCCATCGATTAGCACTTGCAATTTATTGGCGATGGTGCCGTTGAAGCCGCGAGCGGTGATCGCGTAGCGGCTCGCGTCCAGCCGCGCGACCTGGAGATTGGGCGCCAGGCGCAGGACTTCGGGCAAGCTGCTGGCACCGGAGCGGCGGATGTCCTCGCGGCTGATGACATAGATGGCGGCGGCGGCTTGGCGCAAGGACTCGGGCCGCCGCGAGACCGAGGAAATTTCGATCTCGGACAATTCCTCGATGGAAAAGCGCGCCAATTCCTCCAGCGAGGGCGGCGCACCGTCCGCCGCCCGGGCCAGCAGCGGTAACAGGCACGCCAACCCGGCTGCGACAGATGCCACTCTCTTCATTGCTTTTACTCTTATTCTTGATCGCATGCTTGTTTCGTTTGTGGGATCAATGCCTTACGCAGGTCGGCATGGTTTATTGGAAAGCCCTATCAGATGGCCATCTTCCATTGCAATTTCGGATAACCCAATTATTGGCAGCCTGGTTCCAGCTTGTCAAATGGTGTGATCCTTGATCAGCAACAGCCAGTTCATATTGCCCTCCTTTTGTTCACAGTTTGTAGCGTCCGACCAACGCCTGCAATTTCTGCCCCAGCCCGTGCAGGTTGTGCGCCGCCGTCTCGGACTGGCGTGTGCTGTCGAGGTTCTGCGACGTTGCCAACTTGATGTTCTCGGTTGCCAGCGCCAACTGGTCCATGCCGGCCAGTTGCTGCTGCGCCGACACGGCGATCTGATTGGCGGCCTGCGCGCTCTCGGCCATGCTCTCGGTCAGTTGCCGGATCGCTTCTCCGGCGTCCTTTGACAGCCGTACCCCGACCTCGACCGCCTTCGCGCCCTGCTCGGTCGCCAGTACCGCGCCACTGGTGGCCTTCTGGATGTCGCCGAGGATGGAGCGCACCTGACCGGTCGCCTGCTTCGACTGCTCGGCGAGGCTCTTTACTTCCTGCGCCACCACCGCGAAACCCTTGCCCTGCTCGCCGGCCTTCGCCGCTTCGATGGCGGCATTGACCGCCAGCAGGTTCGACTGTTCCGAGAGGTCGTTGACCGTCGCGATGATTTCGCCAATCGACTGGCTCTGCTCCGACAAACGCACGATGCTGTCAGCAATTTGCTCCATCTGCTCGCGGATGCGCTGCATCGCTTCGGTCGACTCCTCGACCGCCTTCCTGCCGCTCTGCGACACCTGAGCCGACTGCTGTGCCGCTGTCGCCACCGTCTTCGCTTTCTGGCTCGATAGAGTGGCCGTCTGCTTGACCTCCTCGACCGTCGTCGCCGTTTCGCTCATCGCCGAGGCCGTCTCGGCCGCGCCAGCCGCCATCTGCGTCGTGCCGGCCAGGATTTGGCTTGTCGACGCGGCCAGTACATTCACCCCTTCTCCAATTTCATGGTTCATGTCGCGCAGGCTGCGTACCATGGTCGCGAAGGCCACACCCAGCATGTCTTTTTCTGAAACCACGGCCACCTGCATGCTCAGGTCACCGTCCGCGATCCGTTGCGCCAGCGTCACCTTGTCCTGCAAGGACGCGGCCATCTGGTTGAACTGCTCTTCAAGCACACCGATCTCGTCGCGCCGGTAAGCGCCGGTCGCTTTGACGGAGATATCGCCGGCAGCGATGCGCATGGCCTGCCCGGTAAGCTCGTTGAGCGGCCTGGCGATATGCCGGCTCAGGAACAAGCCGGCTCCGCCCGCCAGGCCGGTAGCGCAGATAATGCCCATGATGATCGTGGTTACGGCGTTTTGCGCGCTGGCCCTGGCTTCTTCGTCGCGCCTTATCAACAACTCCTGTTCCTGGTCTTCCATCTGCCGTATGACGGCCCGCAATTCGTCCATGGCCTTCTTGCCCTTGTCCGAAATAACGACCCGCCGCGCCGCCTCGAATCCTTTGCCGCGACGCAGGTCTATCGTGTCCTTGAGTTCTTCCAATTTCGCCGCGACCAGCGGCGCCATAAGCTCCAGCCGCCGTTGCTGGGCTGGATTATCTGCGGTCAGTTCCTTGAGTCCGCGCAGGGCCTTGTCAACATTTCGTATCGCCGCCAGGTAGGGTTCGAGATAACGATCCTCGCCGCTGATAAGATATCCGCGCTGGCCGGTTTCGGCGTCTTGCAAGACGGACAGCAAGTCCTCCCCTTTTGCCAACACCTTGTGCGTATGCACCACCCATTGCGCGGTGTCGGTAAGTTTCGTCGTGCTCTGGTAGGCAGTGATGCCGACAACGAGCATTACCAGCATGATCGAAACGAATGCCACCCAAAGTTTCATACCAATCGAAGATTTCATGACGCGATTCCCTTTTTTTTTATTCGATTGCATCCGTCAATTGCTTAAGCTTCGAGCGCAGCTCCGTCCTGCTGCGTGCTTGCCGCGTGTCGACAGGTTGAGTAGCCAGTTCATGCTTTTCCCTTCTCTTGAACGGATCGAAGCTTCATCCCATGCCCGCTTCGCTCACCACGATGGCCGGGTCGGCCAGCAATTTGCGACCGTCGAGCACCACGTCGCGCTGCCGCGTGATGCCCAGCAGGTAGTCGGCCCGAATCTCGGTCAGCGTCGCCAGCGGTGGCTGCAAGTCAGCCAGCAGCAGGCGGCGCACGCCGATGACCACATCGGCGAGGATGGCGAACTGCATAGTCCCATCGCTCAGGACGATGGCCTTGTCGAGGTCGGATAGCCCCTTGTCTGGCAAGTCGAAAAACTTCTTGAGATCGAGCACCGAGATGATTTGCCCGCGCAGGTGGATGATGCCGAGGACGAAAGCCGGCAAACCGGGCAGCGGTGTCAGTTCGCGCAAGGGCGCGACCTCGCGCACCCAGATCGACTCGATCGCGTAGTGTTCCTGGGCAAGGACGAATTCCAGCACTTCGCTGCTTGCGCCGGGCGCCGCCGGTGCTTCAAGCGCCAGCGCGCGCGCGCGGCTACGCAAAGTCTCGTGCTGCAGTTCGGGCGACGGTGTGAACTGATCCGCCAGGCCCCGTTCGACGTCGGCCAGCCGGCCGCGCACGCTGTCCCAATCGATAGCCTTCATGACAGCCCCTCGCTGGCGTCGATGATTTCACCCAGGCGGCCCGCGCTCAGCCCTTCGGCATCGGGCAGCGTGGCACCGGAGGGCAATTGCCGCAACAGTTTGCGCGCGTGGGTGAAGTGTCTGTGCGCCAGAGTTGGATTGTCGAGCCTCCGGTACAGGTTGCCGAGCGCGTAATGCGCGAGGATGAAGTTCTGATCGAGGTAGAGCGCCTGCTTGAGCGCCGTCACGGCGGGCGCCGCCAGACCTTGCTCGTCGAGTACCGAGGCTAGCAGGTAACGCAGGCTCGGATTGACCTTGTCGGCCGCCACCGCCGCTTCGCACCAGCGGTGGGCGTCGGCCAGCCGGCCCTGGTTGGCGCTGGCGCGCGCCAGCAGGGCGAGCGCCAGCGGGTCGCCGCCGGCCTGCTCGACAAGCAGCGCCGCCACGCGCTCGTAGTCGCCCTGCGCGTAGGCGGCCAGCGCCGCATCGTACGGAGGCGTCTCGGGCAGCGGCAGCCGCGGCGGCGCGGTGGCCACGACGTGCGCCGGGGCGGCTTCCGCCCGGACGACCGGCGGTGCAGGCGGACTGGACGGGGCCTCGGTCTTACGGTAAACGATGGCATCGGGGAATGGCTGCGTGGTGAACTGCGGAAAGATCGTCGCGCTGGTCTCGGTCGGGCTGACGATCAGGTAGCCGCCATCGACCAGCGAGCGGTGCAGCTTGCGCGCTACCGCAGCGGCGGCGGACGCTTCGAAATACATCAGGACATTGCGGCACAGGATGATGTCGACGTCGTTGGTGTTATTGATGACCGACGGGTAGGCGTCCTCGGCGAGGTTCAAGTAATCGAAATTCACCAGCCTCTTGAAGCGCGGCACCAGGGCGTAGCGGTCAGCCTTGGGCGTTTCGAAGCATTGCGCCTTTAGCCACGCCGGGGCGGCGCGGAACGACCATTCGCTGTAAAGGCCGTGCTTCGCCTTTGCGAGGAAGTCTGGGTTGATATCGGTACCGAGGATGCTGAGGCTCCAGTCGGCGAGGTCGGGAATCAGACGGGTGAGCAGGATCGCCAGCGAATAAGGCTCCTCGCCGGTGCAGCAGCCGGCGCTCCAGATGCGTAGCTGGCGACCTGCGGTGCGACGGGCGGCGATCAGCGGCGGGAGGATTTCCTTTTCGAGCGCCGCAAAAATAGCCGGTTCGCGGAAAAAATAGGTTTCGCCGACCGACAGCTGGCTGGCCAGGATTTCGACCTGCTGGCGACTGAGTTCGGAACTCATCAGCCAGCGCAGGCAGGGCTCAGGCGTCGAGAACCCGAATGCTGGCGCGGCGCGCGCCAGGCCGTGCAACATGTCGGGCCAGCGTCCCGGCGGGAAATACAGCCCAATGCGCTGCGCCAAGAAATCACTGAAGGCCTGCAGCAGCGGTTCGGCAGGTGCTTGAGTCGTCATGGCGCCTCCGCCGGGCTGTCGGCGGCAAGCGCCTGATCGAGCGATTGCGCTTCGTCGAGCGACAAGAAGCTGTCGAGGTCGTGGATCAGGACCATGCCGTCGGCCAGCTTGGCGATGCCCTGCACGTAGTCACTGCCGGGCACCGCCTGCGCATTGCATTCGGCGACGCCGCTCACCGCGTCAACGATCATTGCCAGGGTCCGGGTGGCGCTGCGAGCGATCAGCAACTGGTCGCCGAGTTGCGTGTTTCTTTCGGGCAGACCGAAGCGGCGACGAAGATTTATCACCGGCACGAGACGGCCCCGCACATTGACGATGCCGCAGACAATCGCCGGTGTCTTTGGCAGGGGCGTCACCTCGACTATCCGGACGGCGCGTTCAACACGCTCAAGCGGCAGCGCGTAGCGTTCCTGGTCGAGCGCGAAGATGACGATGGTCGGCATGATTCGTGCTCAACGGGCCGACCGCGACCTCGTTTGTGGATTCAAAGCGAGGGGAACTGCAACGCAGCGCAAAGCCAATGTAAAAACGCCATGCTACTCCCTGAATTTTGTTCTTGACCGAGAATCCCGCCTTCGCGAGTTGGACGGATGATAGTCGGTTTTATTCATTAAGGACTGGCGGTGGCGAAGAAGTTCGTTGGCGCTCATCTGATCAGCATGCTTCATAGAACTGATATGCTGCGAACGGGCTGCCAATGGAAGGCCTTGCCCAAGGAGCGATTTGGCAGTGCCAGCGCGGTCCACAAGCGCTTCCTGGAATGGGAGGCCGCTGGTGTGTTCGAGGCCATCTGGCAAGCGGGGCTTGCCGAATACGATCAGATGGAAGGTATCGCATGGAGATGGCAAAGCATTGACGGCGCCATGTTCAAGGCGCCTCTGGCGCAAGAGGCAGTCGGACCCAACCCGACTGATCGGGGGAAAAAAAGGCAGCAAGCGGCATCTGTTGGTGGACGGCCGTGGCGTCCCGTTGTCCCTCGTCGTGACCGGGGCCAACCAGCATGACGTCACGCAGTTGGAGCAAGTGCTGAGCACCATCATGGTCAAACGCAAGACCCCGAGCAAGCGGCGCAGCAAACATCTGTGTGCCGACGCCGGATATCGAGGTCGGCGTGCATTGGAGATCATCGAGTCGCATGGCTACATTCCTCATGTCCTCGGTCGTCGCACAGAAGCCGATGCCAAGCGGCGTGACCCGACCAAGAAGGCGCGGCGCTGGGTGGTCGAGGTCTGCCATAGCTGGTTCAACCGATTCCGAAAGTTGCTGGTGCGATACGAGAAGCTGGAGCGAAGCTTTGTCGCGCTCAACCATATCGCCGCTGCCATCATCGCGCTGCGCAAGGTGAAGTTGACGGTTAACATAATAAAGATCTTTCCTAATTCCAGTGGTGTTGGTAGTTCGACAAGTGCCGATTGAACGTACCCGCGACTTTTGAAAAATTCCTCTCCGGTCGGCTTACGTGATACGTAGCGTACGCCTGGACACTGCCGGGCAGTGAGCGCAACGGCTGTTCCGTGCAAATAACCATCCTCCGGCAAAGCCGGAGGTTTTCATAAATGTGAGCCGCTCAAAGCGGCTAAACAGGGACGCTTACGCGGCCCCTACTCTTTGAGCCACCGAAACGGTGGCAACTTATCTCCACAGC
>NZ_QEII01000276.1 GCF_003347515.1 Rhodoferax ferrireducens | reverse complement strand
GCCGACCCAACGCGCCAGTCAGGTGGGCGACTTGCTGCCCCATCGCTGGCAACCTCAAACCATTCGTTGACGACTAATGCATTGACGCGCTCATCGCGTCAATGTGTGTTCCCCAGTTGCTTACGGATGGCGTGCCTGCCATATCGAACTGATGCCATGCGCGGCGCAGCTGGGTGTCGGAACTGAAGCCCGCCATCTCAGCTGCCTGGGTCACATTGCGCCCCGATTGCAGCGCCGTTTGTGCCACGGCGAGACGGATGCGTCGCAGGTACTGTAAAGGCGCAATGCCCGCCTGTTCCATGAACAGCCGCGTCAGATGCCGCGGCGAGGTATGGGCGACGTTCGCCATGGCGGGCACGGTCCAACCCTGCGCGGGTTGCTGGCTGACGGCGTCCTGCACCCGGTGCAGGGCAGGGTGCAGGTGGTCGCGGTAGGCCACGAAGGGCGATAACTCCGGGTCCTGCGGGCCCCGGCGCATGGCGACCACCATGGTCTGCGCCACTTGCGCGGCGATGGCTTCACCGCACAGGCCGGCAATGCGGTGCAGGATGAGGTCAACCCCCGTGGTGACGCCGGCGCTGCTGTAGACCGGCGCATCCTCCACAAACACCCGGTTGCTCACCACCTGGCACGCGGGTTCCACGGCCTGAAGTTCGTCCAGATGTTGGTGGTGCGTGGTGACGCGCCGCCCGGCCAGCAGTCCGGCGTGGGCGGCCAACACCGCGCCTGCGCACACGGTCACCAGCTCCAGTGCGTGCGGGGCCAGGCGCAGGCCGCGCAGCCAGTGCAGCAGGGCCCGGCTGGACTCATTGTTCACGTCCATCGTCTGACCGGGCTGGCCGACCAGCACCACCCAGGTCGGCGTGGTCGGGCTGGCGATCAGGGGACTGGGCAGAGGCTGCAGGCCGCTGATCGTGCAGCCCACCGAGGTGGCGGCCTCCAACTGGGTGCCGATGAACTGCAAGGCAAAACGGGCGTCCTGGCCCTGTGCGTTCAGACATTGATTGGCCAGTCGCAGGGCTTCGGCGGGACCGGCCCAGTCCAGCACCAGACTGTCGGGCAGCAGCGCAAACAGGACCTGAATCGGTGCGGGTGACCGGGCTTGCCAAGGTTCAGTCCGGCTCATGGGCGCGGCATCGGCATGCGGCTCATGCTGTTGTTTCTGTCGCGCGCGCCAGCGCCTGCTGCACATTGCAAATGGTGGCGAAGCGGTCCTTGAGTACCGCCGCGGTGCGCGCCTTGATGTCGGCGGCGCTCAATATTGATCCGTCCAGATGCTGCATGTCCCAGGTCAGTGTGGCGTCCAGCACGTAGTCGACGGTCCAGCCCAGATCCGATGCGTGGCGTGTCGTAGTTTCGCAGCATTGTTCGGTGCGGATGCCGCTGATGATCAGCCGTTGAATACCGTTTTGCGTCAGCCACACGTCCAGTCCCGTGCCGACCAGCGCGCTGTGGCGGCTCTTGTAAAAGGTGGTGGCGGCGTCGAACGCGTGCAGTTCTTCCAGCGGTTTGACAAAACCGGACTCGAGCGCAAACGGATTGCTGGCGGTCTTGGAGCCATCGACGTGAAAGACCCGCGCGATCGGCACGCCAAGCGCCACGCAGCCGTCAATCAAGGCGTTTTGCGCGGCGATGTAGACGGGCAGGTCGGTCGTCGTGAAATACGGACGCTGGCGGAACGACTCTTGTGCATCAATCAAAATAAGACATGTTTTCATGAATTTACCAGGGAGTTTAAAACATCTATGTTCGACTTTTTATGAGCATAAAGCCATTTTTAGAAGGACAGGTATCGATCAAATCAGGACATCACGATGGCCCGTGCATCCAGCCGACTGGCCGTGCCACCCGCCGCCACCCATGAGTACATGGGTGTCAATACTGGCGATCAAAATCATGGGTGTTGTGCGTCTGCATGCTGCTGCATCCTCACGAAGTGTTGCAAAGTCACCCATCAGAATGAAGGATTGAGCGCGCAGAATAAGTCGTGTCACGACGGAGAGGGATTACTCCGCGTAGCGGCTTCGTCCAACCCATCATTCCACCGAACCTGCGCGAAAAGTTGCGGGGCGGCGAATTCATTCGCCTATGAAGGCGCTCCCCATTAACCCCGAATGCGCCGAGAAATTATGTTGAAAAAAATACTTGTTACTTCTTTGTCTGCGATGCTGTTGTGTTCGTGTGCCAACTCGTCCGAAAAAAAAGAAACCCCATCAACTACCGAAAACATTAACCCTGTTGTTGGCATTTGGGCAATGATCCCACTTCGTAACGGTATGGCCGACGTTATCGAGTTCACTGAAGAGGGTAAGAGCAAGCTTTACCGATTTAATTGCATCACAGGGTCCTCGGAAGATACTGAGATATCAAATTATGCAATGAAAGATGGCGGTAAGGGAATTCAAATTTCTTCAAACGATAGAAGTAGGTATCTTAACGTGCTATCCGCTAAAACCAACTCCATGATGATTGGCGCCGTGGACTATGCGGGTCGCGAAGTGCAGCATGAATATATCAAAACAGACAAGGCGTCGCCATTATGTAATCTATATAAAAAACAAATAACAACAGGCAAGTCAAAAAATACACCGTTCCAAGCTGCTGATTTTGTTCAAAATCCTTTTTTACCGGATAATGTAAATATAAATCGCTATCTCGGAAAATGGGCGAGCGAACAAGGCGTAGTTCAGATTGAAGTAACAAAAGATGCCAGCGGCAGATTTAAGCTTAACAATGATGGTAGTGGTAATTGGAATTATTTGTTCAATGATGTCTCTTGGCATGGTGCTGAATTGCAATTTCAATCTTTTGCTTATTCGGATAAGCAAGAGTTGTTTACTCATCCGTACCACAAGTCAAACCATAGATCTATTCTCACCCCGGTTGATGATGTTAATAAAATAAGATACTCGTCATTTATTGATGGAAAAAGGTTTGATCATATTTATACCAGAAAGCAATAGAGTATCTGAAGGCTAAAAAATCACTCGAGAGACATTGTCAACACGTTGGGCTCACCATGCGCATAGCACACACACTTTCCGTTTCAATTGCCTTGGCCGCCTATTGCGGGCTGGCCTTGCCACAGACATCTCACTACACGGCGAGTTCAAAAGCCCAAGGTGCGCCGTTTGATCTTGTCGTCACCGAGGTGAAGCGAGAACCGCAGAAGTCGTATCTTCAAGTCCCGGGTTTTCACAACAGAACGGCACCGGGCGCACGCTGGCTCATGTGTGCCTACACCGATCTGGCTGTCAAGCGCGGCTTCACACATTGGAGCGTCATGTCCCCAGAGGACGATAAAGACATCCTGGTCCTTGCTTTCTCCAATTCCGCTTCAACGGCGCCAGAGGTGCTGTTTGGGTCTGACTTTAATAAGGAGCGCGTCGTTGGGCAAGGCATGATGCCTGTCACCAAACTACTTGCCTTCTGCGGCATGAAGCCGCGCGAGGTCCCTGAACTCGAACGTTAACGCGCCAAGCCGCGCGGCTGCAGCACCAGCAGCAACAAGGCCAGCGCCGCAAAGCCGATGCCGGCCATGAAGGTGGTTGATGCGCCCCAGCCCTGCCACAGCCAGCCCGCCAGGCCACTGGCAAGCAGCATTGCCACGCCGCTGAGCAGGTTGAAAAACCCGTAGCCGGTGCCGCGCAAATCCGCGGGTGCCGTGTCGGCCACCATGGCCGCCAGCAGGCCTTGCGTCATGGCCATGTGCAAGCCCCATAGCGCCACGCCCAACCAAAACACCACGCCCTTGTTGCTGTAGGCCAATAGAGCGTCAGCGCCCATCAAAAGCAGCAGCCCCCAGCCCAGCAGCCAGGTGTGGCGCACCTTGTCGGCGAGCTTGCCAAATGGGTAGGCGCAAGACGCGTAGACGATGTTCATGCTGATCAGCACCACGGGTGTCCAGGCCAGCGCCAGCCCCCCTTGGCTAGCCCGCAGCACCAAAAACGCCTCGCTGAAACGCGCCAGGGTGAACACCGCACCCACGCCCACCACCCACCAGTAGGCGGGGCTCAAGCGGGCCAGGTTGGCACGGCTGATGGGGTTCAGGCGCTTAGGCTGCAGTGGTCGATCAGGCTCATGCACACCCCATACCAGTAGCGCCACGCACAGGAAAGCCGGCACCGATGCGATCCAGAACACGGCACGAAAATCGTCTTGCCAGAGCAGCATGAAGCCGACCGCCAACATGGGCCCCAGAAACGCGCCGACGGTGTCAAGCGACTGGCGCAGTCCAAATGCGGCACCGCGCAATTCGGGCGGCGTGATGTCGGCCACCAGTGCGTCACGCGGCGCGCCGCGGATGCCTTTGCCAACCCGGTCCGCCAGACGCGCGGTGACGATCCAGCCGGCCGAGGTGGCCAGTGCAAACAGCGGTTTTGTAAAAGCACCCAAGGCGTAGCCCAACACCGCCAGTGGTTTGCGTTTGCCCCAGTAATCGCTCAAAGCGCCGGAAAATACCTTGACGATTAACGCCGTGGCCTCGGCTGCGCCTTCAATCAGCCCGACCACCAGCACGCTGATGCCCAGCGTGGTAACCATGAAGACCGGCAGCAGGCTGTGAATCAACTCGGACGAGATGTCCATCAACAGGCTGACAAAGCCCAGCGCCCAGATGGCGGCGGGAAGGCGCCGTGGGGTGTTGGCGGGTTGGGACATAGGGAATTAACGAAAGGGCTTGTCAGGCGGCCATGAATACCAGATGGTGGATTATAAATTTTGCATGGCGGGGCTGTACCAAGTACCACGGCCTGCGCCTTGCTGTACAAGTTGCCCGGCAGCGAGGAGTTTTCGAATATGGAGCTTGATCGTGTGGCGGTTTGCCCCGGTTTGTGCTTCGGCACTGGCGACTGTCACACGGCCATGCTCACGGGCAATCGTCAGAAGCTGAATTGAAAGCGCGGGGAGTGTGGCAAGAAGCAGCTGTTCACGCTCAATTTTTACTTCGAGCCGCTTCACTTGAGAACACAGTGAGCTCAAGAAAAATGTAGTCCACGGCTGCCAGTTTGGCGTTTCGGTGCGAATCGTGCCTTGCGTTTGTCTGAGGGCGATGTAGTAGCCCTGTTTGTTTTGCTCATTGACGCTCTCCAGCGAGCTATAGGGGACATACACATAGCCCGCTTGCATGAGTAGAAGTGTCGTCAGGATGCGTGAGAGGCGACCATTGCCATCCTCGAATGGGTGGATTTCCAAAAACACCACCACGAAAACGGCCATGATCAAGAGTGGATGAAGTGACTGGCTTTCCCGGGTGTTTCGTGTCCACTCGACCAGCTCACGCATCAGCCGTGGGGTATCAAAGGGGGATGCGGTCTGGAAGGTCGTTGCAATTTCGTTGCCGTGCTCATCGAATGCTGCGACACGGTTTTGTACTTTCCGCGATGCCGCTCATCTTTGATGCTATGGGCAAGCAAGTCACGGTGGAGCTGGCTAATGTGGTTTTCATTAAAGGGGATATGTTCCCACGCGCTGAAGAGCAACTCCATGACCTCGGCATAGCCCGCCACCTCTTGTTCATCCCGAGAGCAAACGATTTCAGTTCAATTTTTTCAAGCAGGGCTTCAACGGCAGGATTAGAGAGCTGATCCTCGTGCCGTTCCCAGCGGCTAATGTTGCAATGCAAGACCTGACCCTATGAATGGTGACCCTATGAATGGCGCCAGCAGTCTCCGACTCGCTTGGCTCACCAGATGGGCTCGTCACTACTTGACGAGAACAGAGCCTTCAATTTCCTATCCGCGACTGCCCAAGTGTCGGAAAAATTTACATTCAGGCAAGGCTAGGCAAAACAGATAACATCCTAATACGTTGATTCTTATAGGAATTAAAATAAATGTAACTTGTGGCACTGGTTTTGCTTTTCTTGGAATAACGCTACACCGATTGGGGTTTCAGCGTCAATCAAACTGACTCCAGGAGCCTTACATGAAGACAAAACGAATTTCCCAAGCCCTGCTGGCTTCCGCCATCCTTCTGACGTCCCGAATCCTGGCTGGCGCCCTGCTCATGGCTGCCACCAGCGCCGCACAGGCGGCCATCGTGTCATTTGGCTCACGCGCAGCTTTCGATGCGGCCTATCCGGGATCGGTGCTCGAAGACTGGGACGGCTTTTCAGCCGGCACCACGTTCACCAACGGGACCGGAGCCAATGGCATCACGTACAACAGCAGCACGGGTAATGCGCTCGTGACCAGTACTTTCCTCGTATCGAGCAGCCCCAATGGACTCGGCCGTACAGGCGTTGGCTTCTTCCTGGGCACCGACTCGATCACCTTTACCTTTGATTCGGCGACGGCTGCGTTCGGCATCGATATCAATACATTTGCCACCGCGGCAGGTGCCTATTCGGCAACCACCGACCTTGGAGATATTGCACTCAGCGCATTCGACCCATTTCCGGCATCCAGCACCGGCCAGTTCGTCGGATTCACCTCCGACACGCCATTCAGTTCGGTGACCATCGCATCACCCGGCAACGTGGTGTACACGCTCGATACCCTTCGGGCCGTCGAGGTGCCGGAACCGGGATCGCTGGCGCTGCTGGGACTGGGCTTGGCGGTGCTGGGCGCCCGGAGCCGCCGTCGTTCGGTTTGAGCAAGGTGCGACAAGGTCGGCGCAAGTTCCTTCCGCTGCTTCATCATCGGGGTTCACAAGGTGAACCCCGTCGTTCCTTGCGGGGCTGGGCTGCAGCCACCTTGGTCTGTTGTGGCACATGATGCTGCGGTAGCGGTGGTGGTGGGCTCGAATTCGCGATGTAATCCCGGGCGGGCGCACGCCACGCCGCCATGCAAACGTCGAATTTCCAAGGGCTCGCTCACCCTACTGATGAATATCGTCCACGCGTTGGGGCTACCTGTTCCTGCTGGTTGAGGATAGGAAATTCGCTTCGTCAGAAGAATTTGTGGGCCAGTTTTGGCTCTGGTAGCCTGCCGAGCACGTGATACAGAGAGAGCTCGGCGATCCGGAAGGTCCTGTAGCCGTACGCTAAGAGCATAGGGAATTCAAACGCCTTTTTCTTCGCCCATTGGGTCCCCAGGCACGGCCTCGACAGGCTTGATGCGGTCCGTGGAGTCAGCTGGGATCAGCTGACTGTTGAGGGGCCGGGCGAAATGCGTCTGTCATTGGGGTCGGCCACGGGTCTACCCTGACCGTCATGTCCCTTCGTCCATTCCCAGAAAGTCTCGGTCGCAGCCGCGCTTACGTTCTGGCGAATGAATTTGCACTGCCGTCACGAGCGCCAGCCTGGGATTTTTCAGCCCACAGTAACGCTCGCACCCTCACCGCAAGGCGCAATCACCCCAATCTCATACACCGTCTCGCCCGCCTCGCGCAGCATGGCGGCGCAGGCGGCAGCGCTGGCGGCATCAATCACCACCACCATGCCGATGCCGTTGTTAAAGGTGCGGTTCATCTCGATATCGTCAATCGCGGCGGTGGCCTGCAGCCAGGCAAACAGCTCGGTTTGTGGCCAGCTGCCTTTGATCAGCTGCGCGGCCAGGCCCTCGGGCAGCACGCGCGGGATGTTTTCCAGCAGACCGCCGCCGGTGATGTGGGCCAGCGCCTTGATCGGGTGGGCCGCCAGCGCCGCCAGCACGTTTTTCACATACAGGCGGGTCGGCTCCATGATGGCTTGCTTGAAGGGTTTTCCGTCCAACGTGGCGGGCAGCTTGTCGCCGGCACGCTCAATGCATTTGCGCACCAGGCTGAAACCATTGGAGTGCACGCCGCTGGACGCCAGGCCCAGCACCACATCGCCGGGTTTCACGTCGGCGCCGGTCAGGATTTTCGATTTTTCGACGGCGCCGACGGCAAATCCCGCCAGGTCGTATTCACCAGCCGGGTACATGCCGGGCATCTCGGCCGTTTCGCCACCAATCAGCGCGCAGCCGGACAGCTCACAGCCGCGGGCAATACCACCCACCACGGCGGCGGCGGTGTCCACATCGAGCTTGCCGCAGGCAAAGTAATCCAGGAAAAACAGCGGTTCGGCCCCTTGCACCAGCACGTCGTTCACGCTCATGGCCACCAGATCGATGCCCACGGTGTCATGCATCTGCCATTCAAAAGCCAATTTCAGTTTGGTGCCGACGCCATCGGTGCCGCTCACCAGCACCGGCTCCTTGTAGCGCTTGGGCACTTCAAACAGGGCACCAAAGCCACCGATCCCCGCCAGCACGCCTTCGCGCATCGTCTTCTTGGCCAGGGGTTTGATCCGTTCGATCAGCGCGTCACCCGCGTCTATGTCGACACCGGCGTCTTTGTAGGAAAGGGGGGAGGATGCGTTAGGTGTTGTCATGTAAAGTGCGTGGATAAAGGCGTCGGAGTGGGCGGTTCAATAGCGCCCTATAGAATTTGCCCAGATTTTAAGGGTTTGTCCTCAGCCATCTACATGCAATTTACTTCAACTCAAAAAAGAGCCAGCGCTTGGGGCCTGATTGCCGCGATCAGCGCATTGGCCCTGTGGCAGCTCGCGCCGGTCGTCACCCCCTTTGTCGTGGCCGCGATTCTGGCGTATGCACTGACGCCGCTGGTGGACTGGCTCGACACGCTCGGTCGTGGCCGCCTGCCACGGGTGGTGGCGGTAGTCCTGGTCGAGGTTCTGTTTATCATCGCCCTGCTCAGTGTCCTGTTGCTGATGGTTCCAATTCTGGTCAAGGAGTTGCCCCTCCTGCGTGAGCAGGTGCCGGTGCTGCTGGAAAGTGTGAGTACCTCGCTGCAACCCTTCCTGGCCCAGTTTGGTATTCATTTTTCGCTGGATGTGGCCAGCATCAAGGCGTTTGTCTTGAAATACCTCAGTGCCAATTTCGAAGACGCTTTTGGTTCGGTCATGTCCTCAGTCAAATTGGGCGGCAGCGTGGCATTTGCCATCATTGGCAATGCCGTGCTGATTCCGGTCGCCCTGTTCTATTTGCTGATGGACTGGCACGGGTTTGTGGCCCGGGTGCTGGTCCTTGTGCCTCCGCATTTGCGCGCGTCCTACGACAGTTTTTCCGCAGAGGCGGACGGCGTATTGGGCCAGTACTTGCGCGGCCAGCTGCTGGTGATGCTGGTTTTGTCGGTTTTCTACAGTGTCGGCCTGGCCCTGTTTGGGCTTGATCTTGCCTTGCCCATTGGCATTTTTACCGGACTGGCTATTTTTGTGCCTTACCTGGGCTTCGGCTTGGGCCTGATTCTGGCCACACTGGCGGGGTTGCTGGAGTTTGCGGCCACCGTGGGTCCGGCCAAAGCGCTGATCATGGTGACGGTGGTGTACGGCTTGGGTCAGTTCATTGAAAGTCTGTTCCTGACACCGCGCTTGGTGGGGGAACGCATCGGCCTGCATCCGCTGGCCGTTATTTTTGCGCTGCTGGCATTTGGGCAGCTGTTCGGGTTTGTGGGCGTGTTGATTGCCTTGCCGGCCAGCGCCGTGTTGCTGGTGGCCATGCGACGCACGCAGACGCATTACCTTGCCAGCAAACTATATAAGGGCTGAAGATTGACCATGAAGCAGATTGCCCTTGACATCGGCCTGGCCACCGGGCCCACATTGGCCAGTTTTTTTGCCGGACCCAACGAGGCGGCCTTGAGGCACCTTGAACTCTGGGTCGGCGATAAATCAAGTTCTCTCACCCGCTCACCCGTGCCCATTTACCTGTGGGGCAGCGAGGGCAGCGGCAAGACGCATTTGCTCAAGGCAGTTCAAACGGCCTTGGGCGAGCAGGGCGCGTCGGTCGGCTGGCTGGATGCCTCCGTGCTGGAGCCGCCAGAATTCGATGAGCGCTGGTCGGCCGTACTGATGGACGAAGTGCACTTGTACACCGCCGTGCAGCAGCACGCGGCGTTCAACTGGTTTGTGAACGCGCAAACCCAGCAAATCGGCGTGCTGGGCGCGGGCGTGTTGCCCCCGGCCGACCTGAAGTTGCGTGATGACCTGCGAACCCGTCTGGGATGGGGGCATATTTTTCAGCTGCATGTGCTCAGCGAGCCCGAGCGGCGCGCGGTGTTACGCCAGGCGGCGGATGCGCGTGGGGTTTTCCTGGGCGACGAGGTGATGGACTATATGTTGACCCGGTTCAGCCGCGACCTGGGTAGCCTGATGGAGTTGCTCGACCTGATTGACGGCTACGCCCTGCAGACCAAACGGGGCATCACCATTCCCCTGATCAAATCCATGATGGAAAATTCCTGAACCCATGAAACTGGCCCTTTTCGATCTCGACCATACCCTGTTGCCTCTCGATTCCGACTACGCCTGGGGCGTTTTCACGTCGTCCATTGGCTGGACGGATCCGGTAGATTTCAGTCTCCGCAACGACGAGTTTTATGCCCATTACAAAGCTGGGACACTTGATATCCACGACTATGTGCGCTTTGCCACGGACGCGGTTCGGCGCCAAGGCGCTATCAGTTCGGAAGCGGCACACGCCCATTTCATGAGCGCTGTGATCCAACCAGCCATCAAACCCCAGGCGGTGGCGCTGGTGCGAGAGCACCAGCAGCGCGGCGATGAGGTGCTCATCGTCACCGCCACCAACGAATTCGTGACCCGCCCGATTGCCCAGGCCTTTGGCGTGCGGGAATTGATTGCGGTCGAACTGGAGCGCGAGCCAGCACCCGATGGCACGGGCTGGATCACCGGCGAAATCAAAGGTGTGCCTTCGTTTCGCGAGGGCAAGATAACCCGGGTGGCGCAGTGGTTGGCCAGTCGCGACCTGGGCTGGGCCGATGTCGAAACCACTTTTTACAGCGACTCCATGAATGATTTGAGCCTGCTGGAGAAAGTGAACCACCCGGTGGCGACCAACCCGGATGAGGGGCTGCGCGCGATCGCCACCCAGCGCGGATGGCGCATACTTGATCTGTTTTAATGGGCTCTTTACACATTCGTCATGACGACTGCCAATCTGGCGTTGTTGCAAACGTTGCTTTGCCGTCGTTGCGAGCGTAACGACAAGTTTATGGAAATAGGTCTTAAAGTGTTGAGGACAGAGCCTGCTCACTCAGTGCAACTGCGGTCTGTCCCGCAAAGATTCAGAAATAATGATTAAAAAATTTATCGACAAGCTGCTGGGCAAGTCCCCTTCATCAGCCAAAGGAAAAAAGCTTCAATTTGGCAAGCGCGAGGAAGTCGGCGTTGCCGCCCACGGCATCGATCCGGCCTTGGTGGATGACCGGGCGCTCAACGTCGTGCATACCCTCAAAGCGGCGGGGTTTGAAGCCTACATCGTCGGGGGTGCCGTGCGCGACCTGATGGTCGGTCTGCGCCCTAAAGACTTTGATGTGGCCACCGACGCCACGCCGGAGCAGGTCAAGGGTCTGTTTCGGCGAGCCTTCATCATCGGGCGGCGTTTTCGCATCGTGCATGTGGTGTACGGGCGCGGTCGTGAAAATGATGTGATCGAAGTCTCCACCTTCCGTGCCTACATGGACAATGCAGCCGCTGAAGCGGTGGCTGGCAATGAGCGCACCAGCAAGAACGAGCTGGCAGGCATGAAGCATGCCGTGGATGCGTCCGGCCGCGTCTTGCGCGACAACGTGTGGGGACCGCAGGAGGAAGACGCGGTGCGCCGTGATTTCACCATCAACGCCATGTACTACGATCCGGAAACCCAGATCGTGGTGGACTATCACAACGGCATCAAGGACGCCAAACAGCGCGTCATCCGCATGATTGGCGACCCCGCCACCCGTTACCGTGAAGACCCGGTGCGCATCATTCGCGCGGTACGCTTTGCGGCCAAACTCAATGGCCTGGGTTTTAAACTTGAAGCCAAGACAGCGGCGCCGCTGATCAAGTCGCAGGAACTGCTGGCGGATGTGCCGCAAAGCCGCCTGTTCGACGAAATGCTCAAACTGCTGCAGACCGGCCATGCGCTGGCGTCCATCGAGCAGCTCAAGACGCTGGGTATGGCGCGCGGCATCTATCCTTTGCTGGACGTGGTGGTGGAGCGCGCCGATCAAGTCTTCGTCAAGGCAGCCCTGCTGGATACCGATCGCCGTGTCGGAGAGGGGAAGCCCGTGGCCCCCAGTTTCCTGCTGGCCTGCGCCTTGTGGGCCGATGTGCGTGACGGTTGGGCGCAGCGCGTCAATCAACGTCAGCACGCGCATCCGGCACTGCAGGATGCCATTGACGATGTGTTCAATGCCCGCATCGGTGACGTCTCAGGCCGCGGCAAACTCGCCGGCGACATGCGTGAAATCTGGATGATGCAGCCTCGGTTTGAGAAGCGTGTGGGCAGTGCTCCCTTTGGATTGGCGGAGCAGCCACGTTTTCGCGCGGCATTTGACTTCATGCGCTTGCGCGCCGATGCCGGTGAGATCGATGTCGTGCTGGCCGACTGGTGGCAGGAGTTCAGCATGGCGGGCGACGAGCTGCGCCAGGACATGGTGGATCAGGTGCGTGAAGAGCAGCAGCAGCGCCAACGCGCGCCCCGTGTGCACAAGGCGCCGGCTGTCCGTGATGCCAGCCCCCTGGCGGATGGCGACCAAGGGAGTCTGGACTCAGCGACTTCTCCAGTGCCCGGCGGCCCGGCCGATTCCGCAGATGCCCCGAAAAAACGGCGCCGCCGCAGGCGCAGCAGCGGCCCCAAGGAAGGTGGCGGCGAACAGACCTCCGACGCGGGCGTTTGACCGGGGCTGTGGTGCGCTCTCCGGTCGCAGCCTATATCGCCTTGGGTGCCAACTTGGGTGACCCCGGCGCAGCCCTGATTCAGGCGATGGATGACATGGCGGCCATCAGTGGTATTCGCTTGGTCAAGCGATCGTCTCTGTACCAGACTGCACCCGTTGAATCGAGCGGTCCGGATTATGTGAATGCGGTCGTCGAAATTCAGACCGTGTTAAGCGCACCAGACCTGCTGGCCCAGATGCAACAACTGGAGCAAGCGGCGGGGCGCGAGCGCACTTACCTCAATGCACCGCGCACCCTGGATATCGACATATTGACCTATGGCGGTGCCAGCGTGAACAGCCCGACACTCGTCATTCCGCATCCGCGCATGCACGTGCGTGCGTTTGTGTTGCTGCCACTGGCCGAGATTGCACCGCACCTCGTGACTCAGGAGCAGTTGCGGGCCGTGCAGTCGCAAATTATCGAGCGGCTTACCGGCGACAATCTGTAAGATGGCCGCGCGCCCAAAATTATTATTGGAGACATCATGAATCTCAACAACATCCGTCTTGCCGCCAAGCTGTGGCTGGCCACCGGGCTCATCGTTCTGGGTCTTTGTATCGTGGTCGGGTACACCGCCCTGCGTTCAGCACAGGACCGGACGGACAGCACAGCCGTACTGGATGCGCTGAGCAACAAAGCCAAGTTGGCCAATCGGTGGGCGGCGTTGACCGAAACCAATGCCGCACGTTCGCAAGCGGTGTTGCTCAGCAGCGATCCGGCGGTCGAAATCGGCTTGAAGGACGCTATCGCGGCCACATCGGCCCAAATCGGTGACATTCAAAAATCGATTGAGGCAAGTGGTCTGACGGTGGCCGACCGGTCGCAAATGGAAACCATCGCAGCTAACCGCAAGCTCGTGCTGGACACGCGGGCAACGGCCATGAAACAACGGGCAGATGGCATGCCCACGGAGGTCACCATCACGTTTGACACCCAATACAAGCCGGCCATGGCTGCCTATCAGAAATCCCAGCTTGAATTTGTGGCCATGCAGGACAAGGCCTTTGATGCATCACGCCTGTCTTATGCGCAAAGGGCGAAGGATCTGTCAACCATGGCCACCACGGCGATCCTGTTGCTGATTGTCAGCATTTTGGCCGGTGCCGCGTGGCTGATTCGCTCCATTCGCCAGCCGCTAGTGCAGGCCAGTGATCTGGCGGCCCGAATTGCACAAGGCGACCTCAGCATGCAGATTGACACGTCGCGAGGTGACGAGTTTGGCGACTTGATGAAGTCGCTTGCGTCCATGAATCAGTCCCTCGGTCGCATGGTGCACCAAGTGCGCCAGAGTACCGACAGCATTGCCACGGCCAGCGCGGAGATTGCCAGTGGCAATAACGATTTGGCCCAGCGGACCGAGCAAACTTCCAGCAATCTGCAGTCCACGGCGTCGTCCATGGACCAGCTGACCACCACCGTGCAGCACAGTGCCGACAATGCACGCCAGGCCAGCCTGCTGGCGGCCAACGCTTCTTCGGTGGCGGAGAAGGGTGGGGCGGTGGTCAAGCAAGTGGTCTTCACCATGGAGGAGATTAACGCCAGCAGCAAAAAAATCTCCGACATCATCGGTGTGATCGATGGCATTGCCTTTCAAACGAATATTTTGGCGCTCAATGCGGCCGTGGAAGCGGCGCGTGCCGGTGAACAGGGGCGTGGTTTTGCCGTGGTGGCGAGCGAAGTGCGCAGTCTGGCGCAACGCAGCGCCGAGGCCGCCAAGGAAATCAAGATGCTGATTGGCACCTCGGTCGACAAGGTCGCGTCAGGCACCAAACTGGTTTCGGATGCCGGCGTCACCATGAGCGACATCGTGCAATCGGTGCGCAAGGTGGCCGACGTGATTGGCGAGATCACGGCAGCTTCCGCCGAGCAAAGCTCAGGGATTGCCCACGTTAACAAGGCGATTGGCAACCTCGACCAGATGACGCAGCAAAATGCCGCCTTGGTGGAGGAAAGCGCGGCGGCAGCCGAGAGCCTGCGCGACCAGGCCAGTCAAATGGCGCAGGCCGTGGCGGTGTTCAAGATCAGTGAAACAGCGGTGTCTGTGGCGGCGCGACCCATCAGAGACATAACGCCGCGTGCCAGCGCCCTCGCGTACAAACGGCCCCAACAGCTGCCGGCAAGCAAACGGATGCAGGCGCTGGGGGCGCCGGGCAACGCACCAGCAGCCAGTCCGGCCAGGAAACCACTAGCGCTGGCCAATACGCGTGCTCCCAGCCCGGTCAAGAAAACACTTGCCGTGGCTGCGCCAGCTAAATTGACACCTGCCAGACCCGCCGTGGTGGCGAAGCAGACAGCCGATTCGGATTGGGAAACCTTCTAGGCTTCTAGGCCTGCAACCGGACTAGCGCAGCCCGGTATTGGGGCTAGTCATTCCAGTTCGGCGATGAGGTCTATTTCAACGCAGGCACCCATCGGATTTTGTGCCACGCCAAAAGCGCTGCGCGCATGCAATCCCTTGGTCCCGAAAACTTCGCCGATCAGCTCGCTCGCGCCGTTGGTGACGAGATGCTGTTCGGTAAAGTCGCCGGTTGAATTGACGAGTGACATGAGTTTGACGATGCGCTTGACGCGGTTGAGGTCGCCCACCGCCGCGTGCAAAGTGCCCATCAAGTCAATGGCGATGGCCCTTGCCGCCGCTTGGCCCTCGACCGTCGTCATGGTCTTGCCGAGTTGTCCAACCCAGGGCTTGCCGTCCTTTTTGGCGATGTGACCGCTCAGAAAAACCAGGTTGCCGGTCTGCACAAAAGGTACATAGGCCGCCACCGGGATGGCCACGGGCGGCAAGGTGATAGCGAGTTCGGTTAGTTTGGCGTAAATGCTCATGATGCTTCCTTTGGGATTATTTATGAATGAAATTGGCCGCTAGCCCTTATATCATCTGCGCAAGAAGCTATCTAATTTATAGCGACCTACGTCTGTGACTGGCTTTGGCCCTGAGTTTGACTCTGGCCTTGCGACTGTGTCTGTTCCTGCGGTTTTGGCTGACCACTCTCCTGAGTTGCCAGGTTGTCGCTGGGCACGGGCTCCACGGTAACACCCACAGACAGCGTGTGACTGGCGCCACCGTGAATGACCCCGCGTATCGGCGACACATCGCCAAAGTCGCGCCCCGTGGCCAATGTCACATAGTCTTCCCCCGGTGCGTGCCAGCCGGCCCGGTTGTTGGTGGGATCCAGGTCGCACCAGCGCGCCTGCGGCGGTAGATCTGGCACACAAACCGACACCCAAGCGTGCGAGGCGTCGCTGCCTCTGAGTTTGACCGTGCCGGGTGCCGGGTGGGTCAGCAGGTAGCCGCTGACATAGCGTGCCGGGATGCCCATCACGCGCAGGCAGGCAATCAGGATGTGGGCGAAATCCTGGCACACCCCTTTGCGCTGGGCCAGCGCCACTAACGCCGGGGTGTTGATCTCGGTGCTCTGACTCTCATAAATAAAGTCGGTGTGAATCCGCTGCATCAGGTCTTGCGCGGCCGCCAGCACACCGACGCCCGGGGCAAAACTGGGACGCGCATAGGCGGCAAACTCAGGGTCGCGGGGACAGAAAGGTGACGCAAATACGAACTCCGTGGCGGCATCAAAACGGCCACCTGACTGATAACGAAAGAGTTCCCGGGTCTGTTCCCAACTGATGCTGCTCGTGGGCAAGGGCCGGGTCTCGGTCGAAACCACGCTGTGTGCCACCACCTTAAGTTCGGTATGAGGGGTCTGAAGTGAAAAAAAACAGCGCGCGTTGCCGAAAACGTCCAGCGCTTGCCGGGTTTGCGCGGGTGATGGGCTGATGTCCAGCACGTGGCTCAGAAGCTGCTGGTGGCGGGTGTTCACGGGTTGCAGATAAGCCATATGCTGCGCCGTTTCAACGGCAGGCACGTAGTCATAGCAGGTTTCGTGGGTGATTTGCAGCTTCATCAGGTACCAAGGCTTTGATTGGACTCGCCGGAATGGGTGAAATACGTGGTGCTGATCGCGTCTGACACGTTGAACGCCGCAGCTGTACATTGCAGCAACAAATCGTTCAGGGCCAGGAAACATCCAGGCTCAGTACCCGGCGCATGGCCCTGCGTGCTGACGGTGTCGTCCGGCGGCACTTCACACAACTCGGCAAGGCTCCAGGCCGTCGGATCCGGTACCCGGTGCGACAGGACGCTGAGCTCATTGGGCTCACTGCCGGCCAGTTTTGCCAGGCGTCCGCGCAAGGTGTGGGCCACCCAGGCCAACGAGCGGGGGTTGTCGCGATCGAGCACCAGCAAGTCGAGCAGGGCGGCAAAGTCGCGGCTTTGCTGGTATTGCGCGTGAAAGGTAATTGTGCTGTCAAACAGCTCCATCATGGCTTCAAAGCCACCCTCCGTGTGCACCGAACCGGTCTCAAATCCACGCATCAGCGCGCTCGCCAGAAAACCCAGTCGCTCAATGTGACGGCCGATGCTCAGCAAGCGCCAGCCGTCGTCACGGGTCATGCGATCAATCTGCGCACCGGTGATGGCCGCCATGTGGTCGCTGGTCCTTTTCAGCACCTGCAATGCTTCCAGCGACGAATAGTCGCCGCTGGAGGCATGCTCCGCGCAGCTCGCAAACAGCTCTTCTTCAGCCCGGACGATCACGCGCCAATGTTCCTGCGACAGGCGCTCGCGCACGGTGGCACCGGTCATCTTGAGGGCCCGCAGGTAGTAGCCGACGCTGGTGGCGCCCTCGGTGCTGCCCAGGCTTGAGATCAAGGAGCGCTCAAAAACGCGACGCGCCTGGGCGGCCGAGGGCACACTGGGCAGCACCAGGGTGTTGGCAACTGCCATGTTGCTGAGCCACGCGAGCAGGGACGGGGAAGATTGATCTTCCCCGTTCAGGCATTCCAGCGTCAGGCGGGCCAGTCGGATGGCGTTCTCGGCGCGCTCGGTGTAGCGCCCCATCCAGAAAAGATTCTCTGCCGCCCGACTGGTGACCAGACGCTTGCGCTGCGCCAGCGTAGCCGGTGTCAGATGCGGCTGCAGCAAGGTGGTCTTATCCACCTCGCCACGGGTCCGCACCCAGACGTCGGCACTGCTGCCACCGCGCTGCATGGAGGCTATTTCGGCCCCGGCACCCGCCACGCGCGCCAGCCCGCCTGGCAGTACGCGCCACGACTGGGGCCCATCGGACACGGCGAACACCCGCAGCACGACCGAGCGCGGCACCACTCGCCCATTTTTTTCGCCGGCACGGTTTGCCTGCGTTGAGGCCTGCCAGGTAGGCATCTGTGACAAGGGCATATACGCCTGAACCGTGTGTTCTTCGCTTTGTCGAACAATGCGCCCGGCCCATTCGTCAAGTTCGCGCGGCGAGAGGGATCGACCCATCACAGAATCAAAACTGCCATGGGCAAGCGAGCCGGAGTAAGTGGACTTGATGGCGCAGTCCCGCAGTTGGGGCAGCGCTTCTTCCATGGCCGAGCGTTCGCCGCACCACCATGTAGGCAGGGCAGGCAACTGCAACTCCTCGCCCAGCAGATGTCGGGACAGCGCCGGCAAAAAACCCAGCAGAGCCGGGGACTCCAAAAAGGCCGAACCTGGCGCGTTGGCCACCAGCACATTACCGGCGCGAATGGCCTGCAACAGGCCGGGCACGCCCAATGTGGAGTCAGAACGCAGCTCCAGCGGATCCAGGTATTCATCGTCCACCCGTTTGAGCAGGCCATGCACCGCCACCAAGCCTCTGAGTGTCTTGAGATAAAGACGCTCGTCGCGCACGATCAAGTCGCTGCCTTCCACCAGGGTCAGGCCCAGATAGCGCGCCAGGTAGGCGTGCTCAAAATAGGTTTCGTTGTAAGGGCCGGGCGTGAGCAATGCGAGGTGCGAGTCGGCTCCCGCCGGGCTCATCCGTTTGAGGCTCTCCATCAGCGCGCGGTAGGTGCCCGCCAGACGCTGCACACGCATGGACTGGAATGCCTCAGGAAACTGATTGGATATGGCCAGCCGGTTTTCCAGCAAATAGCCCAAACCCGACGGCGCCTGACAACGCTGGCTGACCAACCACCAATTGCCGTCTGGCCCGTGCGCCAGGTCAAAGGCGGCGATGTGGAGGTGGGTGTCGCCGACGGGATTGACGCCATGCATCGCCCGCAAGTAGCCGGGGTGCCCCTGCACCAAAGCAGGCGGCAATAAGCCCTGGGCCAGCAACTGTTGCGAACCATAAACGTCCGCTATCAATCGCTCCAGCAATCGCATGCGCTGCAGCACACCGGCTTCGATCTGCTGCCAGCTGTCGGGCTCAATAATCAGGGGAAACAGGTCCAGCGACCATGGACGCTGGGGACCGCCTTCATCGGCATAGACGTTGTAGGTGACACCGTTGTCGCGGATTTGGCGTTCCAGACTGCTCGTGCGGTGGTCTAGATTGACCGTGCCGTCATCTTCCATGTTTTCAAAGAATTGACGCCAAGCCCCCGTCAACTCTTGATCATCAGCTACTAAATTTGAAGTATCTGTGCTGCTCTGGTTGGCGTTTGGGCCCGTAGCACCGCGCAATTCGTCGAAATGGCCAGATGCTGCCGGGCAGGCCAGCGCCATGGCCGCCAGGTCGAGTTGCCGGGAGGCATCGCCGGCAAATGGGGATTCGTTTGCGTCTTTCACTGGGTGAGAGTATGCCAGCGTAGCCGCCATCCGCGACGCCCGCCGCGTTTTTGGCGGGGCGCGCAAAGCAGTGCGGCATTCTCTGAATTTGATTCATGTCAAGCATGCTGCGTTTAGGCCACCGCGGCAGGTATACCAAGAAGGCTAACCCCGACAATCGCTGAAACGGCCAATCCAAATCAGAGGAGACACATGAACATCGGCAACCTGAGAATCGGTACTCGCCTGGGGTTAGCATTTGCAATGCTTATCCAGATGATGTTGGGCATGGTTTTGATTGGTGTCCTGGGATTCAATGAAGTGGGTGACATCAACAGCAGGATCATCGAGAAGGACTGGGTCAAGGCCGAGGCGGCCAACGTGATCAATGCAACGACGAGGGCCAACGCCCGGAGCACGATGGAGTTGCTTATTGCGACCGACCAGACGCAGACGGCCAAGCTGAAAGCCCAGATCGAGGCCAACAAGAAAGCCATTAGCGAAGCCTTGGCAACGCTGGACAAGCTGATTTACCTGCCCGAAGGACGGGCATTGCTGGCCCAGCTAAAGGATTTGCGTGGCAAGTATGTGCTTTCTTTCAGCCAAGTCGCCAAATTGCTGGATGAGGGCAAGAAGGACGAGGCCATCACCACCATGAACACCGAGACGCTTCCGGCACTGGACGCGTTACAAGCCCCCATCACGGCCTTGACCGAATTGCAGAAAAAAATCGTTGTGGCCAGCAGTGATGACATCAGGGAGAACATTCACATGGGCCGCAACCTCATGTTGATGCTGGGCGTGCTCGGCGTTCTGGTCGGTGCCAGCCTGGCCTACTGGATTACCCGCTCCATCACGGGCCCCATGAAAGAGGCCGTGCACCTTGCCAGGACGGTCGCCTCGGGGGATTTGTCCAGCCATATCGACGTGCGCACCCAGGACGAATGCGGCCAGTTGCTGCAGGCACTGCAGGATATGAATGACGGCCTGGTGGCGATCGTGAGCCAGGTGCGCAGTGGCTCGGGGGCCATGGCCACCGCCACCAGCCAGATCGCGGCCGGCAACCTGGACCTGTCCTCCCGCACCGAGGAACAGGCCAGTGCGCTGGAGCAGACGGCGGCTTCCATGGAAGAGCTGGCGGCCACCGTCAAGCAGAACTTTGCCAGCGGCAAGCACGCCAACCAGCTGGCCGGGTCCGCATCCGAGGTGGCCGTCAAGGGCGGTGCGGTGGTGGCGCAGGTGGTACAGACGATGGAAGCCATCAATGTGTCGTCCAAAAAGATTGCCGACATCATTGGCGTGATTGACGGCATTGCCTTCCAGACCAACATTCTGGCCCTGAACGCGGCAGTGGAAGCCGCGCGGGCGGGCGAGCAAGGGCGCGGCTTTGCCGTGGTGGCCAGCGAGGTGCGCAGTCTGGCCGGCCGTTCGGCGACGGCGGCCAAGGAGATCAAGACCCTGATCGGGGCATCGGTCGACAATGTGAACGAAGGCTGCAAGCTGGTGGAGCAGGCTGGCAGCACCATGGATGAACTCGTCGTCAGCGTGCGGCGCGTGGCGGACATCATGGGCGAGATCACCACGGCCAGCCAGGACCAGTCCGCCGGTATTGACCAGATCAACCAGGCCATGACCCAGATGGACCAGGTCACCCAATCCAATGCGGCCTTGGTGGAAGAAGCCGCGGCCGCCGCCCAGTCCCTGGAGCATCAAGCACAAAACATGGTGCAGATCGTGAGGGTGTTCAAACTGGGTCATCGCGGTGGCCCGGCTTTGGCGTATGACAGGGCGATGGCATGACCGCGGGACAGCAGACAGTCCACCTTAATCAAATCTGGAGGACTGGCGATGGCGTATTTTGAATGGGCAGATGACCTGGTGATCGACAACGGCCCGATTGACAAGGACCATCGCCAGCTGGTCGATCTGGTCAATGAATTGCACACGGCGACCAGCCAGGGACGCGGCCAGGATGTTGTCGCCAGAATCCTGGACGAATTGATCCGCTACACGGTTGAGCACCTGCAACGGGAAGAGCAACTGATGGCGTCCCTCAACTTTCCGAACCTGGTGCAGCACAAACAGGGTCACGACAAGTTTATTGAGGACCTGCATGGCCTGCACAAAAAATATGCGGCCGGAAGCTTTACGGTGGCCTCGCAGTTGTCTACCGTGCTGCGCGACTGGTTGTCACTGCACATCCGGCGCAGTGACAAGGAGATTCTGTCTTTCGTCAAGAAAAGCGGGCCAAAATCAAATCTTGGCCTGGCACACAGCAAGAAATAATCGTCAGCCGTTTCTTCGGAACAGCAGCCTAGCCGCGTCGCAAATCCAGCGTGAATGGAAACTCCCGACTGGCCGCCACGTTGATGGTGGCCGGCGGAACGACCAGCGTGCCTGGGGTGTGACCCATGGCGACAAAGCGTGACATGCGTCGACTCTCCGCCTCGTAGGAGTTCACCGGGAAGGTGTCGGGGTTCAAGCCACCCGGGTGGGCAACGTAGTACTGGCAGCCGCCGACGGAGCGCTTCATCCAGGTGTCCACAATGTCAAACGTCAGTGGCGCATGAATGGCGATGCTGGGATGCAGCGCCGAAGGCGGATTCCAGGCCTTGTAGCGCACACCAGCCGCGTATTCGCCCATGGTGCCGGTCGATTGCAGGGGCAGGGCACGACCATTGCAGGTGACCACGTAGCGGCTCTCGTTCAGGCCGGTCACATGGACCTCAATGCGCTCCAGAGAGGAGTCCACATAACGGGCAGTGCCACCCGGCACGCCTTCCTCACCCATCACATGCCAGGGCTCCAGCGCATTGCGCAAGGTGAGTTCAATGCTGGCTGACTGGATCGAGCCGACGACGGGGAAGCGGAATTCGTAATGCGGCGCAAACCAGCTGCTGTCGAACGCGAAACCGGCGCTGCGCATTTCAGCCATGACGTCATCAAAGTCCATTTTGATGAATATGGGCAGCAGGAAGCGGTCATGCAACTCGGTGCCCCAGCGCGTAGCGGGCGCTTTGTAAGGCGCTTTCCAGAAGCGGGCGACCAAGGCGCGCAACAATAGCTGCTGCACGATGCTCATGCGCGGGTGCGGCGGCATCTCGAAGGCGCGCAATTCCAGCAAGCCCAGGCGACCGGTGGCCGAGTCGGGCGAGTACATCTTGTCGATGGAAAACTCGCTGCGGTGCGTGTTGCCGGTGGCATCGATCAGGATGTTGCGCAGCGTGCGGTCCACCAGCCAAGGCGGCATGCTGTGGCCATGCAGTTCGCGGCTTTTGTAGATTTGCTCGATGGCTATTTCCAGCTCATAAAGTTGGTCGTTTCTGGCCTCGTCCACACGCGGCGCCTGGCTGGTGGGTCCAACGAACATGCCGCTGAACAGATAGCTCAGGGAAGGGTGGTTGTGCCAGAACAGCAGCAGGCTGGCCAGCAGCTCAGGCTTGCGCAAAAACGGACTGTCAGCCGGTGTCGCACCGCCCATCACAAAGTGGTTGCCACCGCCCGTGCCGGTGTGGCGACCGTCCTTCATGAACTTCTCGGCCGACAAGCGCGACTCGAACGCCACGTTGTACAAGAACTCGGTGTTCTTGACCAATTCCTTCCAGTTGTTCACCGGATGGATGTTGACCTCGATCACGCCGGGGTCGGGCGTGACTTGCAGCAGCTTGAGGCGCGGGTCGCGCGGAGGCGGGTAGCCTTCCAGCACGATCTTGAGGCCCAGCCCTTCGGCCGTGGCTTCGATTGCCGCCAGCAAATGCAGGTAGTCCTCCAGCTTTTCGAGCGGCGGCATGAAGATGTACATCACCCCCGACTTCTTGCCGACCGCCTCGGCCTTCGGGCCGCTGGCGCGGCGTGGGTCGCGCACTTCAACACACAAGGCGGTACGGGTGATCCAATGCGCTGATTCCTTGTGCAGGGGAATCCGCGCAAAGTCGTCCGGTTCAGTTTGCAGAGCGGTTTGCGCGCTGCTCGTCACCGGGCTCACAGCCACGCGGCTTGCATCCTGAAATTTCCACACGGCTTCGGGTTGTGGCCCGGAGCCGGTCAGGTAAGGCGATGAACTCTGACCATAACGTGCCGCAATCTCACCGTGTGCGGCCAGACCCGAACGCGGAGCGGACGGATCTTGCTCAAGCAGGTAGGGGTAATCCGCCTCGCTGACCCAGGGCAGCGAGTCCAGCGGCAGGCGCAGCCCCATGGGCGAGTCGCCCGGCATCAGGTACATGCGTTCATCGCGCAGGAACCAGGAACCCGTGGTCCACAGCGGCCCTTCAGGGGCGGGTTTTTCAGCAACCTTGAGCGGCAGCACGTAGCCCACCACCGAATCCAGCTTTTGCTCGAACACGCGGCGCAAGCGTGCGCGCTCCATCTCATCGTCCAGTTTGGAGTTGAACGGGTCCACGTTAACGGGCAGGCGGCGCTCGCGCCACAGGTAGTACCACACGTCTTCGTAGGCGCCCAACATGTGTTGGTCGGTGATGCCGAGCTTGGCCGCCAAGGTTTGCGTAAAGCGCCGGGCGTCTTCGCTGGTGTAGTGCGTCGGCGCACGTTCGTCGGTGAACAGCGCCGGGTTGGCCCACACGGGCTGGCGATCCGCGCGCCAGTAAATGTTGAGGGCCCAGCGCGGCAACTGTTCTCCGGGGTACCACTTGCCTTGACCGAAGTGCAGAAAGCCGCCTTCACCGTATTCGGTACGCAGTTTTTGCACCAACTCGGTGGCAAAGCCCCGTTTCGTTGGCCCCAGCGCGTCCGTGTTCCATTCTGGTGCATCGCGGTCATCTACCGCTACGAAAGTGGGCTCACCCCCCATGGTCAGGCGCACATCGCTGGCCATGAGCTCCTTGTCCACCGCGTTACCAAGTGTCATGACGTCGGACCACTGCTCTTCGGTATAAGGCTTGGTGACGCGCGGTGACTCGTAAATACGTGTCACGGCCATGTGATGGGCGAATTCGACCTCGCACTTGTCCATGCCGCCTTCGATGGGCGCTGCGCCCGACGGTTGCGGCGTGCAGGCCAACGGAATGTGGCCTTCGCCGGCCAGCAAGCCGGAGGTGGCGTCCAGCCCAACCCAGCCCGCGCCGGGCAGGTACACCTCGCACCAGGCGTGCAGGTCGGTGAAATCGACTTCGGTGCCGCTGGGGCCGTCGAGGGATTTCACATCCGGTTTCAACTGAATCAAATAGCCGGACACAAAGCGTGCCGCCAGCCCGCAATTGCGCAACAGCTGCACCATCAGCCAAGCCGAATCGCGGCACGAGCCGGACCCCAGCGTGAGTGTTTCTTCCGGTGTCTGCACACCGGGCTCCATGCGAATCGTGTAACTGATGGCCTTGTGCACCATCTGGTTCAAGTCGACCAGAAAATCGATGGTGCGGCGCTCCTTGCGGTCGATGCGGGCCAGACAGGCCTTCATCGGTTCGGTCAGTTCATCAGCCGCCAGGTAGGGCGCTAGTTCCTGTTTCAGCAGCTCTTCGTAGCTGAAAGGGAAGTTTTCGGCCGCCGGCTCCAGGAAGAAGTCGAAGGGGTTGTACACCGCCATCTCCACCACCAGATCGACCGTGACCTTGAATTCACGTGTTTTCTTCTCAAAGACCAGCCGGCCCTGGTAGTTCGCGAACGGGTCTTGTTGCCAGTTGATGTAATGGTCAGCCGGCTCGACCTTGAGCGAGTACGAGATGATCTTGCTGCGGCAATGCGGCGCTGGCCGCAAGCGGATGACCTGGGGACCCAGATTGACCAGACGGTCGTATTTGTAGTGGGTAACGTGGTTCAGTGCAGCGTGAATGGACATAGTTCGTCTCGTTGATTGGGCAAGGCAAAGCCTCACTGTGGACACATACTAGCAATGTTGGTGCCAGTCGATGGCGGGCGATGCGTTTGAATTTCAGGACAAGCTATTTTTTGCAGAGGCTACATGGACTGCGTCAGCATATCGCGGTACTCATCCACGCTCGCGATGCGCGGGTTGGTCTTGTGGCAATGGTCAAGCATGGCGCCGGCGATGATTTTGTCAAACCAGTCGCTTTGCACGCCCATGGCGGCCAGCCCGGTGGGCAGGTCCAGCCGGGCGTTCATGTCCTTGATGGCCTCCGGAATGTCGCTGGCCGAGGCAAGTCCCATGGCATGCGCCATGCGTTGCAGGCGCTGCTCTTTCTGGATCGATTCGGCGGACGCGTTGAAGCGTATGACGACAGGCAAAAACATGGCGTTCAACGTGCCATGGTGAAGGCGGGGATCCACCCCGCCCAGGCTGTGGCTGAGCGAATGCACGCAACCCAGGCCTTTCTGGAACGCCATGGCGCCCTGCATGGAAGCGCTCATCATGTTCAGGCGCGCTTCACGGTCAGCACCGTCGCGTGTGGCGCGTTCAATATGCGCCCAGCCACGCGTCAGCCCGTCCAGCGCAATGCCATCGGCCGGCGGGTTGAAGGCCGGCGCCATGAAGGTTTCCATGCAATGCGCGATGGCGTCCATGCCGGTGGCGGCGGTGAGTTTCGGCGGCAAACCCAGGGTGAGTTCGGGGTCGCAAATGGCAGCCTTGGGTACCAAATGCCAGGAATGAAACCCCAGCTTGCGGTGGTCGTCCACGATGATGATGGCACCGCGCGCCACTTCGCTACCGGTGCCGCTGGTGGTTGGCACCGCAATCAAGGGGGCGACTCGGTCCGTGATACGGGGTGCCCCCCCTTCGATCGTGGCGTAGTGGGTGAGCGGGCCTTCGTGCGTGGCCGCAATGGCCACGCCTTTGGCGCAATCAATGGCCGAGCCGCCACCGACGGCGATCAGCCCATCACACTTTTGATTCTTGTAAAGCGCTGCGGCGGCGCGCACGGCCGCCTCGGTGGGGTTGGAGGGCGTCTGGTCAAACACAGTCACCGTCACGCCGGGCAGGGCATCCAGCGCTTTTTGCAACAGGCCAGCCGCTTTAACGCCGGGGTCGGTCACGATCAGCGGACGGGTGATACCGACACGCTCACACTCTTGTTTGAGCAGCTTGATGGCGCCAAACTCGAACTGGATTTGAGTCACGTAGTAAATAAGTGCCATGGCGGTGTGCGATGTTGGGGGAAGAGTTGCACTTTAACAAGAACCCTGCATGCCGTTACAGCTGTCTGCGCCCGGGTGCCAGCAAGTGCTTGCCGCGTCTACCACTACTTCATCAAAAGACGCCTCATCAAGCCAACTATCATGGCCCGTTCGGTGTCGTTTGGTGATCTCGTTCGTTCGCGCAGTCCGCGTTCTGCCTGCAACCGCTCCGGGTGCTGTGCCACCACTGCAGCAACTGTTTGAAGTTGCCGCCAAAGCTGCGCTCAAGAAGCTCTTCTGACACCGTTGAGCAGTGTGCGGCCGAGTTGAAATCCAGGAGCGTGGTCGATGCCAGTTGCTCACAGTGAAGGTAGATCGTCTTGAGTTCCGTCTCCGTCAAAGAACTCAAATGAGAACGATCAGGTGGGGACGTGTTGGCGGCGAATGCTGCAAGAGACAACAGCAAGACCGACGCACCCAAGGTTACATTTGTCATCGATCCCTCCCCAGCAATCTCAAAAAAATGCTCACATGACGCTGAAAATATAGGAGTTCCACGCTCTGTGATTTGTTCTTTGTCAACGAATTTTGTCGTGCAATTTCAGTTAAAAGAACTTGCTGTATCCCTCATTTTCACGAGCCCGCCTGCATGAGTCACCACCGCAACCCCCGAGCACTGCTCACACCCGCCATGCACAGTGTGCTGGAGCGCATGGCACGCGCCGCACCCGTGCCGCTGCATGCGCTCACGCCCGTGCAGGCCCGCGCTGCTTATGAGGTGGGCGCGGGGGTGCTGGAAATCCCTTCGCCCAAACTCCATCGGATTGAAAGCTTTACGTTTCCCACCCGTGATGACCATGACTTGCCCGTGCGCCTCTATGCCCCATCGGGCGAGAAGTTGCCAGTTCTGGTCTATTTCCATGGCGGTGGCTTCACCATTGGCAGCATTGCGACCCACGACGTGCTGTGCCGCACTTTGAGTCATCTGGCCGCTTGCGCCGTGCTGTCGGTGGACTACCGCCTGGCGCCCAAACACAAGTTTCCGGTGGCGCATGACGACGCCTGGGATGCCGTGCAGTGGGTCGCCCAACACGGTGCCGACGTCGGCCTGGACGTCAGTCGTATCGCAGTGGGCGGCGACAGCGCGGGAGGCACCTTGGCCGCAGCCTGCGCCGTGCACGCCCGCGACGCGGCCTTGCCATTGGCCTTGCAACTGCTGTTTTACCCCGGTTGCGCGGCACACGAAGACACACCGTCACACAAGACATTTGCCCGTGGTTTCTTGCTGGAAGAGCCGCATATCACTTATTTCTTCAACCACTACCTCCGCACGGCCGCCGACCGCGACGACTGGCGCTTTGCCCCCTTGAATGCGCCGGATGTGGAGGGCGTCGCCCCCGCATGGTTCGGCCTGGCCGAATGCGACCCCTTGGTGGACGAAGGGGTTTTGTATGCCGATAAACTGCGTGCCGCCGGTGTGCCCGTGGACCTGGAGATTTACCGCGGCGTGGTGCACGAATTCATCAAAATGGGGCGCGCCGTCCCCGAAGCCCACCGCGCCCATGCCGATGCGGCCCGCGCCCTTAAAACAGCTTTTCAATCGCAAGCCCACCATGACTGACACAACCCGCCAGGATTTTCGTTTTTTCCACCGTCTGCGCGTGCGCTGGGCGGAAGTGGACATGCAGCGCATCGTCTTTAACGCCCACTACCTGATGTACTTCGATACCGCCATGACCGACTATTGGCGTGCCTTGGCCTTGCCCTACGACACCACCATGCAAACGTTGGGGGGCGAGTTGTATGTCAAAAAAGCCACCGTCGAATTCCATGCCTCGGCGCGGGCGGACGATCAACTGGAGGTGGCGCTTAAATGCCGCCGCATCGGTACCTCGTCCCTGGCCTTTGACGGCGCCATCTTCCGGGGCAATGAACACCTGATTAGCTGCGAACTGATTTACGTGTTTGCGGACCCCGCGACGCAAACCTCCAGACCGGTCCCGATCGGTTTGCGCGACATCATGGTGGGCTACGAGGCCTGGGAGCCCATGGTGCGGGTTGAGTTGGGGACATGGCAAGCCCTTGGGCCCGCCGCGAGCCAGGTCCGTACCGAGGTGTTTCTGGAAGAGCAGCGCATTCCGGTCGACATGGAGTGGGACGAAGCCGACGAGAGTGCTGTTCACGCGCTGGCCCGCAACCGCCTGGGCCTGCCCGTGGCCACTGGGCGCCTGCTGCAGCACGCGCCCGGTGTGAGTCAAATTGGCCGCATGGCCGTTAACCGCCTGTTGCGCAGCGCCCATGTGGGTCGCGATGTGCTGCAGGCTTTGATGCTGGCCGCAACCCAGCGTGGCGACCATGAAGTGCGCTTGCACGCCCAGCGCTCAGCCGAAGGTTTTTATGCCCGGCTGGGTTTCTTACCACGGGGTGAGCCGTTTGAAGAGGCGGGGATTGTGCACATCGAGATGGCTCACCCCTTGAAGCCGGGCCTGTAGGGGCCGACCCAGCCTGTCGCAACAGGCCTTAAATATCGGCCAACAGGGGATAAGGCGGCGGTGCAACGACAAGCGCCGGGCCGCTGGAACTACCCAGGTGCAAGCCGCCGGCTTCAAACGCCGAGACCTGCAAAACAACGATGGCGTCAAACCCCGCTGAGATGGAATCCAAGGGCACGGCGGCAGCCTGCGCCACCGTGCCACAAGGTTGGGTCGTATCACTGGCCAGAAAAACCTCGTCGCCCGCCTTCATGGCGACGTCTGAATGGACCAGGTAGGCGCGGCGCTTCAGGGTGCCGCGAAACTGGCTGCGCGCCACCACTTCCTGACCGGGATAGCAGCCTTTTTTGAAGTTCACGCCACCCACCGATTCGTAGTTCAGCATTTGCGGCACAAAGGCTTCCATGATCGGGGTCGTGATCATGGCCACACCGCTGCGCACCTCGCTCCAAGCCCAGTCTTGTTCGCTCAGGGCTTCGCCCGCCGGGGCCGCCTCGGCCACCGGGGCCAGCCACAAGGCCCGGCGCACGCCCTCTGCGGGATATAAGCAAACCACGCTTGCATTGCCAATATCGACCTTGGCCCAAGCAGACTGTGCGCTAGCAGCTATTGATTCAATAGCACTTCCGGCCAAACCATAGATCGCGTAGTCGCTGCTGGCATCAGTCAGCTTCGCCTTGGCACGCAGGACGAACATGGACAGGCGCTTGAGCGTGGCCGCCAAAATATCGCGGTTGCACACCAGCAGTATTTCGGTCGGGCTGCGTTTGAAGCCATAGAAGCTGGCCTGCATCCGGCCTTTGGACGAGCAAAAGGCCGCCAGCCGGGCTTCTGACTGGCCTAGCAGCGAAAAATCCTGCGTCAACTGGCCGTGAAGAAATTTGGCCGCATCTTCACCTTCGACGCGGATAACGCCCAAATAAAGCAGCGGGGCAACGCCATTGAGTTTGTTTTTCATGGGTGAATTATCATCCCCACTCCATCTTGTGTAAGGCTGTAGGGCTGTGCTTCGTCTCTTTAAGTTATTTGTTTTGTTGGCTGTCCTGCTGGGTGGTGGCGCAGCCTGGTGGGTACACCAACCCCTGCCCATGAAGGCCGAGATGGTTGACCTGTCGGTCGAGCCCGGTACGTCCGTGCCCGGCATCGCCCAGGCGGTGAGCGACGCGGGGGTGCAAGTTGATCCATCCCTGCTGTATTGGTGGTTTCGGCTGTCGGGGGAGGCCCGCCAGATCAAGGCGGGAAGTTATGAGCTCGAACGCGGAATCACCCCGCGCAGCCTGTTACGAAAACTCGTGCGTGGCGACGAGGCACTGCGCGCCGTGACGCTGGTGGAAGGCTGGAATTTCATCCAGTTCCGCGCAGCGCTCTTAAAAGCAGAGCATCTAAAGCCCGACACAGAAGGGCTATCGGCTGGTTCAATCATGAGTTCATTGGGGAGACCGGGCGTCCATCCGGAAGGCCGCTTTTTCCCCGACTCCTATACCTATGCCAAAGGCAGCAGCGATCTGGCGGTGCTCAAACGCGCGATGCGGGCCATGGACAAAAAGCTGGAGGCCGCCTGGAGCCAACGGCTGCCTGATACGCCCCTTAAAACGCCTGAGCAGGCTTTGATTCTGGCCAGCATTGTCGAGAAAGAGACCGGGCGCGCCAGTGACCGCGCCATGATCGCCGGTGTGTTTGTCAACCGGCTGCGTATTGGCATGATGCTGCAGACCGATCCCACGGTCATCTATGGTTTGGGCGCGACCTTTGACGGCAACCTGCGTCGGCGCCACCTGCAGACAGACACGCCCTGGAACACCTACACCCGCACTGGCTTGCCGCCGACCCCGATTGCCATGCCCGGCAAAATGGCCTTGCTCGCCGCAGTACAGCCTGCGCCGACCAGTGCCCTGTATTTTGTGTCACGCGGGGACGGCACCAGCGAATTCAGCGCCAGCCTGGAAGAGCACAATCGTGCGGTTAACAAATACCAGCGTGGGCAATAACCGCATATGACGACAACGGGTGGACTTTTTATCAGTTTTGAAGGTATCGATGGCGCTGGAAAATCCACCCATATTGAAGGTCTGGCCCAGGCGTTCAGGGCGCAGGGCAGGGCAGTGACTCTGACCCGCGAGCCAGGCGGTACACCGCTGGCTGAAAAATTGCGCTCCGTGGTGTTGAATGACACGATGGACGCCATGACCGAGGCCCTGCTCGTGTTTGCCGCCCGACGGGATCATCTGCAGCAACTCATTGAACCCGCTCTGGCCCGAGGCGATGTCGTGTTGTGTGACCGCTTTACCGATGCGACCTTCGCCTACCAGGGCGGCGGGCGCGGGTTTGATCTCAGTATACTATCAATATTAGAGCAATGGGTGCAGACAGTACGAGGGCTAGAGGCCGATTTCATTCGAGAACCCGATTTAACCGTGTGGTTTGACCTGCCCGCCGAAATCGCAGCGCAGCGTTTGGCGGGCGCACGAACCCCGGACAAATTCGAGGCCCAGCCGGTTGAATTTTTCAAGAGTGTGTCAGACGGTTACCTGAAGCGCATGCTGGCGTCTCCCAGTCGTTTTGTCCGGATTCAGGCCGACAACACGCGCGATGCCGTCTGGCTGGACGTCTTGACGGCGGTCCAGGGCCGAGGCTGGTTGCCATGAGTGCCGCCGCCGTCGCCCCCTGGATTGCCGCGCAAGCCACGCAGCTGTTGGCCCAAAGGGGCCACGCCTGGCTGCTGGCAGGTCCTTCCGGACTCGGTCAGTACAGCCTGGCGCTGGAACTGGTGCGCGCCTGGTTGTGTGAGCATGCCTCAGAGCACGGTGCCTGTGGCAGCTGCGGCAGTTGCCACGCCATTGACGTGCGCACCCATGCCGATTTATGCGTCTTGATGCCCGAAACCGTCATGCTGGAGCTGGGCTGGCCCTTGAGCGAAAAGGCCCAGTCCGATATCGACGACAAGAAACGCAAGGCCAGCAAGGAAATTCGGGTGGATGCCATGCGTGACGCCGTCGAGTTTTCACAGCGCACCAGTGCCCGGGGCCGCGGCAAGGCGGTGCTGGTGTTTCCGGCCGAGCGCATGAACAACATCACCGCCAATGCGCTGCTCAAGACGCTGGAAGAGCCGCCCGGCGATGTGAAATTTGTGCTGGCCAGCGACGCCGCGCACCAACTGCTGCCGACCATTCGCAGCCGTTGTCTGGGCCACACCATGGCCTGGCCGGACGTCGCAAGTTCGCTGAAGTGGATTGAAGAGCAGGGCGTTCCGCCGGCGCAAGCCGCCGTGGTACTGCGCGCCGCCGGTGGGCGCCCTGCGGACGCCCTGCTGTTTTCCCAATCCGGCCGCGACGCCCAGTCTTGGGTCAAGCTGCCCAAAGCGATGGCGCGAGGTGATCTGAGCGTCTTGAAGGACTGGTCGCCGGCGCAAACGGTCGACGCCTTGCACAAGCTGTGTCACGACGTACTGGCGGTCCAGACCGGCGCCAGCCCCCGGTTTTTTGAGGCGGCAGATCTGCCTGCAGGCGGTTCAGTCGCCGCTTTGACAGCCTGGAGCCGTGCGCTGGCAAGCACCACGCGCACCGTCGAGCACCCCTTCAATGCCGGCTTGATGCTGGAAGCGCTTGTGAGTCAGGCCCAAACCGCCCTAAACTCAAAATACCAAAAACCCGCTCATGAGTAACTCCGTTCCCGCCACCCCACGCCCCAGCGTCATTCAGTTGGCGATCAAGGAAAAGGCCGCTCTCTATGCGGCTTATATCCCCCTGTTTGCTGAAGGGGGCATCTTTATTCCAATATCGCGCGAATACAAGCTGGGCGATGATGTTTATGTTTTGCTGTCTCTGCCGGAGGACCCCCAGCGTTACCCCGTGGCGGGTAAGGTGGCGTGGGTGACACCCGCCAAGGCGTCCAACAATCGCACGCAGGGCATTGGCATCCAGTTTCCCAAGGATGAAAAGTCACGTGCTCTCAAGCTCAAGATTGAAGAGATCTTGGGTGCCCACCTGGCATCTGACCGGGCCACACAAACCATTTAAGCCCGGGGTACTTCCTCGGCCGGCCGGTTTGATTTCAATTGACTACCTATGTTTACCGACTCGCACTGTCATTTGACTTTCCCTGAACTCACGGCACAGCTGCCAGCTATCCGGCAGGCCATGGCCGACGCGCAGGTGGACCGCGCCTTGTGTATCTGCACGACCCTGGAAGAGTTTCCCGAGGTTCAGGGGCTGGCCAGCCAGTACGACAACTTCTGGGCGACGGTTGGCGTACATCCCGATAACGAAGGGATCACCGAGCCCAGCCTGCAGGATCTGCTGACGCGGGGCCAAATGCCGCGCGTGGTCGGGATCGGGGAAACCGGGCTCGACTACTACCGCCTGGGCGAGCGCAGCGTGGCCGACATGGAGTGGCAACGCGACCGCTTCCGTACCCACATCCGCGCCGCGCGACAGCTCAACTTGCCGCTCGTGATCCACACGCGCAGCGCCTCGGACGATACCTTGGCCATTCTTCGGGAGGAGGGTGAATTTGGCACAGCCGCTTGTGCTGGCGGCGTGTTTCATTGTTTTACCGAGACGGCCCAGGTGGCGCGTGCGGCACTCGACCTGGGTTTCTACATTTCGTTTTCCGGCATTTTGACATTCAAGAATGCACAGGATCTGCGTGATGTGGCGGCATTTGTGCCATTTGACCGTTTGCTGATTGAAACCGACAGCCCTTATCTGGCGCCCATGCCTTATCGTGGAAAAACCAATAATCCGTCGTATGTGCCTTATGTTGCGGCCCAGTTGGCTGCCATCAAGCAGTGCCCGGTGGAATACATTGCCGAGATGACGAGCCGCAACTTTGAGGCGCTGTTCAAAGGCGTTCTTCGGTGAAGTTTGACGATATTTCTATCATGCGAACTTACTTTAAGAAGTTTTTATATCTTATTGTTTTGTATGGTTTTTCAGTTTGCCATGCAGGCTCGTATGAAGACTTTTTCAGCGCTGTCAAACGCGATGATGCCGACACCGTTTCCTCATTGCTGACCCGAGGTTTTGACGTCAATACGATCAGCACGACCGGTGAACACGGCCTGATCCTGGCGATTCGGGAGCCATCGCTCAAAGTCGCAGCCGTCCTGATCAACTGGCCCAAGGTCAATGTCGAAGCACGCACCCAACAAGACGAAAGCCCGCTCATGCTGGCTTCGCTGAATGGACTGACTGAGATTTGCGAGCAATTGATCGCCAAGGACGCGGATGTCAACAAACCGGGCTGGGCACCGCTGCATTACGCCGCCACGCATGGACACCTAGCGGTGATGACATTGTTGCTGGACAACCATGCCTACATCGACGCAGCGTCGCCCAACGGCACGACGCCACTCATGATGGCGGCGCACTATGGTACGCCGTCCGCGGTGAAGCTGCTGCTGGAGGCTGGCGCAGACCCCATGCTCAAGAACACGCAAGGCTTGTCGGCCCTCGATTTCGCCCATAGCGCCAATCGGGCAGATTCGGCCGAGATCATTGCTGCCTTTGTTCGTGGGCGTCAACCCAAAGGAACCTGGTGAGCTTGAAATCCTCTTTTGTTGCACTTTATACGATGTATATTATGTTAAGCAAGATGCCCGGGTAAAGCCAATGCTAAGTACACCTGACGATCAATGGGCCAAGACGTCCCCCAGTCCTTTAGCGCCAGAGTGTCCGACTGCAGTGACTTTGGCCATGCCCAGGTATGTACCGATGACCATCTAGAGAAGAAAATCGGCCTGTGGCTAAGAAATGGTCATCGCCACTTCTTCACGTTGGACATATGGCCACCGTGACTGGCGCCATCAAATGATGGCTAACGCCACATACCTTGGTCCGAATCCTGGCCAACTTGTCCGATTTCAGTGATTTTGGCTGTATTTCGTGCCCGACTGCCGTGACTTTGGACTTGCCTGGTTTAGGCTGCTGGTCGTTAACAGAGCTGGAGTTGCGCGGGGACTCTTGCCGGAACCGGAATGAGTCCATCCGACACGCCAGCCGCCATAAGGAATCGAATCCACTCCTGTTTCAGCCCCCTTTGCGTCGCCGGCCCACGCCGAGATGTCGACCAGTGCCTCCAGACTTCAAAAGCCAACAACAAGGCAGCTTCGCGGCGAGAGTCGGCTTGCCTTTCGGTAAAGAGCGTGGGCAGCCTATCTGTCACTGGCGAGTCGCGAGAGGGCCGTTTACTGGTTCATTGCTATTCATTGTCATAAAAATGACAATGGGTATTCAAATAGCAATGGATGACAACGGCATTCCCGCCGTTCGGTTTTTTGGAAGCCGCAGTTGCGCGTGCCGACACTAAGCGCTAACGGCGTAATACTTAAAAATAGGGTCGTTACCGCTGCAAAGCGAAGGTAGCCTTTGGCTTCCGTCAATTTCCGCTTTGGGCACAAGGCCCATGCTGGGTCGAACGGATTCGCCATGGCTACGGGGTTCGCTTCGCTGCGGCCGCGCCAGGAGAACGTCGACCGCTTTTGGAGGGTTTGGCGGCTCCGCGTTTCGGTGTGTGCCGCGATTTCAGCATGGCGGCGGCAAGCGCACTGTCTAGCCCTTTCGCCCGCGCTTCAGCGCCCTGCAGCCGTTCCCTCAGCGTGGCAAGCTCGACTTGCCCTTCATGCGCGCGTTCGGTCAGCGCGGCATTCGTCTGTTCTAGCTCTTGCTTCTCGGAGACGTGCTTCTGGTCAGCTTCCTCACGCGTCCGCGCCGAATGCTTCGCCTCCTGGCGAGCACGATCCACCTCTTCCAGGAGGCGGCGTTCGTTGGCTGATGTCCGCTGCTCGGTGCGCTGCCGCTCCTCAGCGAGGGTGCGAAGTTGCACGTCGAATTCGCGCCTGTTCGCGTCACGCTCCTGAACTAGGGTGGCAAGGCTGCGGCGAGCCTGCTCCAACTCGCGGCCCACCTTATCAAGCTGGGCAGCCTGGTCCCGAAGTTGGGACTTGGCCAGTTCCAGCGCCTGTTCCAGGGCGACGCCCCGTTCGGCCAGCGCCGCCTCCCTTTGCAACAGGTTCTGCCGCGCAGACTCCAGTTCCTGGCCCTGCTGAGCAAGCCTGTCGCGCTCGGAGGAAAGTGCGCTATCCGCTTTGGCGCGCGCTGCCGCCACCGCGGCCGCCCAAACGGCATCCAGACTTTGGCGCAAGGCCGTGGGTGCGCCACTATCTGCTGGCTGGGAGCCGGACGCCGCAATCCCGAGCCGTGGTGCGAGTGTGGCAAACCAGCTCTCCAGCATGGGACTGACAGTATTGGGTGAACCCCGGCCGATCTTTTGGCGGACCCTCTCGATGGTCGGCCGAAGGCCTTCCGCGATCAGCGCATCCGCTGCGCCCCACACATCGTCCTGCTGAACACCCCTCGTACTTTTCAATTGCATCGCCCTGCTCCACCGGTTATATTTACCTACGATAAGAGATTGTTATCGTTACTTATTACTATTTCGTGTTATACATCATACATAACATGTATGAAATTTGAAAAATTCGACCGTGCCATGAACATTCGCCTACCTGCCCTCCATAAAGTCCCTGCCCTGCAGGCCACCGAGCTCAGCGATGTGACACAGCGCGCCGTCGAGGATTTGCTGCGCGAAGGTGAATCAGAAAACACCTTGCTCAGCTATCGCAGCGCTTTGCGCTACTGGGCGGCCTGGTATGGCATCCGCTATGGCAGTCAGATCCAGTTGCCGGTGGCCACCCCGTGTGTGCTTCAGTTCATCGTCGACCATGCACAGCGCACCACTGTCAAAGGCCTGGTGTCCGAGCTGCCAGTGGAGATTGATCAAGTCCTGGTCCAGGCCGGCTACAAAGGCAAGCTCGGCGCCATGGCGCACAACACGCTGGTGCACCGGATCGCGGTGTTGTCGAAGGCGCATCAGTTACGGGAACTCAAGAATCCGTGCCGCGACCCCAAGGTCAGGGAATTGCTATCGCGTACGCGTAAGGCCTATGCCAAGCGCGGCGCCCTGCCGCAAAAAAAGGATGCCCTGACCAAAGATCCGCTGCAGGCGATTCTCGCCACCTGCGACGACTCCTTGCGCGGCAAGCGCGATCGCGCCCTGCTGCTCTTTGCCTGGGCCAGCGGCGGGCGCCGGCGCTCGGAAGTGGCGGGCGCGGAGATGCAGTTTCTGAAACGCGTCGGCCCGAGCGACTTCATCTACACCCTCGCCTACTCCAAGACCAATCAGTCCGGGGTGGAGCAGCCGGAAAATGGCAAGCCGGTACTGGGGGCTGCTGGCATGGCACTTCATGATTGGCTGCAGGTCAGTCAAATCACCACGGGTGCGATTTTTAGGCGGATTCGCAAGGGCGGGCATATCGGCGAAGCACTCTCCCCGGCTGCCGTGCGCACGATCGTCAAGGAGCGCTGTGCCCTGGCGGGGATTGAAGGTGATTTCTCGGCCCACTCCCTGCGATCGGGATTTGTGACCGAGGCCGGCCGTCAGAACGTGCCCTTGGCCGAAACCATGGGCATGACCGGGCATCACAGCGTGGCAACCGTGTTGGGCTATTTCCGATCCGAGAGCACTTTAACAAGTCGCGCCGCACGGCTTTATGAATAAGGATGGCTCCCCGCCAAAAATTGCTTAAAGACCCGTTTCGATCAGCTTGAAACACTTCTCGGCTGTCCCCAAACCAGACGGCCAACTCGCAACAAACCGTTTCGGCCTGCTCAGCAGCCACCGCCTTGCTTGCCGTGTTCCTGAATTGGCGGGCACGGCACCGTCCCATACGAGCAGAAGACGCAGCAGTCACCAGGTTTCGGTTGCAGCATCGCGTGGCAATGCTCACACAAATAAAACCATTGACAGGCATCGGTGGGCATGCGTTCCGTTTTGACGTTTCCGCAGAGCGGACAAGTCAGCGTCGAATCGAGAATCACTGAACTCATTACACGTCCTCCTTCAGCGTCGAAGGATAGCCCGCATCCTCGGTGGCTTGCGTCAAGGCATCGACGCTGGTTCTTGAATCGTCAAACGTGACCGTCGGCAGGTGCTTGTCGAAGTTCACTTCGGTCTGACGAACGCCCGAAACCTTGGTGAGCGCTTTCTTCACCGTGATAGGACACAAAGCACAATTCATAGTCGGCGCGGACAGCGTACCGGTCTGAGATGCGGCCCATGCCTGGATCGTCAACAGGGTTCCCAGCATAAAAACGATCAACTTGTTCATGGCATTGTCCTTTCATTAAAAGAGCGATGCAAGATGGGGAAATGCCAGTGCGGCCACGATGCCGAACAGCAGTTCGTAGGCGCGTTTGACTTGTGGCAAATCGCAAACCTCACCCGGACTGCAGTCAATGGCGGAGCGCCAGACACGCCGCCACGTAAAGAGCAACGCAACCGGCGCCACGCCGATGAAGACGGGACGATAGGAGGGTCGGCCGTGATTCCTGAAAATCTCGCAAAAATGAAGCTAACCTCATGATTTAAATGTGTAAATCTTGCCTTGTGTCGAAAACCGATGCGCCCAATAGGTATGTAGCCCGGTGAGGCATAGCGTCAACCATGCGACGCCCTCTGCGGACGCGGCCAGCACGTCGCTCAGGTAATGCACACCCAGGTAGATGCGTGTCAGTGCAACCAGCGCTACCATCGTGATCGCTGAAAGCACGAGCATGACGCGCCAGCGCCAAGCGCTGACTCTTGATACCAGCATTGCAGCAACCACCCCATAAAATAATGTCGCTCCCGCCACGTGACCGCTCGGGAAGCTATATGTCGTCAATAAGAGGAGTGGATTGTCGAAGCTCGGACGGGCACGGTGGAATGCATACTTCATGAAGACGTTCAGCAACATCCCGAGCGGGACCGTGACGCCCAAGCAAAGCAACCAATACCAGTCCTTCTTCCACGCCAAATAGACGGCTATCAGGATCACGGCTGTGGTGACGGGAACGGGATCATGCACGTGCGTAATTGCCAACATCGCCTGAGTCAAGAGCGGCGTGGAATGCGCGTTGAACCATTGCGCAACATGCAAATCGACGATGGTCAGGGGATCGCCGGTCACGACGTCTTCAGCGATCCCGCCGAACAACCAGCTCGCACCCATCAGAATCAACGCACCGATTGTCAACTGCAAGCCAAGATAATTGTGCGGTGACAGTCTGGCCTGAATAAAAGCCAGCTGCGGAGCGAAGCGCAGACGTAGAGCATTCACGCGCGGGCGCCGTAGAAAGTGGTCCCAGGTTTGCTTGATAGAGCTCTCGTGCCGTACTGCCCAGCGCCATAGCCACACCAGCAACAGCACGAAGACCAAGATGCCGCCAAGTATGGCGCTAGCGCGCCCAATCCATCGCTCCGCCGTTTGCCAGCTGGCACCTAAAAAATACCCGAGTAACGTGAAGGTAACCGCCCAAAGTACGGCACCGAGCGCGTTGTAGGGAAAGAACTTCCGATATGGCATTCGGGAAGAGCCGGCCAGGAATGGCACCAGGGCGCGGGCAAATCCGACAAATCGCCCCAGAAATACCGCTCTACTACCGTGCCGCGCAAAAAAGACATCGGCCTTGTCAACGCGCACGTCATTCAGTCCGAAGCGACTGCCATAGTGGACCAATGCCGGACGTCCCATCCGACGCCCCATTTCATAGCCGATGCTGTCCCCTAGGGCCGCCCCAATCGCAACGGTAAGAATTAGCAAATCTAGGTCGAGCAATCCCTGTGCAGCAAAGAAGCCCGCAACCAGTACGAGGCTTTCTCCAGGAATGATCAGTCCCAGAAAAGCGGCTGATTCGAGCGTCGCTCCAAGGAAGATAACCAGGTAACCCCATTGTCCAAGGAGCCCGACCAGATCGATTGAATACTGCAGCATAGACGTCTCGTTATGTTACCGGGGTGAAGGCTTGTCGAAGATGTCTTCAGTAGCTAATCCACCTCACGAAATGGGGGAGCTAAGACTGCCAATGCGCCCAATTTTCCGGGACAACGCACCGATCACAAAGGCCGGCAAATTCCGATCGATCGCCCATCAACTTTATCTGGGGCACTCACCATGCACCGGAGACACCAACACTGCTAAGTTTGATCTTGGTGACTTCCCCAAGATCATTTTGCATGTGCAGCGCCGGGAGGATCGGTTTTGGTGGCTTTCTGTACCAATGCAGGCAGATATTGACTAGATCCGCACTGGCGGGCTTTTCGAGGAATGACCTCCGGAGATCGACGGTCAGCTCAGGGTGGGGCACCAGGAAGAAGTCGCCTTCCTCATGAAGGTGCCCATGACTCAGGGCCATGCTGCTCAAGCGCTTTTGGAACATGCGCCCCGGCGCCGTAAATGGGTGCCCGGAGGATACGCAGATGTCGGGAAATATCGGTGTCATGAAATCGATCACTAGCCATCACATTGAACCCAGGAATGAAACGCCGTATCCGAGCTTTGTGCTTGTCCCTCTGAGACTGTCGCAAAGGACATGGCGTTTCGCTGTTTGCCGTCCACCAGGTAGAAAGCCGCCCCCGCGAGCTGCATGGCGTCCTTCTTGTAGTATTCCCGAAGAATCGCCGCGCCCGCGATGCTGAAGAACATACACGCATGGGTGGTGTGCGCATCGACGCTGTCCAGCACCGATTTGATGACACGGAAGATACGCAAATAGTCCAGAAGTGGAATGACTGGTTGAATCCAAGGCTTCATACGGGCCCTGTTGATTTGGGCGCGGGAAACTCCCCTCCATGTACCTCGGGCTTGAACGCCGCCAGCATGGTCGCCAAAGGCGTGTCGGCAGGCGTCTTCACTCGCAGCCAGGCGCCCAAGGTGTCGCGCAGACAGGGTTCGCACAAATCGACCTCGACCCGATTCCCGTCACCAAAAATCGAGTCATAGCCCGCGTCGAAGCCGATCGACGTCATCTCCTGAAAGCCGACCTCGCCACGCTCGGCTTCTTTGCCGCACCGGTCACACCTGATCTGATGCACCATGCTCACGGTCTCAATGGTTCTGAGTTGCATCGAATTCTCCTTGCAAAATAACTGCTCACATCTTCCACTATCAAGTGGAGGTATCTTAGTATGTTCGCTTCGACCGGCTTGCCTTGGCAGTGCCTGGAGAGGCGGCCTTTACTTGGCGTGCCGACGCCGCTTTGGGTGCGGACAAACTCTCCAGGCGCAGCCTCAAGCCATCCACGTCGCGCTGTAGCTGGTCGCGTTGCCCCCGCAACTCTGCCACACTGCCCCCGAGTTCGCCATTGCGCTGCCGAAGCGTCTCGGCTTGCCGCTGCTTTTCGGTCATCTGTTGGCGATGCAGCTCCGTCTGGTCGGCGGGTATCCGGCGTGCCTGCTCCAGCTCCTTTTGGAGTTTGGTCGAATTTACCCGCTCCCGGTCCACATCGAGCAACACGCGCTTCGTTTTAGCGGCATGACGTTCCTCGGCCGCTGTACCCGCCACGCGCTGTTGTTCCAGCTCATGGGTGAGGCGCTGCTGCGCAGCATTGAATCCCTCCTGAAGCTCACGGCGCTGCGCCACACTGGCCTCCACCTGGCGCTGCAAGGCGGTAACCCCACCCTGGGCCCGGGCGAGATCAGCCTGGGTTTCGGCCAAACGCTGCTCAATCGCTTGCAGTTCCTGCCGTACCCCGTCCAATGCCTGCTCCGTCTCTTGCACCCGTGCAATTGCCGCCTGGTCAATGGCTTCGGTGGCCAGCACTTGCGCGTGGGCTTCCTCGCGAAGTTGCACCAGCGCCTCCTGCGCCGCGGCTTGTGCTCGCTGCCGCAAGGCTCCAACCATCTCGCCGGCCGCCTCGCGCAGCGACTCCGGCAGATCGGGGTGTTCGATAGGGTTCGAGCACCATCAAGTTGCCGATCCATGCGCCAGAAAAGTCGAGCGTGATCAGCACCAGCGGCCCCGGGCAGCAGGTTAGCCGCAACGCCACCTGTGAGCCATGTGCGACGACCATTCTGTGGGATGGGTGTAAACGTTTTGTTCGAGGGAATTTGTGGCAAAAGGTAAGCGTACTTCTGTACATACGGAGTCTAGTGACATGGCATTACCATCAAAAAGTTTCACCATCGGTTTGCAGATCTGCAGCGTATGGAGACTGCATTGGCCGATCTGGCCGAACGTTTCACCGCCGACCGGGGCAAGGTCAGCCGCCCACTGATTGCGTCTTTGCAGGACGCGGTTTGATCAAAGAGGAGCGAAAGTCCGTGCGTGAACCGCTTATTTGGACGCTTCCCAATTGCCAAGGGCTTTCTTGTATTTTGATAAACAAGACAAAGTTACAATTCTAAATTCTATATTCAGTTTTTTTGCAAAACACATATGCTTGCGGGGCCTCGATTGTTTTCGCTGGCTTGCTCCTCATTCCTCTGACCGACTCTTACGTCCTAGCGTATGATTTTTTCGATTTTCTGAGGCAACCCGTTGTGGGCACTTCTGTGCATCTAGCTGCCTGAAATCACTATGGATGCCGTGCTCGAGAGCGCCCTAACTACCACGGTGGAACAACTCGTTGAACTGCTGAATATTGACCCCGCGTTGTTCGGCGCAGACGCACATGGTGATAGAGGCCACGTCGCCTCCCTTTGTTATTTCACCGTTCGAGGCCACGATCGATCCTCCACTTCTTGACTAACGTGTAGATCGCCGGGATGACGGCGAGCGTCAGCACGGTCGAAGAAATCATGCCGCCCACCATCGGCGCGGCAATGCGGCTCATCACTTCCGAGCCGGTTCCTGTCCCCCACATGATGGGCAACAGGCCGGCCATGATCGCCACCACGGTCATCATCTTGGGTCGCACGCGCTCAACCGCGCCTTCCATCACGGCCTCATAGAGGTCACCCACATTGGGCTCTTGACCTCCCGCCCGGCATTTGACCTTGACCGCTTCCCAGGCTGAATCGAGGTAGATCAGCATGATGACGCCGGTCTCGGCCGCCACCCCGGCCAGGGCAATAAACCCGACGGCCACCGCCACCGACAGGTTGTAGTCGAGCAGCCACATCAGCCAGACGCCGCCGACCAGCGCGAACGGCACCGATAGCATGACGATCAGCGTTTCCGTGATGCGCCGGAAATTGAGATACAGCAGCAGGAAGATGGACAGCAGGGTCACCGGGATGACCACCTTCATTTTTTCAATGGCCCGTTCCATGTACTCGAACTGGCCGCTCCAGGTCACGTAATAGCCGGGCGGGAACTTGACTTGCTGGGCTACCGCCTTTTTTGCATCAGCGACATAGCCACCTATGTCGCGGTCGCGGATGTCGACGTAGATGTAGGCCGAGAGCAGCGCATTCTCGGTGCGGATGCCGGGGGCGCCCTTGGCAACCACGACCTTGGCCAGTTGCCCCAACGGGATCATTGCCCCGTCCATGGTGGGGATCAGCACCTCGCGGGCAATCTGCTGCGGGTCGCTTCGCAGCTCGCGCGGGTAGCGCACGGTGACACCATAACGCTCCCGGCCCTCGACGGTGGTGGTGACCATTTCGCCGCCCAGCGCCGTACCGATCACATCCAACAGGTCGCCTACATTGAGCCCGTAGCGTGCCAGCTGCTCGCGGTCCGGTTCGATGTTGAGGTAGAAGCCGCCGGTAATGCGCTCGGCGAAAGCGCTGGTGGTGCCGGGAACGGCTTTGACCACGGCCTCGATTTGTTTGGCCAACTTTTCCATCTCGCCCAGGTCCTTGCCGAAGACCTTGATGCCGATCGGCGTGCGAATACCGGTGGACAGCATGTCGATGCGGGCCTTGATCGGCATCGTCCAGGCGTTGGCGACGCCGGGGAATTGCAGCGCCTTGTCCAGTTCAGCAATCAGCTTGTCGATGGTCAGGCCGGCGCGCCATTCGGACTCGGGTTTGAGGTTGATCACGGTCTCGAACATCTCGGTTGGCGCCGGATCGGTCGCGGTGTTGGCGCGCCCGGCCTTGCCGTAGACCGAGGCCACTTCAGGAAAGCTCTTGATGATCTTGTCCTGCGTCTGCAGCAACTCAGCCGCCTTGGTGATCGACATACCAGGCAGGGAAGCTGGCATGTAGAGCAGTGAGCCCTCGTTGAGCGTCGGCATGAACTCGGAGCCGAGCTGGGAGGCCGGGTAGACCGAGACACCCAAGGCCACCAAGGCGAGAAGTATGGTCATCTTTTTCCAGCGCATCACCCCGGTGATGATCGGTCGGTAGACCCAGATCAGGAAGCGGTTCACCGGATTTTTGGCCTCCGGCATGATCTTGCCGCGGATAAACAGCATCATCAGCACCGGCACCAAGGTGATCGACAGCAGCGCAGCGCCGGCCATGGAGAAGGTCTTGGTGTAGGCCAGTGGCGAGAACAGCCGCCCTTCCTGGCCTTCCAGGCTAAAGACCGGCAGGAAAGAAACCGTGATGATGAGCAGCGAGAAGAACAGCGCCGGTCCGACTTCCTTGCACGCGGCCAGCATGGCATCAAAGCGATCACTGTTCGAATGCCCCTCGGGCAAACGCTCCAGATGCTTGTGCGCGTTTTCGATCATGACGATAGCCGCATCGATCATGGCGCCGATGGCGATGGCAATACCGCCCAGGCTCATCAGATTGGAGTTCATGCCCAGCGTTCGCATAGCGATAAAGGAGATGAGTACACCCACCGGCAGCATCAGGATAGCGACCAGCGCGCTACGTACGTGCATCAGGAAGACGATGCAGACCAGCGCGACGATGATCGCTTCCTCCAGCAAGGTGCGCTTGAGGGTGTCAATGGCGCGGTGAATCAACTCGGACCGGTCGTAGACCGTTTGCACCGTCACCCCCTCGGGCAGGCCGGGGCCGATTTCAGCGATCTTGGCCTTCACGTTATGGATCACTTCCAGGGCGTTCTGACCATAGCGGGCCATGGCGATGCCCGACACTACTTCGCCTTCGCCATTGAGTTCGGTCAGGCCGCGGCGTTCATCTGGCGTGAGCTCCACCCGCGCGATGTCGCGGATCAGCACCGGGGTGCCCTTGTCGCTCTTGACGACCAGCATTTCGATGTCGCTCTTGCCGCGCAGGTAGCCCTTGCCGCGCACCATGTACTCGGTCTCAGCCATCTCGACGACGCGGCCCCCGACATCGCGGTTGGAATCGCGAATCACCTGGGCCACCTTCATCAGCGGAATGCTGTAGGCGCGCAACTTGACCGGATCGACTGTCACCTGGTAGGTCTGCACGAAGCCGCCGATGGAGGCCACTTCGGCCACACCATGCGCCTTGGTCAGTTGATAGCGCACATACCAGTCCTGAATGGAACGTAGTTCGGCCAGCGTTTTGTCCTTGGCCAGCAGCGCGTACTGGTAGACCCAGCCGACACCGGTTGCGTCCGGGCCGATCTGCGGCGTCACGCCCTTGGGCATGCGCCCTGACGCAAAGTTGAGGTACTCCAGCACCCGCGAACGGGCCCAGTAGATGTCGGTGCCATCCTCAAAGATGATGTAGACGAAGGACGCGCCGAAGAATGAGAACCCGCGCACCACCTTGGATTTCGGCACTGACAGCATGGCAGTTGTCAGCGGGTAGGTGACCTGATCCTCCACCACCTGTGGCGCCTGGCCGGGGTACTCGGTGTAGACGATGACCTGCACATCCGAGAGGTCGGGCAAGGCATCGATTGGCGTGCGCAGAACGGCGAAGACGCCCCAGACAACGATGAACAGGGTAGCGAGCAGGACGAGGAAGCGGTTTCTTCCCGACCATTCAATTATTTTGGACAGCATCGGTTCTGCCGGTCAGTGACCGGTGGCGTGAGGGCTTGCCGCCAGCGGTTTGACACGGGTGATGACCCACTCGTCCGGCTGACGTTCGACGAACTCGATGGCAACTTTGGCGCCCGGCTTCAAGTCCTTCAGCAGCGACTCATTGGCGGCCTTGAACTCCATGGTCATGGCCGGCCACTTGAGGCTGGCGACCGGGCCGTGATTGAGACGGAGGGTGCCGGCTTGCACGTCAATGCTGCCCACCGTTCCTTCGGCCTGATGACCTGATCCTTTGACGGCTGGCGGGCTCTGCTCTGCCTTGTCCCCCGCTTTGGGTGCCGCACCGTGGGCCGAGTGGCCGAAACTGCCGACCGCCGCCTTGAGATTGCTTTCGGCATCGATCAGGAAGTTGGCGGCTACCACCACCTGCTCGCCATCCTTCACCCCTTCAAGGACCTCCACATAGTCGTCGCTCCTGGCCCCGATCTTGACTTCGCGCGGCTCAAAACGGCCTTCCCCTTGTTGGATCAGGACAATCTGGCGCGTGCCGCTATCGATGACCGCGGACACCGGCACGGTGACCACTTTGCCCTTGGTGGACGTCGACAGTTCTACCTGAGCGAACATGGCCGGTTTAAGTAGCAGGCCGGGGTTGGCGAGCTCCACGCGCACCGCAACGGTTCGCGTCTCGGCTTTGAGGGTCGGATAGATGTAGGTCACCGGGCCCTCGAACACCTTGTCCGGGTAGGCGTTGATTTTGACCTTGGCCTTGGCACCGGATTTGACCAGGCCAATGTCCTGCTCGAAGACCTCGGCCACGACCCACACGGCGGACAAATCCGCGATTTGGTAGAGCGCCTCGCCGGGCATGAAACGCATGCCCTGCACGGCCTTTTTCTCAATCACAATGCCGGCCACCGGGGAGCGAAAGGTCAGGGTCCGCTTTGCCTCACCGGATTTCACCAGCGCCTTGACCTGTTCTTCTGAAACATCCCAGTTCTTGAGGCGTTGCAGGCTGGACTCGGCCAACTGCTTCATGCCCGCCTGGGCCTGACCACCCGCCTCCTGGAGCGCTTCGACGCCTTGCGCCGCAATCGCGTATTCGCGCTGGGCGGACAACAGTTCCGGGCTGTAGACCTCGAACAGGGGCTGGCCCCGGCCGACGGGCTGGCCGGTGACATTCACATGCAGGCGTTCGACATAACCCTCGAACTTGGGGGTGATGGAGAAAAGACGGCGCTCATCGGGCTCGATCCGACCGGCAGCGCGCACTGTTCGGTCCAGCGTGCGCAACTGGGCGGACTCGGTGCGGACCCCGAGTTTCTGAACCTTGTCGGTGCTGATCCTGATCTGGTTGGCAGCGGTGGGATCGTTATCCTCCTCCCCGGTGTAGACCGCAATATAGTCCATGCCCATCGGGTCTTTTTTCGGAACAGGCGAGGTGTCGGGCAGGCCCATCGGGTTGCGGTAATAAAGAAGTTTTCTCTCCTTTTTTTCGGTGGCACCGGCCACAAGCGCTGCAGCGCCTTGAGGCTGCGATGCGGCGCCCCTGTTGCCTACCCAGTAGCCACCCCCAGCGGCGAGCACCGCCAGCGCGATGACGCCAATGGCAATTCCAGTTGCCTGTTTCATAAATCTTCTCCCAATAGCTTTTCGATTTCGGCGAGGCGAATTTGCGCCTCAAACTGGGCCTTGATCTGATTTTGTTTCGCCTGGCGGATTTGCCGCTGGGCGTCGAGCAGGGTGGCGAAATCCACCTTGCCGGCCTCATAACCGGCCAGGGCGGAACTGAACGTCAGTTCGCCCTGAGGCAGCAGGCTGCTCGTTGCCAGTATCCCGGTCCCTCTGGCCGCCTCGATACCGGCCAGATTCTCCGACAGTTCGGCGAGGACCTGGTTGGCAGCGGCCTCCTTGCGCGACCGGGCGGCCGACAGCATGGCCTCAGCTTCACGTTCCTGCGCGCGTCGTGAGGATTGCTGCAAGGGGATATTGAGTTCGACCATTAGCTCCCATTCCTTGACAGCGCTTTGGTACTGAATGGGAGATAGGCCGACGGTGAAATCAGGATAACGATTCTTGTAGGTCAGGTCCCGGCTTTTCTCGGCGGCCTTGATGCGGGATTCTTCCGCAAAGAGCACAGGGTTGCGCGACCGCACCCGTTCTTCCAGCGTCGCGTAGTCGAGTTGGGCTGGCGCCGGCACGGTGCGCAGTCTTTCCGGTTCCGCCAGTGGCGCAGACGCGGGTCGCGCCAACAAGGCATTCAGACGCGCATTGACCTGCCGACTTTCGCTTGCCAAAACCAACAGCTCGTTATTCATGTTGGTCTGTTCAATCTGCGCCCGGATGACGTCCTGCTGGGCGGCCAGACCGCCAGCGTAGCGCCCCTGTGCGACTTTCTCCAGGCGAATGACCAGATCGAGAATTTCCTGCGTCAATTTTTCATTGCGGTGGAGGTAATAGCGTTGGGCGTGGGCGGTCTTGATCTTCGCGGCCAGTTCAGACCAGGTTCCCATGGCCTTGCCTTGGGTGCCTTCGGCTTCGAACGCCGCGATGTCCCGCCTCAAGTCGCGCTTGCCGAACCAGGGAATGTCCTGCATCAGCAAATAGCGGGTGCTGCCGACCTCGCTGGGCGAAAGGGTCGGGTCCTGCGCCCCCGTTTTGGTGATGTCGCGCAATTCGGTGCGGAATTTTGGATCGGGCAAAGCGCCGGCTGGCGTCACACGCTCGGCCGCAGCCTGCGCCTCGTAGCGCATGCTGGCGTATTCGGGATTTCTCTCCTTGGCGATAGCCAGCAACGTTTGCACATCCGCGCCCGGTAGTGTTTCCTGGGCTTGCGCCATGAAGCACCATATGCTGGCAATGGCCGCGAACAAGCGGCCCCAGGGGCTCTGGAATATTTTCATGGATTCTTTCCTGAGGTTTAGTGTCGGGCAAAAAGAAAAGGGCTATCGTTCATCTGGACGCGCAAGACGGCAAACCGGATGGAATGACCGCAGTTTGCACGCCTGCTCCCGACGAATAACTGACCTGCAAATTACATTTTTGTCATTTTCAGCTTGCCGACCTTGTGCCGTGTCGCGCAGGAGCACCCGCGACGTCAAAAAAATTGCTGCAGAGTCACATAGGCCACGCTCGGCAGGCGCGCATACTCGCTGCCGGTCGCGCCGCTGAACCATTGCAGTCCAAACGAGAGGTCCAGATTGGTCTGGATCGAGTAGCTAATGCCTGGGGCAACGTAACGGCTGTGGTCGGCCAGGTTGAGAACGACATCGGTGCTCAGCTTGACCAATGGCGTGAGCGCATAGCCCGCGCGGACGCCGAGATAGCGCTGCGCCAGCGTTTGCCGGCTGCCGCTTGCCAAGGCGGAGAAGTTATAGGCGACAGGACTGCCCGCACCGCTGCCATCTCGGTAGAACTCAGCGCTCAGGGTCAACGTGTTGGCAAAGGCATAGTCGATGCCAAACAAGGTGCGGTTGAATGCTTCGCCGTTACGTGGCCGAACCCGGGTCATTTCGGCGCGCACGCCCGCAAGACCGATTTGCCCGGCGAGGTCGAGCCCAATGACCCGGTCACCATGAAATCGGCCGGCTGTCACGGAAAAATCGATGCCGCGGGCGTGGTCATGCCACTGCAACGCATGGCTATCCTCACCCGCCAGTCGGCTCGGAGCGTATACGGCCGCCACGCGCGCGACCGGCCCGAATCTGTGCTCAAGCAGGACGGCGTCCACGCCGGGCCGCTCCTCGCGCTCCAACGTCGTTGGACTCACAGGATTGAGCAAGTCGAGCGGACTCCAGAAGCGGCCCGTACCCCAGGCAATGCGCTGTCGGCCCAGGCGCAGATCGGTATCGCCGAATGCAAGCTGAAACTGGGCACGGTACAGGCGGTGCACACCATACAGCGCGGGTCGATCAACATAGCTGCCCTGAGCGGACCAGTACTGAGAGGACGGCAAGTCCTTTTGCTGCTGGAACTGCGCGGTTCGCAGGTAACTGCCAATCAGTGCCTCATTGTCATACTGGACATTGAAGCTCATGGCGGGGCTGAGTTTGCCCTTCAGCTCCAGGCGCAAGCGGTTGAGATCGAGCTCGTAGCGCTCGCCGGTCCAGGTCTCGGAGCGCAGCAACAGGTTCTTGTAGTAGCCCGACACACGCAGGGCCGGATCGTCCTGCGCCAAGGCCGAAGCAGCACATCCCGCCAGCGCCAGGATGAAAACGTCCGTAAGACGTGGCAGCCTAGACATGGCGGATCGCGCGCACCGGGTCGAGGCGAGCCGCACGTGTGGCGGGATACAGCGAGACCAGGACACTGGCGACGAACAGCACCAGCGCCGGCACGCCGATGTGACCGACGACCACTTTCGGGTGCACGATCCCGGTGAGGCCGGGAATGGCGGAATAGCCGCGGAAGAATCCCGACAGGTCGATGCCCTGACGCCCGAAGTACGCGACCAGCGCGACGCCGACGCCGTAACCGATGAACGATGCGAGCAGCATCAGCACCAGCGTCTCGTATACCACCATGCGCTGGATCGCGGCCGGCGGGGTGCCCAGCGCCATCATCACGCCGAACTCGCGCGTGCGCTCGGTCACCGCCATGAACACGGTGTTCATGATCGCCATCGCGATGACGATGAAGGCGACGACCAGCATGATGTTGCTGAAGACACGGACCAGCCGGACCATATCCTCGACCTGCGGCAGCAGCGTTTGCCAGGGCTCGAAGGACAAGCCCGACAGCGCAACGCGGCGGCGCAGTTCGGGAAGGCCATCGGCCAGCGTGGCGCGGTCGCGCAGGCGCAGGTTGATCGTCGAGATGCGCGAACCGAGGGCGAGGAGCGACTGCGCGGCCGGCAGCGTGACGAAGGCCATACTGCCGTCGAAGGAGCCGCTCTCGGTGGCGAAGATGCCGCCGATGCGGTAGGCCGCGGTGCCGAGTTCGCCGTTGGCGGCCTGTGCCATGACGACCACCTTCTCGCCCAGGCGCACGCCCAGGCGCTCGGCCAGTTTGCGGCCGATCAGGATGTCGCGATCGGCCCCGCCGGCCAGCGGCTTGCCTTCGACGAGGGTGCGATGGATGAAGGTGACCTCGCGCTCGGCCTCGGGAACGATGCCGATTAACAGGATGCCTTCGGATTTCGCCGCGCTGCTGGCCAGCGCCTGCACCTGCACGCGCGGCGCGGCGGCCGCGACTTCGGGGACCGAGCGCAACTGCAGCAACTGGGCCTCGGTGCTCTCGAAGGCCAGCTCGGGGGCGTAATCCTGCCGGAACCCGGCCCGCTCCAGTTGCACATGGCCGGTGACGTAGCGCGTCGAGTTTTCGATCAGGTCTTCGCTGAAACCGTCGAAGTAGCCGAACAGGAAAACGAAGGCAATGATCCCGAACGCCGTTCCTCCGGCGGTGATGGCCGTACGGCGCCGGTTGCGCAGGATGTTGCGCCCAGCGATCAGCATGAACACCGGCCAGCGCCGCCCACCCGAACGCGTGCCATGGCTGCGCGCCCGTGGTGAGTCGGCCAGGCCGCGGATGGCGACCACCGGCTCGAGCAGCGCCGCCTTGGCGGCGGGATAGAGCCCCGTCACGCACGCGATGGCGAAGACGAGCAACGAGACCATCGCGCTGCGCTCGAACCGGATCACAGGGTAGACCACGTCCTCGAGCCCGGGCATCGTTCGAACGGCGGCGCCGAACATGCTGAGATCGATGCCGCGCTGCGCGAAGAATCCTGCGATGGCCAGTCCGAGCAGGTTGCCGGCCACGAGGCCGAGCCCGCCGAGCATCATCGCTTCGATCAGCACCAGGCCGAGCAGCCGCGCGCGGCCCGTGCCCAGCGCCAGCATGATGCCGAACTCGCGGGTGCGTTCGATCACCGCCATCAGGATGGGGTTGGCGACCGCCGCGGTCACGATGCCGAAGAACACCGCGAGCACGACCCAGGCCATCACCTCGTGAAACCGGGTGCTCACGGCGACCAGCGGCAGCAGTCTCGGCCAGCCGAGTGCTTCGTAGCGTGGCCCGAGGCCTTGCGACAGGCGGACTTGCGTCGCATTGAGCTGGTCGCGGTCTCGTAAGCGCAGCGCGACCGCGCTCGCGCCCTCGGGGGCGACGAAGAATTCGCGCACAACGGCCAGCGGCAGCACCGCGATGCGGCCATCGAGCTCATCAATGCGGGTGCGGAAGATGCCGAGCACGGGAAATCGCCCACTGGCGATGGAGCCGTCGTAGGCCTGGCCCACCAGCAGCAGCTCATCGCCCACCGCCAAGCCCAGGGCCTGCGCAAGCTGCTCGCCGATCAGGGCGCCGGGCTTGCTGTCGATCAAGGCCTGGCCGCTGACCACCGCGCTGAACAGCGCACTCACGCGAGCCTCGTTGCCCGGGTCAACACCCACCAGCATGATGCCGCGCGACTTGTCGTCGCGGCTGGCCAGGGCCTTGCCCTCCAGACGCACCGCTGCGGCTTCGACGTTCTGATCGGCGCGCGCCGCAGTGAGCACGGGCTGGACTTCGGCCATCGTCAGGTCGAGCGTCGGGTCGTCGTGGTAACCCTTCAGGTGCACCTGCACGTCGCCGGCCAGGAAGCGCGTGCTGTTTTGGATCATCTGGCGGTTCTGGCCGTCGATGAAGGCCCAGATGAAGGTCAGGGCGGCCAGGCCAACGGCGATCGACAGGACCGTGATGGCCGAGCGCCTGCGGTTGCGCAGCACGTTACGCCAGGCAAGCTTGGCAAGCATCACGCGGGCTTCCGTTCGTCCGACTCGATGCGCCCGTCGCGAAGGCGAATGACGCGGCGGGCGCGTTCGACCACCATCGGGTCGTGGGTCGAGAAGACGAAGGTCACGCCCTTGTCCTCGTTCAGCCGCCGCATCAGGTCCATCAGCGCCGCGCCGGCCTTCGAGTCCAGGTTCGCGGTCGGTTCGTCCGGCAGCACGATGACCGGCTCGGCCGCGATCGCGCGCGCCACCGCGACGCGTTGCTGCTGGCCGCCCGACAGCTCGGCCGGGCGTCGGTGCTCCAGGCCCTGCAGGCCCAGTTCCTTCAGCAGATCCATCGAGCGTGCGTGCCGCTCGGCCTCCGGCTTGCCTTGCAGCAGCATCACGAACTCGACGTTTTCCAGCGCCGACAGCACCGGGATCAGGTTGAACTCCTGGAACACGAAGCCGATCTTGCGTAGGCGCATCTCGGACAACTCGCCCTTGCTCATCCGGCCGGTCTCGGTGCCGGCAATCCAGATGCGGCCCGTGGTCGGTGAATCGAGGCCGCCGATCAGGTTCAGCAGCGTCGTCTTGCCGGAGCCCGACGGGCCGACGAGGACGGCGAAGTCGCCGCGGTGAATCTCGAGATCGATGCCGTCCAGCGCGCGCACGGCCTGACTGTCCTGCTGGTACACGCGGGTGACCTGCTCAAGCCTGACGACAATCTCAGCGGCGTCGCTCACTGGGTAACTTCCGTGCTTCGCACTGCGGTGCGAGCCCTTACGGGCGGCCGGGCGGGGCTCATGGCTTCTGCAGATTCCGCTGGGTGAAGATCGCCTCATCGACCGGGCGGTCGAAAATGGCGTCCTTGAGCACGATCGTCGTTACATTGCCCGGCTTGGCCACCGGCAGCATCTCCCAGCGTGTGGGCAGCACGCGTCCGCCGAGGCTGCGCACGTCGAAGAAACTCATCACCCGCACCAGTTCGCCCCGCTCACTGAAGTACTCCTGCTTGATCGGCATGAAATCGTGCTTGCGCACGAGGTAAAGCACGCGGCCCCAGACGACGGCGGCGTCCGGCTTCGGCGCGGCTTCGACCTGGTACGTGTCCTGGCCGTCGACCGCCGTCGCGCCGACGACCTTGTGCGTGTAGTCGTCCAGGATGCTGCTCTCCTTGACCAGGTCGTCATTGGTGAAGTCCGAACCCATCCACGGCTGCAGCATCATCGAGGGCGGGATCTTGATCACGCGCTCCACGCTGGGCAGGTAATTCCACATCTCGCTGCCGATGCGCAGCGATCCGATGCCGGCTTCCTTGGCCGGCGACAGGATGCGCACGAAGGAACGCCGGGGCCGCTCCATCCAGACCCGCAGCGCCAGCGTGCGTTGCCAGCGTGGCGTGGTGATGCTCATCTCGTACTCGCCCTGGACGGTGCTGCCCCAGAGCAGGCGCTCCACCCGCTCAAGAATCTCGCGGCCGCCGGGTTCCTGCGCACGGGCCGCCGATGCGCCCTCCAGGAGCCCGGCCGCGATGCCGGCCCGAGCCAGCGATCGGCCGCAGATCGTCAGCATCGTGCGGCGCTTCATGCGGCCACCGTCGGGGCGCTTGCGTCGGTGGCCGGACCTGGGGCAGCGGCACGCAGCAGTTCGTCCAGCATGCGGCGATCCACCACCTCATTCTCCAGCAGCACGCCGGCCAGCACATCCAGCGTCGCGCGACGCGCCGTCAGGGTTGCGCTGACGCGGGCGCGCGATTCATCGAGCAGGCGGCGAACTTCGGTGTCGATCACCTCGGCAGTACGTTCGCTGCAATTGCGCTGCTCGGGCAGGGCCGGGCCGTCCAGATACAACGGGGTGCGCTGGGTGTCGTAGGTCGCCAGTCCGAGCGTCTCACTCATGCCGTAGTGCGTGACCATGTGGCGCGCCATATCGGTGGCGCGCTGCAAATCGTTTTCGGCGCCGGTCGACACATCATCGAACACCAGTTGCTCGGCCACGCGGCCGGCGAGCAACACGTCCAGGCGATCGAGCAACTCGCTCTTGCGCAGCAGATAGCGGTCCTCGGTGGGCAGTTGCTGGGTATAGCCGAGCGCGGCAATGCCACGCGGGATGATCGAGATCTTCGACACCTTGTCGGCGTGCTCGCGAAATTCGGCCACCAACGCGTGCCCGGCCTCGTGGAAGGCGACAAAGCGACGCTCCATCGGATTCATCACCCGGTTCTTCTTCTCCAGGCCGGCAACGATGCGGTCGAGCGCTTCCTCGAAGTCCTGCATGTCCACCGCGTTCTTGCCGCGCTTGGCGGCGCGCAGTGTGGCTTCGTTCACCAGGTTCGCCAGGTCTGCGCCGGCGAAGCCGGGGGTTCGCGCCGCAACCGAATTCAGGTCCACTTCGGGCGCCAGCGTGACGTTCTTGGCGTGCACGTCGAGGATCTGCCGGCGGCCCTTGAGGTCGGGCTTGTCGATGGTGACGTGGCGGTCGAAGCGTCCGGCCCGCAGCAGGGCCGGATCGAGGATTTCCGGCCGGTTGGTGGCCGCCATGATGATGACGCCCCGGTTGGTGTCAAAGCCGTCCATCTGAACCAGTAGCTGGTTGAGCGTCTGCTCGCGCTCGTCGTTGCCACCACCCAGCGCGCTGATGCCGCGCGCCTTGCCCAGGGCATCGAGCTCGTCGATGAAGACGATGCAAGGTGCCTTCGCCGCCGCCTGCTCGAACAGGTCGCGCACGCGGGCCGCACCGACCCCGACGAACATCTCGACGAACTCGGACCCGCTGAGGGACAGGAAGGGCACACCGGCTTCGCCGGCCACCGCCTTGGCGAGCAGGGTCTTGCCGGTGCCGGGGGCGCCGACGATCAGCACACCTTTCGGAATCTTGCCGCCCAGACGCTTGTAGCGCTCCGGATGCTGGAGGAACTCCACCACCTCCATCAACTCTTCCTTGGCCTCGTCAATGCCGGCCACATCCTTGAAGGTCACGCCAGTTTCCTGCTGCATGAAGACACGCGCCTTGCTCTTGCCGATTTCGAGCATGCCGCCCTGCATGCCACCGCCCATGCGCTTCATCACGAAGAACCAGATGCCGACGAAGATCAGGGTCGGGGCGACCCAAGAGATGAGCAGTCCCAGCCACTTGCTTTCGAGGACACCGGCGTAGCGGACCTTGGACGCATCCAGCTGGGCAATCAGACCCGGGTCGTTGAGCAGAACGGTCACAAAGCGGTGCTCACCGCCTTGTTTTTTGAGACTTTCGACGACTGCCACCGGGAGGATTGCCTCCAGCCCATCCGCCTTCAGCCGCCCGGTGGCCACACCTTCCTTGAGGACAACGTCGTCGATCTGGCCCGCCGCCAGCGCCTGCTTGAACTCGCTGTAGCTCAGGTTCTGCGTGTGGCTGACGCCGATGAACTCCTGCAGGCTCACCAGCACGATGACGACCAGCACCACGTACCACAGCGAAAAAATCTGCTTCTTGTCCATTTTGTAATCAATTGTTTGTATTTTTTTTCCTGGCCGCGCGATTGCTGCGTTCGTCGAGCCAAAGTTCAATGGCTCCCCAAACGAGCGTGGCAGGGCAAACCAGCAGAAGCCCTGCCAGCAGCCCGCCCCAGAAGGTGAAGCCGAAAATCATCAGCACGACCGCCGCCAGCAGGATGCTCAGGATCGGACACAACCAGAGCCAGCGATCGACGAAACGTGTTTTGAGAAAGCCGTGCATGGTGCTGCCCTGCAGTGTTACCTCTGATCGAGCTTGACGCGCTTGAGCAGGGCCGAGTTAACGATGACCGACAAGGACGACAGTGCCATCGCCGCTGCGGCAATGATCGGGTTGAGAAACCCCAGCGCGGCAATCGGCACGCCGACGCCGTTGTAAATGAAAGCCCAGAACAGGTTTTGCTTGATGGTGCGCATGGTGGCACGCGATAGCCGGATGCCGGCCACGACGTCGCGCACATCACTGCGCACCAGGATGATGCCCCCGGTTTCCTTGGCCACGTCGGAACCGGAGCCGATGGCGATACCGATGTCGGCGGTAGCCAGGGCCGGCGCGTCGTTGACACCATCGCCAACCATCGCCACAACCCGGCCTTGCGCCTGCAGGTCTTTGATGGTTTTGGCCTTGTCGGAAGGCAGCACATCGGCAATGACGCGGTCGATGCCCAGCAGGCGGCCAATGGCGGCGGCGGTGCGCTGGTTGTCGCCGGTCAGCATCACCACCTGTATCTTCTCGGCCCGCAGCGCTGCAACGGCCTCTTTCGCCTCCGGCTTGACCGTGTCGGCGACGGCGATCACGGCCACCAAACGCGCACCGCTGGCCAGCAGCATGGCGGTCTTGCCATCGGCCTCCAGGCGTTCCATTTCGGGCTGCACTTGAGCGATGTCCACTCCTTCGCGCTGCATCAATCGGCGGTTGCCCAGCAGCACCGGCTCGCCATCGACGCGGCCTTGCACCCCATGACCCGGCACCGAATCAAAACCCTCGACCGGGGTGATCGCCACACCCTCCTCGCGCGCACCGCGCACGATGGCTTCGGCCAAGGGGTGTTCCGATCCGGTCTCCAAACTCGCGGCCAGTCGCAAGGCCTGCTGCTTCGTCCACCCCTCCTGCACCAGCACATCGGTGATGTTGGGCTCACCGCGCGTGAGCGTGCCGGTCTTGTCGAACACCACAGTGTCGAGCTTCTGCGCCTTCTCCAGGATGTCGCCACCCCGGATCAGGATGCCCGCCTGCGCACCACGCCCGACGCCGACCATGAGCGCAGCGGGCGTTGCGATGCCGAGTGCACAGGGGCAGGCGATGATCAGCACTGCGATGAAGGCCAGCAACCCTTGCGGGAAATTTCCGGTCAACCACCAGCCGGCAAACGCGAGGATGGCCGTGCCGATGATGGCCGGGACGAAGTAGCGCGTCACCTCGTCGGCGATGCGCTGGATCGGCGCACTGCTGGCCTGGGCATCCTCCACCATCTTGATGATCTGCGCCAGCGCGGTGTCAGCGCCCACGCGCGTGGCCTGGAAGCGAAACGCGCCGGTGCGGTTCAAGGTGCCACCGATAACCTTGGCGCCCACTTGCTTTTCCACGGGCATCGACTCGCCGGTGAGCATCGATTCATCGACTGCCGAGGCTCCCTCCAGCACCATGCCGTCGGTGGCGATACGCTGGCCGGGGCGCACCACGACCGTCTCGCCGACCATCACGCTCTCGGCGGGGACCTCCATCTCGATTCCGTCGCGCACCACCTGGGCGGTGGCGGGCTTCAAGTCAAGCAGTTTGCGCACCGCCGCCGAGGAATGCTTCTTGATGATCTCCTCCATGTACTTGCCCAGCAGCACGAAGGCAATGATGACCGCCGAGACCTCAAAGTACACGTCGCGCTCGTCGATCTTCACCGGCAGCACCGACGGAAAGAACAGCACCGCGACGCTGTACAAATAGGCCACGGTGGTGCCCAGGGCAATCAGCAAGTCCATGTTGATCGCGCGGTTGCGAATAGCGTTCCAGCTTCCGACATAGAAGCTCCAGCCGCCGATGAACTGCACCGGCGTGACCAGCAGAAACAGCCACATGCCCCAGGTGAACCATGGCAGGGCCGGGATCGGCACCCAGGTGATGATGGTGGCACCCGTGGCCAGCGCAATGAACGCACCGGCGCGCATGATCGCCAGCGCCAGCACTCCGGTCAGCGCAATGGTGACACGCATGCGCATCGACTTCAGTTCCTGCTCCGGCGATTCGAAGGTGCGCTGGCAGCCGACGCTGCAGAAGTAGAAGCTGCGCCCACCGCGGTCGGCGCGCAGGGCGGTCGCCTTGTCGACCACCATGCCGCAGATCGGGTCTTTGGCCTGGCCCTGCTCGCCGCGGCGTAGCGCGGTCTGCATCGGCATGCCGTGATCCGGCGCCGCCGGGGCCGGGGGCTGCGCACCCGCCGCGCCAATGTACTTCTTGGGATCGGTCTCGAACTGGTGTTGGCAATGGGTGGAACAAAACAGGTACAGCTTGCCGTCGTACTCCATGCGGGCCGCTGCTTTATCGGCCTGGACGGTCATCCCGCAAACCGGATCGACCGCCGACGTGGGGGTAGCAAAGCTGGTGCTGGTGTTGCTCACAGTGTTCATGGTCTTGTACTTTTCAGTTCTGGGGTTGGTCGAGTTGGTGGCACGGCTGCCGGTGCAGTGCCTCAACAGCACCCGCCGTGATGCCGATGCCGTGCGGCTTGGTCTTCGTCTTTCGGCACAGTAGCGTATTGGTCCGGCGCGGCCTCGAACCGGTCACGGTTCTCACGCGATTCGAAATAGTAGGCGCGGCCCTGGTAAACCGTCGCCACCGCAGAAGTCGGATCGACCGGGCGTCGGCTGACCGGATCAGTAGTCGACGCGGACTCGACGGCCGTGTCCGAGTCTGGTTGACGGTCAAGGCTATGCTGCGGACGAATGCGTCGGGAACCGAAACCACAGCCCATGCCGCTGAAGCGCAGGAACAGGATGACGCCCACGAGTACGAGCAGGTTAATCCAGTTTTGTTGCAGCCATTCCACGTGTTTCTCCTCGTGTGAATCAGAGTTGCCAGCGAAAAGTCCGGGGAGCGGATTCGCCCGGCCGTTCGATCCTGAGTTCGATCGCACTTGGCCGCGGCGCCGGGACATCGAATGCCAGCACACCTTCACGATGGTGTCCACCGGGGGCCGCGCCGACCCAGCTCACCGGTTTTAGCGTGCGAGCGTCGTCGGTCGTCAAGGTAGCGCTTTGAGTCAGGTCGTCGCTCAGGTCGGCACTGTGCGTGTCAAGCACGACGGCGAATTCCCACCGACTGTCGGGTGCCCCGATCGCCTTCGGTGTCACCTTGATAGTCACCCCCTGATCACTCGACGACTGGGTGGCGGTCGCTTCAGGGCTGGCCTGGGCCATCGCCACCAATGGCGCTGTCGCCAGCACGAGCCCGGCGAAAGCAACCCAGCCTGCGAACAACCAGCGCCTACTCATCATGTATTTTTTTCTGTAAACCATGGTCTTCTCCTGTGAAAAAACTTCTGCCACGACTCAGCCCGCAGCGCACGCGCTCGGGACAGCTGCGAGTGCGGAGAACAACCTGTTAGCGTGCCCCGCCTGCGCACCGGATATGTCCGAAAAACGACCATACACCCCATGCGGAAAATTGTCCGAACTGCTTTCTGGTTCTGGTTGACATATATCAACCGCACGAGCGACTTCAGCCGGCCAGCTGGGCCAACCAGCGGCGTCCTCAATGTTGGGTCCGGTTTCATGGCGTCACCTTGTCGGCCAACGTGATGACCGGGTGTGTGGCGAGGTAGTGCTTTGCATAGGCGAGTTCCCCGGGCGCCTCGGCGTGCAACGTGAACAAGGGCATGCCACGCTGGACGTCATCACCCAGCTGCACGTGCAGTTCGAGGCCAGCCGTCAGAGCAACAGGCGCCCCGGCGAGTTTGGCAAGCTGCGCGAGCCGGCGGCTGTCGATGCCACAGACGTAGCCAGCGCGCTCGGCTGTCACTGGTTCACGCAAAGGGGCGACGCCGGGCTCGCGCAGTCCCCCCTGCGCCTCGCAGATGGCCTGAAACTTGACCCATGCCGCACCGCTGTCGAGCAGTCGCCAGGCCTCCGACCTGCCAGTGCCAGGAATGCTGTGACTACAGAATTCCAGCAGTTCGCCGGCCAGCACCAGCGCACGCATGCGCAGATCCACCGGCGCCGCCGCCGCGCCGCGCAATACCGCCAGCACGTCGTGCGCTTCCAGCGCCGGGCCGACGCCGCGTCCCACCGGCTGGGAGCCGTGCGTGCGCAGCACCCGCAATTGCAGCCCATGCGCAGCCGCCACCTGTTCCAGCAAGGCCTGCAGGCGCTGGGCGGCTTCCTCGCTGCGCACCTTGGCGGTCGGACCGACCGGCATATCGATCAAGGCATGGGTTGCTCCGGCGGCGATCTTCTTCGACAGCACGGAGGCGACGAGCTGGGCATCGCTGTCGAGGTTGAGCGGGCGCTCGACGCGGATCAGCACGTCGTCGGCCGGACTCAAAGCCAGCGCTCCGCCCCAGACCAGGCAGCCGCCCTCGCGCTCGACGACGCGCCGCATCGCCGGCAGGTCGAGATCAACGCGGGTCAGCGTCTCCATCACGTCGGCCGTTCCCGCGGGCGAGGTGATGGCGCGCGACGAGGTCTTGGGCATCGTCAGTCCAGCCGCCGCCGCGATCGCGACCACGATTGGGCTCGTGCGGTTGCCCGGCAAGCCGCCGACGCAATGCTTGTCTGCGATCGGCGTGCGTCCCCAGTCGATGCGCTCGCCCACGTCGACCATCGCCCGCGTTAGATCGATCGTCTCCTGCAGGTCTATGCGGCCGCCGGCGCAGGCGCTCAGGAAGGCCGCGATGTGCAGGTCAGAGTAGCGGCCCGCAGCCACGTCGCCGACGATGGAGTCGAACGCCGGCGCATCGAGCCGATGGCCATAAATCTTGGAGCGCATCGCGCTCAGCGAGTCGAGCGTCGGCGCGTGCGCCACGCTGATGGTGTCGCCTGACACAGCGTCCAGGGCCCGCCACGCGCTGGTCGACAGACTGGCCTCGCCGGATGCCAGCAATTCGGAGTGCACCACGTTGAGCGTCGCGATGATGCGCTGTTCACGCAGACCCACCTCCACGCGTGTCCGGGCCTCGAAACCTTCGGCGCGGCAGACGTGGCAGTCGCGACGCATATAAATCACATACTCCTGCTGTGTGTCGATGCCCAGCGGCCGCAGGCGCAGTCCGTGCGTATTCATGGCCGGATCTCCTCGGTTTGACCCAGGCGGGGGACGGTTGCGATCCAGCCGCGCTCGCGCTCGATGCGTTGCCGCAGCGCGCGCTTGGCGTCGTCCTCGGTGTATAGCGGCAAGGCGCCCGAGTGATCGAGGTGGCCGTGCGTCAGCACGACGGCGTCGAGCCGCTTGGGATCTAAGGGAAAAGGCGCCCAGTTCATCAGCCGCAGGTTCTTGTAGCCCTGAAACAACCCGCAATCGACGAGCATTTGCTTGCCCTCGTTCGTAGCGAGAGTCTTTAAGCCAGTGACGGTGCCGGCAGCACCGAGGAATGTGAGGTTCATAAACTCGATCCTCCGTCATGGGGTATCTCGGTCCAGCACTGCCTTGCGTTGCGCGTACTCTTCCGTGCTGATTTCGCCGTTGGCCAGGCGACGGCGCAGCACCTGGTGGGGCGTCTCGCGCGGTTGGCCCCGGCGTCCTCGATAGGTCCCCCACCCCCGAAAGGAGACCAACGCGATCACCAGGACAATCCAGAATATCCACCACAGGGCGTGCATGCCCATCATGTCACCGTAGAACATAGAGGCTCCTTTGTATTGCCACAGGCTCAGCCTGCGGTTGCACCGTGACCCATGCGGGGGAAGAACCTGGGCATGCGCTGGACGTAGCTCTCACAGGCGTGGTGGTCGCTTCAGGACTGGACCATTGCCACCAATGACGCTGTCGCCCGCACGAGCCCGGCGACAGCAACCCAGCCCGCGAACAACCAGCGCTTACCCATCATGCAGCCTCTTCTGTAAACCATGGTGCTCTCCTGTGAAATAGGAACTTCTGCTGCGAATCAGTCCGCGGCCACAACGGCGCACACACGCTGCAGCCGCTCGCGCGCCTCCCGCGCCACCTGCGCCACCTCGGGGTTATCGGTCATTTGCAGCATCGCCATCGGGTCGATGAAACCAACCGTCACCTGCCCGTCGGCGTCCTGGCGTACCGCAACATTGCAGGGCAGCAGCAGGCCAATGTCGGGCTCGGCGGTCAGCGCGCGGTGCGCCAGCGGGGGGTTGCAGGCGCCTAGAATGCGGTGCGCTGGAACGTCGATGCCCAACTTGTTCTTCATCGTTGCCTGCACATCGATCTCGGTCAAGATGCCGAAACCCTCCGCCTTCAGTGCGGTACTCGCGCGCTCGACAGCGGCGGCGAAGTCGGTCTTGCCGAGATGGGCGTGAAATCCGTATCGCCGGGATGCCGGCGTTACGCCGCTTTCAGGCGGCGTTGATGTTTGGTCGCTAGGGGTCATGGTCATTTCCTTCCAGAATTGTTAAGTGTCCGAGCTGCCTCGCGCAGGGCAGCTCACATGGTCGGTCTCAGCGTCAGGCCGGGCGACGCGTCATTTGGCTGGGGCAGCCGGCATTTGGTCCATCATCATTTTCATCATCATCTGCATCATCTCCATGCGTTTTTCCATCATCTGCTGGCGCGCGCCCATGTCACCAGTCATGCCTTGCATACCCTGCATGCCTTTCATGTCGCCCATGCCACCGCTGGACATTCCGCCCATCATTGCCATGCCGTCCTGCATGGTTTTCATGTGTTCGGCCATTAGCTTGCTGCGCTCTTCCGGGGTCTTGGCGCTCATCATTTTTTCGTGCATGTCGCGCATGGTCTTCATTTGCGCGTCCATCCTGCCCATGGAGTCGGGTGTGGCCATGCTGTTCGCAGCTGCAGAGCCCATGGGCATCGCCGGGGCAGTGTTGCAGGCGACCAGGGCGCTGGCGGCGGTGAGAGCAGCGGCAAGTGGAATGAATCGAAAATAGGTCATGAGAAACTCCTTGGTGGTTTAAGTAACATTGAAAACAGCGAGGGGGACTCGATGTACAAGCGGCGCTTGTTGGGTGTCGCGCTTGCACAGGCAAGCACGCTTAAGGGCGGACGCGCCTGGCGTGTCAAATTTTTTGATTTTGATCATTTACCGCCCCGCTTGACGATCCAGGCCACGAGGACAACAAGCACGACGACAAGCAAGATTGGCATCCATATTCCGCCATAGCCACCCATCCAACCTGAGCCCCACAGGCCATCATTCATCATGTTTCCGTTCTGCGCGAATGAGACGCCGGTGGTCAAAAGGGAGGTCGTACCCACAGCCACAGCAAGCAAGTTTTTCATAAATTTTCTCCAGTAAAAAATGAAACCAATCTAGACAACTCTTCTGCCGATGTCTGTGCGGCGTCACACGTAATACCGATCGGCTGCAGCGAGCCCGACCCAGAGGTCGCCGAGTGCTTTCTTGAGCAGTTGCGTACAGTTGTTTCATCGTTGCTTGCCTCAGAGCAGCACCGGCTTGTCGGGCAGTTCATTCCCGTTGTGGCCATAAGCGGGGAAATGCGCAACCAGATGTTGCGTCACAGCCTGCACCCCGCTGAGCACGCCGCCTTCATAGTTTGATTGCCTGAAGGCCGTTTCCATTTGTTGGCAAATCTTGTTCCATTCCTGAGAGCTCACCTTGGCATCAATCCCGCGATCGGCAACGATCTCCACTGCCCGATCAGCGAGCAGCACGTAAATCAGCAAACCATTGTTGTATTGGGTGTCCCATACGCGCAGTTTCGAAAAGACTTCGATTGCGCGTTCTCTGGCCGACTGCCCCTCGAACAGCGGCACGCCGTCCAAGGCGCCCTCTACCGCGAAACGGATTTCCCCGACATGGGCGGTCTCGCTGGCTTTGATTGCTTTCTCGATCGTGATCAATGTGCTGCGGGGAAAGGCCCGTCTAACTTGTCTGCGGGTCGCCAGCAAATGCGTCACTATGCGTTTGATATTCATATTTACCACCTTCCCGACGCACCGCCGCCACCGAAGCCGCCACCGCCACCCCTGAATCCACCCCCGCCAGAACCCCCTCGGCCACCTCCGCCGTAGTGACCGCCGAGTCCATGCCTGCCCATTCCGCCACCCAGCAAGGTGACAAATAACGCCATCACGCCAGCAAGCAAGGCCACAGATACGGCGCCAGCCACAAACCAGGCAAGCACCGCGACGCCTCCGCCCGTAACCAGCGCGCCAGGCACTCGGCCTAAGGCGGCACGCAGAACACCTCCCACCACGAGGGCAAGAATGAAGACAATGGGCGCGTATTGCTGAATGTCCCCGAGACTTCCCGCAGGCTGCTTGCTAGGCTCCGGCAAGGGTTCACCATCAATGACGCGAATGATTTGCCCAACCCCGGCCGTGATACCACCATAGAAGTCTTGGCTCTTGAATCGCGGCAGGATGATCTCGCTGATGATGCGTTTGCTGGTGAGATCGTTGAGCGCCCCTTCGAGGCCATAACCCACTTCAATTCGCATCGTACGGTCATCCTTGGCGACGACCAGGATGGCCCCGTCATCAACCTTCTTTCGTCCGAGCTTCCATTGCTCGGCAACACGCAAGGCGTATTGCTCTATTGCTTCCGGGGCTGTCGAAGCCAGCACCAGGACAGCCAGCTGACTGCCTTTCCTGGCTTCAAAGGCTGTCAAGGTTTGCTCCAGGGATGCCTTCTGCTCTGTGGTGAGGGTGTTGGTCTGGTCGGTGACGTGCCCCGTCACGGGCGGCACCGGAACCTGCGCTGCGGCAACGAGAGTCCAGCAAAGCGTGACTGCCAGCAGTAACGCTCTGGTCGCCCCTCTTGCGGTACTCAGGGTGATCACTTGGCCGCTCCTGAAGCAGCGCCTTTGGACTGGACCGGTGCGGTGTCAAAACTGACACTCGGTGGCCTGGAGATTTCCTTTTCGTTCTCGACTGCGAAGTTGGGCTTTTGCTGGTAGCCGAGAGCCATCGCCGTCAAATTGGAAGGAAAGGACCGCACCGTCACGTTGTAGTCCTGCACCGACTTGATGTAGCGGTTGCGCGCAACCGTAATGCGGTTCTCCGTCCCCTCCAGTTGCGCCTGCAGGTCCCGAAAACCCTGGTTGGCACGAAGGTTCGGATAGTTCTCTGAAACAGCCATCAGCCTCGACAACGCCCCGGTCAATTCGCCCTGCGCTTGCTGGAATCTTTGAAATGCCGCAGGGTCGTTGATCAATTCCGGTGTGGCCTGGATGGAGGTGGCCTTTGAGCGCGCTTCGATCACCTTGGTGAGCGTGTCCTGCTCGAACTTAGCCTCGCCCTTGACCGTATTGACGAGATTGGGGACCAGGTCAGCACGCCGCTGGTACTGGTTGACGACCTCCGACCAACTCGCCTTGATTTGCTCGTCCGTGGTTTGGAATGTGTTGTAGCCGCAGCCGCTGAGGCTTAACACCAACGCCGCTGTCAGGACTGTCAATAATTTGCGCAATTTCATTTCTCCAAAAAAGTTAAGTTCGACCGTTATGTTGTTGACCCTATTTCGCTATCGCAATTCACGCACTTCCGTGCTAAAAGCGTGAACCTCCGGCTGGTCGGCGGATGGATTCAGCGGGGATGACCGGCCACCAGCCCGGTCGGGCCAGCAACAGAATCAACATCGCCACCAGAGGAAGTGTCAGCCAGCCAAAGCTGCGCTGTGCAAGGGCACCGAAAAGCCACCCGCCGACGGACGATCCGAGCGTCTGGCCGAGGCCGGCTGCTGCGGCCAGCCCACCCATCGTGACGCCGAGCGTCTGGCGCGTGGCGCCGGCGGCCAGGTAGGCAATGACCGGCAGCACCAGGCCCGTGCCGGCAGAAGTAAGACTGACGCCCAGGTACATCCAGGCATCGGAGCGATGCTGGACCAGCACAGCCAGCCCGACCATCGCCAGAATCAGCCCTGCGCCCAGGAGCTTGCGCGTTGAAGTCTTTTCCAGCAGCGACGTGAAAAAGAGAAGCGCGTTGACGCCCAGCATCACGAGGCTGCACTCGGCGAACATGAGTGCGATCTCGCGCGAGGACAGGCTGGCGTGTTGCTGCCCCTGCAGCACGATGCCCAACTCGAAGCCCGCCAGGACAAACATTACGGCGCCGCTGAGGCACCACAGCGCAGTGGTGCGACCTTCGGTGGAGGTCACCGGATGGTTCTGGGCGGCTGCCTCAGGGACGCGTGACGCTGGCAGTGTCGCTGCCAGTCCCAGCATCATCACCGCGCCGAGCAGCGCAGACAGAACAATCACAAGCTGTGCCGAGCGCGCGGAGGAAGCGGTGCCTTCGCCGGCCCATAGCCCGACCCAATCTGCCACAGCGCCCAGCCCAGGGCCGAACAGGAATCCGAGCAGCGACATGGCGCTCAGCCAGGCGAAGCGCCGCGCGCGCTGCTCGTCGGGGGTGTAATCGGCGACCAGCGCTGAAACCACAGGGACGACTGCCGCCACGAAGAAGCCGGTCGTCCCGCGTAGCGCATAGATTCCCCACAAACCGGCCAATGCCGGAACGAGCATAAGCAGCAGGCTGGCGACGTAGCCGACCAACCCGATGATCAGGACTCGTCCAGGTCCGGTACGATCCGCGACGACGCCCCACAAGGGCGCCCCTACCAGCACACCGGCAGAATACACGCCGCTGAGGAAGCCGATGTGACGAGCGACTTCGGAGGCCGTTGCGCCGGGCATCATCGAGGTCAACCAGGCGGGCAGCAGAGGCAGCAGTGCGCCATAACCGGCAGAGACAACAAAGATGGCCCCCGCCAGCCAAGCCAATTGCACAGGCCGCAGTCTGGCAGGCTCAGCCGGCAGCGTGACGGAGGATGTGTGGGCAGTCATTGTGTTCATGAAGCGTGACGCCATGCGCGGGGGCGCCCATCCGCCGCAAGTTGTAAAGCATCATGGCGTTACGCTGACGCCATTGGGTCCGCGGCCGACCGGCACCGTGGCGATGACCTTGCGCTCGACCACATCGAGAACGGAGACAGTATTCGCGTAGGTATTGGTCACGAAGGCATGGCGTCCTTCACGATCGATCACCACACCGTGAGCCCCTCGCCCGGTCTCGATCGTCGCCACCGCCTTGAAGGTCCCGAGGTCAATGATGCTGACGGTGTTGCCGGGCTTCTTCCGCGTCCCCTGGTTGGCGACCAGAAGCAACCGGCTGTCGGGCGTGGCGTACAGCTGGATCGGCACCGTGCCGACGGACACCTTGCGCATCACCTTGCGGCTCGCCGCATCGATCACCGCGACCTGGTTCTCGTCTGACAGCGACACGAAGCCCAGCCGACCATCGGGCGTGAAGCCGACCTGCGCCGGACCCTTGCCGACTGCGATCTTGGCGATCTGCTTTCTTGTCTGGGTGTCGATCACCGAGACCGTACCCCCTTTGAGGTTGGCGACCCACGCCTGCTTTCCGTCCGGACTGATCCGTATGCCGTGGGGGGAGGCACCGACCGGGATCGTTTCGACGACCCGTAGCGCCGAGGTGTCCACCACGCTGACGGTGTTCTCGCCGCCGTTGGTGACGTAGGCGTAGCGGCCGTCCGGCGCCACGACGACGTGGGCGGGATGCATGCCGACCGGCACTTTGGCGACCACGGCGTCGGAGGCGGTATCGATGGCCCACGCTGCCCCGGCGCCAGCCATCGCTCCGTGCGCGGACTTCGGCATACCCTCGTGCGGCGTCTTCTCGGCCGCCTGGGCAGGATCGCCGTTGTTGGTGACCCATACCAACTTGCCATCCGGCGCGACCTGGACGTTGTGCGGGCCCTGACCAACCGGGATGCTGCCGATCTTCTTGAAGGTCGTCGCGTCGATGACGCTGATGGTGCTCGCCTCTTCATCGGCGACGTAGACCTTCCCCGCGGCGGCAAAGGCTGACCCTGCGGCAATCAAGACGACCGCTGACAGCGATGCGATGCGCGCGCCGAAGATGAATGACCTTGCCGTGTCTCGTGTGTCCATTGTTGATTCCTCCTATGAATGATGATCAGGCAAACTGCTCTTGGTTGACCGTTCCAACATGCTGATTCCAAGTCTGTGGCGCGGCCCGCTGCGTTCGGCCGGGCGCGACGCAATGTGAAGGTAGACGACTGCGCTCAACAGCGCGGCGAAGAAACACCACACCGAAATGAACCAGGTCGCATAGAAGAAGTAAGCCGCGGCAAAGGACAACAGCGCCAGCACACCAAAAACCTTCACCATTCGGTGCGTCGACAGAATCGGGCTGACGGTGGTCGACATCAGATACAGCGTCATCGTGGTCGCGGCAAAGAAGTGCGGCGAGACGTATTCGATGTGCTGGCCGATTGGCCGCGAGACGACCGGGAAGGCCACCAGAAAGTACAGCAGGTACACGCCCACTGCGAGACCCGTCGCGACGAACACGAGCAACGCTGGGCGACGCCGCGCTGGCGGCTCGATCAGCAGCACCGCCACGGGCACATAGACCGGCCACAGCACATGGGAGAAGAAGGAGTACACATGCGTCATCACCGCATTGAGCAGTGGCGCTTCATAGCTAAAGGTCAGCCAGATCACGCCTTCGCTTAGTTGCTGGATTGCGAACAGCAGCGGGATCGCGGCGAACGGCAGTTCGCGCGGCCGACGCGACGACTTTAGCGTCAACGTGCCGAGCCCGAGCAAGAAGGCACCTGCCGAGAAGCTGACTGTGGCGGAGAAGCACATTCAGTTTATTCCTTCCACGTGGACGTTTTGGCCGACGTCGAGGTCGCCCCGTGGCAGTGGGACAAATCGCGCTTCCGTCTGGCGCTTGGACGCGAGCATTTGGTAAATGCCCGAACGACAGGAACAGATCCGCTCATATTTTTCCCTTTTTCACAATACATCAGGTCAGCCACCACAACCCTTCTGAGCGTCGGCAAGGTGATGGTTACCGTGACGACACCAGACGCAGGTGCAATTGATGTGGTCGCAGCTCTCATCCTGGCGCCGGGAGCTGTAGCGGGTGCGCGCCCATGGCAGGAGCAGGCGCTTGATCGGCCATGGTTGATAGAGTCTTTGGAGGACACGATGCGCATCCCAGCGTTGCGCCTGGTTTCTCCGCAAAATCCAGCGGTAGCCGCGGTTGCCCAATAAGCCGAAGAGCGCCCGATTGACCATTGAATTCCACATTGGCGGCTCCAGCTCCAGCCGCCAAAACATGTCGTAGTATTTGCCTTCCAGCAGGCTGCGCGCCGCCAGCACCCCGGAGTGGATGGCATAGCGCATGCCGAAACCCCATAGAAAATCCTGGAAACCGGCTGCCTCCCCCACGACCGGATGCCCGCCTGTGACCGCGCGCGCCGGCATATGAAAGTTGCCCACACCGCCATGGAGACGTGGATTCAACATTTCCAACCCCACCAACCGCTGGAAAGCAGCCACAGTGCGCTGGACATACAGGTGCTCCTGTTTGAAGCCGGAGAACATGCAGCTTTTAACGGTGCCCCGCCCGTTCATGATCAGCAAATAAGCATACCCTTGAGGCGCAAGTTCATCATCAAGAATCACCCAGACGCCGTCGTCCATGGGGGTCTCGAAGTGGTAGCCCACGGCGATGGCGTCCGCCGCCTTGGGGCCGGCCGCAAGAATCCCGGCGCCCTCCAGACGATCAAGCCGGCTGTTGAAACGCACCTCGACCCCCAGCCCACGCGCCTGCTCCAGCAAGGCGGTGTCCAGCGTTCCGGGTCCCGGCCCGCGCTCCACCAGATAAAAAAACGTTTTGTTGCTCTCGATTTCGTAGCGATTACCCCAGGCATCGAAGACCTCAGCACGACTGCAGGCTTTGGCGGTGAACGCCGTGCCAATGCCCGCCTCGCGCAACTGATCAAGCACGTCGTGCTGCGTGCTCCAGTTTTCCAGACCCTGGAAGTCGCCACCGAAACGGTGGCCGACTTCGCCCTGCAACTCGTGAACCAGCACGCGGCGGCCTGCCCTGGCCAGGGTGATGGCGGCCGCGAGTCCCGCAGGACCCGCGCCCCCGATCTGGATGAGATCAGTCAGCATTCGTCACTCATTTTCTGTTCCCCTCCCCGTCTATCACTGTCCATCAGTTACATATGCCCGTCGCAGCACGAGTGGTCGGCTGGCGCAGCACCGCTCGTGTACTTTTGCGGTTCAGCGACAAACGATTTATGGCAGATATCCAAGCAGAAGTAGTACACCCGTCCGCCATGTTCTGCTTTGGCGGCTATGGCTGGCCGTTATCCCAGCGCCGCTGGAGAAAGTTGTAAATCGGCACATACACCAGCCCGGCATACGCGCCATACAGGAAGCTTTCGACCAGCCCCAGCAGGAATCCCCACCAGGTGAGCCACTTGAACGCCGGCAGCAACTGCTCAAGAAGCGCATGCATGTGCAGTGCCTGTGGCGTGGCCAGACCGTAGAACACGCATACGACAAACGTGAGCGCGCTCCACAAGCCCAACGACCAGGAAACAACTTTGATATTCAGCATGACCGCCCCCTTCTCAGGGTTGATGACCTTGCGGCCGATTCTTGCCAGCTTGTTCTGCGTCTGTCGGGGACTTGTTTTCATCACCGTGGCGACCACCATGGCCACCATGGCCACCATGGCCACCATGACCACCATGTCCAAACAGATGCATCCCGATGAATGCCCCGAGTACCAGTATCCACACCCAGTTTTGCACCAACCAGTCCATATTCACCTCCTGCATGAGATTTGTTTAACAGCCTGCATCGCGATTCCGAAAACAGGCCAGAGCCGGTTTTTAAAGAGCCATAACATCGTAGGTTCCTCGCAGTTTGACTTCATAAAGAAAGCTATACAGTCCCTGTTCGCGCCGTGCCGTACAGCATGGAAAAAAGCTGCTCGCTGGCGCTGTCCCGAATGTTCCGGTAGCTGTCGAGCGTTTTTGAAATCGAGACGCTGACTTCACCTTCCATGGCAACAAACGGGTTGGCTTCATCAGCCGGCATGCGCGTCTTCGCGACGAAAGGGGCCAGCATTTTCAGCGGCAGCATCCAGGGATTGAGCTTTTCGGAGAACATCGTCTGGCTGATGCGCATCGGGTGCAGCCATTTCAGCATTTCCGCACTCAAGGGATTGGCGAACGCGGTAATCCATGGGCTGATCGTATTTTTGTAGAGCAGTTCGTTCCATTCCGACACGACCTGCACTTTTTCAAACGATTGCTCCGGGTACGCAGAGTGAATCTGTTCGACCTGGCGTTCTTCGAAACGCACGGTGTACTGCGGCTTGCGGCAATCGGGATCGCCGGTCGGGTTGCTGATTTTCATCTCGTACAAACCGGGTTTGAGCGCGTCGAGTTCGCCGAGGCTTTCCAGAATCGCGCGGTGCTCAAGCTTCGCCACACTGGCCGACACAAATATGCCCAGGTGACCGACATGCGTGTTGAGGAGATAAACAATGCGTTGCCCCGCCTTCTTTAGATCGTCGGTGCTCGGGTAGACCGTCGGAATCCAGTTGAGCGCCTGCTGCGGCGGCGTAATGTTGTCGCCGCTGGACGCAAAGATCACCAGCGGGTTGCGAATGCGCTTCAGGTCGACGTAGCAGCAGTCGCAAATCTTCATCGTCCCGCGCTCCAGCTTGTTGCCGATGAACAGGTTTTCGACGATCGACAGAATCTCTTCGCGACTCAGGAAGTGATAGCCAGTCCACCAGCGCTCGAATTCCAGGAAGCGCTCGCGCCCGGTATCGATGTGCGCGAAAACATCATAGTTTTTGTCCCACAACGTGTTGGCCGGATTCAGGTTTTCAAAGTTTTGCACCAGCCAGGCGCCGTCGAGCCGGCCGTTACCGAGGTCCGCCAGCCCGTGCACAAGCCAGCTGCCACCCATCAAACCACCGGCAAGCCGCATCGGATTGACATCCGACGCGCCCGCCCAATACGAGAGCGGGGAACCGTTGAGCACCGTCGCTCCGCTCAAGCCTTCGCAACCGGCCGCCAGCAGGGTCACGGCCCAGCCCGCCTGGCAGTTGCCATAGAGTACCGGCGCCTGTCCATTGTGCCGACGGCTCACTTCCTCGACAAAGCGGCGCAGTGCGTGCAACACATCGGCCAGCGTCTGGTTCGGACTTGGCAATGGAAAGAAAATGACGAAGTAGGTCGCATGCCCTTCGTGCAGCGCCATGCCCACTTCGGAGTCGCGCTTGAATCCGCCGAGTCCCGGGCCATGTCCGGCACGCGGATCGACAATGATGACGGGGGGCTTTCTGTCATCGACGCAATCTTCGACGTGGTCTTCATGACAGCGCGTGATACGCAGCAGCGCGTAATTGGCCGGGCGCTCGAAGTGCCTCGCGTCGAGAATCGTTTCATATTCGAAGTCGAGCGGCGCAGGCATGCCTGCTTCCTCGTGCGCCAGCATGTTGTTGGCCCGTTCACGCAGCATATCGAGGAACAGCACGCTGCGCTGCCAGCGATCTGTCTGGTAACGATATGCCTGCTCGATCAACGACGGCGCCGACGCGCTCGCCGATACCGCTGCTGCAGTGTGCATCCTATCGTTCACGCCATACTCCCGATGAAACCGGCGCATCAGTTGCCGGTGCACTGTGTAAGCGCGCACTCTTGATGCCGGCGAGCTTGGTGCGCTTGAGCATCAGCGCGTTAATCGCCACGACGGCCGAACTGCCCGACATCGACAGCGCCGCGATCTCCGGAGACAACGTGAACGGATAGAACACGCCTGCCGCCAGCGGGAAGGCGATGACGTTGTAGCCCACCGCCCACCACAGGTTCTGGTGCATCTTGCGCAGCGTGGCGCGCGACAGCTCGATGGCTCCGACCACGTCGTACGGGTCGCTCTTCATCAGCACGACCTGGGCGCTTTCCATCGCCACGTCGGTGCCCGCACCGATGGCAAATCCCACGTCGGCCTGGGTCAGGGCCGGGGCATCGTTGATGCCGTCGCCGACCATGCCGACCTTATGGCCCTGGGCCTGCAACTCCTTGATCTTGGAGGCCTTCTGGCCAGGCAGCACATCGGCCAGCACGATGTCGATGCCGAGTTCCTTGCCGATGCGCTCCGCCGTGGCCTGGTTATCTCCGGTAATCATCGCCACCTTGACGCCGCGTTCTTGCAGTTTGGCGATCGTCGCCTTCGACGTGGGGCGCACCGCGTCGGCGATGGCGATCAGGCCGATGAGCTTGCCCGCGCGGGCGACATACACGACGGTGCGGCCGCCGCCCTGGAGCCGGGTGGCTTCGGAGGCCAGCGCCTCCCAGGCGACATCCTCGGACTCCATCAGCTTGCGGTTACCAAGCAGCACCATTTCGCCGTTGATCGCTGCTCGAGCACCCTGGCCATCAATGTTGGTAAACCCCGTCGCGACCTCGGTCGGCGTGGTGCCCGCCCGCTTGAGCACCGCCAGCGCCAGCGGATGCTCGGAGAACTTCTCCACCGCCGCTGCCGTGGCCAGCAACTGCGCTTCGCTGACACCGGGCGCGGTGACCATCTCCACGACGTCGGGCTGCCCGAGCGTGAGCGTCCCCGTCTTGTCAAAGACGATGACGGTCAGCTTGGTGGCGTTCTCCAGTGCTGCGGCGTTCTTGAACAGGATGCCGTTCATCGCCCCGAGTCCGGTGCCGACCATGATGGCCATCGGCGTGGCCAGGCCGAGCGCGTCGGGGCAGGCGATCACAAACACCGTGATCGTCAGCGTCAGCGCAAACAGCAGCGGCTGGCCCATGAGCCAGAACCACACGCCGAAAGTGAGCAGGCCAATGGCAATGGCGGCCAGCACCAGCCACTGCGAGGCTTGGTCGGCCAGCAACTGGCCCGGTGCCTTGGAGTTCTGCGCTTCCTGAACCAGTTTGACGATCTGCGCCAGCGCCGTATCGGCACCGACCTTGGTGGCCTTGTAGCGGAAGCTGCCGCTCTTGTTGATCGTGGCACCGATGACGGCATCGCCAACGACCTTCTTGACCGGCATGGATTCGCCGGTCAGCATGGACTCATCGACCTGCGAGCCGCCCTCAAGAATCTCGCCGTCAACCGGAATCTTGTCACCCGGCTTGATAACGACCGTCTCACCAGCCAAGACCTCGGCGGTCGGCACCTTGGTTTCGACGCCGCCGCGTAGCACCGTAGCCATGGGCGGGGCCAGGTCCATCAAGGAGCGGATCGCGTCCGAGGCACCGGCGCGCGCCCGCATCTCCAGCCAATGCCCGAGCAAGATGAAGACCAGCAGCACCGCCGCAGCTTCATAAAACACCTCGCCCTCATAAAGGAAAGTGGCCCCAACGCTGAAGACGTAGCCCGTACCGACCGAGAGCACGACCAAAGTCGCCATGTTGGCGACCTTGTTGCGCGCAGCGCGCCAGGCAGCGATGAAGAAGGGCCAGCCCGGATAGGCGATGGCACCGGTCGCCACGATGAACAGGAACAGCTTGCGCTCAATGCCGAACGGGGTCGCGAAATCACCAAACATTTGACCCATTGGTGAGTACAGGAATACGGGAATTGCGAACAGCAGGGCCATGAAAAAACGGTTGCGCATGTCGGTGGCCATGTCTTCCATCGACATGCCGGGTGCATGTCCCATGTCGTGCATCATGTCGGCCTTCCCGTCGGCCGACGAATCGCCGTGTCCACGGTGCGAGACGTGGTCGCCATGACCTGCCAGAGCATCTTTCACGGGAGCTCGCGCCTTTGCCCCCGAATCGACCCCGGTGCTTTGGCCACCTGCGCCGCCATCCATTGCATGACCGGCGTGGCCCGCGTGGGCATGCCCGGAATCGCAGACATTCGCAGGTACCAGTTCACCGCTGCAGTGGTAACCGCAGTCGATCACGCGTTGCCGAATAGTTTCAAGGTCGATTCGCGATTCATCATAGTGCACGGTCGCGCTTCCGGCGACGTAGTTCACGTCGACGTGATGCACGCCCGGGAGCGTCAAGAGTTGCTTCTCGACCCCCGCCGCGCTCAGTGTGGAGACCAGCTCGCCGACCTCGATGGTGCTTGATTTCATGTGCTTCCTTGATGGAGGGGATTCAGCGTGCCAACAACCTGGCGTCGACGCAGTCCGGGGTGAACTCAAACGCGATATCCGGGTCGGGCTGGACGAGCCTCATCTTCTTGCCGGCGTAGTGCAGCCGCGACAAGATGTCGCGCATCAAATTCAGGCGCGCGAGGCGCTTGTCGTCGGCGCGCACGATGTGCCACGGTGCGATGGCGGTATGCGATCGCAGCAGCATCTCATCACGCGCGGTGGAGTATGCCTTCCAGTGCTTTACGGCAACTGCGTCTATCGGGCTGATCTTCCACTGCTTGAGTGGATCGCGCGCCCGTTCGGCCAGGCGCCGTGTCTGTTCAGACTTGCCGATATCCAGATAATATTTCAGCAGCTTGATGCCCGAGTTGACCAGCATCTCCTCGAACTTTGGCACCGACTGCATGAACTCCTCGTGTTCATCCTTGGAGCAGAAGCCCATCACATGCTCGACGCCCGCGCGGTTGTACCAACTGCGATTGAACAAAACGAATTCCTCAGCAAGGGGCAAGTGGGCGACGTAGCGCTGAAAATACCACCCACTGCGTTCCCGGTCGGAGGGTTTGCCGAGCGCAACTACGCGAGTTTCGCGGGGACTCAGGTACTCGACGATGCGCTTGATGCTGCCGTCCTTGCCAGCCGCGTCGCGGCCTTCGAGGAGAACGAGGATCCTGTCGCCACAACCTATGAAATGCCGCTGCAGCTTGACCAGCTCGACCTGAAGAATGTGAAGCTGTGCATCGTAGTCCTCGCGCGAGATTGATGCCTGCGCGGGCTCTTCGGTGACGGCAGACGCATCCGGCGAGGCGCCACCGGAAACTGCGATGTGGCTCCCCTTCTTGTGTTTTTCCTTGGAGTTCTTCTTGCTCACGGCTGGACCTTGTCGTCCACAGGACTCTTGGCTGTCGTTTGCTTTCGCCATGACGGCAGGAAGCGCGGCGTACGCGCGGCGTATGTTTCGAACTCGGCGCCGAATCGCTTGCGCATCTCGGCCTCTTCCGTGATCGCGAGCCGCGCATACATGAGCAGCAGAATCGGGAACATGATCAGGGTCAGCAGCGTCGGCCACTGCAACAAGAAACCCAGCAAGATCAGCACAAAGGCCACGTACTGTGGATGCCGAATCACGGCATAAGGCCCGGTGGTGGCCAGCGTGTGCTGCCGTTGCGCGTGGTACAGCACACGCCACGCGTTGGACAGCAGATAGAAGCCGACGGCCAGGAAGATGTAGCTGGCAATATGCAAGGCACCAAAATGCGGATCCCCTTTCTCGCCCAGCAAGGTTGACCACAGGTGTCCGGAGTCATGGGACAAAATGTCCAAACCCGGATACTTGGTCTGCAACCATCCCGACAGCACGTAGATGGTTAACGGGAATCCGTACATCTCGACAAACAGCGCGACGATGAAGGCAGCGAATGCGCCAAAGGTTCGCCAATCTCGCGCCGTTGCCGGCTTGAAAAAGCTGTAGGCGAACATGATGAAAATCGCCGAGTTGAAAAGAACCAGCAGCCATAGCCCGTAGGCCGGTGTATCGTGGTTCATGATGGACCTCCTGGCCTGGGTTGGTCTGACTTTTCGGGCCCCGCTTTGGACTCGCTATCGCCATGGTGATGGCCATGTCCACCGTGACCGTGATGCATGAAGACATGCATCAGCGGGCAGGCCAGCAGCAGTAAAAACGGCAATGCACCAAAAAAGTGGGCACGGTGCTCGGTCAGCAGAAAGTACGCGGCGACAGCGCCGAAAACCAACAGACCGATTCCATATCTGGAGCGCCAGAACGGGGCTTCAGTTGTCTGTCCGGTGGGGTGGTCGGGATCGTGGATATGGTTCATTTGAATTGCCAGAGGTTGAGGTGTTTACAACTGACGTATTGGCTGGTTCTCACGCTTGCACCCGAAAATTGATCATCATTCCGGCGTCCTCGTGTTCAAGGTTATGGCAATGGAAGAGGTAGGTCTGGCTGCCGGGGAAGTCGTGAGCAAAGTCAATCGCAATCCGCACCGTTTCGCCAGGCCACACCAGCACGGTGTCCTTCCAGCCAAGATCGCTCACTGTTCGACCCTTTCCGAAACGCGCCAAGGCTGACACTTGGGGCGGGCTGTTGAGGCGCTCAATCACTTGGAACGAAAATCCGTGCAGGTGCATCGGGTGTGGCATACCCACCTTCGGGTTGCTGATGCTCCAAATTTCGACTGCGCCCTGCTTCACATCGAACGCAATTTCGTCCATGCTGAAAGTGCGCCCGTTGATGAGGAAGTTCATGTTCTTCAGGGACAGTTTGATATTGCGCGGCGTGGCGCCTTCGAGTCGGATTGGTTTAACTTGGGACAGCCTTGTCGGCAACTTGGCGACGAGGCGTACTCCGGCTATGACCGAGAGTTTCAGAATGTTGAATTCCGCGCCCATTGCCAGCCGCGACGTGCTCTGGCCCATGTCAGGCATGCCTGGCATGCTGCTGGCGGGCCCTTCGTTTTCCATGGCATCGAACGCTAGGCTCTTGAGGAGTATGTCCGTGCCCGGCTGTCCCTGCCCAGCGTCAAACAGCACATCGAGGCGTTCTCCTGGGGCGACAAAAGCCCCGACCACCTTTTCAGGCCGCTCAATCAGGCCACCATCGGTGCCAATAACCGTGAAACTCAACGGTGTGTTTCCCTTGACGAAGGCGAGCCGGTAAATGCGGGAGTTGGATCCGTTGAGAATGCGCAAGCGATAAGTGCGTTGGGTGACGGTCTGAACGGCGTTGGGGGTCAGATTGGCGAGAACGATGTCACCCAGCCAGCCCATCATGGACTCTTGAGCGTTAGGCTGGTACAGCAGCTTTCCTTGCGCGTCGAACTGCTTGTCTTGTATGACCAGAGGCAGATCGGTTTCACCGAGCCGCAGATCCATTGCTTTGGCGAGGCTGCACTGGTCTTCGTCGTCCACCAGGAAGAAGCTCGCCAGACCTTGGTAAGCTTGCCGGGCAGTCAATCCGTGCGCGTGGGTGTGGTACCAGTAGGTCCCACCGCGATTGCGGACTTTGAAGTCGTAATCGAAACGAGCTCCAGGGGCAATGGTACTGGCAGGGTGACCATCCATGGCTGCCGGCGTATGCAGGCCATGCCAGTGAATGATAGTCGGCTCAAGCAGCTCGTTGTCGAGGCTGGCCGTAAAACGTGCGCCACTCTCAATGCGCAATATGGGATTCTGGTAAGACTTGCCAGCTTGCTCGGTCTGATACAACAAGAACGGGGATTCGCGGCCGGGCAGAATTGAGAAACTCGCCGCAGTGGCACGGATTTTCAGTGGCCCTGTGACATCCAGCACCCCGAACGGTCCGCTGGTACCCGGGATGAACAATTTTTGCTGAAAGTTTTCCGCCGTAACGGGATCGAAAGGATAGTGGCGAAATGGCTTGGTGCTGAGCTCCTTGGAATGACCCGCGCCAGAATACATCAAGGCTGCCGCACCCATAAACTCAAACAACTTTCTTCTTTTCAACATGAAAATTCCCTTTTTAGAATGCAATTTTTCGACTATGTCTATGCTCGCCATGTCCATCGTCACCTTTCCCTTCACGCCTTTCATGTCGTCTTTGTCCTCGCCACCCATGCTCCAAAGAAAGCGGCTGCGATGGCAAGGGGCAATACGATGCGACGAAGGTGTGCCACAGTGAACGCCATGCAAGAAAATAAAAGATGAAAAGGGGCGCGCTCCAGATGTCCCCAACGGGGTGTCTGAAGAAAGACACAAGACTATTCCCAAGCCGTCAGTGCGCTTGGCAACAGTCCTGACAAGAAAAGGTCAAATAGTGAGCCGCGAGAAGCGGATGGAGACGGGCGGTTCCGACCAAGTCGGACTACCCAATGCCTCCAGCGGGGAAACCCGGTCAATCGCCGGAACCAGCAAGCCCGTGAAGAAAAGCACGGGAACAAAATACAAACCTGCGGAGCCGTCAAACTGAGGCTGGACCTTGACCAAGGTGGTCTGCTCTGCTGCGCAAAAGCTCAGACATGCGACGGTGTCTGGCGACAGCGCGTGCTCATCTGCGTTTTGATAGACCTCTAAAGAAGCCGGGACTGAAAGACCATATCGCCCATGATCTTGAGTGAGCAAGCAGGCATTCGCCACACCACTTCCCAAAGTCATTAACCAAACGAACAGCATCACGATAGCGGTATACCGTGTGTGTCGAGAGTTAAAAAATGACTTCATGATTATTTGGAGACAAAGGCGCAAGCTATTCCTTAAGCATAGGACAAATTCTAGGTGCCCCGAAGACGCAGGTATTGATGTAAATCAACTACTAATATTAGTTCTATCGCCTTAGCTGCGGCGAGCCAAATTAGGAACGAATTTACGAGGCGCGTGCTGACCTTTGCGGATCATGTGCATCAACTCAATACCGGCCAATACAGCGCTGGCAAGGGCTGTGATGACTAGGTTCTTCATTGTGGTATTCCTTCAATCAGCGTGTTGCCGGCCCCGGGGCAACGAAATGGATGGGCCATTCTCGAAACAGGATTTATCCGTGACCTTCAATGGGTGTGGTCGGTATGCCCATCCTTCGCAACCGCCATCGGTGTGAAGCGCGTCTGCTCGGGCGGTTTGCCCGGCAGCGTGACGGAGACCACCACTTTCATGTCCGGCGTCGCGGTGTATTTGGCGATGCCCTTCATGCGGTTGTCACCATCGGGCTGGAGCGCGGCGCTGGCCTTCAGTTTTCCGGCCAGGATCGTTGCCGTGCCACTAGCCCCGGCCGTGGGGATTTTCTGGCCAGCATGGTCGGTCACATACACCACGACCTGGCTTTCTTTCACGTCTTTGGCGTCCTTCACCACCACCAGCTCGTAGCTATAGGATCCGGCCACACCCAACTGACCACCGTGCGCGGCCTTTAGTGTGTCGGGATGGGGCGCGTCGCTGTGCGCCAAAGCGGTCGTGGCGCCAGTTGCCAAAATCAGAGCGGTCGCCAGGATGGCGGAGATTCGTGTCATAGATGTCATGGTAGTTTCCTTTTATGTCATTGCCCCAATGGGACGGATTGATCTGAATCAATAGTTCTCGGTATCGTGTGCTTCCAGCAATTGCGCCAGCGGCTTCTCGCCCCACAACCAGAACATCAGGGGCGTGAGCAGGCTGTCGAGCAACGTGGAGCTGATCAAGCCGCCAAAAATCACCACCGCCACCGGGTGCAGCACTTCCTTGCCGGGCGCGTCCGCCGATACCAGCAAGGGCACCAAGGCAAAGGCCGCCACCAGGGCGGTCATCAGCACCGGCGTCAGGCGTTCCAGCGAGCCGCGCACGATCATCTTGCGGCCAAATTTCTCCCCCTCGAAGGCACACAGATTGATGTAGTGGCTGATTTTGAGAATGCCGTTGCGCGTGGCAATGCCGGTCAGCGTGATAAAGCCCACCAGCGCCGCCACCGACAGTGGCTGACCGGAAATCCACAGGGCGATCACGCTGCCGACCAGCGCCAGCGGAATGTTGCCCATGATGATGGCCGTGAGCACCACTGAGCGGTAACGGCTGT
>NZ_QEII01000275.1 GCF_003347515.1 Rhodoferax ferrireducens | reverse complement strand
GGCGACAACGTGTCGATCACGGTCAAGTTGATCAACCCGATCGCCATGGAAGAAGGCCTGCGCTTCGCCATCCGTGAAGGTGGCAAGACGGTCGGTGCCGGTGTGGTTGCCAAGATCATCGCGTAATAGTTTTCAGTAGGGGCGTAGCTCAATTGGCAGAGCGTCGGTCTCCAAAACCGAAGGTTGATGGTTCGATTCCTTCCGCCCCTGCCACCTGACTGTGTAAAGTAGGTGGATAACAAGCCCGCTATGCGAATAGCGGGCTTCAGCGTCTTAAGGCGACTGAGTTAGATTTGACGTAGAGAAAGCGCGAAATAGAGAAACATGGCCACCACACAAATACAAACAGTCAGCACCGGAGTCGATAAGGCCAAGCTCGCTGCGGCAGCTGCATTGGTTGTTGCTGCATTGGCGGCATTTTATTTGCTTAGCAAGCAGGGGGCGCTCATTCAGTGGAGCGCTTTGTTGTTGGGTTTGGCTGCGGCGGTGGTGGTGTTTTTCACATCTGAGCCCGGCAAAGAGTTGTTTGCATTTGGCCGTGATGCTTGGCGCGAAGTCAAGAAAGTCGTTTGGCCGGCGCGCAAGGAAGCGATCCAGATGACGGCTTATGTGTTTGCCTTCGTGCTGGTCATGGCCTTGTTTCTCTGGCTGACTGACAAGACGCTTGAGTGGCTGTTTTACGACTTGATTCTGGGGTGGAAAAAGTAATGAATGATGTTGTAACGACTCCGTCAACCGATACGCCGGCGGCAGCGCAAGTTCTGGCGACGGCGCCGACCAATCCTGATCTGCGCTGGTACGTGGTTCATGCCTATTCCGGCATGGAAAAGGCCGTCGAGCGGAACATCATCGAGCGCATCGCACGCGCCGGTATGGAAAATAAATTTGGTCGCATCCTGGTTCCCATGGAGGAAGTGGTTGAAATCAAGAACGGCCAGAAAAAAACCACGGAGCGCAAGTTCTTCCCGGGCTATGTGCTGGTCGAGATGGTCATGGACGACGATACCTGGCATCTGGTCAAGCACACCAACAAGGTGACCGGTTTCGTCGGTGGCGCCAAGAATCGCCCGGCGCCCATTTCGGAAGCCGAGGTCATGAAGATCGTCAACCAGATGCAGGAAGGCACCGAGAAGCCGCGTCACAAAGTCGAATTTGTGGTGGGCGAGTTTGTGCGCGTCAAGGATGGCCCTTTTACCGACTTCAATGGCTCGGTGGAAGACGTCAACTACGAAAAGAGCAAGGTCCGTGTGGCGGTTACGATTTTCGGCCGATCCACCCCTGTGGAGCTTGAGTTTTCGCAGATTGAAAAGACCTGAATTTAAGGATTTCGCACTTTTCGACTCGGTGCGAATGTTGATAGTGAGTCGTTAACCCCGGGGAGCCAGGGCCTGCAAATACAAGTGCAAGGTCAAGGCGTTATGACCCGCAAGGAGAAAAAAGCATGGCGAAAAAAATCGTCGGTTTTGTCAAACTGCAAGTACCAGCAGGCAAAGCCAACCCATCACCACCCATCGGCCCGGCATTGGGTCAGCGCGGCTTGAACATCATGGAGTTCTGCAAGGCGTTCAATGCCCAGACCCAGGGTATCGAGCCCGGTCTGCCATTGCCCGTGGTGATTACCGCTTTTGCGGACAAGAGCTTCACTTTCGTCATCAAATCGCCGCCATCGTCGATTCTGATCAAGAAGGCCGTGAAGATTGACAAGGGCTCGGCGACGCCGCAGTCCGTCAAGGTTGGCAAGATCACGCGTGCCCAGCTCGAAGAGATCGCCAAAACCAAGATGAAAGATTTGACTGCCGCCGATATGGACGCAGCGGTTCGTACCATCGCCGGCTCTGCCCGCTCGATGGGCGTGAATGTGGAGGGTGTTTAAATGACCCAGCTCACCAAAAAACAAAAGTCCTTCCTGGGTAAGGTTGACAGCAACAAGCTGTACCCCCTGGGCGATGCTCTGGGCCTCGTCAAAGAGTGTGCCAATGCCAAATTCGATGAATCCATCGACGTGGCGGTGCAACTCGGGATTGATGCCAAGAAATCGGATCAAGTCGTGCGCGGCGCCGTCGTGCTGCCCAATGGCACCGGCAAGACCAAGCGTGTGGCCGTGTTCGCACAAGGCGCCAAGGCTGAAGAAGCCAAGGCCGCTGGCGCTGACATCGTCGGTATGGATGACCTGGCTGCCATGATCAAGGCTGGCGATATGCCCTTTGACATTGTGATTGCCGCGCCTGATGCCATGCGCGTTGTGGGTACTTTAGGTCAGATTTTGGGCCCACGCGGCTTGATGCCTAACCCCAAGGTGGGTACCGTCACGCCCGACGTGGCAACGGCGGTGAAGAACGCCAAGGCTGGTCAGGTGCAGTTCCGTGTTGACAAAGCCGGTATTGTTCACTCGACGATCGGCCGTCGCTCTTTCGACACTGACAAGCTGCAAGGCAATCTGGCTGCGCTGGTGGACGCCTTGACCAAGGCGAAGCCCGCAACCAGCAAGGGTGTTTATTTACGAAAAGTGGCAGTTTCGTCAACGATGGGTGTGGGTGTCCGTGTGGACCTGCAAACCATCGCAGCGTAATTGCAAAAATTTCAACTCACCTGAAAAGGTGAGTTGATGTGGTGGGCTGCTCATGCCGAGAGGTGTGGACGGGTCATCCAAGACCGTTGGTGTGCAAGCCGTACTGGTACGGGTCTGCACTTAATCAGTGTGCCGTGGGCTTGCCCATGACTCAGCCAACGCAGATGGCGATCCCGCTGCAGATGGAACCAGTTCCGAAACAGTTGGTCGCTGCAATGTGGCGTGCTTGAAGGCAATTTGCCAACGAGCACATTTTGAAGGAGTAGACCTTGAGTCTTAATCGCAGTGAGAAAGAAGCGGTCATCAGTGATGTGACTGACCTCGCCGCAAAAGCTCAAACGCTCGTGATGGCGGAATACCGTGGCATTACGGTCGCTGACATGACCAAATTGCGCTCCACCGCGCGTAGCAATGGCGTGACTCTGAGTGTGTTGAAAAACACCTTGGCTCGCCGTGCTGTGACCGGTAGCGGATTTGAAGTTGTGTCCGACCTGATGACCGGTCCGCTGATCTATAGCTTCTCTGTCGATGCAGTGGCTGCCGCGCGAGTGGTGGCTGACTTCGCGAAAACCAATGACAAATTGGTGATTCGCGGCGGTGCATACGGTGGAAAAGCTCTGGACGTGAACGGCGTGAAGCAATTGGCAAGCATCCCTTCCAAGGAAGTGTTGCTGGCACAGTTGCTGGGCTTGATGCAATCCCCGATTTCGCGTACGGCACGTGTGCTGGCAGCGATCGCGGAGAAAAAAGGCGCTGGTGCGGCTGAAGTAGCCGAAGAAGCACCCGCTGAGGCAGTGGCGGCTTAATCGCCCTCCGCCTGTTGTAACCAATATTGTTAGGAAATAAAAATGGCATTCGATAAAGACGCATTTTTGACCGCGCTGGACAGCATGACGGTCATGGAACTCAACGACTTGGTGAAAGCCATCGAAGAGAAATTTGGCGTGAGCGCTGCAGCTATGTCGGCACCCGCCGGCGGTGGCGCTGCTGCTGCGGTGGTTGAAGAGAAGACCGAATTCAACGTCGTCCTGCTCGAAGCTGGCGCGGCCAAGGTTTCCGTCATTAAGGCTGTGCGTGAAATCACAGGCTTGGGCCTGAAGGAAGCCAAGGATCTGGTGGACGGCGCTCCGAAGAATGTCAAAGAAGGCATTTCCAAGGCTGACGCTGATGCTGCCATGAAGAAACTGGTGGAAGCCGGTGCCAAGGTCGAACTCAAGTAATTGATCTTCCGAAAAAGGCTGGGTGCTCCACAAGAGCTCCCAGCCTTTGGCGCTTGTAAGAGCGCACTGAAAAGCGACCCGTTGAGGTGGTTTTTCAGTGTCTTCTGACCCCGACTGCAGAAGATGCCTTGGTTCGGGTCGCACGCAATGTGCGGCCGTCCGCCAATGATTGGTAGTGGCCAATCACCAAGAAGCACCCAGGATTCCTTAGTCTTTGCCCGGAGATCTCATGGCTTACACATACACCGAACGCAAGCGCATTCGCAAAAATTTTGGCAGTCGCGATAGCGTGCTGGAAATTCCTTACCTGCTGCAAATGCAAAAAGATGCCTATACGGCATTCCTGCAGGCTGATGTTCCCCCGAAAAAGCGGACGGTAGAGGGGCTTCAGGCTGCCTTTGAAGCGGCTTTCCCAATTATTTCCCACAATGGCTTTGTCGAGATGAAGTATCTCGAATACAACTTGGCCAAGCCGGCGTTTGACGTGCGTGAATGCCAGACCCGGGGTCTGACTTTTGCTTCAGCCGTGCGCGCCAAGGTTCAGTTGTTCATTTATGACCGCGAGTCTTCGACGTCGCAAAACAAGGTGATCAAGGAGGTTAAAGAGCAGGAAGTCTACATGGGCGAAGTGCCCCTGATGACTGGCAAGGGCTCTTTCATCATCAATGGCACGGAGCGCGTTATCGTCTCCCAGCTGCATCGTTCGCCGGGTGTTTTCTTTGAACACGACAAGGGTAAGACCCACAGTTCGGGCAAGCTCTTGTTTTCGGCCCGAATCATTCCTTACCGCGGTTCCTGGCTCGATTTTGAATTCGACCCCAAAGACATTCTTTACTTCCGCGTGGACCGTCGCCGCAAAATGCCGGTCACGATTCTGCTCAAGGCCATTGGCCTGAACCACGAATCCATCCTGGCGAACTTTTTCGTCAATGACAATTTCCGTCTGATGGACAGTGGCGCGCAGATGGAATTTGTGGCGGAGCGCCTGCGCGGTGAAGTGGCCCGTTTCGATGTCACAGACAAGAGCGGCAAAGTGGTGGTGGCCAAAGACAAGCGCGTGACCGCGCGCCACACCCGTGAACTGGAACAGTCCGGAACAACGCACATCAGCGTCCCCGAGGATTTCCTGGTCGGCCGTGTCGTAGCTCGCAACCTCGTGGACGCCGATACGGGCGAAATCCTGGCCAAGGCCAACGAAGAACTCACCGAAGTCCTGCTCAAGAAATTGCGTACGGCTGGCGTGCAGGATCTGCCGTGCATTTATACCAATGAGCTGGACCAAGGTGCGTACATTTCGCAAACCTTGCGCAGCGACGAAACGGTGGATGAATTCGCGGCGCGCGTCGCCATTTATCGCATGATGCGTCCCGGCGAGCCGCCGACGGAAGACGCCGTGCAGGCGCTGTTCCAGCGTTTGTTCTACAACCCTGACACGTACGATTTGTCACGTGTCGGCCGTATGAAGTTCAACGCCAAGATGGGGCGTGCGGAATCAACGGGTCCGATGGTGTTGACCAACGAGGACATCCTCGCCGTGGTCAAGATTTTGGTGGACTTGCGCAATGGTCGTGGCGAAGTGGATGATATCGACCACTTGGGCAATCGACGCGTGCGTTGTGTTGGTGAATTGGCCGAAAACCAGTACCGCACCGGTTTGGCACGGATTGAAAAAGCCGTGAAAGAGCGTCTCGGCCAGGCCGAGCAAGAACCGCTGATGCCGCATGACTTAATCAATAGCAAGCCGATTTCGGCGGCCTTGAAAGAGTTCTTCGGTGCTTCGCAGTTGTCGCAGTTCATGGACCAGACCAACCCCTTGTCCGAGATCACCCACAAGCGCCGCGTATCGGCTCTTGGCCCAGGTGGTTTGACACGGGAGCGTGCCGGCTTTGAAGTGCGTGACGTGCACGTGACCCATTACGGTCGCGTGTGTCCGATTGAAACGCCCGAAGGTCCGAACATCGGCCTGATCAACTCGCTGGCGCTGTACGCCCGCCTCAATGAATACGGTTTCATTGAAACGCCGTACCGTCGCGTGGTGGACAGCAAGGTCACGATGGATATCGACTACTTGTCCGCCATTGAGGAGGGCAAATACGTCATCGCGCAGGCCAATGCCGCACTGGATAAAGAAGGCAAGCTCTCAGGTGAGTTGATCTCGGCGCGCGAAGCCGGTGAATCGATTCTGGTCGGTGCCGAGCGTGTGCAGTACATGGACGTGTCCCCTGGACAGATCGTCTCCGTGGCTGCCTCCCTCGTGCCGTTTTTGGAACACGATGATGCAAACCGCGCCTTGATGGGCGCCAATATGCAGCGCCAGGCGGTGCCCATTCTGCGTCCAGAAAAGGCATTCGTGGGTACCGGCATCGAACGCGTCTCAGCGGTTGACTCTGGAACCGTGGTGACGGCCACCCGGGGTGGTTTGGTCGACTATGTGGATGCGACCCGTGTCGTGATTCGCGTCAACGACGCCGAAGCGCAAGCCGGCGAAGTGGGTGTGGACATTTACAACCTCATCAAGTACCAGCGCTCGAACCAGAACACCAATATTCACCAGCGCCCGATTGTTAAAAAGGGTGATCTGCTGGCCAAGGGTGACGTGATTGCCGATGGCGCATCGACCGATCTGGGTGAACTGGCCTTGGGCCAGAACATGCTGGTGGCGTTTATGCCCTGGAATGGCTACAACTTCGAAGATTCGATTCTGATCAGCGAGCGGGTGGTGGCAGAAGACCGCTACACCTCCATTCACATCGAAGAGTTGGTGGTCATGGCACGTGACACCAAGCTGGGGTCCGAAGAAATTACCCGCGACATCCCGAATTTGAGCGAACAACAGCTCAATCGTCTGGACGAGTCAGGCATCATTTATGTCGGCGCTGAAGTTCAGCCGGGTGATACGCTGGTCGGCAAGGTCACGCCCAAGGGTGAGACCACTTTGACGCCAGAAGAAAAACTGCTGCGCGCCATCTTCGGCGAAAAAGCCAGTGACGTAAAAGATACCTCGCTGCGGGTTGGTCAGGGTTCGTCTGGAACCGTGATCGACGTGCAGGTCTTCACGCGTGAAGGGATTGTGCGTGATCGCCGTGCACAGCAAATCATCGATGACGAACTCAAGCGTTTCCGTCTGGATTTGAATGACCAGCTTCGCATTGTGGAAGCGGATGCCTTTGACCGGATCGAAAAACTGTTGACGGGCAAGATTGCCAACGGCGGACCGCAAAAGCTCGCCAAAGGCACGAAGATCGACAAGGCGTACCTGAGTTCGGTGGACAAGTTCCACTGGTTCGATATTCGCCCCGCCGACGATGACATCGCCACACAGCTGGAAAGCATCAAGAACTCCCAGGAGCAAACCCGTCACAGCTACGATCTCGCTTTTGAAGAAAAGCGCAAGAAGCTCACACAAGGTGACGAATTGCCTGCTGGTGTGCTGAAGATGGTCAAGGTCTACCTGGCCGTAAAACGTCACCTGCAACCGGGTGACAAGATGGCTGGCCGTCACGGCAACAAGGGTGTGGTTTCCAAGATCGTCCCGGTCGAAGACATGCCTTACATGGCGGACGGCACGCCCTGCGACATCGTTCTGAACCCGCTGGGTGTGCCCTCGCGGATGAACATCGGCCAGGTGCTGGAAGTGCATTTGGGTTGGGCTGCCAAAGGCATTGGTCAGCGCATTGGAGACATGCTGCAGGCCGAGTCCAAGCTCGCGGATCTGCGCCTCTTCCTCGATTCGCTATACAACGGCTCGGGCCGCAAGGAAGACATTTCCAAGCTGAGCGACGAGCAAGTGCTTGAGATGGCCGGCAACCTGAGCAGTGGTGCGACGTTTGCGACGCCGGTGTTTGACGGTGCCTCGGAAGAGGAAATTCGCGGCATGCTCAAACTGGCTTACCCGGATGACATCGTCAAGGCCAAGGGGCTGACGGCGGCGCGTACGCAGGCGAATCTGTTTGATGGCCGCAGCGGGGACGCGTTCGATCGTCCGACCACGATTGGTTACATGCACGTGCTGAAGCTTCACCATTTGGTGGACGACAAGATGCACGCCCGTTCAACCGGTCCTTACAGTCTCGTCACGCAACAACCATTAGGCGGCAAGGCTCAGTTTGGTGGTCAGCGTTTCGGGGAGATGGAGGTCTGGGCGCTGGAGGCGTATGGTGCTGCCTACACGCTGCAGGAAATGCTCACGGTCAAGTCAGACGACGTGCAGGGACGTACCAAGGTGTACGAAAGCATTGTCAAGGGCGAGCACTCAATCGAAGCCGGCATGCCGGAATCGTTCAACGTGCTGGTCAAGGAAATTCGCTCACTCGGTATTGATATCGAGTTGGAACGTAGCTAAGCACGGACAAGAAAAGGATTCAACATGAAATCATTACTCGACCTGTTCAAGCAGTTCACGCCGGATGAGCATTTCAATGCCATCAAGATCGGCATGGCTTCGCCCGAGAAGATCCGTTCGTGGTCTTTCGGTGAAGTCAAAAAACCGGAAACCATCAACTACCGCACCTTCAAGCCCGAGCGTGACGGTCTGTTTTGTGCCAAGATTTTTGGCCCTATCAAAGACTACGAATGCCTGTGTGGCAAATACAAGCGCCTCAAGCACCGTGGCGTGATCTGCGAGAAGTGCGGCGTTGAAGTCACGCAAACCAAAGTGCGTCGCGAGCGCATGGGTCACATCGACCTGGCTGCACCCTGTGCGCACATCTGGTTCCTGAAATCGCTGCCGTCACGTCTGGGCCTGGTGCTCGACATGACCTTGCGTGACATTGAACGCGTGCTGTACTTTGAAGCCTACGTGGTGACCGATCCGGGCATGACGCCGCTGAAGAAATTCAGCATCATGTCGGAAGATGACTATGACGCCAAGTTCAAGGAATATGGCGACGAGTTTCAGGCCAAGATGGGTGCCGAAGGCATCAAGGATTTGCTGCAAAGCATTGACATCGATGGGTCGATCGAGAAGCTGCGCAACGACCCGACCGGTTCCGAGCTGAAGATCAAGAAGAACACCAAGCGGCTCAAACTGCTGGAAGCGTTCAAGAAATCCGGGATCAAGCCTGAGTGGATGGTGTTGGAAGTGCTGCCCGTGTTGCCACCGGACCTGCGTCCCCTGGTGCCACTGGATGGCGGCCGTTTTGCCACATCCGACCTGAACGACCTGTATCGCCGCGTGATCAACCGCAACAGCCGCCTGCGTCGTCTGCTGGAGTTGAAGGCGCCCGAGATCATTGCCCGCAATGAAAAGCGCATGCTGCAAGAAGCGGTGGATTCACTGCTGGACAACGGTCGTCGCGGCAAGGCCATGACCGGTGCCAACAAGCGTGCACTCAAGTCCCTTGCGGACATGATCAAAGGCAAGAGTGGTCGTTTCCGTCAAAATTTGCTGGGCAAACGGGTCGATTACTCCGGTCGTTCCGTGATTGTGGTGGGCCCCACGCTCAAACTCCATCAGTGCGGCCTGCCCAAGCTGATGGCGCTTGAGTTGTTCAAGCCTTTCATCTTTGCGCGTCTTGAAGCCATGGGCATCGCAACTACCATCAAGGCTGCCAAGAAGGAAGTGGAATCCGGCACCCCCGTGGTGTGGGACATTCTCGAAGAGGTGATCAAAGAGCACCCCGTGATGCTGAACCGTGCGCCTACGCTGCACCGTCTGGGCATCCAGGCCTTCGAGCCGATTTTGATCGAGGGCAAGGCGATTCAACTGCATCCACTGGTTTGCGCCGCGTTCAATGCCGACTTTGACGGTGACCAGATGGCGGTTCACGTGCCCCTGTCCGTTGAAGCGCAGGTCGAGTGCCGTACGCTGATGCTGGCCTCCAACAACGTGCTGTTCCCGTCCAACGGCGAGCCGTCGATTGTTCCGTCGCAAGACGTGGTGCTGGGTTTGTACTACACAACCCGGGATCGCATCAACGGCAAGGGCGAGGGTCTGATCTTTGCCGATACCGGTGAAGTGCAACGTGCTTTCGATGCGGGCGAGGTTGAACTGACCGCCCGCGTGAATGTGCGTTTGACCGAGTACACCAAGGACAAAGAGACGGGCGAGCTAGTGCCTTCGACCAAGCTGTGGGAAACCACCGCCGGTCGGGCCTTGCTGTCTGAAATTTTGCCCAAGGGTCTGCCGTTTGCCAACATCAACAAGGCGCTGAAGAAGAAAGAAATTTCCAAGCTCATCAACGTCTCGTTCCGCAAGTGTGGTCTGAAAGAGACCGTGGTGTTTGCCGACAAGCTGCTGCAATATGGTTTCCGTCTGGCCACCAAAGCCGGCATCTCGATCTGCATTGATGACATGTTGGTGCCGACTGAAAAGCAGGGCATCATCGATCGCGCCGAGAAGGAAGTTAAAGAAATCGGACAACAGTACACGTCCGGTCTGGTGACTTCAGGTGAGCGTTACAACAAGGTGGTGGACATCTGGGGCAAGGCCGGCGACGAAGTCTCCAAGGTCATGATGGCCCAGCTGTCCAAGGAAGTGGTCACTGACCGCCATGGCAACCAGGTTCAGCAAGAATCTTTCAATTCCATCTACATGATGGCTGACTCCGGTGCCCGTGGTTCTGCTGCCCAGATTCGCCAGGTGGCGGGTATGCGGGGTCTGATGGCCAAGCCGGACGGCTCCATCATCGAGACGCCGATTACCGCGAACTTCCGCGAAGGCCTGAACGTGCTGGAATATTTCATCTCCACCCACGGTGCCCGAAAAGGTCTCGCGGATACGGCCTTGAAAACGGCGAACTCGGGTTACCTGACACGTCGTCTGGTCGACGTGACGCAGGATCTGGTCGTGACCGAGCAGGATTGCGGCACCCACGGTGGCTACCTGATGCGCGCCATCGTCGAAGGCGGCGAAGTGATCGAATCCCTGCGCGACCGCATCTTGGGTCGTACCGCAGCGGATGACGTTCTGCATCCCGAGAATCGCTCCGTGGTGGCTCCGGCCGGTGCCATGCTGGACGAAGACCTGATTGATGAACTCGAAATCGTCGGCGTCGATGAAGTCAAGGTGCGTACTGCGCTGACCTGCGAAACCCGTTTTGGCATTTGCGCCAAGTGCTATGGCCGCGATCTGGGTCGTGGTGGTTTGGTCAATGGCGGTGAAGCCGTCGGTGTGATTGCTGCGCAGTCCATCGGTGAGCCCGGCACGCAGTTGACCATGCGTACCTTCCACATCGGTGGTGCGGCATCGCGTGCGGCCATTGCGTCCAGCGTGGAAGCCAAGTCCAACGGCAACATCGGCTTCAATGCCACGATGCGCTATGTGACGAACGGCAAAAAGGAGCAGGTCGTGATTTCCCGTTCCGGCGAAATCATCATTCACGATGAGCATGGCCGTGAGCGCGAACGCCACAAGGTGCCTTATGGCGCCGTGCTGGCGGTGAAAGCGGATCAGACCATCAAGTCTGGCACGATTCTCGCCAACTGGGATCCTTTGACCCGCCCGATCATCACTGAATTCGCGGGCAAGGCCCACTTCGAGAATGTCGAAGAAGGCCTGACGGTCGCCAAGCAGGTCGACGAGGTCACCGGTCTGTCCACCATGGTGGTGATCGATCCGAAGCGTCGTGGTTCGGCCAAGGTTATCCGTCCGCAGGTCAAGCTGATTGACGCGTCCGGCAACGAGGTGAAGATCCCCGGCACCGACCACTCCGTGACGATCGGCTTCCCGATTGGCGCGCTGGTCCAGGTGCGTGACGGTCAGGACGTGGGTCCGGGCGAAGTGCTGGCCCGTATCCCGATTGAAGGTCAGAAGACGCGCGATATTACCGGCGGTTTGCCGCGCGTGGCCGAGTTGTTCGAAGCCCGCTCGCCGAAAGACAAGGGCGTGCTGGCTGAAATGACCGGTACCGTGTCCTTCGGTAAAGAGACCAAAGGCAAGGTTCGTCTGCAAATCACTGATCCGGAAGGCGTGGTCTGGGAAGAACTCGTGCCCAAGGAAAAGAGCATCATCGTGCACGAAGGCCAGGTGGTTAACAAGGGCGAAAGCGTGGTGGACGGCCCGGCCGACCCGCAAGACATCTTGCGCCTGCTTGGCTCGGAAGAATTGGCCCGTTACATCGTGGACGAAGTGCAGGACGTGTACCGCTTGCAAGGCGTGAAGATCAACGACAAGCACATTGAAGTGATTGTTCGCCAGATGTTGCGCCGGGTGGTGGTTGAGAATGCAGGTGACTCCACCTACATCAACGGGGAGCAAGTGGAGCGCTCCGAGATGCTCAACACCAATGATGCTTTGCGCGCCGAAGACAAGATTCCCGCACGCTTCACCAACTTGTTGCTGGGTATTACCAAGGCCTCCTTGTCCACCGACAGCTTTATCAGCGCGGCATCCTTCCAGGAAACCACCCGCGTTCTGACCGAAGCCGCCATCATGGGCAAGCGCGACGAGTTGCGTGGCTTGAAGGAAAACGTCATCGTGGGCCGCCTGATCCCAGCGGGTACCGGCATGGCTTATCACGAAGCCCGCAAAATCCGCGAGAACATGGACGATGCCGAGCGCCGTGCTATTTCCGACGCGGAAGCCGCTGAATTGGCGGGTGAGGTCGAGGGGACTGAAGCCAACGAAGGTGCAGCCAGCGAGTAATACTCAAGCTGCCATCTAAAGAATAGCGCCTCAAGCCCTTTTTACGGGGGCTTGAGGCGTTTTAGTTCTTGCTTTTGAAGATGTGTGACTCGCCGGATCTGGAGACTGATGCAAATGAGCGATTCCATCATGGTCTGGTTTGCCATCGCGGTATTGTTGTTCTGGTCAATGGGTGCCTACAACCGGCTGGTGCGTCTTCGTGCGCAAGGTATTGCTGCTTTCGCCACCTTAGAGGTGCTACTGAACCAATACATAACGATGGTGAAAACCAACCTCCCAGAGACGGGGGGCGCAGATGATGCCCATCTCGACTCGCGGGTACACGAGGCTTCTGCCGCTTGGGCCGGGCTTGCGGCGGCGGTGGAACAGTTCAACGCTTCGCTGAAGGTTGCCCATGCACGTCCTCTGCAGGGGCCGACGATGCGTGCGCTGAGTACGGCTCTTGATACCTTGTATTTGTCTTGGTCGCGCCTCAGAGACTTGCCAGCCGATCTCGCCGGGCCCACACTGCCAGAGATGCTGTTGTCTCAGTGGGCGCAAGTTGCTGCGCAAGTCGAAGCGGCCCGGATCGAGTTCAACTGTCGAGTAGGAAATTACAACGAAGCCATAGATCAGTTTCCGGCGCGGGTGCTGGCTTGGGTGTTTGGTTTCAAATCGGCGCAGCCGATATAGGTTTGACAATGGACGTGAACGAACAAAAAATCCCACTATGGCGACAATTGCAAGCGGTGGCGGCAGTCTTGCTGGCCATCCGCTCCGGTGTGTCCGGAACGGCAGCACTGGCCGATGTGGCTGCCGACTTGCGGCCCGGCGTGCAGGCGCTGACATTTCATGTGCTGCGCTCGCTCGGGCGAGCCGAGGCATTGCGCCAGCTACTGGCCAGCCGAACCCCGCCGCCGCCGGCCGACGCCCTGCTGTGCACGGCACTGGCCTTGGCGTGGCGAGCGGAGGATGCCCCCTACGAGGTGTTCACCCTCGTCAATCAAGCCGTGGAAGCGGCCAAACGAAGTGCCGCCACGCAACCTCAGGCCAGTTTCATCAATGCCTGCTTGCGCCGTTTTTTGCGTGAACGCGATGCCTTGGTGGCCAGTACGGACAAGAAACCGGTGGCGATGTGGAACCATCCCAAATGGTGGATCGATCGACTCCAAAAAGAATGGCCAGACCGCTGGCAGGCGATTCTGACGGCCAACAATCGCCATGCACCGATGACGCTGCGGGTCAATGCCAGGCGATCCGCAGTATTGCCTTATTTGCAGACGCTCAAAGATGCCGGTCTGAGCGCTGTCGCAGCGGGCCCGTTTGGCGTCACCTTGGCCGAACCCAAACCTGTGCAAGACTTGCCCGGCTTTGCCGACGGTGTTGTGTCAGTGCAGGACGCCGCCGCACAGCTTGCCGCCCCGCTGCTGCTGTCCGGCCTGCCATCCAATGGCGCGCTGCATGTGCTGGATGCCTGCGCCGCTCCGGGTGGTAAAACGGCTCACCTGCTGGAGATTGCGGATTGCAGGGTGACCGCGCTGGATGTTGACCCCGCGCGCTGCGAGCGAATCCACCAAACCCTGCAACGGCTGGACCTGCAAGCGCAGGTGCTGGCGGCTGACGCGGCGGACACCTCGGCCTGGTGGGATGGCCAGCTGTTCGACGCCATTTTGCTGGACGCACCGTGCTCCGCTTCCGGCATTGTGCGACGCCACCCCGATGTGCGCTGGTTGCGGCGCGAGTCTGATATTGCCCAGCTGGCCATGATTCAAGCCCGGCTGCTCAAGGCTCTATGGGCTTTGCTCAAGCCGGGTGGGCGATTGTTGTACTGCACCTGCTCGATTTTTCGGGCCGAGGGGGAGGATCAGATTCAAACGTTTCTTGCGCACAACACCCAAGCTGTTTTGCTGCCTTCGCCTGGGCATTTAATGCCCCTTAACGGGGCAAATGGCGACGCCGTCCCGGACAATCCAGCTTGTGACCATGACGGCTTTTATTACGCATTGCTTGAGAAACGCGCGGCTTGACCTGATCGGGCTGTTCGCCTGTGCCTGTCTGGCGTGGGGGTATTCTGATGCTGCGCGGGCGGAAGCCCCGACGACAGACGTCTCCCTGTTTCAACTGGAACGCGCTGGTGACGCAGTCCTTCTGACCGCCACCGTCGGTTTCGAGTTGCCGGCAGCGGTCGAGGAGGCCCTTTTGAAGGGTGTTGCCATGATTTTCGTGGCCGAAGCGGACGTCTTTCGTGAGCGCTGGTACTGGAGCAACAAGAAAGTGGCGAGCGCCGAGCGCCATATGCGTCTGGCCTATCAGCCCTTGACGCGCCGCTGGCGGCTGAATGTCGCCTCTGGCCGGATCACCAATGCCGGGCTGGGGGTTGCCCTGAATCAGAACTTTGAGACACTGTCTGACGCCCTGGTTGCAGTGCAGCGGCTGGCCCGCTGGAAGATTGCCGACATCTCGGACATTGACCTGGAACAGCGCCATCTCGTGGAGTTCCGTTTTCGCCTGGACGTGTCACAACTGCCGCGCCCCCTGCAGATTGGTTCGCTGGGCCAGACCGACTGGGACATATCGGTGGCCACCACCCGGCCGCTGATACTGGAAAGCGCCAAGTGAGCGGCTCCGGTACGTTGACCGATTTGGCCGGCCGCTTTTCGCTGCGGACCTCCCGGACCCTGCGCTGGACCGTGAGCGCCGGTCTGGCTGCCATGGTGGCGGTCGGGTTGGTGCTGCTGTTCCTGTTGACGCAAGCCACCACCAATCGCGACATGTACGAGCGCAATTACACGCGGCTCTTTACCCTCAATGTGGTGGTTGCAAGTCTGCTGCTGGCCATCATCGTGTGGATTGCGTATCGCCTGTTGAAGCGGCTGCGTCAGGGCAAATTTGGCAGCCGCCTGCTGGTCAGACTGGCCGCCATTTTTGCACTGGCAGGCTTTGCGCCGGGCGTCCTGATCTATGTGGTTTCTTACCAGTTTGTCTCGCGCTCCATTGAAAGCTGGTTTGACGTCAAGGTTGAAGGAGCCCTGGATGCGGGTCTCAATCTTGGACGGGTCACACTGGAAGCCCTGTCCAATGAATTGGCCAGCAAGGCGCGTGCCTCAGCCGCGCAGCTGGCAGACACGCCGGATGTCAGTGCCGCATTGCCACTGGAGCGTGCCCGTGACCAGTTGGGAGCGACTGATCTGATGCTCTGGAGTGCCTCGGGGCGTTTGATTGCCGCTGCGGGTCAATCCCGCTACCAGCTCAGTCCCGAGCGACCTAGTCAACAACAGTTCCGCAACGCGCGAGTTCAGAGGTCGCTCACCTGGATTGAGGGGCTGGACGACGCGGTGCCGGGCGTGGCAGGGAATGCACGGATCAAAGCGCTGGTTCTCGTGTCCAGCACCAGCGTGGGTTTGCTGGTCGAGCCGCGCTTCTTGCTAGTGACACAGACATTGCCGCCCACCCTGGTGGCCAACGCGCTGGCGGTCACGGAAGCCAACCGCGAGTACCAGGAGCGGGCGCTGGCCCGTGACGGGCTTCGACGCATGTACATCGGGACCTTGACGCTGAGTCTGTTTCTGGCGGTGTTCGGGGCTGTGTTATTGGCCATTGTTTTGGGGAACCAGATTGCACGCCCGCTGCTGCTGCTGGCCGACGGCGTCAGCCAGGTGGCCGCAGGGGATTTAACACCGAAAGCATCTCTGCAAGGACGGGACGAACTGGATGGTCTGACTCGCTCGTTTGCGGACATGACGCAGCAACTGGCGGATGCCAGACAGGCAGTCCAGGCCAGCATGGAGGAGGTGAATGCCGCGCGGGCCAATTTGCAGACGATTCTCGACAACCTCACCGCCGGGGTCATGGTGCTCGATGCGCAAGGCCTTATCCAGTCAGCCAACCCGGGCGCCACCCGCATTCTGCGGGTGCCTCTGGCGGCCCATGTGGGACAACGGCTGGCAGACATTGAAGGCCTGCAGACGTTTGGGGAAAGCATTCAGACCCAGTTTGACTCGTTTCTGGGTGCACGCAGTGAACATGGCCTGGATCACTGGCAACAATCTTTTGAACTGGGAAACTCGGCCGCCGCGCTGACCGGCAGGCAGGCAGATAATGCTATTATTTTAGTAGCGCGTGGTGCAGAGCTACCGGGTGCTGCAAGGCTTATTGTCTTTGATGATATTTCCGAAATCGTTTCTGCACAAAGGTCGCAGGCGTGGGGCGAAGTCGCCAGACGTCTGGCGCACGAAATCAAAAATCCGCTCACCCCCATCCAGTTGTCAGCCGAACGGCTGGAGATGAAATTGACGGGCAAGGTGGCCCCGCCCGAACAGGCCTTGTTGACCAAGTCGGTTAAAACCATCGTGGACCAGGTGGATGCGATGAAGCGTCTCGTGAATGAATTCCGGGACTATGCGCGCTTGCCTGCGGCAGAACTGAAGCCGCTTGACTTGAATGTCCTGGTATCAGAAATTTCGCAACTCTATGCCAGCGATACCTCGCAGGTACCGGTGCGACTGGAGCTTGACCCACGCCGGCCGAAAGTGCTTGGAGACGCCCTGCAGTTGCGTCAAGTGTTGCACAACCTCCTTCAAAATGCGCAGGATGCCACTGAAACGGCGGGCCACACCGGCGTCGAGCACGGTGTGATCATCAAAACCCAATGCAATGAGAGCGCCGGGCGGGTTCGTTTGAGCGTGCTGGATTGCGGTACCGGGTTTCCTGAGCACATACTCAAGCGCGCGTTTGAACCCTACGTCACGACCAAAGCCAAGGGTACTGGGCTGGGCTTGGCCGTGGTCAAGAAAATTGCCGATGAGCACGGCACCCGCGTGGATATCTCCAATCGTGTCGTCGACGGTCAAGTGGTGGGCGCTCAAGTGTCGTTATCATTCGCCATTGAGAGTGTCGTGCCGGTTTAGCCGGGCGGCCTCAGCATACCCAAGGGACACGCTAAACATGGCAAACATACTGGTGGTTGACGACGAGCTCGGCATCCGCGATCTGTTGTGGGAAATTCTGAACGATGAGGGGCATAACGTTGAAGTGGCCGAAAATGCCGCGCAAGCGCGTGCTGCCCGCTTGCGCGACCGGCCCGATTTGGTGCTGTTGGACATCTGGATGCCGGACACCGATGGGGTGACGCTTCTCAAGGAATGGTCCACGACAGGCGCCCTCACCATGCCCGTCATCATGATGAGTGGGCACGCGACGATTGAAACCGCCGTAGAGGCCACCAAGATTGGTGCACTGGCATTTCTGGAAAAACCCATCACGTTGCAAAAACTGCTCAAAGCGGTGGAGCAGGGGCTGGCCCGTGGCGTGCTCCGCAAGACCGCACCGCCTCTGGCGGAGCCCTCGGTCTTGCCGCTGGTGGACATGGCCGCAATGGTTGGACATTCTTCAGGTGTTGTGGTGATAGAAGCCGGGCTTCAATCACAGCAAAGCTTCATGCTTGACAAGCCATTGCGCGAGTCCCGCGATGAATTTGAAAAAGCATATTTTGAGTACCACTTGGCCAAAGAAAATGGATCGATGACACGGGTGGCAGAGAAAACAGGGCTTGAGCGAACCCATCTCTATCGCAAGTTGAAGCAATTGGGCGTTGACTTGATGCGGGCCAAGCGCAACATGGCCTGAGCTTCAGACATCTGCTCAATTTCGGAGAAAAAGTGCTGCTATAATTTGCGGCTCAGGCCCGGTAGCTCAGTCGGTAGAGCAGAGGATTGAAAATCCTTGTGTCGGTGGTTCGATTCCGCCCCAGGCCACCATTTTTCTTTCTCAGACGATCCCAAGTTAGCCCAGAGTCCTTGTAAATCAAGGACTTAGCCTGAAAAGGCGGCTCAAGCGGTATCGTTTGATTCCACAACGTCCCGTTCTTGCGTGTACCCAACGGTGTACCCCAGACTGCTGTTTTTCATCAGTCTATTTTGGGTACACCATGGGACAACTAAATGATCTTCTGATCAAGGCGGCGCAGCCCCTCGCCAAGGAGTATTTGCTGACGGGCGGCGAGGGTTTGTACCTTCGCGTGCGGCCGACCGCCAAGGTGTGGGTGTATCGCTACAAGCAGCTGGGCAAGGAAGCCAAGCTGAGCCTCGGCACTATCCCGTCGTATCGCTGGTGACGGCGCGCAAGAAGGCGCGTGCTGAGGCTGAAAAGCGCGCCGGTGGCATCGATCCCAGGGAAGCGCGCCGCGCGGAAGACGAGCGTGATCGTGTCGCCCGGCTCAACACCTTTGAGCTTTTGGAGCGCGCATGGCATGGCCAAGCCAAAAAAGACCGTCAGTGGTCCGCGGGCTATGCGGAAAAGGTGATCCGGCATCTGGAACTGCATGTCTTCCCATGGATCGGCCACTTGCCGGTGGAGACCATCAAGCCCACAGAACTTGTTCGCTGTCTGCACCGCATCAAGGAGCGTGGCAACCTTGAGACGGCACAGCGCGTGCGTGAGGCCGTACAGCATGTGTACCAATACTCCGTGGATACCGGAACACTGGAGCCCGCCCGGAATTTCGTCAACAGCCGTACAGGCGGGCTGCCGCGCGGGTCCACTGAACGGTGACATCACCTCCAGCAACATCGGCGCGCCACGAGTTCGGCAGCCATCATCGCGATGACGGGCTACTACCGCGACGCGGTCGACACCCTCGCTGGGCTACGTGCACAACCTGTCTAAGCGCACGGCCGTGTACGTTCATGGCATGCTTTGAAGCGGTTTTTCGTCATTTTGCCTATGTTGAAATTTTAGGTAACTTGTTGTTGCGAAAGGAAAAACCTGTGCTGATGCTGATCATCGGTCTTGGGTATTCGGGTTACCAAACATAAGCCCGCAGCTTGTGCTTATAAAATTGTTTCGTTACTGCGGAACAAATGTATAAAATACTTCCTGAGAAAGATAGTTTCGCTATAGCGTAATAAAATGACATTCAGGTTGTTAATTGTTATAATTTCGGTTTGACGAAACTATTTGGAATGACCATGGCGCGGCGCCTACCCGAAACGCGTGAAGCAATTGATCCTCAAATCAGCGATCTGGCCGGCTTGGGCGCTGTCGTGCGCAACGCCCGTGCGCAGTCCCGGTTGCGCATCGATGACGCTGCCGTCTTCAGCGCCGTCTCGGCGGACATGCTCTCACGCCTTGAGAACGGGAAGCCGGTCACCACGGACCGGCTGCTGAAGGTGCTGGAGGGGCTGGGATTGGAGATGCTGGTGGTTTCCAAGAGCCAAGCCTGGAAGTTCAGGGACTTGGCGCTGAAGGCGTCCGAATGAGTTCCGACCCTGTCGAAGACCTTGACCGGGCGCTGGATGTGTTCTGCGGAACCAACCGCATCGGGCGGCTGGCCTTCGATCCGGCGAATGATCAATTCAGCTTTGCTTACGACCCAGAGTGGCTCAAGCATCCGGACCGCTTTCAACTGACGCCGCATATTCCGTTTGAGGGAGAGACGTCGCATGTCGTCATTCGGCGCTACATCGACAACCTGCTGCCCGAGGGGCGGGCGCTGGATGTCGTCTCCAGTTTCACCAATATCCAGAAGACCCATCTTTTCGGCCTTATCCGAGTGTTGGGCCGGGAGACGGCTGGCGCCTTGAGTTTTCTGCCTGCGGGACAGCTTCCCCAGGCTCAGCAACCTGAGCGCAGGAAGGTGGAGTTGGCGGAACTGCAGCAACGCATTGATGAACGTAATAGTGTGCCGTTCACCGTGTGGGACGGCCGGGTTCGCATGTCGGTCGCGGGTTACCAGGACAAATTGCTGGTGCTGCGCGAAGGCGATGACCTTTTCCTGGCCGATGGCTCGCTTTCCTCGACGCACATCCTCAAGCCCGAGCCGCTGAACGAAAACCTGCCCTGCATGGTGGCCAACGAGCATTTTTGCATGACCCTGGTCAACCGGCTCAGCCAGCGGCGCCTGAAGGAGAACTGGGCGGCCGAGGTGGAAATCCTGCGGGTTCCGGCGCCGGTGTTGTGTGTGGCGCGTTTCGATCGGGTCCGTGTGGACGAGCGTGTCCGGCGCCGCCACACCATCGACGGATGCCAGGCGCTGAACCTGCCGGTGTCCGCCAAGTATGAGCGTTCACTGGGCAATGCCGCCGATGTGCGGCACATCCGCGACGGCGCGAGTTTCCAGGCGCTGGCTACGCTGCGACCGAACTTGTCGAATGCAGCGGTCGGGATTCGCCAGATGGCCATGTGGGCCGTTACCACGCTGCTGCTGGGAAACAGCGATGCGCACGGCAAGAACATCTCCTTTTTCGGGTACGGGGACGTGTTCACCGTCGCGCCTTTCTACGACCTGGTTAGCGTGGCCGTGTATGACGGCAAGCGGATCGACCACGAACTGGCGATGGCCTTCGGCGACGAATTCACGCTGCCGGCAATCAAGTCGTTCGCGCTGGCGGATTTCTGCGAACGCCTGGGTTTTCCACGACGAACGTTCGCACGGGAACTGAAGCAGTTGTGTGAGTGGGCGAAGGAAGAGGCGCAGTTGCAGGCGGCTGATCCTGTTTATGTGAGCGAGGAGTGCGCGTTTGTGAAACAGCTGGCCGACTATATTGTCAGTCGGGCTGATTTTCTCTTGGGCCAGGCTGCCGAGATCCCGAAGTTCAAGGCTGATCTGTTCTGATGAAGACCGAGATGCTTGTCATTAGCTGTTCGATCGTGCGCATTTGGTCGCTGCAGTGTGTTCTGTCTGATTTTCCCAGAAGGAGTTTTTCGTGATTAGGTTCGTTCTCGTTTTCCTCGCCATTTTGGTAGCGTTGTTTGCGGCGGAGTTGACGCATCCCGTGCAGAACACCGTCGTTTTGCCCTGGACCAGCCTGCTTGCAACTGTCAGTGCAGCGGTGCTCGGGTTCTTTGACGGCTCCGTCATTGCTTACGGCAAGGTGCTGCAGCATTCCGTCACCGGTGTGGGCGTCTCCATTGAGGCGGGCTGCAACGGCATTGAGGCCTGCCTGATCCTGATCGCTGCCGTGCTGGCCTATCCCGCGTCCTGGCCCATGCGTCTGGCCGGTATCGCGCTGGGTTTTTTGGCGATCCAGTCCGTCAACGTCTTGCGGGTGATCACCCTGTTTTATTTGGTGGAGTACAGCGAGCCGATGTTCAAGTTCGCGCACCTTTACCTGTGGCAAGCCTTGATCATGCTGGATGTGCTTGTCGTTTGGCTGCTGTGGGTGCGCCAGGTGGCGCGCCGCGAAGCACGCGTTGAGGTGGCGAATGCGCAAACCGCGTAGCGTGATCGGTGGTTTCTTTGCACGGGCCCTGCTGGGCTTGGTGCCGGCGCTGGCGCTGTGGTACTGGGCGCGTGACTATGTGGTGCTGCCAGTGGCCTGGCTGGCAGACAAGCTGATGCGCTACTTTTTTCCCGGCTGGGTTTCCGGCACGGAGCTCGACGGCATCAATCAGACCTTAATCACGCGCTTGAGCGTGCCGCACGTATCCGGCAGGCTGGCGGACTTGACGCCCGAGGTCAGCGTGTTGACCTACTGTTATGGTCTGCCCTTGTTGTTGGCACTGTTCCTGGCGGCACGGGCAAAAGGGATGTGGTGGAAGCATGCCGGCATGCGCTGTGGGCCTGCTACCCTTTCAGGCGTGGGGCGTGTGCTTTGCCTGGTTGATCCCGATCGCGGTGCAGTCCGGGCAGTTCACCAGATCCACGACCTACTTTACGCAGTGGGATGTGAACCTGATTGGCCTGGGCTATCAACTGGGTTTTCTGCTCTTGCCGACCCTGGTGCCGATGCTGATGTGGCTCTACCTGGAGCGTAGCTTCGTGATCACCGTGGCGGTCGAGGGGGCCATGGAGGGCTCGGTAGCACAGCGATCGCGCTAAGCTATTGCGTGATTTCCAGCCACACCACATGGTTCTCTTTGGCCGGCCAGGTCCTGCCAACAATCCGCTCGACGGCGTCGGTATGAAACTCTGCTGAAATCGCCCGGTTTTGCAGTTTCGTCAAATTGATTTTGCTCGATGAAATGCCGGCTACGCGCGCCACGGTCACGCCCGGTGGCGGGGACTGGTCATCAAACCGGATGTGGTGGGTGGTCGGGTCCAGGTAGCCGCGCGGGCGTATCAGCTGAACAATGGAGAAAGCCGGCAGATCCGCATCGGCGATGCGATCCGCCTTCAAATGCACGACATCGCTGCTGCGCGGGAAAGGGCTGCGGTAAATGTGTGTCTTGGCGTAACCCGGGGCACTCATTACAAATTCATAGGGAACGCCGGGCATGCCCCGGAATGGACCCCAGCGGCCATTGGCACTGACTGCCTTGGTGTGAACCGGTGCACCCACCCGCAACCCAGTTTCCGGGTGCACGGCATAGATCTCGACCAGCGCCTTGGGTACGGGCAGGTTGTTGGTGAAATTGTTGCCGGCGCCGCCGCTGTCACTGGAGCTGGAGCTGGAGCTGGAGCGCACGCCCATGCCGGTCACCATGCCGTCCAGCACGATGCTTGGCTCAGGCCAGATCTTGAGTGATGCGGGTGGCTTGCCGGTGATGAAGCGGTAGGTTGCCTCAAAAGCCTCCGCTGAGAATGCCGTTTCACGGTGGTCAATGCGGGGTATGACGGTGTTTTGCGCGCCTTTGAGTGCCGGACTGTCGTAGTTGACTCGGGTGGGCGTGCCTTTGGCGCCAAACCATTCCCCATCCGGTTGCGAGAATTTGTCGTTGTTGTCCGATCGAATGGTGAGCCATTGGACGGGGCCGCTCACTTCGTCCCCCGCCGCATTCTTGGGCGCGTTCAAGGCTTTCAAAAATGGGCCAATGCCTGAAAACTCGCTGCCCTCGCGAAAGCCCGGCATCGCCCACACGCCGTGGTTGGGCGTGCCGCCCAATATCGCGTGGCTGACCGTTTTGTCACCGCCCCCGTTTTGTATGTAATTGCGAATCGCATAGCCCCCGCGCGAATGGCCTACCAATACCACTTGCTTGGCGCCTGTCTTGGCCAGCACCTTGTCGACCTCTGTCTTCAAGAAGGCCATGTGCTCAGCGGTCGAACTGCGACCGGCTTGCTCTCTACTATCGTCATCTTGCGCCAAGGGATAGGGCTGTTGCAAGGCGAACAGGCGATCCCGAGGCCAGCCGTTGGACTCGAAACGCCACAAGGTGGTTTGCCACACGGCCGCTGAGTCGCCATTGCCATGCACAAAGACAATGGGCGGTGCCTCGGCCTGGCCTCTGGGGCCAAAGGCGCAGCCACTTGATGCGATTGCCAGGGCCAAGGCGAGGGCGGCAGAAGTGCCGAAAAACATTCGTCTAAACATAAAGAATCCAACAAAAAAATGGCCAACACAGGGCGAATCGGAAATCCAGCCACCCAGGCCAAGTATCCCACCACAGCCAGGCGTGATCAGTCGGCGCTTCACCCATTGCGCACGCGCGTATTCCTGCACAATCCCGACATCGCCCGAAATGGGGACGGCGCAGCAGGTGCTGCATGACCAAGCCCCATGGGTTGGCTCAGGTGGCGTCAATGGCGCGGCGAATGATCAATGACAAACAAACGGTGCCTTATATGAAAATTCTTGCAGTTGTTCTAAGTTCGTGGCTGTTGGTCGCTTGCGGCGGTGGTGGCAGCGGCGGTTCCTCCGTCACCGTCTCGGTTGACACGGGCATCTTCACCGTCAGTGGCACAGTCGCGACCGGCAAGGCGATTGCTGGCGCCACCGTCAGCGCCAAATGCGCGGTGGGCACTGGAACCGCAACGACGAATGCCGATGGCACCTACAGTCTTGCCGTCGTGGGTGGCAAGTTGCCCTGCCTTCTCCAGATTACCAATCCGGCCGACGACTCGAAATTGCACACGGTGGCGACTGGCAACGGCATTTCGATGACTGCCAACATCACGCCGCTCACTGAAATGCTGGTTGCACGTTTGTTGCGCACCGAGCCTTCGCTCTTCTTCTCGGCCTTTGACGCGGTTTTTGCCACCGGCACCATCACGAGCAGCGCTGTTTTTGCCGCGCAAACCGATGTGGGCACGCTGTTGATTGGCACGGTCGACACCAGTACGCTCGGCGACTTCATCACGACAACACTCAAGGCCGCCACCTCCGACAATCTGGCCGGAGGCGATGCGCATGACCGGGTGCTGGACGTTCTCGGCGGAAAAATCAGCGGATCACAGCTTATCCTGCTGGTCTCGGCGCTGGCTCGTCTTCCCAGTCTGGCGGACGTTAAACAAGTGCTGCTGACACTGGGAATTCACTGAACAGACTGACGCAACCGGTCCCCGGCCATGAAGAAACCCCCGCCCCTGAGCCATCCTGCCTGTACCTGCGGTAGCGGCCGGCCCTACGCCGCCTGTTGCGGGCCATGGCACGCGGGCCTGGCAGAAGGCGTGCATGCTCCCAACCCCGAAGCGCTGATGCGCTCGCGCTACAGCGCCTTTGTGCTGGGCTTTGTGGACTACCTGCGGGCCACCTGGCACCCGTCCACGGCGCCGGGCGAGCTGGCGCTTTCTCCGGTCAAGTGGCTGGGGCTGGAGGTGCGTCGCGCGCAGGTGGATGGTGACGCGGGCGTGGTCGAGTTTGTGGCACGCTGCCGCGAGGGCGGACGGGCGCAGCGCCTGCACGAGACTAGCCGTTTTGTGCGCCAGCAGGGGCGTTGGTACTACATCGACGGCCAGATGAGCGAGACCGCTTAACCTGCCATTAGGGTTTGTCATGACGCGGGTACCGTTATGCTCCGGAAATAGCAGTCATTAACGGAACTCCATGAACATCTTCAACAGGTTGGCTTCTTTGGTTTTGGTCCTGGCTTCGTCGTTGGCGCAGGCCGAGACCGGCGTGACGGACAAGGAGATCCTGATCGGCCAGTTCGCCGCCATCAGCGGACCGGCGGCCCAACTCGGGCAACGCATGCAGCTGGGCATGCAGACTTACTTCACGGCGGTTAACGCGCAGGGCGGCGTCAACGGGCGCACGATCAAGCTGCTGACCCGGGACGACGGCTACGAGCCCGAGAAAGCTGCCGCTGCCGTGAAGGCGCTGATTCATGAGGACAAGGTGTTTGCCCTGGCCGGGTCCGTGGGAACGCCCACCGGGCTGGCCGCACTGCCGATCCTGAGCGAAGAGCAGGTGCCGCTGGTGGGCCTGTTCACCGGGGCGCAGGCCTTGCGGGAGCCCTTCAACCGGCAGGTGTTTCATGTGCGGGCCAGTTACTTTGACGAGACCGAGCGCATCGTGCAGCACCTCACGACCCTGGGCATCAAGAAAATCGCGGTGTTTTACCAAAACGACGCCTACGGCAAAGCGGGCCTGGAGGGTATGGTGCGGGCTTTGACCAAGCGTCAGCTCAAGCCGGTGGCCACGGGCACGGTAGAACGCAACAGTGTGGACGTGGCCAAGTCGCTGGGCGACATTCTCCAGGCAGAGCCCGAAGTGGTGGTGCAGATCAGTGCCTACAAATCGTGCGCGACCTTCATCAAACAGGCCCGGGTTAAAGGCTATGGCGGCCAGTTTTTCAATGTCAGTTTTGTTGGCTCCAAAGCCCTGGCGGACGAGTTGGGCGACGCCGGCCAGGGGGTGGTGATCTCGCAGGTGGTGCCCTTCCCCTATGCACCGAACAGCCCGATTGTTCGTGAGTACCAGCAGCGCATGCTGGACGCCGGACAGAAAGACTTCGACTTTTCAAGCATGGAGGGCTACCTCACCGCCCGTGTACTGGTGGAAGGGCTGCGCCGCGCTGGAAAAAATCTGACGCGCGAGACACTGATCAGCGGGCTGGAGTCGATGCGCGAGGTCAACCTCGGTGGTTTCACCGTTAACTACAGCGCCAAAGACCATCAGGGCTCAACGTTCACGGACCTGACAATCATCGGGCGCGGCGGCAAGTTCATGCATTAGGACTTGAAGCCGCCCAAGCTGGTAGTCCTCTGGTTGCTATGTAATAAATAGCTACTTGCGCTTAATTGGTAAGGGCTGGAGCCCTATTTCATCAATATTCAGGGTCTGAGCACGTCGCTTACTTGGCTTTGGGCCGACCGTATCGGGCGGTGAAGCTGGCCTTGCCCAGGCTGTTGCCGTTGATCATGAAGCCGGTCAACGCGGCGGTGGCGTCGGCGGGCACGTCAAGCTTGTCTTTCAGCGCGTACACGGTAAAGATGTAGCGATGCGCCTTGTCACCCTGCGGCGGGCAGACGCCACCCCAGGCGGCCACTCCGAAGTCGATACGCGCGGGGCGCGCCCCTTCCGGCAGGTTGGCGCCGCCCACGGCGCCGGCGTTGGGGCTCAGTTCGTTCACCTCCGCCGGGATGTTGATCACCATCCAGTGCCACCAGCCCGAGCCGGTGGGCGCGTCGGGGTCGTACACCGTCACGGCAAACGCCTTGGTGCCTTTGGGGGCGCCGCTCCATTTGAGCGCCGGCGACTTGTTCTCGCCGGCGCAGCCAAAGCCGTTGAACTCGAAGCTGGCCGGGATCATCCCGTTGGCCTTGATGTCGGGGCTGCTCAGCGTGAAGCCGCCGCCGTGGCTCAGGGTGGCGGCAGTCACCAGGGCGGCGGCCAGAAGGGTCTGTTTCATGCGGGGCTCCTGAAGTTGGAAACTTCAGAATGGTACGAAGCTTCGCGCCTGCCCTGTTGCGCCGCATCAAGTGCGGCGCAACCGCCATCAGCTCAGGTGCTTGCCCACAATGCCCGCCAGCTCAAACATGGTCACCTGCGGCTTGCCAAACACCGCCAGCAGCTTGGCGTCGGCGTTGATGGCGCGCTTGTTGGCCGCGTCCTGCAGCTGGTTGACCTTGATGTAGTCCCACAGCTTTTTGATGACCTGCGGGCGGGCCACGGCTTCGCTGCCAATGACTTCTGCCAGGGCTGCGCTGGGTGTCAGACCCGCAGCGGGTGTGCCGGCTCTCTTGACGGCTGCTTTGCGCGGTGTTTTGGCCGCCGTGGTCTTGCTTGCTGCCTTCTTTGCAGGTGCTTTCTTGGCTGAAGCCCCCGCAGATGCTGCGCGAGTAGCTACTGTTTTAGTAGCTCCGGCCGTCTTGGCTGCGGTCTTGCGCGGCGGGAACTTGGACGGGGCAAATTCAAAGTTGACCTTGCTGGCCTCTGCGTCCCAGGCCAGCATGGCTTTGAAGCCACGGCGCGTGCGCATGGAGACAAACTTGTCCAGCAGATCGGTCTTGCCGGTGTCGAGCAACTTGCTCATCTGCTCACGCACGATGGGCTGCTGCAGGATGACCTGGCCGCTCTTGAAGTCGCAGCTCGGCGTGGCTTGTGCCATGGTCGGCACGGATTTTTCGCAGACGTAACTCTTGCCGTGCTCAAATACGGCGCTGCCGCATTTGGGGCAGGCGCCCAGCGATTCCTGGCCGGAAAAGTCGATCAGTTCGCCCGACTCCTCGCCCTTTTTGTCGTCGCCAAAATCAAACTCAAGCTTGTAGTTTTTGGTTTCTTCGTCGAACTTGATGACCATCTCGGCGGTGAACGGCCAACCGGCTTTGGAGCGGAAGCCCTCCAGCGGGCCAATCTTCTTGTCACGCAAAAACCGCTCTACTTCCGCGACTTCAAAGGTGCGGCCCGCCGGTGTTTTGCCAAAGGAGAAGCCGCAACCGTCTTCTGTCCCGGTCTTGCCGGTGCAGGTGTAACGACGGTAGTTTTCCTTGATCACGCCGCCGCAGTTGGGGCAGGGCGCGGTAAGCGTCGCGTAGTCGCCGGGAATGGTGTCGCGGTCGTATTCCTTGGCTTTTTTAACCATGCGCTCGGTCATGGCGGCAATCTCGGCCATGAAGGATTCGCGACTCAGTTTGCCGTGCTCCATCTGCGCCAGCTTGTGCTCCCACTCGCCGGTGAGTTCGGCCTTGGTCAGCTCTTCCACATCCAGACCGCGCAACAGCGTCATGAGCTGGAAGGCCTTGGCCGTGGGGATCAGCTCGCGGCCTTCGCGCAGCATGTATTTTTCGGCAATCAAGCCTTCAATGATGCTGGAGCGGGTGGCTGGCGTGCCCAGGCCTTTTTCCTGCATGGCTTCGCGCAGCTCGTCGTCTTCCACGGTCTTGCCGGCGCCTTCCATGGCACCCAACAGTGTGGCTTCCGAGTAGCGCGCCGGTGGGCGGGTTTTCAGGGCTTTGGGGTCGACCGATTCAGCATTGACCAGTTCGCCCGGTTTGACCGGCACCAGGTTGCCCGGGCTCTTGTCGTCCCCGTCCTTGACCTCTTCGGCCGCTTCCTTGCCGTAAATCGCCAGCCAGCCTGGCTTGACCAGCACCTTGCCTTCGGTCTTGAAGCTGTGACTGATAAGTGCCCCCACGCTCGCCACTGCGTGTGCTTCGCTGCCCCCCGCGGGGGCCGTGCCTTGCTTGGGGCGGTCCGGCGCGGCGGCAACCGTACTGATGCGCGTGGTGATCTGGTACTCGGCACTGGGGAAAAACACCGCCATGAAGCGGCGCACCACCAGGTCATAGATCTTCTGCTCGGTCTCGGACAGGCCGCTGGGGGCCTGCAGCGTCGGGATGATGGCAAAGTGATCGCTGACCTTGGCGTTGTCAAAGATCCGTTTGCTGGGGCGGATGTAGTTGCCCTGCAGCGCGGTGCTGGCGTGTGGTGCCAGATGCTTCATGCCGCTGCCGGCCAGCATCTCGAAGGTCTGCTTGACCACCGGCACATAGTCCTCGGGCAGGGCGCGCGAGTCGGTCCGCGGATAGGTCAGGGCCTTGTGGCGCTCGTACAGGCTTTGCGCGATCGACAGCGTGGTCTTGGCGGAAAAACCAAACTTGCCGTTGGCCTCGCGCTGCAGGCTGGTCAAGTCGAACAGCAGGGGTGAGGCTTGCGTCGTCGGCTTGCTTTCCTCCGTCACGGTGGCCTTCTGGCCGCGTACCGCATCGGCAATGAGCTGCGCCTCACGCTGGTTCCAGAGGCGGTCGGCCTTGAGCTCGGGGTCCATCTCGTCGGTGTTGCCAGCGGCGGCATTGGCGGCCGAGCGTTTCCATTTGGGGTCAAACCATTTGGCAGGGTAGTCGCCAGCCTGTGCCGCAAAGGTGGCGTGCACTTCCCAGTAGTCGCGGCTGATGAACTTGCGGATTTTTTCCTCGCGTTCCACCACCACGCTCAAGGTCGGTGTCTGCACCCGGCCGACCGTGGTCAAGAAGAAGCCGCCATCGCGCGAGTTGAACGCCGTCATGGCGCGCGTGCCGTTGATGCCGACCAGCCAGTCGGCCTCGCTGCGGCAGCGCGCCGCATCCGCCAGCGGCAGCATCTGCTGGTCGCTGCGCAGGGCGCCAAAACCATCGCGGATGGCTTGCGGCGTCATCGACTGCAGCCACAGGCGCTGCACCGGCAGCTTGACCTTGCTGTACTGCTGGATCAGACGAAAGATCAGCTCACCCTCGCGCCCGGCATCGCAGGCGTTGATGAAGGCGCCCACGTCTTTGCGTTTGGCCTGTTTGACGATGGCGTTGAGCCGCGTCTTGGTTTTGTCCATCGGCTTCAGGTCAAAGTGCGGTGGAATCACCGGCAGGTGGGCAAAACTCCACTTGCCGCGCTTGACGTCAAATTCTTCCGGCGCCTGGATTTCAAGCAAGTGGCCGACGGCACTGGTGACGACGTATTTGTCGTTCTCGAAATGCTCGTCGTGTTTCTCGAACTTGCCCGCCACAGGCGTGAGCGCCTTGACGATGTCTTGCGCTACAGAAGGTTTCTCGGCGATTACTAATGTTTTCATCTGACTACAATCCAGTTTCTCGCGTGCGCACAGGCGCACACACACATACGTGAGCGCGCCCACACGCGCCCATACGAGTTCACCATACCAAATTTTTCACCGTGCCCAAAAAAGTCGCCGCCGCAAGCCATCGCCGCATTCAAACCCGACGCTCCGGCGTGCACGGCAAAGGCGTGTTTGCCGTGCAGGATATCGCCGAAGGCGAAACCCTCATTGAATACGTGGGCGAGATCATCAGCTGGCCCGAAGCGCAGGCGCGTCACCCGCACGACCCGACCGACCCGAATCACACGTTTTATTTTCACATTGACGAAAACCGCGTGATCGACGCGGTGGTGGGCGGCAACTCCTCGCGCTGGATCAACCACGCCTGCGACCCCAACTGCGAAGCCGACGAGCAGGACGGGCGTATTTTCATCAAGGCCCTGCGCAATATCAAGGCCGGCGAAGAACTCAATTACGACTACGGCCTGATCATTGACGAGCGCTACACGCCCAAGCTCAAGGCCGAGTACCCCTGCTGGTGCGGCGCGAAGACTTGCCGCGGCACGCTTTTGGCGCCGAAACGCGGCCGCCGTTAAGTGACCATGAGCAGCCCGACACGCTGGCCGGCTGAGGCGATCTGGGAAGCCGTGGTGCCTGATCTGCCCGGTTTTACCGTCGAAATATTGCCGCAGATCGATTCCACCAACACCGAGTTGATGCGCCGCGCCCGCGCCGGGCGCATGGAGCCGGTGCTGCTGGTGGCCGAGCAGCAGACGGCTGGGCGCGGCCGATTGGGACGACAGTGGTTTAGCGGGCAGGAGGCAAGCGCGGGGGCGCCAGCTTCTCTTACTTTTTCGTTGGGCCTGCCCTTGTCGCCGCAAGACTGGTCGGGCCTGTCGCTGGCCGTGGGGCTCAGCATCGTCCAGAGCCTGCATCCCGAGCTGCGCTTGAAGTGGCCCAATGATGTGTGGTTGCATGACCGCAAACTGGCCGGCATTCTGATCGAGACCGCCAGTCTGGGCGATCTGCGTTACGCCGTGGTGGGTGTGGGTATCAACATCCGGGAGCGTGGCGCCACGGGCCTGGCCACGCCGCCCGCCTGGCTGGGGGAGGTGCTGCCGGGCGTGGATGCGCCACAGGCCCTGCTGCGGATCGCCGCACCCTTGGTGCAAGCCCTCAAGGCGTTCGAGGCGTACGGCTTCGCGCCGTTTCAGGCCCGTTTCAATGAGCGCGATGCGCTGGCCGGACTTGCGGTGACCCTCAGCGATGGGGTAAGCGGTACAGCGCTTGGGGTGGATGGTGTTGGCGCCTTGCGCGTACAGACGGAGCAGGGGGTCAAAAAAATCACCAGTTCCGAGGTAAGCGTGCGCCCCTTGAGTCCCCCGCCCTACGAGCATCTCTAGTCGGCACCTGTACACCCATGTTGCGATTATTTGTTCTGGCCCTGGTACTGCTCAACGGCCTATATTTCGCCTGGTCACAAGACCTGCTGCTCGGCCTGGGCCTGGCGCCGGTGCAGCAATCCGAACCGCAACGCTTGGATCAGCAAATCAGGCCGGATGCCCTGCACCTGCTCACCCAACAGGAGCAGGGCCTGCCTGAGGCGGCGCCGCGCGTCCTTGTTGCCGGCTCGAACGAGTGTCTGCAGGCCGGTTTGTTTGACGAAGTTCAGGGTGAGCTGTTGCGTCGCACACTGTCCGCCAGCTGGCCGGCGGGCTCGTGGGTGCTGGACGCCGCAGCGGAGCCGGCGCGCTGGATCATCTACATGGGTAAATATGCCAGCACCGCCGATCTAGAAAAAAAGCGCGCGCAGCTGGCGTTCTTGAACCTGAAGTATGAGCCCTTGGTCAACCCGGCGCTGGCCTTGGGGCTGTCCTTGGGCGGCTTCGAGACGCAGGCAGCGGCCAATGAGGCACTGGAGGCTTTGAGCCAGCGCGGCGTGCGCACCGCACGTGTGGTGGAGGAGCGCGCCGAGGTGCGTGGCCTGCTGTTGCGCTTGCCGGGCGTCGATGATGCGTTGCGAGCCCGACTGGAGGCCTTGACGCCGGCTCTGGCCGGCAAGCCCTTGACCGCGTGCCGCTGAGCCCTAGGCCAGGGCCGCGTCGCTGGTCGACTCCGCCATAAAACGCACACTGAAGCGCGCACCGGGCGGCACCTGACCGGGCCGGGTGTCCTCCATGCTGACGGTGGCGTTGTGCTGGTGCGCGATCTTCATCACGATCGGCAGGCCCAGCCCGGAGCCATCGGCCTCGGTGCCCAGCGCGCGATAGAAGGGTTGGAAAATAAGCTCCCGCTCGGCCTCGGGCACGCCCGGGCCGGAATCTTCCACCTGCAGCACCAGGGTTTTGCCAAACGGATCGGTCAGCACCCGCGCTGTGATGACGCCGGGTTGGTCGACGCTGGAGGGCGTGTAATTGATGGCGTTGTCCACCAGGTTGCGGATCAGCTCCTTGAGCAGGGTCGGGTTGCCCGCCAGTTGCCCGCCTTCCGCGCCTGGCTGGGTGCCTTCATAACCCAGGTCAATGTATTTTTCGATCGCCCGCGGCACGCAATCCCGCACCACGGCCATGGTCAGGTCGGCCAGATCGCACAGCGTGCGCGGCATCGCCGCGCCGCTGCTCTCCGCCCGCGCCAGCGCCAGCAGCTGGTTGACGGTGTGGGTCGCCCGGATGCTGGCGCGGCCGATCTGGCGCAGCGATTGTTTCAGCTCCTCGGTGTTGGCGCCTTCGCGTTGCGCCAGGTCGGCCTGCATGCGCAAACCCGCCAGCGGTGTCTTGAGCTGGTGGGCTGCGTCGGCCAGAAAGCGTTTTTGGGTGGCAATCGAGTCTTTGAGTCGCATCAAGAGATCGTTGACCGAGTACACCAGCGGCGCCACTTCCAGCGGCACTGCCTGCGCATCGATCGGACTCAAATCGTCGGGGCGGCGGGCGCGAATGCGCTCTTCCAGCTGGTTCAGGGGTTTGATCGCCTGCACCAGCGCCAGCCACACCAGCAGCACCGCCAGCGGCAGGATGACGAACTGCGGCAGCATGACGCCCTTGACAATTTCCGTCGCCAGCACCGAGCGTTTTTCCATGGTCTCGGCCACCTGCACCAGCGCCGGTTTGGCGCCCGGCAGCGCCACTTTGACCCAGGTGTAGGCGACCTTGATGTCGACGCCGCGGAACTCGTCGTCCCGAATGCGAACCTCATCGAAAACGGGTTTCTCGTCTTCCGGCGGCAGTGGCAGCTCGCGCTCACCACTCAGGTACTCGCCCCGTGCACCCAGCAGCTGGTAGTAAACCGTGTCCGAATCATCGGCGCGCAGCAGTTCGCGCGCCGGTAGCGGCAGGTTGAATTGGACCCGGTTGTTGTTTACGGTGACCAATTGCGCCAGCGCCCCGACGTCATACTCCAGCGCCCGGTCAAACGGCTTGCCGGCAATGCTTTGCGCTACAAGCCAAGTCAGCACCAGACTCACGGGCCACAGCAGCAGCAGCGGCGTGAGCATCCAGTCCAGGATCTCACCGAAAAGGGAGCGCTGCTCGCGGTGGAAAATGTTCACGAGGTCACAAGCGTGGACAGCCTATGTTCAGTTGGGGATTTTTTCCAGGCAATAGCCCAGACCGCGAACCGTGGCGATGCGGATCGGGCCTTTTTCGATTTTCTTGCGCAGGCGGTGGATGTAGACCTCGATCGCGTTGTTGCTCACCTCTTCGCCCCACTCGCACAGCCGTTCCACCAGCTGGTCCTTGCTCACCAGGCGGCCGGCGCGCTGCAGCAGCACTTCCAGCAGACCCAGTTCGCGCGCCGACAGCTCGACCATGACGCCGTCGATGGTGGCGACGCGGCCGGACTGGTCGTAAATCAGGGGGCCGTGTTTGATGGTGCTGCTGGCCGAGCCCATGCCGCGCCGGCTCAAGGCGCGCACCCGGGCTTCGAGTTCCTGCAGGCTGAAGGGCTTGGCCATGTAGTCGTCGGCGCCATAGTCCAGACCTTTGACACGTTCCTCCACGCTGTCGGCGGCTGTCAGGATCAGCACCGGCAGCGAGGAGCCGCGCGCGCGCAGCTTTTTCAGCACCTCCAGCCCGTGCATTTTGGGCAGGCCCAGGTCCAGAATCAGCAAATCGAATTCGGTGTTGGTCATGAGCGCGGCATCGGCTTCGGTGCCGCTGGCCACATGGTCCACCGCGGCGCCCGAGCTGCGCAGGGTGCGCAGCAAACCGTCGGCCAAAACCTGGTCATCTTCTGCAATCAGAATTCGCATGTGAGTCTCCTTGGTGGGTGAAGGCCGTCGACGGGCATTCGTGTTTTTCGCCAATTCTAGGCGCGCATGCCCGCCAGACGTTTTTCGTCAGGTGAGGGCAGACTTTCAGGTTGCATACGCTTCCAGCCCGATCGCGATGACGGTGGCCACTTCTGGCCCGACCGCCGCGCGCAACTCATCCTCGGCCTGCACCACCGCTTGGCGAAACGCCTGCAGCCAGGCCAGTCCAATGGGGGTGAACACAATGCGCCGGGCACGGGCGTCGTGCGTGTCCTCCAGGCGGGTGACCAGACCCCAGGCCTCGCACTGCTCGACCAGTTTGCCCATGGCCTGCTTGCTCATGTTGGCGCGCTGCGCCAGCTCGGTCAGGCGCGAACCCTCCAGTGCCAGATGGCGCGTGATGTGGACGTGCGATGCGCTCAAACGCCCCCGCGCCGCCAGATTTGACAGCGCCAGCGGCATGTCTTCATTGCGGGCCATCAGGGCCAGCACGCGGGCGTCAAAGCGCTGCAGCGCCTGGCTCATCCAGTGCCCCAAGTGGGTTTGGCGCCAGCCATCGGTGGGATAAGGATCAGACATGGTGTGAAGGAGCAATGGGTAGGTGGAAATAGTAAACCAAATTGACTAAAAAATCTGTTTACAGATTTAAAGGCCGCGCTAAACTACTGTTCAAGCATCCAGCCTGTCATTAAAACCAGAGGGTGCTGCGAATCAAACCCCGACCCAAGCAATTGATATTCAAGGAGATTTCCATGGACGCACCTGTGACACCGATCAAAGCCCCCACCCCCGTGAATGCCGAAAAAGCCAAGGCCCTGCAAGTGGCGCTGGCCCAGATTGAAAAACAGTTTGGCAAAGGCACCATCATGCGTCTGGGCGAGGGCGAGGTGATCGAGGACATCCAGGTGGTTTCGACAGGCTCGCTCGGGCTGGACATCGCTTTGGGCGTCGGCGGCCTGCCGCGCGGCCGGGTGGTTGAAATTTACGGACCGGAATCCAGTGGCAAAACCACGCTGACCTTGCAGGTGATTGCCGAGATGCAAAAAATCGGCGGCCAATGCGCGTTTGTCGACGCCGAGCACGCGCTGGACATCCAGTACGCGCAAAAGCTGGGCGTCAACCTGCAGGACTTGCTGATCAGCCAGCCCGACACCGGCGAGCAGGCGCTGGAAATTGTGGACAGCCTGGTGCGCTCCGGCGCGGTCGATCTGATCGTGGTCGACTCGGTCGCCGCCCTGACGCCGAAAGCCGAGCTCGAAGGCGAAATGGGCGACTCGCTGCCCGGCCTGCAGGCCCGCCTGATGAGCCAGGCCCTGCGCAAACTCACGGCCCACATCAAGAAGACCAATTGCATGGTGATCTTCATCAACCAGATCCGCATGAAGATCGGCGTCATGTTCGGCTCGCCCGAGACCACCACCGGCGGCAATGCGCTGAAGTTTTACGCCTCGGTGCGCCTGGACATTCGTCGCACCGGCACCATCAAAAAAGGTGACGAGGCGATCGGCAACGAAACCCGGGTCAAGGTCGTCAAGAACAAGGTGGCGTCGCCTTTCAAGACCGCCGAATTCGACATCCTGTTCGGCGAGGGCATCAGCCGCCACGGCGAGATCATCGACATGGGTGTGACCGCCAATATCCTGGACAAGTCGGGCGCCTGGTACGCCTACAACGGCGAAAAAATCGGCCAGGGCCGCGACAACGCCCGTGAGTTTTTGCGCGAAAACCCGGCCTTGTCGACCGAGATCGAAAACAAGGTGCGTGCGTCGCTGGGCATTCCTTTGCTGCCGGGCGCCGAAGAGCCCGAAGTGAAAACCAAGGCTTCAAGCAAAAAAGCCGCCTAGCCCTCGTGGACTATGCGCAAGCAGCTATTAAAAGTATAGTTATTGCGCATAGTCTGCGGTGAATGCCATCACGGTTGAACCGAACTCCCCATGTCGTTTGCCCAGCCCTCTCTCAAAGGTCGCGCCCTGCGCCTGCTCAGCGGCCGCGAGCACTCCCGAGCCGAACTGGAGCGCAAACTCAAACCCTTTGAAGAGGAGCCCGGGTCGCTGGCCCAGGCACTGGACGAACTGCAAGCCAAGGGCTTCATCAACGAGCAGCGGGTGATTGAGTCGGTCGTGCATCGCCGTGCCGCCAAGCTGGGCACCGCCCGCATCAAGCAGGAGTTGCAAAGCAAAGGACTGGCTCCCGAGGCTGTCAGCGCAGCCCTGGCGGGCTTGCAGGCCAGCGAGTTGGAGCGGGCGCTGGCGGTCTGGCGCAAGAAGTTCAGCCAGGCGCCGCAAAATCCGAAGGAAACCGCCCAGCAGATGCGGTTTTTGGCCGCGCGCGGTTTTGCTTCCGAAGCGATTCGCGCTGTGGTGGCGGGCAAATTCGAGGACTAGATTTCGACGTGTGCAGTCTGGATAGACTAGGGCCAGATTTTTATCGTTTGCACGAATAAAGGAAATCATGCTCAAAAAAAGTGTTGGACTGTCTCGACGACAAGGAATGGCGCTGATGGCGTCGGCTGGTTTAGGCATGGCGCTGCCAGCCCGGGGACAGGGCAACGCGGCGAAACCTGCGCAGTCTCATTTGCTGGCGCGGCGTTTGCGCATTTTCATTCCGGCCAATCCCGGTGGCGGATGGGACCAGACCGGACGCTCCTTGGGGGCGGCCCTGGTAGCGTGCGGCGCGGTGGGCGAAGTAGAGTACCAAAATGAAGGCGGGAAAGGCGGTACGCTGGGCCTGGCGCGCTACGTCAAGGAATACAGCAGCGACCCCGACACTATGCTCATCAGCGGCGTGGTGATGCTCGGCGCGTTGGCGCGGGAGCAGCATCCGCCCGTTGACTTGCGCGATATCCAGCCACTTGCGCGTTTGGTTAACGACTACATGCTGGTCGTGGTGGCGGCTGACTCGCCGATTCGCACCATGCGTGATCTGGGTGAGCGCTTGCGCCGTGAAACCAGTGCGACGCCGATTGCAGGCGGCTCTGCCGGCGGTATCGATCATATTTTTGCAGGTGGTCTGGTGCGGGTTGCACGCGGCAGGCCGGAAGCGCTGAACTATTTGCCCTTCGCGGGCGGCGTCGAGGTGGTGGGCGCCGTGCTCAGCGGCAAGGCGCAAGCCGGCATTTCAGGCTTCAGCGAATTCAGCGCCGAACTCGCCAGCGGCAAGTTGCGCGCCATTGGCGTGTCATCCAAACGGGCCATGTTTGGCATACCGGCGGTCCGCGAATTCGGCCTGGATGTGGAAATGGCCAACTGGCGCTCTGTCATGACGGGCAAGGATGTCCTGACAGCACGGCGTACCGAGATGCTGGACGCGCTGGCGCGTGCGACCGCGCATGAGGCCTGGCAGAAAACGCTCAAGGAGAACCGCTGGTCGTCTGCGTGGTTGCCGGGCAAAGACTTTGCCAGTTTCCTGGACATCGAGGTTGCCACGACGCGCCTCATGCTGTATCTGCTCAAGCTGCGGGCATCGGTATAACGCCTTGGGGCTGCGCAACGCACTGCGCGCGTTGCACGCCGGGTTTTGATGTGTCCTAGATGCCCAGCATCAGCTTGAGATTTTGTACTGCCGCACCACTGGCGCCTTTGCCCAGGTTGTCGAGCCGGGCCACCAGCACCGCATGCTGGAAACCATCGTCTGCGCCCGGATTGGCGAACACCCTCAGTTCCATCTTGTTGGTGTCGGCCAGTGCCACGGCATCCAGCTTGAGATCCGGAGTGGCGGGCTCCACGCTGACCCATTCGCTGCCCGCATAGTGCCTGGCCAGCGCCTCATGCAGGTCTTGTGCCGTGGGCTGCCCCGGCAGCAGGTCCAGATGCAAGGGCAATTGCACCAGCATGCCCTGCTTGAAATTGCCGACCGAGGGGATGAACACCGGGCGGCGCGTCAGGCCGGTGTATTTCATGATTTCGGGCAGATGCTTGTGCTTCAAGCCCAGGCCATACAGCTCAAAAGCCGGCGCCTCGCCTTTTTCATAGGCCTCGATCATGGGCCGCCCGCCACCCGAATAACCACTGACCGAAGGCAAGGTCAGCGGGAAATCCTTCGGAATCAGGCCCGCATCAATGAGGGGTCGAATCAACGCAATGGCGCCGGTGGCATAGCAGCCCGGATTGGCGACACGGCGCGACTGTGCGACCGCTTCGCCATGGCCCTTCAGCAATTCGGGAAAGCCGAATACCCAGCCCGGTGCCGTGCGGTGAGCCGTGGAGGCATCAATGATTTTGGGACCAATTTGGCCTGTAGCCCTCGCCATATCGTCAATCATAGCTACTGATTCAATAGCGGCGTCATCATGGAGGCAGAGCACGACCAGATCCACTTGGGACATCAAGGCGCGTTTGGCCGCCGCATCCTTGCGCAGTTCGGGGGCGATGCTGACCAACTCGATGCCGGGCGTCGACTGCAGCCGCTCCCGAATTTGAAGACCGGTGGTGCCGGCTTCGCCGTCAATGAATATCTTGTGCATGTCGGAGCCTTTCTCGTCAGTTTCAATTCAGATGAATGCTTGATAATTATGAATTATGCAAGCCGCGCGCAGTCCTCATATTGGTGCGTTGCAGCATGATACAGTCCAAGGCTGCATAGCCCAGTGCCGCCCGCAGAGTTGAGATGCTTTGCGGCCGGATGAAAATCACCCCCTCCTGAGAGAGTCCTCATGAAGATCCACGAATACCAAGGCAAGGAAATCTTGCGCCAAGCTGGTGTACCGGTGCCGCGCGGCATTCCGGCATTCACCGTTCAAGAAGCGGTGGAAGCCGCGCAAAAACTGGGCGGCCCGGTGTGGGTGGTCAAGGCGCAAATCCACGCCGGCGGCCGTGGCAAGGGTGGCGGCGTCAAGCTGGCTCGCTCGATCGACGATGTCAAAAAGCTGGCCGGTGAAATCCTGGGCATGCAGCTCATTACCCACCAGACCGGCCCCGAAGGCCAAAAAGTCCGTCGCCTGCTGATTGAAGACGGCGCTGACATCAAAAAAGAATACTACGTGTCGGCCGTGACCGACCGGGCCACCCAGCGCGTGGCCATGATTGTGTCCAGCGAAGGCGGCATGGACATCGAGGAAGTGGCACATTCCACCCCCGAAAAAATCATTACCGAAATTGTCGATCCGGCCACCGGCCTGACCGAAGTCCAAGCCAAGAAATTGGCCGATGCCATCGGCGTGCCGGCAGGTTCCAGCGCCCAAGCCGTGGATGTATTGCAAAAGCTGTACAAGGTGTACATGGACACCGACGCGTCGCTGGTCGAAATCAACCCCCTGATTTTGGAGGGCAACGGCGGCATCAAGGCCATTGACGCCAAGTTCAACTTTGACGCCAACGCACTCTTCCGTCACCCGGAAATCGTCGCTTACCGCGATCTGGACGAAGAAGACCCGGCCGAAGTCGAAGCCAGCAAGTTTGACCTGGCCTACATCAGCCTGGACGGCGACATCGGTTGCCTGGTCAACGGCGCCGGCCTGGCCATGGCCACCATGGACACCATCAAGCTGTTTGGCGCCGAGCCCGCCAACTTCCTGGACGTGGGCGGCGGAGCCACCCCCGAGAAGGTGACCGAAGCCTTCAAGATCATGCTGAAAAACCCCAAGGTCAAGGCCATTCTGGTCAACATCTTCGGCGGCATCATGAAGTGCGACACCATCGCCACCGGCGTGATCACGGCCTGCAAAGCCACCAATCTGAGTGTGCCGCTGGTCGTGCGCATGAAGGGCACCAACGAAGACTTGGGCAAGAAGATGCTGGCCGAGTCCGGTCTGCCCATCATCACCGCCGACACCATGGCCGATGCGGCCCAAAAAGTGGTTGCCGCCGTCAAAGCTGCTGCTTAAGGAAAAGAATCATGTCGATCCTCATCAATAAAGACACCAAGGTCATCACCCAAGGCATCACCGGCAAGACCGGTCAGTTCCACACTGAAAAGTGCCAGGAATACGCCAACGGCAAAAACTGTTTCGTCGCGGGTGTGAACCCCAAGAAGGCGGGTGAATCCATTTTTGGCATTCCAATCTTTGCCTCCGTCAAGGAAGCCGCCAAAGATACCGGCGCTACCGTGTCGGTGATCTACGTGCCGCCGGCTGGTGCAGCCGCCGCCATTTGGGAAGCCGTCGAGGCCGATCTGGACCTGGCCATCTGTATTACCGAAGGCATCCCGGTGCGTGACATGCTCGAAGTGCGCAACAAAATGCGCGCCAAAGAAGCCGCTGGCGGCAAGAAGACCCTGTTGCTGGGCCCCAACTGCCCGGGTTTGATCACCCCTGACGAAATCAAGATCGGCATCATGCCCGCGCATATCCACCGCAAGGGACGCATCGGTGTGGTCAGCCGTTCCGGCACGCTGACCTATGAAGCGGTGGCACAGTTGACCGAAATCGGTCTGGGTCAGTCCAGCGCCGTCGGCATTGGTGGCGACCCCATCAACGGCCTCAAGCACATCGACATCATGCAAGCCTTCAATGACGACCCGGACACCGACGCCGTCATCATGATTGGCGAAATTGGTGGCCCGGACGAAGCCGAAGCGGCGCGCTGGTGCAAGCTCAACATGAAGAAGCCGATCGTTGGCTTCATCGCCGGTGTGACCGCCCCTGCAGGCAAACGCATGGGCCACGCAGGCGCCCTGATCTCGGGCGGTGCCGACACGGCCGATGCCAAGCTGGCGGTGATGGAAGAGTGCGGTTTCACGATCACGCGCAACCCAAGCGAGATGGCGAAGCTGCTCAAAGCCATGCTGTAATGCGCGACCGGCGGCCCGGCCTGGGCCGCTGATTGCGGTTATCCACAATAGAAAGCCGGATTTCCTGAGGGACAATCCGGCTTTATTGTTTGAATGCGCATTGCATTGATAGAGAAAGACCCTCATGGCAGAATTCCTCACCGCTCATTTTTGGCTCGCAGTCGGTCAGATCATCATGATCGATATTCTGCTGGGTGGTGATAACGCCGTGGTCATTGCGCTGGCGTGCCGCCAGTTGCCGAAACATCTTCGCCTCAAAGGCATTTTGTGGGGAACGGCCGGTGCCATTGTGTTGCGCGTCATCCTGATTGCCTTCGCCTTGACCTTGCTGGCCGTGCCGTATCTGAAGCTGGTGGGTGCCGCCTTGTTGTTGTGGATCGGTGTCAAGCTGCTGGTCCCGGAGGAGGAGGGCCATTCCAACATTCAGGGCAGCGACAAGCTGTGGGCGGCGGTCAAAACCGTGATCATTGCCGACTTGGTCATGAGTATCGACAACGTGATCGCGATCGCCGGGGTGGCTACCAGCGCCGGCGGAGAACACCAGTTGCCGCTGGTGATTTTTGGCCTTCTGGTCAGCATTCCCATCATCATTTGGGGTAGCCAGTTGGTGCTCAAGCTGATGGATCGGTTCCCGATCATCATCATGATCGGCGGCATGTTGTTGGGCTGGATTGCCGGCACCATGGGACACACCGACCCGGCGGTGGTGGATTTGCTGCCGCAAACAAAAGCATGGAATTACGGTTTGGGCATCGCCGGCGCACTGGTGGTGTTTCTCGTGGGTACGGTACTGAAAAAACGCGCGGAAACGCCGGCCTGAGCAGGCGTACAAACGTCCTGCCGGACACTGCCCCGTAAAGTTGATGGCTGTAACGGGTTAGGGTCGGCCAGTGGCGCAATTCACACCCCGTAGGGCGGACGCTTTCTGGAAATCCGACTTGTTCCTTGGGCTGTCGACGCTGATCGCCGTCATCGCGCTCCACGCGACGACCGACCTGATCGGCGCGCTTGAACGCCGCTTCTACGACTTCGCCAGCACCAGCACCTCGCGTCAGCCTTCCAGTCAGCTAGCTGTCATCGCCATTGATGCCCAGAGCATTGCCAGCATCGGCCGCTGGCCTTGGCCGCCCGATATCCAGGCCAGGATGATTGAGCGGTTGGCGGCGGTCAAGGCAAAAAGCATTGTTTACACGGATTTCGTTTTTGAACCCGAGTCTGACCGCGGGCTGCGCTTTATTCGCGACATCAAGACCGTGTTGGCCGTTGCCGCTGAAGCGGGCAGTGCCCCATCGGTTGCCCACGCGCAATTGACCCAGCTGGTTGCCGAGGCCGAGGTGGCGCTGGACACGGATGCCCGCCTGGTCCGCAGCTTCCGCAGCGCCGCCAATGTCGTCATCCCCCCTTCCAATTCCGTTGCAGGGCAGCAAACAGGCGAAGCCCTGCCAACGGCCGCTGCCGGGGTCGGCCCGCTGAATTTGGTGCCGGATGTGGATGGGGTCGTTCGGCAAGTGCCCCTGCTGCTGATTGACGCAAACAAAACCCCGCCCTCAATGGCACTGCTGGCGGTCGCCACGGGCCTCCATCTGACCGCGGCCGACATCAAGCTGAATCCGGGGGCGTCCGTGCAAATCGGGACGCTGCGCGTCAAGACGGACAGTGCGGGGCGCATGTTGCCGCAGTTCTACAAAGGGCGTCAGGGCAAACCGGCCTTTGCCGTGGATTCGTTTGACGATGTGCTGACAGGGAAGATTCCTGCCTCCAGATACGCTGACAAGATTGTTGTCATCGGTGTCACGGCGGCCGGCGTGGGCACCCCGTTCGCTGTGCCCGGACTGCCCGCTTTGTCGTCGGCTGAGGCCATGGCGCACATCACATCCAGTATTTTGAACGGGCATGGCTTTGTCCAACCGGTGTGGGCTCTGTGGGTTACGCTGGCTGCCTTGCTGCTGGTCGGCGTCTACCTCATGGTGCTTTTGCCGCGTCTGCCGTCGTCCGCAGCCGCCACGCTCACCCTTTTGCTCCTGATCGCCTTACTGGGGGCTGAGTTCGGCCTGCTGACAGGCGCCACCCTGTGGCTCAACATGGTTCTGCCGACGGCACTTTTGCTGATCGGCCACCTGGCATTCATGAGCAAGCGCGTCTTGCTGAACAAGGTCGATTCAGCCAAGTCGGCGGAAACATTGGCTGAAACCGACCGGATGATGGGGCTTGCCCTGCAGGGACAGGGTCAACTCGACATGGCGTTTGAGCGCTTCCGCCGTGCGCCAATGGGTGATGCCCTGATGGGCGATTTGTACGCACTGGCTCTCGATTTTGAGCGCAGGCGCCAGTTCAACACGGCCGAGGCGGTGTACCAGCACATGGCGGCCTACAACCAAGATTACAAAGACCTCAAGTCCAAATTAAGCCCAGTCGTCCCCTTGTCGGAAGCCGTCAAAACCGACTTGTTGGGGCGCTATCAGGTGGCGCGGGAATTGGGCAAGGGTGCCATGGGGGTCGTGTATCTCGGCAAAGATCCCAAAATTGGACGCATCGTGGCCATTAAAACCATGGCCTTGAGTGAAGAGTTTGCGGGCCGGGCGCTGGTCGATGCACGCGAGCGCTTTTTTCGTGAGGCGGAGACGGCCGGGCGTTTGCAACACCAAAATATCGTCACCATTTTTGACGCTGGCGAAGACCACGGTCTGGCCTATATCGCCATGGAATTCCTTAAAGGCAAGGACCTGACATGCTTTTGCACGACGGAGCAGTTGCTTCCGGTGCCCGTTGTGTTGAGCATCGTCGCCCGTGTCGCCGAGGCACTCGGCTATGCCCACGGTCTGCATGTGGTGCACCGCGACATCAAGCCCGCCAACATCATGTTTGATCTTGAGAGTGACACGGTGAAGGTTACCGACTTTGGCATCGCCCGCATCACTGATTCGAGCAGGACCAAAACCGGCCTTGTCTTGGGAACGCCGAGCTTCATGTCGCCGGAGCAGCTCGCCGGCAAAAAGGTCGATGGCCGTTCGGATCTTTATTCGTTGGGAGTCACGCTGTTCCAGCTGCTCACGGGCGTGCTGCCATTTCGGGGCGATTCGATGGCCGAACTGATGCAAAAAATTGCCAGCGACGACGCGCCCGACATCCGAAGCATCCGTCCCGAATTGCCGCAAAACCTGGCGAGCCTGGTTACCAGGTCACTCAGCAAGCGTCCAGAAGCGCGCCATCAGGACGGCGGTCAGTTCGCCAGTGACTTGCGGGCGGTATTATCGGGTGGCACCGCCATCGACCTGGAAATATAGCCGGACTTATCATGAATTACACCTTCTGCGCGCAAACCGATCCAGGCCGGGTCCGGGAGAACAACGAAGACGCCGTGGTGTTTGATGAAGCCACGCACCTGGCTGTCCTGGCGGATGGCATGGGCGGCTACAACGCCGGCGAGATTGCCAGCGGCATGGCTACCGCGTTTATCAAGACGGAATTGGCCCGCTGGTTGTCTGAGGCGGGTCCGCAGGCCCAGGCCGGGCAGGTCAGGCGCGCTATCGAGATCTGTGTTGACAATGCCAACCGCTCTATTTTTAACGCCTCGCACGCCAATCCCCAGTACTCGGGCATGGGAACAACCCTGGTCCTGGCCGTTTTTCAAGGTGCCACCTTGCTGTTGGGGCATGTGGGTGATTCGCGCTGCTATCGGTGGCGCGGAAATCAGCTCTTGCAGATCACCCGGGACCATTCACTCTTGCAGGAGCAGATGGACGCCGGCTTGCTGACGCGGGAGCAGGCCGCGACATCGCCCAACAAAAACCTGGTAACCCGGGCCTTGGGCGTAGAAACGGAAGTGGCGCTGGACCTCAATGAGTATTCTGTAGAGGCAGGGGATATCTATTTGATGTGCTCTGATGGGCTTTCTGACATGATGGACGACGCAGCGATTGCACAAATTCTGCAAAATGGATCGTCGCTGGATCAAATGGCGGGAGCGCTGGTTTGCGCAGCCAACGAAAATGGTGGACGCGACAACATCACGGTCTTGTTGACGCAAGTGGTCAACAAGCAAGAGAAACGCGGGTTAATATCCAGATTACTTGGCAAATAGCAAGCTCATGGGATTTCCAATTACAAGTTTCAGGAACAGGAGTCGGTCATGCCGAAAATGATCGTATCGATCGACGGTGTTGTCATCAAGGAAGTCCAGTTAACCAAGGACCGCACAACCTTGGGGCGGCGGCCCTATAACGACATCGTGATCGACAATCTGGCCGTCAGTGGCGAGCACGCTGCAGTGCAGATGCAAGGCGGCGAAGTCTATCTGGAAGACCTGAACAGCACCAATGGCACCTACGTGAATGGAAAAGCCGCCAAGAAGCAGTTGCTTCAAAACAACGACACCGTCGAGGTGGGCAAATACAAGATCAAGTTCGTCAATGATGCGGCGGGTGCCGGTTTTGAGAAAACCATGATGTTCAAAGCCGGCGCGGTCGTGGCGGCAGCACCCCCTGCGCCACTGTCGGCGTTCCATGCAGATTCTGCGGCCAACCCTGGCGCAATGGACTCGCATCATGGCGCGCTGGAGCCGCTTCATGGGGCGATCAAGGTGATGTCGGGTGCTGCGGCCGGTCGCGAAGTGATCTTGACCAAAGTGGTGACCACCATCGGCAAGCCCGGCGTGGCCGTTGCCGCCATTACCCGCCGCCAGCGCGGGTTTTTCGTCCATCATGTGGAAGGCGCGGGAAATCCGGCACTCAATGGGGCGCCCATCGGGTCCGACCCGCTTGCCTTGAAAAATGGGGACCTGATTGAGCTGGCAGGTACTCAAATGCAGTTTATTCAGACCTGACGCACGTGAATTTGCCTGCCGTCAAACGCGGCATGACGTTTGAAGCGCTTTTTTACAAGCAGCTGCAACACGTTACCGCTCGCATTCATGAGACTGAAAACGTAGAGCAGATCATGCTGGAGGCCAGCCACGATATCTGCAAATTGTTCAATGCGGATCGCTTGACCCTTTACGTCGTCAACGAAGACCAGACCGCTATCGTCTCCAAGGTCAAGACCGGCCTCAACAGCAGCCGCGATCTCAAACTGCCCATCACGCCGCAAAGCATCGCGGGCTACGCCGCCTACAGCCGGCAGTTGCTCAACCTGCCCGATGTGTATGACGACGAGGCGCTCAAGCAAATTCACCCTGCCCTGACTTTTTTGAAGGAAGTGGACAAGCGTTCGGGCTACCGGACCCGTCAGATGTTGGTAGCGCCTATCCTGGAGGGCAAAACACTCCATGGCGTATTGCAGGTCATCAATAATAAAAGCGACCAATCCTTTAGCGAGCTGGAGGTCGAAGGCGTTGCCCAGCTGTGCAAGACCCTCGCCACCGCCATCCGGCAGCGTGTGCACAAGGCCGAAGACGGTGTGCGGCGCAGTGCCACCAAGTACGAAGGCCTGGTTGCCGAAGGTGTGATGACAGCGCAAGAATTGGAGCATTGCCTGCAGGAGGCGCGTAACCAGGGGCGACCGGTTGAACATGTGTTGATGACCCAATACAAGGTGCGGCCGGCCCAGATTGGTTCTTCATTGGCCAAGTTTTTCGATGTGCCCTATGAGGCCTTCAGTGCCGGCCGTATTCGTTCAGAAATGCTGCACGGATCGCTCAAACGCGAGTTCATCGAAGAGCAGGGCTGGATTCCGCTGGAGGAGTCGCCCGAGGGCCTTGTCGTCATGTGCATGGACCCAGAGGCCGTGCGCAGCTCGCGGATCGTGCCGCAGGTATTCCCCCGCATTACCAAGTTTGCTTATCGCGTCACCACGCAGAGCGAGTTCACGGATACGCTGGGGCAAATCTTCGGCGCTGAGGTGGAGGGCGGTTCCATTGACGAGCTGCTGGCCGACATGGATGGCGCACCCGCCGACGACAGCAACGACGACTCGCTGGAGTCGGCGGCGGCCGATAACGAACTGGTCAAGTTCGTCAACAAGGTCATCATCGACGCCTACCACCAGAAGGTGTCGGACATCCACATCGAGCCGATGCCCGGCAAGCTCAAGACCGGCATCCGCTTTCGCATTGATGGCACCTTGCAGCCCTACATCGAGGTGCCCGCGCATTTTCGCCAGGCCATGGTGACCCGCTTGAAGATCATGTGCGATCTTGACATTTCAGAGCGTCGCCGGCCGCAGGACGGCAAGATCAAGTTCAAGAAATACGGTCCGCTGGACATCGAGTTGCGGGTGGCCACCATCCCGTCGGCCGGCGGCGTGGAAGACGTGGTGATGCGTATTCTGGCTGCCGGTGAGCCCATTCCGTTGGACAAGCTCGGCCTGACCCCCCACAACAAAGAGCGGGTGGTGCGGACCATCGAAAAGCCCTACGGCCTGTTCTACGTGTGTGGACCCACTGGCTCCGGCAAAACCACCACGCTGCACTCCATCCTCAAGCACCTCAACACGCCGGACACAAAAATCTGGACCGCCGAAGATCCGGTTGAAATCACGCAAAAAGGGCTGCGCCAAGTCCAGATCAACCGCAAGGCCGGCATTGACTTTGCCCTGATCATGCGCGCCTTCTTGCGGGCTGACCCCGACATCATCATGGTCGGCGAGTCGCGCGACAAGGAAACCGTGGCCATGGGCGTGGAAGCCTCGCTCACCGGCCACCTGGTGTTTTCCACCCTGCACACCAACTCGGCGCCCGAGTCCATCACGCGCTTGCTGGACATGGGCATGGACCCGTTCAACTTCGCCGATGCACTGTTGGGCATTCTGGCGCAACGCCTGGCCAAGAAGCTGTGCGATTGCAAGGAGTCCTATGTGCCGGACGCGGAAGAATTGCGCCTGTTTGCCGTCGAATATTCCGATGAACTCCGACACTCCGCCGCTTGGCTGGCCGACTATGAGGGCGAGACCCAGAAACTGATCGAGAGCTGGCACCAGGCCTATGACCAGGACGGTCAACTCAGGTTTTACCGCCACGTCGGCTGCGACAAGTGCAACAAGACCGGCTACAAGGGCCGCATCGGCCTGCACGAACTGCTGATCGCCTCCGACGACATCAAGAAACTCATTCAGGAACGCGCCCGCGTCGCCGAAATCTTCTCCGCCGCCGTCGAAGGCGGCATGCGCACCCTGAAGATGGACGGCATGGAAAAAATCATGATGGGGCTGACGGACATCAAGATGGTGCGGCAGGTGTGCATCAAGTAAGTGACGCAAATGGGCTGACAAAAATGTCACATGAAAGCTCGAAAGTGACAAAAATAGACACATTTTGCATTTTGATACATAGGTTCTTGCCGGCAAGTAGGCAAATTCGAGCATGAAACGGCCTGGCATAGAATCTGCTCAGAACAAGTGTCTCATTGTTGTTACATGTTCTTATCCAAGGAGTTATTCATGAAGCGTTCTATGCAAAAGGGTTTTACCCTGATCGAATTGATGATCGTTGTTGCGATTATTGGTATTTTGGCCGCGGTGGCGTTGCCGGCTTATCAGGATTACACCGTTCGTGCCAAGGTGTCGGAAGCGATTCTGGCGGGCTCGCAATGCCGCACCAGCGTCACTGAAACGGTTCAAACCATTTCTAGCAATGTTCTGCCTTTGGCAAACACTTGGGGGTGCGAGCAAAATGTTGCCGGTACTGCCGCCAGCGCGCCAACAAAGTATGTTCTTTCTATCGTGACAACAAGCGCTGGCTTGGTCACAATTAAGACTACTGCTGATACAAGTCTGAGTGGTGCAGCTAGCACCACAATTGACATGACGCCTTACGCGAACGATACAACCGCGCTGGCCAATACCGATGTGAACAAGACTGTGTTTAAGTGGAAGTGTGGCCCGGGTGCGACCACACCCATGCCATCAAAGTATTTGCCAGGCTCTTGCCGCGGTTAACAGCGATCGCTTATCTGGCTTCCCGCAGATAAGTTTTGAAAAAAGGCGCGTCATTGACGCGCCTTTTTTATTCTGCAGTTGTGAAATGAAATCTGTTTAAGGTGCTATACGTGAGCGCAAGAGTAGTATTGTGGTGTGCGGTCGTCTTGGGAATTTGTTATCTCCTGCCAAATCACTATTCACCGTGGCTTAGTTTTCATGGGGAGTTAGCGGCTGCACTGGCTTTCGCACCCGTCATGATTTGGGCTGCGTTGCGCGCTGGCGCCATGCCCGCTGTCGTTTGGGCAGCTCTGGCCTTCTCCGTTATTCCGCTTGGGCAATTTGCTTTCGGGCAAATCTATTTTTCAGGAGACGCTTGGTTGGCGTGGCTGTATCTTGCAGGGTTTGGTCTGGCGGCACTGGCTGGGACACGCGTTGTCCTGGGAACGGCGCAAATTTCAACGCCGCTGAAGGTACTGGACGGTTGGTGGGCTGCGTTGGTGTTGTCTGCGCTGGTGTCGGCGGCTTTAGCTATCCATCAGTGGCTGGACTTGGGCTTGCTCGGTCTTTCCATCGTCGACATGCCGCCGGGGGCACGGCCTTTCGCGAATTTGGCGCAGCCCAATCAGCTTGCAACCCTACTTCTGCTTGGTATCGCCGGGCTGATTTTTTTGTTTGAGTCGCGATGTCTGCGTGCCTGGCCAGGCGTATTGGCAGCGCTACTGCTTATATCTGGCCTCGTCATGACTGGATCGCGTTCAGTCTTGCTGTCCCTGGTATGGTTTTGCCTAGCCTACGGTTTGCTGCGCAAGCGTTGCGGCCTGCGGACCAGCCCTGTCGTAGTTTTCGGGTTGAGTCTGTATTATGTTGGGCTGTCTCTACTTTGGCCTGCGTTAAACAAAGTCCTTCTGTTGGGGCCTGACAGCGCGTCGGCGCTTGTTCGGATGGAGACGCCGGGCATGCGACTGGAGTTTTGGCAAGCGATGCTCGATGCCACGGTACGTGCTCCCTGGGTCGGGTACGGATGGGGCCAAGTTGGCATAGCCTCAAACGTGGTTGCCTTAGACCATCCTGCGACGCACGGGTTTTATGACAGCGCGCACAACCTTTTCCTGGATCTTGTTTTGCAAAATGGCGTGCCGGTCGGGCTAATAGCCGGCGGCAGCTTGGTCGCATGGTGCGTTTGGCAGATAAGGCGATGCCGGGACCCATTGTCTTGGTCCATATTGATAGGCATAGGATTTGTGTTCAGTCATGCCATGTTGGAATATCCGTTGAAATATGCATTTTTTCTGTTGCCGGTCGGCTTCCTAATGGGTACTTTGTCCGCAGTGCATCCGTCGCCCCTGGATCAGCAATGCGCAAAATTGCCACCCGGATTGGTACGCCTTGTCTTGAAGACATTTGCGGCAGCTTCGTTCCTAATTTTTGCCACGGTGGCATTCGAATATCCTGCGTGGGAGGAGGAGTGGCGACAAATGCGCTATGCAGAGGTGGGGCTCGTGAATCCAGCGCCGCTACCGCCACCGACACCTCTGTTACTCACACAGATTAGCGAGTTGATTCGGTTCGCTCGAACCGAGGCAGCACCGGGCATGTCGGAATCACAGTTGGAGTGGATGCGGCACATATCAGAGCGCTATGGCTATCCATCTTCGTTTTACCGCTATGCCCTGGCACTGGCGCTCAATGGGCATTCGGCTGAAGCAGGCATAGCGTTGCGAAAACTTTGCAGCATGGACATAGAGAAATCATGCGTCAATGCCAAGAAAAATTGGGGAAAACTGACGCAAGGCAAGTACCCACAACTGGTGAAAACACCATTTCCAGACGAGCCGGCTAACTGAATAGTTAAATTCGGCATGCAGGTGGGGACAGCCCCGATAAGGACAATATGGTGAACCCTTTTCTCTCATGCTAAACGACAAATCCATCCTGATCACCGGCGGTACGGGCTCCTTTGGCAAGGCTTTTGTCGGAACCGTGCTATCTCGTTACCCAGATATGAAGCGTCTGGTGGTGTACTCAAGAGATGAGCTGAAGCAGTTCGAAATGGCTCAGGTTTATTCACCCCGTCAACATCAAGGGATGCGCTACTTTATTGGTGATATCCGGGATGAATCCCGATGGACGCGCGCCCTTGAGGGCATTGACATCGTTGTGCATGCCGCCGCGCTGAAGCAGATGCCTGCCGCAGAATACAACCCATTCGAGTGCATCGCGCCCGGATTTGTGGCGACCCTATGCTGCCGGTACTCCTGAAATACTCAACGTCGCCAGACCCGTTATCGATCTCAAGCGCCGCTTTGCGACGCAAGCGGCGGCCATTGATGCCGCCGTTGCACGCATTGGTCGCCAAGCTGACGCCTTGGTATATCTGCTCAAGTCAATCGAGACAGGTTTACTTGACTTTCGATTGCGCCGGGCCGATTTACGCCAGAACGTCACGGCGATCTGACCAGTAGCTCCCATTTCATGGGTGTGCCGCTCTTCACATCTTGACTTACCCGCAAGCCCAATAGAGTGTCCAAATGTTTCGGCGCAAGACCAAATCCTGGCCGTACGCATCTCAGATTCTCACGTGTAAGAACGTCCCCCGATTTAAGGTCTGCAGCAATGTAAAGAGAGCGACGGAATGCTAGCGACTTCATTTCTGCCTGCGTCGGACCATAGCTCACCTGTCCAAGGGCCAGCCACGCCCGCTCAGTTTCTTCGCGTAGCTGAAGAAATTCGTGAGGCTCCATAGAAAAGCTCGAATCTACTCCACCATCGGCGCGGCGCAGGGTGAAGTGTTTTTCGATCACCGTCGCGCCTAGGGCAGTGGCCGTGACCGACACGCCACAGCCCAAGGTGTGGTCCGACAGACCCACCTCGCAGCCGAACAGCGTGCGCATGTGCGGGATGGTCGAGATATTCGTGTTGTCCGCTGTGGCTGGGTAGGTGCTGGTGCACTTGAGCAGGACCAAGTCTTGGCAGCCGGCGTCTCGCGCGGCGCGTACGGCTTCGTCGATCTCGCCCGCCGTGGCCATGCCGGTGGACATGATCAGGGGCTTGCCGGTGGCGGCCACGCGGCGGATCAAGGGCAGGTCGGTGTTTTCGAACGAGGCGATCTTGTAGGCCGGGACGTCCAGCGATTCGAGGAAGTCCACCGAGCTGAAGTCGAACGGGGTGCTGAAGCAGTGCACGCCGTGCGAGGCCGCGCGTTCCATGATAGGCGCGTGCCATGCCCAAGGCGTGTGCGCGTCTTCGTAAAGTTCGTAGAGTTGGCGACCGGCCCACAGGCTCTTGGGGTCGTCGATCACAAAGCCGGGCATGCGCACATTGAGCGTCATGGTGTCGGCGGTGTAGGTCTGCAGTTTGATCGCGTCGGCACCGTGTGCGGCGGCCGCGTCCACGATAGCCAGCGCGCGCTCCAGCGACCGGTTGTGGTTGCCCGACATTTCGGCGATCAGGTAGGGGCGGTGTCCGGGGCCAATCTCGCGGTCGAGGATCTTCATGGTATGGCGGTCGGTTCGTCGGGCAAGGGCCCAATGGTTTTGCAATAGAGCAGCGGTCCACCATGGTAACCGCTGCCTTCGAAGAGTTGTTGTGACGCGGTGTTGCCAGCGACCACAGTGGCATCGACCGTGAACGGCGCCTGCAGGCTGTGGTGCATTTGCCGTTCGCCGGCGAGCAGCAGGCGCGGGCCGAGACTCAGGCCTTGCAGTTGCGGATCGGTGTAGAGCGAGACCTCAAGGTGACCCGTCTCCAACTGGTCGAAGCGGATGCTGCCCACGGGCAGAGCACCCACCTGGGCGATCAACAGCCTGCGGTCTGGCGACTGGAGCACGCGCCGCATCCAGCTGTGATGGCTTTTGAAAGAGATTGGCTCGCTGTTGCCCGAGACCGCACGCACAGATGGATGGTTGCGCCACGCATGCAGCAGCTGCGCATCGGCCAGCGTGGCGGGCCGGAGCCGCAGTGTGTCGCGTAGCAGGTGCAGGGCCACGCGCTGGGCACCGCGGCCATCGACCAGGGTGGCGGCCCGGGTGGCCAGGGCTTGCCGTGCCATGGGGTTCTGGATCAGTTCGCGCAGCGTGCTCGTCAGGGTCGCCTCCGTGGCGGCGCACACCGCGCCGAGCGATGCCAGGCCGGGCACCACGGCCGACTGGTTGGTGGCCACCGCGATCGCGAGGGTGGGCGCGCCGATGCTGCAGCGTTCCCAGGTGGCGCCACCGCCGGCACCGATCTGCAGGTCGTGGCGGGTAAAGAAAGCGACGAGGTCGGTTTGATCGAGGGTGAGTGTGGCGTGGCCGGCGCCAGTGCAGGCATCTCGCAAGGCGCTCAGATGCGGATTGGCCGATGTGGACACGACCTCCACCAGACCGGAAAAGTCGGCCGAACGGCAGGCCACCAGCACCCGCGCCGAGATGCCATCGGGATCGGTGCCGCCCATGAAGATGCCGATGCTGCGCACCTCTGGCTGGAAGGCGTAGCGCGGCGCGTTTCGGTAGGCGGGCGAGAGCAGGGCGTAGCGCGGGCCGGCCAGCCAATGGGGTTCGCGTGCCAGCCGGCCAGCGTACTTGGTCCGGTGGTCGGGCGCCCAGTTGTGGTCCAGCAGCGCGTCCGGGGCCAGTGCCCGGTCCGCTGTGTCGTCGATCACCAGCAGGCGGCAGTCCTGCGATGCGCGCAGGGCGTCGTGCCAGCGCACGTCGAAGGCGTAGTGGTCCACCACCAGCCAGTCGGGTCGCTCGGTTCTCAAGGCGTTTGCGGTGTCGTCGGCGTCTTGCGTCCACGACACGCCGGCCCACGCGGCGTGTGGCGTGGAGGTGCTGTCGGTCGGGACGTCGCCGCTGGGCGCAGGCAACCAGCGCACCGGGCAGGGCGCGTCTCGCAGCACCTGTGCCGCCACACCGTCAAGCGCGCGTGCGATCAGGCTGACCTGCGCGCCTTGTTCGATCAGGGCCTGCGCCAGCGACAGGCAGCGCTTGAGATGACCGGTGCCGATGGTCGCCGAGGCATCGACCCGGATCGCCACAAGTTTCATGTCACTCCAGCTTTTCCATCAGGAACCAGGTGATGTCGTCTTGCGGGAAGTTGGGGTCGCGGCGGTAGGCGAAGCCGTAGTCCACCAGTTGCAGCTGCGGGTGGCGGTCCATGATCTCGCCCGCGAAATCGCGCTTGAACAGGCGGTCGCTGTGGCCGCGGTAGGGAATGGCCACCGGCGCCGGGTTGTAGTACTCGCCCACCATCAGGTAGCGGCGGGTGCTGGCGACCAGCGTGTCATACACCTGCGGCAGCACCTCGGGGTTGATGTGGATGAGCACGCCCTTGATGAAGGTCAGGTCCCACTGGCGCGCGGGCGCAAAGTCAAGGATGGAGCTGTTGTAGACGTTCGAAGGCAGGATCACCGTGCCCAGCTGTTTCGCGGCCTCTGCGTTGATCTCTATGGCGTGCGCGTCGATGCCGGGACGCAGCAGGTTCAGCGCCTTGAGGTTCATGCCGATGTTGGCGCCGAACTCGATGCAACTCTTGATGCCGCGCGCGCCGCGCAGGGCCTTGGTGAAGAAGTCGAGGTTGGATGCGAGCAGGGCATCGCCCTGGTTGCGCTGGATGTACTCGGTGCCGAAATCGCCGGCCCAGAAGGCTTCCTGTTCGGTCTTGAAGGTCATGGGGTGGGCTCCTTGGTCTGTGATTCGGTGGCCGGTTTCTGCTCCACATGCTGGTTGAGGGTCATCCAGTCGGGATGAGTGTCCAGCAGGGTCAGGATGTCCGCCAGAGTGAATTCGGGGTTGATGGGGTGGAGCGTCTCGAACAGGCGCCGCACCAGTTCGTAGTCCTCGGGCGTGTCCACTGTCCAGCGGTGGTGGCTGAGGTCCACCGGGCTTTCGACGTTGCGCAGTCGGTAGCGGTCGGGATGCCAGTAGATGAATGGCGTGACGTGCTCGCGCTCGGCGGCCTGCGTGGCCTCGGCATGGGCCTGCTGCAGCGCGGCGGCGCTGAACACCTCGACCGCCATGCCATACGGCCAGGTGGGGGGCAGCATGTTGGAGACGTAGTCGCTGCCTCCTTCGGCATAGACCGCGATCACCTCGTCGATCAGCGCCGCGTCGATCAGCGGGCAGTCGGCCGTGATGCGCACCACTACATCCGCACCATGCAGGCGTGTCGCATCGGCGTAGCGCGAGAGCACGTCGTGTTCGCTGCCGCGATGGCAGGGCACGCCCAGCGTGTCGCACAGCGCGGCGATCGGGTGATCGGTGGCGTTGGTGGTGGTCGCGATGACGATGCCGTCGGCGCGCCGCACCCGGCGCAGACGCTGAACCAGCCGCGTGAACATGGGAGCGCCTGCCAGCGGCAACAGCACCTTGCCCGGCAGCCGGGTCGAGGTCATGCGCGCCTGGACGATGAGCAGCGTGGTCATGCTCGCAGGGCCTGGGTCAGCGTAGCGATCACACGGTCCTGCATCGCATCCGTCAGCATCGGGTAGATCGGGATCGACAGCGCTTGCGCCGCATAGGCCTCGGCAGCCGGAAACTGGCCCGGGCGGAAGCCGAGCGCCCGGTAGTAGGGCTGCAGGGGAATGGGCATGTAGTGCACGTTCACGCCGATGCCGGCCTCGCGCAGGCGGGCGAACACGGTGGCGCGTTCAGCCACGCCGGGGCCGGGCACGATCTCCACCACGTACAGGTGCCAGGACGAGCGGGCTGTGGCGCCGGGCCCTGGCAAGCGCGCCGGCAGGCGCAGCGGCAGACCGGCGAGCAGCTGATCATAGCGCTCGGCCACGCGTTCGCGCGCCGCGTGGAAGGCCGAGATGCGTTGCAGCTGCGAAGAGCCCAGAGCGGCCTGGATGTCGGTGAGCCGGTAGTTGAAGCCCAGGCTGTGTTGTTCGTAGTGCCAGGCGCCGGTGCTGGCGTTGGCCTGCTGCATCTCGCCGGGTTCGCGCTTGATGCCGTGCGAGCGCAGCAGCTGCAGTTGACGGGCCAGCGCCGCGTCCGGTGTGGTGACCATGCCGCCTTCGCCGGTGGTGACGATCTTCACCGGGTGGAAGCTGAACACACTGGCGTCGGCGTAGCGGCTGCCGATGGGCTGGCCGTTGTAGCTGGCGCCCACGGCGTGCGAGGCGTCTTCAATGATCTTGAAACCGTAGCGGTCGGCCAGCGCGCGCATCGGTGTCAGATCGCAGGCCAGGCCAGCGAAGTGCACCGGGATGACGATGGCGGGCAGCTGGCCATCGCGTTCGGCCTGTTCCAGCTTTGCGGCCAGGGCGCTCCCGCTCATGTTGCGCGTGGCCGGGTCGATGTCCACGAAGTCCACGCCGGCGCCGCAGTACAGCGCGCAGTTGGACGAGGCCACGAAGCTGTTCGGGCTGGTCCACACGGTCTTGCCCGGGCCTGCGCCCAGTGCCAGACAGGCGATGTGCAGGCCGGCGGTGGCGTTGGACACCGCCACGGCGTGCGCCACGCCCTGCAGCGCAGCAAATGCCTGCTCGAAGCGCGGCACGGCCGGACCCTGGGTCAGCCAGCCCGATGTCAGTACCTCGCGCACGGCGGCAAGATCGTCCTCGTTGATGGACTGGGTGGCGTAGGGGATGTATTCCATGGAGCGGGACACGTTCAGATGCGACCGATCTTGTCCTGGTGCTGGGCGATCCAGGCCTGCAGGGCCGGCACGTCCATCCACTCGGTGTTGCTGTCGCTGGCGTAGGTGAAGCCCTCGGGCACACGCTGGCCGTCCTTGATGCGCTTGAAGTCCTCGTGCCAGCTGTGGATGGCCGGCAGGATCTTGAAGTGCTCGGGGTATTCAAAGGTGTAGTGCGCGTCTTCCTCGCTGATCATCTGCTCGTGCAGCTTCTCGCCGGGGCGGATGCCCACGATCTCGTGCGTGGCCTCGGGATCTACGGCACGCGCAATGTCGGTCACCTTCATCGACGGGATCTTCTTCACGTAGATCTCGCCGCCTTCCATGTCCTCAAAGGCGTGCCAGACCAGCTCCACGCCCTGCTCCAGCGTGATCATGAAGCGCGTCATGCGGTCGTCGGTGACGGGCAACGAGCCCTTGCCTTTTTGCGTGAGGAAAAACGGGATGACCGAGCCGCGCGAGCCCATCACATTGCCATAGCGCACCACCGAGAACTTGCACCCGTCTATACCAGCGTAGGAGTTACCGGCCACGAACAGCTTGTCCGACACCAGTTTGGTGGCGCCGTAGAGGTTGACCGGGCTGCTGGCCTTGTCGGTGGACAGGGCCACGACTCCCTTCACTTTCTTGTCGATGCAGGCATCGATCAGGTTCATGGCGCCCGTGACATTGGTCTTGACGCACTCAAACGGGTTGTACTCGGCCGTGGGCACGATCTTGGTGGCCGCGGCGTGCACCACGTAGTCCACGCCGTCGAGCGCGCGGTACATGCGCTCGCGGTCGCGCACGTCACCGATGAAGAAGCGCACGCGTTCGTCGCCCTGGAACAGCTTGGACATCTCCCACTGCTTCATCTCGTCGCGCGAGTAGATGATGAGTTTGCGCGGGTTGTAGCGCGCCAGCGTCATGGGCACGAAGGTGTGACCAAACGAGCCGGTGCCGCCGGTGATGAGGATGGTGGATTTGTTCAGCATGGACGATCTCTTTGGAACTTTCCAGAAAGTGGGTCAGGGCGAGCGGTTGGACCAGGCTCAGGATTTGATGTGGTGTCTCTTCCAGCCGCCGTCGTACCACCACACACGGGGGTCGCGAAAAGTGTCAGCGATGGCGTCGAACTCTTGCTCGCTCATGCCCACGTATTCCAGCCAGCGCTTGATGTCGGAGGACTTGATCGGGTCGTAACGCCGAACCAGATCAATGCCCTTTTCACGGGACATTTCACCGCTTCGAATGTCCTTGGATGCGTGATCTGTGCAGCGTCCGTAGCCAAACTTCACGAACTTCAGGTAGTCATGAGCCCCGTTTTCGTGCATGTCGTCAAGGTTGGATGCGCGGCGGTAGGTTCGTTCGAACGGAATATCCCCCGTCTCGAAGCCGTACAACTCACTGGCGAGCTTGCTGTTTGCATTGCCATCCCAGGGAACGAAATTCGACAGGTAAATGCCCTTGAGACCCAGATCGAATATTTCCTGGTCACTCGGGTATTGATAGGCGACCATGTCGGCGGGGCGTATACCTTCGTGACCGACCATGTAGTTCCACTCGTAGCCGCGTCCAAAGTGTTCGAGGCGGTTTCGGTAGGACCATTCGACGAAATCGTTCATCGAAAACTGCCCGCATAGATCGGCATATCCATGTTCACCCCATATCACCAATGGGATTTGGTGCAGTGCGGCGATCTTCATGGGGATCGTGGAAATTCCCATGTGGCCGTGCCAGTTCATGTCGCCCATGATCTTGAAGCCAAGCCGGTTGAGCTTCTTCAGCAGACCCACACCCGGTTTGTAGATGATGTGATCGACATCAAATACCTCGGCCATACGTTGCAGATTGCGCTCGCCTTCAGGGGTGAAGTTGTTGCCGTAGTAGGTGACCAACAACGGGTTGTAACCCAGGACATTCTTCACGTAGTGCGTCTGAAAGTAGCTGTCCTTGCCTCCCGAAACCCCAATCACGCAGTCGTGGCGGCTGCCATCCTGGGATCGCGCCTGTTCCAGGATATCTTTGAGGACGTGTTGACGGCGGGTCCATTCGGAATCGGGGAAATCCCGCTTCAGGTTGGCAATCTGGCATCCCATGCAGAGCCCATGTGCGTCGTATTCCATCGGTGTCGCACTGAGCGAAGGGTAGAGGCACTGTGTACACCATGTCATTTTCCGTTCGCGTTGGTCCAGGGCCGCTGTGAACACACGGTCGCTGGCATTTTTCATGCGCTGATCAAGCTTCGCTTTCTCTTGTTGTAAGTCATAGCGTGGCTCGCGCGGAAACCACTTGTTTTCCAGGCTGATGGGACGCATGTGGATGCCTGCGGAAAGGCAAGTCTGCTTGGCGTTTGGGTAAGCCAGCTCATAGAAGTTGAAGATATTGGCTGCTGCCGCAGCGCTGGCGCCTGCCTGGCGTATTGCGGGCGCAAAGTCGTCGTAGCGCCCCACGCCACCGCAAGCAATGACCGGTATGGAGACAGCGTCGGAGACCGCTTTGACCAGTTCGAGGTCGTATCCAATGCCGCTGCCGTCCCGGTCGATTGAATTGATCAGTATTTCCCCGGCACCCAACCGTTCGCATTCCCGCGCCCAGGCAGCAGGCTCCAATCCTGTGGGTGTCTTTCCGCCATCGATATGAACCTCCAGCCGGCCATCTGCTTGCCTCAGCGCATCGATGCTGACCACAATGGCTTGAGCACCAAAGGCCCGAGACGCTTGGTGCACGAGATCGGGGTTGCGCACGGCTTCAGAGTTCAGGACGCATTTGTCTGCACCCCGCGCGAATCGCTCGCGCATCGATTCGATATCCCGGATGCGGCCACCGACAGCCAGGGGCATGAAGCATAGCTTGGCAATCTCAGGCAGTATGCCCAGCAAGGTCGCATCGCTGTATTGCACCTGCAGGTCATCGCGGCGCAGATCGTGGCGGTCCTCCGTGGAAATGTCCAGAAGGATCAGTTCGTCCACGTTCCAGTTGGACAGGCGCCGTACGGTGTGCATCGGGTTGCCAATGCTCTGATGAACAGTGAACAGTTGGCTGCGGACGATCAGACCATTTTTGAGCAAGATGATGGGAATGAGACGGTTCATGGCGGGGCTCGTTTAACGCAGGCCGGTGATGAGGGCATGGAGGAGGTCAAGTCCGGCTTCCTGACTTTTTTCCGGATGGAACTGGGTGCCTACGATGGAACCCCTTTGCACGACACTGGCGATTGTTGAAGGTCCGAACGTCGACGTACCTGTGGTGTGGGTTGGGTCGATGGTCTGGAAGTGGTAGCTGTGCACGTGGTAATAGCTGCGATTGTTCAGTGCTTCCGGCAGAAGCTTCATGGCCTTTTCGTCCAGGCTGACCTCGCGCCAACCCACGTTGGGTACCCTGTAATCGGGCGGCGCTTCTTCAAGTCGAATTACCTTGCCGGGAATCAGGCCAAGACCAGCGTGAACACCATGTTCCTCACTGAAATCTGCCAGCAGCTGCATGCCAAGGCACAGACCGACAACAGGTCGTTTGCGTGCTACCGCATGTTGTTTGATCGCCTCGGCCATGCCGCTGCCGTGCAGTCGCTCCGCCGCAGCGCGAAACGAGCCAACTCCAGGCAAGACGAGCAGATCGGCATTGGCAATGGCTGCTGCGTCCCGCACCACCTCGACCTTTGCGCCCACGACGCGCAGGGCATTTTCGACGGACAGGATGTTCTGGATCTGAAGATCCACGATGGTGACGACGCGCGCTTCTGTCTGTGGTGCAGTCATGTCAGGTTGTAGGTCATTGAGGCGGAGGCAGAAGGAGCAGCTCAGGTGGCTGGTTTACGTGCCACCACCCAGAGGTTGGAGGACATGCCGCGCGCGACCAGGAAGTCCTGGAATGCTGCGCCGTGGTGCTCCCACTCGTCGATTAGTACCTTTTTCAGGAAGGGTTGCTCTTCCAGAGAAAATGCTCCCTCCAGTACCTTGTTGCGGACCAGTTCGGCATCGAGTTTCCCAGGCGTGAAGCTTTCGATCAGCTCCATGCCATGGCGTTTGAGCAGGCCTGCCATGGAGGCGGGGTTGAAATAGTTGAGGTGTTCGTGATCCACTGTGGTGCTCAGCGGGCCAAGGGTTTCGATATCGAAACCCTGGCCGTTCGGGCAGGTCAACATCAGCACTCCGCCTGGTCGAATCAAACGAACCATGTGGGCGATAAACTCCACGGGTTTGAACAGGTGTTCGATCACTTCAAAACTTGCCACGACGTCAAACTGGCCGACCGCTTCCGTGCGGACGTGCTCGATTGGACTCTCGATGATCTCTACGCCACGGGAACGGCAGGTGTTGGCCAGATCTGGTGTGGGTTCGACGCCGACGACACGCTGAAAAACGTCGCGAGAATTCAGTTCGGCGCAGAAGGTTCCGAATCCTGCGCCAACCTCGAGAAGGGCATCGGTTTGAACTTCATATCGGGCGCAGATGTCGAGAAGCCGGTCCACGCGTGGGACAAAAATATGCTCACGGCGTGCAGGCTCGGATGCCGGGAAGATGTATTTGTTCCAGTACGCATAGTTGGGTGATTCGCGGTAGAACCAGTCAAGCACCGCTGGTGGTGGGCGTGGATTGACATAGAGCGTGCGGCAATGCGGGCAACTCACATAGCTCATGCCGTTCTTGACATAACAGGGTTGCGGATCATGTTGACCACAAGCCGGGCAATCCACCTCGACAAACTCGCTACTGCGTGTGAGCATCCGCCCGAGGTCGGTCAACGCCGCGATTTTTTGTCCCGAAGCCAGTTGCTTCGGGCGGATGTCTTCTTCGGTGAGTTTCATCGGGGAGTCCTCTTATCTTTGAGCAATGCAGCCACTTGTGCTGCCACGCGCCCTGCGGAGGGACCCGCTGGTACGCTCATTTTTTTACCAGCCGATGTGGGCATGGGGCTATCCAGGGTAGGTACGAGGTCATCCAGCGCTGGGATACCCTCGCTCACACCAAAACTGCTCAGATCGAAATCCACGTTCTGGACCCACCTTGAGAACTCCAGGTGTAGCACGCGCTTTCCGAGCAACGCCGCTTGCAGACCAACCGTGCTAACTTGGTGTATGACCACGTCGCAGGCATTGAGAAGGGCTGCAATCGGCTCTGATCCAGCATCGCTGACATGCACGTTGCGCTCTGGCTGCTGTACCGGGAACTGGTGGTATTGACCCGGGTGGTAGCGTACCGCCAGTGAAACATCCGCACGTGACCGCACCCAACTGCGCAACCGCTTCTCCACGTCGATGCCCAGCATCGCTCCAGGGAGCGACGCGTCTTCGGGCTCCAGAATGCCTGCCCACAGCACCACGCGTTGGTTGCTCCATCCATGTTTTTGGCGAAACTGTACGCCGGCCTCTACGGCCTCTTGCTCAAACAGTTCGTCGAAATCGGGCGACCCTGTCACGACGACCTTGTCTGAGGGGATACCTGAGGCCACAAACTGCGTTTTCACTTCTTGTGAGATGACAGTGATGCAGTCTGCTTGTACCGGCCTTCGCAAAAACGGGTCTGATGGCGGAGCGAAGAGATCCACCATGGTCAAGGTCGGAATAGAACGTTCGACTGCAGCTCGGATACATGCCTCTTCCGAGCGCGGCGTGCTGGTGGCGACAACGACACCAGGTTTCAGGGTGTCGAGTATTTTTCCCATGAAACGAATAGGCAGGAACGCATGTCTGCCCTGTTTCGCGTAGCGTTCCCGAGCCTGCACTTCTCCCAGTTCATCTAACCATTCTTGAAAGTTTGTTCCCAGATAGCACGCGGTTTCGTGTTCGTCCACATCTGGGTGGGTATTCCCGGCTGACAAGGATCGGCCTAGCGCCAGTACTTTCTCGGACCGATCGCCCCAAAGCGCCAAGAAGTCTCGATAACCCAGGGGTTTGAGGCCAAGTTGAATGGCTTTTCTGTGACCAATCGTCAGTGCGATCACCAGGCACTCGATGCCTTGTCTCTCCATTGCGCGAATGACCGGAGCGATTTTTGCGATGTGGCTTGCGCCATAGGTCACAAAAAGCGCACGGCGGTGGCGATCCTGTTCTCGAAACGAAGGCAGTGAAGGCAATGTCAACATTTGCTTATCCAAAGAGCCAGCGCCGCCAGCGCACGCAACTCGCGCGTGAAGTTGCCTGTGCCGTTACGGTGCCGGTCCAGCATGGACGTGACCACGGCCGGTTCGAACAACTCCCCCAGGGCATGGCTGCCGGTCAGCGTCTCGCGCAGCCAACCGTGCAACTCATTCTTGAACCAGTCGCCCACCGGCACGGTGAACATCTGCTTCCTTCGGTAGGCGAGGTCTTCACCGATCAGCGGCACTGCGGCACGCTTGAACCAGTGTTTCTTGTCGCCGCCGGCCGAGAGTTTGGTGGCGCCGCGCGAGCGGAAGGCGAACTCCATCATCCGGACATCCAGGAACGGTGTGCGCGCTTCAATGCTCGCAGCCATTCCCATGCGGTCAGGTTTGACAAGGTTGTTGCCACATAGCAGCAACTGCATGTCCAGGTACAGCGCCTGGTTAATTCGGTCGAAGTGCTGCGCCTCATCCAGCCACGGTTTGGCCGCCTGCGTAAAGCTGTCGATGCCGTCGAGCTGCGCCCATATCTCGGGTCGGTACAAAGCGCGTTTGGCCTCGGGTGAGAACAGCGAAATGCTGTCAAAGTAGCGGCGCTGGAAATCGGCCGCTGACATCGTCAGTGCATCCGGCCGCGCGAAGAATGCAGCGTACTTGTCGTAGCCCGCAAACAGCTCGTCGCCGCCGTCGCCGGTCAACACCACTTTGACGTGTTTGGCGGCCAGCTCGCTCACACGCAGGGTCGGCATGAACGACGCGTCGCCGTGCGGCTGGTCCAGGTGGTGCAGCACCTGCGGCCAGCGCGCCAGCATGTTGAGCTCGGCCACCTCCGCGGTGTGTTGGCAACCAAAACGATCGGCGGCTTGTCGTGCGAAGATCGATTCATCGTAACGCGGGTCTTCGAAGCCGATGCAGAAGGTCCTGACCGGCCGCTCCACATGGTGGGCCATCAGGCCGACGATGGTGCTCGAATCAACACCGCCTGAGAGAAACGCGCCAAACGGCACGTCGGCGCGCAGGCGGATGCGCGTCGCATCGTCCAGGGTGGCCATGAACTCCTCTCCCCAGGCCTCGAAACTGAAGTCCTGCTCTTGGCTGTCGGCCAGATTCCACCAGCGCTGCGTCTGAACGTGTGGTGAGCGGGTGAACTTCATCCAGGTGCCCGGCATCACATGGCGTACCCCTTCGTACGCCGTCCACGGCGCGGGGATGTAGTTGAAAGTCAGATAATGGTGAATCGCTACTAGATCAATAGCTGCTCTCGCCTGTCCCGACGGGGCTGCAGGCCAAAATGCCTTAATCTCCGAGGCAAACAGCAGTTGCCGGCCATCATCCTTGACATACAGCGGCTTGACGCCGATGCGATCGCGTGCCAGATACAGCGCATCTTCGTGCGCGTCGTCGATCGCAATCGCGAACATGCCGTTGAGCCGTCGCAGGCAGGCAATGCCCTCACGTTCATACAGCCGCAGGATGACCTCGGTGTCCGATGCGGTCTTGAACTGCACGCCCTGCGCGCGCAGTTCCGCGGCGAGTTCCAGGTAGTTGAAAATTTCGCCGTTTTGCACCACGGCGATGCGACCGTCGTCGCTCACAAAAGGTTGGTGTCCACCGCCCAGGTCAATGATGGACAAGCGCCGGTTGCCGATGGCCACACCGCGCTGTGCCTGGTGCCGGATACCTTCATCATCCGGACCGCGGTGCACCAGCGTTTGCGCCATGGCGTGCAAAGTCTCGTTTGACAGGGCCTGTCGCGAACGGTGCCAATAACCGAAGATGCCACACATCTAGTTGGCGCCCTCGCCTGATAGGCGACCCAAGGTCCGCCACATGATCTTGAGATCCAGCCACACACACGCCTCACGCGTGTACCGCAGGTCTAGCGCCAGGCGTTCCCCTTCACTCCCCTGCGAGCGGTTCACGACCTGCGCCAGCCCGGTAATGCCGGGCCTCACACTGCAGCGTTGCGCCCAGTCGGCATCGGTATACAGACCGCGTTGCACCGGCACATCGGGTCGGGGACCGACCAGGCTCATGTCGCCCAGCAACACATTGAGCAACTGTGGCAATTCGTCTATGCTGGTGCGCCGGATTAGCCGACCCACGCGCGTGATGCGGGGGTCCTTGTCCTGAGTGAAATACGGGCCGAGAGCAGCTGCGTTTTGCACCATACTGCGAAACTTGAACATGCCGAATTCACACCCACCCAGGCCCAAACGGGTCTGGCGAAACAATACAGGCAAGCCGCTTTCCGCCACAACGGCCAGCGCCGTCAAAAGCAGCAGTGGGGCCAGGCCCAGCAACGCCAGCAACGAAAGCACAATGTCCATCAGCCGTTTCGTGAGGCTCATGCGACAGGAGCAACGGGCGATAGGGCCCGTAGAGGCATGCCGTCGGCAATCGACATGATGCATGCGGCAATGCGCAGCCGGTCGGCCTCGGTCTGCGCCGGGGTTCGGCATGCGAGTTGTGCCTCGGCTTCGCGCAGGGCCAGCACTTCGTCTTCAAACGGTGAATCGGTTTCTCGTCGTTCAAAAATAAAGGTGCGCGACAGAATCACCGCTTGCGAGCCCAGTCGCAGATGTTCGGCCAGCACATCACGCCCCGGCAGCAGGCCTTCGTTTACCCGCGCCATGCCGCCAAAACCAAACCGAACTCCCTGTCGCGCTGCGGCAACGGCCGCCCGGTCCACCATGCCACTGGCCAAGGGCTCGAACATGAAGCGCATTCCCAGGGAAATGTGCAAATCATTCAAGCCCACAAATACCTCCTCCAAGCCGGGGGTGCCGATCCAGTCGTCAATCGTGGCCAGCGCGTCCGCAGTTTCCAGCAATGCCACGATAGGGCAACGGCCCGCCACGATGTCGGAAAACGTGCGTAGCGTCTGGGCATTGGTGAACATGGGAAGCATCAACAGGTCAGCTTTTGGCCCCGTGCCTTGTGTCAACCCTTGGGCCAGCACCGCGTCGACTTCATGTGGGGTCGCGGCGTGCAATGGATTGACGCGCACCATCAGCCTGGAGTACTTGAGCTGGGCCTTGATATGGCCAATGTCGTCCAGTTGGTGCGAGCTGATGTAGGTATTGCGCCCGGCTTGTCGCTCGGCCTTGCCCATGCGCTCCAGATCGACGAACAGCCGCATGCCGCCGAGCGCGTCGCAACGACGGGCAAGGACGGGGTCGTTGGTGATTTTTAGCAGGTCGAGCATAGGGTTATTTGCTGTCTGGATTATCGTCGCAGCGCCGTGCGCAACTCCGCACTGGTTAGATAACTTGTTGCTACAACACTGATAGCTGCCAATGCACAAAGGGCAAGGGAAGAAAGGCTTTTTGGCTCCAAAAATGCGATCCATCCGGCTTGAGCAGGCAAGGCAAGAATCAGCAGCACGACGGTGGGCGCTAGCATCGCTTGCCAGGGCAGCAGGGCCAAATTTTGGCTCGCGCGCCGGTCTGGTTGCCGCAAGTCCAGCAGGACAACCAGGGCGACAAAGATCAGCACTGCGTCCAGTCCGACCATCAGCCAGGCCCCGTCGCCGGTCGACCAAGCACCCAGAACCAGCAGTGCAACCAGCGCCACCCCGTAGGCCGCCACCACGGAGCGCATGCGCCCTTGGCTGGCCAACACGGTCAGCGCAACCGCGATCAGCGCCTGCGGCAACAAACCCCAGGCGCCGATGGCCCCCCAAGCCGCCACCTTTGCCAGCCCTTCGGAGGGCATGCGGCCCCATCCAAACAACAAGGTCGCGATGGCGGGTGCACCCAGCTGAAGGGCGGCGGTAGCAGCGCAGGCCAAGGTCCAGGCCAACAAGAAGGCGCTTCGCACAGCGCGGATCGCCTCATGAGGCAGTACCTGCGCGGCCTTATCTGCGCCAGACTGGGCCGCCATCGCGCGGGTGATAGCAGGAAAAGCCAACGTGGCGACCAGTTGAATCGCCAGCACCAAGGGCAATTCCACCAACTTCCAGGCATAGTTGAAGGTGGCCAAGGCGCCTTCGCCTTCGCCGGACGCGAAGCTGCGCGCCACAAATGGCAGGGCCAGCGGAAATCCCGCAGACAGTGCGGCCCACAGCCAAAGTGGGACACGGGGCAACGGCACCGCAATCTCACCAATTGGCGTTTCATCCTTGATGTGATAAGCCCGCAGCCGCGAACGCAACCACAGCAGTCGCAGGCCCATCGCCAACCACAAAGACCCGCCCAGTAGTCCGATTGCGCTTATTGGCAGGACATTCTTGGCTACAAAATAAAGAGCGCCTATCAAGGTGCAGTTGACCACCAGATTGGCCGCGTACAAGCCAGTGAAGTCGCGCTCATGCTGCAAGCGGGTTGCCCACAGCGCGGCCAGCAGCGCAGTAGGAACGGCGGCGGCGCTCCATGCCAAGCCCTGGGCAGCTTGTGGCAGCAAGCGGGGTGGCAAGCCACTGGCCAGCAAGTGAATCACCGGGGCTTGAAAGAAATACAGCAATAACCCGGTTGACGCACCTAGTCCCAGCAACCAATTCGCTACCCGACGTTGCGTCTGCGCTTGTTGGTCGGGCTTCTGCCCGGCCCAATGGGGTAACAACACATAGGCCAATGCACCGCTGGCCAGTACACTCGTCAACCAGTCAGGCAAGGTGAGCATCAGCACCGCCACATCGCCCAAGCCGGAAGTGCCAAACGCGGCAGCCTGCGCGGACTCTCGCAGCAACCCCAGCAGCCGGCTGGCCAGCAACAGGGCAAGAGAGAGTGCGCCAGCTTTGAGGAACATCGTCTGCATTATCCGGTGCTTGATCGAGAATCGTCTGTTCAATTCAGTCCTCAAGCGTTCACCTCGCGAAAATCACTGGGGGTCAGATTCCATTATTTCCAAATCCAGGATATCAGCGAAGGACTGGCGCAAGTCAGAGCGAAAATAGCCGGATGATCTCTTGCCTTGCTTCCTGTACCGCATAGCAGTTGCACTTTGTGCACTGTCTCCATCGCCTTTATGCCCTCCATCGCCGTCTTCCTCTCCCTAACCCTCCCCTGGCTTAATCCGTTTTCCCCCGGCCCCACGCCGGCAGTCATGCCTTGGCTGTTCACCTTGGCATGTCTGGCGCTTGTGCTGCTGTTTGCTGCGCGGGTGCGCCTGGCCGATGTAGCAGCCTCCGCTTGGCTGACGGCGGCGCTGCTGAGCAGCCTGCTGGGTTTGCTGCAGTATTTCGACGCCACCGCCGTGTTTGGGTCGTGGGTCAACAGCACCAGCCTAGGCGAGGCGTATGGCAACCTGCGCCAGCGCAACCAGTTCGCGACGCTGACCAATATCGGCCTCGTGGCCTTGCTGTGGTGGGTGGCGCAAGCCCAATCCACGTTTACGCCCACGCCCACTGTCACGGCTGACGCCGTGCGCCTCGCGCCACTCAACTGGCGACGGCTGGCGCCCATGACGGCGGCGGTTCTCCTGGCCATGGGCAATGCGGCCTCGTCTTCGCGCACCGGGCTGTTGCAGCTGGGGTTGTTGTTGGTCATGGCATGGGCCTGGAACCATGGTCGGAGCGGTTGGCGGCAGGCGGCGATGTGGCGCGTTCTGCTGGCCGCTGCGCTGGCGTACGGCGTTGCCACCCTGGCCTTGCCGCTGTTGGCCGGTCTGGACCCCAGCGCCATCGGCATTCTGGCGCGCCTGCATGACGGCGCTCCCAAGTGCGCCAGTCGTCTGACGCTGTGGAGCAACGTGCTGCACCTGATCGCGCAAAAGCCCTGGTTCGGCTGGGGCTGGAATGAACTGGATTACGCGCATTTCATCACGCTCTACCCCGGCGAACGCTTTTGCGACATTCTGGACAATGCCCATAATCTGCCGCTGCATCTGGCGGTGGAACTGGGCGTGCCCGTGGCTTTGGCGCTCGGCGGCCTTGGCGCCTGGGCGGTATGGCGGGCCAAGCCCTGGCGTGAGCTGGATGCCACGCGCCAGATGGCGTGGTCGGTGTTGGCCGTCATCCTGTTGCACAGCCTGCTGGAGTATCCGCTGTGGTACGGGCCGTTTCAGATGGCGTTTGGCCTGAGTGTGTGGCTGCTGTGGCGCTCGCCGCGCCGGCTGGCTGAGACATCAGATGGTTTTAGGCCTCTAGCCCTTGTCCTGTCAGCGGTGGTAGCTACTCTTTTGCTAGCAATTGTGGCCTATGCCGCATGGGACTACTACCGCATCAGCCAGATTTATCTGACGCCCAAAATGCGTTCCGCGGCGTATCGCGACAACACCCTGGCGAAGATTGCTGACTCGTGGCTGTTCCGGAATCAGGTGCGCTTTGCCGAACTCGGCATCGAGCCCTTGACACGCGCCAATGCGGCGCACGTCAATGAACTGGCCACGGCCATGCTGCACTTTTCCCCGGAACCTTTTGTGATTGAGCCACTGATCGAGAGCGCCGTGCTGCTGGGCCGCGACGACGAGGCGCTGTTCTACCTGATGCGCTACCAGGCGGCATTTCCCACGCGTCATGCGCGCTGGGCCGAGGACCATCCGCGCAAGGATCATTGATTGGCAGCGCGTGCCATGCGGCGGCCCCCTATTCGGCGATGATCTTTTTCTCCGTTGCAATTTTCTTCCAGCTGCTCAGGTCTTCCTTGATACGCTGCGCCAGTTCGGCGGGCGACAGCGGTGTTGGCAGGGCGCCGTCCGACTCCAGCAGCGCGCGCACTTCGGGTGTGGCAGCAATCTCGTTGAACTCCCGGTTCAGTCGCTGAACCAAGGGTGCTGGCGTTCCCGCCGGAGCGAGGATGGATATCCAGATGTCGGCCACGAAGCCGGGGGCCACGCCAGCCATGGTCGGCAAGTCGGGAAATGAGGCCGAGGGCAGGCGCGACGTCACAGCCACCGCGCGCACCCGGCCAGCCTTGATCTGAGGCAAAAGCGACGAATAGTTGGAGATCATCATGTCGATCTGGCCGCCGGCCATGTCCAGCAAGGCGTTGGCAGCGCCTTTGTAGGGCACATGCGTGAGCTGAATCCGGGCGCTGTCGCTGAGCATCTCGCTGGCCATATGGGCGATCGACCCCAGACCCGAGCTACCGTAGGTGAGCGCCCCCGGCTTGGCTCGGGCCGCGGACACTAGGTCTTGCGGGGACTTGATGCTGGTCATGGCCGACACCGCCAGCAACAGCGGGCCCTGGCCCACCATGGCCACAGGCGCGAAGGCGGTCAACGGGTCATAGGGCAAGCGTGCCTGGGTGGCGGCCGCCGTCAGAAACGTGGACGAGGTCAGCAGGAGCACCGACGCATCCTTGGGGCTTTTCGCCACATAGTCCGAGCCAATGACACCGGCAGCGCCCGGCTTGTTCTCCACGATCACGGTGTTGCGCAAGCGCTTGGACAGCAGGGGCGCGATCACCCTGGCAATGTTGTCGTTGCTGGCGCCGGCCGAGAAGGGCACCACGATCTTCATGAGGGCCGGGATCTTGGCTTCGGCGTCGGTTTGGCCAAACGCGACCGGTACAACGCACAGGCCGGCGACAGCAAGGCCGATTTGGATGAGGGTTTTACGCATTTTGATTGTCTCTTTGTAGGGTTGGTAAAGCCAATGACAACCGGTCAAACCGGGATCTCAACATCCAGCAGCGGCGCATACTGCTGCGCGCCGAAGATGTCACCATCCCCGGCACATCCGCTCGGACGCAGGCGGTAAATGGTGAACTTGATCGCGTTGCCCGGGTCGTATTCGACGAAATCAGAAATGCGTTCAAGCGGGATGCCATACAAGGAAGCCATGCTCGCCCGGTTGATGGCGCCCGAGCGCTTGACACGCTCGTACTGCGCTGCCTCGCGAAAGATGATGTCAAAGGTGATCTTGTTGACGCCGGCGTTCTTGCTGCGGATCGTCTTGGCCAGTTCGTGCAGTTTTTGAGTTGTCATGGGGGGCTCCTGGTTCAAATGCCGGCGTCAACGAGGTGGGTGGGGAACAGTTCCAGCGGGTCTTGTACCTCGACGGTGTGGTTAAGCGTCCAGCGGTAGGCCGCGCTGGCGTGCAGCACTTCGTCCAGCGGGAAGGAGACGGAGCCGGCGGTGCCTTTCACGTCGGGCAGGCGTGCGTAAAACATTTGTCGCAGTCCGATCATGGTCAACTCCTCGGCCATCTCGCGGGTGGGCGCCACGCCCTGCACCATCACACAGAGTTCATGCCCTGGCTTGTCACGCAGAGGCTCCAGGTCACCCATGACGCCGTCACGCCCGTAAACGTTGTAGTGCAATTCATAGCCGCTGTCGCCAAACCGTGTTTTCACCTGCTCACGCGCCCAGGCGATCACGCGGTCCACGTTGGCCACGGTGTAGGGGTCGCGAATGCCGCAGATGCCCACGTAACGCTCGCCCACCTTGCCCGCGCCTTCGAGCTTGACACGCACTTTTTCGGCGGGCACAAACCGCGAGCCGGTGATGCGCGTGGTGCGCTCGTCGAGCTGCTCGTAGTGACAATGCGTCATGTCCAGCTTGCCGCCAGCGAAAAATTCCTCGTAAGGGTTGGATCGCTCATACATGGCGTGCCCGGATACCGAGGCAATTGTGCAGCGCTGCTCTGGCAGCATGGCAGTCACGCGCACATCGTCTTGCGAAATGATGCCCATGACGGTTTCCTTGCCGCCATAAGGCTCGGCGCAGAACGACGCGCACTCCAGCACCTTGCCCAGGTAGTAGGCACGGTCAGCCGGAAAGCCGTGGTGCAAGGCGGGTGCGGCGAAGAGCGCCGCGTCAGAACTGCGCCCGCCAATGATCACGTCCGCGCCCTGGCGCAGCAACTCGACGTAAGGGTGCACACCCGCCATCGCCACGATGCGGTCAGTGGCGTCCAGCTCGCTCTCGGTCAGGGCGGCAAAACCGTCCAGTCCTTCCACCACATGACCCTGCTGCATCTTCTGACGCAGGTAGTCCTTGCTGACTTCGGAGTAAAAGTAGCCCAGCCGGAATTTCTTGAGGCCATGTTTCTGGGCCAGTTCCTTGATGATGGACACATAGAGGTCGACGCGGCTGTTGGCGCCCGTGTCGCCGGCCGAACCGATGATCATGGGCACGCCCAGCCGGCGCGAGGCCAGGAGCATCTTCTCCAGATCATGCCGCTGCCAGGCCTCGGGGCTGGTGGATGTGTCCGATCCCAATGGAACCGGCCCCACGTCGTCGCTACCCGAATCGGCAGCGATGTAATCGGGATGAGCTTGAACGCCCAGCTCAAAGCTCTCGGGGCGCAGAGGCGCAAAGCCGAGGTGTCCGTTGGGACAGATGATTTTCAGGTTTTGCATACAAGGTGGCTTGAGGTTGTGTCACACCCCATTGATGTGATGCCATCAATAGCGCAGAAACCGTGCCACTGGCAGAACTAAAAATAATACTTATAAATCAATGACTTAGAGGAATCATGATTTTTTGAAGCGTGACAACCACGCATAAAGGTGCGCAATAAGCGTGAAAAAAACGCAAGACTCCGTCAGTCGTTCACGCCCCATGAGCTGACCATCCCCAGCTTCGTCATTTGGTGCCGCAGGGCATGACGGCTCAGGCCCAGCGCCTGCGCCGCCATGCCCAGGTTGCCTCCTGCGTCGTGCAACGCCCTGCCGATCAGGGAGGCCTGGAACGCCGATGTTGCCGCGTGGTAATCCCGGCTTGGCCCGGCGCCTGCCGTTGACAAGGTGGCTGCCGGGCCAAGGCCCTGGCTCAGCGGCGGAGCCGCAAGATCACGAAGAATGCGTTGCGGCAGGTGGTCCAGGCGTATGCGGTCGCCGTCTTCCAGCAGGCAAATGCGCTCCAGCAGGTTTTCAAGCTCCCGCACATTGCCGGGCCAGTGGTAGGCCTTGAACACGCTTTGAACATCGTCGTCGATGTGGCGCATCTGGCTCTGGTACTGCGCGTTGTACCGGGCCAGAAAGTTCTCTGCCAGCAGCAAAATGTCCTCGCCCCGCTCGCGCAGCGGGGGGATGTTGATGGCGATCACCTGGAGGCGGTAATACAAGTCATCGCGAAATTTTCCCGCCTTGACTTCGCCCAGGAGAATCTTGTTGGTGGCGGCAATAAAGCGCACATCCACATTGATCGGACTCACCGCACCCACCCGCCTGAACCGGCGGGTGTCCAGCAAAGTCAGCATTTTGGCCTGCATGACCGGATCGAGCTCCCGCACTTCGTCCAGAAAGACGCTGCCGCCATTGGCAGCCTCGATCAAGCCCTCCTTCTTGCTGACGGCACCCGTGAACGCACCCCGCTCATGCCCGAAGAGCTCGGACTCCAGCAACTCGGCCGGTATCGCCGCGCAGTTGATGTCCATGAACTCGGCCTGGGCACGGTCCGACTGCTGGTGAATCATCCTGGCCACCAGTCCCTTGCCGGTCCCGGTTTCGCCGTAAATCAGAACCGTGTTGGCTTTGCTGCGCGCCACGCGGGCGATCAACTTGCGCAACGCGGCAATCGACGGGTGCTCGCCAACCAGAGACAGGGACAGGGCGGAATGGGCGTAGCTCATTGGCGGGCCGTGTGAGAGGAGATGGTCACGGTAGCCCCTTGACTGCAGGCGGTGTCTGGAAACGGGTTGTCAGACAGGCCATTGGGCCAGACCTGTGATCGCGCTCTTACCCGCCGTTGATGAAACTGCCCGACTTGCCGCCGTGCTTTTCCAGCAGCTTGACGTCGTTCATCACCATGCCGCGATCGACCGCCTTGCACATGTCGTAAATGGTGAGCAACGCCACCTGCACGGCGGTCAGGGCTTCCATTTCGACGCCGGTGGGGCCCACAGTCTCCACGGTGGCTGTGCAATAAATGCTGCCAGCCCCCGTTGCATCTGCCTGGGTAGCTTCAAATTCAATAGCAACGCGGGTCAGCGCCAGCGGGTGGCACAGGGGAATCAGCTCGCTGGTTTTCTTGGCCGCCATGATGCCGGCGATGCGTGCAATGCCCAGCACGTCGCCTTTCTTGGCGGTGCCGGCCTCGATGATGGCCAGGGTGGCGGGCAGCATGTCAATGCGCCCGCCGGCGATGCCGATGCGGTGCGTGCTGGCCTTGGCGGCTACATCCACCATGTGGGCCTGGCCCTGGTCGTCAAAATGGGTAAGTGTGCTCATGGTGGGAATTCAGTACAGTCGTCGTTACGGTTGAAAAATCGCTGGCACACGCCAAATTTACAGAACGTTCATGTCAGCCGCGCATCATACGGTTATTTGTGCGCAGGATGACCGCCGAATAAGTCGAGGATGGCACGCAACACGGGATGTATTTTGACCTCTAAATTTATATCAAATTGGCCTCTAGCCCCCGTCAACAGAGCGGTAGTGGCTATTGTTTTGGTAGCGACTGGCGTGGCCGCTCCGCTTTCGCTGCAGGCCCAGGCGGGTGCGCCGGTATCGACCCCGCTGAGCACCCAGCTGCCCACGCTGGGCGATGGCAGTGACATGAGCAGCAGCGCCGAGCGGCGTCTGGGTGACCGCATTGCGCGCGAAATCTTCCGCGACCCGGACTATATCGACGACCCGGTGCTGGCCGATTATGTGCAGGGCATCTGGCAGCCCCTGCTGGCCGCCGCCCGGGCCCGGGGTGATTTGTCGCCTGAACTGGACGAGCGCTTTGCCTGGGAAATCATGCTCGGGCGGGACCGCACGGTGAATGCTTTTGCCTTGCCGGGCGGCTATTTTGGCGTCCATCTGGGCTTGATCGCCATCGTCAGCAACCGCGATGAGTTGGCCTCGGTGCTGGGGCACGAGCTCAGCCATGTGACGCAGCGCCACATTTCGCGCCTGATTTCCAAACAGGGCCAGCAAACGCCGTGGTTGATAGGCGCCATGATTTTGGGCGCGCTGGCCGCCAGCAAGAGTCCCGATGCCGGCAATGCCCTGATCGTGGGCGGGCAGGCGGTGGTGGCGCAGAACCAGCTCAACTTCTCCCGCGACATGGAGCGCGAGGCCGATCGCGTGGGTTATGGCGTCATGACCCAGGCCGGTTTTGAGCCCCAGGGTTTTGTTTCGATGTTCGACAAGCTGCAGCAGGCCTCGCGCCTCAACGACAACGGCGCCTACCCCTATCTGCGCAGCCATCCACTGACCAGCGAGCGGATGGCCGACATGCAGTCGCGCCAGCCACTGGGCAAGCCCGGCGCCGCCAGCGCGGCCGCCACCCTGGAGCACGCCATGATCGCGGCCCGCGCCCGGGTGCTGTCCAACCCTGGGGTGGACGCCTTGCGCGCCTTGCTGGCCGAAGCAGAGGGTGCCAAATTGGCCTCCATGGCCGCGCCGCGGCAGGCCAGCGCCTTGTATGGCGCCGCCCTGGCCGCCAGCCGCCTGCGTGATTTCCCCCGCGCCAAGCTGTATCTGGAGCGCTTGACGGCGCTGGTGCGCGCTGATGAGCGGGCGCTGCGTTTGTCGCGTTGGCTGGACGCTGAAATGGCCTTGAGTGCGGGGGATGCCCCGCGTGCGGCGGCCGTGTTGAACGCGAGCCCCGGCGGACGCCATGAGGGGGGTGCGGATGCCCGTCGTCCCGAGTTGTTCCTGGCGGTGCAGCTTGCCCTGCAAACCGGCCAGGGCGCACCGGCGGGTGAAGCCGCGCAGCGCCTGCAAAGCTGGGTGGCGGCGCATCCGCGCGATGCCCAGGCCTGGCAGTTGCTCTCCAGCGCCTATGCGACGCAAGGCCAGAGCCTGCGCGCGATTCGCGCCAGCGCCGAGACCCAGGTGGCGCTGCTGGACTATCCGGCGGCCGTGGACCGTTTCAAGGCGGCGCAGGATTTATTGCGCCAGGGCCGTGCCGGCGATGCGGCGGCAGACCACATCGAGGCGTCCATCATCGACACCCGCAAACGCCAGGTGGAATTACTTCTTAAAGAGCAGACGCTCGATCGCTGAGTCGATCACGATGCCAAACGCCGAGTAAATCAGCGAGCCCAGCAGGGCGGCGCCGAAGCCGCGCACATAAAAGCCGTCCAGCACGCTCGCTGCGGCCCAGAACATCAGGGCATTGATGACAAACAGAAAGAGGCCCAGCGTGATCATGGTGACCGGCAGTGTCAGCACCACCAGCACCGGCCGCAACAGCATGTTGAACAGGCCGATGACAAAGGCCGCAATCAGCGCGGCGGTGAAGCTGTTCACCACCACCCCGCTGTACAGATAGGCCACGGCCAAGAGGGCGGCTGCGCTGAGCAGCCATTTGACGATAAGTTTCATGGCGCAAGAATAGCACCCTGCGACGCGGCGTCCATGACGACCCTCAAGTGCCTCAGCGCGGCTTGGGGTAGCCGCCATCGGCCCAGGCGGTGGCGCTGGCCCGGTTCAGCTTGAAGCCGGGCGACACCCGCACCTGTGCCAACTCTTCCCCGGCCTCGTCGTGCGCCGTCAGGGTGGCGGACGGGTTGTCGTCATCGGGTTCGATGTCCAGCGACACGGTCACGCGGGCGTGGCCGGTCGTGACCGCAATGCTCTGGTGTAGCGAGGCATGCAATTGCTGCTCATGGCGGCGCACAAACTCCGAGGCGGTTTTGACCAGCGTGCTGAAGGCGTTGCCGTCCAGCGGCTTCGGATTTTTCTTGTCGCGCCCCATGGTCCACGGCCCGACCAGCGCCGGCTCGGGCTCGCCCGTCCGGATCATGGCCACGGCCCAGCCGTCATCGTCTTCATTTTTGATGACGCGGGCGGTCCAGCCGTTGTCGCGCCACAGGCGGGCTTGCTCGATTTTGCTGTCAGCGTCGGGGAGTAGGTCTAGGTCTGTCACCGGTCAGATTTTAGCGGTGGCGTCCGGAGTCGCCCGGCGGTTGCTCCACCAGCCCGCGCCCAGCACGCCTCCTACCGCTACTGCATAGGTGCTCCAGCGCGCGGCCGTGTGCAGCAGTTCGGCAGGTTGCTTGGGATCGCCGAAAACGCCGGCCAGCAGCGGCTCGCTCACCACCATCTTGGCGGCGGTGAAGGCCAGCACGGCCGAGCCAATCTGGATGATGGCCGGAAAGCGCTCCACCAGCTTCAGCACCACGGTGCTGCCAAACACCACAATCGGCACGCTGATCAACAGGCCGATGATGACCAGATCGAAGGCGCCGTGCGCGGCACCGGCCACGCCCAGCACGTTGTCCACGCCCATCAGCGCGTCGGCCACGATGATGGTCTTCATGGCGCCCCAGAAGGTGCTGACGACCGGGCCGTCGTGTTCATCCCCGCCCTGGTCGGCCAGCAGCTGGTAGGCGATCCAGACCAGGCCCAGGCCGCCGACCAGCATCAGGCCGGGAATCTTGAGCAGCCAGACCACGCCCACCGTCATGGCGGAGCGCACGACGATGGCTCCCACGGTGCCCCACAAAATCGCTTTTTGTTTCAGGTGGGGCGGGAGTTGGCGTGCGGCCAGGGCGATGACGATGGCGTTGTCGCCCGCGAGCACCAAGTCGATCAGGACGATGGCCATGAGGGCGGACCACCAGGCGGCAGAGAATAATTCCATTGCAAAACCTTTTGCGTGTTGTGTTTGAAAACACCGGCAAGGCAATGCGATACAGAGGCCATGAGCCTACCTTCGCGCGTTGCACCAGCCAGATGCAGGGCGAAGGTCTTGCTCGATAGCGCGGGCGGTCAAGACATGACGCCGCATCATCTGGTGAACCGGGAAAGCGCTAGGCCTTCCGTATTGACGACTCACCAACCGGGAGCTACTCCCCTTCAGGCGCGGATTTGACCATCGAAACGCTATTCCCCAAATGACTAGGGTTATTGGGCCGGTGCTGACCGGGGGCGGGCTATGATGCCGGCCCCATGGCAGGCATATTCATCACCGACATCGAGTCGGCCATCAACTACTGGCGCGATAAAAAGCCCTCGCCGGACGGCTTTTCCCTGGCCGCCGAGATCCGCGCCCTGGCCGAGGTCTATGCCTTGATGGTGTTCCAGCACGAGGCCCAGGTTGATGAATTTTCCCTCTCGCCCGAGGCGCTGGCCGCGTGGATGACCTGGTACGACACCACGCCCGACACGCCGTGCATCGCGATCTGCTCCACCAGCCAGGGCGATGAGGAATGCAAGGGCTGCGGCCGCAGTTTTGCCGAGGTGCAGTACTGGACGCAGATGCGCCCGGTGGAAAAACGCCAGACCTGGCGCCGCATCACGATGGAAGGCACGTCCTGGCGCTTTAACAAGTACGCCGAGCGGGCGGCTGAAAAGCCGGCCAATTCACTATAAAAATAGTAGCTATCTGCGCAGAAGATGCGCGGGCTAGAGCCTGATTCGGCTGTTATTTCCAGCGCAGCGGCTCAATGTCCACGTTGTGCGTGCCGTCGCCCAGCATCAACACGCCTTCCTGAATCGTGGCCTGCAGCTGCATGCTGCGTTGCGCCAGCGGAATCAGCGCTTGCGAGGCGGCGGTGGGGATGCGAAACACACTCAGGTTTTTCGGCCGGGCCAGCTTGGCTTCCATGGTGCGCCACCAGACTTCGGCCGCGTGATTGAAGCAGTACAGCACCACCTCGTCGGCCTTGCCGCAGGCTTTGAGCAGTGGCTTGTCTTCGGGCTGACCGACTTCGATCCACAAGCGGGTCAGGCCTGTGTAGTCGCGCAACCAGACATCGGGCTCGTTCGGGTCGCTCAAGCCGGCGCCAAACGCCAGCGTGCCGTCGCCGCCGCACACGGTCTGCAGCTTGTGCGCCTGCAGCGCCAGTGCGCACAGGCGCACCATCATGCGTTCGTCAGTCTCGCTCGGATGCCGCGCCAAGGTGAGCGCATGGTCGGCGTAATACGCGTGGTCAATGTCGGCGATTTGCAGACTGGCTTTGAAGATGGTGGATTTGATCGCCATCAGACGCGTTTTGCGAGTTCGGCGGCCTTGCCGGTGTAGCTGCCTGGCGTCATGGCCAGCAGACGGGCTTTTTCCGCGTCCGGAATGGCCAGATTGGCGATAAAGCCCTGCATCAGCTCGCGCGTCATGGGTTCGCCACGGGTGAATTTTTTCAGCTGCTCATAAGGCTGGGGCAGGCCAAAGCGGCGCATCACGGTCTGGATCGGCTCGGCCAGCACTTCCCACGAAGCGTCCAGGTCCTCGGCAATCGCGGCCTCGTTGAGTTCGAGCTTGCCCAGACCGGTATTCAGCGACTGGTAGGCCAGCACCGCGTAGCCCATGGCTACGCCCATGTTGCGTAGCACGGTGGAGTCGGTCAAGTCGCGCTGCCAGCGGGAAATCGGCAGTTTTTCGCTCAGGTGGCGCAGCACGGCATTGGCCAGGCCTAGATTGCCTTCGGCGTTCTCGAAATCAATCGGGTTGACCTTGTGCGGCATGGTGCTGGAGCCGACTTCGCCCTCGCGCAGGCGCTGCTTGAAGTAGCCCAGGCTGACATAACCCCAGACATCGCGCGCCCAGTCGATCAGGATGGTGTTGGTGCGGGCCACGGCGTCGAACAGTTCGGCCATGTAGTCGTGCGGCTCGATCTGGATGCTGTAGGGCTGGAAGGTCAGTCCCAGGCCGAGCGGTTCGGGGGTCTCGATGACCTTGCGGCTGAAAGCTTCCCAATCAAATTCGGGCCAGGCCGACAGGTGGGCGTTGTAGTTGCCGACGGCACCATTCATCTTGGCCATCAGCTTGATGCTGGCGATTTTCTCGCGTGCCGCCGTCAGGCGCACCACCACGTTGGCGATTTCCTTGCCCACGGTGGTCGGGCTGGCGGTCTGGCCGTGGGTGCGGCTGAGCATGGACACCTCGGCAAACGCATGGGCCATGTCGCGCAGCTTGGTGATGATGGCGTCCAGCGCCGGCAGCAGCACCTGATCGCGCCCGGCTTTGAGTTGCAGCGCGTGGCTGGTGTTGTTGATGTCTTCGCTGGTGCAGGAAAAGTGCACGAATTCCTGCGCCGCCAGCAGTTCGGGCCGGGCTTCGAACTTGGACTTGAGCCAGTATTCGACCGCCTTCACGTCATGGTTGGTCACTTTTTCGATCGCCTTGATGGCTTCGCCATCGACTTCCGAGAAGTGTTTGACCAGGCCCAGCAGGTAGGTGCGGGCGCCGGGGGTGAGGGGCTTGAATTCGGTGAAGCCGCAATCGCTCAGGGAGATGAACCAGGCGACCTCGACCTGAACGCGGCGGTGCATATAGCCCTGCTCGCTCATCACGGGACGGAGTTTGGCAAGCTTACCGGCATAACGGCCGTCAAGCGGGGAAAGGGCGGAGATGGCGGAGAAATTCATGCGCGGATTGTAGGTGGCGCGCCACACCTTGACCACGGGTTCGCCTGCGGGGTAAGTTCCGGTTCAAGCTGATGGATAGAATGAAAGCTCTTGCAACCACGAACCACCCATGAAATTACTCGGATCCAGCTCCAGCCCTTATGTACGTAAAGTGCGTGTCGTGATGGCCGAGAAAAAACTTGATTTTGTCTTTGTGCCCGAGGACGTGTGGTCCGACGAGACCACGATCGGCGACTCCAATCCGCTGGGCAAAGTCCCCTGTCTGGTCATGGAAGGTGGCGAAGCGCTGTTTGATTCGCGCGTGATTGTCGAATACCTGGACACCCTGTCGCCGGTCGGCAAGTTGATTCCGCCACTGGGCCGTGATCGGGCCGAGGTCAAGACCTGGGAAGCCCTGGCCGATGGCCTGTTGGACGCCTCGATTCTGGCGCGGCTGGAAGCCACCTGGGCTGGGCGCACCGATGCGCAACGCAGCCAGGCCTGGATCGATCGCCAGCTCGGCAAGGTGCAGGCCTGCGTCAAGTCCATGAGCCACGGGCTGGGCGACAAGTCATTTTGTGCCGGCATTCACTTCGGTCTGGCTGACATCGCGGTGGGCTGTGCCCTGGGTTATCTGGATTTTCGTTTTGCCCAGATTGACTGGCGCACCGACCACCCCAACCTGCACAAGCTGCACGACAAACTGATGCTGCGTCCCAGTTTTGCGGACACGCTGCCGGTCTGACGGCTAGGCCGGTCTCACCAGGGGCGGTCCGACGCGGGTGATTTGGTCAACGCCAGCAGGCGTTCGAGATTGATTTTCACCTTGACATCACGGTAAGCCATGCCGGCCATGATGCGGAACTCAGGTTTGCTGGTGTCACGCACGATCAGCTCCCCGGTGGGCATGCCGCTACGGTTGATCAATATGGCCACGCGCGGGGTGGTGGTGTTGGCCCCGCGTTTGATCACCACCGCCACCTCGTTGGTCGACAGGCGCACGAACGAGCCCGGTGAGTAAATTCCCACCGCCTTGATCAGGGCGGCGCCGGCTTCGTCGATCTGGCGGTTTTCATCAAAGTAGCTGGCCTGCATGGCGCTGGCGGGCGAGTCGGGCAGGCGCGAGGTGCGCGGCGCCAGACGTGCCGCAAAAATATCGGCGCGCTGGATCAGGCGTGCCATGCGCTGACCTTGCACGCGACCGGCCAGCGGGCCCGGTGTTTTGGTGCGATGGTCCAGCACGGCTTCAAGCCAGCACGGATCTGTGACCCCCAGCTGCTCCAGCAGGATGACGGAGCGCGTGGCATGTTGCTCGATCTGTCGCAGCTGCTCTGGACTGGGGGGCTGCTTTTGCAGCGCCAGCCGGTCCTGCAGCTCGGTCATGCCGATGTTCATGGTCAGCGCCGCCTTGCACAGCGTGGCCTCCAGCTCGGCGGGCCATTTCAAGACCTCCCGCGCGGCCAGGCTGCACATCACACTGACCAGCATGGCGTGCGTTGCGCTGTAGAGCCGCACCTCGCTGCTGGAGAGGTGGATCAGCGCAAACAAGGTGCCATCCGGATTGACGCGCGCATGCCGGCTGAGTTGCGCCTGCAGTTTGTCCAGCCGCTGGCGAAAGCTCGCCGGGTTGCTGTCGCGCAGCATGGCATGGGTCTGCGCCTGCAGGTCCAGCCAGTCGGGCTCGCCGGTGTCCGTGGTGTCGCGGGCGCTGGCCAGCTCGAAAGAAGAGAACTGGCTGTCGGCGATTTGTCCCAGGGGAATGTCGTCCCGCACCAGATCACGAAGCTTGCCCACATAGGCGCGGCGATAGCTCTCGGACTCGGTGACATCAATGAACAGATTGCTGCGCCGTCCGATCATGAGGTCCAGCTCTTCCCGGTTTTCCACCACATAACCCTTGTTCGCCAGCAAGACGCCGCTTTCATCCCGGAGTGAAAAGGGTAGCGGCTGGCCGATGCGGATGGAGTCGACGTTGATGGTGACGAGATTCATGAAGTGACGGGATTATGCCAATAGACGCCGATGCACGGGCAAGGCATTGGTCGGGCTTCCTGAGCTTAAGGGATTTGCCCACCCTGCTAGCATGGAAGCCATGACCGACTTACCCGCCATTTCTGCCCTTTCCGCCCTGTCCGACAAGATTTGCAGCCGTGCCGGCGTGTTGGCGCGGGTGGCGCAGCTGCCGCGTCCGCTGGTGTTTACCAATGGCGTGTTTGACGTGCTGCACCGCGGCCACGTCATGTACCTGGCGCAGGCGCGCGCCCTGGGCGCCAGTTTGCTGGTGGCGTTGAACACCGATGCCTCGGCCCGGCGCCTGGGCAAAGGGCCGGACCGGCCGCTCAATTCAGAAACGGACCGGGCTTTTGTCATGGCGGCGCTGGCGTCGACCAGCCTGGTGACCTGGTTTGACGAAGATACGCCGCTGGAATTGATTGCCGACATCCAGCCCGACATTCTGGTCAAGGGCGGTGACTACGACATGGTCAAGCTGGCCGAGACGCGCGTGGTCGAATCCTATGGCGGCCGGGCGCTGGCCTTGCCTTTTGTGGATGGTTATTCGACCACGGCGTTGGTCCGGAAAATCCGTCAAAATTAGAGGTCAAATTGACCTCCAGCTCTCGTTGAATAAGCGGAAGCCGCTACTTAATTTGCAGCGTATGGCCTATCCATTGGTCGTGCAAGGAAGAGAGCCCGAATGGACCATAACGTCTCCCTGATCACCACGATTGCCGCCGGCTTCGGCCTGGCGCTGATTCTCGGCTTCGTTGCCGTGCGGCTGAAACTGCCGGCCCTGGTGGGCTACCTGCTCGCGGGCGTGCTGATCGGCCCGGCCACGCCGGGTTTTGTCGCCGACGTCGGCATCGCCGCCCAGTTGTCGGAGATCGGCGTCATGTTGCTGATGTTCGGCGTTGGCCTGCATTTCTCGCTGGACGATCTGCTCGCGGTGAAGCGCATTGCCTTGCCCGGCGCGGTCCTGCAAATGAGCCTGGCCACCGTGCTGGGCATGGGCATGGCCTGGTGGTGGGACTGGTCGCCGGGGGCCGGGCTGGTTTTCGGCCTGTCTTTGTCCTGTGCTAGCACGGTGGTGCTGATCAAGGCGCTGGAAGCCCGCGGCATTCTGGAGACCATGAACGGGCGCATCGCTGTGGGCTGGCTGGTGGTGGAAGACATTGTCACGGTGCTGGTGCTGGTGCTGCTGCCCGCGCTTGCCGGCATTCTGGGCGGCACGGTGGCGTCGGCCAGGAGCGCGGCGCCCTTGTGGCAAACGATTGCCCTGACCTTGCTGCAGGTCGGTGCCTTCATCGCCTTGATGCTGATGGTGGGGCGTCGTGTTTTGCCGTGGATGCTGTCGCAGGTGGCCGCCACCGGCTCGCGCGAACTGTTCACCTTGTCGGTCGTGGCCGCCGCCATCGGCATTGCCTTTGGTTCGGCGCAGTTGTTCGGCGTGTCTTTTGCGCTGGGTGCCTTCTTTGCCGGCATGGTGATGCGCGAGTCCGAATTCAGCCACCGGGCGGCCGAAGAGTCGCTGCCGCTGCGCGATGCGTTCTCGGTGCTGTTCTTCGTCTCGGTCGGCATGCTGTTCGACCCGGCCGTGTTGGTGCAGGAGCCCGTGCGTGTGCTGGCCGTGGTGGCCATCATCATCATCGGCAAGTCGATTGCGGCGATGGCGCTGGTGCTGGCCTTTCGCTACCCGCTCAATACCGCGCTGACGGTGGCGGCCAGCCTGTCCCAGATCGGCGAGTTTTCCTTCATCCTGGCCGGGCTGGGGCAGTCGCTGGGGCTGTTGCCGGTTGAAGGCATGAGCCTGGTGCTGGCGGGCGCGCTGATTTCGATCGCGCTCAATCCCTTTGTTTTCGCCGCCGTCGCGCCCTTCAGCCGCTGGGTGCTGCAGCGCTCCGAGCTGGCGCGCCAGCTGGAGCGGCGCGAGGACCCGTTTGCCGAATTGCCGGTGAACACCGAGCGCAAATACCTCGAAGGGCAGGTGGTGCTGGTGGGCTATGGGCGCGTCGGGCGACGCATCGCCACGGCTTTGAGTGAACGGGGCATCCCTTATGTGGTGGCCGAGCAGAACCGCGAGCGGGTGGAGCAGTTGCGCAAGAACGGCGTGGCCGCCGTCTCGGGCAATGCGGCGGATTCGGCGGTGCTGATCCAGGCGCACATCGCTGAGGCGGCGATGCTGGTCATCGCCACCCCGGACTCCGTCGGCGTGCGCCAGATGGCCGAGACAGCACGCGCGCTCAACCCGGGCATCGAAGTCGTGTTGCGCACCCACAGCGAGGACGAGTCGCAACTGCTGCGCAATGAACGGGTGGGCACGGTGTTCTTCGGCGAGGAGGAGCTGGCCAAGGGCATGACCCACCACGTCCTGCAACGCTTTGCCCCGGCCTCGCCAACCTAGCCTGGGCAGCCTGGACCGTAGATCACGCGCGGCGCAGGTGCTACCATCGCCTGAAACTGGTTTCAATCGGTCTCTCCCACGCCTGTCCCACTTGCAATGTCCACCTCACCACATTCTCACAACACGCTCGCCGCCGTGCCGGCGGCGCGTCCCACTATTGCGGATGTCGCGCGCGTCGCGGGCGTCTCCAAGGCCACTGTCTCCCGCTTCCTGAACCACCGCGACAAGCTGCTCACCAAAGACATCGCCACGCGTGTGGAGGTCGCCATTGCGGCGCTGGCCTACAGCCCCAGCCCGATGGCGCAGGCGCTCAAGCGCGGGCGCTCGCGCCTGATCGGCCTGGTGGTGGCGGACGTGACCAACCCCTTTTCCGTGGCGGTATTGCGCGGGGCTGAGAAAGCCTGCCAGGACGCCGGCTACCTGCTGATGCTGTTCAACCTGGGCAATGACAGCCGGCGCGAAAGCGAAGCCATTGAAGCGCTCACCGCCTACCAGGTGGAAGGCTTCATCCTCAACACGCTGGGCCGCGACGCCAAGGCCGCGGCCGAAGCCGCGCGCCACGGCAAGCCGGTGGTGCTGGTGGATCGGCGCCACCCCGGCATGCAGGCCGACTTTGTATCACTGGACAATGCCGGCGCGGTGCGCCTGGGCGCCAGCCACTTGGTGGAGGCCGGTTATCGCGAGCTGTTGTTCATCTCGGAACCGGTCAAGAATGTCAGCTCGCGCGAGGAGCGCGAGGCGGCTTTTCGCGCCTTCATCAGCGAGTCGGCGCCCGCCGTGGCCGGCCTGCAAGGCCGGACTTTCGAGCACACGGCGGACGACCCGCAAGCGCTGGACGCCGCCTTGCGTGATTTGCGCCAGCGCGCCGGACCGCGCCTGCCCGGTGTGCTCTCCAGCAATGCCGTGGTGACCTTGCGCGTGGTGGCGGCCATGGCGCGCCTGGGCTGGCAGTTCGGCACCGATGTCGGCCTGGTGGGCTTCGACGACACCGAGTGGTCGCCTTACATCGGCCCGGGCCTGAGCACCATTGCGCAGCCGACCGACGAGTTGGGGCGCATTGCGGCCGGCTGCCTGATCGAGCGCCTGAAGGGCCTGGAACTGCCGCCGCGCCAGATTTTGCTGTCCGGCCGTCTGGTGCCGCGCGGCTCGTCGGTGCACGCCGTCAATTAACCCGTACTAGGGTTTTCCATAGTTACCGAGCGTTCCGGGCTACTTTTATAATTCACTGAAACCGGTTTCAAACTTGTTGCCAAGAGCTGACTGCTGAACCCGGTTGACCCGTCAATTTTTGTGCCCAACCTGGCGATTGCGCCCGCTCATGAACTATTCATTTCAATTCGGTGATGTCTTTGCCGCCTGGCCGCTGCTGGTCAAGGGCACGCTCAGCACCATCGAGCTCTCGCTCTTGGCCATGCTGCTCGGCCTCATGCTGGCGATCGTCTGCGCCTGGGGCAAAACCGCCGGGCCGCGCCCGCTGCGCTGGGTCATCAATGCCTACATCGAGCTGATCCGCAACACGCCGTTTCTGGTGCAGCTGTTCTTCTTCTTTTTCGCGCTGCCGGCGCTGGGCCTGCGCTGGTCGGCCTACGCCGCCGCGCTGGTCGCCATGGTGGTGAACCTGGGTGCCTACGCGACTGAGATCATCCGCGCCGGCATCGAGTCCATTCCCAAGGGGCAGATCGAGGCCGGCCTGGCGCTCAATCTGAAACGCCACGAAATTTTCCGCTTCGTGATTCTGAAACCGGCGCTGCGCACGGTGTACCCGGCCCTCACCAGCCAGTTCATCCTGCTGATGCTCAGCTCGGCCGTGGTGTCGGCGATTTCGGCCGACGACCTGACCTCGGTGG
>NZ_QEII01000274.1 GCF_003347515.1 Rhodoferax ferrireducens | reverse complement strand
TGCAGCTACTGACGCGCAGCCAGTTGCTGGCGCTGCAGACGGTGCTGAACGCACGTGGCTTCGACAGCGGCACGCCCGACGGCATGATGGGTCCGGCCACATTGCGCGGCGTTCGCCGATACCAGCAGAGCCTTGGCCTGCCGGCGGACGGCTATCCGACCCTGGACCTGCTGCAGCGCCTGCAGTGACGCGACGGCATGCAGCACAGCAGCGAAACCCGGCGCTGTGCTGTGCACGAGTCCAGCGCAAGGTTGCCCTGGCGCCGCACATCGAGCGCGTCCGGCAGGCCAATATGCAGGTCTACGGCGCTGACAAGGTCTGACATCAGATGAACCGCGAAGGCATTGCTGTGACCCGCTGCACGGTCGAGCGGTTGATGCGGCGCCTGGCCTGCGTGGTGTGCGCCGTGGCAAGGTCGTACGCACCACCATCAGTGATGCCAATGCGCCATGCCCACTGGACCGCGTGAAGCGGCAATCCAAGGCAGACCGGCCCAACCAGTTATGGGTGTCGGACTTCACGTATGTCTCGACCTGGCAAAGCTGGCAATACGTGGCCTTCGTGATTGATGTCTATGCGCGCCGGATTGTGGGCTGGCGTCAGAGCAGCTCCATGGAAACAGACTTTGTTCTGGACGCGCCGGAGCCAAGCCGGTGTCCATCGCCGTCAGGTATCTGGTATTCCGTTTACGTGAATTTGGGTTGCTCCATACCGGCCACTCGTGACCGTCAGCAACTGGCCTGAGACCCCACCGTCAACTAGGTTTGGCACGTACCCGCAAACGCTACGTTGAAGGTCAGTCGCACCACCTCAAACTGGCTCCCGGTGGAGCATTTTTTTGATAATTTAACGATTGATAAAATAGGCTATCAATTGCTATTGGGTTGCCATGGCTGCACTTCACATCTCTTCGATCAAGGAACTTGACCAGGCGGTACAAGTGGTGAGCACTGCTGGCGATCGTACGGTGCGCGCACTGCGTGACTTGCTGGCCAACGAGTCCGACAGCTTTCAAGTGCTGCGGCTCCTGAAGTTCTCAGACAGCGCGCGCACGCCCAGTGGTGAGCGCCCCCTGAATCTGATCGAACAAGTCAACCAAAACTTGACCTCGTTAGCGCGCCTGCAGGCGGCGCGCTGGGTACTGCAGCAGCATCCGCAGCTTCTGCTGCAAGGCCTGCGCATTCACCTCGGACCCCATACCGGTTTTGACATGCAGAGCGTGGAGGCAGGTTTGTTGGCCGCCGAAGTGTTCGCCGCCAGCCACCCCGGACGTCATGACCGGCTGCGCCAGGACGTGGCGCGCTTGGCACTGGTGCCGGACGTGCTGCACCGCTATGTGGTGTTCAGCTGCCCTGGCTTCACCTCGGGGCGGCAAGTGGGACTCGAAACCGTGCCCGGCATCGAGGTATGGAGCTTGCCGGCGGACCAGGGATTGAAAAGCAGCCTATAAACGGCCATCCAGGCCGGTGAATCAAGCGACCTCGCGACTGAGCCGAACGCCCTTCGCCTGCTGAGTGCGCCCGAGTTCCAGCCTCTGGACGCAATGCCACCGGAGTCGCAGTGGTTTGCCAATCTGGGCGGCGTGCAAACCCGGCGTGCGTATTAAAACGAATTGCGTGTTTTCATGAGCTTCACCGGCATCAATCGGCCGCAGGAGTTCCTCTCGGGTGATCGGTGGCCACATTCTGGCCAGTCGCGCTGGTGCGAAGAAACAAGGTCTGGCCGGTGCCACTATCCGGCGCAAGTTAAGGATGCTGGCTTCGCAGTATGACTATCTGTGCTAGGCCAATACAGTCACGCACAATCCGGTCAAGGGCGTGATGAGGCCAAAAGTCGAGTGTTATGAGGGCAAAACGCAAATGCTGGGCGATGTCCAGGCGCACGCTACTGTAGGTGCCACCGAACGACAGTCGCGACCGAACGAACCTGTTGCTGTTACTGTACTACGCGCTGCGCCTCGAAGATCTGACCAAATTGCGGGTGAAGGACGTCAACCAGGAACGCCGCAGTGTGCCGCACCTGTGCGTACAGGGCAGGGGCGACAAACTGCGCTATCTGCCGACCCACTCCAAGACATTGCGTTTGGTGGCGGAGTACCCTGAAGCCGCTGGCCGTTGCGCGGAGTTGGACAGCCTCTTAGTTCGGCGAATCCGTGGTGCGTTGCCGGCCGGAACGATTACAAGTGCCTTGACGCCAGGCGCTGTCTATGCGGAGGTGGTGTTCTATATGGATCAGGTTGGGATCACTGGTGACAACATGGCGCCGTACGCCTTGCGCGCCACCGCCGGCAACAGCCCGTTGGAACAGAACGCCGACATTGCCCTGAGGCAGGACAATAAGAGGCCAGTGGTCACACCTAGAGCACTATCGTTTGACGGTTGCGTTGTCCGTGTTCCGATCGAATCGGTGTCATACGCAAACTGGGTGCATATGAAATCGTACGGATCACACCGTCACAACCCCAATGGTCTAAATTGGAAACGGCAGAATCTGTGACGACACAGACCTCGACACAAAGCAAAACGCCAACTCGAAAGTTGGCGTTTACTTACGGGGAAAGCCCCGTATCTTTATGAGACGACTGCGGTTTATAGACCTAAGTCAGGATTAGAAGTTGCCATTTGTAGATTAATCGTTATCCAACAAGGACTTAGTGGTTATCATCCGCTCAGTGTGAATTGGTGTCAATGCCCTGTTTAACTCGGTCGACCCCATTTCAAAAAAGACTCCCGCCCTTTCGGCATTGCAATATTTGGGACCATTGGTACAACAGCTAACCAAATTGGACAGCCTGTGGGCGCTTTCACGAAGCGTCAAGGCAGAGTCGACGCTGTCGCGAATCATGTCGCTCTGTTGCGATTCCACCGATACACGCTTCCCATTTTCAGTAATTACTTTCATCAGCAGTCGGGAATCCATCGGCATTTTGTCCGACTGGTCTACCGACAACATCCATTGCTCAGGCCTTCATCGGTTGGCCCAGATTTGCTGGAACGATACCGATTTAGGCGCGCAAATCCGGCCTTTCGGGCCAGATCAACGCGTCGAAAAAATGTTTCGCATGGACATGGAGGAGCAATATCTTGCCAGCATGGCGGCTTGCCGACGCGCCCTCCCCGCAGATGAAGTGGCCACCTGGTTGCAGGTTCTGCGCCTGTACGTCTTGGTTCGGGCCTTGGATGCCCTGGAATCGTCAATCACCAGGGAGGCTCATTTACATGACGTTTGCCGGACATTGCGCTACGTCAGCGAGACCACCGGGCACGAGCGCCGCGCGTGGATTGACAAGTTGGCCGGCAGTTCAACCAGCTTTTTTGAGTTTGAAAGCGAAACATTAATGCGGTGCCGGTCGGCACTTGCCGACACTGGCGAGGCCAGTGCCCGGTCTTTTTTCAACTCCCTGATTTCCATTCTTGAACACCGGCCGTGGTCAAAGCTTCCTGTCAAATCTACGGTCCACGGAGCCGGCAGCTTCGACCCATACTCAACATTTCACTTTGATTCTGAACAATTCTCCCATGCCCAGTTCAGCCAAGAGCCGGGGCTCGAAGGGGCAGAAGAGCGGAATCGGCCCAGCGCGGACAAAAGCATTCAAGAAACTGACCCGGCAGAGTCAGACAGCAAACGACGGTTCAATGGCGAAAAATTGCGCCTTGAAATGCTGGAGAAGTACCTCTTCCTGCCGCATTCATGGCACCACATCTCCTCCGACGAAGAAGCACTTGTTTTCGCACGTCTGAAAGAATTTTTGAATGCAGACAACAAGGTTGACCGATTTGGCGCGGCAGTGGCGCTCCTGGCGTTGTTGACGGGTCAGTCCATAAACGACGCCAGCAAAATTCGTTTCGGCGCCGAGTCAAGTATTGATTGGCGATTAAACATCGCGGGCAAGTCGATTCACAAATTGGCCCCGCGTTTCAGCAAGCGCTGGAAAGCGCCCCCCGCCACAAGCGATCACGAGCAATGGGTGACACCACTGTCAGAAGTCTGGGAATACAAGCTGATGGGGATCATCGCCAAACCCATAGTCCAGGCATTGCGAAACTGCCCGTCAGCCGGCGACCTGGACGACGTCTGGCAAGGTCTGAATCCTGAAGCAACTCTGGCGAACTGGTTTGGCGCGGTCTTTGCAAATTCAGAGTCCTTGACGCGGCTCTCCGGCCCCGCAACTGCGAGCCGTCTGTCCCTGAAGGTATTTCAACAATCGCAAGACCATGCAAGTGCGCGTCTTCTGGCGTCGGATCACCGAACGGCGTTGCCCTCTGCCTGCGCGTATGGGAGTTACCGAGGATTTGAGGTGGCGGGACTGCTGGGTGGGTGTCTTGCGACTGATTTTGCTCAAATGGTGCTGCCGCCAATTGATGAACAGCGCAACGCCGCGGGCAGCGAACTAGACGTCAACCTGCCGTTGCTAAGAAGATCAATTGCTGAGTTGACTGAGCGAGTCAACAAGGCGGCAAGGCCTGAATTGTGGTGCGAGCATCACAACTTACTGACTGCACTTACCGTTTTGGCGTTGTTGTCCAGCACCGGGACTCGCCCGGTGAACTCGCCCTTTCAGTCTTTGGCATGGATTGATCTGGAGCGTGGTCTGATCTACGTGCAGGATAAGGTCGCTGGCCCGACGCAGGGCTCCCGCATCTGCATCCTCAGTGACTTCGCCAAGAGGCTATTGCGGGACATCTACCTGCCACATTTGGGGCGCCTTTGTGCTGCGCTTCATGGGGATGCTCCCAAATTCTCGGAGGAGGTAGAGCGGGTACTTCGCTCGGATCCAGAGGCCAAGTTGCCCCTGTTCTTTTTTCTTCGCCAAGAGCCCACCTTTGACTGGATGGAAGTGTCTGAATCCCAGTTGGACTTGACCTGTCGTTTCAACTGGTCTTTGCCCTGGAATCTCTTCAGGCATTTCTCATCAACTCAACTGCGCCGCCTGGGCCTGCATGCCGACATCCGTGATGCGCTGCTGGGTCATGCCGAGCGGGATGCCGAAAGCCATGGAGACTTTTCCGGACGGGTTCCCCTGGAAGACTTTGAGGTTGCACGCCCACTGGTCAATCGCCTTCAAGATGACATCGGATTTACCCTCCCCAATGATGCGCCATACGCCCTTCACATTGACACGCCCTTGAGGGTGGAAAAGGAGATCCTGCAAAGTACCAGGCCTTTTGGCCGCGAGGCGCGCGCCATTCGCCGTCAAAAACTCCATCAGGCAGTGCAGGCAATTGCCAAGGAAGAAGTCCTGGCTTTCTTGGGCGGTCGCACCGTCGATCAGCTCTCTTCCGATGAGTTCGATCAAATTGGCAGGCAGATGCTCATGCGCAAGCTGGGCCTTCCGCATGTCATGGGTTCGCTGCGCTATGAAGCACTGGAAAGCTTTTTGTCTTCGGAGTGGCGCGCCAAGGGCAGACACGCCAAACTCAGGCGCCGCTATGTCCTGATCAAAGAGGGGCGAGCCTGCTTTACCGAGCAGGCTTTGACGGCCCACCAACGTCTGGCTGATTTCTCAGCAGGCTTTGAATCTCTGGTTCAAGCGCGCACGCTCACGGCCGAACGCCCGGTGTTGGCCGCGGCATTGGCGGCCATGGATTTGGTTTTGTACTCTGGGCTGACGAATTTTCCGATGCTGAGCACCTTGTTATGCAATGGCGAGGGCATTCAACTGGTGCGCTTTGAGTCAAGGTATTGGCTCGAATGGGGGCATGGGGCACCCTGGCAGGACGGCAAACCCGCAGTTCGCATCGAAGTGACAGACCGGGCGGCTCACTGGATTTCCTTGGCGATCAAAGGAAAATCATCGTCCGCAGTCCCCCCACTGCCCGCCGCCTTGGGTCCTTTGTGCGCCCGTCTGAATCCCAAACAACACACCCTCGCAGAGTTGATCCGAGAGCTGGTAGCGCTGCAATCACAAAAGAATGCGCTCGGACTCCGAGGTTTCATGGCGGCCTATCTATCGGGACGCAGACCGTCGTCCGCCCTGCCCCACGCCGATTGGATTCGCATCGTCAAGCGCGCGGCACCCACCTTCTCAGGCGACATGGCCAGGTCATCCGGTGTCGACCCAACGGATGGCGACATGAACGTGGAGACTTTTTTCAGAAACCATCACGCTCCGGCCAGCCGCGGCGACGAACCAGCCATGGACCGATGCAAGGTGTTGTTTGATCAGGTGAAGGATTTGCTGAAATCCAAAGAGGACAATTCCAGGATCGCGGCGCAGATCGCACGTGCCGTCAAAACGTCAGGTTTTGCGCGCGGTGATGCGCCCTTCATGCTGTGTCATTTCATAGTTCATGTTCTCAAGCGCAAGCCAAAGCGTGGCGGACGGGAGTACCTGCGCGCCAACACGGCACAGCGATATTGGTACTCACTTGAAAATGCCTTCCTGTCGGTCGCGGCCGGGGAAAACTGGATTGATGTCGAAGAGGATGAACTCACCGAATGGTATGAAAAAATAGTCGCAGCCATGGATCCGACCGCGGTCCGTTCAGACGACCTCGCCGATTCCGGTGCAACAAACACGGGCGATGAAGAGGATTCAGATGATTCCGGTTCGGCCGGGGATACTGACGCACCCCTTCGGACTTTGATTCAGTTACGCGAATTTCATGATTTTGCGAGGTCAACGTATGGCCTACCCGACCCAGACTGGTCAGAGATTTCCTCGGACCTCACCGTGGGGGTTGGGCGACCCGGGATGGTCTCGATTGAGGAATACGAGGCGGTTCTGGCGAAACAACTCGACAGGCGGAGAGTTTCAGCGCTTGACGATCTTTCCCTGTCCGGTGCGTTTGTGCTGCTGGTTTGCGCCCGTTTTGGTTTGCGCCTGGGAGAAGCCGTGGGTCTGCTCAGGTCGGATTGGCTTTACATCGCATCAACCATCATGGTTCTGGTGGCCAGCAATTCAGTCAGACCCTTGAAGACCACACACTCCAAACGCAAGGTGCCACTCATTGAAGCGCTGACTGCAGTGGAACTGGAAGTGATCCAAGTTGTGATGAATCGGTGGACGCACCGTGAGGGTCTCAATTCAAGGTCGCCCCTGCTCGCCGGAATCTCAAAGGAAACCTTCAGAGCTCAAAAGGGAGCCATCGGCAGCCGACTGCTCACTGACATCAAGGACATAACTGGGCATGAAGGGAGTACCTTGCACACACTGCGCCATGGCTTTGCCATGCGCATATTTGCCTTGCTGCAGGGACTCCCTGTCAGCCCTGGCATGACACCAAGCACGGTCGAGCCAGAAGATGCGCGCCAACTTCTACTCGGCAGTCCACGAATTGACCGCCGGGTGCTGTGGGCCGTTGCCCGACTGCTCGGCCACGGCGGTCCGGGCGTCACATTGCGCAGCTACATTAACTGCATGCATCTGTGGCTGCCGCCAATAGCGCATCGGCCACTGCCCTCAGGACTGCTTCGCCCTGTCAACCTGATTGACCTGGACCGCATTGAAGTCAACGGTGACTACCTATCGCACAATCTCAACGTGCAAGATGCAGTACCCGAGCTCCTCGAGCCCACGCTTGTGCGCGCGATGCGATTTCTGCGGCTACTGGCCGTTGGACAAACAGAGAGCTCAGCCGGAAACAATTCAAAATTGACTCCGGTTGAAGTTGCCGCGCTGACATCAGCCCTGAATACAGCCTCGGCCAAACTCACACCAATCCAAAACAGGTATGAGAGTTATCAGATTCTCGCTGCCATCCCTATGCCGAGGTTTCACCATCTGTTGAGCCTAGTTGAAAATGTAAAACTGCCAAGTTTGTCCTGTCGGGCAATGCAGGACTGGCTTGACACTGTTGGCCCGTCACGCCAAATCATTTTGTTTGAAGAACATCATTTCAAATACATGGCCCAGTTTTTAGCGGCCACGAGTCTCACATCAAAAGATGTACAACTCATATCTAAAAATACACTACACAAAGAAATTAGAAATTTTGCAGAAACTTGGAAACTTGACAGTTTCATCGAGCCTAAGAAAACAATGAGTCCAACTTTTCAGTTAGATGTTGCACGCTTCGGCACTACAAGCAAAGTCGCACCAGAACGCGTTGTAGCAGTGGTCACCCGTGAGGGCGTGCTAGCCAGCAGCTATGAGTTGCTCCTGCTCTGGATTCTCTGGAAATTCTCGATCAGCAGTGCACCCGAAGATACAACCGCTGACCAATCTTGAAAAGAAGGAAAGGCTATCCTGAAATAACCATCCCCCGGCAAAGCCGGGGGTTTTCAAAATGGTGAGCCGCTCAAAGCGGCTAAACGGGGTCGCTAACGCGGCCCCAACTCTTGGCGCCACCGAATCGGTGGCAACTTATCTCCACAGTCCAAGCTGCTCCAATCTTTCGTCTTCCTTCTCTTGATGCCGAATGTGGTTGCGGATTACCTCCTCATCTCGGCCTACGGTCGACACAAAATACCCCCGCGCCCAGAAGCTTTGCCCTGTAAAGTTCCGCTTGTGCTCTGCATAAACCCGAGCCAAGTGAGTCGCACTTTTGCCCTTGATATAGCCAACCACGGTCGACACCGCGTATTTCGGCGGTATCGAGATCATCATGTGGACATGATCGGCCATCAAATGCCCCTCCTCTATCCGGCTCTCCTTGCGCTGCGCCAACCCGCGAAACACCTCTCCGATATGCATCCGCAGCTGACCGTACAACACCTTTCTTCGATTCTTCGGTATGAATACGACGTGGTACTTGCAGTCCCACTTCGTGTGGTTTAGGCTTTCTATCTTGTCCATCCAGTTTTTTCCTTTCGTTTGCTTGGCGGCTCACGATTAGAAGTTTCTGCGATGGACACCCATACCCACGCAAACGTCAAACTCCTACTGTCACCCCGGCAAAGCTGGGGGATTACCTATTGGATCTACAAAAGCGGTGCAACCAGTGAATTAAGTTCGACAAGAATGCGGTGCGAGAGAACCCTATCAACAAAAACATTAAGCCACTTGACGCATACTGTGTGTGAGTTTTTTCCGCTGAAATTGTAAATGTCATTCAAGAATTTTTCTTCATCGAACCCGATCGCAATCGAGCTGTTTGTTCCCTTGGCCTTAAATTTTATGATCCGTTCATGGGTGCAGTAGCCCGTCAGAATGCCTACGCCACCATCATCTTTTTCCTCAGTTGTTTTGGCTTTGGCGCGAGCCAAATCGGGCCCAATTTTGAGCGTCTTTCTTGATTCAGCAGAAACCACTGAACAAGTGAATGGAAGCTGCTTCCCCGGGATTTCCTGACGCGCTTTTCTGGCAGCCTCGACCAGGGCCCAGGCTTTTTTTTCCACTTCTCCTTCTAGGCTCGGCTTGGCGTAGTCCCACAGACGTTGATCCTTTAATTGGTCAACACATTGTTGAATGGTGTCTATCAGCTGCTCGTGACCAATAATTCCACGCACCTCATTACTCAAGGAAAACTGCGCCGCCGGGCAGAGTCGATCTTTACCGACGATGAAGCCGCTACGAAACATGATATCCGCCTTATTGATAGACAGCATCGTTGGAATTAGTGAACCAATGGCCCGTGCCAAACCATCAAGGGCGGCCCAATTAAGATCACAAAATGCGCCGCTCACATATTTAAGTTCACCCAGAGTGGACTCGTGCACCAGGACCTCCCGATCAACACGCAGAATGACTGCGTTGGCATCGAGCAACTCGTTTGTAGTACGTGATTTTTCAAAGTCGTTCTCCCCCAGTAATGGCTCGCGATTGCCATCCCCAAATGAATCAAATAGCGGAATATTTTCCTGCTCATTCACCTTGAACTTGAACTCAGACGAACTTTTATTGTGATCATGAAGTCTGCCTTCATGTGCAGCCAGCCTTAGTGAGACAGGCAGCCGACCATTGTCGACATCGGGGTTTTGAGGATCCATATTCACGTGCTCCAGGTGGTTTAAATAGCGGCCGTGCTTCACATTGGTAAACCAAAGGCGTGGAGTTCGATTTGTCAACCCCATACAACCCCGGAAACTTCTGAGTAACTCAGCCCGGCAACTGAGATAATTTTCACCACCTGAACCTCAAAACCGTCCGAGCAAATGCCCTATTAGGGTCACTTGCTCGGATATCTTGTCCCATCCTTTAGAAATATGTTGCCCGAGACTCTTGAATCCCAATCTGTTGCGATTTTGTCGTCCGATGCCTGATTTACAAACGCCTGTTGATGCGCTTGGCCAGCCGTCAGGACGGGCGCTTTGGCCTGGCGTTGCATTTAATCCAAAACAAAGGCTCTTGATGCCCTCAAGTGGACTTCTACACGATAAGGTCGCGGCCTCTCCTGCGAACCTGCGTCTACTCAGGAATTCACGAATGTCCCATTACGTTTGCCGGCAATATTGGCGGCGGAGCTCCCGGTTGTTGCAAACATTTCTCGCCGTTGTTGGCGTCACCAACGACTGTTTCACATCAGGAATCGGTGGGGCGAGTCGCGTAACCAAGACCAGCCAAGCGTGTAGCGCTCACGCCCGGCACCAGCCATAAATTGCCGCGTCGGGGCCGACGCATAAAATACGTGGGTATTCCGGGAGACCGTGACCGGTGATTCCGGCGGATCTTGACCGACGATTCTGGTTTGTCGTGAACACTGATTCCGGTCGATCGTGACCGATTTGGGGGGTTAACCGGAATGACCGGTCACGACGCCGGAATGTTCGGTCACGATACCGGAATCGTCTAACGCAGCGTGTGATGTTGCGCATATTTCGATAACCCGTGCGGGTAGCCTCTTCGGCTTTGCTGGAGTGGGCATGCCCGATACCCGAAGGATCAATATGCGCAAGATACGGGACGTCCTACGTCTCAAACTTGAAGCCCAGCTTTCCCACGAGCGAACCGCCGCCGCGCTGCACATCTCCAAAGGCGTGGTCACCAAATACGCCAGCCTGGCGAATGCGGCTGGCCTTGACTGGGCGCAAATTCAGGCACTCGATGACACCGCACTGCACAACCGCTTGCTGGGCACGCCCCAGCGTGCCAGCGGTTTCGTGCAGCCGGACTATGGCCGCATTCACCAGGAGTTGCGATGCAAAGGCATGACGCTGATGCTGCTTTGGGAGGAACATGGCGCTCAGCATTCAGGCCAAACCACCCACAGTTACTCCCAGTTTTGCGAGAACTACCGCCGCTATGCCAAGAGCCTTAAACGCTCCATGCGCCAGATCCACCGCGCCGGTGAGAAGCTGTTCATCGATTACGCCGGTCCCACGGTTGAACTGACCGATGGCAGTCGCGCCCATATCTTTGTCGCCGCTCTGGGCGCATCGAGCTACACCTATGCCTGCGCCACACCTCGCGAGACCATGGCCGATTGGCTGGGTGCGACGGCCCAGGCCCTGCGCTTCTTTGGCGGGGTGCCGCAGCTCATCGTGCCCGACAACCCCAAGGCACTGATTGCCAATGCGGATCGGTACGAGCCCAGAGCCAATGAAACGGTGCATGACTTTGGACGGCACTATGGAACCTCGTTCCTGCCAGCGCGTCCCTACCACCCGCAAGACAAAGGCAAGGTGGAATCGGCCGTGCAGGTGGTGGAGCGCTGGATACTGATGCGGCTACGCCACCAGCGGTTTGCCACGGTCGATGAAGTCAATGAGGCCATTGTGCCGCTCTTGGAACAACTCAATGCCAAGGCGTTTCAGAAGCTGCCGGGAAGTCGCGCCAGTGCATTTGCACAGCTCGATGCCCCAGCACTGCAGCCCTTGCCGGCGCAAACCTGGGAGTTGGCCGTTTACAGATCAGTTCGAGTGCACATTGATCAGCACGTTGAATTTGAAGGGCACCGTTACAGCGTCCCGCAGTCGCTGGTCGGTCAAGTGCTGGAGGCGCGCGTGACGGCACGCACGGTGGAATTGCTGCACCGGGGGCAACGTGTGGCGTCCCACCTGCGCTGCGCGCACAAGGGTGGTTTCACCACGGTGCCCGAACACTTGTCCGCAGCGCACCGAGCTCATCTGGAATGGACGCCAGAGAGGCTGATCCACTGGGGCAACAGCATTGGCGTGGCCACCGGCGCGTTGGTGGCACGCCTGCTGGAAACACGCAAACACCCCGAGCACGGCTACCGGGCCTGTCTGGGCTTGCTGGCATTGGCCAAACGCTTTACCAGGCCACGGCTGGAGGCTGCCTGTGTAGTGGCGTTGGAGTTGGGCACCACCAACAGCACCCATGTGCGCGACATCCTGGTTAACGGGCGTGATCAGGTGCCGCCCACCCAGCCTGAGTGGACCAGTCCGCAGCATGTGCATGTGCGCGGCCCTGGCTACTACCAATGACAACAGCAACAAACGACACGACCACAGGAATCCCCATGATGATGAACACGACGATTGAACAACTGCGCGGTCTGCGCCTGGCCGGCATGGCCTCGGGATTGGAAGAGCAACTCTCCCAGGCTGGCATGACAGCCATCAGCTTTGAGGAGCGCATTGCGCTGCTGGTGGACCGTGAAGTTCACTGGCGCAATGACAAACGCCAGACCCGACTGCTCAAAGATGCCAAGTTGAAGTACGGCCAGGCCAGCATCGAGGATTTGGACACCCGCGCCGGGCGCGGTCTGGATCGCAAGGCGGTGATGAGCCTGGCATTGGGTGACTGGATTGAGAGTGGCCACAGTGTGTTGATCACTGGCCCCACTGGGGCGGGTAAGTCCTGGCTGGCCTGTGCACTGGCCCAGTACGCCTGCCGCCGGGGGCACTCTGCGTATTACCAACGGGTGCCCCGGCTGAGTGAAGAGCTGCGCATTCGCCATGGCAACGGGACCTTTGGCAAGTGGTTGATTCAGTTGGCCAGGACGGATGTGTTGCTGCTCGACGATTGGGGCATGGCCGGGATCGACCGCCAGACCCGTGCTGACTTGCTGGAGATCATCGATGACCGGGCCGCCAATAAGGCCACCATCATCACCAGTCAATTACCGATTGAGCATTGGCATGCCTGGGTGGGTGATGCCACCATTGCCGATGCCATTCTGGATCGCGTGATGCAAAGGAATCACCGTTTCACCCTGACGGGCGAGTCCCTCCGCCAGAAACCAAAATCAAGCAAAAAGGAGGTCAATCCAGAACCATCGTGACCGAGACCCCTACAATTTAGATGCGCAACACCGCACGCTGCGCCACCGGTCACGATCGACCGGAATCAGCGGTCACTATCGCCGGAATACGCAATACGGGCCCTGAGTTCGTTGCCTTGCCTGTTCGGTGCCTACCCCAAGTCCAGCTGTATAGAAGCAAGCAGCACAACGTTCGTTTTCCCATTTCTCTGTCAAGGATCCCCCCGATGTCACTTTCCAGCGCCACCCTCACCGCCATTCAAAAAGTTGGCGCCGCCGCCTTTGCTGCCGATCAAAAGCTCAGAAAAGATGTCACTCTCTATGCTGAGCGCGTCAATGCCGCGGTGACCCGGACTCCGTACGACCTGGGCAACGACACCCTGATCGAGAACTGGAAAATGATGGCGCGATTGTCGCAAACGCTGGTGGGTATCGAAGAAGAACTCAAGAAAGTTTTCCAGGTCGCATCGGAATTGGCCGACGCCGAGCCCGCCGACGTGGGCGAGACACCTGTGCTGGTGGCGCCAAGGCGCAGCGGCCGCCAGGGTGCGGCCAAACCGGTTGAGGTCACGCCTGCGACGGTGAAGGTCAGCGCAAAGGAGAAAGTAGCCAAGCCGGTGAGAACTACAGGAACCGCAGCCAAGACTCCCGCCCACCAAGACATGGCGAATCCGGCTGATTTGGCACCTACCGATGTAGTGCTCAAGTCAAATAAAAAGGCGGCGGCGCCCAAAGCCAAGGTGAAAAAGTCCAAGGCGGCGGCGACTTCAGACACAACGACGGTTCTCAGCGGCAACCCTGCCAAACTGTTTTCCTATTTCGAGCGCACCCTGAACGCGAATGAGTTTACGGCAGTAAGCCAGACTGTGGCGGCTCAGGAGACGGGTATTCCCCTGGGTTCCATGACGGCGGCCATCAAGAAGTTGAATGAAATCGAGCGCATCACTACAGATCAAGATGGCAAGCTGAAACTGGCTGTTGCCCAGTCAAATTCGCAGCCGTCACTGGCGCTGTAAGCAGACGCAGATCCCGTACCCGGTGGCGGTTCGGGTCGGCGCTGCGTCAAACGGTGGTTCATGTTGGGCGATCCCGTCTAACCACATGGTCAGCAGTGAGGCAAGCGTTGTGGCATGCGACATGATTCCGGTGGAGCCATGGCGCAGACGAGGCTATAAAAAATGAAGAATATTGGCGACAATACGCTGCCGGTGAAATATCTAAACCAGTTAAATGAAAAAGGAAATTTAAAATGGCAACTGCGAAAAAAACAGCCCCAAAGGCTGCGGCAATTCCAAAGAAGGTAACGGCTCCTGCGCAAGCGGTGAAACCCGTAGCCAAGGCATCGGCAACGAAGGCTCCCGTTTCCAAAACGGCCAAGGCCACTGCAAAACTTAGCGCAAGCATCGCGAAGCTGACCGAACGCAAAGACAAGATCAATGCAGAAATCAAAGACCTGCGTGATCAACGTACTGCGCTGAAGGTTGTTCCACTGGCTGCTGCGCCCGCAGCGCCGAAGGCAAAGGCAAAGGCAAAGGCAAAGGCAAAGGCAAAGGCAAAGCCGGCTCCTAAAGTCGCAGCGCCAAAGAAGGCGATAAAGCCTGCAGCCAAGAAATAATATTCTTAAGCGACACTGTTGCTTGGCAGAAAAGACCCTTCGGGGTCTTTTCTTTTGCCCAAACTAATTACCATCCCTGAAGTCACTTAGAAAATTCCGGCGCAGTTCGAATTTGAAACCGACGGCCTGCTTCACCAACTTGTCCAACACGAAAGAGCGCTGAACGGCAAGCCTACTGGGCGCGCCTTCCTGGCGCCCGGCGAAAGCGCGCGCATGTCGCATTACATCGCAAAGCGCTTAACCCAGGTCACCGGCGCCCACTGGACGAAGGCACCATCGCCATGCAGGCGAGAATATTTGCGCTTGCCCCTTAAATTCGACACCAAATCGCCCACTTGTCGAATTTAGCTCTGAGCCATGCACGACCTAGCCAGTGCATGGCGGCGCTCCAGCACCGAAGTTGATGTACTGGCCTGCCTGCGCCTGATGGCCGCGACAATCACCTGCCGCCATTCCACGTTGCAGTTCACCAACTGGCCGACCAGTCGATCAATTCCGTCGGGTGTTGCCCAGAGGTCATCATCGAAGTCGACCGCGAGAACTGGCATGCGCTGGGTCCCAATCCTTGCCAATTGAGTCGTCCCACATAGCGTCTTCAGGTCCAATTAGGTGAGTAACTACTACCTGTTGCAGCTATTCATTTGAATTCGTTGCTTCGTGCCATTTGATCACTATAATTAGTTCACTAATGAACCATTAGGTAACTAATTATGCGCGGCGTACTGAAATTGGCTTCCGTGAAACGCAGCACACCGTCAATGGCAGCGGCCCTACCGAACTTGCCCATGCCCGAAGCGGTCATGGTCCGCTTGGTACGGATACTGGCGTCCACCATGACGGCCTATTTTGACCCGGTGTTTCGCAGTATCGGGCTAACGGAAAGCGTCTTCCACGTACTCTGCCTGCTCATGGCCGCCGATGACGGTCAAGCGTCGCCGGGTGAGTTGACTGAGTTGGTTGGAACAAGCAAAGCCAACATGAGCCGTATCTTGGAGCAGCTGATCAGCGACGGTTTGGTTTCCCGAACCCTGGAGTCGATGGATGCGAGGAGACACGTTATTCGGATCACCCCGAAAGGTCGAAAAATTGCTTCTGAAGCGGTTCCGAAAATGATGGAGCCGTTGTTGAAGGCCTTCTCAGGACTGACTCCCCAAGAATTCATCACGCTCAACGCACTCATGCAAAAGGCGATCCTCTCCCTGGATACCGGAGGCATCACGCTGCAGGCCGATGAATAGTCCAGCACTTAACCAACAGGCTAAAAATTTCTTGCCACTAAATAGGAGTAACGACGATGGATAAACGGACAAGTCTCAATTACGAAATGATCAGTGCGTGGTGTGGACCACTGTTTGTGTTGATCTTTGTGATGTCATTTGGGGTTTTGGGGCACAACTTGCCTGGCCCCGTTTCGCCGACATTGAGTCCGGCGGAGATTGGAGCCCACTATGTGCGCAACCTTTCTGACTTGCGCCTTGGATGGGTCATCAGCCTGGTATTCATTTCTCTCTACCTGCCGTGGTCGGCGCAAATCAGCGAGCATATGAGGCATATCGAAAAGCACTCGCGAGTGATGACCTACCTGCAGTTGATCACCGGGGCACTGACAGTCTTCGTTGTCAGTTTCGGCATGCTGTGTTGGGCCGTCGCATGCTTTCGCCCGGAGCGTGACCCCGCCATTATTCAAACCCTCCACGATATCGGTTGGGAGTCGCTTGAACTGCAATGGGCCATCACAACGGTACAGATGTTCGCCATGGCATTGGTCGGTCTCGCCGACAAGAGGGAAACGCCGCTGTTCCCGCGTTGGGTCTGCTTTCTGAGTATCTGGTGCGGACTGAGCTTTGTGCCCGCAAGCCTGACACTGTATTTCAAGACCGGGCCGTTTGCCTGGAATGGACTCGTGGGCTTCTACATTCCGTATGCAGCCTGGCTGGTGTGGTGCCTCGTGGCTTCGTACTTCATGATTAAAGACATTCGCCGTCGCATGTCGAAAGCTGACATCCAGGCTGGCTAACTTGATCTCTGGCCGACCCTGGATGTTCAGGGCGGCCAGAGATCCCCAGGCGCCGAATCAGGGCCTCAGCCCTGGCGTACCTCGGACTGAATGTCCTCGTCCCAGTTCGCCTGGTCCAGTCGGGGCAGGCCCGCGTAATGCTTGGCGAATACCTGTAGCAGGTCGTCGCGTGGCACGTCATCGAATTCGCCGTGCATCGTGACATATTCCATGTGGCGCTGCCCATCCAGATCGAAGGGGTGGTAAATCGAATCGCCGGTGCCGTCAAATTCCAGCGGATGCAGTCGCATTTTGTGGCACAGCGCCAAATTGAAAGCGGGCGTCGCTTTCAGCCACTTGCCGTCCAGGTGAATAGCGGTGTAGCCGTGGCGATAAAACATGTCGGTCCCCATGGCCTCGCGCAGCCGTGGGGTCGAGAGGTGGTTGCGTACATCAGCCAGGCCGAGCCGGGCCGGCACGCCGACAACGCGGCAGGCCGCAGCCAGCAGCACTGCCTTGGGGATGCACCAGCCGTAGCCGTCCGACAGGACGCGGCTGGCCTTCAAACCCTCAACCGACAAGTCCACCTTGTACGGGTCATAGCGAAAGTCATCCCGCACCGCGTAGTACAGCTTGACGGCGCGTTCACGCGCTGTACGGGTGCCCGCCGTTGCGGCTCTGGCAAAGGCGATCACGGCAGGATGGTCAGCATCCACCATGACACTGGGGCGTAGGGCGCCTTCGATTTCATTATTCATCTATTTCTCGTCTCTGTGTTTTCATACGCGATGGAGCACCACCGCTACTTTCAGTATTGCGCGTGAAGTCAACTTGTTCGGAAAAACAAAAGACAGCTTGCGGGTCATTGCGTCAAGTGCAACAAAAGCAGAACGTATTCATCCCTGCAACAAGTAATTATCCGTACTACGCAACCATTGCAAATAGTAATCATGCATACCATATAGATAAGTATATACTCCTATTGTTGATCGTAACTGGTGGTTTTAGCATTCCACCTAGAAAAGTGAACTCACAAATAACTCCCCCGTAAACTTGGCGGCGGCACCCCGCATTGTTGCAAGAGTCTCTCCCAATTGTTGGCGCCACGAACTAGCATTTCAGGTAAAAAATGGCGGCACCAGTAGCGTGCCAAGGACAGGCTCCGAGAGTTGCATTGCGCCCAGCACCCGACATAAATTGCGCGGTCGGGGCTGGCGCATAACGCACAGGCACTGAGTTCGTTGCCGTGCCTGTTCGACTCCTACCCCAAGTCCAGCTGCATTAATGCAAATCACACAACAATCGTTTTCCCATTTCTCTGTCAAAAGATCCCCCCGATGTCACTCTCTAGCATGCTTCGCACCCCCTGCGGGACCGACCGCAGCCCTCGCGCCAAGCGCTGTTCCCAACTGGAGAAGATAAGTATGGATATTTTGTCCCCCACGATCACCAACCTGATCATCTTCGTGCTGGCCATTTACGTGGGTTACCACGTCGTGTGGACCGTCACGCCGGCCCTGCACACGCCCTTGATGGCCGTGACCAACGCCATCTCGGCCATCGTCATCGTCGGCGCCATGCTGGCCGCCGCGCTGACCGAGACCACCCTGGGCAAGAGCATGGGCGTGCTGGCGGTGGCCCTGGCCGCCGTCAATGTGTTCGGCGGCTTCATGGTCACCCGGCGCATGCTGGAAATGTTCAAGAAGAAGGATAAAAAAGTGGCTGTCAAGGAAGGTGCCCAATGAGTTTGAACCTCGTCACCCTGCTGTATCTCTTCGCCAGCGTCTGCTTCATCCAGGCGCTCAAGGGCTTGAGCCACCCCACCACCTCGATCCGCGGCAACCTGTTTGGCATGATCGGCATGGCGGTGGCGATAGTCACCACCGCCGCGCTGATCCTCAAGCTGGCCGACGGCCATCTGGCCGGCATGGCCTGGGTGCTGCTCGGCCTGGTGCTCGGCGGCGGCTACGGTGCTTACCGCGCCAGGACCGTGGAGATGACGCAAATGCCCGAGTTGGTGGCCTTCTTCCACAGCATGATCGGCCTGGCCGCGGTGTTCATCGCCATCGCCGCCGTGGTCGAGCCCTGGGCCTTCGGCATCGTCGCCAAGGGGGCGGCGATTCCGGCTGGCAACCGGCTCGAGCTGGCGCTGGGCGCGGCGATTGGCGCCATCACCTTCAGCGGCTCGGTGATTGCCTTTGGCAAGCTGTCCGGGCGCTACAAGTTCCGCCTGTTCCAGGGCGCGCCGGTGCAGTTCGCCGGCCAGCACCAGATTAACCTGGTGCTGGGACTGCTGATGCTGGGCGCGGTGCTGCTGTTCACCTTCACCGGTGAGCCCACTTACTTTGCCGTGGCCACGCTGCTGGCCTTCGTCATGGGCGTGCTGATCATCATCCCGATCGGCGGCGCCGACATGCCGGTGGTCGTCAGCATGCTGAACAGCTACTCCGGCTGGGCCGCCGCCGGCATTGGCTTCAGCCTGAACAACGCCATGCTGATCGTGGCCGGCTCCTTGGTCGGCTCCTCCGGCGCGATCCTGAGCTACATCATGTGCAAGGCCATGAACCGCTCCTTCTTCAATGTGATCCTGGGCGGCTTCGGCGGCGAGGCCAGCACGGCAGTCGCCGGCGCGGCGGTGCAGCGCGCGGTGAAGAGCGGCAGCGCCGACGATGCCGCTTTTGTGCTGGGCAATGCCGAGACGGTGGTGATCGTGCCCGGCTACGGCCTGGCGGTGGCGCGGGCCCAGCATGCGGTCAAGGAGCTGGCGCAGAAGCTCACCGACAAGGGCATCACCGTCAAGTACGCGATCCACCCGGTGGCCGGTCGCATGCCGGGCCACATGAACGTGTTGCTGGCCGAGGCCGAGGTGCCCTACGACCAGGTGTTCGAGATGGAAGACATCAACGGCGAGTTCGGCCAGGTCGATGTGGCCATCATCCTGGGCGCCAACGATGTGGTCAATCCGGCCGCGCATGTGAAGGGCAGTGCCATCTACGGCATGCCGATTCTGGAGGCCTACAAGGCCAAGACCATCATCGTCAACAAGCGCTCCATGGCTGCCGGTTACGCCGGTCTCGACAACGAGCTGTTCTACCTGGACAAGACCATGATGGTGTTCGGTGATGCCAAGAAAGTCGTGGAAGACATGGGCAAGGCGATCGAATGATTTAGAGGCGCCACCGTCCATTCGCATGATTCAAGAAAAGCAACAAGCTCAAACGAGATGCTATGGATGCCTCCCTCCTTACGGGGCAGGAAACTGGAGCGCTGAGATGAACAGCCGTCTATCAGGAAGAAAAGCCCGAGTAATCGAGGCGGATCCTCTGATGGATACGGCATCAAAGTGCCCAAGGCGTGATAGACCACGGTCTTCACAAACACCATAGAGGATCCGCCATGAATCGTAATACAGGAATGAACGCCGGACAAATCATCGGCACCATGAACGGGCAACAAGTTGTTGGCCTGGACATAGCCAAACACGTGTTTCAGATGCACACGGTGGACATGGGGACGGGAGAAATAGTCAACATGCAGATCAAGCACGCCCGTGTGCTGGCGCACTTTGTGAACAAGCCGACTTGCCTGATCGCCATGGAGGCCTGTGGTGGCGCGCACCACTGGGCACGCGAACTCACGGCGCTGGGCCACAGCGTGCGCCTGCTGCACGCCAAGGCCGTCCGTCCGTTCGTCTCAGGCAACAAGACCGATGCGACTGACGCGCGAGCCATCTGGCTGGCCGTACAACAGCCCGGCGTCAAGTTTGTGGGCATCAAAACGGCGGCTCAGCAAGCCACACTGACGCTGCACCGCCAGCGCGAACTCCTGATGAAGATGCGCACCATGCAGACCAACGCACTGCGCGGGCTGCTGTACGAATTCGGTGCCACCTTTGCCAAGGGGCGCAAGGCATTATTCAAAGAGGTGGAACAAGCGCTGGAGGACCTTTGCGCACAGTTGCCACAAATGGTCAAGGATAGCTTGCACGAGCAAGTGGCGCGCATCAAGGCGTTGAGCCAAGACATGCAGGCCATAGAGAAGCGACTGGCACTGCAGCTCAAGACAGACCCGCAAATGCAGCGCATCAATCAGATCCCTGGCGTGGGCCTGCTCACGGCGACAGCGGCCATTGCCACCATGGGAGAGGCCAGCGCCTTCAAGTCGGGCCGGGAGTTCTGCGCCTGGCTGGGGCTGGTGCCAACGCAAACCGGCAGCGGCGGCAAAGTGCGACTGGGGGCATCTCCAAGCGCGGCGACACCTACTTGCGCACCTTGCTGATTCACGGCGCCCGAAGTGTGCTGACCCACGCCAAGGAGCCGGGCGCATGGCTTGATCAAATCAAGCAGCGTCGCCCGGCCAATGTGGTGATCGTGGCGCAGGCGGCCAAGATGGCCAGAACGATTTGGGCGGTAACGGCCAAACAGCAGGATTTCCAACGGGGCTTTCAAAGCGTCAGGCCGCAAGCGGCATGACAGCAAGAGAGCCCATTCATCAACCAACCCAAACGAAAGGATATGGCCAGTCTTTGTAGGGTAGTGAGGCAGTAAGAGTGAAGTGATGTGAAACAGGTCAGACCGGGACAAGCTAAACCTGCATGGTGTGTCGGACATCAACAGTCCGCTCCAGGAGATGAGGCGCTTGTCAGCGGATATGCATCGGGGCCAGCGGGCGAGTCGGGGAAACCAGGCGGACCACGCAATCAAGGCCGGATGTAAGGACGCAGCCGACTTCTTCGCAGAACGACACAAATTCTTCTTGCTATCCGGGAGGCATCCATATAAGACACACCATGACCAACCAGGAAATCTTGGCCCAGTTCGGCCCCCGTGAAGCGATGGAATACGACGTGGTCGTCGTCGGTGGCGGCCCGGGCGGCCTGGCCACCGCCATCCGCCTCAAACAACTGGCGGCTGAAAAAGGTACCGATGTCTCGGTCGTGGTGCTGGAAAAAGGCTCCGAGCCGGGCGCCCACATTCTCTCGGGCGCCATCATGGACCCTATTGCCATGAACGAGCTGTTTCCCGACTGGAAGGCCATGGGTGCACCCTTGAACCAGCCAGTGACCGACGACGCCATGGTGTTTCTCGGTGAAAAAACCGGTTTTCGTACACCCAAGTTTTTTCTGCCCGAATGTTTCCACAACCACGGCAATTACATCGTCAGCCTGGGCGCGGTGACGCGCTGGATGGCGCAGCAGGCTGAAAACCTGGGCGTGGAAATCTTCCCCGGCTTCGCCGCCGCTGAAGTGCTCTACAACGATGACGAATCCGTCAAGGGCGTCGCCACCGGCAACCTCGGCGTCGGCAAGGACGGCGAGCCGGGCGAGAACTTCCAGATCGGCATGGAGCTGCACGGCAAATACACCATCTTTGCCGAAGGCGCGCGCGGCCATCTGGGCAAACAGATTATTGCCAAGTACCAGCTCGACGAGGGCAAAGACCCGCAGACCTATGGCCTGGGCATCAAGGAGTTGTGGGAGATCGACCCGGCCCGCCATCAGCCCGGTTTTGTTATGCACACCGCCGGCTGGCCGATGGACAGCAGCACCTATGGCGGCTCGTTTCTGTACCACATGGAAGACAACAAGGTGGCCCTGGGTTTCATCACCGGGCTGGATTACGCCAACCCTTACCTGAGCCCGTTTGAAGAGTTCCAGCGCTGGAAAACCCATCCCAATATCCGCTATTATTTTGAAGGCCAGGAGCAGGGCCTCAAACCCGCCAAACGCCTGGGTTACGGCGCCCGCGCCATCACCGCCGGCGGCCTGCTGTCCCTGCCAAAAACCGTGTTCCCCGGTGGTGCCCTGGTCGGCTGCGACGCCGGCTATCTGAACGTGAGCCGCATCAAGGGCAGCCACACCGCCATCAAGACCGGCATGCTGGCGGCCGAGGCAGCGTATGAAGCGGTCATCGGCGGACGTCAACATGACGAATTGAGCGCCTACCCGCAGGCCTTCGAAAAAAGCTGGCTCTACACCGAACTCAACAAATCACGCAACTTCAAGGCCTGGTTCAAAAAAGGCCTGACCGTGGGCACCTTGATGACCGGCGTGGAGCAGTACGTCCTGAAAGGCAACGTGCCCTGGACGTTGCGGCGCGACAAGCCGGACCACGCTTACCTGAAGCCAGCCGCCGAATGCCAGCCGATCGCCTACCCGAAACCGGACGGCAAGCTCACCTTTGACCGGCTCAGCAGCGTGTTCATCAGCAACACCAACCACGAAGAACAGCAGCCGGCGCATCTGACGCTCAAGGACGCCTCGATTCCGGTAGCGATCAATCTGGCGAAATACGCCGGCCCGGAAGCGCGTTATTGCCCGACCGGGGTCTACGAGTTTGTCAAGAACGAAGACAACACGGATCGCCTGCAGATCAACGCGCAGAACTGCGTGCATTGCAAGACCTGCGACATCAAGGACCCGACCCAGAACATCGTCTGGGTCACGCCCGAGGGCGGGGGTGGACCGAACTACGCGGGGATGTAGGGTACGGGCGGATTCACGCAGCCAACCAAAAGTTTCAGCATCGATAACACCTGTTCATGGTGCATCCGCTGCGGCTGATAGTCAAGACGGAACTACTTTAGAAAGATCAATCAATCCAGCCTGAGTTCAGCGACAGGCTTAGAATTTTCGCAGGGATTGAAATTCGCAACTTGAAGCGTGTGGGTCAGTTATTCACCCACTTTTAGTCCAGGAAAGTCCTCCTCGAAATACTCATATTCGCCACGCGTTGCATTGGCTCGTCGTTCAAGCTCCTGCGCCCGTAATTGCACGCGACGAATCTTGCCAGAGAGTGTCTTGGGCAATTCAGCGACGAACTCAATCCGCCGCACCCGTTTGTAAGGGGCCAGATGGGAGCGCGCAAACGCAAAGATCGCCTCGGCCAGTTCCGGGCCAGGCATGGCGTCCGCCGTCAGGATTAGGTAGGCCTTGGGCACGGCCAGACGAACCGGGTCAGGGCTGGGCACCACGGCCACTTCGGCCACCGATTCGTGCTCGATCAGTGCGCTTTCCAGCTCAAAGGGACTGATGCGGTAGTCGGAGGCTTTGAACACGTCATCAGCGCGACCCACAAACGTGATGTAGCCATCGGCACTGCGCGCGGCCGTGTCACCCGTGTGGTAGTGCCCATCACGCATCGCCTCCTCGGTTTTCTCCGCGCTGTCCTGATAGCCCACCATCAGGCCCAGCGGACGCGGTGACAGCACCAGACAGACCTCTCCTTCATCTGCCTCATGGCCATCGGCGTCCAGCAGCGCGATGCGGTAGCCGGGCAGCGGGCGCCCCATGGAACCCGGCTTGAGCAGTTGGCCGGGCGTGTTGCCGATCTGCGCCGTGGTCTCCGTTTGACCGAAGCCATCGCGCAGCGTCAAACCCCAGGCCGCGCGCACCTGCTCGATGATCTCCGGATTCAACGGCTCGCCGGCACCGATCAGTTCCCGCAGGCTCAAACGGCCCCGGTAGGCCGCCAAGTCTTCCTGGATCAACATCCGCCAGACCGTCGGCGGCGCGCACAGGCTGGTAACACAATGCTTCGCCAGCACCGACAGCATGCCCTGGGCGTCGAAGCGGCCGTAGTTGTAGATAAAGATGCAGGCACCCGCGTTCCACGGCGCGAAAAAGCAAGACCAGGCATGCTTGGCCCAACCTGGCGACGAGATATTCAGATGCACATCACCCGGCCGCAGCCCGATCCAGTACATCGTCGAGAGATGGCCCACCGGGTAGCTCTGGTGCGTGTGCAGGACCAGCTTGGGCTTGGACGTTGTGCCGGAGGTGAAGTACAGGAGCAAGGGATCGGTCGCGCGCGTGAGCCCATCAGGGCTGAAGGCCAACGGGACGGCCGCCGCATCCTCAAGGCATTGCCAGCCGGGCTGGCGTGCGCCCACACTGATGCGGGTGAAGTCGCCGGCAAGCGCCGCAAACTTGTGCACCTGCTCACTGGCGACTGCGACATGGCGCACCTCGCCCCGCTCGATCCGGTCACGCAGGTCGTCAGCGGTGAGCAATGCGGTGGCGGGGATCAGAACGGCGCCGAGCTTCATGGCGGCCAACATCAGCTCCCACAGCGCCAGTTCGTTGCCCAGCATCAGCAGAATGCGGTCGCCGCGCTGGACGCCCAGACCGCGCAGGTAGTTGGCGACCTGTGACGAGCGCTCGGCCATCTGCTTGAATGAACGCTTCACTTCGCTGCCGTCCTCGCCAACGATGAGCAGGGCCGGGGCGTCGTTGTCCTGGGCCATCACGTCAAAGTAGTCCAGCGCCCAGTTGAAGTTTTCAAGTTCGGGCCAGCGGAAATCGCGGTAGGCGACCTCATACGCATTGCGGTGCTGCAACAAAAAGTCGCGGGCCTGGATGAACTTCGTGCGGGCGCTGCTTGCGCTTGGGGTGTCAGTGGTCATGTTCATTTGAAGATGTGTGTATGGACGGGGGCTATCTCGCTACGGGTGGCCACGTCGCTAATGGCGGGTTGGCATTCATGCCGCCTCGCTCATCACCGGCTGGGCGTGAATGCGCTGGTGCTCGGCGGTCTTGAGCAAGTCCAGGGCGATGTCCACGATCATGTCCTCCTGTCCACCCACCATGCGCCGACGACCCAATTCGACCAGGATGTCCACGGTCTTGAGGCCATACTTCTTGGCCGCCACTTCCGCGTGCCGCAAGAAGCTGGAATAAACACCGGCATAGCCGAGCGCCAGCGTCTCACGGTCTACGCGCACCGGCCGGTCCTGCAGCGGGCGCACGATATCGTCCGCCGCGTCCATCAGCTTGTACAGGTCGCAGCCATGGTCCCAGCCAAGTCGCCCGGCCGCTGCGATGAACACCTCCAGCGGTGCGTTACCGGCGCCCGCCCCCATGCCGGCCAGGCTGGCATCGACCCGGTCGCACCCCTCTTCTACCGCCACGATGCTGTTGGCCACACCCAGGCTCAGGTTGTGGTGGGCATGCATGCCGGTCTGCGTTTCGGGCTTGAGCACGGCCTTGAAGGCGCGAAAGCGGTCGCGCACGTCGTTCATGCTGAGTGCGCCGCCGGAGTCCACCACGTAGCAGCAGGTGGCGCCGTAGCTTTCCATCAGTTTGGCCTGCTCGGCCAGGCCTTGCGGCGTCTGCATATGGCTCATCATCAGGAAGCCGACCGCCTCCATGCCCAGGTGGCGCGCATATTCGATGTGCTGCCGGGAGATGTCGGCCTCGGTGCAGTGCGTTGCCACGCGAACGATGCGGGCACCGGCGTCGTAGGCGGCACGCAGATCGTGCACGGTGCCAATGCCGGGCAGCAGCAGGGTCGCGATCTTGGCGTGCTTGACCACGCTGGCCACCGCCTCGATCCACTCCACATCGCTGTGGGCGCCGAAACCATAGTTGAAGCTCCCCCCCTGCAAGCCATCGCCATGGGCCACTTCGATGGAATCGACCTTGGCCTCATCCAGGGCGCGGGCGATCTGCATCGCCTGCGCGACGCTGTACTGATGGCGGATGGCATGGCTGCCGTCGCGCAAGGTGACGTCCGAGATATAGATTTTTTCTTTGTTCACGTAATTCTCCTGGGCCTAAACGCTTGGGATCGCCAGCAGCTTTTCAGCGATGCGCTCAGCCGTGCGCAATGCAGCGCTGGTCATGATGTCGAGGTTGCCGGCATAGGCGGGCAAGTAGTGCGCCGCGCCTTCGACTTCCAGGAAAATGGAGGTCTTCAGGCCGCTCATGCGCGGGCCGACACCGGGAATATTGATCGGCTGGCTGGCTTCGATGCGGTCAAACTGCACTTGCTGCTTGAGCCGGTAGCCTGGCACATATTCCTGTACGGCGGCGGCCATGCGCGCGACCGATTCCGCAATCGCGTCTTCATCGACAAACTCGCTGAGCGTGTACACCGTGTCGCGCATGATCAGCGGCGGCTCGGCCGGGTTCAGCACAATGATGGCCTTGCCCTTGGCGGCGCCACCCACCACCTCAATGGCCTTCGAGGTGGTTTCGGTGAATTCATCGATATTGGCACGCGTCCCCGGACCCGCGCTCTTGCTGGAGATGCTGGCCACAATTTCGCCATAGTGCACTTTGGCCACCCGGCTGACGGCGGCCACCATCGGAATGGTGGCCTGGCCACCGCAGGTGACCATATTGACGTTCAGCGCATCCAGGTGCGCCTCGCCATTCACCACCGGAATGCAGTACGGACCGATGGCCGCCGGCGTCAGGTCCACCAGTCGGATGGCGGGTTTGAGGCGGCGCAAAAACGCATCGTTCTTGACGTGGGCAGCGGCACTGGTGGCGTCGAACACGATGTCAATGTCAGCGAAGACCGGCAACTGCGCCAGGCCCTCCACACCGTCATGGGTGATGGCCACGCCCAGGCGAGCAGCACGCGCCAGGCCGTCGGAGGCGGGATCTATGCCGACCATGGCCGCCATCTCGATGTGATTTCCGTGGCGCATGATTTTGATCATCAAATCCGTGCCGATATTGCCGCTGCCAATGATGGCGGCCTTGAGTTTGCGTGTCATGTTCACCTCCTTCACGCCATGCGGCAGCTAACGGAACCAAGAGCGCCGATCTGGGCGTGAACCAGGTCGCCGGCGAGCACCGGCACCATCGGGCCGAGGGCGCCCGAGAGGATGATTTCACCGGCCCGCAGCCCCTGGCCGCGCTCGGCCATGGTGCGTGCCAGCCAGTAGGCGGCGCGCAGCGGATGACCAAGACAAGCAGCGCCGGTACCGATCGAGACGACCTGCCCGTTCTTGCTCATCTGCATGCCCAGATCACCCAGAGCGACGCTGCCCAGTGCGACCGGCTGGTCGCCCAGCACATAAAGACCACAAGACGCGTTGTCCGCCACGGTGTCCACCAGGCTGATCTTCCAATCGGCAATGGCGCTGTCCACGATTTCGAGGGCCGGCAGTGCATAGGCGATGCAGGCAATGAATTCGGCCCAGCTCGGAGTGATGCCGCTGAGATCGCGGCCGACCACGAAGGCCACTTCGGCTTCGACCTTGGGTTGCATCAGGCGCGAAGTCGGCACATCCTGCCCGTTTAGACACTCCATGTCGTCGAACAGAATGCCAAAATCGGGCTGATCGACGCCGAGCTGCAGTTGCACCGCCTTGGAAGTGAGGCCCACTTTCTTGCCCACCATGCGGCGCCCGGCCTCGATCTGGGCACGGGTGTTGATTTCCGCCACCGCGTAGGCCGCTTCGAGACCCTGGATGCCGTAGCTGATGGAGACGGGGGCAATCGGGGCGCGGTCAGCGCGCGCTTGACGTAGCGCCAGCGCGGCCTGTTGCACCGCGTCGCTTGGAAAATTGTTCATGAACTGCTGTCCTCTGGATGAATGAAAACTGCGCCATCCTTGACGATGGTCCTGTAGGCGCGGATAGGGGTTACGGCCGGAAAAGTGAGTGCGCTCCCGGTCTTCAGACAGAAGCGCCCGACGTGCCAGGGGCATTCGACCTGGCCGTTTTCAACCGTGCCTTCGGACAGCGAGGCGTTTCCGTGCGAGCAGGTGTCATCGGTGACATAGAACTCCCCATCCACGTGATAGACCGCCAACGGCATCCGGCCCTCGACCTCGACCCGAAGTGCCTCGCCGTCCTCGACGGCATCCACGCGGCACAGCCGCAGCTCGCCGGCTAAAAGTGTGACGTCTTTCTGCTCCATGATTCTCGAACCTCCTCAAAAAAATCGGTCGTAATGTATTTGTTGGGCCGGCACCCGGTGCTCGATCATCAGCATCCGGACCACGACTTCAATCATCGGCGGCGGTCCTGCCAGGTAGTATTCATGGGCGGCGAGATCGCCACTCAGACTGCGGCCCAGCAGCTCATGGACGAAGCCACGCTCGCCCTGCCAGCCATCGCTTTCTGCCAGCGCCGCAGCCGATACCGCGGCTGTGACCTGGACGCGGTCCGGCTTGTGCAGCCAATCGGCAAAGGTGGGGATATCGGCCGGGCTGCGGCCGCCGTAAAAGAGCCAGATGGCACGCTCGTTCAGCGCAGGCTGCATGGCGACGGCGTTCACGATCGACAGCATCGGCGCCAGGCCGGAGCCGCCCGCAATGCACACCACATCGCGCGGTGACTCCGCGCGCAACTGGGCCAGACCGAGAGGGCCGTCAATCTCAACGCTGTCGCCTGGCTGCAAGGCATCAAACATCAGGGTACTGACCCGTCCATTGGGCACTTGGCGCACCATGAAGTGCCAGTCGCCGGCTTCGTTCGGCTGGTTCGACATCGAGTAGGCACGCAGTTGTCCGACCCCGGGCAGATCAAGCAAGGCATATTGGCCGGGCACAAATTGCGCCGGCTGCTCGGCCCGAAACATGAACTCACGGATGTCAACGGTGACCTGGCGGCTGCCGAGGTACTGGGTCTTGAAGCGCGCGGGGGCGGTTGCCGACAAATACTCGGGGCCTGGGCGGATCTTGATTTCGCAATCCGACAGCGGTCGGCACTGACAGGCCAGGCGGCGACCCCGGACACGGTCTTTCGCGCTCAAACCGGGCGCATCGGGCCACATCTCTTCCACCTCACCGCTCAGGACGTCGAACTTGCAGGAGCCACAGCCGCCCGCGCTGCATTCGTAAGGCAGGCCGATACCGGCACGCAAGCCCGCGCGCAGCAAGTTGTCGCCCTCGGCGTTGAGATAGCGGGTGTCGCCGCCCGCAATATTGATCGTAAAGGACGTGAGTTTCATTTTTTCTCCTGATCGTCGTGCTTCGCCTGCGGGCCCAGACCCAACCAGCGTTCGGCATTGCCCGAGCGCAATTGGCGCAAGACATCGTCCGACAAGCCGAGCGACTGCAAGCGTGCGACCGGGTCGGCGTCCATGATGACAAACGGATAGTCGGACCCGGCCAGGATCTGACCGCTGCCAAAAACCTGAATCAGCCGGTGAATGGTGTCGGCGTCGTACACCAGGTCGTCGTAGTACATCCGACGCGCCGCGAGGCTGGGGTCGCCAGCAAGGCTGTCGCGGACCTGGGGCAAGGTCTGCCAGGCATGCTGCAAGCGCGGCAGCAACGCGCTGAGCGAGCCGCCACCGTGGCTGAAGGCGATGCGCAGACCTGGCAGGCGGGCCAGCGTTCCACCCGTGATCATGGAGGCGGCGGCCAGACCGGTCTCGCCGGGAAAGGCCAAGACCTGCTCCAGGACAGCCGGACCCGCCAGACGGTCCATGCCGCTCGGCTTGAGCGGATGCACAAACACCGCAGCGCCCCATGCAGCGGCAGCTTCGAAGAACGGGAAAAAACGGGGGTCGCCGATCACCGTGCCGTTGATATTGCCGCCAATTTCAACGCCGGCCAGGCCTAACTGATGCACCACCACATCAAGCTCGTGAATCGCTGTCGCCACGTCCTGCAGCGGTACCGCACCCAGGCCCACGAAACGCGTGGGATGGCTTGCCACCATCTCGGCAATGACCTCGTTCAGGTAACGCGACATCGTCGCACCGTCCACCGGGTCCAGCCAGTAGGACAAGAGCTCGGGCATGGGCGATAAGACCTGACGCGCGACCTGCCGCTGGTCCATATCGACCAGCCGGGCGGCACAGTCCCAGCACGGGTGCGACACCGTGCGGTAGACGGCGCCGGACACCATCACATGGCGATGGCACGCCTGCGCAGCGACCATCGACGGCCAGGGCGCGTCCACATGCCGTCCGATGTACGCAGGAAAATTTTCCGGTACGACGTGCGTGTGAACATCAATCAGATCTGACACGATCAGCCCTGGGCAGTCGCCGGCAGTTTGCCGGTGGCGAAGTAGCGTGACGCCACCGCATTGAACTCTTCTGGCGATTCGTATTGGGGCCAGTGGGCGGCGTCGGCCTGCATCAGGTAAAAGAGGCTGCCGGGTACGCGGGCGGCCGCGGCGCGGGCGGCCTCCACGTCATGGATCGGATTGTCCTGGGTCCAGAGAAACAGCGTATCGCACTTCAGCGATTCGAGCGGGATCAGGAACTCGTCATGCCGCTGAATCAGCGCGTTGATCGTGGGCGCCACGCGCCGGGTCTCGGGGGCGAGGTAGATTCGCAGGCGCAAATCAATCAACTCGTCGTTCAGCAGGTGATGGTTGTTCGGGTGCATCAACCACTGCATCCGGGCGGTCACAGACTCGCGGTTCGGCACTGCATCGACATTGCGCTTGTTCAAGGCCATGAAGTTCTGCATGTCTTGTTTGCCCTTGTCTGACACCACCGGGATGCCGCCAGCCGTATTCAACATCAGCCGACGCACGCGCTGCGGGTACTTGGCTGCGAACAGGCCCGAGACCCAACCGCCAAGCGACTCGCCGGAAAGATGGGCGGCGTCAATCTGCAGCGTATTCATCAACTCCAGCAACTGCTCGACAAACACGGCGGGGGTGTAGTCATCGAGTTTCTTGTTAGACAGGCCGTGACCGACATAGTCGAAGGCAATCACATGAAACTGCGTGGACAGGGCCATCAGGTTCTTGGCATAGGCCTCCAGATGCCCGTTCATCCCGTGCTGGAAGATGATGGTTTCCTGGTTGCCAACGCCGGCCTCGGCGATGCGAATGCGGCCAAAGGTCGGGGTCTGGACGTAGCGAACCTCGGTTCCGAGAAAGTCAAGCCAAAGGCTCATAAGGTATTCCTTTGATGTATCAAGTGGGATAGATGGGGGGATGCAAGGCGCGATCGGCCGTGCCGAGGCAAACCCCCCTGCATTTGAGGGGTTACACAAGAACCATCAAGTAGTCCGGGGTGGCGGAGTGCTACAGGGTTTCCAGGTAGAGGACAACCATCTTGCGCCACAGCTTGAAGAGGCGACTGAAGCGTTGTGTGTCGTTCTGCCAGAGGCGCCGCACGGCCAATCCGCGGACGATGCTGATCGTCAACCACAAGAGATCTTCGGCCACGGATGGGGGCACGCCGGACTCGATCAATGCCGCCAGCCAACTCGCCTCCACGGGCAGCCGGGACGCCGCCGATATATCGCTCACCGGGTTCTCCTCGCTGGCGCGCATGCGGCCCTGGATGGCCAAATCCACGGCAATCAAAAACAGCTCGCTGAAGAAGAAATCCTGACTGTCGGAGATCAGTTCCTTGATCGCATCGTCCACGGAACCGACCCGCCGCGCCCGCTTGCGCCCCGCTTCGGCGGCACGCTGGAAGACATGCTCGACGACCGCCATCACCAGTTCGTCCTTCGACGGAAAATGGTGCGTCTGGGCGCCCCGCGAGACGCCCGCAATCGCGGCCACGTCGGCTGTTCGAAACCCGGCGTAGCCCTTGGTTGCCAGCACGTCCACTGCCGCATCGAGCAGGCGGCGGCGTGTTTCTTCGGTCCGTTCCGCTTGCGTGCGCCGGACCTTGACCGGCTTCGCAACTGTATCGGCTAGAGTTTGTATTGTCATCTTGGGGGTCTGAATAATTGCAGCAACGGTATGTATTCACAACATCGTACTCCCGCCATTGACGCTGATAACCTGACCGGTCATAAACGCGGCCTCACGCGAGGCGAGATAAACGACCATCGAAGCCACCTCCTCCAGTTCAGCCGCTCGCCCCATCGGGATGACGCTCATGAACTGCTTGGCAACCTCGGGTTTCTCCAGAACGAACTTGCGCAATTGATCACTGTTGACAGCGCAGGGTGCAACCGTATTGACCGTGACCCCGGCGGTCGCAAACTCCCGCGCCAGGCCGGTCGTCAGGGCATGGACCCCGCCCTTGGCCGCGTTATACGCAGCATGGTCAGCCAGCCCGTTGCGGACCGAATCGGCCCCGAGGTTGACGATCCGCCCGTAGGTGTGGCGCAGCATCCCGGGCAAAAAGGCGCGGGTACACCAAAGGGTGGTCCAGAGGTTGCGGTCTATCGTCATCCGCAGGGTCTCGGCGGTGTGACTGAGAAAGGGCAGAATCACGCCGCCCCCGGCATTGTTCACCAGGATCGCGGCATCCCCGAAGGCGCTTTGTGTCTGCGCCAGCAGTGCTTGCGCGCCCTCCTCGGTCGAAAGATCCCCCGCCACGCCAATCACCTTGACCTCATATTCATGCTCGATCCGCCGCGCCTCGGCCTGCAGTTCATGGTCGGCGATATCGGCCATCACCAATGAAGCGCCCTCCCTGGCGAGGGCTTCGACGATGGCCAAGCCAATACCGCGGGCGGCACCCGTGACCACGGCAACCTGGCCACTGAATCTTGCGCGGCCCGACAGGGGTCGCAAAGTGGGGTTATTCATCGTCAGGGCATTCGTTCGTGATCAAAGAATAATGCTGACGCGACCGTGGGGTCGCAGAGCGTCCATGTCGAGCATGGAACGCTTCTCCCGGATCTTGAGCTGGCCGTTGACCCCTGTCAGGCGATAGCGATAGCTCCCCACATACACGTCGGCGGCCCCATTTTTAAAGCGGTGAACGGCAAAGGCAGCGGACACTTCAAGCTCCTGATCGCTTCGCTTTTCAATAAGGATGTTGGTCACCATATGGCGCGTTCGCGAACGCGGCCATTCAACGTGAGCCGACTTCTTCAGCAAGCGCACCACCCGCTCTTGCAGGCGCTGACGGTCGTCGGCGATGTAAAACAGGGTGTTGTCCGGCTGGATGTCCGGGCTGGTCCCCACCGTTGGCACATGGTAGACAGCATCGTCGGTGAACAGCGCCAGCCACTCCGCGAGCTGCCAGCGATCCAGCATGGCGGCCTCCCGGTAAAGGTACTCTTCAACATCGTTGCGTGTGATGTTTGCGATCATGGTGATTTCCTTGGTAATAAGCCCTGGCGCTCAGAATGCAGCGGACTCGATGACGCCGCCCTTGCCAAACTTGGGCGCGGGCGCACCGCCCCAGCTATCGAGGATTTCCGGACGAAGCGGCAGTTCACGCGCCTCGCGCGGACTCACCTCGGGGAACTCCTCCATCCCGAAGCTGTATTCGACTGTCAATCCGTCGGGATCGAGAAAATAGATGAATATTGAATTTGAAATGTCGTGCCGGCCCGGCCCATACACGACCTCCACGCCCGCCTTGCGCATGCGATTCATCGCGCGCCCCACGTCATCAACATCTGTCACCATGAAATTGACGTGATGCAGGCCGTCGACATCGCCACGGCTGACGCCAAAGGTGTGATGAAGCGGATTGGGAAAGCAGCGCAGAAATGACACCTGATCCCCAAAATGGTCCGACACCCTGAAGTTCAGCTTTTCGGTCAAGGTGCGCAGCACTGCGTCGCGCTGCGCGCAGCGAATCACCACATGACCCAATCGCTCAATTTTGGAAACGCTGGGCACATAGTCCCCGTTGCCACGCCCCATCTGGGCATAAAACTCGAACGTCAAGGTGCTTTCTGGAATGCAAAAGCGAAACGTCCGGCCCTGCCGCAATTGACTCGCCTCGTCGGCGGCTACCTCATGTCGCGCCCAACCCATCTGGTCAACGTAGTTCGCGGCCTGCTCGAGGTCGCTGGCGGATTCCAGCTCAAAGGCCATGCGCTTGATACCCGGCGCACTGGAGCGGTAGAGCACGAGATTATGGTGATCCTCGCTGCAGCGCAAGAAGGCCGTATCAGACCCCTGTTGCGATTCAAGCTGAAGACCGACAAGGTCGCGGTAAAAGCCAACAGAGGCATCAACATTCGTCACGTTGAGGGCAACATAACCAGGTTTTCGGTAGCGAAATGGAACCATGAGTCCCTCCAGATTGATTGTGAAATATTTCAGCCGGCATGCAGCGGAATAACGCGCGGGGCTTGCTGCACCAGCGCATGCCAGCGCGACCAGAAGGTCCGAATCTGGTGTTCATCGACAGTCGCCGGCTCGGCTTTGTTCATGCCGCGTGAGAGGTCGTTCCAGGCCGCCTCGCGTGCGTTGGCATAGCCGCGCTGGCAATGCTCAAGCATCTCCACGTCGTCCGGCGTTGCAAAACCTCCGGGGCCGAAAAACTCAAGGAATCCGTTCAAACGATTCTTTCGCAACCAGTCCTTCTCTTCCGAAGGTCCGATGGCCCAGGCCGTGACTTCCATGTAGTCGGGCTGCTTCGGGTAAAAAGTCCGCAGCGTCACCGACATGCCGTCAACAATGACCAGGTTGGGAAATATCAACAAGTTGCGGCTGTTTTTGGCGATGCGTGTCGCTCGCTGGTCGCCGTGCTTGGCGACCAGCCGATCAAACACCGCATCGATTTCACCCTTGCGTTCCTCACCCCAGGCCGGAACCCAGTTGGCAACGGGACGACCCCAGGGCGCCGAGTACTCCACCACGGCGTGACCATTGCCCAGGTCGCGTGCAAAGCCCACGACATTGCTTTGCGCAAGCACGCCATTCATGTTCTTCAGGTAATCGAAGTAGGTGGCATGGGTCGAGACGGCGTGATACCCATCAATGCTGTTTTCGACCAGCAGCTTCCAGTTGGCCCGAATCGCATACTCTTGCGTGCCGCTGATGATTTCCATCCCCGCCTCTGACTGGTCCGCGACCAGGTCCAGGTATTCGGTGGCACCCGCAAGGTATTCAACCAGGGTCACTGCCTCCGCGTCGAAACAGACAAACCAGAAATCACGGTACTGCTCAAGGCGCGGGACCGCCACCAGGTCAGCACAGCCACCGCCGTTAAAGCCTTCGCTGTATGACTCGATACCGGGCAGATCGCGCATCTTGCCATCGGCACCAAAAACCCAGCCGTGGTAACTGCAGGTGAAATTCTTGGCGTTTCCGGCCGGCTCACGGCAGACCGTTGCGCCCCGGTGTGGACACGAATTCAGAAAGGCGTGAACCGTGCCCGCGACATCGCGATTGAAAATGACATTGCGCCCACCCACCGGGCGCGTAACAAATGAGCCTTTCTTGGGCAACTCCGAGGTGTGCCCGAGGTACAGCCAGCAGCGGTCAAAAATCTGCGACCGCTCGGCCTGGAAAATATCATTGTCCACAAAAGACTTGCGCGCCACGCGAAACACCCCGGCGTCGCGATCGACATCCAGTAATTTCAAAAAGTTTACATCGCTCATGGTTACTCCGGGAGTTTGATTATCAGGTTAAACAGTTACAAACCGACTGGCTTGTTTGTATCTTATCAACGAAATCAAATCGAGCGTCAGGGGGTTTACCCGTATTAAGGGTAATTTCTTACCGTGTCAGGCGACCGGTGGGGCGGCCAGCGTGACAACACCCCTGCGGCTCTTCATAGGCAGGAGCAAGGCCGACAAGGCGGGGATCATCACCACCGCGCCAAACATGTTCCACAGGAACATGAAGGCAAGGAGCAGACCCATATCGGCCTGGAACTTGATATCCGAGAAGATCCAGGTCGACACGCCAAGGGCCAGCATGACCCCAGTCAAGGCCACGGCGACCCCGGTGGTCTTGAGTGTTTCAAAGTAGGCTTCCTTGAGCGCCAAGCCTTGTTCAAGATAGAACTCCAGCTTGTTGTAGATGTAGATCCCGTAATCCACACCGATCCCGATCCCCAGCGCAATGACCGGCAAGGTGGCCACTTTGACCCCCAGACCCAGCTGGGCCATGATGCCTTCGCACAGCACCGACGTGATGTACAGAGGGGCCATGATGCAAAGGGTTACCCGCCAGGACTTGAACTCCCACAAGACCAGCAGAGCAACGATGCCATAGACCAGCGCCAGCATCAGGGGCTCTGATTGCTTGATGACCATGTTGGTGGCCGCGTCGATGCCCGCGTTACCGGCGGCGAGTTCGAACTTGACATTCTCGTCATTGTGCGCAGCGGCGAATTCCTCAACCGCCTTGACGACCGTCGTCAGGGTCTCGGCCTTGTGATCCTGGAGAAAAATCAGGACCGGCACCATGGAGCACTCGCTGTTGTACAACTCCGAGGGGAGCATGCGGTGGGCCGCGTTGGAGCTGAATCGGTTACGCGTCACCGACTGCCAGCGCATGTCGCCGCCATTTTGGCCGGCCAGGACACGCTTCATGGCCGTGAACAGGGATGAGGTGGACTCCACACCCGGCAGATTTTCCATCCGCAACTGAAACTGATCCACCGTGGCCGCCACCGGGTAGGCCCCACATTCCCCCTTCGGCGTGGTCACCATCACCACGAACACATCGGGACTGGTGGCGTAGTGGGCGGCAATATAGGCGTTGTCCCGGTTGTAGCGGGACTCCACCCGCAGTTCGGGCGCACCGGGGTCCAGGTCACCGATCTTCAAATCCCGGCTCATGACGAAGCCCGCGGCAAAAATTGCCACCGACAAGCCGACGGCGACCCATGCCATTTTGGGTTCCGCAAAACGGGATAACTGGTGCGCCCAGGTGTATTGACTCTGCATCCGCTTCTCTTGGTGACGCAGTCCGGCGGGGCTGATGCCCATGTAGGACATCAGGATTGGCAACAGGAACATCTTGGTCAGGATGATGACCGCCACGCCAACGCTGGCACTGATCGCCAGTTCGCGAATCACGCCGATGTCGATCACCAGCAGGGTGGAAAAGCCGACCGCGTCACACAGCAAGGCAACCGTACCCGGGATGAACAAGACCCGAAAGGTGGCCTTGGCCGCCTCGATGTTGGAGCGACCCAGAACCCGCTCCGTGGCCATGGTGCTGATGTTTTGGACGGCATGACTGACACCAATGGCAAAAGTCAGAAACGGCACCAGAATCGAGTAGGGGTCAAGCCCGAAGCCCATCAGGCGCACGATACCCAATTGCCAGATGACGGCCAGACTGCAGCAAAAAACCGTAGCAAAGGTGCTGCGCCAGCAACGCGAGTAAAGCAATAGAACCAGTACCGTCAGGACGAAGGTGATGGCAAAGAAGATGCCAATGGCACGGGCACCTTCAATAAGATCCCCCACGATCTTGGCAAAGCCGGTGATGTGAATCCTGGTCTGTTCGTTCTGGTACTTGCTGCGCACCAGCTCCTCAAGCCGCTGCGAGAGCTTGCCGTAATCGAGTCGTTCTCCGGTCTGCGGATCCACCTCCAGCAAGGGCGCGAGGATGATGGCGGATCGATGGTCGCTCGCCACCAGGGTGCCGACGATGCTGGAGCGAGCCACGTTGGTACGCACACTGTCAATGGTCTCCGGCGTGCCGTTGAAGCCCTGGGGAATGATTTGCCCGGCGGTCAGGCCCTCCTCCGTCACTTCTATCCACAATACGTTCGGCGTCCAGAGGGACTTCAGCGCGCCCCGGTCTACCCCGGGGATGTAAAACACCTCGTCGGTGATGTTTTTCAGCGTTTCCAGGAAGGCCTTGTCGTAAATATCGCCCTGCGTGTTCTCTACCGCCACACGAATGACGTTACCAAGGGGTCTGAGCTCATTTTCGAACTTCAGATAGTTGGCAATGTAGGGATGCGATATCGGCACCATCTTCTGGAAACTCGCATCCGGCTGCAACTGAGCCGCCTGATAGGCAAAGGCAACCGTCAACAGGAGAAAGAAGGCCAGCGCCGGCGCGCGAACCCGGACAAAATAACGCTCAAAAAATTTTTCAAAACTCCAGAGCTTGTTGTGATGCTTGAGATCAGCATCGCCCACCGGGTCGCTGTTTTCGTTCTGGTTTGTCATAGCGTCTCAGTGTGCGTTGATGTTGACATTCACGAGTCGCGGCCCGCCAGTGCCAACAAGAAGCAGCTTGTTGTTGGGGAGAAGTTGCGGGAGCACCGCGGCGACCGGGCGACCGGAAGGTGTCGTGGACAGCACAAAGCTGCCCCCCTGATCGCGGCTGGTCAGCACGCGCCCGTCACCGGCGACCAGGAGAATGCTGCCGTTTGGCAGTGTCATCCCGGCCACAATGGGTTTGTTCGTCAGCTTCGGCAAGGCTTTCCAGGTCCGACCGTCGTCGCTGGATTTATAAACGTTGCCGGCAAAACCGTAAGTCAGCAGTACCGGACTGTCGGGTAGTGCCAGGGTGCCGTAGAGATGACCCGGGTAGCCGGTGTCCAATGTCTCCCACGTCACCCCCTCATCCCGGGATCGCCTCAACTTTCCGGCTTCGCCGGTAATCATCAGGTTGCCATTGGCCAGCTGCGCAATGCTGTTGAAATGCAAGCCCTCCGGATTGGCAATCCGCCCGCTCCAGGACTCCCAGGTTTTGCCTCCATCACGGGTATGAAAAAATTGCCCAAAGGCCCCAATCACCAGCCCTTCGGTGGCATCCCGAAACCAAAGCCCGAAGAGCGGCATTGATGGGCCAAAACTGGTACTGGCTTTCGCGTCCTGCAGGGAATTCTGCAAGCTTTCCAGGCTTGCGGCGGCCGTCGCGCGGGATTTTTCCGGGGCGGTTTCAAGCGCGCTCCGAGTTTCTTTGACGCGGGCTTCAAGGCCTGCAAGTACCAGGGTATTGGCGCTATTGCCATCGAACTGTTTGTGCCATGTCTTGCCACCATCGGCAGTTTTCAGGATCACACCATCATGACCGGCAGCCCATCCTGCGTCGCGGGAGACAAAGCATAAGGTAGTGAGGGTGACCGAAACGGGTACATTGGCTTGCGTCCAGCTTGTGCCCTGGTCGTCCGAGTAAACGATGACACCCCGTTCGCCAGCGGCCACTAGCCGCTCGCCGGCGCGCGCGATGGTCAGCAGCATGCTTTTGGCGGCCCTGCCCGACTGAAATGCGGGCTGATCGAGGAGGTCCATCGCCGCGGCGGCCGGCGTAGGCAGACAAGCGATGGCGGCCACGCCCATTAACAGCGCGGCCAGCAACGGGCGGCGCAAAGTCGAGTCAAAGAAGTTACGCATAGGGATGGATAGCATGGGAATGAAAGGGGCTCGACTGCCCGGTTGTACTCAATGCCAGCGGGGCTTGGCGGCATTGAAGAACGGCAAGACTGATGCATCGGGCATCGGTCTTGCCGTTGCTTTGGAGCGGGTCAGTTTCCTTGACGCCGCATCGCTTCCGGCGCGAAGAAGTTGACGGTCAGCTTTTCGCCAAACTTCATCGGTTTTTCCTCGTTCATCATGCCAGATGCGATATAGCGACGTGCCTGCAGGTCGTACAACACTTCGGCGATGCCCCAGGTCATGGGCTGGTCATAGAACGGCATTAGATGCACGTCGCGCACCCGCCACAGTTCACCACGGCCGTCGTATTGATCCACGTGGGCGATGGACCAGGAGTCCTCGTCGACATAGAACACGCGCTTGGCGTAGATATGACGCATACCTGTTTTCAACGTGGCCTCCAGCACCCAGACGCGATGCGGCTCATAGCGCACCAGGTCGGCGTTCATGTGGTTCGGTTGAATGATGGTCTTGTACTTGAGACTCTTGTCGCTGAGTGTGAAATTGTTGTAGGAAATAATCATTTCCTTCTTCCCCACCAGCTTCCACTCGAAGCGATCCGGCGCGCCGCTGAAACCCAGGTAGTCATCAATGGTGCGCAGGCCGTCAGAGCCACTCCCGGGGGCATCGTAGGCCACCTGCGGCGCCCGCAGCACCCGACGGGTCCCGGGGTTGTAGACCCAGGCCAGGCGAGGTTCTTTCACCTGGTCAAGGGGCTCGTGGACCAGAATGCCGTCACCGGCCACATTCGAAGGACCGGTCAGCTTGGACAAATAGTAATACAGGCGGTTCGGGTCACCCTTCTCCATCGCCCACGGCGCGGCAAAGGTTTCGTCACGGGTCACCGGGGTAAAAGAACCGTTGGTCTGCACCGGAAACTCCGCGTTATAGCGGGTCCAGGTGCCGCCATAGAAACGTGCCTGATGGTTCCACTGAACTTCCAGGCCGCTCTTCGGTATCGGGAACGGCACGGTGCCTTTTTCCATGTTCAAAATGCCGTTCCCGCCCTCTGCCAGCGTGGTCTTCATACCTTCGCTCTTGGCGAGGTCGTAGACGCTTTTCGGGTAGGCCGCCGTCCGACGGCTTGGATACACGTTCATCTTGAACGTGGGAAAGCGCTTGAGCATCTCGATCTGACCAGGTGCCAGCTTGTCCTTGTATTGCTCGGCGTTGGCGCCCGTGATCGTATAAAGAGGCTTGTCCGCGGCATAGGGGTTGAGATAGCCCTTGGTCCGGTCAAAGCCGGCGGGTGGCGTGGTAATGCCCCCCTCCCACGCCGGAATGCTGGCGTCCTTGTTACCGGCGCGTTCCGCGCCCACCGGGGTTAGCACCTTGCCCAGACGGCTAGCGTCATCCACCGTCATTTCAGCCGAGGCCGTGCCCATCATTGCGGTCAGGCAAATCACGGCCGCCGAAACAAGAGAGTTACTGAGTCGATATCCAGAATTCATGATTAATTTCTCCTGTTATTTTTTGATCAAAAATTAACGCCAACGACTGCCGAGTAGTAGTCCCGGTCATGAAAAACGTCGTACTTCGCGTTCTGGTTGAAGCGGTTGTAGCTGATGTCGGCGTAGTACTTGTTCAGGTAATCGAAGCGGGCGCCCAGCCCGAGAATCTGCCGGTCCTCCAGGAAGAGCGCGTCCGCAGAGTAGCCCTTGACATCGTGGGACCAGAAAATCCGGGGTTTCACGTTAACGCCCGCAAAAAGGTTGGGGTAGCTCAACTCCGCCTGCAGGCGATAGCCCCACGCACTGGAGGTTGCAAAGCCCTTGTTCTCACAATAATCAGCGCTGGCATTGCCCGCACCGGCGGCGCCACCGGCCGTGCAATTGGTCAGCGTTGAAGTCGTGGCTTGACCAAAAACGAAGGCTCGGCCGTAGCGGCGATCGGTATTGGGGTCACCAATGCCGGACCAATGCTGGTAGGCCACCTCGCCGATCAGGCTCACGGATTCCGCAGCAAGGACGCGTGGAAATATTTTCAGGGCAGACACCTGAATCTGGTCTTTGTCCTTCAGGTCATAGCCTCGAAAGAGGCTACCGACGTTCCGTGGCGTTGCCTGCAGAGAACCCAATGGACCCACCCCCGACGCCGCGCCACGCAGCAGATCCACGCCATTGAGTTGAACCGGCAGATCCTTCGTATGGCTGAGTTCACCAAACACAGACCACCCGGCGATCCCGGTGGAGAAGCTCAGGCCCAGGACGTTGATGTTTTCCGCAGACCAATCCCAAGCGTACTGGAGACGATTATTCCCCGCCGAAAAAGCGGAGGGCGCCGGGCTACCGTCAAACCTGACACTGAGGGTCGGGGAACGCTGGTGATAGTTCGCGAAATAAGCACCAAACTCGGTCGCGATGACAGGGGCGAAGTAGCGCAGAGCCAAACCCCACTGACCGGAGTCCTTGGGATTCAAATCACCCGCGTTGGCCATGATGCCAGAGCCATTTGCGAAGATAAATGCGTCGGTCAGATTCGCCAGCGGTCCAGCCGGTACGTTCACACCCTTGTTCGAACAGTTGTAAACGTCGGAAATCGACCAATAGGTGCCGCAGCCGTCGAGAATATTCTTCTTCCAGGCGAACTGATAAAAGCCTTCAACACTAAGGTTGTCCGTCAGTCCTACATTGGCCGTTATCTGGGGAATCGGCAGCAAAATTTCCTTGACCTGCGCGCCCGGCCGACGAGAGGCTGAAATGTCGAAAGCGCCAAATTGATTCACCCCGGGAATAAAGAGGCTCTCACCCCAGTTCACTACCTGATTACCCACCTTGACGGTCAGTGGATGGCTGTCACCCAGATTGCTGTTGATGAAGGCATAGGCATCCAGGAGTTCAATCCCAGAAAACTTGGAAAGCCGGTCAAAATCGCTGTCATTCAGTTTGGCGCCGGACTGAAAGGCGTTGGCCGAGCTACCGTGGGGAACGCCGCTATTCGACAATTCAAAGTCATGCCAGCCCTTGGCCCGCACGAAGACGCCGACATTTTCCTTTTTCAGGGAAAGCTCGCCCACGACCTTGGCAATCGTGGAAAAAGTGTCGCCTTCTTTGTAGTTGAGATTGCCATCGTCGTGGCTGGTTCCCGCCGTGCCCCCGTTACCCTTCATGATCAGTTTAGGGTCAGCGTCATTGGCCCGGGTACTGGTTCCTATCGACATGTTGAGCGACCAGTTTCCCTCTATTCCGTTATCAAGCGAGATTTCGCCCGCTGCGGCCGAACCCGCATAAAGGCCACTCACCCCGAGCAGCGAACACAACATGACATGCCGCGGCAAGGACTGGACCTTTCTCGCGAGCAACAACGGGGAATTTTTAGTTCCTGTCCGATTCTTTCTCATCTACTCACTCCTGTTAGGTTAATTTGACTGGGTATCTGGTTGAAGTGACGCGAAGCAGGCAATCACCCCAGGAAAAAACTCATCACGACGGATTCACCTCGATACATGATCGAGTGAAGGTCCTATATCAACAAAACTTTGGCATCGACTAAGGTGCGGCAGATGGCTCGCGAGATCGCCAATTGAGGCCACATTGGCGTCACGCTTTGGGATTTCATGTACACGAATAACAAAACAAACAAAATGAATTGTTTTTATCTTACCGTTGATAATTGCTCTAGTAACGGGGGTTTACCCGTGTTTTTTCAGTGGTCGGGGTGTGCCGGACGCCGCTGACCGACTTAGCCCATCTGAGTGCTTGATTCAGCTGATATCGACTTGGAAGTGCTCGTGGTCCGAACAGCTTCCATAAATAAGGCCTGGGTGTTCGCGTCCTTGCTTGCAGACGCAATCCGTCGGCAAAAATCCCAACATTCATGAGGAATCTCGGCGCCGGACTGCGCTGCCATGGCCAGTCTTAGCACTGACAGGCGCGTGTGGCCAAATCGTATGCTTCGCTCCAGAAGGCGTACAGACGCTTCTTTGGCCAAGCCGATCGACGCCTCGTTTGCCTCGGAATGGCGGCCCTGCGTCACCACGCGTTTCATCTGTCGGATTGCCTGTCTGGACATCATCACCACCCCTACATATTGCGCCGATACTGCCCGCCGACTTCAAACAAGGCATTGGTGATCTGGCCCAGCGAGCAGACGCGCACGGCATCCATCAGCACCTCGAACACATTCTGGTTCTCGATCACCGCCTGCTGCAGCCGTTTCAGCATGGCCGGCGACTCCTTCGCGTGCAGCGCGTGGAAGTCAGCCAGGCGTTTGAGCTGGTTCTGCTTTTCCTCGTCGGTGGAGCGCGCCAGTTCCAGCTTGTCCAGCACCGCGTCGCCGTGCGGGTTGCGGAAGGTGTTGACGCCGATGATGGGCAGCTCGCCGGTGTGTTTCAGCATCTCGTAGTGCATGGACTCGTCCTGAATCCGGCCGCGCTGGTAGCCGGTTTCCATGGCGCCGAGCACGCCGCCGCGCTCGGCGATGCGCTCGAACTCCAGCAGCACGGCTTCTTCCAGCAGCTCGGTCAGCTCCTCGATGATGAAGGCGCCCTGGCTCGGGTTTTCGTTCTTGGCCAGGCCCCATTCGCGGTTGATGATGAGCTGGATCGCCATGGCGCGGCGCACCGAGTCCTCGGTCGGCGTGGTGATGGCTTCGTCGAAGGCGTTGGTGTGCAGGCTGTTGCAGTTGTCGTAGATCGCGATCAGCGCCTGCAAGGTGGTGCGGATGTCGTTGAACTGGATCTCCTGCGCGTGCAGGCTGCGGCCACTGGTCTGGATGTGGTATTTGAGCTTCTGGCTGCGCTCGTTGGCGCCGTATTTCTCCTTCATGGCGACGGCCCAGATGCGGCGCGCGACCCGGCCCATCACGGTGTATTCCGGGTCCATGCCGTTGGAGAAGAAGAAGCTCAGGTTCGGCGCGAAGTCGTCAATGTGCATGCCGCGCGCCAGATAGGCCTCGACAAAGGTAAAGCCGTTGCTGAGCGTGAAGGCCAGCTGGCTGATCGGATTGGCGCCGGCCTCGGCGATGTGGTAGCCGCTGATCGAGACCGAGTAGAAGTTGCGCACCCGGTTGTGCACGAAGTACTCGGCGATGTCGCCCATCACCTTCAGGCTGAATTCGGTCGAAAAGATGCAGGTGTTCTGGCCCTGGTCTTCCTTCAGGATGTCGGCCTGCACCGTGCCGCGCACGTTCTCCTGCACCCACTCGCGGAGCTTTTCCAGCTCGGTGTCGGTCGGCTCGCGGCCATTGTCCGCTTTGAATTTGTCGATGTTCTGGTCGATGGCGGTGTTCATGAACATGGCCAGGATGCTGGGCGCCGGGCCGTTGATGGTCATGCTGACGCTGGTCGATGGGCTGCACAGGTCAAAGCCGCCGTACAGCACCTTCATGTCGTCCAAGGTGGCAATGCTCACGCCGGAGTTGCCGACCTTGCCGTAAATGTCGGGCCGCGGATCGGGGTCGTTGCCATACAGCGTGACCGAATCAAAGGCGGTGGACAGGCGTTTCGCCGCCATGCCCGAGCTCAGCAGCTTGAAACGGGTGTTGGTGCGAAAGGCATCGCCCTCGCCCGCAAACATGCGGGTCGGGTCTTCGCCTTCGCGCTTGAAGGCGAAGGTGCCGGCGGTGTAGGGGTAACTGCCGGGCACGTTGTCCAGGGTCAGCCATTTCAGGATCTCGCCGTGGTCTTCGAAAGTGGGCAGCGCCACCTTGCGGATGGTGGTGCCGCTTAAAGACTTGGAGGTCAGCGCCGTGCGGATCTCCTTGTCGCGCATCTTGACCACGTATTCGTCGCCGGCGTAGGCGGCCTGCATGTGCGGCCATTGCGCCAGCAGCTTCTTTTCCGCCGCGCCCAGATGCGCTTCGCGTTGCGCCGCCAGGTCCAGCACCGCCTGGCAGGCATTGACCTTGTTGGCGTCGTCCTCCTGCAGCATGCGGCCGGATTCGCGCAGCTGCTGGATTTCGCGCGCCAGCCGGGCCTGGCTGCGGGCGCGCTTTTTGTAAGCCCGCACGGTGTCGCTGATTTCGGCCAGGTAGCGGGTGCGCGCCGGGGGCACCACCGGGGTCTGATTGGTGCTGTGGCGCACCGACACGCTCGGCAACTGACCCGCTTCAGCCACCTTCATGCCCAGCTCGGCGAGCCGGGCTTTCAAGGCCTGGTACAGGGCGGTGACGCCGTCGTCGTTGAAACGCGCCGCCATGGTGCCGAACACCGGCATTTGATCGGCCGGCGTGGTCCAGGCCTCCTTGTTGCGCTGCACCTGCTTGGCGACGTCGCGCAGGGCGTCGAGCGCGCCCTTGCGGTCGAATTTGTTGATGGCGACAAACTCGGCAAAGTCCAGCATGTCGATTTTTTCCAGCTGGCTGGCGGCGCCAAACTCCGGCGTCATCACGTACAGCGGCACATCGACATGCGGCACGATGGCGGCGTCACCCTGGCCAATACCCGAGGTTTCCACCACGATCAGGTCGAAACCGGCCACCTTGCAGGCCGCAATCACGTCGGGCAGGGCGGCGCTGATCTCGCTGCCGAAATCGCGTGTTGCCAGCGAGCGCATGAAGACACGCGGACCCTGGCTCCAGGGGCTGATGGCGTTCATGCGGATGCGGTCGCCCAGCAAGGCGCCACCACTCTTGCGCCTTGACGGGTCGATGGAGATCACGGCCACGCGCAGGCTGTCGTCCTGGTCCAGCCGCAGGCGGCGGATCAGCTCGTCGGTCAGGGACGATTTGCCGGCGCCACCGGTGCCTGTGATGCCCAGCACCGGTATCTTTTTGGTAGCAGCCAGCGCCCGTATCTCCTGGGTCAGCGCCGTTAATTGTTCGGACGGTGCGGCCTTGGCCTCACCGGAGGCTTTTTCGTTCTCCAGCGCCGTGATCAGCTGCGCCAGCGCGCGCCAGCTCATCTCGGAGTGGCCCTGGATGGCGCTGATGTCGGTCGGGGCGTAGCTGGACAGGTCCTGGTCGCAGCGCATCACCATCTCGCCAATCATGCCGGCCAGGCCCATGCGCTGGCCGTCTTCCGGGCTGAAGATGCGCGCCACGCCATAGGCCTGCAGCTCCCGGATTTCCGGCCCGACGATGACGCCGCCGCCGCCGCCAAACACCTGGATGTGGGCGCCGCCGCGTTCTTTCAGCAAGTCCACCATGTACTTGAAGTACTCCACATGGCCGCCCTGGTAGGAGCTGATGGCGATGCCCTGCGCGTCTTCCTGCAGGGCGGCCGTCACCACTTCGTCGACGCTGCGGTTGTGGCCCAGGTGAATCACCTCGGCGCCCATGCCCTGCAGGATGCGGCGCATGATGTTGATGGCGGCATCGTGTCCGTCAAACAGGCTGGCGGCGGTGACAAAACGCACCTTGTTGACAGGGCGGTAGTTGGCGAGCGCCTTGAAGTCGGCGGACAGGTCGGTCATGGGGGTGTCTCAGGAATAGTTAATAAATGGCACGCATGCTGCCCAGTGACGAGCGCTTACTCAGCAGCCGCGAAACACCGGTTTGCGACGCTCGACTTGCGCGGCAATGCCCTCTTGGGCATCAGCGGTAGCCGACACCCGCGCAAGCGTCAGCGCCTCGTCTTCAAGCTGGGACTCCAAGTGCGCAGACCCCGCCCGCAAAAACAGGCGTTTGATTTCGCCGTAGGCAACGGTCGGACCTTCAGCCAGCTCCAGGGCCAAAGCCATCGCATGAGCTTGCAGTTCAGTGTCCGGCACGATGCGGTCTATCAGACCGGCTTGCTGCGCCTCCTGGCTGCTCAATACCTCGCCCAAAAGCACGAAGCGGCGAGCACGCGCAGGGCCCATGCGCGCCGTCAAGGTGGCGCTGGAACCTGAATCGCAGCTGAACCCTATCTTGGCAAAAGCGGATCCGATGCGGGTTGATTCCCCAGCCAGCACCACATCACAACCGGCCAGCAAGGCGGCAGCCCCCCCCATTGCCCAGCCCTGCACGGCAGCCACAACGGGAACGGGCAACTGCCAGGCGCGCTGCAGGCCCATGTGCAGGTCGGCGGTCCAGCGCCGCACCAAGGGCGCCAGGTTGGCGCGCAACGGATAGAAGGTCTTCAAGTCGCCACCGAAACTGAAGTTATCACCGTCTGCGCGCAGCAGCACCGCGCGTAAATTCGGGGTATCCCAGAGTTCTGAGAATACTTGCTTGAAGTCTCGCGAAAAATCACCGTCAAACGGGTTTCCGCGCGTTGGCTGCGCCAAGCTGACGATGGCCAGCCCCCCCTGCATTTCGAAACGGATGGATGATGGGGTAGTCATGAAGATTTGCCTTCCAAAATGAACGAGCTTAACGCCCGGACGATATATACATCTTATTAAGATACACTACTGTACAACATTTTTAACATTGAATGTTGTTGACCCGGACACCGGCAGTCCTGCGACCAAATGCGCCAGAGCCTGGAAGCGAGGAAACCCGTTTTTTGCGAGACAAAACTTTATGCTCACCGCACCCTACGATCACCCGCTTAACCTCACGACCCAGGCCGTACTTACTTATGGAAGCTGGGCATTGACGGCGGTGCTATTCGCCATTGCCGTGAAAAAGGATGTTCGCTACCGCCGTCCATTTTTCTCCTTTCTCATTCTTGCCGGCATGGTCGGCGCCTTGGCTGAACCACTTTACGATGTAGGCTTCATGCTGTTGTTTTACGTGCCAGGCATCTGGAGCACGTTTTCGGCGTTCGGTATTCCGCAGCCGGTTTGGGCCTACAGCGGCTACGTCGTGCTCTATACCGGCACGGCGATGTTCATCTGCGAACAAATACAGAAGGGGTTGACACCCAAGGGCCTCTATGGCTGGGCGGGCCTCGCCTTGCTGATGTCTGTCGCCTTCGAAATCATCGGCATTCAGGGTGACGCCTATGCGTACTGGGGGCCCCACGCTTTTCGCATCTTTGATTACCCCCTTGCGGTCGGCGTACTCGAATCGGCTCAGGTCATCTGCTTCAGCCTCGCCGCCTCGGAGTTGCGCCGGCGCACCAGTGGCACAGTGCCCCTGCTTGGCTTATTTGTGATATTCCCTTGTACCTTTTATCTGGTCAACTTCGGCGCCGGCGCGCCTCTCATCATTTCCCTGCATCTTGACAAGCCCTCGCCAACGCTTGTCACGCTCTGCTCGGCCATCAGTATTTTCTTTGCGTTGCTTTTGATCTGGAGCGCGGCAAAGCTTCTGCCGAAAAACTGAGTTTCCAAATTTGACTAGGGGTTGCGCCCATACGGTTTCCGGGCCGCAGATGCGCCTCGGGCGGTCGAGCCGATGGCGCTCTCCATCAGGTAACGCAGGCGCGTGGTCATCTGCTCGGTCTGATTGATCGCCAGGTAGTTGGCAGCGCCGTACACTTGTTCGAGTCGCTCCGCGTCAGCATCGCCGCCGACGCTGATGCAGATGCAGGCAATACCTTTTGTCCGGGCTTCTTCAATCGCCTTTCGCGTATCCTCGATCGCATACTTGCCCTCGTACTGGTCGTCGTAAGGATAACCATCCGAGATCAAAACCAGCAGCTTGAACGGCGTGCCGGAATTCACATTTAGGTGATCCGTGGCGTGCCGTATCGCCGCGCCACAGCGGGTATAGCCGGCCACCGCCAGCCGCCGCAAACGCTGCTCAAGTTGGGCTCCGATCGGTTCATCGAAAGTCTTCAGAGTCTGGAACCGCACCAGGGTGCGCCCCCAGGAATTGAAACCGTGCATCGCCACGCGGTCGCCCAGCAAGGCCAGCGCGCGACACAGTTGCCATCCCGCCTGGACCTGCAGGTCAAAAACGCGCGTTCCGTCGGCACCGCGCTCCAGCGTCGAACTGGAGGCGTCGAGCAAAATCTGAACCCCCAGATCACGCCGCATGCGCAGGTTGGCTGAATAGACACGATCGTCGCCGCTGTGCCCGGAGCGCAGATCGACGGCGAGCCGAATCATCCGGTCGAGTACCAAATCATCGCCCTGGGGCTGCCCACTATGCCGCTGAAAACCAAGACACAGGCTGGCCAGAGCGCGCTGAAAAGCGCGATCGCCGCCGGTATGCAAGGTACCGGCCTCGAAATTGGGTTCTTCCGCGTGCGGATCGACCTCTTCCACACTCACCCAATTCTGCCGATAGCGTTTTGCGACGCAGTCCCACTCGCAATAGCTGTGAGCACCCGTTTCCGACTGGACAAAGCTGCTGGGAATCCATACCGGCATGTTGGAACGGACGGCCTGGGTAATATCGCGAATGTGCTTTGAAATGCGTCCACTGACCAACTCGGACGAACCTTCGATGCCCGAATCGGCCGCATCCTTGTCGGGTGACGACTTCATGTCAAGAATTTCCTGCATGAAGCGCGAAAAGAAATTGTCGCGTCCAAACGGGGATGAGAGAAATTTCCAGAAGGAACTCTTGCTCAGCGAATCGTCTTCCTCGTCATCCCCGTCTGCCTCTACTTTCGCCAGTTGCGCCTCGAGTTGGGCCAGCCTGTTGTCGGTCAGACCTCGCCCATCGCCTGGCAATCCCTTGCGCAATACTTTCCAGGCCTGCAGTGTGCCGTACCACGCGGGCGGATCCGGCAGGCGGCGCATCCCGCGCGCGATGGTCAGCGACTCCTGCGGACTTTGCGGAGAAAAGCCAGTACGGTAATGCGCCAGTTGCGCCAGGAAGAAACACGGCAGCCGGTCCTCGATTGCCTTGCAGCAACGCTCGACCTCCAGCACCAGATAGCGTTGGCGCAACTCGATCCGGCCGACGATGGCGCGCAGCTGTTTGCCACCCAGCGCCCGCCCGCAGATTAAAGCGCCCTGCACCATCAACTCCAGACGCCGGTCCTCGACGCCTTCGTGGGCTGCCAGATAGATCCGCTCGCCGTCGGTATAGCTGCGCGCGCCGTCCTGCAACAAATAAGTGATGGCGACCGGGTAGCCCACCACAGCGCCGGCCAGCAGCCGAAGCGGATGGCTCTGCGCGACCAAGGTGCTGATTGCCGGTAGCGCTTCAATTCCGGAGGTAGGTGGCAATGATCTCTCCCAAGCCGCGCGTGATTTCGCGATCGTCGGTGAGTGGCAACAATATCGCGGCGTTGGCGGCCGCGCGGGGCGACAATCCTTCTGTCATCAATCGCGCGGCGCTGACCAGCGTGCGGGTCGACGATACCTCGGGCAGGCTGCTCGCATCGAGCTTGCGGATGGCGTTAGCCAGTTTGACCAGATCGGTCGCACGCGGCTTGTCGATGCCCGACTCCTGCATCACGATCTCGATTTCTTTTTCCGCAACCGGGTAGTTCATCTCGATGGCGACCATACGCTGTCGGGTCGACTGCTTGAGATCCTTGAGCACGCTCTGGTAGCCCGGATTGTAGGAAACAACCAGCATGAAGGCGTCTGGGGCACACAGGGACTCGCCCAAACGCTCGATGTGCAGTTCGCGTCGATGGTCGGCAAGGGGATGGATGACGACGGTGGTGTCAGCGCGGGCTTCGATGATCTCATCCAGATAGCAGATCGCCCCTTCGCGCACCGCGCGTGTCAGCGGCCCATCGAGCCAGACTGTTTCACCACCGGTCAATAGATAGCGCCCCACGAGGTCGGCAGCCGTGATGTCTTCGTGACAGGCAATGGTTATCAGCGGCACCTTGAGCGCATGGGCCATGTGCTCAACAAAGCGTGTCTTGCCGCAGCCCGTCGGTCCTTTGAGCATGAGTGGCAGCTGTTGCCGGTAGGCGGCGCGAAACACGTCGACTTCGTTGGCACTGGGTAGGTAGTAAGGGTGTCCCGAATTCGCGGCGGGAGTGTTGAGCGCAACTTGCATCGCTTAGGCTATCCGCGCGAGTTGTGCAGCATCAGGGCGGCGCGCTCGCCGCTGAACACGGCGGCCTCGACACCGGCTTGCGAGAAGTAATCACCCGCCAGGTAAACCCCCTTGGGCATTTCCTTGTGGACAGAATCCAGCGTGCCGTAGTGACCGGGGCCCGCAATGGTCAGGCCGCGATCGTAGCGAAAAAGATGCACGAAGGACGGGGGTGGCGCCGAACCAAAGGACTGCGCCACTGCCGCTAGCGCGTCACGCTTGATGTCATCGTCGCTCATGGTGGCCAGCGGCGGGGTGTTGAAGTACACCCCGGCCACTTCGCCCCCCTTCGGCACAGAACTGGGGTGACGGCGGCTGTGCAGAACAATGGCGCCGACCTTGCGCACCTCGCGCACCCCCACCGGCAACACCAGATCCGCCGGAAAGTCGGGCCAGGGGTTCTTTTGATAGCCAATCGCCACATGGGCGTAATCGGTGTAAGGCGTCTTGAGCAGTTTCTGGGCCGCGTCGGCAGGAATCAGTTGTTTGAGCAGGTCTGCCGCCACGAAAGCCTCCGTCGCGATGACCAGCCCATCTGCTTCATAACTCTCACCCTTGGCAAAAACCGTATAGGCCTTGCCATTGCGCTCGACGCGTTCAACGCGGCTTGAGAGGTGAACTTGCACACCTGGGCTGCCCTGGATGAACCATTCGCTCACTTGGCCGACGCCACCCGGAGGTACCGACAGTTGCATTTTATGGGCCTGTTGAATGATCGCCAGAGGAAACGGCGTGGAAAGCCAACTTGCCGGGACGGCATACAGGAAGTCCATCAGTGGACGCATGATGTATTCGTAGGCGCGGTCCCCCAGGTGCTTGCGCGACCAGTCTTCCAGGTTTTCGCCCTTGTCGAAAGCCGACAGTTCACTGCCATTGAAAGGATTCTTCACACCGGGGCTGAGAAGAAGTCGTATGCCCGCCATGGCCACGCGAAACTTGTCACCCAGGCTGAGGACGGGGATGCGCAGGTAGCTCGGCAGCGAAACAAAGCTCACTGGATACCGCGCGTTGTCCTTGTCGGCCAACTGGGCCGCTCCCCCCCAGGGGACAAGTTCCTGATAGCGGCCCATCTCCCTGAGCAGTGCCGACGTGCGGGGATAAATTCCCCCCATCAAAAATAGTGCGCCCGTGGCGAGACTGAAGCCATCCCGCTTGAGCTGTTTCGTGCGTCCACCGACGCAATCCGTGGCCTCGAAAAGTCGGACCTCATGGCCATTCTTCTTCAAGATGTAGGCCGCGGCACAGCCCGCAGGACCGCCACCAATCACAACAACTTTCATGCATATCTCCTCGTTATAGTTTTTTCGCTGCGGCAAAGGCCGGCAGATGAATACCCGACTCAAGCCTGCGCACGCTCCTTGACAAGGGCAAGCTCGGTGTTGATAAAGTCGAACGTCGTCTCGACAAGCTCCAAACATTGCGGGTTCTGGCTTTTTAGCCCACCATGCACACCCTTCACCAGACGCCCCAGATGGCGGGTAAGGAAATCATGCTGCGCCCGACGTATTGATGCCAAGTCATCGGGCTGATCCGCCACCGGACTCTCCAGGTGGGTCAGAAAATGCATGAATTCAAGTTCCACGCCGAGGTGGTCCGGCATTTCGGCGTTTTCGTCCCGCTTGAGGCCAAAAAACTCGTAGAAACGCATGAGCTCCTCAAAGATGGAGCTCTGGTCCTCCTGCGCGTGGGCTCGCTCACGAAGTGAACAAGCCTGCGGACTCAGGGAGGGGTCGAAGGCTTCGTTGTAGTCGGCGCTGCTGATCCCGAACGGACCCGCTCCAGCCCTCGTATAAGTAAATGCCTCGGCCAAGGTACGGTAGACCGAGCTGCGCACAGCTGAAAATTCCATATTGATTCCCATAGTCAGGCACTCGCTTTCTCATGAAGGAGCTGAATCTCAATGCGCGTATCCCGGTCGAATACCGAGGACTGACCTTGCAGTATTCCGGCCGTCAAATGCGGGTGTCCGCCCGCGAGCTCCACTGGGTTCAAGGGTGACGGAGAAACGCTGTTCATGTCTCCCTTGCCGTGAAACTGATATTGCTCCCACGCGTGATACATCAGGGTCTGTCCCGGACGCAGGCTCGGCGAAACCTTGACACTGACGTTGAACGATCCCACGTCATTGAAGGCACGCACCATGTCGCCATCCTGGATGCCACGCTTGCTGGCATCGATCATGGAGACCAGCATGTAAGGCTCGGGGCGGTCCAGACGCATCATAAGCGGGCTATCGCGCCAGGTCGAGTGAATGCTTTGCCGAGTCTTGCCGCCATTCATCATCAGCGGATAGTTGCCGCCGATCAACGGCGGCTCCTTGAAACGCGGCAAGAGTTCATCGAGTTCGTCATAGAGTGGATGGTCGATGTAGAACTGGATGCGCCGGCTTGCGGTGGGATACGGCACCTTGTCGCGGACATGAAATGTCAAAGGAACAATGGTGTCATTCTCGGGGAAGTCGCACATGTTGCCGATAGACGCCGGGTCTTCGGGGAGCTTCTCGAACCGGGCGAAGCCTTTCTGCTTGACCTCTTCCCAGGTGAGTTTTTTGTGCGAGGTACTCATGTCGTAGATCGCCTTGGCCACCTTGTCGTCATCGCCTTCCTTGAACTCGCCGTCCATCGTGAGATCGTCGTAGAGGGTGTTGAGCTTGACATCCAGGCCCTGCGGACTCTTGACGGTGCCAATCTTGCGGGCTATGGCGCGTTCCTGAATATGCTTGGAAAGCAGGACGATGATGTCCCAATCGCTTTTCGACTCGCCCAAGGGCGGTGTTGCCTGGTCGGTGGTGGTCAGGTACGGAGAAAGCGGCGTTACCCATTTCAAATTGGTGTGTTCGTACCACGGCGCGGACGGCAAGACGATGTCAGCATGGCGGGCGGTGGAATTGATACGCCAGTCGAGCACAACAATCTTCTTCAACTTCGGCCACAAAACCTCCAGCAGTTTCTCGCTGCCGCGGGCGCGGCGTAGCGGGTTGCTGACCAGTGAAATCATGATCCGCGGATCCTTGCCTGGCGGTGGGGACAGCGGCTGCCACTTCTTGCTCAGCGATTCGTCCAGATAGTCGGCGATCGGTCGCTTGTTTCCAAGCTGCCAGGACTCCGCGTGCTTCGACAGTTCACCAATGCCACCATGAACGGACCAGAACAGCGTCCCCGAAGTCCACACCGGGGTGCGCAGGACGCCATTTCCCGGCATGTAAAGCAGACGACCCAGACTGGTAACAATCATCTCCTGGGTGTCGCCATCGGCCACGCGCTTGTCGATCATCGGCTGCAGGACAGAGAAGTATTGCTCGGCCTCCTTCAGCGAAGGCGGGAGTCCAAACTTGTCGGCACCGTCCATCGTCAACAGTGGGAAGCCGGCAAAACCTGCGCCCTTTCGACCTATATTGCCGGTCAACGCAAACACCAGTGCCACACTGCGTTCGGCCAGATTCCCATGAAAGTATTTGCACATGGACGTCTGGGCGATGCTCGACACCGCCTTGGCGCGGACAATTTCCTGTGTCAGGCGCCGGATCATCTTGACCGATACGCCGCACATCTTCGAAGCATTCTCAGGGGTGTAGTCGGCCAGGCGGTCGCGCAGCAAGGAATACACGCTGCGCACCTCGACACGGGCGCCGTCTTTGAGCGTCACGGTCCGCTTCACGTCCAGTGCCGGGTCGAGACCGTCCAGCGCCAAACTGCGAAAAGGGGCGGACTTAAGCGTGTCCGTTTTCTCATCCCAGAGCATGTGATGACTGTCGTGCCCCGCGATCTCAACATCAGCCTGCTTGAGAAACATACGCGTATCGCTGCGCACCAACAGTGGCAGGTCGGTCTGTTCCTTGACGAAGGCTTGGTTGAGCTGGTTTTCTGCAACGATCAGGTGGCATATTGCCAGTGCCAGCGCAGCATCCGTGCCGGACTTGATCGGAACCCAGAGGTCTGCCTTGGTGGCCGAGGGGTTGTAGTCGGGCGAAATGGAGATGATCTTCGTTCCGTTGTATTTCGCTTCGATGTAGAAATGCGCTTGTGGAATCTGCGTGTAAACGGGATTGCCACCCCAAAACAGAATCAGGTCTGAATTGAAGTAGTCGTCAGCCGAACGCTCGAATACGATTTTCCCGAAGGTTTCCAGGGTGCCGCGTCGGGAATCTCCGATTTCGCCATCCATGTCGAGGCTGATGGATTGGGTCAGCTGGCTGAAGCGCGCCTGGGCGGCCATCGAAACGCCGAGATCAATCCCGGGCCCCAGATCCCAAATAGTGACATCGGTTCCTTCCTTGACGGTGACGTCAAGATAGGCGTCGGCGATGTCGTCAAGGGCTTCTTTCCAGGTCACGCGCTCCCACTTGCCGCCACCGCGCGGGCCCACCCGGCGCAGCGGATGGGTGATCCGGGTCGGGTCGTACATCCGCTCGCTGAAGCAGCCGCCCTTCTGACAACCGCGCGGGTTGAAGTCCGGTAGCTTGGCATTGACCTGCGGGTACTCTGCCGCCTGCTCTTCCCGATACACCAATCCGTCCTTCACATAGACGTCCCACGAGCAGTGCGCCTGGTACCAGCAATTCAGATGGTGGGTTGAGCGCACCACCTTGTCCCAAGTCCACTGGCTGCGGTAGACGTCCTTCCAGGAGACATAGGCAGGGATATTCTTGCCGACCAGCACCTCCGCCGCCTCGACAATGAAATTCGGCAACGCCAGGCCGCTAGCGGATGCGGCGGCTAACTTGAGAAAGCTGCGACGATCAAAATTGACGCTCATGGCCGTTCCCCCTTCTTGTAGAACTTGATTGGCGTCTGGGCAACTTCACGCGGGTGCTTGGTGAAGGGGCCGAACAGATCCTGCCACTTACGCGAAATCAACAAGTCCATCAAGTCGGAAGTCTCCCCCATCTGCACACGCTCGCGTTCACGCTTGAGCGTGTCCAGCACGTCGACCACCTTCGGCCCGAACAGGGAGACCAGATAGTCGGTGGGAATTCGAGGTTCGTCAGTCGGATTGCCCTCCGCGTCCAGGCGCGGCGGTGACATCGGGGGGACGTAGAAAACGTTGGGCTGGGTGCCGTATTCAGCATGCAGCGGCAAGGCCACTTTGTACTGGCTAACGAGCTTGTGAATCGGACCGGCCGGGTCGTCCAGGTACCCAACAAAGCGCACCCGCCCGGGGCATTGCCGCGAACATGCCGTGGTGACGCCTTCATCGATGCGCGGAAAGCAGAAGATGCATTTCTGGGAGACTTCTTCGACTTCGTTGTAATAGATTTTTTTGTAGGGGCAGGCTTCCTGGCAGAAACGGTGGCCACGGCAGCGGTCTTCATCAATAAGGACGATACCGTTGTCCTCGCGCTTGCTGATCGCCTTGCGCGGGCAAGCTTCAAGACAGGCGGGGTGAGTGCAGTGGTTGCAGATTCGTGGCAAGTAGAAGTAGTGGCTATTGGGGTATTCGCCGCCACCAATGTCTTCGTCCCAGTTGGGGCCCTTGCCGGCATGACCACCGTCGGCCACGAGTGAGACATCGGGATTGCCCCCAAAGGCGACTTCCTGGTGATTGAAGTCCCAGGCCTTGCCAAACTCGTCGACGCTGGGACGGTGGCCAGGCTGGGCCACGCCGTCGCGAAAACCACCGCCCATGGCTTCAAATCCATGCGGCGTACCGGTGCCGGGCTGGGTGCTGACGGTGTTCCACAACATGTGGGCCATGCCGTCCCGTTTGGTCCACAGTCGCTTGCAGGCGACGGTGCAGGTCTGGCAGCCGAGGCACTTGTTGAGGTCCATGACCATGGCGATTTGACGTTTACTCATCTTCGCGCTCCTTAGGCCTCAAGGACCAGTTCGGCCCAGTCAATCGAGAAGGCCTTGATGCCGGCCCGTTCGTCATTTCCTCCGTGCCAGACGGCAAACCCGATGCCGGTCTTCTTGCCAGCCAGCAGTGGGGCGACGTCTTTGCCACTACCCAGCGCCCGAGTGATGACGACGCTCCAGATATCCCCGTCGGCGTGAGCCTGGGCGTTGCATTTGATCTCTGGACCGGGTCCGCTTTGGCCAATTCCGGTCGCGAGCAGCGAACGTACCCCCTCCTTGTTCGCCGCCCAACGCAGGAAATGAATGGGGGCATCCGGTGCGCCCATCAGAACCAGCGCCGGCTTGCCGCGCACCGGCAAGGCCACCGCCAGGGCGTCGGGAAAGTCCGTCCCCGCCGGAGATACGCCCGCCCAACTGGCTCTCATCGCCCAGGTGCGTCCATCGTGCACGCTCGCCACATGCACCGTCTTGGCTTTCCCATACGGCCGCGCTTCCCACGATTTCTGGATGTACTCCGTCGGTTGCATCCCAAGTGGTGTGGGAATCAAATCCAGGGCCTTGGCCGGGATCTTCCTCCAGCTGGCAAGCGCAGGATTCAGGTACTCCTCTATATTCTTGACATGTGAACTTCGCATTTTTTGTCTCCTATCAGGTTGAAGTTATGCCTGCACTTTTTGTCTGTGCAGGGCAGCCTTGTTGCTGAATTTATAGAGATTGGAAAGATGCGGCCCCCATCAAAAGGATGGAATTCGCCCCTCAAACGAAGCAACTCAAGTTCCTTTGATGTGGATCAACGGAATTGGGGAGCAGATGTTTTGCAAGCACATAGAAGATTAGTGCTGCAGATTAATTTCAACCGAAATACGAAGGCAGACCCATTGACGGCAGCGGATCTTGCCTTATGCGCCGCGGCCGCCCTTGGCCCGATACGTCTCCAGCGACTTGCGCATCTTGTATCTCGCTAACGGCATCAGCGCCCGATAGAGGGGACGAATGAGCCACAGTGGCAAAAAGCGGGCGCGCTCCTCCAAGGCCACCCGCCCTCGCGGATGATCCATCAACTTCGGATAGGGAAATGGAAAGCGGTAGTTGCGCGGGTTGCACCAGAACTCAATGGCGCTGATGTGCTTGGCATTCTTGTAGCCATAGTGGGCAGGCGCCACCAGGCGCAACGGTGCACCGTGTTCGATGCCCAGCCCGTGACCGTCCAGACTGTCGGCCAGCAACACGTCCGATGCCATCAGGTCGTCCAACGGCATACTGACGGAGAAGCCGTCCTCTCCGCGAAATACAACAAAATTTGCGCCGCCCTGAGGCTTCGCCAACGGCACTACCACCTGCTGATAAAAGTCTGAAAAGCGCACGCCGCTCCATCGCACGGAAAGCACCGACCAAGTGGTAACGCAGTGAAAATCCGACATCTGCTCGACACGCGGAAGGGCTGCAAACTCCTTGCCAACTTTGATGGACTGGCCAACATCGCCACCAATGGTGAACGCAATTGAATCGGGATTCGCGGGAAAGCGTTTGGCAAACAGACCGAGCCCGAAACGGTCAAATGAGGGAAATTCGAACTGTCCGGGCGGCAACGGCTTATTCTCGGCATTCATCATTGAACTTCCTGTTTTCACAATAGCCAGGGGTACGATTACTTTTTGCTGTTGTTCTCTTCAACACGCTGCATCGCCTGCTCATCAGAAAAACGAGGTGAATCTTCAAATTTTTTCAGATCGTTGCGGCGCATGATTGGCAGATCCGGGCGCGGGCAGGCCAGACCGGTACCCGGCCCACACATGCCGGTACCGACGGTGAAGAAGGCGGGGGTGTCATCGGGAAATGGATCGGCATTGGCGGTGATCAGCGGCATGGGCAGCACGTAGATGAAAAGTTCGACGGTCTGACAGAAGCCAATCACGGCGATCGCGCGCATCATGCCCTTCTTGAAATTGGAGCGCTTGCACATGTCGATTTTTTCAACACCGCGCTCCACCCAGGTCAGCCCCTTGTCGTCCTTGAAGTACAGCAGAACCGCGCACAAGCCCCACCAGCCGCCAAAAAAGATGGCTTCATAAATCGGGAACTGATACCAATGCCCACCCCAGAGACTTAGGGCACGAATCGAGCCCGGGTACGCGTAAATGCCGGTGAAACGGATCAGAAAACTCTCCAGAACCATGTCGAAAACCATGACGGCAAGAACGCCAGCAATGGAAAGTTTGAGGTTGTTGATGCCGGGGAACTTGGCCTTGACCCAGCGCATCGCCGCCAAACCAAACAGGCATCCCCAGACCAGAAAGCCTGGGTAGCCGCCGGACCAGGCGACCAAAGGCTCGGGTAGCAATTCCGCGCGCGGACTCATCCAGCCAGGAATGTGGTTGGAAAGAAAGCCCAGGTTAAACGCATAGGGGTTGTACACGCACCCTTGCTGGATCCAGTTCATTGACGGATCCCAGAAAATGGCGAAGAAAAAACCGATGCCGCAGAGGCCAAGCGTATTGGGCTGCCCCGTCTGGCGAATCGGCTTCACCAACTGCGTGTAGATGAAATACAGCCACACCAAGCTCATGCCGACTTCGACGGCCCTGACACCAATCTTGAACTGAGTTGGCACGTCCACGCCAGGAGGCAGTTGCGTGGGACCGAAACCGGGCGCTGTCACCCATTGGTAGGCAACGTAGGCCATGAAGATCAGAAAGCCACATCCTACAACGAACCAGCTCTTGACGACAATGCTGTCATCCTTGCCACTGATATCGACTGCCATGTTGGCTTGTTTTATAGACGCTGCTGGTCCGCGCATGAAATGGCTCTCCAAAACGGTTATTGGTTAAAATTTAATACAGTGTGCCACATTATCGTATTCATGAGTACCAATTTTTCATTACCAAATGACGTCATCTTGATTAAGACATTTCATTAAGATACACTGCCGTACCATATTTCTCCTTGGTAAATTCCGAGGCTGTATCCCACTCTGATTGGGAAGCTTTTGTCATTTTTGTCCACCTTGAACAGCCATTCCTTCACCCATGATTGGAAAGACAGCGACCGTGGACTCCGAAACCTTATCGAGTTACCCAGGACTGCAGATGAAAAACTTTAAGATCTCAACCCGGCTTTTTCTCTTGATTGCGGTGTTGTCTACCTTGCTGATTGTTACTGGCGGCCTGGGGCTGTATGGCATCAGCAAAACCAATACATCCCTGGAGGTGGTGTATCAGGGTCGAACCGTTCCAGTGGGTCGTTTAGGTTCCATCAATGCGCTGATACTGAACAACCGCTTGATGATCAGCAATAATCTTCTGGATCCAACTCGGGCGAGAATCGCCAAGTACAACGCCGAGATAGAAGCCAACATCAAACAGATCGACAAAGAGTTGGACGCCTACATGGCGACCAAACTGACCCTTGAAGAAACGCGGCTAGCCACGCTCTTCAAAGAGGCCAAAAGAAAACTCCATGCGCAAGGAATGCTGCCCGCCATCGCCGCGTTGAACGCGCATGATCTGGAAGAGGCGCAAAGCATCGTGTTTGAGAAACTCGCCCCCCTTTACGATCCGGTTCGGGACAATGGGAAACTCCTTGTTCAACTTCAACTGGATGAAGCCAAAGCGGAATTCGACGGAGCAACGAGCCGCTATGCAATTATTCGGATGGCATCGATTGCTTCGATCATAGGAGGTGTGTTTTTCGCTCTATTTCTGGGTTCAACCCTGGTGCGCGGCATCTCCCGCTCGTTGACCCGGGCGCAAGATGGTGCCAATGCCGTGGCCCAAGGCGACCTGAGCCACATTATCAAAATAGACGGTAAAGACGAGATCACCCAGGTGCTCATGGCTCTTTCCGCCATGCAAACCGGTCTTGCCAACGTGGTGGTTCACGTACGGGAGGGTTCTGAATGTGTGGCCACCGCCAGTGCCGAGATCGCTCAAGGCAACTACGACCTTTCTGCCCGCACCGAGCAACAAGCCAGCGCACTCGAAGAGACGGCCGCTTCCATGGCGGAACTCAGTGATGCCGTCATAAAAAACGCTGACAACGCCAGCCGGGCCAACGAGTTAGCCATGAGTGCCTCTTGCGTCGCCGCCAGAGGTGGTGAAGTTGTGGCGCAAGTCGTAGAAACCATGAAGGGCATCAATGATTCATCCAAAAAGATCTCCGACATCATCAGCGTGATCGACGGCATTGCCTTTCAGACCAATATTCTGGCATTGAACGCGGCCGTCGAAGCCGCCCGCGCTGGAGAGCAGGGTCGTGGCTTTGCCGTGGTCGCCAGTGAGGTTCGCAGCCTCGCGGGACGATCGGCGGAGGCTGCCAAGGAGATCAAATCGTTGATCGGTGCAAGTGTGGATCGGGTCGAACAGGGATCAGCCTTGGTCGATCAGGCTGGCGTAACCATGGCCGAGGTCGTCAGCAGTATCAAACGGGTCACCGTGATCATGAATGAGATCAGCGCGGCCAGTTCCGAACAAAGAGCCGGCGTCGCCCAAGTGAGTGAAGCCATTACGCAGGTGGATCACGCCACGCAGCAAAACGCAGCGCTTGTGGAAGAAATTGCTGCGGCAGCCAGTAGCCTGAAATCTCAGGCCCAGGACCTGGTGCAGACCGTAGCGATCTTCAAGCTTGATGGTTCGGGACAGACCCAAACGTCTAGCCAGGAATTTCAACACCCGAGTTACGAAACGCCCTTGACCGTTGGGAGTTCCGTTGGCAGGCAGAACGAGCCCGACTGCTTGACGCAGATGCCCCGGGCATAAGACCCAGATTCACCCCGGGACAGTTGTCAAGCCACCAATTCATGGAGCGAGACAGACAGGTCGGCCAAGCGTTCGCTGTCCACGGTTTTTTTCGATCCGATTAATTTCTTGCCCGCGAAAAATTCCGATGGTGCGTTAATCGTTTCGACCGCAACCACCCTGCCGTCGCAGAGGTGGTACACCGCAAACTTCGACTGATCCGGGTCGCCACGCACGATGGTTTTCTTTGACTCGAAAAGCAGTCCGGCAATCTGCAATTTCAAGTTGTACTGTTCGGACCAAAACCAAGGCACTTCCGCCTCTGCCGGCTTTCGGCCCGTGAGTACAGCGGCAATGCGTTTGGCCTGCTCCATGGCGCTGGGCACGCTCTCCAAGCGAAGGCGGCAGTGATACAAGGCGTGAGGGCGCCTGGCCACGTCGCCCAGCGCGAAGATATGCGGGTTCGATGTGTGGCAATCAGCATCCACCAAAATTCCGTCGTCGCAAGCCAACCCGGCCTCTGCCGCGATAGCTATCGCAGGACTGGCGCCAATTCCGACCAACAGCGAATCACAGTCAAAACGGCGGCCATCGGCCAGTTGCACGGACTCGGCGCGTGTGGATCCATCTATCGCCAAGAGGTCCGCATTCGTTTCGACCAAAACACTATGGTTCTGATGAAATTGCGCCAGGAATGAGGAGACATGTGGACTGGCAACGCGCTCAAGCAGGCGCCCAGCACGTTCGATGACCACCACATCAACACCCAATGTACGCGCAGTAGCGGCACATTCGAGACCCACATAACCGCCGCCGATGATGACCAGCTTCTTGCCGGGCACAAGCGCGGCGCGTAAGCGTTGGGCATCATTCATTGTCCGCAAGGTCATTACGTTGTCAAACCCCGCGCCTTGCATGGGGAGGGTGCGCGCATCCGCACCCGTGGCTAAAATGAGGTGGTCGTAGCCCATCTCATCACCATCCGCAAGAATCACACAGCCGCGACTGGCATCGATTCGGGCGACGCGGGTACCGAGTCGCAGTGCGATCTTCTGTTTGGCATAGAAAGAAGCCGGCTTTAGTTCCAAAGTTTCACAGCTGAAATCGCCCTTCAGCCACTCCTTTGACAGAGGCGGCCGATGGTAGGGAGCGACCGGCTCTTCGCCTATCAAGGTGATATCGCCGCAATAGCCATATTGACGCAGGAAGGCGACGACCGAACCACCGCCCTGCCCAGCGCCGACGACGACAACTTTCTCATGTTTATCTTGAATCATTTCTCGAAGTTTTCCAGGAGACTTGCACAGGGGTGCGGATCAAATCCATTTCAGGACCAGCGTTTGCGGGCCTCGAACAGGCCGCAGATTGAAACAACCTCCGTAAGGACAGTTGACGGTCATCTGATCCAGATAGGCTGTGGGGATCTGGTTATGACTGTAGATTGCGCGAAATCAGCTCGCGCATGATTTCGGACGTGCCACCGTAGATGCGCTGCACGCGCGCGTCGGCGAACAAGCGGCAAATCTCGTATTCGCGCATGAAACCGTAACCGCCATGGAACTGCAGGCATTGGTCCACCAACCTGCCATGCATCTCGGTGCACCAGAGCTTTGCGGTGGAAGCATCCAGCGCGCTCAGCTCGCCACGCACATGCTTCGCCAGGCATTGATCGACGAAGGCCCAGCCCATCAGCAGATCGGCCTTGAGGTCGGCGAGCTTGTAGCGGGTGTTCTGGAAATCCGCGACAGATTTGCCAAAGACCTTGCGTTCTCGCACGTAGTCGCAGGTGATGTCAAACGCGCGTTGCGCCGCAGCCATGGAATGGACGGCGATGATCAGCCGCTCCTGCGGAAGCTCGTTCATCAGCGTGCTGAAACCGGCTCCTTCAGCACCCATCAGATTTGTGATGGGTACCTCGACTTCATCGAAGAACATCTCCGAGGTGTCGGACGACAGGTGGCCGAGCTTGTGCAATTTACCTCCGCGGCGAAAGCCCGGCCGATCGGTCTCGACCAGGATCAGGCTGAGACCCTTCGCACCCGGCGCGTCGGAGGTGCGCGCCACCACGATCACGAGGTCGCAGTGCTGGCCATTGGAGATAAAGGTCTTGGCCCCACTGACGCGATACACCTCGCCGTCGCGTACCGCGCGCGTCTTCACGCCCTGCAAATCGCTGCCGGTTCCGGGCTCGGTCATGGCGATGGCGCAGACGGTTTCACCAGTGACCATGCGGGGCAGCCAGTGCGCCTTCTGTTCCTCGCTGCCGGCCTTCAGGATGTAGCCTGCGCAGACATCGCTATGCACCGAAAAATTTGTCAACGGCCCTGCATAGCCGGCATAGCCAATTTCCTCGACCACGATGGCGTTGTATTCAAAGTTGACGCCCGCGCCCCCATATTGCTCGGGAACCTGCGGGCACAATAAGCCGGCCCTTCCTCCCGCCGTCCAGTAACTGCGATCAACGATGCCGGCTTCTTCCCAGCGCGCGAAGTGCGGCGCGATCTCGGCCTTGATGAAGCCGCGAACGGCGTCGCGAAACATCTCATGTTCCTGGTTGTAAACGGATCGTGATTTAAGCATGCACGGACTCCAGACCCGACTCGGTGCGCGGCACATCCGTGCCGGTACTGCTGATAGTCTCCGAGAGCGCTTCTGCGGAACTGACCACGGGCCGGCTTTCCCGGGTTCCCTTCATGCGCTTGCCGGGGCTCAGTGGATCATTCGGGGAAATTTCCACATAGTCTTCGTGGACCGCGACGAGGGTGCCGACGAAGGGAAAGTCATCGAAGCGGTCGGGGACACGGTAGCTCACACTATCGCCCACTTTGAAGGTGGCCGGATCAAGATTAAACGAGAACGGACAGGCTTCGCCCGATGGGCCAAAATTTTGCATGAGTGAATTCTCCTTTTTGTGGCTGGCAATACGCAGCCGGTTATCCGGCTACTTTGCCGAGGATCAGGTCAGCGCCCTTCTCGGCAATCATCATTGCCGGGAAGTTGGTGTTGCCGCTGGTGATGTTGGGCATGATCGAGGCATCAATCACACGCAGTCCGTCCATCCCCCGGATGCGTAGTGCGGCATCCACCACCGCCATCTCATCTGAGCCCATCTTGCAGGTGCCCACCGGGTGGTACAGGGTATTGGCCTCGGTGCGGATGTAGGCATCGAGCGCGGCATCCGAAGTCACCCCCGTCCCAGGTGCGTACTCGCTGCCCCGAAATCCATCGTAGGCCTTTTGTCCGATGATTTCGCGCGTGAGCCGGATGCCGTCGCGCAGCACGCGCAGATCGTCCAGATCGGAAAAATACTTCGGGTCAATCGCGGGCGCGACCGTCGGGTCGCTCGACCGGATATTTATCGTGCCGACACTGCCGGGCTGGATGTCGTTCAAGACGGCCATGAAGCCTTCTTCCTTGATCACGTCGCGGCCATGGTCGTTGTACATGAGGGGCACGGAGTAAATTTGCAGATCGGGATATTCCAGCTCGGCTTTTGACTTCAGGTGCGCCCAGGCTTCTAGCGCGCCGACTGCCGTCGGGCCAGAGCGAAAGAGGAGGTATTGGCCGAGGGCCTTGACCATCGCCAGCGGTTTCAGGTTCGCGAGCAGGGAATACGGCTGCGTGATGCGCTGTTTGACGGCGACAGACAGGTGATCGCGCAGGTTGCGTCCGACACCAGGCAATTCGTGCCGCACCGAAATGCCGTGCGGACGAATATCCAGAGGATCCCCGATTCCAGACAGTTGAAGAAGCTGCGGGGAGTTGATGGCGCCCCCTGAGAGAATGATCTCCCGATTGGCATGGACGATGTGGGACTGTCCACGATGCAAGTACTCAATCCCTGTGGCCCGCTTGCCTTCGATGACAACCCGTTTGACCAGCGCACCTGTCATGACGCGCAGATTGGGCCGGCTCAATACCGGCTTCAGATAGCGAGCCGAAGCGCTCTGCCGTTCGCCGTTGGCGTAGTTGCCCTGCATCTGTGCGACACCGAGCGGGTTGCCTTCATTCATATCTGGATTGAAGGGGTGACCGGCCTGCACGCCACCGTCAATCCAGGCGCCCGAGGTCGGATTCATCGTCTCCAGCGGTGTCAGCGTGACGCCGATCGGCCCCCCGTGACCGCGCAAGGCCGGATTGCCGGCTGGGTAGCTTTCGATCCGCTTAAAGTAAGGCAGGCAGTCGCGATACGACCAGCCGGCGTTGCCAAGTTGCGCCCAATGGTCGTAGTCGCCGACATTGCCACGCGAGACGACCAAACCGTTGATGGAGCTGGAGCCGCCCAGCACCTTGCCGCGCGGAAAATACATCTTGCGGCCGTTGAGACCTGGCTGCGCAACGGATTCATAGTTCCAGTTGCCCTTGCCGGACTTCATTAACTCAAAGAATCCGGCGGGCATCCGGTAGAACAGGCTGTTGTCGCTGCCGCCGGCTTCCAGCAGCAGCACTTGAACCGAAGGATCGGCGCTCAGGCGGTTGGCCAGAACGCAACCGGCCGAACCCGCACCGACGACGATATAGTCAGGTTTGAATTTCATTTCTCAGTGCTGGTTTTCCGGAATCCTCAGAACCAGCCCATCGAGGGCTTCCGTGATCCGGATCTGGCATGACAGTCGGCTGTTTTCCTGGACATTGTCAGTAAGCGACAACATATCTTGCTCAATGCCGGCGCACGCTCCGCCGGTTTTGCCGATCCAGGCCGGGTCAACGTAGACATGACAGGTACCGCAGGCAGCCGCGCCGCCGCAATCAGCGTCAATGCCGGGCACCAGATTTTGGGTAGCCGCTTCCATCGCATTGATCCCGTCGGCGACGTTGACGACATGTTCCGTGTCGTTGGCGGAAATGAAGATAATTTTTGGCATGGGGGTTCGTTAGTTCTTAAAAATTTGTGTATGCGGTCGTCAATCTCATTGCGTTGCGGTGCAACTGCTTTACTTGTGCAGCCGAACGGGCAGATCGATAAAGCCACGGATCAGATTGGAGGGCACCCGCACTGGCTCTCCCATCAGCTCGATGCGAGGAAACCGCTTGAAAATTTCCTCCCAAAGTACACGCAGCTGGAGTTCAGCCAGGCGATTGCCCAGGCAGCGGTGGATACCAAAGCCGAAGGACAGGTGATGACGTGCACGCGGCCGATCGACGATGAAGTCCATTGGCCGATCAATCACTTCCTCGTCGCGGTTGCCTGAGACATACCACATCACAACTTTGTCACCCTTGCGGATCAGCTGCCCCCCAAACTCGATGTCTGACAATGCGGTACGGCGCATGTGCGCGATCGGCGTCTGCCACCGAACGATTTCCGGGATCATGCTGGCGATGAGCGCAGGGTTGGTTTTTGCCTTCGCAAATTCCTCCGGATACAGGTTCCACGCGAGCGCGCTACCCGACATGGAGCTGCGCGTCGTGTCGTTGCCACCGACGATCAAGAGCACAAGCATGCCCAGAAATTCCTCAGGGCCCAAATCCTGCATCGTCGGCGCATGCGCGAGCATTGAAATCAGGTCCGGCTGCGGTGGTGCATTTTTACGCTCGTCATAGAGATTCTGGAAGTAGGCCAGGCATTCCTTCAGCTCACGCTCGCGCTGCTCCCAGGAGTCGACCAATCCGTAACCCGGCCTGGTTGTCACGATATCCGACCAGCGCGTGAGTTTGCGGCGCTCCTCGAAGGGAAAATCGAGCAGTGTCGCAAGCATCATCGTCGTCAATTCGATAGAGACACGCTCGACCCAGTTGAAAGTCTCGCCGATCGGTAACGAGTCCAGCACGCGACCCGTGCGTTCGCGGATCGTGGCCTCAAAACGCAGCAAGTTTTGCGGCGCAACAATCGGACTGACGGCCATGCGATGAATATCGTGCCTGGGCGGATCCATGCCAAGGAAATTGGGCAGGTAGATGCCGCCGTCAACTGCATTCAGCGTCGTATCGTCGAGCACGAAACTGCCGACGCTGACATCGGATGAAAATACTTTGTGGTTGGTATCAATCGCCACAATGTCGTTGAACTTGGTAACGGACCAGTACGGCCCGTAGGCGCTCTCCGGGCAGTAATGCACCGGAGCCTCTTGGCGCAGGCGCGCGAAATACGGGTGCAGTGCATCGCGCGCATGGAGTTCGGGCGCGCTCACGTCGATCTTGTCGAGTGGCACCGTCCGGGCGATATCGGTATCTATTGCTAGGGTAGTCATCTGTTTCCTCGTTATGGGGGGCTGCGGTTGTTGCGCTTAACTCAGTCCGATTTCAGTGTAGGATCAAGTCTCGGCCTGATACCTGTACTTTGGTAGGGGGTCGGCGTTTTAGATGGCACTACGATAGTGGCCATGGACCGCAGAAGATCTGATCAGACTTTTGACAAGCGGACATTGATCTGAAGCGCACGATGGGCTGCGAACCGTAACGCCGAAGCCGCCTCGCTCGCCATTGACAAGCACTCAGGAGGAGTCTGCGGACCATGCGGCAAGAATCCGATGAATCAGGTTTTGGCGCTGTCACCGAGCGAACAATCGGGCGGACCGATCCACCTGCTTTCATGTACCCGCCTCTGCGTACGCGGGCTCTCGAACAGCTCAAAGGGACGACCGAGCTTGCTGCGCCCAAGGCCATTGTCATCATTGCACCGGTGGGATACGGCAAGACGGTTCTGATGTCGATGATGCTTTCCGAACTGCGCAGAACCGGCAAACAATGCACCTGGTTTGCGCTTGACGATCGGGATACAGCCGTCGAAAGCATCATTAGCGCACTTGAGATGCTATTGAATGGGCGCGAAACGAGACTGCACCCCACGCAGGCATTGTTTCGCGGCCAGCCACCTCTCGAAACCCGCATCGATTCCCTGATTGGTCTGGTGAATCACTATCCGCTGCCGCTCACCCTCTTCATCGACAACATCAACTGCTGTACCGATGACGCTCTGGGTCCGCTCCTCGATAAACTGGTGTTCCAGACGAAATCTTCGCTGCAGCTGGTGCTGTCCAGTACCCGCGAAATTCCAGTGGACGTATCACGCGCGCAATTGCAAGGCCTGATCCGACAAATTGGCCTGGCCGAGCTGAGTTTTAGTACCGAAGAAGTTGGCAAATTGCTGGGAGCCAATTTGTGCCATCTGATTGGCCATCACGGCGTGGAAGACGTGGCCCAGCAGACTGAGGGCTGGCCGGCCGCAGTGCGAATGGCGCAAATCATCCTGTCGAATACCGAGCACCCGCAGGCGGCGCTAAAGGTTTTCTCGGGTTCCGACGAAGCGCTCGCCCATTTGCTGAACCGTCAGGTTTTATCGGTCTTTCCTGCCGAGGTGCGCGACTTCCTGCTGTGCATCGCGCAAGTGCGGACCTTCTGTCTGGAACTTTGCAGCCACATCATCGGCAGCGATCGCGCAAAGGAATATCTGGCCTACCTGCTTGATCGTAACGTTTTCGTGATCCCGCTCGATCGCAATCGAAGCTGGTATCGACTGCACGGATTATTCCGGGAACACCTTCTGCGCGAGGCGCAAAGCGCCTTGACGGCGACGCGGCGGCAGGAGGTACTGACCCGTGCCGCGCATTGGTGCGAGAAGAATAAATACTGGCGCGAATCCGTCGAATATGCACTGGCGTCGGGGTCAGCCTCGACCGCCAGCAAAATCCTTGAGCACATCGCACCCGTGTTCGTGCGCAACAGTGGCCTCATCCTTCAGTACATTCAATGGATTGAACTATTGCATGAACAAGGCCATCAGGCCGGTCCCGAAGCTGAATACTGGTTCGCGTGGGCGTTGGCTTTTCATCGTCGTTATGACTACGCTCGCCGTCAGTGCGCCAATTTGGCAATGCGCGTTCAGCGCCAGTCGAAAAAGGATGATGGAGAAAAAAAGAAAGACCTGCAGCGCAGGATTTCTATCCTGAGGGCATCGATCGACAGTCTCAGCGACCATCTTCAGGATGCCCACATTGGCGCGTCCAAATGGCTGGCCGGCGCGGGCGCCGGAATGGATGACCCGTTCAATCTGGCTGCAGCCTACTGCATCGAAAGCGGATACTTTTCCCGCATATTTCGCTTTGTCGAAGCGCGTAGCGCAATCCATTCTGCGCGCGAGGCAGCATTCCAGGCGAATAGCGCCTACGTCGACGGATGGATCTCGTCCTTTTCCGCCCTGATTTCGATTTATGAAGGAAATTATGCCGCCGCGTACCCCGAACTTGTCGCGGCTTTGGCGTCCACAAAGGCGTCACTCGGTGACGACGCCGGTATCTGCGGCACCATGGCCATGGTCGCAGCCAAATGCGCGGCTGAGATGGGACTCACCGAGGAAGCCTGGCAACTTTTTGAGCTGGGAAGCAGGACCTCGCGCACGCACGGCTTTCTCGAAGCTGCGGCATGCGGACTTGAAGCTGCGGTGCTGCTGTGGACGGGCAACAGCAATGACCGCATTTCTCTCGCGCTTCTGCGCGAAGTGGCCAGTGCCTACGCACCACGGCTTTCGCTGATGCTGTCGTGCTATCTAATCCGGCGCCTGCTCGTACTGGGCCGACTGGACGATGCGCGAGACGAAGCCGAGCGCATTGGGCTGGAAGACGACAGCACTATCGAACATCAGCGCCCTGCATCCCGGATCGCGCAACTGGATGCCCTGATCGAAGACACCAAAATCGCTTTTCTGATCGCCAGCGGAAAATGGAAGCCGGCAGAATTGTTGATCGCCGAACAGACGCCCCGCGCCAAAGCAAGCAACTGTGCATTCCGGCTGGTGGAGCTTGCGCTTGCGTCCGCCACGATTGCCTTGCGTACCGATCAACAATTACTTGCTGTCAGACACATCACGCGGGCCATCAGAATCGCGGCAACGCACTGCATCGTCCGCCCCTTCAATGATCAAGCGGAAACACTTGCGGCCATAGTCGCCGATACAAAAGTGAACGCGTGGGGATTTGCCAGGCACGAAGAGCGCCTGTTTTTCGTCGATCGGTGCCGCAGTCTGACTTTTCCCGATCAATCGCTATATGACAGGCTTGCCTCTGTGCATGAGGAAGAACCTCATCTGGCGACACCATTGACGTCACGAGAACTGGAACTTCTCGGCTATATCGACGCGGGCTTGTCCAACCAGCAAATTGCCGACGGCATAGATGTCTCGTTGACGACTGTGAAGTGGCATTTACAGAACCTGTACGCGAAGCTCTGTGTGAAAAACCGCTCCGCCGCGTTGGCCAAGGCAAGGGTTTTGAACCTGCTGCCGAGATAAGCGCGAGTGACTATTGGCGGGCGCCAAAGTCATCCGGCGCCGTACGGCCACCGCAACCTCTCAGCCCAGCAGATAGATCGATTTCAGCTGCTGATAAGCGGCTACAGACTCCGGTCCCATCTCGCGGCCAAGTCCACTTGCTTTGACGCCGCCGAAAGGTGTATTCAAATCTGGCATGTAGCCATTGATGCCGATGGTTCCCGATTCCACCCGACGTGCCAGATTTAGCGCGCGCTCATGGTCAACGGACCAAACCGTACCACCCAGCCCGTACGCCGAGTCGTTTGCAATACGCACGGCCTCGTTTTCGTCGTGATAACGAATGATCGAAAGTACCGGCCCGAATATTTCCTCTTGCGCGATGGTCGAAGAGTTGCTCACATCGGCGAACACGGTCGGCTGCACGAACCAGCCGCGGGTGCGGTCGCTGGGGCGTCCGCCGCCAGCCACCAGCTTTGCCTCGGACTTGCCTTTCGCAATGTAACCTTCGACCCGATCCCGGTGAATGGACGACCCCATTGGTCCAATTTGGGTTGCACGGTCCAAGGGATCACCCACCACGTAAGACGAAACCGTGGCCGAAATAGCGTCGACGATTTCTTTATAGCGGCGGCTCGGCACCAGGATACGGGTGCATGAGAAACACGCCTGACCGTTGCTAGTCAGGGAAACTGACGGCAATCCTTGCAGCACAGCATCGAGGTTCGCATCTTCAAGAATGATCGCGGCAGATTTTCCACCAAGTTCCAGGCTGACCGGGCGTAGCAGCTTGCCACACGCTTGCGCAATCGACCGTCCGGCAGCCGTCGAACCCGTGAATGCCACTTTGTCGATGCCTGGGTGGGATACCAGATAGGCACCCAGCTCACGCCCGCCCGGCACCCAGTTAATCACACCCGGCGGAAACTTGGCTTCTTCAGCGGCCTCTGCGACGATGTAGCTGTCAAGTACAGTGCCGGGAGAAGGTTTGAGAACGATGGTGCAACCCGCCGCCAAGGCGGGTCCGATCTTCATCATGGACAAAATCACCGGGAAGTTCCATGGAATGATGGCACCCACCACGCCAATGGGCTCTCGCCGCACGAGGGTATTGAACCCCAACGGCGATGCTCGACTTTCCTCCACTTGCATATTGATCGCCAAGGCTGCGTAGTAACGCATCAACGCGACGGTGTAGCCACTTTCAAGCTGATCCGCGGTGTTGATGGGCATGCCGTTCTGCATACTCACAGCTTGAGCCAGCTTCGCTCCGCGCTTTTCCAGTGCATCGGCAAAGCGATTCAGCGCCTCTCCGCGCTCTGCTGGCGAACAAGTCGCCCACGCAGACTCTTTCAACGCACGGCGTGCGGCGGCGACCGCGCGGTCGATATCGGCCTCACTGCCTTCGGGCACGCTACCGATCACTTCCTCGGTGGTCGCGCTGATGACCTCGATGCGGTTTGACGAGAACGGCTTGATCCACTCGCCATCAATGAACAAGGTCTGATGATGTGTCTGCATGAAATACTCTTTCTATTGCTGATGAGGTGTAAGCAGAAAGCGGCTCTTCCAAGGAGAAGCCGACTCGCGAAACGGTCGGCGCAGCATGCCGCCACCAACTAGTCTCCTGCCTAATAGTATTACTTCGTAAAGTATACTAGCGCATCAAAATACCAACAAGCATTGGTGTTTTCCCGAATTCAACTTGGAGACCCGCCTCGCGGTGCTTCAATTTCAGCGTAACGGAATCTTTATCGACCCACCAGCTTCAAGGCTCTGGCGCGCGCCAGCGCAGCAGATCTGCTGCGAACGCCGAGCTTGCCGTAAACGTTGTGAAGATGCCATTTGACTGTCGGCACCGACAGTGACATGCGGTCCGCAACCTGCTCGTTGCTCAGTCCCTCGTCCAGAAGCGACAGTAGTTGAATCTCCCGCAGTGTGGGGACGCCTGCGGTAGTTGAGTCCTCTTCATCGTCTGGACGAAGAGGCGAAGTCTGGACGTCTCCAGTGGCAGACTGGGCTTGCTCGTCAATGCGAAGTCGTTCAAAAAACGATCTCTCGGAGGGCTGGATCAGTCCCAATTCTTTGCCGTCACTGCTTGTCAACAATTTCCGCAATAATCCGGTTCGGACCTTGAAAGGGTGAACGACCTTACCGGGCGAAGCCAAAACGACTGCCATTGAGAAATTACGCAGGGCCATACGCGCTTGCCCGAGACGTTGATGCGCGTCCGCTGCAATTAACAGCAGTTCAATGCGATCGCGGTCGCGGCCTTGGAGACGCGCCTCTTTGAGGCGTGCATCGACTTGCTCCAGAACAAGATCGCACAAACCCTGGGCCAAATCCAGCTCAATACGAGCGAGCATCCAGTCGCCGCGATCGCGCATCAGCGTCGCCTCAACCGGTTTACTGCTTGTCGTCAAGCCAACCCGTTCGGCTTCTTTGAGTGCGTCTGCATACCGATTCAGCTCAAGCAGCCTGCGTACCTTGCTGGCACCCAGCAGGACTCGCCCTCGCGGCGGGTAGCTGTGCGACACCCGATCCAGGAGCTCTTCCGTGACCGTTTGATCACCTATATCGCCCCAAAATGCAACGCAACTGATAAGGCCCTGTTCAAGCGATGCCATGATGCCGTGATGCATTGCGCGATCCAGCCCGCGGATAGCCAGCTCGCGGGCACTATCGACTTGGCCAAGATCCAGCAACGCTCGCGCATGCACAAAATCGAGGGTGACCACGACGCTCGCATCGTTACCGACCACCCGAGCGACGCGCTCCCGCACCTCAAGCAGGAGCTTATCCGCCACGTCGGGACGAGCTTGTCCAATTTCGACGCAAGCCCGCAAGATACCTACCCATGCGAGGCCGTAGGCGCTGTCCGAACGATCAATGGCCGGGCGGGCTCGCTCCATGCGGAGACGGGCCGCCGTTAGCTCTCCGCGGTCGATTTCGGCGATGCCTGCGATGGATGTCACCGTGGCGACGGACAAGGCATCGCCTTGCTCACCATTGGCGAGCCACGCGTTTGCTTGTTCATAGGCAAAATCAAGCCTATCGATAAACACATTCACAAGCATTCGCAAAAACAACAACCGTGCGGGAAGTCTGCCGCCTTCGGTCCCGAATGGCGCTCCTTCGGCGATCCGGCCGTCAAATTCATCCAAGGCCTCACGAGCACGTTCATAGTGATGCGAATCGCACAAAGCCCATACGAACCAGGCGTGGACCTCCAATGATGGCTTTACCCCCGCTGCAATCAGTCGATCAACCCATTGAATCAGCGACCCCATCTCGCCATGGTCACCGACAACAACGTGGGCCATTTGATCGAGCAGCTCCTGAGCGAGTGAGGTCGATCCAGCTTCCAGGGCTATGCTGATGGCGGCAATATTGTTGCCGCGGCTTTTATGCCACCGGGCCGCTTTATCGAGAACTTCTCGCCGGCGTTCGGCGGGCATGGTCTCTTGCCCCTCCGCGATCAGGAACGCTCTCATCAGTGTGTGAAAGCGAAACCAGCGTCGACTGCTGTCCATCGGGAAAATAAGCACGTTGCGCCGGACCAGCATGTTGAGCCAATCCCGCGCTTCGGCGCGTCCTGTCATTTCAGCGGCCAAGTCGGCACTGAATTCACGGACCACCGCAATCTCGATCATGAACTGGACAAGCGCCGGATCGAAACCGACGAGTACCCGGCGCGTCAACACCTGCGCAATGTCGCTGTGGTCGCCACTTAAGCGCAGCAATACGCGACCGATATCCAGGGCCGTTTCCCCGTCGAGACCGTTGACCTCACCGGCTAAAAGCACCTGCAACAATCGCACTGCGGCGGGCCAACCTTCCGTCTGGGCGACGATCTCATCAAGGACCAATCCGCCGGCGGTCGAGATGCCGACCTGTCCAAGCAGCAACGCCGTGCTGGAACGATCAAAACTCAGGTGGCTTGCACGAATTTCGAAGGCGCCAACCTCAAGTTTGGCTCGAACTATGTCAACGGGAATCTCACGGGTGCTTGAAAGAACCAAGCGCAAACGAGATCCGGCGGCAAACACGAGTCGCTCAAGGAACAGCGTTGTCGTCTCGTCTTCGCAAAAACCGAGATTGTCGATGAAAAGTACGGTTTCCCCCTCCAGGCTCGCCAATAAATTGACCATGTCGTCAGTCGGTGCGCCACGGTCGGCGAATGAGGCTTTGAGTGGGAAAGCTTCCGCGCCCACCTCAACGCCCACGTACTCCAAGGCGTACCTCAACCGGTGCAGCAATGAAGCGTGATCAATGTCGCGATCATCGAGTGTGACCCATAGACACCGGGAGCCTCGGGCAAGGGCTGCCTCATACAGTTTGCTGAGCAACACCGTCTTTCCATAGCCGGGCGGCGCACAGACCGCCACAAGCTTCGGAAAAGGGTCCGCATTGAGGACCATGGAGATCGCCCGGGTCGTGACCGTATCGAACTCAAAGCTTGGCGGACCGTGCTGGGCGTGCGATCCACCCGCCGCACCCAAGAACTTCGGGTTAGCACTTGTTCCGCTCTGCCAGGGTTGCGGCGGGAATGAGGTGCCGTTATGTGTCACCGGTAAGAGTTCCAAGCTTAGAAAAGGTTTGAAAAATGCCCCAATGACAGCCTGCCGAACAAAGCCGACCTAGGGTTAATCCTTATGAAAACCCATCTATTGGTGGGTCAAGTACCCCTGCAAATTCTATCAAATACGAGTTAGTACGCTAACTTACCAACCAAGGAAATTTAAATGGGCACACAATCAGCTGAAGGGCTACCCTTACAGGCATCCATGGCCGCCCGAAAAGCGCGCGCGGCCATTGTGCGCAAGCAACAAGCCCCTCTGACCATCGAGGACATTGATGTTGCTGCGCCACGCGATGACGAGGTGCTCGTCCGCCTCGTGGCAACTGGCGTTTGCCATACCGACATTGTCTGCCGCGACGCATTTCCAGTGCCCATGCCCATCGTGCTTGGGCATGAGGGCGCCGGCATCATCGAAGCCGTTGGCTCCAAGGTGACTAACTTGGTCGTCGGAGACCACGTCATCTTTTCTTTCAATTCTTGCGGTGCTTGCTCAAACTGCCAAAGTCACGAACCGGCCTACTGCCACCAGTTCCTCGGCCTCAACTTTGGTGGCGTCTTATTGGAAGACGGCACATCCCCGCTGAGCCAGAACGGCGAACTGGTACATGGCAACTTTTTTGGCCAATCGAGCTTTGCCACACTGGCAATCGCACGAGCGAAAAATGCCGTCAAGGTTGACCGCGCGCTGCCCCTGGAATTGCTCGGCCCACTGGGCTGCGGTATTCAAACAGGTGCGGGCGCCGTGATGAACTCGTTAAAAGTTCGCCCCGGCCGCTCCATTGTGATTTTCGGAGCAGGTGCAGTCGGCTTGAGCGCCGTCATGGCAGCCAAAGTGGTGGGGGCCGGCGCAGTGGTGCTGGTTGAGCCGAATGCCGCCCGGCGCGCGCTGGCCATGGAGCTGGGCGCCACGGCAACGATTGATCCGCGTGACGGCTCTGACACCCTGGCGGCCATTCGCGCCGCTGGCGGCGGCGCCGGGGTTGACTATGCGCTGGACACGACGGGTATTCCGGCCATCATCACCACCGCCGCAGACGCCTTGCTGCCCAACGGTCAACTCGGACTCATCGGTATTCCGCCACCGGACGCCATGATGCCCTTGAACATCATGAGCATTTACGCACGCGGCCTCGGCTTGAAGTGCATCGTCGAGGGGGACAGCGATCCGCAAGTCTTCATTCCGCAGCTCATAGAACTCTTTAAAAACGGCAAATTGCCGTTTGATCGCCTGATCAAAACCTTCTCATTTGACCAAATCAATGAGGCCATGGCCGCATCCGAAAGTGGCGACGTGATCAAACCCGTCATCGTTTTTCAACCATTTTCCAAAGGAGAGTAAAAAATGTGGGAATACACAAAATATTACCTGGCACCGGTGACGCAGTTGCTCGCCATGCTCGGCCTGTATCTGGGCGGCAACTATGTCTGGATCGGACTGGCCCTTTTCCCGCTCCTGGCCATCATCGACACCCTGCTGCCGCTGGATCTGAGCGCTCGCAAGATGCGGAACAAAGCTGCGGCCTTCGTACCGGTATGGCTTTCAACCTTGTTGGGCCCGGTCTTGTACGTGGTGCTGGCCTGGTCGATAGCCCTGCATGACTTGACAGGCTGGCAGATGTTGGGCGCAGTGATCAGCTGCGCCTGGCTTTCGGTGGTGCCACTGGTGTCGGCCGCCCATGAGCTCTACCACGCCCGGGGCAGGATCGGCCGTAGCGTCGGACGCTACGCCCAGCTTTGCTACCTTGATGCAACACGTATGGAAGCCCATGTCGTGAGTCATCATCGCGACGTTGGCACGGCGGATGACAGTGACAGCGCGGCGCGCGGTGAGACCCTGTATTCATTCGCACCCAAGGCCGTACTGGAATCCACCCTGCTGGCCCAACGCATCGAATCAGACGCACTTGAAAAACGCGGTTTCGGCCGTTGGTCGATTCGCCACCACATTTGGCGCGCCGTCCTGGCACAACTGTTGTTTCAGTCGCTGATCTACGTGATCGGCGGATGGCTCGCAGTCGGCCTGGCCTTGAGCGCGATGGTGTTAGCCCGCTTCTGGGTTGAGACTTTCAACTATTTTCAGCATTACGGTCAGGTGCGGGTCGAAGGCACACCGATTGAAAAACGCCATGTCTGGAACCATTTCGGCCCGCTCTCGCGGCTGGTGGCATTCGAAATCACCAACCATGCCGATCATCATTTGAACTCTTACCTGTCGTACTACGAATTGGTTCCCCATAAGGAATCGGTCCGTATGCCCAGCGTGTTTGTTTGCTTCTTTGCCGCACTGATTCCGCCAGTATGGTTCAACATGATCATCAAACCGGCCCTGAAACGCTGGGACAACGAATTCGCCTCGCCCGCAGAACAGAAGCTGGCCGCAGAGCAGAACAGGCATGCCGGATGGGAAGAGTGGGTCGCCCAGCCAGCGTCCACAGCTCGATGAAAGCGCCGCACATGTTGATTGATATACAGCGGCGCATGATCGGCCACGCCGCCGTCATTCTCCTGATCGGCATGCTGGCGGGCGTGGGACTGCTCGTCAGCCTGCTCGGCGGCCTGGAGGTATGGCCCGGCGCCATCCTGCCATTGCAGATTCCGGGCCCGACGGACGCCTGGGTTCGGACACACTTGGGTGGCATGCTGAATGCATTTCTGATCATGATTGCTGCCCTGATACTGCCGGTGGTCGGATTCGATTTGCGTGGGGGCCAGCGGCTGAGCTGGATGCTTGTGGGCACGGGCTGGGCAAACACCCTCTTTTACTGGGCTGCGCTGCTGTCACCCAATCGGGCGCTGACCCTTGGCGACAACCGATTCGGACCCTCCAACCTGGCTGCAGTCATCGGACTGGCACCCGCACTTTTGTTCACCGTTGTGTCCATCATTGCGGTGGTTCTGCTGGCGCGACAGGCTTTTCGCTAGTACTGCCGCTTTCGGCTCTTGCCTCATTATGGAGTCCTTCGACCCATGCTCAAATTCCTGAAATCCCTGGTGGGAGGACCTGCCAAAAAGCGGCAACTTCATATCCTCCCGCAAGGCCTCACCGTCGATATCGCTTCCGGCCAAACCTTGCTGGAGGCGGCATTGGCCAACGGCATTGCCTTCCCTCACGACTGCACGGTCGGCACTTGTGCCTCATGCAAATCACGCCTGAAACAAGGCCGGGTAAGGGAGGCCACGCCATTCGGCTACACCCTGTCCAAACTGGAACTGGATGCCGGCTTTATTCTGGCCTGCCAGGCATTTCCGCGCGACGACCTGACTGTGGTCGAAATCGAGCCGCCCGGCGCAGACGTCCCCCCCCCAGAGTCCTTTACCGGCACCATCACCGAGACGCAGCCGCTGACCCATGACATTCTGAAGGTCACGGTCCGCATGGACCGTCGGGTCAACTATGTGGCGGGGCAGTACGCCAGCGTGCGTGCGCCGGGGCTTCCGCGCAGTCGCCACTACTCATTTGCGGACGCACCGCAACGCGAGGGGCGCACAGACCTGAATTTTTTCATCCGCAAAGTGCCAGGTGGCGCCTTCACGGACGCCTTGTTCAGCGGCGGTCTGAACGGACAACCCCTGACGATCGATGCCCCCCATGGCAATTTTCACCTCCGGGGCGGAAATTCGCCCATGCTCTGCGTGGTCGGCGGCAGCGGCCTGGCGCCTCTGCTCAGCGTTCTGGAGCAAGCACGCAAGACTCGCATTCGCCGCCCGTGCACCTTGCTGTTTGGCGCACGCACGCAAGCGGACCTCTACATGCTCGACGCGCTTCAAAGCCTGGCCTCCGGCTGGCTCGACCGCTTTAACTTCGTGCCCGTGCTATCGCACGAGCCGCCCGACAGCGCCTGGCAGGGCGCACGCGGGATGGTGACCGAATTCATCGCATCCGCCGCCGGGGAAATCGATTGGGCAAGTGCTGAAGCCTATATGTGCGGACCGCCGCCCATGATTGATGCGGCCATTGCCAAGCTGGTCGAATCCGGCCTGCCCCTGGACGCGATCCATTACGACAAGTTCACAGACGGCCGGGACGAAGCACCGGCTGCCTGATCACACCACGCTCACGAACAAAATGGAAAAACCATGAAAAAAGAAGACACCATGACAGACGCAACCGAGTTCAAATATTGGCGCTTTTGCGCCTGGATGGGACCGGTATTTATGTCGGTATTCATCGTATTCTGGGGAATCATGGGGCACAACATTCCACCCTGGAATGCGGACCTGCCGGCCGCGACCATCGCCAACTGGTTCCGGACCGAGGCCAACACCATTCGCACCGGGATGGTCCTTTCCATGACTTTCGCCGTGCTTTATGCCGTTTGGGGACTTGCTATTGGGCGCGTGATGACGAGAATTGTGCCCAAAGACAGCATCCTGGTTGACCTGCAAGTCTGGGGCGCCGGGCTGACCGTGGTGCCAGTTTTGGTTTCAACCTCCTTCTGGCTCGCAGGAGCCTATCGACCGGAAGCGCTGCCGGACTATGTGCTTCAACTGCTGTACGACATGGCCTGGCTATTGATTGACTTGGCCTATGCCGTCACCACAGTGCAGCTTTTTGCCGCAGGTGTTGGCTTCATGCGGGATAAGCGTACAACCCCACTTATTCCTAAATGGCTTGCCTGGTATGGCATTTGGGTGGGTTTCATGTTTGTCGCTGAATGTCTGATGCCTTTCTTCAAGACCGGAGCCTTTGCTCGCGATGGAATTTTGAACTTCTGGATTGAGTTCATGATTTGGTTTGTATGGTGCCCAACGTTGACCTTTTATATCTTGAAGGCCATCAACCGAATCGAACGGGAAGAACGAACTTAAGCAGCACATGAGCGATACCGCCGAAATTACGCTTAAGGGGGGGAGTACAAAAGCTCCCCCTTTTTCTGACAACTCCCCCCATCAGCGAGAATTAAAACTGCCCGGTGATCCGGGCGTCTGGGTGTTCATCGCTGCGGATGTATTTGCCTTCGGATTATTTTTCCTCCTGTTCACCGTGGGGCGGGTATCCAACCCCGAACTGTATGAAAAATCCAGGCAAGCACTTGATCCTGTTTTCGGACTCTTGAACACGCTGATCCTTCTAACCAGCAGCTGGTGCATGGTGCTGGCCGTCGAGGCGGCCAAAAAAGGCATGAGGGCTATCGTTATCCGCAACCTGGCTCTCGCCCTGCTCGTTGGCACCTGCTTCGCGGCAAGCAAAATTTTTGAATACACAACAAAAATTCATGCCGGCATCACCATGCTGACCAATGAATTTTTCATGTATTACTTTGTATTCACCGGAATCCACTTCCTGCATTTTTTTATCGGAATGGGCGTGTTGGCCGTCTGCCTAGCCAAGACCCGGAGTCAACCGATGGACCGCCAGTATTTGGTTTTCATCGAATCCAGCGGCTGCTATTGGCACATGGTTGATCTACTCTGGATCGTGTTGTTTCCACTGCTTTATTTGCTGCGATGAATACATCTTCTCCTCTGCGCTCGCATGCCACCGGGATCTGGTTGCTACTCATGGCCGCTACCGGACTCGCATGGTGGCTGGTCGAACATCAAAGCGTCAACCCTCGCATCGCTTCCACAGCAGTGCTGCTGATCGCAGCCTTCAAGGTCCGACTGGTGTTTCTGCACTTCATGGAGTTGCGCACAGCCCCACTGGCATGGCGATTGCTGTTTGAAGCCTGGGTGTTGTTGTTCGTCGGCATCATCCTGATTGGCTATTGGTACGGATTGCGCTAATCCGATGCAGCGTGGCTACGGGAAATCCCTAATTTAAATTTCCGTAAATTTAAATATCATATGCTTGCGTACGATTTACTAGTGTAGATAACAATTCAACCCATTTTCGACGTACGCAGACGACTACTCAAAACAGGAGACAACATGAACAAACGAAGCAGCCTTCGCGCTCGGCGTACGACTCTCATAACCCTGATGGCTGCCGCCTGGGCAGCACCTGGATGGGCCGGAGAATTTGAGTTCGGGGACGGCTGGACCGGCAATTGGAGTTCCTCCGTTTCGGTGGGCTCCAGCTGGCGTGCCGCTGACCGGGACAGTCGTCTGTACGGACAGGGCAACGGCGCGCTGATCGGGTTGACTGACGGCACCGGTGCCAACACCATCGATGAAGGCAATTTGAATTACAACAAGGGGGATCGATTCACCACCTTATTCAAGCTGTTCAGCGAGGTGGAGGTCAAGAAAGGCAACATGGGTTTCTTGTTGCGGGGCAAGGCCTGGTATGACCAGGCACTTAATGACGAAAAGGTGCGTTTCGGCAACCAAGGTAACGGCTACCAACAACAGCCTCTTTCAGACGAAGGCTTTGAGCGCTTAAACAGCTTCAAAGGCATCTACCTGTTGGATGCCTATGTCTACAACACTTTTGATGTGAGCGGCCAGCCATTGCAGGTGCGCGCGGGCAACCAGGTCGTCAACTGGGGCGAAAGTCTATTCATCCAGGGCCTGAATCAAATCAACCCGATCGATGTGCCGTCGTTCCGCAAGCCGGGCGCGCAACTCAAGGAAGTTTTCTTGCCAGTGCCCATTCTCCACGCCAGCCAGAGCCTGGGCGAGTACGGAACGGTGGAAGGCTTCTGGCAGGCGCAGTGGAAAAACACCCCGATTGAAGCCAGTTGCGGCAACTACTGGGCCGTAGCCCAGAATAACATTTCGACCAAGACCGGTGCCTGCAACAACGCTGTGACGCTAACTGCAAACAGCCCTTCCGGAGTCGCCGCCAATGCCTACGTTCCGGGCATCGAGGGACGCGACGCCAGAAACTCCGGCGAGTTCGGTCTGGCCTATCGCTTTAGCGCAGAAAAGCTGGATACTGAGTTTGGCCTCTACGCGACGAAACTTCACTCGCGCATGCCAATCGTGTCGATTCAGAAAGGCAGCACTACGGCCAGTCCGTTCTCCGTTTTCTGGGAGTATCCAGAAGACATTAAGACGATTGGTATCAGTGCGGCCACCAACGTGCTTGGCTGGTCTCTGGGCGCGGAGTTGAGTCACGCGAAGGATGTGCCGGTGCAAGTGGACGGCAATGACCTGTTGCTCGCTGGACTCGGGGCAGGCGGAGCCTTTTCAGCAGGCGCCCCCATCCCCTTTGGCCCCTATGGCGCTGCAGCAGTGGCAGCCTTCGCCGGCAGCGGCAATCTGCCCGGCTATACCCTGGCGAACAAGACGCAAATTCAAATCAATGCAGTTAAAGTTGGCAGAGGTATTCTTGGTGCTGACCAGTATCTGTTCATTGCCGAGGCGGCCCTTCAAACCAACAACTTGCCAGATTACAAAAGCGACCCTAACGCTCTTCGTTACGGCCGGCCCTTCATCTTCGGCCCAGGCACCAGCCCGGCCTATGGCGGCACCTGCCCAGGCAACATCAATGTGGCGGGCTGTGAGAACGATGGTTATTTCACACGCAACTCATGGGGCTACCGTCTGAAGGGTGAGCTGACCTATAACGATCTGATTCCTGGCGTGACGGTTTACCCCAGTCTGTACTGGTCGCATGACGTCAAAGGCTACTCGCTGGACAGTCAGTTCTCCGAAGGTCGTCAGTCTTTGGCGCCAGCGGTTCGATTCAGTTACGCCAAGAAGTACAACCTTGAGCTGGGTGCCGTGTTCTACAACCGGAATGCAAAGTATGACCCATTGCGCGATCGTGACTCGTTCTACATGAATGCGGGCATGAGCTTTTAACTTGATTCAGGAAAGAAAACTATGAAACCATCGAAAAGAACTATCGCGTTAACAATGAGCGCGCTGGTATTGACTGTTAGCGCGACCGCAGTCCGGGCCGAGCTCGATGCTGCGCAACTCGACCGTTTGGGCAAGGAGTTGACGCCCAACGGCGCAGAAATGGCCGGTAACAAAGAGGGAACCATCCCGGCATGGACCGGTGGCCTGACTAAACCACCGGCTGGCTGGAAGCCGGAGACAGGCTATGCTGACCCATACAAGGCCGACAAGCCACTGTTCAAGATCGATGCCAAGAACGCCGATCAGTACAAGGACAAGATCTCCGTCGGCATGATGGCCATGATCAAGAAGTACCCGACTTTCTCGATGAATGTTTACCCTACACACCGCTCATTTGCACAGCCGAAGGAGGTGTACGACGCCACCAGGAAACAAGCGGCTACCGCCAAGCTGGACGGCCTCAGCATTCAGGGTTATGTTGGACCGGGCACACCCTTTCCGATTCCGAAGACGGGGACGGAAGTGATGTTCAACCACAGCACGCGTTTCTTCGGCGGCTATAAGACTTGCCGCGATTGGTTGCCGGTACGGGCAAGTGGAGATTTCTATCGCGTCGGCTTCTGCGAGGACATGGTCCAGGGGCAAAACATGGAGCCGCGAACCGAGGGTGGCATCTTCAGCTTCTTTGGTTACTACGATGCACCAGAGACTCTGGTCGGCACCATCTATTTGGTCCATGATCCGGTCGACTTCACAAAAGGAGCGCGCCAGGCTTGGGTCTACAACGCCGGCCAGCGTCGCGTGCGCCGCGCCCCTGATCTGGCGTATGACAACATTGAGGATGGCACGGAGGGCATGCGAACCACCGATGACTACTGGGGCTTCCAGGGCGCCATGGATCGCTTTGACTTCAAGCTCGTAGGCAAGAAGGAGATGTACATCCCCTACAACGCCTACAAGCTGCAAGATCCCGCGCTCAAGTACAAAGACATGTTGGACAAGGGCTCAATAAAGTCCGACTTGCTGCGTTATGAACTGCACCGGGTATGGGTTGTTGAAGCAACGTTGAAGCCCGGCACCTCGCACGTGGTCGCCCGCAAGACCTTCTACATTGACGAAGACAGCTACACCATCGCTCAGGCCGACGGCTATGACGGACGTGGCAACCTGTGGCGGGCGTATAGCTATCCGCTGGTGCAGGCCTATGACGCTGGGGTTATGTTTCAGTCCCCGTTCATCAACAGCGACCTGAGCAATGGCAACTTCATGCTCTCCGCGCTGACGAACGAGCGCAAGCAGCCCGCCTACACATGGGGCACCAAGGGCAAGGCGGCCGACTTCACGGCGGATGCCATCCGGCGTCGCGGCACCCGATAAAGACCTGGCGCTAATGCACAGTCGGCCTTTCGCGAGGCCGACTGCTGCAACAAACCGGAAGGACCGAGATCTTTAGTCCTTTCAGAAAACCCTGCTTAGTTGAATGGAATCGAGGTTCATGTGATGAGTTCGTTCAAGAGATCCGCTGCGGTGCTGGCGGTTATGCTGGCGGCCTGCGGGTCGGTGGCCATAGCCGCGCCCGACAAGGCTAGTCCGCCAGTGGCGATAAAGGCCGGCAAGACGACACTGCTGGACTTTGCCGTTGTCGGCAACGCACTGGTTGCGGTCGGGGAACGCGGGGTGGTGATGCGGTCCGAAGATGCCGGGCGCACTTGGAAAGGGTTCAACACCGCGAGCTCGCGCTCTCTCACCGCAGTCGCATTTACAGACGATAAGGTGGGCGTGGTGGTCGGCCATGGTGGCACCATATTGCGAACCGAGAACGCCGGTTTGAGCTGGGATGCCATCAAGGTAAAAGATGTCGGCGAGGATGCACTACTGGGGATCAGTCTACTGAAGAACGGCAACCTGGTGGCGTGCGGGGCCTTTGGCTTGTACCTCGTTTCGGAAGATCAGGGCAAAACCTGGCGCCGTGAACGAATCATCGCCGAAGACTTCGAGCGTCACATCTCCAAGGTGATCGAAACCCGGACATCGATGATGCTTGTCGGAGAAACCGGTGTGATGGCCCGCTCCGAGGATGGCGGAAAGCAATGGAAACTGCTGACAACGCCGTACGCCGGCTCCTATTTTGGAATTCTTGAGCTCAACAGCGGGGCCCTGCTGGCTTTCGGTATGCGCGGCAACATCTATCGATCGAAGGATCAAGGAACGAGCTGGGAAAAAATGTCCTTCAACTCCAAGTCGACCTTGAACGGTGGATCGGTAGCGCGTGATGGTCGCATTGTCCTGGCAGGCAACAACGGACTAATCGCCGTGAGCGCCGATGAAGGCCAGACTTTTACCTACACACATGCTCCTGAAGGCACATCCCTGTCGCAGGCCAGAATGTTGAACAACAACGACATCGTCTACATCGGCCACATGGCGGTTGGACATCAGGCTGCCGACAGCAAGAGCGCGTCTTTGGCCGCCTCCAGTAAATAACATCCACCGCCAAAAAAGCATCTCACAATGACCAAGAACGATAAACAGTCGAGCGAGGCGCCGATTCACGGTGAGTTCGTTTCTGATGAATTTTCCAAGGGCTTCATTGGCCGCATTGGTTATTTCATTTTTCACTGGCGCCTGGCCTTGCTGATTGCCGGCATCGTGATCACCTTGGTGTTGGGGTTTTTCGCCACGCGACTGCAGGTGACCGCCGGATTTTCGAAGATGATCCCGCTGAACCACGAATTCATGCAGACCTTTCGGGACTACCAGAGTGACTTTGGTGGCGCCAACAATGTACTGCTGGCGATCAAGGTCAAGAAGGGGAATATCTACGACAAGGACGTCCTCGCCACGGTCCGAAAAGTTACGGATGAAGTTTTCTACATCAAAGGCGTGGAGCGCAGTTCGCTGACGTCGCTGGTCACCCCCAACGTCCGTTACAACGAGGTGGTCGAAGAGGGTTTCAAAAGCGGAAACCTGGTGCCTGGTGACTTTGTGGGCCGGCCGGAACAGATTGCGCAAGTTCGCGCCAACGTCCTGAAGTCAGACTGGGTGGGGCGCATCGTCTCGACCGACATGACAGCCACCATGGTCGTGGCCACCTTGCAGGAACGAGACCCCGACACCGGTGAACGCCTTGACCTGCGGGCGGTCGGGGCACAGTTTGAGAAGATCCGTGCGAAATACGAAGACGAGCGTGTCTCGGTGCACATCATCGGTTTTGCCAAGTCGATCGCAGACATTGCCGATGGCGCGTCCAACGTGCTGTATTTCTTTATCGGTGCTTTCTTCATCACTGCGGCCTTGCTGTACTGGTATTCCGGTTCAGCCATGTTGACGGCGTGGACGCTGGTTGCCGCCACCATCCCGGTCATTTGGCTCATGGGCCTGCTGCCAATACTGGGGCTGGGGCTGGATCCCTTGTCGATTCTGGTGCCCTTCCTGATCTTCTCGATTGGCGTGTCACACGCGGTTCAGATGACCAACGCCTGGAAGCTGGAGACCCTGGCCGGGGCCGATGGCGTGACCGCCTCACGCAACAGCTTTCTGAAACTGTTCGTGCCCGGCACCACGGCCCTGCTTGCGAATGCCCTGGGCTTCATGGTCATCGCCGTGGTTGAAATCGAGATCGTTCGAGAACTGGCCTTGACGGCCACGATAGGCGTGTCGGTCATGATTCTGACCAACAAGGTCTTGCTGCCCATCCTTTTGTCCTACATGAAAATTTCGGCGGCCTCGGCCCATAAACTTCGCGGCATGGAGACCGCCGGTGACTGGTTCTGGGAGCGGCTCGGTTTCCTGGCAACCCGGCGTGGCGCGCTGCTGCCGATCGCGGCGGGACTGCTGCTGACAGCGGGTGCACTCTATGAGACGCGTCACCTCCTGATCGGAGACACCAGCAAGGGCGTCCCCGAGCTGCGCGCGGATTCCCGCTACAACCAGGATGTGGAGATGATCACCAGCCACTTCGCCATCGGCGTCGATCTGTTGCAGGTGATCGCCGAAATGAAGGGAGGAAACTCCCCATGTCTCAGCCGCGAGGTACAGGACAAACTCGAAAAATTTGACTTTGAAATGCGTCAGGTTGAGGGTGTGGCGGCGGTTCGCAGCCTGGCCTCCTTCATCACCGCGGTGACGCAGGACTTTGCCGAAGGATGGGTCAAGTGGCGCATGCTACCGGAGACCAAGGAACAAATTGCGCAGGCCGTTGGTTTTTCCACCCGCTTCGGCAATGAGTACCGAAATTCGCAGTGCAATGCGATGCCGGTGTCGCTTTACACCACCGATCACAAGGCGACCACCATCGCCGCCGTCGTCGATCAGGTTCGCCGGTTCAAGGCCGAGAACGATTCCGATAAAGTGACATTCCGCCTCGCATCGGGCAATGTTGGAGTGATGGCTGCGACCAACGAAGTGGTGGAACGTGCCGATAAAATTGTGAACGTGACGCTCTTCAGTGCCGTCACCTTGCTGTGCCTGATCACCTTCCGGTCCATCACCATTACCTTGTGCATCGTCATCCCGCTGGCGCTGGTTACCCTGATGTGCAACGCCATCATGGCGATGCTGGGCATCGGTGTGAAAGTCAATACACTACCCGTGATTGCGATTAGCGTGGGGGTGGGTGTTGACTATGGTATTTACCTCTTTGAGCGCATCAGGCACGAGATGCATGAACGCGGCATGCCCTTGCGCGAGGCCTTCGTCGAATCATTGAAGCAGCGGGGTACCGCATCCTTGTTCACCGCCGTCACCATGACCGTGTCGGTGGCGACTTGGGTGTTTTCGCCGCTCAAGTTCCAGGCCGATATGGGCATCTTGCTGGCCTTCATGTTTTTGATCAATGTTTTTGCCGCCATTCTTCTCCTGCCCGCTTTGGCGGCCTACCTTGTGCGTGACCGCAAGGCCTGACACACAGGAGGCCTGCAGTGCAAATGACCAAGTCAGAAATCCCGCAGGCCAATCGCTCCAACAAAGGTCCACAACAGCGACGACTGCTGTTTTTAGTTGTAGGCCTTGCGTGTCAGTTGTTGAGCGGCATGTCGGCGCTGGCCGTATCACCAGGACTCTCCCCGGTCGGTGCTGAGGTGGCGGGCAATGCGGCGGGCACGATTCCACCCTGGACCGGTGGTCTGCGCGCGCCGCCTGCCAACTGGCAGTCCAAACAGGGGTATGTGGACCCCTTTGCAGGGGAACGCCCCTTGTTCACGATTACCGCAGCCAATCTGCAAGAACAGCGCGAACGCCTGACGCCCGGCCTGCAGGCAGTGCTGGCACGCACCCCCGAGTTTCGTATGCCGGTGTATCCGGCGCATCGCACGGCAGGGTATCCGGACAAGAGCAAGCCACGGCCACCAGTGACCGGGTCCGAGACAGCTCCCAAGCAGGGTACCGTTCCCTTTCCTGAACCTCGCAACGGGCTGGAGGCCATTTCAAATCACTTGTTGCGTGACCTGGGCGGCGGGGTCGAGCGCAGTTTTGACAGCTTCGTCATGCGGGCCAATGGCGACTTCTCGAAGATCGGTTTTCACGACCAACGGGTCTACGACGAGAACTTCGACACACCGGTACCGAATCGACTTTTTTCCTATTTGGGTTACTTCCTGAGCCCCGCCGACCTGGTCGGAACGATCTACCTTGTGCACGAACCCAACCCGCTGAGCGCCGACGAACGCAAGGCCTGGATCTACAACGCTGGCCAACGTCGTGTGCGCCGGGCCCCTGACCTGGCCTACGACAATGTGCAAAATGGCTCCGACGGTTTGGCTGTGGTCGACCAGTACGATGGTTACAACGGCAGCCCGAATCTCTATGACTGGCAGTTGCTTGGCAAGCGCGAGATGCTGGTGCCCTACAACAACTACCGCATCGGCGACAAGCGCGTGCCTTACAGCGAGGTCATCCGTAAAGGCTCGCCAAATTCGGACTTGCTGCGTTTCGAACTGCACCGCGTCTGGGTGGTTGAAGCCCGGCTTAAAGCAGGCCAGACGCATGTCTACCCGAGGCGTCTTTTTTATATCGACGAAGACAGTTGGTCGGTCCTGCTCAGCGAAGCCTATGACTCCCGCGGAAAGCTCTGGCGGGTGGGGCTGCATTCATTGCTGCAGTACTACGACGCACTGGTGCCCTGGTACCGATTTGAGTTGTGGTTCGACCTGACCAACGACAGCTATGTGCTGACCGGACTCGACAACGAATACAAGACGCCATGGACATTCGGCATTCCGGGCAGGATGCGGGATTTTCAACCTGATGCGCTCCGGCGCGCGGGTCATTGAAGCGCGGGAATACTTTTGTTCACAACCACTCCGAATTACAAACGAAAGAGACACGATGTTAACGATTGACAAAAACAGGCCTTCGCCGCAGTGGACCGAGTCCCTGCGCAAACGCTTTCCCACGGAACGCGAGATTGATCGCGTCCTGACACGCCGCCTGGAGCGCCGCGCCGGGCCGGCCTACACACCCTTGTCACTTGAGACACTGGTCAATGGCGTGCAGGCCTTGATTCGTTCGGGGCATATCGGGCCGTTTGAGATCACCCGGGCGCGTTGGTTGTCGGGCGGCGCCTCCAAACTGCAGATGTCATTTGTACTCGACTGGGAACGTCCGGGCGTCGGACGCGAACAGACGCGCATGGTCCTGCGCATGGAGCCCTCCGAGTCCATCGTTGAGACCAGTCGGCTGCGGGAGTTCCAGTTGATCCGCGCGGTCCAGTCGGTGGTACCGGTACCGCCCGTGTTCTGGTGCGACGCACACGGTGATTTCCTGCCTTACCCGGCGCTGGTTTACGGTTTTGCTGAAGGCGTCACCAAGCCCAGCATGTCTATCAGCAATGTCAGCGGTTTGGGCACCAGCCTGCCGATTCAGGTACGCAACGCCCTCGCGCCTCAGTTTGTCGACCACCTGGCCCGCATCCATAACATGGACTATCACAGTGCTGATCTTTCGGCCTTCGATATTCCGGCGCCTGGTACGCAATGCGCATTGTGGGGCCTCAATTGCTGGGAGCGCATCTGGGAAGAGGACTGTGATGAAGACTCGCCGATGATGGCCGTGGCCGCTGCCTGGCTGCGTCGCAACCTACCCGCACTTGACCAACCCGGCTTGGTGCATTCAGATTACCGTCTTGGCAACTTCCTTTACACCGAGGCCGATTGCCGAATTTCTGCGTGGCTTGACTGGGAGTTGGGCCATATCGGAGATCCACACCAGGACTTGGCATGGACCACGAGCCCGGCATTCGGAGGCCGCGATGAGGACGGTCAATTTCTGGTGTGCGGCTTGATGACCGAGGTTGCGTTCTTTGAAGCCTACGAGCGCGCGAGCGGTCGGCGAGTCGACCACAAAACCCTCCATTGGTACAAGATCTACAACGCATACATGATTTGCACCCTCACCATGGGCACCGGCTACAGGATAGCTAGAAACGGGAAAACCCATCAGGATGTACTCGTCACCTGGTTGATCGGGATTGGCTACATGCTGATGGATGACATGCGAAATCTCATTGAAAAAGGAGTCTGAAATGCAAATGCGACCCGATATCCAGATCCAGAGCATCCTTAAAGCCATGACTGACGTCGTGCTGCCGGCGATCGACCCCAACAACCAACTGGCACAGGAGCAAGCCAAGCTGTGCATGGGATTGCTCGACTTGATGGCGCGTCAACTGCCTTTGCAATATCGCTTCGATTGCGACGAGTTGACCCGACTGGTCGCTTTGTCCAAACGGCTGCTGACCCTGGCCGGCACGAATCTGGCGACACCCGGCATACTGGCCTCGCTAACGCAGGATACCGATTGCGCCGACGAAGTACTGACACGCGCCAGAGCCGAGCCCCATGAAGTGCTGAGCGCTGTTCGGGCACTGCGTGCCACCACCAGCACTTTGGTGCGCGAAGCCTGTGCGCATGGCGAAGCCGGTGCGACCCTGGAACTGGAACATGCAGTGCTTGATGCCAGCCGCGAACAACTGCTTCGCGATCGGTCCTGGGTTCTGGCCCAAGGGTGGGAGGCTGATCCGCAAGCGATGCCAGCCATCAAGACTCTCATTGCACATGTTTCCAAGGCACCTTGAGCCGCATTCCCGACCTATCTCCCCTACACCCACACTTGAGAATAATATGATCGACAACAAAGTCTTAGCGGATCAGCGACTGATCCTTGATCCCGTGCATGACGGGCGCCACGCTCTGCGGGCCGACCCCAAGGCACGTGAGTCCGTGCCCTACCTGCTGAACTTGCCTGAGGAAGGCCTGGCCTTGTTTACCTACACCTGGGTTAACCAGGCTGGCGAGGCTGGCGCGGTGATGGCGATTTTCGGTCCTGGAATTGGACCGGAGCCGATCGTGGAAAAATTGGCTGATCGTCCAACTTCCGCTGACATGAACTTCAGCGACTGGCGCCTTGAAGGTCTGCACATGGAGCAGGACCTTCGCTTTGACAAAGCCCGCATTCGCTGGAAGACTGACAAGGTTGAACTCGATATGAATTTCGAGGCCATGCACCCGCCCTATGCGTATGGCAGTGACGAGCGTGGCTGCATGCCCTACACCGCCGACAACCGCATTGAACAGAGTGGCCGCGCCGTGGGAACCTTGCGGATCGGCGATCGCGTCATCGCTTTCAATACCACTGGCCACCGTGACCATAGTTGGGGCACGCGTGACTGGCACGCCACCCAGCACTGGAAATGGGTGCAGGCCCAGTCTGGGCCAGATGTCTCGGTGCACTTCTGGATCGTGGAGGCCATGGGCCGCACCGAACTGCGAGGTTATGTTTTTAAGAGAGGCCGCATGGCCCTGGTGACCGACGTGGACTTTCACTTTGATTATGTCGGCAAGCTGGATGCACAGCGCTGGTCGGCCACGGTAACCGATGCTGACCAACGAGTGACCACGCTCGATGTCGAGGTCGTATCGCGCTTTCAGTTGTACCCCGACCCGGCCTGCTGTCTGAATGAACACGCAGGTTCCGCAGTAATCGACGGAAAACCCGGCGTGGCCTGGATTGAGATGATGTGGCCCGACGCCTACCGCAATCACATCGGTGAGGTCGGGCCCTATTGATTTGCGATAACTTGGGCGTCAAACAAGTGCGGCTGCTTGTGAAGCAGCAGCACAAGACTGCATACCTTCAGGATTAAGAGACTATGAACTTCCAAAAATTCGAATCTCATGTTGCTGGTCATGGCGAGCCCATGTGGAACCAGAGCTATTACTTCAATGCTTATGACCCGAAAACCCGTACCGGCTGCTTGATCCGGATCGGCTTGCTGGAAAATATGGGACATGCCAACAGTTGGCTGATTGTGTTTCAGGATGGATTGCCTCTCTTCACGCGTACCAATCTACAGTTACCTTATACGACTGAGCGCCCAGCCGGTGGCATGCACATTGCCGGTATGCATATTGAAGTGCTTGAGCCCTTGCGCAAGTTGCGTATCCGCTTTGACGAGGCGGATTTCGCCATGGACCTGGTGTGGACGTCCACCCACGAGATGGCCGATTGCATCGCCATGAGCAAGGGTGACAGCGGCACCTTTGCCGAAGAGATGGCGCACGTCCACCTGGAAGGCCCTTGCATCGTGAGCGGTCATCTGGTGGTGCGTGGAGCGCAGAGTGCGTTTCAGGGCATCGGCATACGCGACGTCGCCGCCGGTGTGCGCAATTGGGACAGTTTGCAGCACTACCGCTTGGCCTGGCCGGTGTTTGAAAACGGCATGGTTTTTTGTGGTGTGCGCGGTGATAACACCTCGGGGAAAAGCGCCTATATGCGCATGTTCCATGACGGCCAGCAGTGGCTGCGTGTGGCTGAAATTGTCGATGACAACGACTATGAGGACTATTGTCCGTTCACGGTACGCGAAATGCGCTGGCGCTTCACTGATGAAAAAGGCAGAGCCTATGCATTCAGCGCCAAGCCGCTGTTCCGCTGGTTGTTTGCCCAAGACACTTTTGTAGTCTGCGAGCAGATGATGGAATTCCGGCTCAGCGACGGAACCCTTGGCTACGGGCTGTGCGAAGGAGGCTTCCGCCTGCCATGGCAAAACTTGGCTGTTTCAGAGTAGTCACGCGACCAGAGAGTCAGACATGAAATTCGATCTCACGGGAACCCGAAATTTCCGAAGTCTCAAGGGACTGCCAACCGTCGATGGCCGGCGAATCGCCGGCCACACCATCCTGCGCTCAGATCAGCTTGACCTGCTGGGCACCCAAGACTGGATGGTGCTAACGTCGCTGGGCGTGAAAACGGTGTGCGACCTCCGCAGCGCCTCTGAACGCAAGCGCTACCCGAACAGCCAGCCATCGGAAGGAATACGGCAAATTCCCATGGAAGTGATCAGTGATGTTCGTGCCGATCCAGGCCTCATTGCCACGCTCAGGGATAAACCGAATGTTGAAGGCGCCGTCGACCTGATGCTGGAGGTTTACCGCCGGCTACCCGGTTCGATGGCACCGCACCTGCCACAACTATTCGGACTATTTGAATCAGCTGAAGTGCCGGTTTTGATTCACTGCGCGGCAGGCAAGGACCGAACAGGGTTCGCTGTCGCGGTTCTGCTCCATGCACTGGGGGTGACGCAGGAAAGCATCTTTGCCGACTATCTGCTGTCTGCCCGGGCGGAATGCGTGACCAACCCGGAGCGGCGCGAAATGGTTGCCGAGATCGTTTTCAAACTCTCCGGCCAGGCCGATTCTGAACCCATGATCGACGCGATCATGGATGCGCGTCCTGTGTATCTACAGACCGCATTTGACGCGGTCGCGGCCGATTACGGTTCGCTGGACGCCTACGTGCAGACCTGTGCCGGCCTGGATGCCGGGGCGCTTCAACGTCTGCGCGACCGCTGGTTAACGACCCTCCCCGCGTATTAACCGCCCCTCCCGTAAGAGACCACACCTTGCAAATCATCGACTTCCGCGGCCTGGCCGCGCAATCCGTCCGACACCTCCTTCCCGGCCTGATCCTGGCTGGCCATTGCGCGCTCGGCTTCGGCGCCAACGAGCCCATCGTCCTGGGACAGAGCATCGCGGAAGGACGCGGCTCATACCGGGCAACACAGGGACTGACCGGAGGCCTGCGAGCCTATGTGGGGCACATCAATGCGAATGGTGGTATTCGCGGTCGACAAATCAAGGTCGTGACCTTGGTGGGAGATAACAACGCGGCGACGCATGCCGAGAATGTGCGCAGGCTTGTTCGCGAGCACGGAGCAGTCGCTATGATTGGCTGTGCAGGCGAGGTTGTCTGCGAAGCCATCGCGGCAACGGCCATCGAAATGAAAGTGCCCTTGATCGGCGCGCTGTCTGGCCTCAAGGCCATGGGCCATGACCGCTCGCCTTACCTCTTTCCCTTGCGTCCCAATTACGAGCGCGAGGCCGAGGCCCTCGCTTCGCAGATCCACGTCCTTGGTATCACACGCGCGGCTGTGCTGAGCGATTCGGGGCCTGACAGCGAACGGTTAGTGGCCCTTGAGCGCGCCCTGCAAGCGAAAGGCATTAGCCAGACGATGTACCCTGTGTCGATGTTCGATCCGGCTTCCGTCACCCGCGCAGTGAATAGCGTCGCCAAGGGAAATTTCCAGACCGTCGTGATGGACGTATTGCCTGACTTGGTAGACGTCATGGTTGAACAAGGAATCCAGGCCCGAGCGGACGAGTGGCCCAGCACCATCACAAGCCTGGCGTCAAGCTCATTCCAGGGCATGAGCAACGTCTTTCCGAAGAAGGTTATCGGGTTCACTCAATTGGTACCGAACCCGGAGTCAGACAACAGCCCGCTCACCTTCGAGTTCCAACGCCATGTCGAACAATACGCGTCACCCAAGGCCATCACGTTTGAGGGGATGTCCAACTACATGGCCGCCAGGCTCACGGTTGAGGCATTGCGCCGATCATCCCCTCTGTTCACCGGTGATGGCATCGCCGCCGCGTTGTCGGCAGCGAGCTCGATCGAGCTTGGCGGGCACGCCATTTCGTTCGCGAAGGACCGTACTTCCGGTTCGGACCGCATCACGATCGGCCTTCGGTCGCGCCATGGTTATTACTTGAAATAGCAACCAACCATCCAGCTCAACGACGACAACGATGAATGGCTTTTCCTTCCTGTGACATGACGACATCACCGTCCTGGTTGATGGCCTCCTGGCGCAGCGTCACAGTACCGCGGTCAGGTTTGCTTCGGGAGGGGCAGACATCGATCACCGTCACCCGGGCATGAAGGCGGTCACCCGGTCGCACCGGCACAAGCCAACGCAATTGATCTACACCGGGTGACCCCATGGCAGAGACTGTCGATATGAAGTGATCACACATCATGCGCATCAGCACCGCGCCGGTCATCCAGCCACTGGCCACCAGGCCGCCGAAACTCGATTGGGCAGCCGCGCCGGCATCGACATGGAAGGGCTGCGGGTCATAGCGGGACGCAAAAGCGATGATTTCAGCCTCGGTAATCAAGTAATCCCCGAACTCGAATGTTTCGCCTGGCACATAGTCCTGGAACCAGCGGTTTTTGAGTTGCATCGCATGCATGGCGTGTTCCGCCTCAGACTTTTTCGCGCAAGAGTTCGGGCAGTTTGGCGCGATGGAAACCTTCGAAGGGCTTGCTGCGCTGATGGGGTTCCAGCTTCCAGGTGTTTCGGGCGTTCGGCGTACCGCCGTCAACCCGGATGCACGATCCCGTGATGTAGGCCGCCGCCGGCGATAGCAGATAGACAATGGCAGCCGCCACCTCCGACTCACTGCCATAGCGCTGGAGTGGCACAGTGGGCGGAAACTCCAGTATCTTGGCCTTGGCTTCGGGCGTATAGGTATCGAAACCGCTGGAGGCGATGCCGCCCGGTGCAACCGTGTTGACACGCACGTTCGAGACCGCCCACTCGCAGGCGGCAGACTCGCTCAGGTTCAGCATGCCGGCACGCGCTGCGCCAGAATGAGCGATGTCCGGCCAGCCATTCCAGATATCAGCAATGATGTTGACGATGGCGCCGCCATTGTGTTCCATCCAGCGGTTGTAGGCCTCGCGCATGAAGATGAAGCCGCCGGTCAGGTTGTTGCGCACCACCGCCTCAAAGCCTTTGGTCGAGATCGTTTTCAGTGCCGTGCGGTATTGCCCACCTGCGTTGTTGACGAGCCCGTCGAGGCGCCCGCGCGTCTGCAAAACGGCATCAATCGTCTGGATCACAGCAGCTTCGTCGCGAATGTCGCAGGCATACGCGCTAACGCTGCCGCCATCTTCAATGATCTCCGCCTTCACCGTCTCCAGTTTTTCAATAGTGCGGCCAACCAGGACAACATGAGCGCCTAGGGACGCCAGTTCATGCGCGGTGCAGCGGCCAATACCGCTGCCGCCACCGGTAACAATAATGGTTTGCCCGGCGAAAAGACCGGGGCGAAATACAGATTGATAAGACATGGAATATCCTTCTAGTTTCAGTATTGAACGGCGGCGCGGCCAATGCGGCCCCGCGCAATGATCAGCTTCATCACCCCCGCCGTGCCGTCGCCAATCTCCAGACCACTGACGTCACGCATACGCTGCTGGTGCGGCAGGTCTTTTGACCAGCCATAGTGGCCAAAGGTCAGCAGGCACTGGTGAATAGCATCAAAGGCATATTTCGGCCCCATCCATTTGCACATGGCAGCCTCGGATGCGTGAGGCAGGCCTGCGTCACGTAACGCCAGCGTGTGGTAGCAGAGTTGACGTATCGCTGCAATATGCGACTCGCCCTCGGAAAGCGGAAAACTTACGCCCTGGAATTGACCAATAGGACGGCCAAAGGCCTCGCGCTCCTTGGCGTAGGCCCAGGCTTCGTCAAGCGACGCCTGGGCGATGCCGCAGCACTGAAGTCCAATCAATGCCCGGCTGTAATCAAAGCCTTGCATGACCTGGGTAAAGCCTTTGCCCTCGTCGCCGAGACGATGACTGAGGGGAATGCGCACGTCGTCGAAGAACACCGAGCCGCGCCCCGCAATGGCACTGCCCACGTCATCAAAACGCGTGCGCGAAATGCCCGGGGTGTTGCCTGGAATAAAAAAAGCCGTGACACCCCTGGCCCCCTCGTCCGGCAGGCCGGTGCGGGCGAAAATCAGATACGCGTCAGCCCGGTCGGCAAAGGTAATGGAGGTTTTCTCGCCGTTGATGACGTATTGGTCGCCCTCCCGGCGCGCGCGCAATTGCAGATTGCTGGCATCCGAGCCACCGCGTGGCTCGGTCAGGCAAATTGCAACAACGGCCTCGCCGCGTGTCATGCGAGGAACCCATTCGGAGGTCAGCTCCGGCTGCGCATGACGGATCAGGATGGCCGCGTTGAGCGAAATACCCACGGGCACAAGACTGATGTTGAAGTCACCGTAGGCCAGTTCTTCGGCAATGATGCCGGTTGTCACGCCATCCACACCAAGCCCACCCAGCGTCTCGGGCAAATCCACTCCCAGCAAGCCCAACTGACCCATCTCGGCGATCAGTTCGCGGTCCAGAACGCCAAGCTTCTCCCGTTTCTGATAGTCCGGCAGCAGACGTTCACGAGCGAAGCGACGCGCGGTTTCTTGCAAGGCTTTTTGGTCGTCGGTCAGTACCATGGAATGCAGCTCCTTTACGGCGTTTAAGATGCGCCACGAATTCGCGCATCACAATAGTGCACTACTGTACCATATTGGTTAAATATCGTATAGCTACATCAAAGATGTATCAACATCACGATTATTCAGCGTAGGCAAATGAACATGAGCGCGGCACATACACCAACAATCCATAAATCATATGTGTGTCGCAGCCACCGCGGAGCGCGCTTTAATTCCATGAACTGGAAGCCGACAACCCAGGCTTTGAAAAAGGCGGTCACGAACACGCCCGCCATGGAGAGGCGAGCGCCATCGTTGCCGATTTGTGCCGTGTGGCCAAACCACCAGCCGATGCCTGTCGCCGCGACGAGAATGCCCCAGGCCAATGTCAAGGGGTCGAATTTGGCGATGAAGGTTTCCCTGTTCGACATGAAGGAGGTCAGAGGAGATAAAGAAGTGCAAAAAGGACAATCCACAGGAGATCCACGAGGTGCCAGAAGGTGGCCCCACTCTCAAGCGTACGAATCCTTCTCGCGTTCATCAAGGGGTTCCGGCTAACGCTGCGAAGCATAAAAAGAACGCCGATGCCGACGAGAACATGTAGCAGATGAATACCGGTAAAAACGAAAAAGTACATGAAAAAATAGTTTGTTGCCGGGTTGATCCCATGTGCAAACTTTGCGTTCCACTCCAGGCCCTTGTTGGCGACAAACCCCACGCCGCAAAGAATCCCCAGAGAGAAAAAGCGGCTGGCCGTCGCACTCAAGCCAGTCCGGCAGCGCTGGACGCCAATGGCCACGAACCACGATCCCGTCAACAGCAACAGGGTATTCAAAAGCCCCGCCCCGAGGTCGAGTTGCACTCGCGATTGAAGGAAGAGATCTGACTTCTCTTTCTGTCCCAGCGCAATAAGGATGAAAAAGACTGAAAAGACGATCAGGTCACCGGCGACAAACATCCAGATACCGAGCTCACCCGGTATCCTGGTCGTTGCATGGTGCCCCGCCGCAGTGCCGGAACCGTCTCCTGCACCGGGGCGCTCAAGCGAACGACTGCTCACCGTCTTAAGCTCTCACACAGTTCAAGCACTTGCATCGCTCAAGCCTGGGTGACTTGACCATCCTGCTTCACCGCTTTCAGCATCGACATGCACATGATCAAAATCCACAAGAAGAAGGCGACAAACGGAATCCACAACGCTACTATGCCGTGCCAGGAAAAGGGGCCATCCTTGAAGAAGAGCACAAGTTGGCCCGGCGCAAACAGCAGAACCGCCCATAGATTGACGTAGCCAACCCAGCGCGGGAAGCACTCGTGGCCCTCTTCTGCCAAAAGAATGGGAAGCGCAATAACGACACACCAGCCACCAAACACCGGCACCGAAAACACGGCGAGGAAATAGGCGAGATCGGCAAACATTTGCACCATCGTCGGATGATAGACATCAGGACGAAAAGACATCAGCGCCCAGGCAAATGCGACCAGTAAGGCAACCATGGTGCCGCATGCCGTAAAGACCAGCTGAACGTAGGAAAACACGGGGCTCTTCTCGGCGCGCCGCGTCAGCGCGGCAATCCCGGCGCCGAAAGGGCCAAAGAGCGCAAACGACAGCATGAGGATCACCGATCCGATTTGGATCGAGAGCTGATGCTCGGTCACTTTTCTGACGAATTCCTCCGGCGAGTCGTTGGCACGCAGCAAGGGCGGCAACATCTCCCCAAGAATGACGCCACCGATGACGAACAAGGCAATGGCGGCAAAGCCAGACCACGCACAAAAGACAATAGATTTTCTGAACAACGGGTCTACGCTTTTGTCGGTCACAGGGGTCTCCTTGGAAAAAAATGCTGTGCGAACGAATTCGCGCATCATTGTAGTTCGCTACTGTACCATATTGATTGCATATCGTATAGTATGACCAAGGTCATTCAGGTCGCATGTACAGCGCCCTGCTGAGATCCAAATTTTTTGCCTGCATCCGAACCCGGGGGAAAGACAGCGGTGGACCGCATCTTGAAGGAAAGTGCGATTCACTTGGCGCGCGTATACAGCGCGCAAGAGAGACGCTGTAGGCAGCGCTTTAAGCCTCGTTTGCGCTCAAGTAAGTTTGCAAGTTGGCTTTCATGCCATCCAAGGTAACGGCAGAGGCTTCCAGTTGCTCGTCCGTCAAACCGACCAGAATCTGCTCATTCATCCGGTGACTTATCTTGCGCATTCGCGCGATCAGCTGTTTGCTTTTCGGCTCGAGAAACACACGATTGACCCGGCGGTCGCCAGCGTCGGCGTCGCGCCTCACCAACCCTGACTTCTCCAATCGATCGATCAGGCCGCCGACGGCCACTTTGCCAATATCGAGTTCCTCGGCCAGCTGAGACTGGGTCATGCCATCCTCTCGCGAGAGATAAGCCAACACCCACCACTGCGAGCGGGTGACACTCAACGGCTTCAGGCATCGGTCAAATGCACTGCGTCGCAAGCGCGACACGTCGTGAATTAAAAAACCGAGCCGAAGCTCCCAATCGACGCTATGAAGTTCCACTGCCATGCCCACTTTCCGGTGCACGGCGGACCATTTCTGATCCGGGGAGCACCTATGCTTTACTGTAATGATGCGTACATTCTAATCCACCGCGCATCGTTACACGGGATCCCAGGTGAAGACGTCACCCGACCGGTCCAGCTTATAGAAGTCGGCCCTCAGCATGGGCAGCGCGGTGTCCAACACACTCTCTGGCGTCCATCCTTCGCCCCGGTGCGCGGTGCGGATCGGGCGTGGCTGGCTAAACAAAAATATTTCGTTGTTGCGCACACCGAATATCTGACCGCTCACATCGGCCGCAGCGTCGGCGCACAGGCCAACGACAAACGGCGCGACCCGTTCGGGCACCAGCTTCTTCAAGCCCTCCACACGCTTCTTCTGCTCGGGGGTCTCATCGGGGATGGAGCCGACCATCCGCGTCCAGGCAAACGGGGCAATCGCATTGGAGCGCACGTTGAACTTCTGCATGTCCACGGCGATCGACTTTGACAAAGCCACGATGCCGAGTTTGGCGGCGGAATAGTTGGCCTGTCCAAAGTTACCAATAAGGCCAGAGGTTGAGGTCATGTGCACATAGCTGCCACTACCCTGCTCCTTGAACAAGGGTGCCGCGGCGCGGCTGACATTGAAGCAACCTTTAAGGTGCACCGCCACCACGTCATCGAACTCCTGCTCGGTCATTCGGTGGAAAATTGCATCGCGGAGGATGCCTGCATTGTTGACCACAATGTCAAGCCGGCCGAACGCCTTTACCGCGGCTTCCACCATCTCGTCTGCATCTTGACGACTGGCTACCGAGCCGCCGTTGACGATGGCCTGACCGCCCATCGCTTCGATCTCGGCAACCACCTGGGCAGCAGGTTGTTCTGTATGCGTCATGCCGTCGAGTGAGGCCCCCAGATCGTTGACCACTACCTTGGCACCCGCCTGCGCCAGTGCCAGGGCAATACCGCGTCCTACGCCACGGCCACCGCCCGTCACCAGCGCGACTTTGCCTTCAAGTAATTTACCCATTATTTCAGTCCTTTTCCGTTGTTAAGTTTGCTATCTGTTCGTACAGTGATTGCGCGCAAGTTCATGGCGGCAGACGAAAGCATTTGGGTTCCCGACCATGGCGCCCCTGATTCGGGAAAACCCTTGTCCATTTCTTTCCTCGCATGTGAACCGTTTGAATAACTTTACCATATACTAGCGTACCATGCATACCATCACTACATTTAAGATGCGCCAATCATGAACAACTTAGAGGCAGAATACGGCCTTCTCGCAACCACCCGCTACGTCCCTCGCCTGCGCCTGGAGCGAGCAGAGGTACTGGCACAGCACCGCTGGATGGCGCCCGGTCTTCGCTCGCTTGCCAAGGGCCAACGTGCCATGGCCAGCTGGGATGAAGACAGTGTGACGATGGCGGTAGAGGCGGGGCGGCAACTGCAGCAAGCCATACCGGACGCCGCCATCACTGAATTGACGGTGGCGTCCACCAGCTTGCCGTTTGCCGACCGGCTGAACGCAGGCATCGTCGCATCAGCGATTGGACTGGCGCCCACAGCCGTGGTGCGGGACGTCACGTCCAGCGCACGCGCCGCATGCACCGAGTTGGGCGCGGTGCTGCGTCGCCCCATGACGGACACAACGCACCTGCTGCTGGCCTCGGAACGTCGCCTGGGTCGCCCCGCCAGCACACAGGAAATGATCTTCGGCGATGGCGCTGCAGGCGTCTTGATTGGCACCGGTCGGGCCATCGCGACCCTCGTCGCCAGCCGAAGCACCCATGCCGATCTGGTTGACCATTTCCGTCAAACCGGCGAACTGTACGACTATGGCTGGGAGGAGCGCTGGGTCCGCGACGAAGGCTATATGAAGATCGCCGTCGACACCATCCGCGGCTGTCTGACAGAAGCTGGTGTGTCGGCCAGCGAGGTAGCCCACTTCGTGATGCCAACCCCGCTGGCACGCGTGAACGATCTGGTGGCAAAGCGCATCGGATTTGCGTCTTCATCCGTGGTGTCGGCGGAGCACGAAACAGTGGGCGACCTGGGCAGCGCGCAGCCGCTGGCCATGCTGGACATTGCTGTGCGCGCGGCTGCGCCTGGCGCCTATATATTGGTCGTCGCCTTCGGCAGCGGCTGTGAAGCGCTGCTATTACGCCGCACCAATGTCCCCTGCCCCGGCAGCGTTCCAGAGGGCGGCCGTAAAGAAACAAGCTATATGAAGTACTTGTCTTTCACCGGCCAGATCGCGCTGGAATGGGGTATGCGCGCCGAGATGGACAACAAGACGGCCCTCACCGCCGCCTGGCGCGACCAGGCCCGGGTCGCTCGCTTCGAGGGCGGACGCTGCACATGCTGTGGCACAGTGCAATTCCCACGCACGCGACTTTGCGTCAATCCCGAGTGCCGGGCGCAAGACAGCCAGACGCCGACGAGTCTGGCTGACGTGCCAGCCCAGGTACTGTCGCACACCAGTGACTACTTGGGTTACACGCCGAATCCACCTTTTCAATTCGGCCACATCGACTTTGAAGGCGGTGGACGTGTGATGATGGAGTTCGCCGACACGGATCCAGACGAACTGCGTGTTGGCCTGCCACTGCGCATGGTCTACCGCGTGAAAGACTTCGACGCAAATCGGGGTTTTCGCCGATATTTTTGGAAAGCCACGCCGGTTCGCGGCATGGAACAGGGGGCAAACAATGGCTGAGGGCATTCGCGACAAAGTCGCAATTCTGGGTATGGGTTGCTCGAAATTCGGAGAGCGCTGGGACTGCGGCCCCGATGACCTGATGCTCGAGGCGTTCAATGAAGCCTTGGCCGACGCGGGCATCGGCTTCAAGCAAATCGAGGCCGCATGGTTCGGCGTCTGCCTTGAGGAGAACAACGTCGGCAAGACCGCCGGTCCGCTGGCTCAGGCCTTGCGCCTGCCGCGTATCGCGGCCACTCGCGTCGAAAACGCGTGTGCCACCGGCACCGAAGCGATGCGTGGCGCAGCCTACGCGGTTGCATCCGGCGCTTACGACATCGTGCTGGCACTCGGCGTCGAAAAACTCAAGGACACAGGTTACGGCGGCTTGCCCGCACGCACACGCGGCGTAGCCAATGATCTCTGGTTACCTAACACGACCGCGCCAGGCGCTTTTGCACAACTCGCTTCGGCCTATGCCGCCAAACATGGCGTGTCGATGACTGATCTAAAGCGGGCGATGGCACATATATCGGTGAAGAGCCATGCCAACGGCGCACTTAACCCCAAGGCACACCTGCGCAACCCCATCACCGAGGAAGATGTGCTCAAGGCCGCAACCATCGCTGCGCCGTTGGGTCTCTATGACTGCTGCGGCGTCAGTGACGGCGCCGCCTGCGCGATCCTGACGACACCTGAAATTGCACGGGTCTTGCGCCCTGACGCTGAGCTCATCACCATCAAATCGTTGGAGGTTTCCGTCAGCAACGGGGAAGAAGCCAGCTTTGGCAGCTGGGACGGTGCCCACATTGCGACCGCACGGGAGGCGGGTTCTCGCGCCTACGCCAGCGCAAAGATTACCGACCCACGCACCCAGATCCAGATGGCAGAAGTGCATGACTGCTTCTCGATTACCGAGGCCGTGCTGATGGAAGATCTGGGCTTTAGCCAGCACGGTCGCGTGATCCATGACGTGCTCGACGGCATGTTTGACCGGAATGGCCCATTGCCGGTTCAGCCGGATGGCGGACTCAAGTGCTTTGGCCACCCGGTTGGGGCGACCGGCTTGCGCATGGTCTATGAGATCTACCTGCAGATTCATGGCCGTGCCGGCGCACGCCAACTCAAGCACGTCAACCTCGGCCTGACACACAACCTGGGGGGCCACCCGCACCAGAACGTGTCGGCCATTTCCATTGTTGGACGCCACGGCGCCTGAAATTTCGTACCTTCTCAACATTCATCAACTCAACCCACAGGAGATACTCAATGCGAGGCATCAATAACAAAACGGCGATCGTGACTGGCGCCGGTAGCGGAATCGGCCGCGCAATCGCCGTGCGGCTGGCGGCAGAAGGCGCCCATGTTGGCGTGTTCGACATCAACCCACAAGGCGCGGCAGAAACCGTGGCGGCCATCACGGCCGCTGGCGGCAAGGCCGTGGCCACCCTCTGCGACATCACCGACTACACCGCCGTCAAGGCCGCCGTGGCGTCTTTCGAAGCGGCAGCCGGCCCGACTGACATCCTTGTTAACAATGCGGGATGGGACACGCCTATGCCCTTCCTGAAGACCGATGAAGCGTTCTGGAAAAAAGTCGTTTCCATTAATTATTTTGGCCCGCTGCACATGACCCATGCGGTGGCCCAGGGTATGTCCGAACGCAAGTCCGGCCGCATCATCAACATCGCGTCAGACGCGGGCCGTGTGGGCTCATCAGGCGAAGTGGTGTATTCGGGCTGCAAGGGCGCGACCATCGCCTTCGCCAAGGCGCTGGCACGTGAACTGGCGCGCAGTCAGGTGACCATCAATAACGTCTGCCCAGGTCCGACTGACACCCCGGCGATGGACTCGTTCGTGGGTACCGGCGAGCAAGGCCAGAAGATCCGCGACTCGATGGTGCGTGGCGTGCCGCTGGGCCGCATCGGCGTACCCGATGACTACCCTGGCATCGTGGCCTTCCTGGCCAGTGACGATGCTGCTTTCATTACCGGCCAGACGATCAGCGTTTCAGGCGGTCTCACAATGCACGGCTGATCTGCTGCAACTCCATTACCTATCAACAACCAACTAAAGTCGAGGACAGCATGACCGAATTCAAAGATATCCTTTATGAGGTGGGCACAAACGCTGTGCGCATCACCATCAATCGGCCCGAGGTTTTCAATGCGTTTCGTTCGCAAACCATTGAAGAACTCATTCTCGCGTTTCGCCGAGCCGACGAAGAAAAATCCGTCAACACCGTGATCTTTACGGGTGCTGGAGAAAAAGCTTTCTGTACTGGCGGTGATCAAAAGGTACACCTCTCAGAAGATGGCCTCTATGGACCGCGTGGCATGGTTGGACTTCCTATTGAGGAAATGCAAAGTGCCATACGCGACTGCCGCAAGGTGGTCATTGCGCGAGTGCAGGGTTTTGCAATTGGTGGCGGCAACGTGTTTGCCACTATCTGCGATCTGACTATCGCTTCAGAGAAAGCGCAATTCGGTCAGGTGGGCCCCAAAGTGGGGTCGGTCGATCCTGGCTTTGGTACAGCCTATCTGGCGCGAATTGTTGGTGAAAAGCGAGCGCGTGAAATCTGGTTTACGTGCCGCCGTTTGCCTGCCCAGGAAGCGTGCGAGTGGGGTCTTGTTAACAAAGTGGTGCCGCACGATCAGTTGGATGCTGAATGCGAAAGCTGGGCCGCGGGCATCAATGAAATGAGCCCAACCGCACTGGCCATTGCCAAGCGCTCGTTCAATGCAGACAGCGAAAATATTCGCGGCATCAGCTTTATGGGTGTCGCCGCTGTCAAGGGCTACTACCAAAGCGAGGAATCGAAGGAAGGCGTGCGCGCCTTCAACGAAAAGCGGAAACCCGACTTCAAAAAGTACGCCGGCTAAGCCGCTGGCCAGCAGAAAACATAACAGGAGACAAACATCATGTGGCTTCATGCAGATATCACATCGTTACCGGACATTGTCCGCCACCATGCACGGACAACGCCTGACAAGACCGCTCTGATTGAAGGTGGCCACAGGATGACTTTTCGCGAGCTCGACCAGTCGAGCAATCGGCTGGCACAGGCCGTTACCCGGCTGGGTGCCGGACCCGATTCAGTAGTCGCCTTTATTGGCAAAAACTCGATTCCGTTCTTCGAGATCCTGTTCGGCGTCAACAAAGCGGGGGGCACCATGCTGCCCTTGAACTGGCGGCTGGTACCGGCCGAACTTATTCCTATCGTGGATGACGCGCAACCGGCACTGGTGTTTGTCGACAAGGAATTCATGCCCTTAATGGAAGCGGTCCTCAAGGGTGTCGCCAAGCCTTTCAAAGTCGTTGCTTTAGATTCAACCGCCGTCGGCGACAGCGGCCTGGCCGCTTGGTGCAGCGATGCGCCGAACGTTGACCCTGGCCTGCCCGAAGACCCGCGTTCGATTGCCTTGCTGATGTACACATCGGGAACCACCGGGAAGGCCAAGGGGGTCGAGATGTCGCACCAAGGCATCAGCTACATGCGCCTGTGCGAGAGCCTGGAGCCCGTGTACCAATGGCATGATGACGATGTTCTGCTGATGGTGATGCCCAACTTCCACCTACTCGGCGCGAGCCTTCCGGTGCAATCGCTGTACCACGGTTCAACCGTGTCTATTCTGCATACCCTTGAGCCGGGGAAATTGCTCAGCGCGATCGCGCACGACCGGCCAAGCATCCTTGTGCTGGCACCCACCGTGATCCAGATGGTGTTGGACCATCCCGCAGCCAAAAGTACTGATTTCTCTTCGGTTCGACTGACCATGTACGCCGGGTCACCCATCAATGCGCAATTGCTCAAGCGCGCCATGATCGAAATGAAGGGCAAGTTCATGCAGTTCTACGGCGCCACCGAGAGCCTGGGGGCCATCACAATTCTGCGCCCGGACCAGCATGACCTGAACCATGAGGAAAAGCTGAAGTCCTGCGGCACCCCGTTGCCCCTGATTGAACTGAGAATCGACGATGGCACGGGACATGCGCTGCCTGATGGCGAGATCGGCGAATTCGTAATCCGCTCACCGGCGATGTTTACGAGTTATCGCAACCAGCCTGAAGCCACCGCTGCCGTATTGCAACGCGGCTGGTACCGCACCGGTGACGCCGGCTTCCGCGACAAGGACGGCCTTCTCTACATCGTGGACCGGGTCAAGGACATGATTGTCAGTGGCGGCGAAAACGTCTATTCCGCCGAGGTGGAACAGGCGATACAGAAGCATCCCGCAGTCGCCATGTCGGCCGTGATCGGAGCGCCCGATCAACGCTGGGGCGAGAAGGTCGTGGCCGTGATCGTGCTGAAAACAGGCTGCACGGCGACTGCCGAGGAAATTAGCCAGCACTGCCGGGGCCTGATCGCCGGGTACAAAGTACCGAAAGAAATTCGTTTCGCCGACTCTTTGCCTATCAGCCCGACGGGCAAGATCCTCAAGCGTCTGCTGCGCCAGGCCAGTTGACGAAGACCAGCGTAATCGCCGTCTTTCGACGGTTTTAGTCAGGAGTCATAATTTTGAATACGCAGATCTACAGTAGCCTGGAATCAGACGGGATACTGTTAGCCACCATCGACATGCCCGGGCGCTCGATGAATGTTTTTTCGGTCGAGTTAATGGACGCGCTGGAAGCATTGATGACGCGCGTCGAATCCGACCCGGCCGTACGCAGCGTTGTACTAACCTCGGGTAAAACGTCCTTTCTGGCAGGGGCCGATTTAGTCATGGTTCGCGGCTACACCGAGAGCGCTCACACGCTCAATGCCGACCAGATGGTCGAGTTGTGCGGTCGTCTTGGGCGCCAGTTCGTGCGTCTCGAAGCATCGGTAAAACCTTGGGTTGCGGCGGTCAATGGCACCGCGCTGGGCGGTGGTCTGGAACTGGCCATGGCCTGCCGCGCGCGTCTGGTCAGCGACAACCCGCGTTCGTTGCTGGGGCTGCCGGAGGCCCGCTGGGGACTGCTGCCAGGGGCTGGCGGCACGCAACGCCTGCCCCGGCTGGTAGGCTTTGAAGCCGGATTGGAGTTGCTGCTGAGTGCCCGCGCCATGAATCCAAAGGAGGCTATTGAACGCGGTGTCTTCGAGCGCGCCGTCCCGGCAGATCGGCTGCTCGACGAAGCACGGGCTCTGGCGCGCCGTCTGCAAGGCGAGTCTTTTAATCCGGCAAGCAAGTTTGCGCACCTGGCCCAGGAGGATGTGCCAATTCACACGCCCGAAACCGTGCAGGCCCTGGCGCGTCGATTCGGCGTGAGCGATGCCGATTTTCGTGACTACCCGGCTTATGAAACCATCATCGACTGCGTGCTGCTCGGCGCTCGCCAACCGCTGGCGGAGGCCAGCGCCATTGAGATGCGCCAGTTTCTGCGGCTGATGTTCAATCCCGTCGCGGGCAACATGGTGCGCACATTGTTTTTGAGCCGCCAACGCGCTGATCGCGAGTTGGAGGCACCTTGGGACCTGCGCATCACGCATGTCACCTTGGGCCCGTTGTCCCCCGAGCATGGGCTCTGGGAGCAGGCGCTGGCCAAGAGTCGCCTGCCGCTGCATAACGACATGTCATTGCCACCTGGCGCCATGATCATCACTGATTCTCGCGGCGCCTCGCACGATATCCGCATTGGGACACTGAGCACTGAACCGCCCAAAGGCAACAGTTCGACGGCTCAAGCCTTGTTGACGTCACCCGCTGCGAATGGCTGCGTGCTGGAAATTCTCACTGCCACACAGCCAACAGCGCAAGCACTCGCGGCGTTGGCCGTTCGCCTCGGCGGCGCCCTGCCCTACCGCAGCGGCGACGGCTTCAGCGTGCTGCAGCGCCTGGCCCGCGCGGGTCGGGAATCTCCCGATGCCCAGTCCCTGGAGGCCCTGCGGCTGCTGGTCAGCGGTGCGGCGACGCAGGCCGACACGCTTGATGTCGTGGCTTGTGCGGCCGATCTCAGCCCGAGCTGGACGGGTGGACCACTCACCTACTTGTGGACCCACAGGACACGGCTTGAACCGCAGTTCGACAACATTCTCCGTACCGCCTGGCCCCGCGTGGAGCCTCTATTGCGCGCGGCCTGCTCATGATTGCCCCCCATTTCAAGGGCTACACCACCGCATCGTCCAAAGTCCGGGTGGATGCATGGCGTGTCAAGCTTTTTTGCCAAGCCATTGGCGAAACCAATCCGATTCATTGGGATGAAACTGCCGCCCGCGCGGCGGGCTATCGGGCTTGCCCAATTCCACCCACTTTCCTGAAGGCACTGGAAAGCGAGCATTGCAGCAGTGCAGCGCTGTTGCAGGTGCTCATGGTCTCGATGGGCAAGGTACTGCACGCCGAGCAAAGCTTTGACTACGCCCGGCCGGTGTACGTGGGCGATGAAGTCGAAATCACCCGCACCATCACCGACCTGTACGACAAGCGGGAGGGAACGATGAGTTTCATCGTCGTTCAGACTCATTACCGGGTCGAAGGGATTGAGGTTGGTACCAGCGTGCAAACCATCCTCATCCGTAACCAGGAGATGGCAGCCGCATGAGCACTTCGCCCTTCCCCGCTTCAATTGAACTTTCATGTGGTCCGGTCACTGCGGTCGATCTGGCACTGTACGCTGCCGCTTCCGGTGATCACAACCCGCTCCATCTGGATGATGCTGTGGCCCGCACCGCCGGCTTTGACCGACCGGTGGTGCACGGCATGCTGACCATGGCCTATGTAGGACGCCTTTTCACCCAGAGGTTCGGCTGTAACGCATTGCTGGCTCTGAACACCCGCTTCATCGGTGTGGCCAAGCGTGGCGACAACATATTGCTCCACGCACAGCTCAGTGAATGTGACGGCAAGACTGCACAGTACAGATTGCGCGGCTGTACCGAGTCTGGCGCCGAAATTGTTTCAGGCAGCGCGCGTGTCCGCCTTCCACCGAGAGCCAACGCAACCAAGACCGCCCTATGAGCCATCCGTTACAGCGCCTGAGTGACGCCATCAAACCCGGCAATCGGGTATTTGTGTCAACGATGAGCGCGGAATCAGCGCTGCTGGCCGAGGAGTTGCGTGGCGACCCCGAGCGTGCGCGCGACGTCAACTTCATGGGCGTGCAGTTCCCGGGCATCGACACCATCGACTACCTCAGCCTGCACCCCGAATCCCGGCTAGCGGCCTTCTTCATGTCGCCCGCCGTGCGCAGCGGTTTGAAAGAAGGCCGGGCCGCGCTGCATGGTGTGGACTACCTCGGCATTGCACACACGCTGCGCCATGGCCCGCCCGTGGATCTGGCGATTGCGCAAGTCAGTCCGCCCGATGCGCAAGGTCGTTGCAGCATTGGCTTGAGCAGCGACTTCCTGCCGCTGGTCTGGAACCGAGCCAAACAGCGCATTGCCCATATCAACCCGCTGATGCCGCGCACCCAGGGCTCGTTCAGCGTCAACATGAGCGAACTGGACGGCTGGGTGGAGGCCGAACGGCCCTTGTTGACTTACAAGGAACCGGTCATGGGCGAGATTGACCTGCGCATCGCCGCCCAGGCCGCCAGCCTGGTGCGCGATGGTGACACGCTGCAATTCGGCATGGGGACGGTCCCGCTTGCGCTGGGTCAGGCACTGTCCCAGCACCGACGCCTGAAAATTCATGCCGGCATGGTGACGCAGGTGGTGCAACGCCTGCACGAGGCCGGTGCGCTGGACCCGGACGCCCGCATCACCACCGGCGTCGCCTTGGGCGACACCCGCTTTTATGACTTCGTCGCGCAGCATGAAAACCTGTGGTTCACCGATGTCAGCCAGACCCATAACGTCGCGGCTATCGCGCGCATCCCCCGCTTCGTTGCGGTGAATGCGGCGGTTGAAGTCGATTTATTCGGCCAGGTCAACTCGGAGCGCATGGGCGGTGTGCTGCAAGCTGGCGCGGGAGGCCTACCGGCATTTGCACAAGGCGCGCTCAACTCGGAAGGGGGACGTCTGCTGATCTGCTTGCGAGCCACCGCAGCCCGTGGCGCGATCTCACGCATTGTGCCGGCGCTGGATGCACAGGCCCTGTGCACCCTGCCCGGCTACATGGCTGATGCGGTCATCACCGAACACGGTATTGCCGAATTACGCGGTCGCAGCATGGAACAACGCGCACAGGCGCTGATCGGCATTGCTGAGCCCTCGCACCGTGCGGCCTTGCTGGCCGCCTGGGAACAGCAACGCGCCAGGCTCTGAGCACTGGCGCTCAACTCAATCCTCGGCAATGCGAATCAGCCGCTTGCCCAGGTTGTCGCCCCGGTACAGTCCGGCGATCGCGCCCGGCGCGTGCTCGATCCCGACCTGGATGTCTTCCAGGTAGCTCAGGTGACCTTCTCGAATCCACTGCGCCAGATCACGGTACGCACCTTCGTAGTGCTCCGGATGATCAAATATGACGAACCCCTGCATTTGAGCCCGCTTCACCAGCAGATGGCGCTCGACCCGCGGGCCGAGGGGGATCGGATCCCAACTGGCAATTGAGGCGGTGCCACAGATGATCACCCGTGCGCCGCGATTCAAGTGCGTCATCACGGCGTCGCTGATAGGGCCGGCGGTATTGTCGTAATAGATATCGACACCGCCAGCGCAGACTTCCGCCAGTCGGTTCTCGAAGTCGGCGGCCTTGTAATCGACCGCCGCATCGAAGCCGAACTGATCGAGGCACAAGCGCCGCTTGGTCTCTCCGCCCGTGATGCCGATCGTTCGGCACCCCTTGAGCTTGGCAATTTGACCCACGCAGGAGCCGACCGAACCAGCTGCCGTCGAAACCACAACCGTTTCACCTTCACGCGGGCGACCGATTTGCAATAGGCCATAGTGTGCTGTCACGCCGTTGATGCCCAACACGCCCAGCGCCGTGGAAAGCGGCAAGTCGCGCTCAACGATCTGGCGCTGAATATCCGAAGCCACGACCAGCGCATAGTCCTGCCAGCCAAACATGCCCGTCACCCAGGCGCCCACCGGCACCGCCGGATCGCGGGAAGCCAGCACACGCCCGGCGGTGAAAGAACGCATCACGCCACCCAGCGGCACCGGCTCGCTGTAGTTTCCGACCGTACTCAGCCAGCCGCGCATGGCGGGTTCAACCGACAAAAAGACGTTGCGCACCAGCACCTGCCCTTCCACCAATTCGGGCACTGGCACTTCGGTGATTTCAAAATTATCTGCCTGCGGTATGGCTGAAGGACGGCTGCGCAAGCGCACCTGACGGTTGATTAAATTGTTCATTGCGAATTCCGATGAAGGTTTTTACCTAGTTGCACGATTAAATAGCTATGATATATTACACATGTGTACCATGCACAGGCACACTCTACATCATTGATAAAATTTCAAAGGAGCCAACAATGGCAGGGCTTTGGTTTAAAGAGTTCAGTATTGACCAGTCATTCGAACACGAAATACGCCGCACCGTCACGGAAGCGGACAACATGTGGTTTAGCAATGCCACCTACAACCCGGCAGCCATCCATATCGATGCAGAGTACTGCAAGACAACCGAGTTTGGTCGCCCGCTGGTCAACAGCATTTTTACGCTGGGCCTGGTGATCGGCCTGTCGGTGCAAGATACGACGCTGGGAACGACCGTGGCCAACCTCGGCATGACCGACGTGCGCTTTACACACCCCGTTTTCGCCGGAGACACGATCCGATCACGCACCACCGTCAAGGACATGCGCGATAGCAAGTCAAGGTCCAATGCGGGCATCGTGACTTTCTTGCACCAAGGCTTCAACCAGCGTGATGAGGAAGTCTGTACCTGCACCCGTCAGGCCCTGATGCTCAAGCAGGCCGCGGCATGAAACTGCGCTCCATGCTTTTCGTGCCTGCCGACAGCGAGCGCAAGCTGGACAAGGCGCTGGGCAGCCCGGCCGACGCGTTAATCCTGGATCTCGAAGACGCCGTGGCTTCAAGCCGCAAGATCGAGGCCCGTAACGCCGCGGCAAGCTTCATCGCCACCCAAGCCAACAGTCTGCAGTCCAGACTGTTTGTACGCATCAACCCGCTCGATTCCGGCATGGCCATGGAGGACCTGGCCGCCGTGGTCGTCCCGGGCCTGGCGGGCATCATGCTGCCCAAGACGAACAGTGCGTCCGACGTGATTCGCCTGGGCTATTGCCTTGATGCGCTGGAGGCGCGTGCGGGCATGGTGGCCGGCAGCGTGCGCATCGTGCCAGTCGCCACAGAAACCGCGCCAGCCATGCTGAATATGCAAAGCTTCGCCGGTCCGGTGTCAAGACTGGTGGGTATCACCTGGGGCGCGGAAGACCTGTCCGCCGCCATTGGGGCGATTTCCAACCGGGAAGAAGATGGCACCCTGTCCCCGCTGTACTCACTGGCCAACTCGATGTGCCTGTGTGCCGCAGCAGCCACAGGAACAGCAGCGATTGACACCCTTTACGCAGATTTCCGGGATAACGCGGGTTTGGCGGCCTCCTGCCGGATCTCGCGCCGACGCGGCTTTCGCGGCCGGATCGCCATCCACCCGGATCAGGTCGTCACGATCAATGAAGCGTTTTCCCCGTCCGAGGTGGAGCTGGTCCACGCGCGGCGCATCGTCGATGCCTTCGCGGCCCAGCCCGATGTCGGCACGCTCAGCATCGACGGCGTCATGGTCGACAAACCCCACTTGACACAAGCATTGCGCACATTGGGCCTGAGCGGCTCGTGCAAACCCACGGAGCAATAACATGGATTTTTCAATCACAGAAGATCACCGGGCGATACGCGATGGTGTCAGTGCCGTCGTCCGCTCGTTCGATGACGAATACTGGCTGGCGCGAGACGAAGACGGCGAATTCCCGCGCGAATTCCACAAAGCCATGGCCGATGCCGGCTGGCTGGGTATTACCATGCCAACCGAATACGGCGGCGCCGGCCTGGGCGTCACCGAAGCCTGTATCATGATGCATGAAGTGGGCAGCCACGGCGGTGGCATGACGGCCACCTCATCGGTCCATATCAACCTGTTCGGCCCGCATCCCATCGTCGTTTGTGGTACCCCCGATCAGCGCCAACGCTGGCTGCCGCGCCTGATCGAGGGCAAGGACCAATGCTGCTTTGGCTTCACCGAGCCGGATGCGGGCCTGAACACAACAGCCATCAAGACCTTTGCCGAAAAGGTGCCGGGCGGCTATGTGGTGCATGGCCAAAAGGTATGGACGTCAACGGCGCAGGTAGCGAACAAGATCATGCTACTCACGCGCACCACCAAGCTTGAAGACTGCAAGAAGCCGACGGACGGCATCACGATCTTTTATACCGACCTGGACCGGTCCAAGATCGAGGTTCGCCGAATTCCCAAGATGGGTCGCAAGGCGGTAGACTCCAATGCAATCTTCATCGACGGTTTGTTCATCCCCGACGCCGACCGCATTGGCGAGGAAGGCAAAGGCTTTAGCTACATCCTGCACAGCCTGAATCCGGAACGCCTGCTCATCGCTTCTGAAGCCGTCGCCATTGGCCAGGACGCACTGCGGCGAGCCACCCAATACGCCAAAGACCGCGTCGTCTTCGACCGCCCCATCGGCATGAACCAAGGCATCCAGCATCCGCTCGCAGAGCGCTGGATGGATCTGGAAGCAGCCTGGGCGATGACGATGAAAGGGGCTTGGTTGTATGACCAGCATCAACCCTGCGGCGCCGAAGCCAACACGGCCAAGTTTCTCGGTGCGCGCGCCGGACATGCTGCGGCGCAGCAATCCGTCTTCACTCTCGGGGGCTTTGGCTATGCCAAGGAATACCACGTCGAACGGCTGCTGCGCGAAGTGACGATCACCCGCATTGCCCCCATTACTGAACAGCTGATCTTGTGCTTTATTGCTGAGAAGGTGCTGGGCCTGCCCAAGTCTTACTGACCACAATCACAAGGGAAATCATGTTTAAACGAACACTCTTCAACGAAGATCACGAAGCCTTCCGCAACACGGTTCGTCGCTTTATCGAAAAAGAAATAACACCCTACCATGCACAGTGGGAACACGATGGCATTGTGCCGCGTGAACTTTGGCTCAAGGCGGGATCCGCAGGCATGTTGTGCTGCACAGTGCCCGAGGAATATGGTGGCCTGGGTGTGGACTATTTGTTCGATGTCGTCGTCTTCGAAGAAATGGCCCGATCCGGCCACACCGGCCCAGGCTTTCTGATCCATTGCGATTTGGTGGCAACCTACGTCAAGGCATTCGGCAGCGAAGCGCAGAAGAAGCAGTGGTTGCCAAGAATGGTCAGTGGCGAGGCCATCGGCTCGCTGGGCATGACCGAGCCGCATGCCGGCAGTGACCTCAAGGCCATCCGAACCAGGGCAGTGCGCGACGGTGACGACTACCTGATTTCCGGTCAGAAAGTGTTCATCTCCAACGGCCAGTTGTGCGATGTCATTGTGCTGGCGACCAAGACCGATTTGACCGCTGGGGCCAAAGGTGTGACGCTGTTCCTGGTAGACACCAGCTTGCCGGGATTCCGACGCGGGAAGAATCTGGAAAAACTGGGCATGAAGGGCCAGGACACCTCTGAACTTTTCTTCGACGAGGTGCGGGTCCCGGCTTCGGCCATGCTCGGCGAAGAGGGCAAGGGCTTCGAATTGATGATGACCAAACTGGCGCAAGAGCGACTGGCGCAAGCCATCCGCTCAGCCACCGTCGCGGAAACCGTGATTGACTATACGGTCGCTTACACCGCTGAGCGCAAGGCATTTGGCCAGACCATCGGCGATTTTCAGAATACCCAGTTCAAGCTGGCGGAAATGAAGACGGAAGCCGTCATCGGTCGCCAATTCACCGACAAGTGCATCGAAAACTTCATGAAGGGCGAACTCGACGCGATCGACGCGGCGATGGCCAAAATGTGGCTGAGTACGCTGCACTGCAAGGTGGTTGACGAGTGTCTGCAGCTGTTCGGTGGCTGGGGCTACATGTGGGAATACCCCATTTCACGCGCTTACGCAGATGCTCGTATCGTCAAAATCGCGGGTGGCTCGATCGAGGTGATGAAGCTCATCATCGGCCGCAAGCTGTTTGCCGATTACCGGGCCAACGGTCAAACTGCTTAACCCACATTCGCCAACTGCGGACTAACCGCACTTACAAATGGAATCGCATATGAACACAAATACCCCGCGCGGCGCGATGCGCCCTGATGCACTGCAAGGAAAACGTATCCTGATCACGGGCGGTGGCACCGGCCTGGGTAAGGAACTGGCTCGCGCGTTCAGCGCACAGGGTGCCGCCGTCCATATCTGCGGCCGCCGCCAGGGCGTCCTGGATGAGACCGTCGCCGAACTGCAACTCAGCGCAGCGCATGGTGGCTCGATCGAGAGTCACATTTGCGATGTGCGCGAGGCCGAGCAGATCGAGGCCATGGTGGAAAAAATATGGCAAGGCGGCCCGCTCACTGGGTTGGTCAACAACGCCGCCGCCAATTTCATTTCGCCTTCGATCGACATCAGTCCGCGCGGTTTCGCCGCCGTGCGTTCCACCGTGATGGACGGCGCCCTGTTCTCCACCCTGGCCTGCGGCCGGCGCTGGATTGAACAAGGCCTGCCAGGCTCTGTGGTCAGTATGCTGGTGACCTGGGTGTGGACCGGTTCGGCCTACGTCTTGCCGTCGGTGATGGCCAAGACTGCGGTTCACGCCATGACGATGTCATTGGCTGTTGAATGGGGAAAGAACAACATTCGCGTCAATGCCGTCGCCCCGGGGCCCTTTCCTACGGAAGGCGCATGGGAAAAACTGGCCCCGATTCCAAAGGCCAATGTCGGCGCCGCATCAGCCGATGAAGTGCCAATGCAACGTTTCGGTCGCATGGCCGAACTGTGCAATCTACTCACCTTCCTGCAGGCCGATGGGTGTGAGTACCTGACCGGCCAGAACATCGCCATCGACGGTGGCCATCACCTGGCCGCGCCAAGTACCTTCGCCGCGCTGGGCAAACTGACGCCCGAGGATTGGGCTGAGGCCAAGTCACTCGTCCGTGGGCGTGCCGAGCAGGAGAAGGCGCAACGTAGCGCTGGCTAAGCAGATGACCATCAAATAATGGCTAATCATTCATCACTCTATAGGAGCATTCATACATGAAAGTCCTGGTCGCAGTCAAGCGCGTGGTGGACTACAACGTGAAGGTCCGCGTCAAGTCGGACAACACCGGTGTAGACATCGCCAACGTCAAAATGAGCATGAACCCCTTTGATGAAATCGCCATCGAAGAAGCCGTGCGCCTGAAGGAAAAAGGCGTGGTCACCGAGATCATTGCCGTATCCGCAGGCGTCACCCAGTGCCAGGAAACCCTGCGTACCGCCATGGCCATTGGCGCTGACCGCGCCATCCTGGTTGAAACCGCCGTTGAACTGCAGCCGCTGGCGGTGGCCAAGCTGCTCAAAGCGCTGGTGGACAAGGAGCAGCCCGGCCTGATCATTCTGGGCAAGCAGGCCATCGATGACGACTGCAACCAGACCGGCCAGATGCTGGCGGCCCTGGCGGATCTGCCGCAAGCCACCTTCGCCAGCAAGGTTGAAGTCGCTGACGGCAAAGTCTCCGTCACGCGCGAAGTCGACGGCGGCCTGGAAACCCTCTCTTTGAGCCTGCCGGCGGTGATCACCGCCGACCTGCGCCTGAACGAGCCGCGCTATGTCACCTTGCCCAACATCATGAAGGCCAAGAAAAAGCAGCTGGAGATCTTCAAGCCCGAAGACCTGGGTGTCGACGTGACGCCGCGCATCAAGACCCTCAAGGTCAGCGAGCCGCCCAAACGCAGCGCCGGCATCAAGGTGCCCGACGTCGCCACCTTGGTGGACAAACTCAAGAACGAAGCCAAGGTCATCTGAGGAGCACAAACATGACATCA
>NZ_QEII01000273.1 GCF_003347515.1 Rhodoferax ferrireducens | reverse complement strand
TAGATGAAGTCCTGCGGGTACAGCACCAGGCCGAAGATGTAGAAGCGGCGCACGCCCAGGTCAAACAGCACCGCCTGGCGCTGGCCCCACTCCAGCCAGGGCAGGCCGTAGAACACCAGCTGGGTCAGCCAGACCATGGCCCAGCGCCAATTCGAGAACAGGCCCGAGACGCCGCGCGGGTATATCTTCTCGTGTGCCGCGTACAGGGAAATCAGGACCTCATCCGCCTCGTCCGCTTCCTTGGGCGGCACATAGCCCTCCTGCGCGACGATGGGGATGATCTTGCGTGCACCTGGTGCCTTGCTGTTCAACTATCTTCCTTCAAAGATGCAATTTTACCGACGAAACACCATTTGCATACTTACTTGGCAACGGCGCCACCATTGTTGGAAAGCCCCCAAACATAAGATGCCAACACGTGGATCTGAGCTTCAGTCAACTTGTCTGCCTGGGGAGGCATTACATTGACTTTGCCAGTGTTGATCATGGCAAGAATGGCGGCCTCGCCATAACCATGCAACCAAATATCGTCCGTCAGGTTCGGCGCACCAAGGGCCTGAGTGCCCTTGCCGTCCGCGCCGTGGCAAGCCGCACAAGCGGTGAATTTTTCTTTGCCAAGTGATGCCTGGACGGAGTCGTGCGGACTGCCTGACAGACTCAAAACATACTGCGCCACGTTCTTGACATCGTCCGCCGTACCCACCGCAGCTGCCATGGGCGGCATCATGCCATTACGTCCATTGATGATGTTTGCCTTGATGATTTCTGGCGTGCCGCCACCCAACCAGTCGTTGTCCGTCAGGTTAGGAAACCCCTTGTTACCCCGAGCATCGGAACCATGACATTGGGCACAGTTATTCATGAATAAGCGTTCTCCAATGGCCATGGCTTGTGCATCTTTCGCCACGTCTTCAGGTTTCATGGCGGAGAACTTGGCGTACAAAGGCGCGACCTCAGCATTGCCCTTATCCACCTCGGCCTGGTGTTGTCCAGTTGACGTCCATCCCAATTTTCCGCCGTAAGAACCCAATCCTGGATACAGGGCCAGATAAACAAACGCGAAAACGATCGTGATGACGAACAACCAAGCCCACCAACGCGGCAACGGATTGTTCATCTCGCGTAAATCACCATCCCAGACATGTCCGGTGCTGTTGTCGTTGGCGGTCATGGCGTGGGCTTTACCACTGAACCATAGCAGCAGCAGGCAGGCCAAGATACTGACAATGGTGATCCCGGTAACGTACAACGACCAGAAGTTACTTGTAAAGTCGCTCATTTTTTTTCCTTTTATTGCGGTTCGTCTATCTTGCTGAAAGGCAAGTTGGCGGCCTCGTCGAAATCAGCAGCATTCCGGCGGGAATAAGCCCACACGATGATTCCGATAAACGTGATAAAGCTAGCCACCGTGGCCCAAGAACGAAGCGTGTTGATATCGAGTTCCATAGAAATGTCTCCCGCCTATTTGACCGAGGTTCCCAATACCTGCAGATAGGCAATGACCGCTTCGATTTCAGTCTTGCCCTTGATCTCTTGCGTAGACTTGGCAATTTGCTCATCGGTGTAGGGTACGCCCACAACCCGCAAAGCCTTCATGTGGGCTGGCATGGACTCCGCGTCCACGGTGTCCTTGAGAAGCCAGGGATAAGCAGGCATATTGGATTCAGGCACCACGTCACGCGGATTGTTCAGATGGTCACGATGCCACTGATCGCTGTACTTGCCACCGACGCGATGCAGATCAGGGCCCGTGCGTTTGCTGCCCCACTGGAACGGATGGTCATACACAAACTCGCCAGCCATCGAGTAGTGGCCATAACGCAATGTCTCGGCACGGAATGGACGAATCATCTGCGAGTGGCAGTTGTAACAACCCTCGCGGGTGTAGATGTCGCGCCCGGCCAACTGGAGTGCAGTGTAGGGCATCAGTCCCTTAACCGGCTGCGTCGTGGACTTTTGGAAGAACAGCGGAACAATTTCCAGCAACCCACCCACCAGCAACACCAGAAGGATCAAAACGATCATCAGAAAGTTGTTGGTCTCGATTTTTTCATGCGACAGTTTGCCGCTTGCATTGTTATTTGCCATGGTTATTTCCTTCTCAGGCGTGAGCGGGTGCAACCGGAGCCGGAATGGTCACGGTGACGGACCTACCGCTAGTCGCAGTCTTCAATGTGTTCCAGAGCATGATCACCATACCGGTGAGGTACAGCAGTCCACCCAACAGACGCAACACGTAAAACGGGAAGGTCGCCTTGACGGACTCTACAAACGTGTAGGTCAGCGTACCGTCGGCGTTAATAGCGCGCCACATCAGACCCTGCATCACGCCGGCAATCCACATCGCGGCGATGTAAATAACGATACCGATGGTTGCTGTCCAAAAATGAATCTCAATCGCCTTGACGCTGTACATCTTCTTCTGACCAAACAGGCGCGGAATCAGGTAATACATGCTGCCCATGGTCACCAGGCCAACCCAACCCAGGGCGCCGGAATGCACATGGCCCACAGTCCAGTCGGTGTAGTGAGACAGTGCATTGACTGTCTTGATCGACATCATGGGACCTTCGAAGGTCGACATGCCGTAGAACGAAAGCGACACGATCAGGAACCGCAGAATTGGATCGTCACGCAGTTTGTGCCATGCGCCCGACAGCGTCATGATGCCGTTGATCATGCCGCCCCAGCTTGGCGCCAGCAGAATCAGGGAGAACACCATGCCCACTGATTGGGTCCAGTCAGGCAGTGCCGTGTAGTGCAGGTGGTGAGGACCCGCCCACATGTAAGTGAAGATCAGCGCCCAGAAGTGAACAATGGACAGACGATAGGAGTAAACCGGACGCTCAGCCTGCTTGGGAATGAAGTAATACATCATGCCCAGGAAGCCAGCTGTCAGGAAGAAACCCACGGCATTGTGGCCATACCACCACTGCACCATCGCATCCTGCACCCCGGCGTAAGCCGAGTAGGACTTCATGTAACCCGCCGGAATGGCAGCACTGTTGACCAAGTGCAGCAACGCGATAGCCAGAATAAAGGCTCCGAAAAACCAGTTCGCCACGTAAATGTGGCGAACTTTGCGGGTCCCGATGGTGCCAAAAAACACAATGGCAAATGACACCCAGACCAGTGTAATCAGGATGTCAATAGGCCACTCCAGCTCTGCATATTCCTTGCCTTCGGTGAAACCCAGTGGCAAAGAAACAGCGGCGGCTACGATAACCAGTTGCCAACCCCAAAAAGTGAAGGCTGCCAGCTTGTCACTGAACAGCCGAACGTGGCAGGTGCGCTGCGCAACATAATAAGCACTGGCAAACAAACCACAACCACCAAACGCAAAAATCACAGCATTGGTGTGCAGCGGGCGCAATCGGCCATAACTCAGCCACGGAATACCCAGATTAAGTTCAGGCCACGTCAGCTGCGCGGCGATGATCACGCCGACCAGCATGCCCACCACGCCCCAGACGACCGTCATGATGGCAAACTGCCTTACAACCTTGTCGTTGTAAGTAGTTGCTAGCGAATTAGGAAATATCATTTTCACCTCTTCTCAGTTAGTTTGAATCGAGTTTCCCATGGCAAACCCGTATACCTTTTGACACACATCAACCGTTCAAAGAAATTCTTATGAATCCTTAAGAATTCGCTCGCCTTCAGACTCAATGTCGTCAAATTGCCCACGGTAGATCGCCCACCACAGTCCCCCAAGTATGAAAAATACAAGAATGACCGAAAGCGGAATCAGTAAATAAAGAATGTCCATCAAACTTTCCCCTGTGGATTAGCCCTATCCGACAGCCGCAAGGCATTGAGCACGACTAACAGAGAGCTCAACGCCATGCCTAAACCGGCCAACCAGGCCGGCAGCCACCCGACCACGGCCAGAGGTACACACACCGCGTTATAAATGGCCGCCCACCAAAGATTCTGGCGCACTACACGCAGGGTACGACGGGACACTATCAATGTTCTTACAACGGCACCCAGTTGATCGCCCAACACCACAAAATCTGCCTGCGCCTGTGCCAATGGCACCGATTGACCAAACGCAAACGATACGTGGGCACCGGCGAGCACCGGGCCGTCATTGAGCCCGTCGCCCACGACTGCCACCTTGTGGCCACGCCGTTGTGCATTATTGAGAAAATCAAGCTTGTCTTGAGGTGAGCAATTGCCGCGAAACTCGGTGATGCCCACCTGCGCCGCCACCCGCGCCGCCGCCTGAGCACCATCTCCAGACAACAAGTGCACCGCCACACCCTCACGTTGAAGTGCTGCCACCGTGGCCAGCGCATCAGGACGCACATCCTCATGAAGCTCAAACGTGGCCAGCCAGCCTCGCTCGTCACTTAGACAAGCTTGCAGCGAATCAGATCGGGGCAACTCAAGGCCACAAAACGCGGCAGAACCAAGACGCACGTCAGTCGAGACGAGCGGGACATCGCCAGCCCCCACTTTGCCAACAACACCGCCGCCAGCGACCTCTTTCACCGCCTCTGCCTTCCAAGATGGGGAAGCGCCGAGTTCGCCTGCCGCAGCCACCAAGGCTCGGGACACCGGGTGAAGCGAATGTTGCGCCAATGCCGCTGCCATGCCCAGCACCTGCTCAATGAGGACGCCCTCACGCACCTGAGTCGAGGCCAGAACCATGGCATCCCGTGTCAAGGTCCCGGTTTTGTCAAACATCACCGTATCGATGGTTTCCATAGCTTCAAAAGCCTCCAGGCGACGCACCAGGACACCCCGTCGCGCCAGCATGCCCGCGGCAGCCAGCATGGCAGCCGGTGTCGCCAGAGACAAAGCACAAGGACAGGTGACAACAAGCACAGCCACGGCGACCATCAGCGCGCGCTCTGGATCCCGTCCCCACCAAAAAGCACAGGCCAATCCGGCAGCCAACAAAACCGCTATGAGAAAGGGCTTGGCAATACGGTCTGCCAACCGGGCCAAGGTCGGCTTGGTGGTTGACGCACTTTCCATGAGCGCAACAATCTGGGCGAAACGGGTTTGCTCGCCTGTTCGCTCCACCCGCGCCTGAACGACAGATGAAAGGTTATGGCTTCCCGCAATAACCGTGCTGCCAACACCACGCAATACCGGACGAGACTCCCCCGTGAGCAAGGCCTCATCGACCATCGTGTCGCCTTGTATCACCAGACCATCGGCGGGGAATGTCTCGCCAGGCAAGATGCGGATGACGTCTCCGGCCAGCAACCTGCGCACCGGAACCCGTTCAAAATTGCCGTCATCACACAGACGTGCCACGCTGTCTGGCAGCCGGTTCATTAGCGCTTCCAGCGCGCCGGCCGTTCGATCGCGCAAACGCAACTCCAGCCAACGGCCCGACAGCAGGAAAAAGACAAACATGGTGAGCGAGTCAAAATAAACTTCGCGACCAAAGATGCCCTGCGGATCAAACGTGCCAGCGGTGCTGACAACAAAGGTAATCAACATGCCGAGAGCCACTGGCAAATCCATGCTCACGCGTCGACTCGCAATATCGCGTAACGCATTGCCAAAAAACGGACCGCATGAGAAAAGAATCACCGGCAGGGTCAACACCCATGAGGCCCAGCGCAGAAGCTGCTCCATCTCGGCCGTTAAATCCCCGGGCGCTGCCACGTAGGCCGGATAGGCGTACATCATCACCTGCATCATGCAGAGCCCGGCTACAGCCAAACGCCATAACGCCTTGCGCGCTTCGCCTTTGCGGCGTTCACGGGCAAACGAATCATTGGCGGGCACCGCGCGGTAGCCTGCGGCTTGAACAGCCCGCATCCATACCGAGGGCTGGACCGCGTCGGACGCCCAGACCACGCGCGCACGGTGGCTGCCTGCGCCTACCTCGGCCGTCAGGACGCCGGGCACACTCAGCAGCGCATCCTCCACGGTCAGTGCGCAGGCCGCGCAGTGCATGCCTTCGATCAACAGATTGGACTCCCAGCAACCCGCCTTGTGGGTGTCAGGGCGACTGAAGGCAGACCACTCCTGCGGATCATCCAGGAGATGCAAGACATCCATCGTTGCTCCCGCGTCAGGCGATTGCACCTGATCCTGGTGGCGAGCATCGAGAAGGTTTTTAGGGGCCGCAACAAGGACGGCGAGATGATCATTGGACATTAGGTTGATGGGCGCCCGATAAGCTGCGCAGTTTACTTGACGAAAATCAGGACAGTGCAGAGCGACCAGAGTAAGCTTCCAGCCTCAACTCAAATAAGGAACAGTTCATGTACCAACGAATTCTTGTCGCCACCGATGGGTCCACATTGTCCAAGAAAGCGGTAAGCAGCGCTATTGCGCTGGCCGCATTGACGGGGGCAGAGTTGGTGGCCCTTAAAGTAATTCCGCGTTACCCGCAAAGCTATTTTGAAGGTGGCTTGGCCTTGCAGGCGGCCGAGGTCAGCCGAGTTGAGAAGCAGTGGGCAGAAGACGGGCAGGCAATCGTCGATGCTGTGCAAAAAGCGGCACTGGCAAAAGGTGTCAAAACCAAGGCCATCACGGTCAAGTCAGACCTGGTGTCGGACGCCATCATTGCCGCGGCAAAAAAGCAGAAATGCGATCTGATCGTGATGGCATCTCATGGTCGCCGCGGTATCAAACGCCTGTTGTTGGGCAGCGAAACCCAGCAAGTGCTGACACATTCCCACATTCCAGTTCTGGTTCTGCGCTAAAAAGGCGTTTAACCCTCGTAATATCTGCGCGAGTAGCTATTAATTTAACAGCTACTCAGTCGCCATTCAAGCCCCATATTGCGCGCGCAAAACATTCTTTTGAACCTTGCCCATGGCGTTGCGCGGCAAGGCATCCACCACAAAACATTGTTTGGGCACCTTGAAATTCGCCAGTTGTGCTTTCAGGCTGGCAATGATTTCACTGGGGTCGAGTGAAGCCCCTGGCTTGGCGATGACGAGAGCCACACCCACCTCGCCAAAATCAGCATGCGGGATGCCAACAACGGCGCTCTCGGCTACGCCGGGAAGGTCGTTAATAACGCCTTCTATTTCAGCGGGATAGACGTTGTAGCCGCCACTGATGATCAGGTCCTTGCTGCGCCCCACGATCGTCACATAGCCCAGCGCATCGATCTTGCCGACATCGCCGGTTTTGAAGTAGCCGTCGGCGGTGAATTCTTCCGCCGTTTTCTCCGGCATGCGCCAGTAGCCCTTGAACACATTGGGCCCCTTGACCTGGATGCCACCAATCTCTCCTGTCGCCACCGGCTGAGCGTCGTCATCCTGCACGCGCAGACTCACACCCGGCAGCGGAAAACCTACGGTGCCAGCCCTTCGCTCGCCATCGGCCTCGTGATACGGGTTGGAGGTGAGCATCAGCGTCTCGCTCATGCCGTAGCGCTCCAGAATGGTGTGGCCGGTTTTGGCCTGCCACTCGTTGAAGGTTTCAATCAGCAAGGGCGCCGACCCGGCGATGAACAAGCGCATATGGCGCGCCGCATCCACCGTCAGCCCTGGCTCGGCCAGCAGGCGCACATAGAGCGTGGGAACGCCCATGAACACGGTGGCCTCGGCCATTTTTTTGATTACCAGCCGGGGATCAAACTTACTCATCCAGATCATCTTGCTGCCGTTGAGCAGCGCCCCGTGAATGGCCACGAACAGACCATGCACATGGAAGATCGGCAAGGCGTGAATCAACACATCACCGCCCTCCTCCGCGCTGCGCCAGCCCCAGTAATCTTTCAGCACCCGCGCATTGCTCAACAGATTGCCATGGCTCAGCATGGCCCCTTTGGACCGGCCCGTGGTGCCACTGGTATACAGAATGGCAGCCAGGTCATCGGCTTGTCTGAACGCCACCGCGTGCTGGTCGGAACAATGGGCGACACGCTCCAGCAAGGAACCGGTGCGGTCGTCATTGAGGGTGAACACGCTTTGCGTGCCCGCCTTGAACGCAATCTTGCTGACCCAGCCGAAGTTCTTGGCCGTGCACACCACCACGGCGGGTTCGGCGTTGCCGATGAAATACTCGATCTCGGCGCTTTGGTAGGCCGTGTTGAGAGGCAAAAACACAAAGCCCGCGCGCAGGGTGGCCAAGTACAGCACCAAGGCCTCAACCGACTTCTCCACCTGTACCGCAATACGGGCACCAGGCGCCAGATCCAGCGACGCCAGCAAATTGGCCATCATGGCGGTGGCGCGATCGAGGTCGCGCCACGAGTAATACAGCCCGTTGTCGGTCTCGACGGCGACGGCGTCCAGGTCCTGGGGAAAGGCGGCACGAAGTGCCGAAAAAAGATTGCCGTTGCTCTGGCCAGAGTTGCTCTGTGTTTGCATATCGAATAGGGTGTTTGGCAAGAATGAATGTTGAAAGCTTGTCTGACTTAAGCGGCGCTTTAAAACGCGGGCTTTCTCTTCTCCAGAAAGGCCAGAATACCTTCGCGGTGTTCGGTGCTATCAGCGTAAGCGTAAGCGTTGTCAATCTGAATTGCTATCGAATCAATAGCTTTATGCGCATGCTCTACAAGGGCTAGAGGGCTATTTAATACCCGAATCGTCTGTTTATTGAGGCGCGCGGCCTGGGGGGCCAGGGCCACGATGCGCAGCGCGGCGGCCTGCGCTTGCGCGGCCAGCTCCGCATCCGGCAATACCTGGCTGAGAAACCCACGGGCCTTCATGTCCGCCGCGCTGAAAATCGCCGCCTCAAGCAGCATTTGGCGCGCCGTCGGCAGGCCAGCTTCCCGCGCAACCAGGGCCGCCTCGCGCGGCGCCATGGGAAAGCCCAGCCGGGCGATGGGCGCGCCAAATTTGGCGGAACTACCGGCCAGACGAATGTCACAGCAGCTGGCCATTTCAAGCCCCGCCCCCATGCAATTGCCTTCGATCTGCGCCACGATGGGCACATCGCAAGCCAGCATGGCCTGCAAACCGCCCCAGACGTCGTTTTCATGAAAGTCGCGCAGGCTGGATTCCTGAAACCGAAAATCAGCGTACTCCGATATATCGCCACCGGAACAGAAGTTGCCCCTGTCTCCCAGCACCACGACGCAGCGTATGTCTGTGCTGTTTTGCACACCCTCAAAAACCGTGCGCAGTTCGCGCCACATGATGCGCGACATGGCATTGAAGCGCGGTGGGTGGCTGATGGTGACCCGCGCCACGCCCGCCTGCTGCGCCAACTGGATGCAGCCCGGGGTTGTTGTTGAACGGGCCGGCTTAGTCAAGTTTGGCACCGGAAGCCTTGACCACTGCTGCCCAGCGTTTGACCTCATTGCTGACAAAACTGCCGAACTGCGGCGGTGTCAGGTTGCCAAACTCCGCGCCATTGCTGGCCCAGATGGCTTTGAGCTCGTCGGTGGCGGCGGCGCGGCGCATTTCTTCGACGATCCAGGCCTGGACATCGGCGGGTGTACCTTTGGGCGCCCACAAGCCATACCAGGTGGTGACGGTGTAGTCCGGCAAACCCAATTCGCCGGCACAGGGCACATCGGGAAAGGCCGGGTTGCGCTTCAAGCCGGACACCATCAACGCCTTGATGCGACCACCCTTGATGTGCCCGGCAGACGAACCCAATCCGTCAAACATCATGTCCACATTGCCCGCCATCAGATCCCCCAAGGCCGGGCCCGCCCCGCGATAAGGAATATGGGTGATAAAAGTCTGGGTTTGCTGCTTGAACAACTCCCCTGCCAGATGGTGCGAAGTACCGCTACCGGCCGAGCCATAGTTCATGCGACCCGGGTTTTTGCGTACCTGCGCCAAAAATGCCTTGAAGTCGCCCGGCACCAGCTTCGGGTTGACCACCAGTACCTGCGGCACATTGGCCATCAGGGCCAGCGGCGCGAAATCCTTCTCGATGTCGTAGTCGAGCCTGGGATACATCGACGGCGCAATGGCGTGATGTACTGCCCCCATGAAGAGCGTGTAACCGTCCGGCTGGGCTTTGGCCGCAATACTGGCCCCGACGGTGCCACCGGCCCCGCCCCGGTTATCAATGATGAGCTGTCGACCGGTCAATTTGGCGAATTGCGCCGACAGCGGCCGGGCGAAAGCGTCAGTGCCGCCCCCGGCTGGAAAAGGAACGACCACGGTCACGGGCCTAGCTGGCCAGCTCGTCTGCGCGAACCCCGGCAGTGCGCTGCTGGCCAGGGTGGCTGCGGCAAGGCGTAAAACGTCGCGCCGGGGGTTATGTGTGAGGTGCATCAAAGTCATGTCTGTCTCCTGTAATATTTTTAAAAACGAAAGCCAACCTTCAAAATTCCAGGGCTTCGATGTCGCCTGAAATCGGTATTTTTCTTTGTTCCAGTTGTGCCCGGTACTTGTCCAGACGCTTGAGGTCATAAAGGTAATTGACCATCATTCCGTAAGACTGCTTGAGGCCCTTTGCCGACGGGTCACCGCCCCAGTTCAGCCGTTCAATCCGCGCGCCGTTGCCCAGATGAAAGCGTGCCACCGGGTCAAGCGGCTTGCCATCCACCAGCTCCCGGCCCAGATACTGGGCGGCGCTTTGCAAAAGCAGGTGGCGCACCGGCGATTTGGCGTCCAGCTCCAGCGCCTTGTCGGCGGCAGCCAACAGCTGTGTCGCCGTCACAGACTCACATCCCAAGGCTCGGCCGAGCTCCGCGCGGGCCTTGTCATCCAGCTTGTCAAGCATGGCGCTGGCGTTCTTGCCCAGCCAGGCACGAAAGCCCGGGATCGGCGAGAGCGTGGCAAATGTCTTGAGACGGGGAAACTCGGCCTTGAGGGTTTCGACCACGCGCTTGATCAATGAGTCACCGAAGCTCACGCCGCGCAGCCCGATCTGAGTGTTGCTGATGGAGTAAAAAATTGCCGTGGTCGCCTTGTTCAGGTCTGCCGCGTCAGCTGATTCATCAAGCAAGGGGGTGATGCTGTCAGCCATCGTATTCATCAAGGCGACTTCGACAAAAATCAGCGGATCATCCGGCAAGCGGGGATGAAAGAAGCCGTAGCAGCGCCGATCCGAGTCCAGCCGGTTCTTCACGTCGGCCCAGCCTTTGATATCGTGCACCGCTTCGTACTTGATCAGCTTCTCGATCAGGGACGCGGGTGAATCCCAGCTGATGCGGCGCAGGTCCAGAAAGCCCACGTCAAACCAGGTGGAAAACATGTACTCCATCTCGATATCCAGCGCCTGCAGGCGCTTGTCGGATTTGAGGTGAGGCAGCATCTCGGCGCGCAGGTCGACCAAAAACCGGATTCCTTCTGGAAATGCACTGAAACGCTGCAGCAAACGCCTGCGCGGTGATACCGTGGCGCGGCGGTAATGCACCTCGGCAGCGGCCTCATCAGGCGTCCCCGCCGCAGCAGCAAATTGGGCCTGCGCCGATTTGACGACTTGCGGATCTGCCACGAACTGTTCGCTCATCAACAGCCAGCAATCGCGCCGCTCTGCGGCCGTGGCCGCAGCGTACCACTGCGCCACGCCACTGGCGCGGCGCCCGCCTTCCACCTCGCTCACCCGGCTGTCCACCACCGCCTGCAACTCCGTCAGCGTGCGGCGCAGAACGCGTGGTGACAGGGCCTCTTCCCCGTGCCGCAAGGTGCCGGCCAGGCGCTCGCGCGTGGAACGCGAGGGTGAACGGCCACCTGCGCTGACGGGTGCAGCAGGAAGACCACCAAAGACTCCTGTTTTAATAGCACCTTCCGCTTTATTGGCGGGGGCTGAAGCCCTGTTTATATTGGAAGTGGCGACGGGCAAGAGTTTAGAAACCTTGCGGCTGATCCAATCGGTTGTATTCATGCCAGGAGCCTGCTTTTTTGGTTACGCGCGAGTTCGCGCAGGGCCTCACGCTGACGCGTGAGGTGGGTTCGCATGGCGGCATCAGCGCTTTCGCAGTCGCGCGCTCTCAACGCCGCATAGATGGCCAGATGCTCACTCAAGCTCTGCTCCAGCCGGCCCGGCGCATGCAGTTGCTGCAGCCGGGCCAGCTTGAGTATCTTGCGCAAATCGGCGATCACCTGGGCCAGCCAACGGTTGTTGGCCAAGGTGATGATGGCCTCATGAATGGCGAAGTTGGTGGCGTAATAGTCGTTGATGCGCCGGGCTTTGGCGTGCTTCTCCAGGCGCTCGTGCAGCACATCCAGTGCGGCGATGTCGGCATCAGTGGCATTGCGCGCGGCCTCAAAGGCGCAGCGCCCCTCCAGCATGGCAATCACGGGAAAGATCTCGTCCAGATCCCGCTCGGTCACCTCGCTCACAAAACAGCCTCGGCGCGGCTCGTGGCGTACCAAACCCTCGGCGCTAAGCACCTTGAGCGCCTCGCGTAGCGGTGTGCGCGATATTTTCAGACTCGCGCAGAGTGCAGCTTCGTCAATGAAACTGCCTGGCGCCAATGTGCCAGCGAATATCTGGTCGCGCAGAAGCACCGCGACTTCATCGTGCAAGGAGTTGTGAACCAGTCGCATGGTCGTCTTTTCAGGTCGTAGGGTGTGCCGTGATCAGGCTGTAATTTTCAATAATTACGCATAATTATGGCCGTATAAAACTCGGCGCACAAGGTTTTTTACCCCCGTACAAACCCGAGTTTTGCGAAGAACGTCAGTTGGAGGTACGGGTCTGAGCCCAGCGCCACAACACCACCCCGCCCACAATCATGGGCAGACACAGCCACTGCCCCATGCTCATGCCCAGCGACAAAATACCGAGATGCGCATCGGGCTCGCGGAAAAACTCGGCTATGAATCGAAACACCCCATAGCCCAGCAAAAAGGCGGCCGACACCTGGCCCTGCTTGCGTTCCTTGCGGGCGTACAACCACAGCAAGACGAACAAAAGCAGCCCTTCCATCAAGAATTGATACACCTGTGATGGGTGACGCGGCAAATCGCCCGCGCCTTGAAACACCATGCCCCAAGGCAGGTCCGGACTACTCAAACGGCCCCACAACTCACCATTGATAAAGTTGCCCACCCGCCCTGCCGCCAAGCCCGTGGGCACGCAGGGCGCAACAAAATCGGTCACCTGCAGCCAGGGCTTGCGGCGTGAGCGGGCAAACCAGATCATGGCGACAAAGACGCCCAACATGCCGCCATGAAAGCTCATGCCGCCTTGCCACACCGCAAAAACCTCCAGCGGATGCGCCAGGTAATAGAGAGGCTTGTAAAACAGGCAATAGCCGATACGGCCACCCAGCACCACGCCCATCACCCCCAGGAACAGGATGTCTTCCACGTCCCGGCGCGACCACGCACCGGGCTCCTTGATGGAAGCATAGGGTTGATGCCGCAGGCGCAAAATACCCAACAGCATGAACAGGCCAAAAGCGGCCAGATAGGTCAACCCGTACCAATGAATGGCCAGAGGCCCGAGTTGAAGCGCGACAGGATTAATTTGGGGATGAATCAGCATGGCGGCATTGTGCACGCACGCCATGCAGATCCTGACGCGGATCAGGAATGTTCGATGCGAACGTACTCAAAATCCTGCGGTTGGTTGTTGATGCCCACGCGCGGCGGCGCAATCCAGCTGGCGTATTTGCCAGGCTCCACGCACGGCTTCATCAGCGAGTTGATGTAGGCGTGGTCCTCGTCATTGCACAGCCAGTCGCCCCGCTGGGCGTTCCACGCTTCGGCGCTCAGCAGTTCGCCGGCCGGGCTGATGTGCGCGTTGACAAACTCACCAATCCTGCGGTTAAAGCCCTTGTGCGGCTGGCTGAACTTGAAGGCAATGCCGGACTTCTCGATCACCTTGTTCCAGCGATCGATACCGCCCTGGCAGTCGGCAATATAGTCCTCGAGCAGGCGACTGTTGATGGCGCGCAGGGCCGGCACGTCTTCGGTCACAAACTGGTCGTCGATCACGCGCAACACCGGGTAGGTGGCGTTTTCCAGCTGGTGGTCGTCATCAATGGCGGTTTCGTTGAAGCGGCCTTTAAGGCCGGTGCTGAACGCACTGGCCGCGTTGGATGAAATCTCGGAGCCGAACAAATCACGCGTGACCGACATGTGAAAGTTGGCCTTCTTCTGCAACGTGGGCAGGTCGATCACGCCCAGTTTGCGAATGGCGTCCTTGGCGTAGGGGTCGGTGATGCCGGCCGCCTTCATGGCCAGGCAAGTGGCCTCAACAGTACGGCCGACGCCGGTTTCACCTACAAACAGGTGGTGCGCCTCTTCGGTCAGCATGAAGCGGCAGCTGCGCGACAAGGGATCAAAACCCGACTGCGCCAGTGCCGCCAGCTGCATCTTGCCGTCACGATCGGTGAAGTAGGTGAACATGAAGAAGCTCAGCCAGTCGGGTGTGCGCTCGTTGAAAGCGCCCAGAATGCGCGGGTTGTCCTCGTGGCCGGAGCGGCGCTCCAGCAGCGCCTGCGCCTCTTCGCGCCCGTCGCGGCCGAAATATTTGACCAGCAGGTAAACCATCGCCCACAGGTGGCGGCCCTCTTCTACATTCACCTGGAACAGGTTGCGCATGTCGTACAGCGACGGCGCCGTGGCACCCAGAAAGCGCTGCTGCTCCACCGAGGCCGGTTCGGTGTCGCCCTGCACCACGATCAGGCGGCGCAGCAATGAGCGGTATTCACCCGGCACTTCCTGCCAGGCGGGCTCGCCTTTGTGGCTGCCGCAGGGAATGGTGCGCCCTTCTTCCTTGGGCGCCAGCAAAATGCCCCAACGGTAGTCCGGCATCTTGACGTGGCCGAACTTGGCCCAGCCGCTCGGGTCCACACCCACCGCCGTGCGCAGGTAGACGTCGGAGGTCTGGAAGCCTTCAGGGCCCATGTCTTTCCACCACTCCAGGTACTTGGGCTGCCACCCTTCCAGGGCACGCTGCAACTGCTTGTCGGACGACAAGTCGACGTTATTGGGGATCAGGTCGTCGTAATTGACCGCGACAAAAACGTCGCTCTGGATGGCTTCGACCGGTTCAATGATTTCCGTGGCTTCGGTGGTTTCGCTCATGATGTCTCCTGCGATATAGGGATTAAAAGCATCGATAATAGGCAATATATTGCTTTACATGAAATCGACAAATGCATTGTTATGCATGCACGAAGACAATTCTTTGATCTAACACAAGTTATATGAGCAAGATGCTGCATTAATCCCGTACAAATTCCACAAATCGCGCCAGCGTTGGGCTGATGCCCTCGTGCCGCCAGACCAGGCTGGTTTCGCAGCCCGGCATCGCGCTGGCCCTTGTGCCCGGCCCGTGTTGGGCCAGCAGCACCTCGCGATACACCACACCGGAGCGCTGAAACTGGCGCACGCTTTCAGGCACCCAGGCCACGCCCAAGCCCGCCGACACCAGGTTGACGATGGTCTGCATCTGGATGGCTTCCTGCGCCACGGCGGGCAGGCAGCCGGCGGCGTGGTACAGCGCAAAAATCGCATCAAACAGCGAGGGCACAATGCGGCGCGGAAAGATGATCAGTGGCTCGGCCAGCACATCACTCAAAGCCAGCACCGCCTGGATTGCCAGTGGATGGTGTTCGGGCAAGGCGAGCACCAGGGGCTCCTGGGTGATCAGCAAGCGCGCCAGCCCGGCCGGGGCAAAACCTGGTGCATGCAGCATAAAGCCGGCATCGATCTCGCCGCGTTCCAGACCCTGCAACTGCACGTCACCCGTGGCCTCCAGCAAGTCCAGCTGCACTTGGGGATAAAGCTCGCGAAACGCCCGCACCCACTGCGGCAACTGGACAAAGCCCACGGTGGACACAAAAGCCAACCGCAGCCGCCCCACTTCGCCCGCTGCGGCGGCCCGGGCCTGCGCTGGTAAAGCTTGCGCGCGCGCCAGCAAATCCAGTACGACGGGCAACAAGGCTTGACCGGTCGCGGTGAGCTGCACGCTGCGCTTGGTGCGGTCAAACAGGCGCACACCCAGCAGCTTTTCCAGTTGGATAATCGCTTGCGTCAAGGGTGGCTGGGTCATGTGCAGGCGCGTGGCGGCGTGACCAAAGTGCAGTTCTTCCGCCACGGCCACGAACTGGCGCCACAACCGGAGTTCAATGAGATGCGGGGTCAACGCGGGCGGAAACGGGGGATTGATGGACTCATTCATATGCCATACATATTAATCAACACTTAAAAATATATTGGAACAACTTTGTCGTGCGGCGCATACTCTGGCCTGAAAAACTGCAACCCCATTACAAGAGATTCCTCATGGAAACCAAACCCGTCATCCTGAACCCGCGCAGCAAGAACATCACCGAGGGCAAGTCGCGCGCGCCCAACCGCTCCATGTACTACGCCATGGGTTACGAGGCCGACGACTTCAAGAAGCCCATGATCGGTGTCGCCAACGGCCACAGCACCATCACACCGTGCAACAGCGGTCTGCAAAAGCTGGCCGATGCCGCGATTGCCGCGATTGAAGAGGCCGGCGGTAACGCCCAAGTGTTCGGCACCCCCACCATTTCCGACGGCATGGCCATGGGCACCGAGGGCATGAAGTATTCGCTGGTCAGCCGCGAAGTGATTTCCGACTGCATCGAGACCTGCGTGCAAGGCCAGTGGATGGACGGCGTGCTGGTGGTGGGCGGTTGCGACAAAAACATGCCGGGCGGCCTGATGGGCATGCTGCGCGCCAACGTGCCCGCCATTTATGTGTATGGCGGCACCATTCTGCCCGGCCATTACAAGGGCAAAGACCTGAACATCGTGAGCGTGTTTGAAGCCGTGGGCGAAAACGCCGCCGGCCGCATGAGTGACGAAGACCTGCTGCAAATCGAACGCCGCGCCATCCCCGGCACCGGCTCTTGCGGCGGCATGTACACGGCCAACACCATGTCGTCAGCGTTCGAGGCACTAGGCATATCCCTGCCCTATTCCAGCACCATGGCGAACCCACATGACGAAAAAATGAACTCGGCCCAGGAATCGGCCAAGGTCCTCATTGAAGCAGTCAAGAAAGATATCAAACCCCGCGACATCGTCACCCGCAAATCGATTGAAAACGCCGTCGCCGTCATCATGGCCACGGGCGGCTCGACCAATGCCGTACTGCACTTCCTGGCCATCGCACACGCCGCCGGTGTGGAGTGGACGATTGACGACTTTGAACGCGTGCGCGTCAAAACCCCCGTGCTGTGCGACCTCAAACCCAGCGGCAAATACCTTGCGGTGGACCTGCACCAGGCTGGCGGCATCCCGCAAGTCATGAAAATGCTGCTATCGACCGGCCTATTGCATGGCGACTGCATCACCATCTCCGGTCAAACCATTGCCGAAGTGCTGAAGGATGTGCCAGACGCGCCCCGTGCCGATCAAGATGTGATTCGCCCCCTGAGCAACCCGATGTACGCGCAGGGCCACTTGGCCATTCTGAAGGGCAACCTGTCACCGGAAGGCTGCGTGGCCAAGATTACCGGCCTGAAAAACCCGGTGATGACTGGCCCAGCCCGCGTGTTTGACGATGAGCAATCGGCCCTGGCCGCCATTCTGGCCAACAAAATCGTGGCTGGCGACGTGATGGTGCTGCGCTATCTGGGCCCCAAAGGCGGCCCCGGCATGCCCGAAATGCTGGCCCCCACCGGTGCACTGATCGGCCAAGGCCTGGGCGAATCCGTGGGCCTGATCACCGACGGCCGTTTCTCGGGCGGTACCTGGGGTATGGTGGTGGGCCACGTCGCGCCCGAAGCGGCTGTTGGCGGCACGATCGCCTTTATCCATGAGGGTGACTCCATCACCATCGATGCGCACCAGTTGCTGCTGCAACTCAATGTTAGCGACGAAGAAATCGCCACACGCCGTGCGGCGTGGACAGCCCCGCTACCCCGCTATACACGGGGCGTGCAGGCCAAGTTTGCGTTCAATGCTTCAACGGCCAGCAAGGGCGCGGTGCTCGACAACTACTGAAGCACGGCTGATCTAAAGACCGGAAAAAAGCCCGCCCAGCAATGCTGGGCGGGCTTTTTTTTGATTCGTCAACGTCGCTTCTTTTTGGCTATGGTTCCCAAGGCTTCGTGGTTTCTGTCTATACGTGCCTGACGACGCTCGTTTTCCCGTTCCATGGCTTTCTTCTTGGTGTACCCCGAACTGTCCGCCCAAGCCCACCAGAGCACAGCCAAACCAAATGGCACGGCAATGATCCACCAGTCCCAGGCGGCCACCGGCCCAATCTCAAGATACTTCAGGGCCAGCAAAACCAGCCCAAGTCCCAATAAATACATCCGACTCTCCCGTCAATTCTCAAAAAGCCTACATGTAATACGTGTCAACCACCGTCCTTACAATGCCGTTATTGGACTGTAAACCATCCCTAAAGGAAGAACTGATGAATCGTGCCCTCTTTGCCGTCGTCGTAGCCGCCGCCGCAACTTCTGTGACTGCACCTGCGTTTGCCGATCAGGCGCTCGCTACTTCCAAAAACTGCATGGCTTGCCATGCCGTTGACAAAAAATTGGTGGGACCGGCCTATAAGGATGTCGCCAAGAAGTACGCCGGCCAAAAAGATGCGGCCGACAAGCTGGCCGCCAAAATCATGAAAGGCGGATCAGGCGTTTGGGGTGCCATTCCCATGCCAGCCAACCCACAAGTCAACGAGGCGGAGGCCAAGAAACTGGCCGCCTGGGTTCTGGCGAGCTGATCCAGCCTGTCTGGTTACCTCATAAAAAAAAGCCCGCATATGCGGGCTTTTTTCATGGGCTTTTATTATCAAATAAGCCGGTAGCCCATGTAGCACGGGCGCAACCAGCTACTATTTTTATAGTATCAGTAAGTTTGACCCAGCTGATCCAGAATCGCAGGGTTCTCCAGCGTCGAGGTATCCTGGGTGATGGACTCGCCCTTGGCCAGCGAACGCAACAGGCGTCGCATGATCTTGCCGGAACGGGTCTTTGGCAGATTTTCGCCAAAGCGGATGTCCTTCGGCTTGGCAATCGGACCAATCTCTTTAGCCACCCAGTCACGCAGAATTTTGGCAATAGCCTTGGCATCGTCGCCGGTAGGACAGGGACCTTTGAGCACCACAAACGCGCAAATCGCTTCACCCGTCAGGTCATCCGGACGTCCCACCACGGCTGCTTCGGCCACCAGGTCAGACTTGGCCACCAAGGCCGACTCAATTTCCATGGTACCCATGCGGTGGCCGGATACGTTCAGCACGTCGTCAATACGGCCGGTGATGCGGAAGTAACCGCGATCGGCACTGCGCACGGCGCCATCACCGGCCAGGTAAGTCGTGCCGCCCAACTCTTCAGGGAAATAGCTTTTCTTGAAGCGGTCCGGGTCATTCCAGATGTTGCGAATCATCGAAGGCCAGGGGCGTTTGATGACCAGCAAGCCGCCGGAACCATTGGGCACATCGGCGCCCGCTTCGTCCACGATGGCGGCCATGATGCCGGGCAGTGGCAAGGTGCAGCTACCGGGCACCAGCGGCGTGGCGCCTGGCAGCGGCGTGATCATGTGGCCACCGGTTTCGGTCTGCCAGAAGGTGTCCACAATCGGGCAACGCTCGCCGCCGACATGCTTGTAGTACCACATCCAGGCTTCGGGATTGATGGGCTCGCCGACCGTGCCCAGGATACGCAGACTGCTCAGATCCGAGCGGTCTGGATGAACTTTTTCATCCCCCTCGGCGGACTTGATCAGCGAGCGAATAGCGGTAGGTGCCGTATAGAAAATGGTGCACTTGTGGCGCTCGATCATCTGCCAGAAACGGCCGGCGTTCGGGTAGGTCGGGATGCCTTCAAAAATAACCTGGGTAGCGCCCGCCGCCAAGGGACCATAGGCCACATAGGCGTGGCCGGTAATCCAGCCAATGTCAGCGGTACACCAGAAAACATCGGAGGGCTGAATGTCAAAGGTCCAGTCCATGGTCAGCTTGGCCCACAGCAGGAAGCCGCCAGTGGAATGCTGCACGCCCTTGGGTTTGCCGGTCGAGCCGGAGGTGAAAAGAATAAACAAAGGATGCTCGGCACCGACCGACACGGGCGCACATTCGGTGCTTTGACCGGCCAGTGCTTCAGTGAAGGTTACGTCACGTCCCGCCACCATATTGCAGGCACTAGCAGTGCGTTGGTACACGAAAACGGTCTTGATGGATTCGCAACCACCCAAAGCCAGACCTTCGTCCACAATCGCCTTCAAAGGCAATTCTTTGCCGCCGCGCATCTGGTAATTGCAAGTGACGACGGCCACCGCACCCGCGTCAATGATGCGTTCTTGCAGCGCCTTGGCTGAGAAACCGCCGAACACCACGCTGTGGGTGGCGCCAATGCGAGCACAAGCCTGCATGGCAATCACGCCTTCAAGCGTCATGGGCATGTAAACCAATACCCGGTCGCCCTTTTGAATGCCATGGGCCTTAAGCGCGTTGGCAAACTGGCTTACCTTGGCCAGCAGTTCCTTGTAGCTGGTCTTGGTGACCGTGCCGTCATCCGCTTCAAAAATCACGGCCGTTTTGTTCTCGACCGGCGTGCCCATGTGCTTGTCCAGGCAGTTGGCCGAGGCGTTGAGTTCGCCGTCGTCAAACCACTTGTAAAACGGTGCATTCGACTCGTCCAGCGTTTTGGTGAAGGGCTTGTCCCACATCACGTTTTCACGGGCCAGACGAGCCCAAAAACCTTCAAAGTCTTTTTCGGCCTCGGCGCACAGCGCGTTGTAGCCTTCCATGCCGGAAATACGGGCGGCTTTCATAATCGCCTCACTCGGCGGGAAAACCCGGTTTTCAACCAATGTGGATTCAATGGCGGTCGTTGGTGCACTCATCTGAAGCTCTCCTCTAGTTAAATTGAATTGTTCGAGACTGTCGGGGCTCGCACTTACAGGCCACTGACTGACCTCAAACTTGGCAAGGCATCGGCCACGGCCTGCTGTCTTGCGCGCCCCCTACAATGGCCCGACCCATAGCAAACTATAGCCCTTCAATGACGCCACCTTCCCCGGAAAACACGCCTCGCCTGCGCCCCATCCCGCGCTTTATATTTGCCAGCCGCTGGCTGCAACTGCCGCTCTATCTGGGCCTGATCGCCGCCCAGGGTGTGTATGTGTTCCATTTTTGGGTTGAACTCCTGCACTTGCTGGAAGCCGCATTTGGCAACCAGACGGCCTTGCAAGCCTTGATCACCAGCATCGGCTACAAAGAAATCGGCCCCACGGCCGCCCTGAACGAAACCATCATCATGCTGGTGGTGCTGGCCCTGATCGACGTTGTCATGATCTCCAATCTGCTGATCATGGTCATTGTCGGGGGCTATGAAACCTTTGTCAGCCGCATGGACCTGGAGGGTCATCGCGACCAGCCGGAGTGGCTTAGCCATGTGAACGCCTCGGTGCTCAAGGTCAAGCTGGCCACGGCCATCATCGGTATCAGCTCCATCCACCTGCTCAAGACCTTCATCAACGCGGCGAACTACGACGAAAAAGTACTGATCGCCCAAACCGCGATTCACATCACGTTTTTGCTGTCGGCCATGGCCATCGCCTACACCGACCGTTTGATGTCGCGGACGCAGAACGAAGCGCATTAAAGCCATGTCGAGATTGTTATCGGCAATGTTCGTCGTCGTTGCCGCAGTTGCCCTGGCGGCCTGCAGCGACGAGCCTAAAGACACGCACCCCGACCAGCTGGTCAGCAAGCGCCGGGCCATTTTCAAGCAGTTCACGCGCACCCTGGAGCCGATGGGCCTGGTGGCGCGGGACCGCAAGGACTACAACCCGCGTGAGCTCAACATCAGCGCCCTGGAACTGGAAAAGCTCTCCAAACAGCCCTGGACCTATTTCACCCCGGACAGCAATTACCCGCCCACCCATGCCAAAGCCGATGTTTGGCAAAAGCCCGCTGAATTTAAGGAAGCCCAAGACAAGTACCTGACGACCGTGAGTCATCTCGTCAAGGCGGCACAAGGTGGCGACCTGGACCTTATCCGACCCGCGGTCAACGACGTGCAAAAAAGTTGTAAGTCCTGCCACAACCAGTTCCGCAACGACGCCGCCAGCTGACTCTTGGCGGCCTGGCTGACCTGCCGCGTCAGGTTGCCGTGGGCCGGCCTGGTTAAACTTGGCGCCGATTTCAAACTGTCTATCCCCCCGAATACCTGAGGTTTCGCACCATGACCACCATCCGCCAGGCCGACCTGATCGAGTCCGTTGCCGCCGCCCTGCAATACATCAGCTACTACCATCCCGCCGACTACATCGCCCATCTCGCCCGAGCCTATGAGCGCGAGCAAAGTCCGGCAGCCAAGGACGCCATCGCGCAAATCCTGACCAATAGCAAGATGAGCGCGACCGGCCACCGCCCGATTTGCCAGGACACCGGCATCGTCAACGTGTTCCTCAAGGTCGGCATGGATGTGCGCTGGGACGGCTTCACCGGCAGCCTGGACGACGCTATCAACGAAGGCGTGCGCCGTGCCTACAACCACCCCGACAACACCTTGCGCGCCAGCGTGGTGGCCGATCCGCAGTTTGAGCGCAAGAACACCAAAGACAACACACCGGCCGTGATCTTCACGGAAATCGTGCCCGGCAACACGCTGGAAGTGACGGTAGCGGCCAAGGGCGGCGGCAGTGAAAACAAAAGCAAGATGGTCATGCTCAACCCCGGCGACTCAGTCGTGGACTGGGTGCTGAAAACCGTGCCGACCATGGGCGCCGGCTGGTGCCCCCCCGGCATGCTAGGCATCGGCATTGGCGGCACGGCCGAAAAAGCCGTGCTGATGGCCAAGGAAAGCCTGATGGACGATCTGGACATGTACGAGTTGCAGGCAAAGTCATCCAGCGGCGCGGAGCTCACCAAAACCGAAGCCCTGCGCCTCGAATTGTTCGAGAAGGTCAATGCCCTTGGCATTGGCGCGCAAGGCCTGGGCGGCCTCACCACCGTGCTGGACATCAAGATCAAGATGTACCCGACCCACGCCGCCAGCAAGCCGGTGGCGATGATTCCCAACTGCGCGGCCACGCGCCACGCCCATTTCGTAATGGACGGCAGCGGCCCGGTTTACCTGGACCCACCGTCGCTCGACTTGTGGCCGGATGTCCAGTGGACGCCCGACTATGTTAAGAGCAAAAAGGTCGACCTCAACACCCTGACCAAGGAAGAAGTGGCCAGCTGGAAGCCCGGTGACACCCTGCTGCTCAACGGCAAGATGCTGACCGGCCGCGACGCCGCCCACAAGCGCATCCAGGACATGCTGGCCAAGGGCGAAAAGCTGCCGGTGGACTTCACCAACCGCGTGATTTACTACGTCGGCCCGGTCGACCCAGTCAAGGGCGAGGCGGTGGGCCCGGCCGGCCCCACCACGGCCACCCGGATGGACGACTTCACCGAGATGATGTTGAGCGAGACCGGCCTGATCTCGATGATCGGCAAGGCCGAGCGCGGCCCGGTGGCGATTGCGGCCATCAAAAAACACAAGAGCGCCTACCTGATGGCGGTGGGCGGCGCCGCTTATCTGGTCAGCAAGGCGATCAAGACGGCCAAAGTCGTCGGCTTTGCCGACCTCGGCATGGAAGCCATTTACGAATTTGATGTGGTCGACATGCCGGTCACCGTGGCGGTCGATTCCGGCGGCACCAGCGCCCACATCACCGGCCCGGCCGAGTGGCAACAGCGCATTGCGACCGGCGAGTTCAAGGGCATTGCAGTCGCTGCCGAGTAACTTAAACCGCCACTGAAATTGGGCTCTACCCCCAATCCAGTCAAGCACCCGATCGGGGTGTTTGACAGTGGCATCGGCGGCTTGAGCATTCTCAAAGCCCTGCGCGCCGAACTGCCGTTCGAGGACTTTGTCTACGTCGCTGACAGCAGCCATGCGCCCTATGGCGAGCGCGACGACGGCTTTGTCGTCGCCCGCTCGCGGGCCATCACCCAGCGCCTGCTGACGCATGAGCACGGCAAGATCAAGGCACTGGTCATCGCCTGCAACACCGCCACCGCGGCCGCCATTCACTTGCTGCGAGAAGAACACCCCGAGCTTCCCATCGTCGGCGTTGAACCGGCGCTCAAACCGGCTGTGGCCTGCAGCAAGAACCGGCGCATTGGCGTCATGACCACGCGCGGCACGCTGGGCAGCGCCAAGTTTCGAGCGCTGGTTGAGTCCCTGACAAATCAAGCCCATTTCGTTTGCCAGCCCTGCGATGGCCTGGCGGATGCCATCGAACGCCAAGATACTACAAAAATAATAGCGCTCTGTGCACATTACACGGGGGCTATGGGCCAATTTGGCATAAAAGATGGCGAAATTGACACGCTGGTCCTGGGCTGCACGCACTACCCGTTTGCCAGCGAACACCTGCGCAAGCTGGTCGGCCCGGAAGTCCGCCTGATCGACAACGGCGAACCGGTGGCACGCCAGACGCGCCGTCGGCTGACAAGCCTGGCGCCACCTGATACGCCTGGACGCTGCCGGCTGCTTGCCACCGGCGATGGCGCAGCCCTCCAAAATGCGGCTCGACACTGGCTGGGCCTGGATGGCCCGGTGGAGTCGCTGTCGATCTGAGCCGCCTCAGCGGCGGATTTTCGCTCGGAAAACCAGTGCTTTTTCTCTTCCAAGGCAAGCGCATGGAAACGCGTACAAGCGCATACTTTGCGTCCACGCGCAAGCATATCAACAGGAAATCGCCATGACACTCTGCCCCATCGCCCTCGCCGTCGGATGCCAGAAATGCCCAGCCTTCAAAATTTGTCCGGTCAAGACGCTCATTGGTGACGCCCCAAAGGCCCAGGAAGAAAAGCCCGTGACCGTTCGAAAGCCCGCACCGGCCCGCAAAAAAGCAAAAAAATAACCCGACGCCGGGGCGCGAGATAATCGCACCCCATGAATCCACTGCTTTCCCGTTTACAGCCCTACCCCTTCGAGCGACTGCGCCAGCTATTCGCCAACATCACCCCCAACCCGGCCCTGCGACCCATCAGCTTGGGCATGGGCGAACCCAAACATCCCACACCCGCATTCATCCAGCAGGCCATGGTGGAGGCCATTGTGAGCAGCCCCAGTGGCCTGGCGGCTTACCCGGCGACCGCTGGCGAGCCCCGGTTGCGTGAGGTCTTTGCCCATTGGCTCAAGCAGCGCTACGGCTTGGACGTGAACCCGGCGACCCAGATGTTGCCGGTGAACGGCTCGCGCGAGGCCCTGTTTGCCCTGACCCAGACCATCGTCAACACAGGCCCCGCGGGCGGCAACGCCGAGCAGGCGCCCATCGTGGTCTGCCCCAACCCCTTCTATCAAATCTACGAAGGCGCAGCACTGCTGGCCGGCGCCCAGCCCTGGTTTGTGCCGACCGACCCGGCGCGCAATTTCGCGCAAGACTGGGACAGCGTGCCCGACGCCGTGTGGGCTCGCACCCAGCTGCTGTTTGTCTGCTCGCCGGGCAACCCCACCGGCGCGGTGATGCCGCTGACCGAATGGAAGAAGCTGTTTGACTTGAGCGACCGCTACGGCTTTGTGATCGCCTCGGACGAGTGCTACAGCGAGATCTATTTCCGCGATGATTTGCAAGGAGGGCCCCCGCTGGGCGGCATGGAAGCCGCCACCCAACTGGGCCGTGCTGATTTCAAGAACCTGGTCTCTTTCACCAGCCTGTCCAAACGCAGCAATGTGCCGGGCATGCGCAGTGGTTTTGTGGCGGGCGACGCCGCCATCATGAAGCAGTTTTTGCTCTACCGCACCTACCATGGCAGCGCCATGAGTCCGGTGGTGCAGGCCGCCAGCATCGCCGCCTGGGGCGACGAGCAGCACGTCATCGAGAACCGGGCCTTGTACCGCAGCAAGTTTGCGCAAGTCACGCCACTGCTGGCCGAAGTGCTGGAGGTGGCGCTGCCGGATGCCGGCTTCTATTTGTGGGCCAAAGTGAAGGGCAATGACGCGGATTTCGCGCGTGAATTGTTCACTCTTTACAATGTGACGGTTTTGCCCGGTTCCTATTTGGCCCGTGACAGTCACGGCGCGAACCCCGGCGAAGGACGAATCCGCATGGCCCTGGTGGCCGAAACCGCTGAATGCGTTGAGGCGGCTCTTCGCATTGTCCAGTTTGTCAAATCCAGAACTTAAATCCGATACTGAAACCTTAGAGGCCTTTCCATGACCCAACAACTCCAAAACATCATCGACGCCGCATGGGAAGACCGTGCCAATGTCTCCGTCAAATCCGCGCCCAAAGAGGTGTCCGAGGCGGTCGAGCACGTGCTCTCCCAGCTCGACTCCGGCGCCCTGCGCGTTGCCACCCGCGAGGCCGTGGGCCAGTGGACCGTTCACCAATGGGTCAAAAAAGCGGTGCTCCTGAGCTTTCGCCTGTCCGACAACGAGATCATGCAAGCCGGCGACCTGGGCTTTTACGACAAGGTGCCGACCAAATTTGCCGGGCTGAACGAAGAAGCCATGAAAGCCACCGGCGTGCGCGTGGTGCCGCCCGCCGTGGCGCGCCGTGGCAGCTACCTGGCCAAGGGCGTGATCCTCATGCCTTCCTTCGTCAACATCGGTGCCTATGTGGACGAAGGCAGCATGGTCGACACCTGGGCCGCGGTCGGTTCGTGCGCGCAGATTGGCAAGAATGTGCACCTGAGCGGCGGCGTCGGCATCGGCGGCGTGCTGGAGCCGATGCAGGCCAACCCGACCATCATCGAGGACAACTGCTTTATCGGTGCCCGCTCGGAAATCGTGGAAGGCGTGATCGTGGAAGAGAACTCGGTCATTTCCATGGGCGTCTACATTGGCCAGAGCACCCCCATTTATGACCGCGCCACCGGCACAACCAGCTACGGCCGTATCCCCGCCGGCTCAGTCGTGATCAGCGGCAACCTGCCCAAAGATGGCGGCAAATACAGCTTGTACGCGGCGATCATCGTCAAGCGGGTGGACGCGCAAACACGCGCCAAAACCAGCTTGAACGACTTGCTGCGCGACTGATCCGCCTTCCCGAACGACCAGAACAAAAACAGGGGCTGAACCATGGCAACCAACGGCACGTCGGGCACGATGGAGCGAATTCTTCGCTTGATGAGCGAGAAAAAAGCCTCGGACGTCTATTTGTCGGCCCATTCGCCCGCCCTGATCCGGATCAACGGGCAATGCGTTCCCATCAACAGCCAGATTCTCCCGCCCGATGCGCCGCTCAATTTGCTGTCGGAGATACTGCCGCCCGCGCGCATTGAAGAGCTGGAAGAAATGAATGAGCTCAACATGGGCTGGGGCCTGGCCGGCGTTGGCCGGTTCCGTATCAGCGCCATGCGTCAGCGCGGCTCGATTGCCGCGGTGATCCGTTTCATCACGATGGACATTCCGCCGCTCGCCACGCTGGCAGTCCCCATGAGCCTGGGGGCGTTGGTGATGGAAAAGCGCGGGCTGATCCTGATGGTGGGCGCCACCGGGGCCGGCAAAAGCACGACACTGGCCTCCATGCTGGATTACCGCAACGAAAACGTAGCCGGCCACATCCTGGCCATCGAAGATCCGATTGAGTTCCTGTTCAAGAACAAACGTTCGGTGGTCAATCAGCGCGAGGTCGGCTCGGACACGCAATCAACCCAGGTGGCGCTCAAGAATGCGCTGCGCCAGGCGCCCGACGTGATCATGATTGGCGAAATTCGTGACCGTGAAACCATGTCGGCGGCCATTGCCTATGCCCAGTCGGGCCATTTGTGCCTGGCCACCCTGCACGCCAACAACAGCTACCACGCGCTCAACCGGATCCTGAGTTTCTACCCGGTGGAGGTCCGTCCGACCATGCTGGGCGACCTGGCCGCCGCCACCAAAGCCATCGTGTCGCAGCGACTGTTGCGCACGGTGTCAGGGGGGCGTGTGCCCGCCATGGAGGTCATGCTAAACACCAGCCTGGTGGCCGAAATGATTGAAAAAGGCGATTTCACGGGCGTCAAGGAGGCCATGGAAAAATCCATGGCCGAAGGGGGTCAGACTTTCGAGCAAGACATCGCCCGGCTGATTGGGGAAGGCGTGGTCGATCGCAAGGAAGGGCTGGCCAATGCCGACTCACCCACCAATTTGATGTGGCGGCTGCAAAACGATTTTGGCGCCCGCGCCAAACCCGAAGAACAGCAAGAGGACCCGGATGACCAGCCCTCGTTCACCGAAATCACGCTGGACGTGACCCACTGATGTCGCACACCCCGCACACCCTCCACCTTGCGGAACAGCTGATTTCCCGCGCTTCACTCACGCCCGACGATGCCGGTTGCCAGGACCTCATCGCCGCCCGACTCGCCCCGCTGGGCTTTGTCTGTGAAACCATCACCAGCGGGCCGGATAACTTCCGCGTCACCAATTTATGGGCAAAAAGGCCTGCAGCCCCCGCCATTCATGCGGGAGTAGCTACTGAATTAATAGTGTTCGCCGGTCACACCGATGTCGTGCCCACCGGTCCGCTGGAACAGTGGCACAGCGACCCGTTCGCGCCCACGCACCGCGACGGCAAGTTGTATGGCCGCGGTGCCAGCGACATGAAGACCTCGCTGGCGGCTTTTGTCGTCGCGGTGGAAGAGTTTGTGGCGGCCCAGCCCGAGACCCCCTTGTCGATCGCCTTTTTACTGACCAGCGACGAGGAAGGCCCGTCCGTGGACGGCACGATCATCGTTTGCGATGTGCTCAAGCAACGTGGTGAAAAGCTCGACTACTGCATCGTCGGCGAGCCCACCTCGCTGGAGCGCACCGGCGACATGATCAAGAACGGCCGGCGCGGCACCATGAGCGGCCGGCTCACGGTCAAAGGGGTGCAGGGCCATATCGCCTACCCGCATCTGGCGAAAAACCCGATCCATCTGTTGGCGCCCGCCTTGGCCGAACTGGTCGGCATCGAATGGGACCAGGGCAACGCGTTTTTTCCGCCGACCTCCTGGCAGGTGAGCAACATCCACGGCGGCACCGGCGCCAGCAATGTGATTCCCGGTGCGGTGGTGATTGATTTCAATTTCCGCTTCTCCACGGAATCCACGCCGCAAGGGCTGCAAGACCGCGTGCAATCGGTCTTGACGCGACACGGGCTGGATTTTGACTTGGCGTGGACCGTCGGCGGCCTGCCCTTTCTCACCACGCCGGGCACGCTGGTCGACGCCGTCGTGGCCGCCATCAAGCAGGAGACCGGCATTGACACGGTGCTGTCCACCACCGGCGGCACCAGCGACGGCCGCTTTATCGCCAAGATCTGCCCACAGGTCATCGAACTCGGACCGCCCAACGCCACCATCCACAAGATCGACGAACACTTGAACGTGGTCGACATCGAACCCCTCAAGAACATCTACCGGCGTGTGCTGGAAAACCTGAATACGCGGCTGACGACATGACCCTTCTGGAACTGATCGAATCGAGTGCCAAGCAACTCACCGAGGCGGGTGTCGCGTTTGGCCACGGCACCACCAATGCCTTCGATGAAGCGGCATGGCTGGTGTTGTGGCAACTCGGCTTGCCGTTGGATACCTTGCTGGAGGGTTCGCCGGATGAGCCTGGATTTATGGCAAATCGGCCTGTAGCCCCCGCAGAACAAGCGCGGGTAGCTACACTTTTAGAAGCAAGAATTACATCCCGCAAACCCGCCGCCTACCTGACGCAGGAAGCCTGGCTGCAGGGCGTGGCGTTTTACGTGGACGAACGCGCCATCGTGCCGCGCTCCCTGATTGCCGAACTGCTGGTGAGCGGCGGCATCGACTACTGGCTTACTGAATCCACGCGCCGCGTGCTGGACCTGTGTACTGGCAACGGCAGTCTGGCGGTACTGGCCGCTATGACCTACCCGGATGTGACGGTGGACGCCTCCGACATCTCGGCCGACGCCCTGGCGGTGGCCCGCATCAACGTCGACAAGCACGGCCTGCAGGAGCGCATCACCCTGCTGAGCTCGGACGGGCTGGCCGGTGTCCACGGCCCCTACGACCTGATCGTGTGCAACCCGCCTTATGTCAACGCGCATAGCATGGCCGCCCTGCCCCCCGAGTACCACGCCGAACCGGCGCTGGCGCTGGACGGCAACGCGTCCGGCGGCAGCGACGGCATGGACTTCATCCGTCAACTGCTGCGTGACGCCCCACAGCACATGAGCGACAAGGCCGTGCTGGTGCTGGAGATCGGCAATGAACAAGACAATTTTGAAGCCGCTTTTCCCGGGCTGGAAGCGGTCTGGCTGGAAACCAGCGCCGGTGAAGCGCAGGTATTGCTGCTCACACGGCAGGCCCTGCGGGCCAACCAGGAAGCCAGGCAGGGCTAGTACCCGACCATGCAAGCATTGTTCAAGCTGACAAGCATTTCCACCCCGGCAGACTATGAAATATTCAAAGGCCTGTTGCTGGAGTACGCTGGGCGCGACCTCGACGACCCCAAAAACAGCACGATCTGGAAAGACATCGAGCAACTGCCTGGGCGCTACGCGGCACCGGAAGGCGCCGTGCTGCTGGCCTCGGTCGGCGACGAACTGGCGGGTTGCGGCGCCTATGTAGCCACAGCGCAGACGGGTGTTGCAGAGATCAAGCGGGTCTATGTCAGGGACGGCTTTCGCCGTCAGGGACTGGCGCGCGCGCTAACCCTGGCGCTCGTCGAGCAGGCGCGGCTATCGGGCTACCAGACAGCCGCCATCTGCACCTGGCCGCACAACACACTGGCGCTCGCGCTGTACCAGGAGCTGGGCTTCGTGCCCATGGACTCCTTCAGGGAGCCCTCCAAGGCTCACCTTATTTTCCTGGGTTTGCCACTCGGCCAACCCCAACAAGACACAAACTCCCTCTCCGAATGATTACTCTTAAAAACGTCATACTGCGCCGCGGTGCCAAGCTGCTGCTCGACAGCGCCACCGTCACCATCAACCCCGGCGAAAAAGTGGGCCTGGTGGGCCGCAACGGGGCTGGCAAGTCCTCGCTGTTTGCCCTGCTCAATGGTTCACTGCACGAAGATGGGGGCGAGTATTTCATCCCCAGCCAATGGCGCATGGGCCAGGTGGCTCAGGACATGCCCGAAACCGAGCAAAGCGCCACCGACTTTGTGGTGGACGGCGACACCGATTTGCTGGCCGCGCAAGAAGAAGTCACCGCCTCGGAGGCCACCGACGACTACGACCGCATGGCCCACGCCTACATGGCGCTGCAGGACGCCGGTGCGCACGACGCGCCGGCCCGCGCTCAGGCGCTGATTTTGGGCCTGGGTTTCAAGACCACCGAACTCAGCAACCCGGTCAACAGCTTCTCGGGCGGCTGGCGCATGCGTCTGCAACTGGCACGCGCGCTGATGTGCCCGTCCGACCTGCTGCTGCTCGATGAGCCGACCAATCACCTGGATTTGGACGCTTTGGTGTGGCTGGAAGCCTGGCTCAAGAAGTATGAAGGCACCATGGTCGTCATCAGCCATGACCGGGAGTTTCTGGATGCCGTGACCAATGTCACCCTGCACATCGACGCCGGCAAGCTGGTGCGTTACGGCGGCAACTACAGCAAGTTCGAAGACATGCGGGCCGAGCAGATGACGCTGCAGCAGAACGCCTTTTCCAAGCAGCAAGACAAAATTGCCCACCTGCAAAAGTTCATTGCCCGCTTCAAGGCCAAGGCCAGCAAGGCCAAGCAGGCGCAGAGCCGGGTCAAGGCGCTGGACCGCATGGAGAAAATCGCGCCGTTGCTGGCGGACGCGGACTTCACCTTTGAATTCAAGGAACCGGCCAACCTGCCCAACCCGATGCTGTCGATGACCGGCGTGAGCTTTGGCTACCCGGCACCGGAAGGCTCGCCCGAAGGCACACCGCCCACAGTGATCGTGAACAACGTCAGCCGCTCGGTGCTGGCCGGTCAGCGCATCGGTATTTTGGGTGCCAACGGCCAGGGTAAATCAACGCTGGTGAAAACCGTGGCGCGTGATTTGGCGGCCATCGGTGGCGAACTGACCGAAGGCAAGGGTCTGAACATTGGCTACTTTGCCCAGCAGGAGCTCGACGTGCTGCGACCGGCCGACACCCCGCTGGAACACATGATCCGTCTCGTCAAGGACATGACGGCCGCTGGCAAAATTGCCGGTCAGGCCACACGCGAACAGGATTTGCGCAGCTTTCTGGGCACCTTCAACTTCGGCGGCGACATGGTGAAGCAGGCCGTGGGCAGCATGAGCGGTGGTGAAAAAGCGCGCCTGGTGCTGTGCATGATTGTGTGGCAACGCCCGAATCTGCTGCTGCTGGATGAGCCTACCAATCACCTGGATTTGGCCACGCGTGAAGCACTGGCCATGGCGCTCAACGAGTTTGAAGGCACCGTCATGCTGGTCAGCCACGACCGGGCACTCTTGCGCGCCGTGTGCGACGAGTTCTGGATGGTCTCGCGCGGTGGCGTGGCCCCGTTTGACGGCGATCTGGACGACTACCAGCGCTACCTGCTGGACGAAGCCAAGCGCCAGCGCGAGGCCATCAAGGAAGCCAGCAGCGCCGCCGCCAAGGCCGAACGCAAGGCGCTGGCCGCAGCACCCGCACCGGCCAAAGCCAAGCCGGCGCCTGTGGGCTCGCTCAAGCGCAAACTGGAAGATGTGGAGGCCCGCATGACACTGCTCAACGGTGAAGGCGCCGCGCTGGAAGGGCATTTAAGCAAGGCCCATCACCCGACCGAAATTGCCGATTTCGGCAAACGCCTGAAAACTGTCAACGACGAGTTGCAGGTCCTCGAAGAACAATGGCTGACGGTGACAGCCCAACTGGAAGCGACACCGGTTTAAACCGGTCTGGATTCCCGCATGCGCGGGAATGACAACAGACCTTTGACGGGTCATCCCGGACTCGATCCGGGATCCATGACTTGAACCCGCCATCGCGCCAAAAATGACTACGCCGGGTCAGAGAATCTGATCCAGCGCGGCCGCCAGATGCGCCACGGTACGCTCCACGTTATGCAGTTTTTCCAGGCCGAACAGGCCGACGCGGAAGGTCATGAAGTCGGCCGGTTCGTCGCACTGCAGCGGCACGCCGCCAGCGGTTTGCAAGCCCTGGCCCAAAAACTTTTTGCTGGACTGGATGTCAGGGTCTGTGGTGTAACTGACCACCACGCCCGGCGCCTTGAAGCCTTCGGCCGCCACACTCTGAATGCCCCGACGCTCAAACAGCGCACGCACCTGGGTGCCCAGTTCAATCTGTTCGGCGCGCACCTTCTCAAAACCGTAGGCGCGGGTTTCCTGCATGACCTCACGCAAGCGGGTCAGTGCATCGGTGGGCATGGTCGTGTGATAGGCATGGCCGCCGGCCTCGAAAGCTTCCATGATTTGCAGCCACTTCTTCAGGTCGCAGGCAAAACTGGTGCTGGTGGTGCTGTCAATCGCGTTGCGCGCACGCTCGCTCAGCATCACCATCGCGCAGCAGGGTGAGCTGCTCCAGCCTTTTTGCGGCGCACTGACCAGCACGTCCACGCCCGTGGCTTCCATATCGACCCACATGGCGCCGGAGGCAATGCAATCCAGCACCATCAGGCCGCCCACCTCATGCACGGCATCGGCCACGGTGCGCAGATAGTCGTCAGGAAGGATCATGCCAGCGGCCGTTTCCACATGCGGGGCAAAAACCACGTCGGGTTTTTTCTCGCGGATGGTGGCGACCACCTCTTCCACGGGACAGGGTATCCACGGCGCCTGCCTGGCGTCGCCTACACGACGGGCCTTGAGCACGGTCGATTCCGCCGGGATACGGCCCATGTCAAAAATCTGCGTCCAGCGGTAGCTGAACCAGCCATTGCGGATGACCAGCACCTTCTTGTCGGTGGCAAACTGGCGCGCCACGGCCTCCATGCCGAAGGTGCCGCTGCCCGGCACCAGGATGGCCGACTTGGCGTGGTAGACCTCTTTCAAAATGCCGGAGATGTCCTTCATCACGCCCTGAAAGCGTTGCGACATGTGGTTCAAGGCACGGTCGGTGTAAACGACTGAAAACTCAAGCAACCCGTCCGGGTCGATCTGGGGCAAAAGTCCTGGCATGAATGGCTCCGGTTTTCTTGTTGAATCAAGGGCTTGAATGGGAGTGCCAGCTTAGCACGGGCCACGCATGCGTTCTCTGCTTTAACGTAAGTGCCGCGGACTCCCTGGGACTCAAGTTTTCTTGCTGACAGCCATGTGCGCCACTTTTTTGTCCAGCAAGATTTCTGGCTCGTCGGCCTCTATCCAGGTCTCGTTGTTCAGACCAGCCTGCAGTCGCTGGGTGTCGAGTTCACCAGTCCACTTGGCGACCACGATCGTGGCGACCCCATTGCCCACCAGGTTGGTCAAGGCGCGCGCCTCGGACATGAACCGGTCGATGCCCAGAATCAGCGCCAGGCCGGCGACCGGTACCGTACCTACCGCCGACAGCGTCGCGGCCAGCACGATGAACCCGCTGCCGGTGATGCCAGCCGCCCCCTTCGAGGTCAGCAGCAACACCCCAAGCAGCGTGATTTCCTGCATCAGCGTCATGGGCGTGTTGGTGGCCTGGGCAATGAAAACGGCGGCCATCGTCAGGTAAATGGAGGTGCCATCCAGATTGAAAGAATAGCCCGTGGGGATCACCAGACCGACACAGGTTTTCTTGGCGCCCAGGTTTTCCATCTTCTCCATCATGCGCGGCAGCACCGACTCGGACGACGAGGTGCCCAGCACAATCAGCAACTCTTCCTTGATGTATTTGACAAACTTCCAGATGCTGAAACCATGCAGCCTGGAAATGGTGCCCAGCACGACAAAGACAAAAATCAGGCAGGTCAGGTAAAACGTGCCCATCAACTTGCCCAGCGAAAACAAAGAGCCAATACCGTATTTGCCAATGGTGAAAGCCATCGCGCCGAAGGCACCAATCGGGGCCAGCTTCATGATGATGCCGACGATGTCAAACAGCACATGGGATGTTTTTTCAATCAGGTCAAACACCATCGTGCCGCGCCCGCCGAAGCGGTGCAACGCAAAACCAAACAGCACCGCGAAGAGCAACACCTGCAGGATTTCGCCTTTGGCGAAAGCATCAACCACCGAGGTGGGAATGATGTTCATCAGAAAGTCCACGGTACCGGTCATCTTGCCGGGACCGGTATAGGCTGCAATCGCCTTGGTGTCCAAGGTTGCCGCGTCGATGTTCATGCCGGCACCGGGCTGGACCAGATTGACAATGACCAGCCCCACGATCAGCGCCAGGGAGCTGACCACCTCAAAATAGAGCAAGGCCAGGCCACCGGTTTTGCCCACCTTTTTCATGTCCTCCATGCCGGCAATGCCGATGACCACTGTGCAGAAAATGATGGGGGCAATGATCATCTTGATCAGCTTGATGAAGCCATCGCCCAGGGGCTTCATCTCGGCGCCCAGCTGCGGGTAAAAATGGCCTAGCAAGACGCCAATAACCACGGCGGTCAGCACCTGAATATAGAGCGATTTGTAGAGGGGTCGCTTTTGCGAAGGTGTGGGAGAAGTCATGGGCTGTGCCTCTTATGTGGTCTATGAACCGGGCCAAATACTGTACCGCCACGGATTTCATTTAACAATTGTGGATTCCCACATGCACCAGCTGACACGAGCACAAAAAAACCCGCCGAAGCGGGTTTTTTTGTGGGGCATATAGCCAAGCCTCAGCCCATGTGCAAACCGCCGTTCACCGAGAAATCGGCGCCCGTGGAATAGCCACCTTCGTTGGACGCAATCCACGCGATGATGGAGGCAATTTCGCTGGGCTCGCCCAAGCGCTTGACGGGTACGGTGGCCACGATCTTGTCGAGCACATCCTGACGAATGGCCTTCACCATGTCGGTGCCGATGTAGCCCGGGCTCACTGTATTGACCGTGACGCCCTTGGTGGCCAGCTCTTGCGCCAGCGCCATGGTGAATCCATGCATGCCGGCCTTGGCAGCTGAGTAGTTGGTCTGACCCGCCTGGCCTTTTGCGCCATTCACGGACGAGATATTGATGATCCGGCCCCAGCCTTTGTCAACCATGTCAGCCACCACTTGCTTGGTGACATTGAACATGGAGTTCAAGTTGGTTTCGATCACCGCATCCCATTCCTCGCGTGTCATTTTCAGGAACATGCGGTCTTTGGTAATGCCGGCATTATTCACCAGCACGTCGATCGTGCCGTGCTCGGCCTTGGTCTTGGTGAAGGCTTCAACCGTGGAATCCCAGTCACCGACGTTACCCGCCGAGGCGTAGAACGTGAAGCCCAGCGCAGCTTGTTCGGCAATCCACTTGGCATGGTCGCGCGTGGGGCCGCAGCCCGCAATGACCTTGAAACCTTCTTTGCTGAGGCGCTGGCAAATGGCGGTACCGATGCCACCCATGCCCCCGGTGACGTAAGCTACTTTTTGACTCATTGTGTTATCTCCTTTGTTAAATACTTATGCAGCACTACAAGACGGACCACTGCGCGGAATCGCAACAATAGTCCTTGCGCTGTCACCAACGAATTGTGATGGCAAATCAACGCTCGATCGTTAGGGCAACCCCCATACCGCCGCCAATACACAGGCTGGCAATGCCCTTTTTGGCATCGCGACGCTGCATTTCATGCAGCAAGGTGACCAGTATGCGGCAACCAGACGCCCCAATGGGGTGACCAATCGCAATGGCGCCGCCGTTGACGTTGACTTTGGAAGTGTCCCATTCCATTTGGCTGTTGACCGCACAGGCTTGCGCCGCAAAGGCTTCGTTGATTTCCAGCAGATCGAGGTCGGCCGCTTTCCAGCCGGCACGGGCCAGCGCTTTTTTCGATGCCGATACCGGTCCCATGCCCATGAGCGCGGGGTCCAGGCCACTGGTTGCAAAGCTGGCAATCCGGCCCAGCGGTTTGAGACCGAGGGCTGCGGCTTTTTTGGCCGTCATCACCATCACGGCGGCGGCACCGTCGTTGAGGCCGGACGCGTTGCCTGCGGTGACACCGCCCGCCTTGTCAAAAGCGGGGCGCAGACCGGCCAAAACTTCGGCGCTGGTCTTGCGGTTGAGGAACTCATCGGCCGCAAAAATAATCGGATCACCCTTCTTTTGGGCAATGCTGAAGGGAACGATTTCGTCCTTGAACTTGCCTGCGTCCTGGGCAGCAGCGGCTTTTTGCTGGCTGGCCAGCGCCAGCGCATCCTGCATTTCGCGCGTGACGCCATATTGCTTGGCCACGTTCTCAGCAGTGATGCCCATGTGGTACTGGTTGTACACGTCCCACAGGCCGTCAACGATCATGGAGTCGATCATCTTCCAGTCACCCATGCGCTGGCCATCCCGCGAGCCCAGCAGGACGTGAGGCGAAGCACTCATGTTTTCCTGGCCACCGGCGATGACGATGTCGCTGTCGCCATAGGCCACGGATTGCGCGGCCAGCATCACGGCTTTGAGGCCCGAGCCACAGACGGCGTTGATGGTGAGCGCCGGGGTTTCCTTCGCCAGACCGCTCTTGATCAGTGACTGGCGCGCCGGGTTTTGACCCGCGCCTGCCGCCAGCACCTGGCCCATGATGACTTCACCGATCTGGTCGACGCCCAGTCCGGTGCGGGCCAGCAATTCCTTGATAACCGCGGCACCGAGCTCTGTGGCCGGAGTTTTGGCGAGGGTTCCGCCGAATTTGCCGACGGCGGTGCGGGTGGCTGAAACGATAACGATGTCTTCCATTTTTCTCTCCTGGGTGTAGTTAAGCTTTTGCCTTCACGTAGCGGCCGGGGGCTGCTTCGATGGCCTTGTATTTGCCCTTGCCGTAGGTCTTGGGCGAGGGAATCTGTTTGCCGGCCTGGGCGGCGAGCCATTCGGACCAATCGGTCCACCAGCTGCCGGGTTGCTCGGTGGCACCCGCCAGCCATTCGGCATGGGTTTTCGGAAATTTGCCGTCTTCACGCAACCAGTGGCTGCGCTTGTTCTTGGCCGGTGGGTTGATCACGCCCGCGATGTGGCCGGAGGCCCCCATGACAAAGCGCTTTTTACCGGGAAGTACCTGCGTTGACGCGTAGGCGCCACCGATTGGCACAATGTGATCCTCACGCGAGCCATAGATATAGACCGGCATATCGACCGTGCGCAAATCGACCTTTTCGCCGCAGACGAGCGTCTTGCCGGGCTTGACCAGGTTGTTTTCCAGATAGGTATTGCGCAGATACCAGGCGTAAAAAGGACCTGGCAGGTTGGTGGAATCGCTGTTCCAGTACAAGAGGTCGAACGCAGGCGGTGTTTCGCCCTTGAGGTAGTTGCCCACCACGTAGTTCCAGACCAGGTCATTGGGCCGCAAGAAGCTGAAGGTGCTGGACAGATCCTGCCCCTTCATCAAGCCACCCTTGCCCATCTCTTTTTCACGGTATTTAACGAAGGATTCATCGATAAAGACATCCAGAATGCCGGTGTCGCTGAAATCAAGCATGGACGTGAGAAAGGTGGCACTGGCCACCGGCTTTTCGCCCCGCCCTGCCAACACAGCCAGCGCAGTGCCCAAAATGGTACCGCCGACGCAAAACCCCAGGGTATTGATGGATTTGGCACCCGTGATTTCCTGGGTGACCGTGATCGCCTTGATGGCTGCGTCTTCGACGTAGTCATCCCAGGTTTTGTGGGCGAGCGAAGCATCGGGGTTGCGCCAGCCCACCACAAAGGTACGGTGACCTTGTGCCACGGCATAACGAATCAGGGAGTTCTCGGGCTGCAGGTCCAGGATGTAGAACTTGTTGATGCACGGGGGAACCAGTAGAAAGGGCTTCTCATACACCTTGTCCGTCAGCGGCTTGTATTCGATCAGCTGGAACAGATCGTTCTCAAACACGACAGCGCCTTCGGTGGTGGCCACGTTTTTGCCCACTTCAAACAGGCTTTCATCGGTCATCGACACATGGCCCTGGCGCAGGTCGTGGAGCAGGTTTTGTATGCTTTTGGCAATGCTCTCACCCTTGGTGTCGATCGCCTTCTTCTGCGCCTCGGCATTGAGCGCCATGAAATTGCTCGGCGAGGCCGCCGCCGTCAATTGCTCCACGGCAAAACGGATACGGGCACGGGTCTTTTCATCCGCATCGACGGCGTCAGCCATGCCCATGAGGGCGCGCGAGTTGAGCAGATAAGCCGCGGCGGAAAAGGCCGCCATCGGATTCTCACCCCAGGCTGGCGCGGCAAAGCGCTTGTCTGCGGGCTGCGGCAGGCCTGGCACACCTTGCGTCAGGAGGCCCGTGGCGTCTTTCAGGTACTGCTGTTGCAACTCCTGCAGCTTCTCGTGCGAAAAATTGATCTGGGGAGGGGGCGGGCTTGGGGCCGCCAGACTGGGACCGGCTGCGCCCAGATCCATATTCTGGAAGGACTGGAAAGCTTTGCTCAAGTTTTCACCCAAAGTCTGTTGAAACTGCTGGGCCGATTGCGCCCAAAATTCAGGAGATTCCTGTGTCATGCTGTGTCCTCATATTTATCATTTGACTTTGGTAAGCATCTTAGTATCTTAGATTTACCCCGTCGAAAAACTGACATTTCTTAAACGTCCATCAGGTATTTCATTTATGTACATTGTTCCCATGGCCTGGCTGTATGTTGCGCTCATGATGGCGGTCGCCGAAGCCAATCACCCCGATGGCACAGTGCTGGGTGCGGTCATTACCTTTTTGCTCTATGGGGCGGGGCCCGTGGCCTTGGTGGTCTACCTGATGCGCGCACCGGCCCGGCGCCGCGCGATCAAGGCCAGGGAAGCCGCTGAGTTGGCGCAGGCCCAATCAATCCCGCCAGATGCAGGCGGCCATGCGGCCGCTGACGCCGTCGCGCCGGTAGGAAAAGAAACGTGACGAATTGCTCACCGTGCACCAAGGGCTGCTACCATCATTGCCGTAGATTTGCGTCACACCCAGCGCGGCCAGGCGCAGGCGGGCCAACCCTGCCAGGTTCGCCAGCCATTTGCCAGCGCCCTGCGGCCTGAACATCGCCAGCGCTGCGGGGTCATGCGCCGCGAAAGCATCGCGCACCTCATCACCCACTTCAAACTTGTCAGGCCCTATGCAGGGGCCCAACCATGCTATTATTTTAATAGCTTCTTGCGCACTATCCACGGGGGCTAGAGCACTAAAACGTTCAAATATTCTCTCCAGTATCCCGTCCCCTTGCTCGCCCGCCAGGCTACGCCAGCCGGCGTGCGCCGCCGCGACCAGACTCCCCGGCGCATTGGTGAACAGCACCGGCAGGCAATCGGCCACCATGATGGTGCAGGCCAGGCCGGGCTGATCGGTGATGCAGCCATCGGCCTGCGTGCCGTGGGCGGTCTGGTCCGAAAGCCATTCGACATGTGTGCCGTGCACCTGTGACAAAAACACGGGCTGCGCCTCAATGACCTGCTGAAGAATAGCGCGATTGGCGGCCACATCCTGCGACCGATCGCCCACATGGTCGCCCAGGTTGAGTGAGTTGTAAGGAGCACTCGATGTACCGCCTGCGCGCGTGGTGCATACCGCATGCACATGCCCAGGCGCGGGCCATTGCGGGACAAGCCAGTCGGGATTCACCGTCCGCATGTATTGAACCGTTGTGCGGCCTGGCTAGGCTTCGCTATCCGGGCAATTGACCGGCTGCGCCTGCTGGAATGCGGGCAGCGCCATGCAGGCGTCAAACGCCGCCATGGTCAGCGGCAAACCGTCCAGATTCACGTCAAAGCGCTGGCCGTTGAAAATCTGCGGCACCAGGCAGCAGTCGGCCAGCGAGGGCGTGTCGCCGTGGCAATAGACCGAGGCCGGCACGCCCGCTTGTTGCCTTAGCGCGGCATTGGCCTGCAGTTGCCGCTCGAAACTCTCCAGCCCTGTGCGCACCCAGTGTCGGTACCAGGTATTTTTGGCTTCATCATCCACCTTGAGCTCTTTCACCAGGTACTTGAGCACGCGCAGATTATTGAGTGGATGGATTTCGCAGGCGATCGACTGCGCCAGGGCCCGCACCCGCGCACGCTCCAGTGCGTCACGCGGCAGCAAGGCTGGCTCGGGATAGGTTTCGTCCAAGTACTCGATGATGGCCATGGATTGCGACAGGCGCTGGCCGTCGATCTCCAGCATCGGCACCAGGGCGTCAGCCGAGATGGAGGCGTAGGGTTCTTTTTTTTGCTCGCCCCGGGCCAGATGCACCGGAACATACTCATAACTCAAACCCTTGAGCGCCAGAGCGATACGCACCCGGAACGAGGCGGAAGAACGAAAGTAGTTGTAAAGCTTCATGTGAGGCGTGGGAAGTTAATAGCCGGCGCGCACATGCACCTTGTCATACGCCGCCAGCAGCTTGTGGTGCATTTCACAGCCAGCCAAGCGCAGCCCCGGCGCGGGGATACCCATGAAACGATCCGTCTGCATGATGAGCGCGTGCGCCTGCGCCACCGCGCCGGCGCCATACAGCTGGCGCAGAGCGTCCAGATAGGGTCCGGTACCGCCCATGCCGGCCAGGTTGATCAGACTTTCAATACAGGCGTAGACGCCGCGCCGCTGGGGATTGAGCTGGTCGAAATGCTTGATCCAGTCACAGCCCTCCAGCGTGGCGGCTTCATCGCCAATCGCCAGGGCCAGCAAGGTCTTGAGCTCACCCACGCGCAGGTCGCTCCAGAACGAGCCGGCGTCGGCCGCCAGGCCAATCACGGCCGCCACCGGACGCTGATCCGCCAACGCAGACTCATTCAGGGTGGCGAGCAGGTCAGAGCATTCTTCATCGTCCAGATCCGGTAAATTCAGGATGGCTTCGCGGATGGCGTTGCCCACGCTGTTGTTCTCGTACTCCAGGTCGTCCACCGGGTAAATCTCGGACATGCCCGGCACCAGAATGCGGCAGGCATAGACGCCCAGGTGGGTGAAGTCGGCAATATAGATATCGCGCCCGTCCTGGTGAATGCGGTCCACCGCCCAGGCGTAGTCTTCGGCCGTACTGTTGCTGAAGTTCCAATCGCAAAACACGTAGTCGGGCGCGTCCCCCAGGAATTGCCAGTGAATGACACCGCTGGAGTCGACAAAATGGATTTCGATATTGGTGGCGCTGGCGGTCTCTTCCAGATCGAAGCCCGGCGCCGGGAAACCGGCCAGCGAGTCCAGGGCGCGCCCCTGCAACAGCTCGGTCAGGGCCCGCTCCAGCGCAATCTCAAAGCGCGGATGCGCGCCAAAACTGGCGAAGCAGCCCTGGTCTTCCGGGTGCAGCAAGGTCACATTCATCACCGGATACTGACCACCCAGGGAAGCGTCCTTGACCAAAATGCCAAAGCCCGCCGCCCGCAGCGCCTTGATGCCGGCGGCGATGCGCGGATAGCGCGCAATCACGGCTTCCGGCACGTCCGGCAGGCAAATGCCTTCGCTGATGATGCGGCCCTTCACAAAGCGCTCGAAGATCTCCGACAAGGCCTGCGTGCGGGCCTCAGCCTGGGTGTTGCCGGCCGACATGCCGTTGCTCACATACAGATTGCCAATGATGTTGACCGGGAAATAGACGGTCACCTCATCGCGCTGGCGCACATAGGGAATGGCACAGATGCCGCGCTCGACGTTGCCGGAATTGAACTCCACCAGACTGCTGGCATCGATATTGGCTTCCGGGTTGTAGAACTTCTGCAGGCCGGGCGTCAGCAGACCGGCCGGCCAGCTACCGTCTTCCTCGGGCTCAAACCAGCGCTCCTGCGGGTAATGCACATGGTGGCGGTCGGCCACCTTGGGTCCCAGGTAGTAATGCGTCCAGAAATAATTGGTGGAGAGGCGCTCGAAAAACTCGCCTAACGCGCTGGCCAAGCAGGCCAGCCGGGTAGCGCCCTTGCCATTGGTGAACAGGAGCGGGCAGTCGCGATCACGAATATGCACCGACCAGATACCGTCGACTGGATTGAGCCACGATCTTTCTTCAATATGAAAACCGAGCGCCTGCAACTTGCCCTGCAGGGTCTTGATGGTGGATTCGAGCGAGGCGTCCTTGCCCGGGATAAAGTTTTCGGTTGGCATGGATGCCAGCATACCAAACTCCACCCTGCGCCACGGCTGGCGGTAGACTTGCCCACCTGCCCGTAACAACCACTACCCGGAAGCCTTTCATGATCCTCGAACTCGCCGATATCCGCATTCACCCTGGCCAGAACGCCGCTTTTGAAGAAGCCATCCAACGTGGCTTGAAAACCGTTATTTCCGGGGCCAAGGGGTTCCAGGGCTTCAAGGTCAACCGGGGCATTGAAAACACCGAGCGCTATGTGCTCCAGATCTTCTGGGACACGCTGGAAGACCACACGATCGGTTTTCGCGAGTCACCGGCTTTTGCCGATTGGCGCGCCATCGTCGGACCCTTCTTTGCCGCCGCGCCGGTGGTTGAACACTTTGACCTGGTGGCCAAGTCATGAGCTATGTTTTCAAACCCGCCCCAATAGCCTCGGTGCCCGTGCTGGGCAAGCCTGAGCGCTTTCCGGTGCACCGCATTTACTGCGTCGGCCGCAACTACGAAGATCACGCCAAGGAGATGGGCTTTACCGGCCGCGAAGCGCCCTTCTTTTTTCTGAAACCGGCCAATTCGCTGATCGTGGTCAACGCGGGTGAAACCGGCGCCATGCCCTACCCCAGCCTGACCTCGAACCTGCACCACGAAATCGAGCTGGTGGTGGCCATTGGCACCGGCGGCAAAAACATCAAGGCGGCCGATGCCCACAAACACATTTACGGCTACGCCGTAGGTCTGGACATGACACGCCGCGACCTGCAAAACGAGATGAAAAAACAGGGGCGCCCCTGGTGCATCGGCAAGGCCTTTGACCATTCGGCGCCGATCGGCCCTATCACCCCCGCCGAGCAGGCCGGCGATATCGCCAAGGCCGAGATTTCACTGCAAGTCAACGGCCAGATTCGCCAACACAGCCAGGTGTCCAAACTGATCTGGAACATCGCCGAGACCATTGAGCATCTGTCCGCCGCCTGGGAACTTCAACCCGGCGATCTGATCTATACCGGCACGCCTGAAGGCGTTTCAGCTGTGGTGCCGGGCGACACTTTGCTGGGCGCGGTAAGCGGACTGGAATCTCTCCAGATCGTCATCCAGTAAGGCCGTACTACACTGCTTTTATGCTTCGAGCCCCTATCAAACACTGCAAAAATTGCGGCACTGCCGTGATTTACCGGATTCCGGACGATGGCGACACCAAGGAGCGCGCCGTCTGCGAAGCCTGCAGCACCATCCACTATGAAAACCCGCTGAATGTGGTGGGGACCGTGCCGCATTGGGGCGACAAAGTCCTGCTGTGCAAACGCAACATCGAGCCGCGTTGGGGCAAGTGGACGCTGCCGGCCGGCTTTATGGAGTTGAATGAGACCGTGGCCGAAGGCGCGGCGCGGGAAACGCTGGAAGAATCCGGGGCTGAATTCGAGATGGAAGGCTTTTTCTCGCTGGTCAATATCGCTCGCGTCGGGCAGGTCCACATGTTCTACCGGGCGCGCCTGTTGAGCGACGTTTTCAAACCCGGCTTTGAGACCATCGAGGCCCGGCTGTTTTCTGAGGCCGAAATACCCTGGGACGAAATTGCGTTCAGAACCGTCAAGGAAACGCTGGAACACTACTTTGCGGACCGCCGCGCTGGCCACTTCTCCATTCATGCCATCGACATCGTTTGACATGGCGACGGCGTGTCCTCAGTACCCGGCTGAGGGGTGGCCGGGGGTGAAGCTCCGCACGCAGTTGTGGGTTTACCGCATTGGCGGCTACCTGCTGATCAATGTCATTGACGATCCGGCCTGGCTGGCGCTGATGTTTTGTTAGGCCTCCCGGCATTGGCCCATGCTGCCCTGCTACGTTCTTCTTGACCTTGAAACCACCGGCGGTAACCCGGTGCATGACCGCATCACCGAGATTGCCGCCGTGCGCATCGAGGACGGACGGGAAGTGGCGCGCTGGAGTTCGCTGGTCAACCCCGGCACGAGCATTTCCACCTTCATCCAGAACCTGACCGGCATCACCAACCGGATGGTGGCCGACGCGCCGGGCTTTGACGAGGTCGCCCCCCATGTGCTGGCGCTGCTGGAAGACGCCGTGCTGGTGGCGCACAACGTGCGTTTTGACCACGGCTTTCTGCTCAACGAGTTTGCCCGCCTGGAAACGCCCTTGCGTGTGAAGACGCTGTGCACCGTGCGCCTGTCGCGCCTGCTGTATCCGCAGCATCGCAGCCACGGTCTGGACGCCATCATGCAGCGCCACGGGCTGAGCACCAGCGCCCGGCACCGGGCCATGGGCGATGTCGACATGGTGCTGGCGTGGCTGGGCATTGCCACCCAGGAGCTGGGCGCAGAGCAGATCAGGCGACAGGCATTGACCCTTTTGCAAGGCAGCGCCGCCCTGCCGCCGCAGCTGGAAACCGCGGTCAGTGACATTCCGGAGTCTGCGGGTGTCTACCTGTTTTATGGTGAAGGCCCGCTGCCTTTGTACATTGGCAAGAGCATCAAGCTGCGCAGCCGGGTCATGACGCATTTTCAGGCGGCCAGCAAGTCGCCGCGCGAGATGCGCATCACACAGGAAATTCGGCGTATTGAGTGGATCGAGACCGCGGGCGAGCTCGGCGCCTTGCTGCTCGAAGCCAAACTGGTGAAGGACAAGCAGCCGGTCTACAACCGCCAGTTGCGCCGCATCAGCACGCTGTGCGCCTGGCGCCTGGACGAGAACCCGCTGGCCCGGCCGCTGCTGAGCCTGGTGCGCGGTGAGGATTTGCAGCCCCGGGAGTTTGACCGGCTGTACGGGGTTTACCGCTCCAGAAACCTGGCCATCGCAGGCCTGCAGGAACTCGCCGATACCTACAGCCTGTGTCCGCAGGCGCTGGGGCTGGAGCCCGGCCGAGGCCGTTGTTTTGCCCATCAGGTTGGCCGCTGCAAAGGCGTGTGCTGCGGCGAGGAAAAACCTGAGTTGCACCATCTGCGGCTGCAGTTGGCCTTGGCCCCGCAGAAACTGCAGGTCTGGCCGCATCCGGGCCGGATGGGTCTGCGCGAGCACAACCCGTTGAGCGGCCGCACCGATATTCATCTGTTTGATCAATGGAGCCATCTGGGGACGGTGCATGACGAGGCTGAACTGGAAGAGGCCTTGAGTGTTCGCTGTGATTTGGCGTTTGATCTGGATACTTATCGGTTGCTGATCAAACGGTTGGGATCGCCGGGTGCTGGCGGCTTTGAGGTGATTCGTTTTCCGGTTTGAGTTTTTTTGGCGCTGCTCTGATTTGGGGCTTGGGTTGATGGCCTGTTGGGGGCTTTTGTGGCTGCGGGGCGGCGGGGACGGGGCGAAGGCCGGGCGCTCATAGCCCTTCGGTCCCGAAATCGCGCCCAGCCTTCGCCCCGCCCCCGCCTCGCGCTGCTTGCTCGCTCTTTTTAACTTGAAAAGATGGGCTTTCGGGGCTCTGTGCTTGCGTTCAGGTCATGAAAACCAGTCGTGGCAGTGAGGGCGATTTGCTACTTTATTTATAGCTGGTTGCGCTTATCTCACTTGGGCTGGTGACTCTTTTCATACTTATCCATAAGGGATTGGAGTTTGCGGCTATCTGTAGGGCGGCGAGATAATTGCGCATCATGTCGAAAAACGAGATTGCCGTTGTTGACGCGCACCAGGACCTGCGCCACAAAGTGGGTGACGCCATCCTGGATTTGGTGCTGCACGTCCCTGCGTCCAACGAGGCCGAAGTAACGCAACCCGAGGTGCGGGCTCGCGCCGTGGGTCGCAATGCGGCTCGGCATGCCAGCCTGATGGCCGGCTCGCTGGCCTTGCCGCCGGGTTTTCTGGGCTGGTTGACGATCCTGCCGGAACTGATGGGCGTATGGAAGCTGCAAGCGCAAATGGTGGCCGACATTGCCGCCGTCTACGGCAAAAGCGCCTCGCTGGGCCGCGAGCAAATGATTTACTGCCTGTTCAAGCATGTATCAGCCCAGCTCTTCCGTGATGTGGTGGTCCGCGTGGGCGAACGCTACCTGATTCAGGCCGCCTCACTCAGTTTCATTCAATCCGCCGCGCAGACGCTGGGCGTCAAGATCACGCAGCATCTCATCGGTAAAAGCGTTTCGCGCTTTGTGCCCTTGGTCGGCGCAGTCGGCGTCGGCGCCTACGCCTACTTCGACACGACCCAGGTCGCCAAGACCGCGATCGAACTCTTCTCCAAAGACATCGTCATCGACATTTAAGCCAAATAGCCCTCTAGCCCGAGTGCAATAAGCGCAACAAGCTATAAATAAAATAGCAAATCACCAAACAGTCACGACAAGCCTTGGTGACCTGAACGCGAAGCCCGAACCACAAAAACTCATCTTTTCAAGTTAAAGAGAGCAAGCAGCGCAAGGCGGGGGCGGGGCGGAGGCCGGGCGCGATTTCGGGACCGAAGGGCTATGAGCGCCCGGCCTCCGCCCCGTCTCCGCCGTCCCGAAGCCACAAGAGCCCCACAAAAAGCCCCGACCCAACTACTCCTGAGGCCGCTTAACCTCCCTATCGCCCCCAATTTCCCTGACTTCCGTGACGTCAGTAACTTCGGTCACGTCCCTAACCTCCCTGACCTCCTTAACCTCCGCATCAATCACATCAGACTCATCGCGCTTAGCCGCCCCGCCCGCCCCCGGCCCCCGATTAAAACGGTTCCACATCGCCTCACGATTGACCTGAAACGTCCACGGACTCACCGGCTCGCCCGTCAAACGCGCCCAGCCTGCCCGAAGCAGCCAGACCACCAGCACCAGCAGCGCCGCCACAAAAAGACTGGCCATGAAAACCACCCCCGCCAGCACCAGCACCACCCGAAAGACAAAACCAAAAACCTTGTTCACCCATTGATTCAACATTGAACTCCTTCACGAACAACACAACTGCGGCCTGTCACCCCAACTACAAGACCGATCAGACCGCCAACGCCACGCCCCCCACCCGGCGCGACACCGCATACGGCGGCAAACCCTGCAACATGCGCCGCCCGAAGGCCATGCGCAGCAGACGCCGGTCGTAACAAATCACGGTGGCGTGGTCATCCTCGGTGCGAATCGCCCGGCCCGTCCACTGCAACAACTTGATGCCCGTGGCCGGCACCACCAACTCCGAAAACGGATCTCGCCCGACACTCTTCAACCACTCGGAGCGCGCCTCTTCCACCGGATCAGACGGCGGGCTAAAAGGCAGCTTGGTGATAAACACCGTCTCGCACAGCTTGCCCGGCAAATCCAGCCCCTCGCCAAACGACTGCAGGCCAAAAATCACCGACGGATAACCCGCCTCGACCCGCGCCTGGTGCGTGGCCAACAAACGGCCGCGCGCCATTTGCCCCTGCACCAGAACCGCCTCCTGCAAGGCGGGCGGTAACGCATCCACCGCCGCCTTCATCTGCACCCGCGAGGTGAACAAGACTAACGCCCCATGCTCAACCTGGCTCAAATCCGACAACAGTTCACCCACCATTTCACGGGTATAGGCCTCGGCGTTTTTCGGATCCGCCTCGGTCTCCACCACGATCAGCTCGCCTTGGGTCCGGTAGTTGAAGGGGCTTTCGACCTCCAGGGTGGACACGTGCGGCAGCTTGACCAGGCCGGCTTCCTGCAGAAAATAATCGAAACTGCCGCAACTGGTGAGCGAAGCCGACGTGATAACCGCCCCGCGCACCTGGCTCCACAGCGATTGGCGCAGCAAGTCGCCCGGCACGATCGGACAGGCATGGGCGGTCAAAAAGACCAAGCCCGAACTGGTATCCGACTTGAGCCACTTGGCCAGCGGCTGCGGGCCGTGTTCCAGCAGCAGGCTGCTGGTTTCCAGCACGCTGCCCAGCTTGGGCGCCAGCTGGCCCAGCTTGGCGTACATCAGCGAACAACTCACCGCCTGCGACGGGTCTTCCTTGGCCAGCAATTTCACCTCTGCGCCCAGCGCCTCCAGCGCCTTGGACAAGCCGCCCGCATGGCCCTGAATCAGGGTGATGGGGTCGGTGAATTCATCGGGCAGCACACCGTTTTTGAAACGATAAACGGCGTCATAGCCCGTGGCGTTCACGTTGAGCAAGTCCATCACCATGCGGCCCACGTCAAACAGCGCGGTCTTGAGCTGCTGCGCCAGCGTGTTGACGTCTTGCGCCAGTGTTACGTGAATCTTTTCGCTCACCTCGTGCAAGGCCTTGGGCAGCTTGTCCAGCCAGCGCAAGCTGGACAAATCCATGCTGCTGGCGAACTGGTCCAGCGCCACTGCCGGCAGATGGTGGCCTTCGTCAAACACCACCAGGCAGTTGTCCAGCTCGGGCAGCGCCTTGCGACCGAGGGAGGCCAGCACCAGATCGTGGTTGGCGACGATGACGTGCGCCTCGGCCAGCTTGGTGCGAGCGTTGTAATAGCTGCACTCCCGAAAGCGCGGGCAATGCCGGGCGGTGCAGGTGTGGCGCTCCGCCGCCACCGCCGACCAGTCACGCGGCTCCGGCTGCTCGGGCAACAGGTCGCGGTCGCCGTCCCATTTGCCGCCTGCCACGGCCACGGCCAGCGACTCGTAGAGCTTGGTGCGGCGCTCTTCCGGGTCCTCGCCCTGCAGCTGTTTGGCGAAGGCATTGCGCGGTGGCGGCTGGTCTTCGTCTGGCTCGAACAGATCGTCGCTGGCACCATCGCCGACCAGCCGCTCCAGCTTCAGCTTGCACAGGTAGCGGCCGCGCCCCTTGGCCAAGGCGAACACAAAAGGTGTCTCCAGCGCGGCCGCCAGGGCCGGCAGGTCCTTGGTCATCAGCTGCTCTTGCAGGGCGACAGTGGCGGTCGAGATCACCACCCGGGTCTTGCGCGCCAGCGCCATGGCCACGGTGGTGGACAGATAAGCCGCCGACTTGCCCACGCCGGTGCCGGCCTGGATGACGGTGATGGCTTTGCCCGGATTGGCGTGCTCGCCCAGTGTCACGCCCGACAAGGCACTGGCAATACGCTGCGCCATCTCGCGCTGACCGGGGCGCGAACGAAAGCCGGAGGTGGCGTCCACCACCTGGTCGAAGGCGGCAATGGACAAGGTCGCCAGATCGTCAGAACTCAAGTGAAATTTCCATGTTTTGTTTGATTGGTTTGATCTGCACAGCCTCTATTACACCGCCATGCAGGCAGCGAAGAAAACAGGCCTCGCCCGGGTCTACTGAAATTTCAAGTAAAACAAGCCTCGAACCCTCGTACCATAAGCGCAAGTAGCTATTAAAACAATAGCATGTTAAACCCCAAAAAACGCGACGAACAGCAGACTTCGTTACAAATAATCCACCCCCAAACCCCCATGGCAGCTGCACTGGCCCCTACACTCGGGCCGAAATTGCGATCATTCTTAATCCTCGGGAGGCCTTGAATATGCGTTTTGATCTTGCCCTGCGCTCAGTCCTCGTGACCACCGCCCTGGCCTTCACCATGGCCGGCTGTGGCGTGTTGCAACCCGTGCTGCAGCCCGACGCGCATGTGGCCGCTTTCAGTACCCAGATGACAGGACTGAACGAGGTACCGCCCGTCAACACCGCGGCCACCGGCCGGGTAGACGCGGTGCTCGACAAAAACACCCGCGTGCTCCGCTGGAAACTGTCATTCACCGGCCTGAGCGGCACCGCCACCGCAGGCCACTTTCATGGCCCGGCCGCCATTGGCAGCAATGCAAACGTCGCCCTTCCCTTCAAGGGCACGGTCCAGAGCCCCTTCCAGGGGCAGATGACGCTAACCCCCGCGCAGGCCGCCGACCTGCTGGCAGGAAAGTGGTACGTCAACATTCACACCACGGCCCACCCCAACGGAGAGATTCGGGGCCAGATGATTCTGCGGGAGTAAGCCTATGGCGGCGATAAAGCCAGATACTTGGCTTCGAGAACATCGCCCGGCAGGGGTCTGCTGAACAGGTTGCCCTGATATTCATCGCAGTTCAACAAACGAAGCAGTCGCGCCTGCTCCTCGGTTTCAACGCCTTCGGCCACCACCTTGAGCTTGAGCGCATGGGCCAGGCTGATGATGGTGGACACCAGCGCCAGGCCCTGGGGTCCGGCCGTCATATCGATGATGAACGAGCGGTCGATCTTCAGCGTGTCCACCGGCAGTCTGGCCAGGTAGCTGAGCGAGGAGAAGCCGGTGCCGAAATCGTCAATCGCGATGGTGACGCCCATGGCGCGGATTTCATGCAGACTGGCAATGGTGTGACTGACGTCTTCCATGATCAGGCTTTCGGTGATTTCCAGTTCCAGCCCTTCGGCCGCATGGGCGTCAACACCAATGGCCTGCCGAATCTCGCCGATGAAACTGCGGTGGCGCAGTTGCAGCGGCGACACATTGACGGCGATGCGCACGCCGGTCAGTCCCGCGGCTCGCCAGCGCAGATAGTCATCGAGGGCCTGGCGTATGGCCCAGCGGCCAACTTCATAGATTAATCCGGTCTCTTCCAGAATGGGAATGAAATGCGCCGGTTGAACCATGCCCGATTGCGGGTCATGCCAGCGCAGCAGCGCCTCAACGCTGGTCATCTTTCCACTCGTCATACTGACTTTGGGTTGGTAATACAGCAGAAACTGCCCCAATTCCAGCGCCGTGCGCAAGCGACTCTCCAGGCCGAGCGCTTCGGCCACCCGGGCATTCATCGCGGGGGCGTAAAACAGCAGTGACTCAACCGCCCCCCTGGCCTGCTTGAGTGCCGCTTCAGCATTGCGGTACAGCTTCTCGCCATCCCCGCCGTCCAGCGGATACAAGGCAATACCGGCCTTGCCGGCCATTCTCAAGTCTGAATCGCGCAGTCGAAACGGCTCGGCGAAGCAGTCGCGCAGCAATTGCTCCACCAGATGCGCGACAGATTCCGCATCGCGCGGGTCGCGAATGAGCACGCCGTAACAATTGACGCCCACACTGGCCACGGTATCGAACCCGATGGCACTGTGCTGGATGCGTTGGCCCACCAGCCGCAGCAATTCGTCACCCGCCTGCCGGTCGAATGTCTCATGGATGACCTGAAAGCGGTCGATCTCCACCAGCACCAGCGCCATCGTCAAACTGCCGCCGCTTCGGGTGCGAAACAGCTGGCTCACACGCTCCAGAAACACCATGCGGTTGGGCAGCTTGGTGAGCTCATCGTAGTAAGCAAGGTAGTTGAGCCGTTCCTCCTTTTCAATGTGGTCGAGCGCGAAGCCTATATCGCCGGCCAACTCGGTCAGGAGTTTCATTTCTTCATCGTCGAAGAAGCCCAATTCACTGGCATACAGGGCAAGCACGCCCACGACCTGATCCGAAATAATCAAGGGCAAAAAAGCCATCGACATAACGCCATCTTCAATTCGCTGTTCCAAAAACAGAACTTCGGGATGGGATCGAATGTCGTTTAGCACGACGGCTTTCTTTTCCTTGACCGCACGCACGCTCATGGCTGTTCTGGGCGGGGCGTCATCGTGCAGTGAAAACCGATTCGGGATGAATTGAAGGAACTCCGGATCGACGCCCGAGGATGCAATGGGGGCAATCATTTGGGCCTCCCAATCGACAGCCCCTATCCACGCCATCCTGAACTGGCCGTGCTCGACCGCAATCCGGCAGGCTTCCCGGAACAACTCATCGCGGTTGCGCACGCGCACGATGAGCGTGTTGATGCCGCTGAGTACGGCATAAACACGATTGAGCCGCCTGATCTTGCGTTCCGCCTCTTTGTGATCGGTGATGTCCTGCATGGTATTGAAGCAGCGCGCATTGCTATCTGCGCCAGGCAGGCTTCGCAGGGGCTCCATCACCTGCCGGATTTGCAGCCAGGCGCCATCCTGGCGTTGCAGACGATATTCAAAATCCATACGCCCGCCCCGGACGCCGACTTCTACCACCTTGTCGAGGAACAAGTCCCTATCCTCTGGATGAACCATTTGCAGCAATTCGTGCCGGCTCTTGATCATCTGATCGGGTTCCACCCCGATCATCTTTGGCATGGTTTCAGGCCAGCTCTCGAATACCCCCTCGGCTCCCGTGATCACATGCGTCAGTTTGGCCAACAACTGGGCATGATGCAGCCCCGCCTCGCTCATGCGCAGCTCATCGGTCGCCCGCTTGCGCTCCACCATTTCAAGCTGCAACTGCCCGGCGTACTGTTGTACCTCGGCATACAGAACGCTGTTTTCGTAGATGCGCCCGACCTGGGCCGCGAGGATGGACAATATCCGCTCGTCCTCATCGCTAAAGGCCTTCGCCCCCAGTTTGTCCGCCAGGAGAATCCAGCCGTAGGCATGGTTCAAGGACATGACCGGGGCCACCAAGCAGGCATGCAGCGGCGGATAGCCCGGTGGCAGACCCGCGACAGTGACGTCACCATCGGGGATGCTTAGACGGCGGGGACGGCGCTCGGTGCGCGTTGCCCCAAGCGGGCCGCGGCCAATGTCCGGCGCGTCCAGCTTGCTCGCCTGCGCGGAATCAATGCCGCTGGTGAAATAGACCAACTCGCCATTGACCTTGCTGGTGACACAGACAACTGCATAGGTGCTGCCGATCAGGTCGCGCGCACCGCGACAAACTTTCTCCAGCAATCGCCGTGGATCACGTTCCGAAGCAAGTTGCAGATTGAAATCCGTCAAGGCATCCAGGCGCCGGTTTGCCGCTTCAAGGTCGACAACTTTTTCTGACAGTTTGTTGGTCAGCAGGCGCAGGTGCTCGCGGTCAAATTCCGGCACATCCGCCACATCCGACGCGGCGACCGGCGCCGAAACATGCAACAGCGCCTGATCGATGGCGAGAAGTATGTCCTGCGGCTCGCACGGCTTGATGAGGACGTGCGAAACGCCGCACTCCTTCGCCAGATTGCGCGCCTCCCGCTCAAGGTAATGTGCACTGTAGAAAATGACCTCCGTGCCGGCAATATCGGGATCAGCGCGCAGCTGGCGCACGAATTCGTAACCGTCCATGGTCGGCATCAGGATGTCTGAAATAACCAGTTCGGGATGTTCCGCGCGCACCAACGCCAAGGCCTCGGCGCCATCAGCCGCTTCGATCGGCTGATGGCCGCGGTAGCGGATCAAGGTGACCACCAGTTCGCGATTCTCGGCTTGATCGTCTACCACCAGTATTTTCACCACGGGCCTTTCCCTTTCAATTCAGTGGAGAGCGTGTGGCCCTGAGCGCTGGCGGCAAAAAGGCCTCGATCTGTTCGACAAATGTCTCAGGGGTGATCGGTTTGGTGATGTGCTCGTCGAATCCGGCCGCCAATGCAGTTTCCCGATCGCCTGCCATGGAAAACGCCGTCACGGCAATCATCGGCACGCGGCACCACTCGGGATGAACCTGCAAACATCGCACAACTTCATAGCCGTTCATGACCGGCATCTGCAGATCGCAAATCACCAGGTCCGGTTTCGACTCCAGGGCCATCCGTACACCGACACTGCCGTCGGCGGCGTCCAGCGTGTCATAACCTGAAGCTTCGAGCAGGTACTTCACCAGTTCACGACTCGCGCCATCGTCTTCGATGATCAGAATGCAGGCAGGCATAGGGCTCAACTCTCCGGTAACTCAAGCGTGAAGGTGCTGCCTTTTCCATACTCGCTCTGGAATGTGATCTGGCCGCCCAGCTGCTCGGCCAGTTTGCGGCTCAAATGCAGACCGAGACCCGTGCCTTCGAGCTTGCGCCGATCAGCGGCGTCCACCCGTGAAAATGCTTCGAACAGCCTGGCCTGGTCTGACACGGCAATCCCGGGGCCGGTGTCCTCGACACTGAACACAAGCTTTCTTGCATCTGCCGGCGTCGGCGGCAAGAGCCGTAAACATACGCTCCCGAGCTCGGTAAATTTGATCGCATTCCCGGTCAGGTTGATGATGATCTGGGTCAGGGCACGGCGATCCGTGCGGAACATCACGACCGGATCGGGCAAGGCAAGCGTGAAGCGCAGTCCTTTCCTCTCCGCTTCGGGGCGAAGGGAGGCAACTACTTCTTCGAGCACGCTATTGCAGTCGACGGTTTCAGGTTTCTGATCAAGCTTGTTGGCACCCAGCTTGGCCAGATCCAGCATATCGTTGATCAGCGACAACAGATGCCGCGCGCCCGTCTGGACAATGCGTAATTGCTTGTCTTGCTCCGGATTGAGCGGTCCGGGGAGCTTCATGAGCAGTGTCCCGGTAAAACCGATGATGGAATTCAGTGGCGTGCGCAACTCGTGCGACATGCTGGCAAAGAAACGGTCCTTGGCCAGCGCGGCGTTTTCCAGCTCGATGTTCTTGTCACGCAATGCCTGCTCGAAACGCTTGCGCTCGGTAACGTCGCGGATCGCACTGGACACAAACAAGCCTTCCTCTGTCTCCAACGGACTCAGGCTGATTTCGACCGGGAACTCTGTACCGTCTTTGCGCAGTCCATACAATTCAAGTCCGGCGCCCATAGCCCGGGCACGCGGTTGCCCAAAGAATCCATCGCGGTGTTCTGGATGGTGGTTTCGGAAACGCGCAGGCACGAGTATTTCAATTTTTTGCCCCAGCAGTTCGTCCCGGCTCCAGCCGAACAGTCTGACCGCCTGGGTGTTGACCAACACCATGTCGCCGCTGCGGTTGACGATGACCATCGCATCCGGCGCCGTTTCAAGCAGATCCTTGAATTTCTGGTCAGCCCTTTTGCGATCGGTGATGTCGCGAATGGCGCTCATCACCATGGTGCCTTCCTCGGTTTGGAGCGGACTAAGGCTGATTTCAACGGGAAATTCCTCGCCCCCCTTGCGCAGCCCATAGAGTTCCAGGCCCGCACCCATGGTGCGGGTACGCGACTGCTCGAAGTAGCCGCTTCGGTGTGCAAGGTGAGGATTGCGAAAACGTGTCGGCAGCAGGACCTCCACGGCTTGCCCCAGGAGTTCTGCGCGCGAATACCCGAACACTTTTTCCGCCTGTGAGTTAACGAGTACGATGCGCCCGGTCACGTTGACCATCACGATCGCGTCCGGCGTGGACTCCAGCAGATCGTGAAAACGTGCCTCCACCAGCTTGGCGTCACGCAACACCTTCAGGTGGGTGACGTCTTTTTTGTTGGACAGGAAATATTCCAGTTGACCGGCCGCGTCACGCACAGCCTTGGTCGAGACACTCACATGCACCAGTGCGCCGTCCTTGCAACGGCGCACGGACTCATAGACGGTCAGGCCATGGCGCAGTGCTTCGGCCTGAATATGCGTTTCTTCGTCGACGCGGTCCTTGGGTACGACGAGATCGAGCATTGACAGCCCCAGCGCCTCGTCCTCACGGTAACCAAAAATCACCTCGGCCGCGGGATTCCAGTGCAGGATGATCCCGTCGGGCGAAATAGCAATCAGGGCATCTGGATTTTGCGCCCACAACTTGTCGGTTAATTCCGGTGTCATTCTGCCCTCGGTCCCTATTCAACCCTGAACTGCAGCCTTAGGCCGCGCCTCCCCCAGATCTTGAACGCATGTCCGCGCGTACTGACGCCAAGGAATCCGTATCAAATTGTTCGCAATTTCACCATGAAGCCCGCTCAACTCAAAACCTGACACATGTCAATGATTCGGGCAGGGTCATCCGCGATGCCAGGATTGGGATTTATGTTATGGCCATTGAAACTGCGTCCATGCCATTGCCAAGACGACTATCGGATGGACAATAGCGGCATTTCGCGCAAACAGCCATTGGGTGGGAGCGTCGCAGTTATGTCACACCCAAATGCTATGCTGGCCATTGAAAATACAGGAACATAAGTGATGCAAGATGGAACTCGCCTGGCGGCCGTAGACTTAGGGTCTAACAGCTTTCGCCTTGAAATTGGGCGTATTGAGCATGGTCAGTTTTACCGCACCGAATACTTGAAGGAAACCGTCCGCCAGGGCAACGGCCTGGATGATGAGCGCAAACTGACACGAAACGCCATGGAGCGCGGCTGGGATTGTCTGGCCCGTTTTGGTGAACGGTTGGCCGGATTCAGCAGCGACGAGGTGCGCGCTGTCGCCACACAAACCTTGCGGGAAGCACGTAACCGCGATGAATTTCTGGTCCAGGCCAACGCCATGCTGGGCTTCCCCATTGACATCATCTCCGGCCGGGAAGAGGCGCGACTAATTTACCAGGGTGTGGCACAGGCGCTGCCCCAGGGCAACGAGCGCCGTCTGGTGATTGACATTGGCGGACGCTCGACCGAACTCATCCTCGGCCAAGGGTTCGAGCCCAAGCAGATGGAATCCTACCGGGTCGGCAGCATTGCCTGGTCCACACGGTATTTCCCGAACAATCAGTTCTCCAAGCATGCCTTTCAAATGGCAGAGATCGCGGCCAAGGCGGTGCTGGACGAAGCGCTCAATGCCTATCGGCGCGACGCCTGGGACGTCGCTTATGGTTCGGCTGGTACCGTGGGCGCAGTGGGCGACGTTCTGGCTGCGGCAGGTTGGCCTGCAGGCTGCGTCAGCCGCGATGGACTGGACTGGCTGATGGACAAGCTGCTCAGCGCGCAAAGTGCGGATCGCCTCCGACTGGCCGGCATGAAGGACGACCGACGCGCCATCATTGGCGGGGGTTTGAGTATTTTGCGCGCCGTTTTCGACCTGCTGCAAATCGATGAAATGCAACAGACCACAGGTGGCTTGCGACACGGCTTGCTGTTTGACCTGATGGGGCATACCTCGGACCAAACGGACGTGCGCTCCAAGTCGGTCCAGCGGCTGGCTGCGAAATTTGGCGCGGATTCTGCGCATGGCCTGCGTGTCGGCAAGGTCGCCACGCATCTGTTTGGCCAGCTTATGAGCAGCATGACGCCAGAGGACCCGTCCGCAAACGTGACCGATGAGCGCCTGAGCCGAAAACTGAACTGGGCGGCCCAGTTGCATGAAATTGGCAGTCAAATCTCGCACAGCGACTACCACAAGCACGGCGCCTACATTCTGGACAACGCGGACGCCATGGGCTTCGCCCTGTCCGAGCTCCACAAGCTTAGCCTGCTGGTATTGGGACACCGGGGCAAACTGCGCAAACTGGAAGTGGACTTTGAAGACAGCCTGTTCGTGCAACAGTTGCTTGCCCTGCGTCTGGCCGTGATTTTGTGTCACGCGCGGCGCGATCCTGATTTGAAGGGTTTCCAGCTGACACGGGAGGGCGAAAATGCCAACAACTTTGGCATCGACTGCCGTCCTGAGTGGGCGCAGGCATTTCCCCAATCGGCCCACCTGTTGCGTGAAGAGGTTCTGGCCTGGCAGAAGACCCCCTGGACTCTGACGCTTACTGGGTGCTGAAGTCCTGGGTATCCCGAATGTACAAGCCCTCGCCATAGGATTTGGCGTCGTGCTTGGCCCGCGCAGCGACTGACGCCACCTGCTCTGCACAAGTAAATGCACCGCCACGAATTTTGACTGCACCAATCGATAACGTTGTGGTCGGGAAGAACCTTGAAACCCCATGCCGGTCTTCCGCATGAATGCCGCCTGCCTCACGGGCTGGTATGTCAAACAAGTCAATGGCGCACTCGGCAAATTCGCTCACGATTCCCTGGCACTGCAACTCCCAGTCGGCGCTCTGGTACAGAATGATGAAATCATCCCCGCCCACATGCCCGACAAAATCGCGTTGGGGATCGCAGTGGGCCAGGGCGATCCTGGCCACCAGGCGAATCATTTCATCGCCGCGCCAATAACCATACTGGTCATTGAAGGGTTTGAAATTATTCAAATCGGCGTAGCAGGCCACGAACTCAACACCGCTGCTCAAGAGCCTCTCAATGTGTTGACTGATTGGGATATTGCCAGGCAAGAAAGTCAACGGGTTGGCGTGACGTGCCGCCTCAATGCGTGTCTCGGTGACGGAGCGAACAAGCTGCTCTCCTGTTCCCATGCCTTCATAACGTCCGTTGTCCGTCACGATAAAACCATCGACCAGGTAACGCTGATCGTCCGAGGTGAGAATGCCGACCAACTCGTCAACATTGTGATTGCGTTCGATCAGTCGGGGCTCAAGGTTGGCATGCACCATGCACGGCTTGCGACCCCATACCTCCCGGTAAAACAGCTTGCTGTATTCGTTCATGAACACTGCACGGTTGATGATGCCCACAGGGCGGGTGCCGTCAACGACGGCGACCGCATGCAGCTTGGTGTGGAGCAAAAACAGCATCGCCAGTTCATCGTTGGTCGTCGTCAGTGTGACGGCGGGCGCCTCAACCACCGCCAGGCGGCTGAGCGAGCCGGAGTTGGAGGCCCGGCGCAACTCGGGGAACACGGCAACCCTACGGTCCCGCATCACATCCAGTGCATTCGCCACAACCTGCTCACGCGGCAACCGTGCCGGTCGCCCCAAAAAATAACCCTGTCCGTACGTGATGCCGAGATCCCGCAGGACACGCAAATCTTCCTCTGTCTCGATGCCTTCCGCTATAAGTGAGGTGTCAAAAATCGCGGCAATTTGCTGCAAAGCCTGAATCGTTTTGAGCTTGTCTGCGTGCTGGCTGATGTCGTTGGTGAAGTACTTGTCGATCTTCACGAACTCAGGTTTGAGTTGCGACCAAAGCCGAAGACTTGATTTGCCATCACCGAAATCGTCAAGTGCGAGTGACACACCGGCGGAGCGAATGTCGCGGACAACACTTGCAAAGTAATCCATGTCGGTGACGCGCTCATACTCGGTAATCTCAAGCACCAGCATGCGTGGCAAAACACCAAAACCACTGACCAACTCGATCAGGGCATCGCGACCGCAGTGTTTCAAAACCTGCACCAGCACCTCAGCGCTGATATTCACAAACAGACGCCCTGATTCGCGGAGCTCACCCCAACGATCCAGTGCCACGGTGACACAAAAGTTCTCAAACTCAAAGTTCAAACTCTCATGCGAGGCGGCTACCAACAAGGCATCCGGCGTATGAAATGAGGTATCTTGCGGCCCCCTGATCAAGGCTTCGTGGGAATAAATGGCACCATCGCTCAGCGACACGATCGGCTGAAACACAGGAAAGAGTCCGTTGCCGCGCATCAATCCAGCCAGCGGGCCCCGTCCGCGCCGCACGACATTTGAATGCATGACCGCGGGCATTGCGGCTCTTGCACCAGACCCGCGTTTCAGATCAGCCGGATAAAGCGGTGCCATCGAAGGTATTGCGGTCGCAGCCACCAGCTGAAGAATACTCATTGAATGCCAACGTTTTTTGAATTAGATTTATCCAAGTCTAGGCATACTGAGTGACACCGGCGTGACAGTTCAATGACAGGCGATTGACATCAACTTGACTGCTTTTCAATAAACGATATAAACTGTATACCCCGTTTATTTAAAGGAAAGTTCACCATGGCCACAACCGACAATTCAGTCGTCACTGCCGATACCGCAAAAGCAGCTGCAATGCCGTCCGCTCCCGTCAAGGTTGCGTTCCCGCCAGTGGCACCCGTTGCAGTGGAAAAAGTAGCTTCCAAGGCCAGTGTCAAGCCAACTGCAAAAAAGGCAGCAACGGTCGCCAAAGCGCCGGTCAAAATTTCTGTCAAGACCCCGGTAAAGGCCGCTGTCAAAACAGTGGCTAAAGGACCGGTCAAGACGTCGTTAAAGGTCACGAAAAAGGCAGCGGCCAAGGCGCCGATCAAGGCAACGGTCAAACCATTGACCAAGCCCAAAGTCGACAAGCCGGTCAAGCTGAAAAAACCGAAACTGGTGCGCGACAGCTTCACGATTCCCAAGGCTGAATACACCGTGCTGGATGACCTCAAACAACGCGCAACCAAACTGGCCAGTGCCGTCAAGAAGAGTGAATTGATCCGGGCCGGTGTCAAGGCACTAGCCGCGATGTCAGATGCGGCGTTTCAAGCTGCATTGAAGGCGGTTCCCACCATCAAGACCGGACGTCCCTCAAAAACAAAGGCAGACTGATCCTGCGCCTGGGGCGCACCCGCCAGTGCGTCGGCCTGACCAGTTAAAGCACTTCAGGCGATTGCACGGTGACCACCACCGTTTGGGACTGCGCTTCACGTTGCCGATTGCGAAGCCACCAGACCGCGCCTTTTTTGACAGCGCATTCGGGCGCGCTCAAGCCCAGCAACTGGGCAATGGTTTGCCCCAGCGTGGGTTGATGGCCGACAACCAGCACGCACCCTTTTGCAGACGGCCACTGCACCAGCTCAAGCAGCTCGGCAACGCTGCAGTTGGGGGCCAGTTCTGGTCTTACCTTGTATTTTCGGCTCAGCGCTATCGCGGTCTGTTCGGTACGGCGCGCCGGGCTCACCAGTATTCGCGTGCTTTCAGGCAACTGTCGATCCAGCCAACTCGCCATGCGCGCGGCCTGTTTTTCCCCGCGTGAGGTGAGACAACGCGCCATGTCATCGCCACCTTCAACCCATTCTTGCGCCTCGGCATGGCGCCACAAGACAAGATCCATGTCAGTTTCCCCGTCCGTTGTAACGTGCCATCAAGGCGGCTTGTGCACCATGTGCCTGACGGCGCCCCACCGGCTTGACATGGGCATAAGTGCCATCGGCCATCAAATCCCACGCATCCACACCGTCGTGTAGATACGCCACCAGACACTCGTCCACAATTCGCTGACGTTGCACCGGGTCCGTCACCGGCCAGGCGAGCTCCACCCGTCGCATCATGTTGCGGTTCATCCAGTCCGCACTGGACAGGTAAAGATCTTCCACATCATCCTGCCGAAAGTAAAAAACCCGGGAGTGCTCCAGAAAGCGGCCAATCACGGAACGGACACGAATGTTGTCGGTCACACCGGGCACCCTGGCTGGCAGCATGCAGGCCCCGCGCACGATAAGGTCAATCTTGACGCCCTTCTGCCCTGCCCGGATCAACGCATGAATAAGCGCCTCATCGGTTAGCGCATTCATTTTGGCAACGATTCGAGCTGACCTGCCGGAAGCCGCTGCCAGGGCCAGATCATTGATTTTGTCAATCAGCTTCGCGTGCAGATAAAACGGTGCCAGGAGCACCCGGTTCAGTTTTGGCAAGCGGCTCTGACTGGCCAGATGGACAAACACATTTTCCACATCGGCAGTCAGTAACGTGTCGGCCGTCAGGTGGCTCCAGTCGGTATACAGGCGTGCCGTGCGGGGGTTGTAATTGCCGGTGGACAGGTGGGCGTAGCGTTTGAGCTGCTTGCCTTCCCGACGCGTGATGAGCATCATCTTGGCGTGGGTTTTCAGTCCGACAACGCCGTACAAAACCTGCGCACCGATGGACTCCAGCATTTCAGCCCAGTTGATGTTGGCCTCTTCGTCAAAACGGGCCTTCAGCTCCACCACCACGGTCACTTCCTTGCCATGCCGCACAGCCTCGCGCAGCAACTCCATCAGCGCAGAATCAGTGCCGGTGCGGTAGATGGTTTGCTTGATCGCCAGCACCTGCGGGTCATTCACCGCTTCGCGCAGAAAAGCCAGCACGCCGTCAAAACTTTCAAAGGGCTGGTGAATGAAGACATCGCCCAGTTTGAGTTGTTCAAAAAAGGAAACACCGGGCGTCAATTGGGTCGGATAACACGACTTGTAAACGGGAAAACACAGCTGCGGCGCATCCACCAAATCCACCAATTGCGTCAATCGAACCAGATTGACCGGACCGGGGACGCGGTACAAAGCCGGCTCCGGCAACTCGAACTGTTTGAGCAAAAATGCGGAAAGGTAGTCAGAACAACCCGCCGACACCTCAAGCCGCACTGCCTGGCCAAAATGGCGATGCTGCAGTCCCAGGCGCAATGCGGTACGCAAATTCTTGACATCGTCTTCGTCCACAGCAAGATCCGAGTGACGGGTCACCCGAAACTGTGAAAACTGCCCGACTTCGCGGCCAGGAAACAACTCCGCCAGATGGGCACGAATCACGCTGGACAGCGATACGAAATAGTTACTGCCGCCAGACACTTTGTCGGGCATGCGGATCATGCGCGGCAAAACCCGCGGCACCTTCACAATGGCAATTTCGTTTTCACGCCCGAAAGCATCGCGTCCGCCCAGGCGAACGATGAAATTCAGCGATTTGTTGGCAACTTGGGGAAACGGATGTGAGGGATCCAGCCCAACCGGAATCAACAGCGGACGAACTTCGCGCTCGAAATACAGCTTGACCCAGCGCCGCTGTGCGATGTTGCGCTCGCCGTGCGACACAATCCTGATGCCCTGCGCATCAAGCGCGGGTATCAATTCATCGTTGTACAGCGCGTATTGACGCCCGACCAGAGTATGCGCGGCGTGCGCCAGCCTTTGGAAGGACTCTACCGTAGAAGGACCTTTCTCATCCCTGTTCTGGTTCGCTGCCAAATGGGGCTCGGCCCGAACCTCGAAAAATTCATCCAGATTGGAGGACACAATACACAGGTAACGAAGGCGCTCCAGCAGCGGAACGTCCTTGCGGTAGGCCCAGTCAAGCACTCTCTCGTTGAACGCAAGAATGCTGTGATCGCGATCGAGAAGCACCACACTAGGAGAGTTCTGAGTCAATTTAGACTGACTTTGAATAGAAGACATGGCGTGCCGTACTCATTTATTACAAACAAATGACTGATTGTTTACGGATTTGATGTCAATCGTGTGACAGATAGCAACATCCCGTGGTCCCATCGGCAGCGTTAGGCGGCGAGGCGTTGGGCCTCGGCCCCATGGCATCGAAGTCCGCCCGCATCAGGTCCCCAGGAAATGCTTGCGGTAGCGCGGAGGCAAATCATTGATGCGCATCATCATGGGAAGATCGGCTGTATTGAAATCCGGGTCCCAGGCGGGTGCGCCCAGAACTTTGGCACCCAGGCGCAGATAACCTTTGATCAGGGCCGGAGGATCCACCGCCAGGCTGCCGTCCAATTGGTCTACAGGTAGCGCCAGGCGCGGGTGCACATGGTATTCAATGGGCGCCAGGTGGCTTGCCTTGAGCTGGTGCCAGATGCTGGCCGCCACGTCGCCGCTGACGATCCCGTTGTGCAGCATGGGAATGCTCGCGCAGCCAATCATGGTATCGAGCTTGTTGCGCACCATAAACTCTGCCAGCGCGCCCCACAAGGCCATGATCACGCCGCCGTGGCGGTAGTCAGGATGTACGCAGCTGCGCCCCAGTTCGACCATGCGCTCGCGCAGGCTGCGCAGGCGGGTGAGATCAAATTCAAGATCGCTGTAGGTACTGCCCACGCGTCTGGCCTGCGCTGGGGTGAGAAGCCGGTACGTCCCCACCACCGCCTTGGTGGCTTCATCGCGCACCAGAAGATGTTCACAGTAGTTGTCAAACAAATCAACGTCGTGGCCGGGCGAAGTCGTGTCCAGGCGAGCGCCCATCTCTTCGGCGAAGACCTTGAACCTCAGGCGCTGCGCCTGCCGGACTTCGTCACCGTGTCTGGCCCACGAAACCACGAGACCACCGCGCTCAGCCTTAAGGACAGGGGCTTGACTCGAATCATGGAGATGTGAATGAGATCGATGAAGTAACCCCCGGGGCAAGGACAAGGGGGACAAAGCGAAGGTGGGGTTAGGCAATTCTTTCATTTCTTTCTCCTTGAGTTGGTTGTGACGAACGAGCTTGAAAAGAGCCCAGCGGGCGGCATCAGCTTGAGACATGGTTACGCTCTTTTTTTTCTGCACTTTCTGATATTGGCGGATTAAGGTGACGGCTCTATGGCAACTTCATGGCATTTCCGTGACAAGGCAAACACATGACGAGGACCTCGCAGCGCAAGGGTGACGAGCAACTGTCGGTTGACTGCGGCGACTTTGCTGGGAAAAGATGGGCTGCGCGAGCATTCCCATGCTGCGCAACGGGATCTTCAGCGGCGATGTGGCGGCCCAGCACTGATGACCGCTGCAGAAGCGATCAAAGCCTGGAATAGCATGGCGCCCACTGAGTATTGACGTTTCAGAGAGGCTGCGACGAGCTACGTTCGAGTGGAGGCATCAGCCCAAATGCTAGGCAAAAAAAGCCGGGCAGCTTGAGCGTAAGGGGATCAACCCTTTGGTGCATCGCTATGCGACACATCGTATCCATCGGCCACGTAGGCAGGGCCCTTCATGAGCCACACAATGACACAACCAATGGTCACCGTCAGAGCAAGGGTCCAGACAAAGATCACCAAGCCGATCATCACAAAATCAAATAGCTGAATGCGTCGCGCCAACTCCGCAGCACTGCCCGCAGTGATCAAGAAACGCGCGACAACAGCCATCAGCCCAGGCAACAGCGTACCTGCTGCGCACACCGTCGGCATCAGGCGCAGCAGCCGCCACTCAAACCCATAAGGGGTTTGTTGGAAGCCGGGGAGTTTTTGAAGCCAGTTCACATTGACATTCTAGGAGCGCCACGGTATTTTTGCCAGCCGCAACGCGCGCAGCGCCACGACAGCCACCACCACCCAGAATACGAACCTGAGCCCCAGTGCTGCCACGGTGCGCATCTCGTAGGCGCCGCCGCCCATGATGTGAAGGCCAAAGGCGCCTGCCACGACGGCCGTGGCCAGCGCCAGCAGGCTGGCCGCTCGGCTGGCCCAGTGCCGACCCTGCCAGAGCCCGGCGCCGGTCACCATATAGACGAAACCCGCGAAGAAGTTGAACCACAGCACAAACCCCACGGCGTTGCCAACGCTGGCGCGCGCCGCGACGTCGCCAAACAGTGCGCGACCACCGCTGAAGACCGTGAGTGCGCCGAAGGCGATGGCCACAACAGCAAGGACTTTGAGGATTCGGTCGGTGTTCATTCGGTATTCTTTCAAAGTTTGGTGTGTGGAAATCTGGACGCTACAGGCTCAGACCCTGGCCGGCTTCCTCGAAGGTGCGTCCGTCGCGGATGTGATAGATACGCTTGAAGGTCGGAATTATTTTTTCGTCGTGCGTGACCACAATGATGGCCGTACGGTACTGCTGCGCCATCTGGTTGAGGATACGCATCACGCCCAGAGCGCGCTCACTGTCCAGCGGGGCTGTGGGCTCGTCAGCGAGGATGACGGGGGGCTGGTTGGCCAGCGCCCGCGCAATCGACACGCGCTGTTGTTCGCCGCCCGAAAGCTGTGAGGGATCGGCCTTGGCGCGGTGTCCCACATCGAGCGCATCCAGCAGCTCGCGGGCGCGCTCACGGGCTTTCGCGTTGGACTGACCCGCCAGCATGGGCAGCAACGCCACATTGTCGGTGACATCCAGAAACGGGATCAGGTAGGGCGCCTGAAATACAAAGCCTATGCGGTCGCGCCGCAGGGTGCGCAGGTCCGGCAGAATCCAGCCGTTGTCGTAGATGACTTCACTGCCCAGCGTCATGCGGCCGGTGGTGGGTTCAATCACGGCACCCAGACACTTGAGTAGCGTGCTCTTGCCGGAACCCGACGGGCCGATCAGGCCGACCACCTCACCCGGGGCGACACTCATGTTCACATCCTTGAGCGCATCCACGATGGCGTCGCCTTCCCCATAGCGTTTGCTCAAACCTTCGATGCGGATGCCAAGTTCACTCATATTGCCTTCTTATCCAATGGCCGCCGCTGGGTCAACGCGCAGTGCCACGCGGATGGCGAGCGTACTGGCAAACGCACAGATGACCATGACGGCGAAAAAACCCGTCACGGCGTCTCCCGTTTCCAACAGCACATATTTCGGAAATATCGGCGCCCAGACAGTCGCCGCAACCTTGCCGACGACAAAGCCGATCAACCCGAGGCCCAGGGCCTGCTGCAGGATCATGCTGGCAATGGTGCTGCTGCGCGTGCCGATGAGCTTGAGCACGGCAATCTCGCGCAGCTTGCCAAGCGTCATGGTGTAGATGATGAAGGCCACGATGGCTGCGCTGACAATGGCCAAGATCACCAGGAACATTCCAATCTGCTTGGCAGAGTTGGCTATCAGCTTGACCACCAGGATGTCCTCCATTTGCGCGCGTGTGAACACTTGCAGGTGCTTCCAGCGGCGGATGGGTTCGGCCACCTGATCGAGTCCGAAGCCGGGCCGGACTTGCACCAGCACGGCGTTGACGTTGTGGTTGCTGCTCTGCGAGGCCTGAATGGCCTCCAGCAGGCCGGGCACGCCCGGGCGATTCAATGCGGGGTTGGCGGCGGTACGCGCTCTGTCGTTAACAATGGCGTCGTTGTCCTTCAGGAACTGCGCCTCCTGAGCGTCAGCCAGCGGGATAAAGACCATCGGGTCGCCCCCGGATGACACCATGCGCTGCGTCAGCCCAACCACACTGTACTCATGACGTCGGATCCTGATCCGATCACCCACGCGAAAACGCGTCTTCACGTCGGCCACGGCCTCGTAATGGTTTCGTGTCATGTGGCGGCCCGCAATAAGGTAGCCCGGCTCACCGGGCTGACCCGGTTCAACACCCACCACCATGGCACGCACGTCTGTGGACTCGCGTCGCACCTGCATTGTCAGATAGGTCACGTTGGCGGCACGCGCCACACCCGGCATGCCCAGAACAGACCGGACCAAGTCATCGCGCAGGCTGGAAGATTCGGCATACGGGCCCTGCGTGTCCTTCTGCACCACCCAAAGGTCGGCCCGGCTATTGGTCAGCAGCACGCGGGCATCGTCCACCATGCCGCGGTACACGCCAGCCATAGTCAGCGTGACGCCGATCAGCAGCCCCAAACCTGCGCCCGTGAAAACGAACTTGCGCCAAGAGTGCAGGATATCGCGGCCGGCCAGACTAATCATGGTGCGCCCTGCACGAGGCTTTGCACTACCTGGATACGGCTGTGCGTATCTATTTCCTTCTCGCTGTAAACCACAACCCGGGCGTCAGCTTTCAAACCATCAAGCACCTGCACCTGTCCGTCCAGGCTGGCCTGACCGAGACGCAGTGGCACGAACTGCAGGCTGTCGCTATCCAGGACCCAAACACCGGTCTGACCACCCTGGTGCCGGATAGCCGCATTGGGTAGCAGCAACGAACGCGGTGTGGCGGGCAGCTTGAGCGTGACCTCGGCCAACTCACCAATCGACACGCCCGCAGGCAATACATCGAATGCAATTTGGGCCATGCGCTCTTCCGTCACGCTGTCGCCCTGCAGTTCTATGCGAGCCACCTTGCCAGTTAGCACAGTGGCGGCACTGGAGCGCAGCACGATATCGGCGGGTAGACCTGATGTGAGGCCGGCCGAACGGCCCTGATCAAAACGGGCTTTGACCCAAAGGCTGGCGGGGTCCACAAGCTTGAACACCGACTGCCCTGCCACCACGGTGGAGCCCGGTTCGGCGTCGCGCGACAGAACCACGCCGTCCTGTGTGGCCAGGAGACGCACGTTTTGACGCTGCTGCGCCAGTGCAGCCCGTTCGGCCGTCAACCGTGTGAAATCATGCCGTGCAGCCGACAGATTGGCCTGCGCCGCGTTGGCACCGGCCGCGGCCGATGTTTGTTCCTGCAATTTCGCTTCCACAGCGCCGGCGCTGACGAAGCTTTGCTGAGCCAGATCAACATAGCGGCGCGCATTGGTGGCGGCCAGCTCGTGACGCGCCGCCGCATCAGCGCTCTGCGCGTCGGTCGCCGCAACCGTGCTGCGCGCGCGTGCCATCGACGCGTCGAGCGCCAAGAGGCGGTTGTCCAGGTCTACCGGATCCATCTCGGCCAGCAGCTGGCCTGCCTTGACCGCGTCGCCTGCGTCCACCATTACGCGCAACACGCGGCCAGCGGCGGTGGGCCCGATCAGGTAACTGCGGCGCGCCTCCACCGTGCCAATGCCAAACAGGGCCGGTGTCAGCGAGCCCTCAATAGCCTGGACTACCGTCACACGCACAGGGGCCAGTGGCCCGGCGCGCCGGATGACGAACACGATGGCAAGCAGCAGCAGAAGACCCAACAGGCTGAGCAGGAGCACTTTGGAAGAAAGGACTTTCAGTTTCATGGAAGTGGGCGGATACCGCGCAGATAAAGATGAAAGATACGTGGGGCTTCCACCCGCATGGTGGAAATCTGGCCGCCCAACATGGACTGCATGACCAGGCCCTGCACAATCCCGACAAACAGGGTGGCGGCCGCTGGCGCATCGAGATCTGCAGGCACATCGCCACGCTGCACGGCGGCCTGAAGCAGGCGCAGCAGCAATTGGCGGTAGCCCTGTAGAAGGTCGCGCGTCTGCCGCTTGACAGGAGAGTCCAGGGGCTGCTGCAGTTCGTGGAAGATCAGGCGTGGCACACCGGGGAAGGTCACGACAAACTCGACATGCGCATCGAATACGCTACGCAGGGCGTCAAGGGGCGTGGCGGCCTGCTGCGCCGCTTCATCTAGTGATCGGAGCAGGTGTTCTGCGACCCATGCCATGACTGCCAGCCAGACCGCCTCTTTCGAGGGAAAGTGCTTGAACAGCGCTCCCTGACTCAGTCCCACAGCACTGGCCAGATCGGTCGTGGTGATGGCCGCAGGACTGCGCTCTTGAGCCAGCCGCACTGCCGCGGCCACGATCTCTGCACGACGTGCTTCTGTCGGTAAACGGGTGCCTGCAGGTTGCATGAATATCCGGTGAAATTGGTAAGTATTTAATTACTTCCCATGATAACCAAGAGGCCCTGCTGCGTCAAATCTCCGCTTCACCCACGGAACCGAAGAGGTACCCCATCTCACTTGAGATGTCGGAATGGTATTTGATTAAGTTAAGCCGGTGACGTCGCTGCGCAAGGCTGAATACGAGCTGAGGACATGAGGCCAATCAGATATCTAGCAACTGGGAAAAATCGGTATCGCCGGAACTGGACGTCTCGTTGGCAATCACCGCGCCCAACTCAAACGTGTGCTCGATGACGGTCGCATCCGATTCACCGGACAACGGACCACTGAGCAATGCGCGGTCCACCATGCGCATCAGCAACACGCGTGCACTTTCCGGCGATTCGCCATGAAGATCGAAGGTGGCATTGACAATGAGTCGAACCGTAACCAACTCCGGCGTGTGCTGCGGCATGCGCAGAACATTGCCGGTGTCCTGGAGCAAGGTGCCGTTCGTCGCAACAAACAATATCCGGGCAGGCACTTTGGGCGACAGAACATGAGATAGCCCGTCGGCGTTTACCACCAGCATGGAGCCATTGTCGAAATCCCGGGCCCAGGCCGTCTTGCCCTCTGGAAAACCCCGGATGGCAAAGCCGTATTCGCGAGGTGACACGAAGTAGCGCCCCGTGGCATCCATTGAGGGATTGTCGATTTCGATGTCATCGTGTACGAAAGCGTAACGATAGACCCCAGGCGAGACCTGCCGTTTTACAGCGTTGCGTAGCCCCACAAGCTTTTCGCGGGGAGTCAGTTCACTCCAGTTTGTCATGGCTATCTCCAGTTAGATTTCACGGAACCAACATACTAAATTCACACAGCTGGCGCGAGCCAAGGCCCTACCCGACCGGAGCAGCTAGAGAAGCCATTTTTGCAGGAACTGTGCCTGTCCCACGGCCGGATCAAGTTGATAATTGGCAAATCCGACACGGTGATAAAGCTTGATGGCGCCAGCGTTGCCCTGCAGCACCTCAAGAGTGAGCTTGCAGGCCCCACGCTCGCGCGCAATCTCGTCAACCATTACCAGCATTTTTTCGGCGACACGCTGCCCCCGAAAGGCAGGCAACACCGCCACATCGTGAACATTCACCAAAGGTCGACAGGCAAAAGTGGAGAAGCCTTCGATACAGTTCACCAGCCCGACCGGAATCTCTTTGACGACATTGCCCGCGCAACCAAACGCCAACACACTAAAAGCCTGCGGGCGAGCCGCAAGGGCGGGAATCAGATTGGCCAATGCATACTCACTCAGGGGCTGGCCACCGCCCATTGGATCCCTGGCATAAGCGTCCAGCAGGCTCAGCAAGGCGTCCGCATGGTCGGGATTGGCGTAATCGGCACGGCAGATCCGAAAGGCCAGAGCGTTATCCGGGGTCATACTCATTCCCTTTCAGGCAAGTGTGTCGGCAATGCGCTGGGCGCAGGCTTTGGCCTGGTCGGCATCACGCGCTTCAACCATCACACGCACCAGCGGTTCGGTGCCACTTGCACGAATCAGCACGCGGCCTGTATTACCCAACTCGGCCTCCACTGCTCGGGTGGTATCGGTCAAATGCGGACTGGCTTCCCAGTTCTGCCCTGGTTTGAGGCGTACATTGATCAGGATTTGGGGGAAAAGTGTCACATCCGCCAGTAATTCAGCCAGTGTCTGGCCGCTGCGCATGCAGGCTTGTAACACCTGCAAGGCGGAAATCAGGCCGTCTCCCGTGGTGTGCTTGTCCAAAGCCAGCAAGTGACCCGATCCTTCGCCGCCAAGCAGCCAGCCGCGTTGCTCCAGCTCTTCCAGCACGTAACGGTCACCCACTTTGGCGCGTACCAGTTGTACACCCTTGGCCTTCAAGGCAAGCTCCACAGCCATATTGGTCATGAGCGTTCCCACCACCCCTGGCACCACTTCGCTGGCACGCTTGCTGGAAACCTTTCCGCCACGCGACAGCCGCTCTTTGACCATCAGGTAAAGGATCTCGTCGCCATTGAACAAACGGCCCTGCGCATCCACCAGTTGCAGCCGATCGGCGTCACCATCCAGAGCAATGCCGCAGTCCGCACCATGGAACTTGACCGCCGCAACCAGCGCCTGGGGGTGTGTTGCACCTACCTCATGGTTGATGTTCAGACCATCAGGCGAACAACCGATGGATATGACCTCGGCGCCCAGCTCGTGAAACACCTTGGGGGCCACCTGGTAAGCCGCGCCGTGCGCGCCATCGACCACAATCTTCACGCCCTTGAGCGTGAGGTCGTTGGCAAAGGTACTTTTGCAGAACTCGATATAGCGGCCAGCCGCGTCGTCAAGGCGACGCGTCTTGCCCAAACTAGCAGAGTCAGCCCATACGGGAGCCTCGTCCAATGCGGACTCTACGTCACGCTCCCAGGAGTCAGATAGCTTGGTGCCCTGGGCACTAAAAAACTTGATGCCGTTGTCGGCGAAGGGGTTGTGACTGGCGCTGATGACCACACCCAGCGAAGCCCGCTGAGTCCGGGTCAGGTAAGCCACGCCAGGCGTCGGCAAGGGGCCCAGCAGCACCACATCCACACCGGCAGAGTTGAAACCGCTCTCCAGCGCACTCTCCAGCATATAGCCAGAGATTCGGGTGTCTTTGCCAATTAACACTGTCGGTCGCGCTTCAGATTTCTTGAGTACACGGCCCACAGCGTGTGCCAGACGCAGCACAAAATCAGGCGTGATGGGTGCTTGCCCCACAGTACCGCGAATGCCGTCTGTTCCGAAATACTTTCTACTCATTTTGTACCCTTGCCCTTTGATTTATTCAACTAATTGCTATTTGTTTTATGGCATTCAGCACCTTGACTGCCTGCACGGTTTCCCGCACATCATGCACACGAACCACCGAGGCACCGCGTTCGATCGCCAGCACGGCAGCGACCACGCTGGGAACCATACGTCCATGAAGGCCGTCCGTGGCCGTCGGGGTTGTTGCCATGCCGATGACCGCAGCCAATGAAGATTTTCGCGACCAACCTGCCAACAGTGGATAACCAGCATTCAGCAATTCACTTTGCCGTGCCAGCAGTGCAAAGTTCTGCGCTACGGTTTTGCCAAACCCGATTCCCGGGTCGATGACAATCCGACTCTTTTCGACACCTAGCCCCTGCAGATGTTCGGCTGAAAGCTCCAAAAACGATAGCACCTGCGGAACAATATCTCCTTCCATGGGAGTCATCTGCATGGTCATTGGCTCCCGATGCATGTGCATCAGGCAAACACCACAGCCGGCGTGTCGTGACACAACTTGCATGCCATCCAACGGAGCGGTCACAGGGTCAGTCCAGCGCAAGGCCCATATGTCGTTGATGATGTCGACCCCGAGGTCCAGTACGGCTTGCATGACTTTCGGCTTATACGTATCGACAGATACCGGCACACCCAGCTTGACAGCGTCACGTATGACCGGCAGCAGGCGAGCCAGCTCGTCTCTCAGTGATACGGGTGAGGCGCCTGGACGAGTGGACTCACCGCCAATGTCCAGAATATCTGCCCCGTCCTTGAGCAACCTTTCGCAATGCTGCAAAGCCATCGAAGTGGAGGCATGCTGCCCACCGTCCGAGAATGAGTCGGGCGTGACATTGACAATCCCCATCACTTTGGGTGTCGTCAAATCAACAAGGAATCGAGTGGTGTTCCATTTCATGGAGAAGCGAGTATTTTGGGTGGAACGGAAATTGTGCATTACCGCGAGACCGATACCGGCATTGACTAAAACAAAAACGGGGCTGTCTCCAGCCCCGTTTTGTCAAAGAACACCGATTTTAGGCTGCAGTAGGCGCCGCGTCGGGCTTAACTACCGGCGGTGCACCACCACTGCTGCTGTCGCCGCCTGAGGACGGGATGCGTGGTGTCCAGTCTTTCGGAGGACGGGGCTCTTTTCCAGCCATGATGTCATCAAGCTGGTCGCTGTCAATGGTCTCCCACTCCAGCAAAGCCTTCGCCATGGCATGCATCTTGTCTTGATTGTCTTCGATGAGCTTGCGCGCCAGACTGTATTGCTGGTCAATGATGCGGCGAACCTCGGCATCCACCTTCTGCATGGTTTGCTCGCTCATATTGGTCGTCTTGGTTACAGAGCGACCAAGGAATACCTCACCCTCGTTTTCAGCATAAACCATGGGGCCCAAGGCATCGGTCATGCCGTAACGGGTCACCATGTCACGCGCAATGTGAGTCGCACGTTCGAAGTCATTGCTGGCGCCAGTCGTCATCTGGTTCATGAACACCTCTTCAGCAATACGGCCTCCAAACAACATGCTGATCTGGTGGAGCATGTATTCGCTGTCATAGCTGTAACGGTCCTGAGCTGGCAGGCTCATGGTGACACCCAAAGCGCGACCACGCGGAATAATGGTCACTTTGTGAACCGGATCGCACTTGGACAATAACTTGCCAATCAAGGCGTGCCCAGACTCGTGGTACGCCGTGTTCTTGCGCTCGCTTTCCGGCATGACCATGCTCTTGCGCTCAGGTCCCATCAGAATTTTGTCCTTGGCTTTCTCAAAGTCCTGCATTTCCACCGTGCGTGCGTTACGGCGTGCAGCCATCAGCGCAGCTTCGTTGCACAGATTGGCAAGGTCGGCACCCGACATGCCGGGCGTGCCACGTGCGATAACACCCGCATTGACGTCCTGGCCCAAAGGCACCTTGCGCATATGCACATTGAGAATCTGTTCGCGGCCACGAATATCTGGCAAAGTGACATACACCTGCCGGTCAAAACGCCCCGGGCGCAACAGCGCGGCATCAAGAATATCGGGACGGTTGGTGGCAGCCACCACGATCACGCCGACGTTGGTCTCAAAGCCATCCATCTCCACCAGCATCTGGTTCAGCGTTTGCTCGCGCTCGTCATTGCCGCCGCCGAGACCGGCGCCACGTTGGCGACCGACTGCATCAATTTCATCAATGAAGATGATGCAGGGGGCATTTTTCTTGGCGTTGTCGAACATGTCGCGTACCCGGGCAGCACCCACACCCACAAACATTTCGACAAAGTCGGAGCCAGAAATCGAAAAGAAAGGCACTTTGGCCTCGCCAGCAATACCTTTGGCCAACAGTGTCTTACCGGTTCCAGGTGGGCCGACCAGCAGCAAACCACGGGGAATCCGACCGCCAAGCTTCTGAAATTTGGCTGGATCTTTCAGGAAATCCACCACCTCCTTGACTTCTTCCTTGGCCTCATCGCAACCCGCCACATCAGCAAAGGTAACCAGGTTGGTGCTTTCGTCAAGCATTCGTGCCTTGCTTTTGCCAAAGCTGAACGCCCCACCTTTGCCGCCACCCTGCATTTGTCGCATGAAGTAGACCCAAACACCGATCAGCAACAACATTGGGCCCCAGCTGACCAGCAACGTCATCAGCAGGGAACCTTCCTCACGGGCCTTCACATCAAACTTGACGTCATTGGCAATCAAGTCGCCCACCAGACCGCGGTCGAGGTAGGTAGCCGTTGTTCTTACTTTGCGGTCATCGTTGGTTACGGCAACAATCTCAGTACCGCCCTGACCTTCCTGGATGATGGCGCTCTTGATGCGCTTGCCCCGAACCTCTTCCAGGAAATCGGAGTACCCCAGCGAACTTGCACCCGCCGTACCCCGCGTGTCAAACTGTTTAAATACAGTAAAAAGCACGAGGGCAATCACAAGCCAGACGGCAATTTTCGAGAACCACTGATTATTCAAGCGAGGCTCCAATACGGACGCAAATTAGAAGACTGAACATAACTGGGAGCTATTTTAGGCGTTTCAAGACGCACCAGATGGGCTTTTCATATATTCAGCCACAGGTAAAGTATGGAATTCAGCTCGACTTCAAACCCAAGCCGACCAGAAAAGTTTCTGATGACTTGTCACGGGAGGCTTTGGGTTTGATCGGCTTGACCACCAAGAATGTCTCCTTGAATCGCTTCACAAGCTGGTCGTAGCCACCGCCATGAAAAACTTTGGCAACCAACGCACCTTGCGGCTTCATGTGGTTCTGGGCGAATTCAAGCGCCAGCTCGACCAGGTTTTCAATGCGTGCAGTATCGGCCGATGCAATTCCAGACAAATTGGGCGCCATGTCTGACACCACAATATCCGCCTGACGCCCCCTCATCTCATCGGTCAATCGCTGCAAAACTTCCGGCTCACGAAAATCCCCCAGCAAGAACAGCACGCCCTCCACTGGCTCCATGGGCAGGATATCCAATGCGATGATGGTACCGTTCAACGCCCCCACGGCTGCACCACCGCTGGTTGCCGTTTTGGGTGACATCTTGCGTCGCACGTATTGACTCCAGGCACCGGGGGTTGAGCCCAAATCAACCACCAGTTGCCCCGGCTTGATCAAATGAAGCGTTTCATCGATTTCCTTGAGCTTATAGGCGGCACGGGCGCGGTAGCCCTCCAGTTTCGCCAGTTTGACGTAAGGGTCATTGACGTGGTCGTTGATCCACGCCCGGTTGACCTTGCTGCCTTTAGTTTTGACTTTCATTTTTACCTTCGTGACCGATAATACCGGCATGCCCCAAATTCAATTGACCCCTGCCCAACGCAAAGAACAGCGCTCCGAAGCCCATCACCTCGACCCTGTCGTGATGGTCGGCGGTGATGGGCTCACCGCCGCCGTCAAAAAGGAAGCGGACGCTGCCTTGAACGCCCATGGACTGATCAAGATTCGCGTCTTTTCCGACGACCGCGCAGCGCGGGAAGCCATGTTTCAAACCCTGGCCGACGAACTCAACGCCGCACCCATTCAGCACATCGGCAAACTCCTGGTGCTCTGGCGACCCATGCCTGACAAGGAAAAAACGGTCGATGAAGACCGTATGCCTGGTCCACGCGACTTCAAAGTACTCAAGTACAGCAAACGAGGTGGCCAGCGTCCGGAAGTGAAAACTTTGCGCGTTCTTGGCAATCAGCGCCTCACCGCCGGTGGCTCGGTCAAACGGGCCAAACCAAAGCAGATCAGCATCAAGAAACAAAGCCAGACTTAGTCCGTCTGACGCGGTGGCATCAACTTGCCAAATGTCACCGCAGCGCACACCCACTGCAGCAAATACAGCATGCTGCCAACACTGTGCCACAAACGCAAATTGTCCCGGGCCACAATTCTGGGCGCCACCGCGAACTCGGACAACAGCGCCAAAATCATCCCAGCCACTATGAATAGCATAGCTGCTTGCGCTCTACGGATAAGGGCTAGAGGTTGATTTGACCGCTTATTTAACAGCAGCAGCAAAACCAGGCCACAAATACTCGACACCCAGGTTTGAGACGTGAACAGCTTGGCGGCCATGCCACCCGCCATTGCCGGTGTTGGCAGATGCACAAACAGCATCGGCACCACCAAAAACCCGATCGTGGTCAGGCTGGCCCACCACAGAGCCGCTACCCAGATCTGCAGCCGCGGCATCAAATTAGACGTAGCTGACCGCCACCACTTCATAGCGCCTGACGCCACCCGGCGCCTGGACTTCTGCGGTGTCGCCCTGCTCCTTGCCGATCAAGGCGCGGGCAATCGGGCTGCCAATGTTGACCAGCCCCAGTTTGATGTCGGCTTCGTCTTCCCCGACGATCTGATACGTCACCACGTCGCCCGAATCCTCATCTTCGAGCTTCACGGTGGCACCAAACACCACGCGGCCTTCGGCATCCAGATCGGCGGGATCAATGATCTGGCACGCAGACAACTTGCCTTCGACCTCTTGAATGCGCCCTTCGATAAAGCCCTGACGGTCTTTGGCGACTTCATATTCAGCGTTTTCACTCAGGTCGCCCTGGGCGCGCGCCTCGGCAATGGCGTTAATGACCCAAGGGCGATCAACGGTCTTGAGTTTGTGCAGCTCGGCCTTGAGCTTTTCAGCGCCGCGCTTGGTAATGGGAATGGTCGCCACGTACTGCTCCGTTGGTGTGTCTATAAAAAAAGATACCGCCGAGCGTTGCCGTTCGGCGGTATCTAGAGGGACTGATTATGCCGCGATAGTCAACCCACAATCAAGCAGCAGCCAACTGCGCATGCATTTCCTGCACAGAAATCACGTCCAGTTGATCCATATGTGCCATGCCCTGCACCGCGGCCTCGGCCCCGGCAATCGTGGTAAAGGTCGTGACCCGGGCCAGCAAAGCCGATGTGCGAATCTGACGTGAGTCGGCAATGGCATTGCGCCGCTCTTCCACTGTGTTAATGACCAGCGCAATTTCATTGTTCTTGATCATGTCCACAATGTGTGGCCGACCTTCGGTGACCTTATTGACCACGCCACACGTTACACCGGCGGCGCTCATGGCCGCCGCTGTGCCCTTGGTCGCCAGCACGGAGAAACCCATGGTAGTCAACGCACGGGCCACCTCGATCGCACGGGGTTTGTCGTTGTTCTTGACCGAAATAAAGACTTTGCCCGAGGGTTCACCCGCTGCCGTGAACGGCCTGGGCAGTTTGGTACCGGCGCCCATTTGCGATTTCACAAAGGCCTCGCCAAACGTTTTACCCACGCCCATCACTTCGCCGGTAGATTTCATCTCGGGGCCGAGAATCGTGTCCACACCGGGGAACTTGACGAAGGGGAAAACCGCTTCTTTCACACTGAAGTACGGCGGTGTCACCTCGTTCCTGATACCCTGCGATGCCAGCGACTGGCCCACCATGCAGCGCGCTGCCACTTTGGCCAGTTGAATGCCGGTAGCCTTGGACACAAATGGCACGGTGCGCGAAGCTCGCGGATTGACCTCCAGCACGAAGATCACGTCTTTGCCATCGATATTCTGGATGGCAAACTGCACATTCATCAGGCCCACCACATTCAAAGCTTTGGCCATGGCTGCCGTCTGGCGCTTGATCTCAGTCACCGTCTCGGCACTAAGGCTGTAGGGCGGCAGCGAGCAGGCCGAGTCGCCACTGTGCACGCCAGCCTGTTCGATGTGTTCCATCACACCACCGATAAAGGTCGCGCCTTCAGAGCCGTTAGAGCCAGCGTCCCGAATGCAATCCACATCGCACTCGATGGCGTCATTCAAAAAGCGGTCGAGCAGCACCGGCGAGTCATGGCTGACCTTGACGGCCTCGCGCATGTAACGCTCCAGGTCGCGCTGCTCATGCACGATTTCCATGGCACGGCCACCCAGCACATAGCTGGGACGCACCACCAGCGGGTAACCCAGGGCGGCCGCTTTTTCCAGCGCCTCGGGTTCGGTACGGGCCGTGGCATTGGGCGGCTGGCGCAGGCCCAGCTCGTGCAACAGCTTTTGGAAGCGCTCACGGTCTTCAGCGGCGTCAATCATATCGGGCGAGGTGCCGATGATGGGCACGCCGTTGGCTTCCAGATCCAACGCCAGCTTGAGTGGCGTCTGGCCACCGTACTGCACGATCACGCCGTACGGCTTTTCCTTGTCGACAATTTCGAGCACGTCTTCGAGCGTGAGTGGCTCGAAATACAGGCGGTCCGAGGTGTCATAGTCGGTCGAGACCGTCTCGGGGTTGCAGTTGACCATGATGGTCTCGTAACCATCTTCGCGCATGGCAAGGGCCGCGTGCACGCAGCAGTAGTCAAACTCGATGCCCTGACCGATCCGGTTCGGACCACCGCCGAGCACCATGATTTTTTTCTTGTCCGTGGGCGCGGCTTCACATTCCGAGCCTTCCGACTCATAGGTCGAATACATGTAGGCGGTGTTGCTGGCAAACTCGGCTGCACAGGTATCCACGCGCTTGTACACCGGGCGCACGCCCAGGGCGAGGCGCTTCTCACGAATGGCGGTGTCGGTGGTTTTCAACTGACGTGCCAAGCGGCGGTCAGAGAAACCTTTCTGCTTGAGCGCACGCAGAGTGGGCGCATCAATGGCCTCCAGCGTGGTCGTTTCCAGCTCCAGTTCGATCTTGACGATTTGCTCGATCTGCACCAGAAACCAGCGGTCAATCTTGGTCAGCGCAAAAACTTCTTCCACGCTCATGCCTTGCGCAAATGCGTCGCCCACGTACCAGATGCGCTCGGGACCGGGTTCGCCCAGTTCCTTCTCCAGCACTTCGCGGTCTTGGGTTTTTTCATTCATGCCGTCCACCCCGACTTCCAGTCCGCGCAGGGCTTTCTGGAATGACTCCTGGAAAGTGCGGCCGATGGCCATCACTTCGCCCACCGATTTCATTTGCGTCGTCAGGCGACTGTCGGCAGCCGGGAATTTCTCAAACGCAAAACGCGGAATCTTTGTGACCACGTAGTCAATGCTGGGTTCAAAACTTGCTGGCGTGGTGCCACCCGTGATGTCGTTGCGCAGTTCGTCCAGCGTATACCCAACGGCCAGCTTGGCTGCCACTTTGGCAATCGGGAAACCCGTAGCTTTGGAGGCCAGGGCCGAGGAGCGTGACACACGCGGGTTCATCTCGATCACCACCATGCGCCCGTCGTCGGGGTTGATGGAGAACTGCACGTTGGAGCCGCCGGTGTCCACCCCAATTTCGCGCAGCACGGCCAGCGAGGCGTTGCGCAGAATCTGGTATTCCTTGTCGGTCAGTGTTTGCGCCGGGGCCACGGTGATGGAGTCGCCGGTGTGCACGCCCATGGGGTCCAGGTTTTCGATCGAGCAGATGATGATGCAGTTATCCGCCTTGTCGCGCACCACTTCCATCTCATACTCTTTCCAGCCCAGCAGCGACTCTTCAATCAGCAGCTCATTCGTGGGCGAGGCTTCCAGGCCGCGCTTGCAAATCACCTCAAACTCTTCCGAGTTGTAGGCGATGCCGCCGCCGGTGCCACCGAGTGTGAAACTGGGGCGAATGACGGTGGGGAAACCCAGTGTTTTTTGCACCGTCCAGGCTTCTTCCATGGAGTGCGCAATGCCCGAGCGGGCCGAGCCCAGACCAATCTTGGTCATGGCGTCCTTGAACTTCAGGCGGTCTTCCGCCTTGTCGATGGCCTCGGGGCTGGCGCCAATCAGTTCGACATTGTATTTTTCCAGCACGCCGTGGTGCCACAGGTCGAGCGCGCAATTCAGCGCCGTCTGGCCGCCCATGGTAGGCAGTATCGCGTCGGGGCGCTCCTTGGCGATGATCTTCTCGACCGTCTGCCAGGTAATGGGTTCGATGTAGGTGACGTCAGCCGTGGCCGGGTCGGTCATGATCGTGGCGGGGTTGCTGTTGATCAGGATGACTTTATAGCCCTCTTCCCGCAGCGCCTTACAGGCCTGCACGCCAGAGTAGTCGAACTCGCAGGCCTGGCCGATGATGATCGGGCCCGCGCCAATGATGAGGATGGATTTAAGGTCTGTGCGCTTAGGCATTTTTGCGGGTCTCCATCAGCGCGGTGAAGCGGTCAAACAAATAGGCAATATCGTGCGGTCCGGGTGAGGCTTCGGGATGACCCTGGAAGCAAAACGCTGGCTTGTCGGTGCGGGCCAGACCCTGCAGCGTGCCATCAAACAGGCTGATGTGGGTGGCGCGCAGATTGGCGGGCAACGTCTTGTCATCGACCGCAAAACCGTGGTTCTGGCTGGTGATGCTGACGCGACCGGTATCCAGGTCTTTCACCGGGTGGTTGGCGCCGTGGTGGCCAAACTTCATCTTGAACGACTTGGCACCGGACGCCAGCGCCATGATCTGGTGGCCCAGACAGATGCCGAAAGTGGGTATGCCCGACTCGATCAACTCGGCCACGGCCGCGATAGCGTAGTCACACGGCTGGGGATCGCCCGGGCCGTTGCTCAGGAAAATCCCGTCGGGCTTGTGGCTGAGCGCCTCGGCCGCGCTGGTTTGCGCAGGCACCACGGTAATCTTGCAACCACGCTCGGCGAGCATACGCAAGATGTTGAACTTGACACCAAAATCGTAAGCGACAACGTGGAACATTGGACGAGTCTGCTCACCATAGCCGGGCTTGCCATCCAGTTGCGGATGCGCCAACTGCCATTCAGTCTGCGTCCACTCGTAGGCCGTCTCGGACGACACCACTTTGGCCAGGTCGGCACCAGCCATGCTGGGCGCGCCCTGCGCCAGCGTCAACGCACGATCAATGGCAGCCTGGGTGATGGCTTCGCCCGCAGCCAGAGCCAGAATACAGCCGTTTTGCGCACCCTGAGTGCGCAGGTGGCGCGTCAACTGGCGAGTGTCAAGGTTGGCGATGGCAACGGTTTTCTGCTGCGCCAGATACTGCGGCAAGGTCATGTTGGCGCGGAAATTGGACACCACCAGCGGCACGTCCCGGACGATCAGGCCGGCGGCATGCACCTTGGCGGCTTCAATATCTTGCGTGTTGACGCCATAGTTGCCGATGTGTGGATAAGTGAGTGTGACGAGTTGCTGGCAGTAGCTCGGGTCTGTGAGGATTTCCTGGTAGCCGGTCATGGCGGTGTTAAACACCACCTCGCCGACGGTGGAGCCAGCGGCCCCGATGGAATTTCCAACAAACACCGTGCCGTCTGCGAGCGCCAAAATGGCGGGGGGAAATGTTCCCTGTAAAGACAAAAGCACTGGGTTCTCCGGATGGGGTTTTCGGGTACGCCCAAACGCGCTCAAGAGACAACTCTTGGCTTGCTTTTCGAAGGGATTTGGCTTGAGACAGCTCTAGGCGTACGGGGTGCGGTGAAGCCTCTTATTATAGCCGAGCAAGTATTGCCCCCACGCTTGTCACTGCGTGTACTGCGCTGCCCCCCAAGGGGGCTGGCCTTGCTTGGGGCGGCCCGGCGCGGCGGCCGCTGCTCGCTGCCTCCGAGGGGTTTTAACGTAGTGGGTCGGCCCGGCGGCGCTCAGCCCGCGTGGAATGCCGTCGCGCTGGCGTGCAGACAGATGGCGGCGGCGGCGGCGACGTTCAGTGATTCTTCCCCACCGGGCTGGGCAATGCGTACATGCAGGCGGGCGAGCGCTTCCAGCTCCGCGCTGACGCCCTGCCCTTCGTGTCCGAGCGCCCATGCACACGACGTGGGGAGCTCATTATTTTGTAGCGCCAGGTGCAGGAAAGAACCGCGATGCGAGCTGGTGACCACGATGGGAATGGCCAACGCGGCCAACGCGGACAAGGCCACGCCTTCGATCAGCTGCAAACCCCAATGGGCGCCCATGCCTGCGCGCAAGACCTTGGGGCTCCACAGCGCGGCAGTGCCTTTGAGGCTGATGACCTGCTTGAAACCAAAGGCCGACGCACTGCGCAGAATGGAGCCGACATTGCCGGCGTCTTGCACGCGATCCAGAATGACCGAAGCCATCTGGGGTTGCAAAGCTGCGTTTGGCGGCAGATCGAACACGAAACCCATGCTGGCAGGCGACTCCAGGCCGCTGATGTCGTGAAAGAAGGCATCGGGAATTACTACGTTTTTTATAGCTGCTTGCGCCCATTCTGCGGGGGCTAGAGGCCAAAAAGATTCTGAAAAAATGCCCACAGCTGGCTTTGCACCCCTCACCAGTGCGGACCGGCACAAGTGGTCGCCTTCGACCCAAAAGCGGCCCTGTTTGCGGTAAGCCGTGTTGTCCTGCGACAAGCGACGCAGGTCTTTGAGTAAAGCATTGTCTTTTGACGTGATGTGCTGGACCTGCGGCGCGGTCATGGCGACGCCTCACGCAAGACTTCAGTGACCGGGCGAAACGTCTTGCGATGTTGCGGACACGCCCCATGCGCCTGCAAGGCCGCTAGGTGCTCGGCGGTGCCATAGCCTTTGTGCCTGGCAAAACCGTATTGCGGGAACTGCCTGTCGTACTCGGTACACCAGCGGTCGCGATACACCTTGGCCAGAATGGAGGCCGCTGAAATGGCGGGCACGGTGGCATCACCTTTGACGATGGCTTCAGCCAGCATGTCCAGGACCGGCAGGCGGTTACCATCCACCAGCACCTTTTTCGGCTTGAGTCGCAAGCCCTCGACCGCCCGACGCATGGCCAGCAGCGTGGCCTGCAGAATGTTGAGCTGCTCAATTTCTTCAACGCTGGCTTCGGCAATGGAGCAGCACAAGGCCTTGGCGCGGATCTCATCAAACAACTTTTCACGCCGCAGCGCGGTGAGTATTTTGGAATCTGCCAGACCTTTGATGGGGTTCAGGTCATCCAGAATGACGGCAGCAGCGACCACAGGCCCGGCCAGCGGACCGCGCCCGGCCTCATCCACGCCGGCGACCAAGCCGGGTACGTGCCAAATCAACTCGGCTTGTTGGCTGGCGGCTTGATCAGCCTTGGAGTAATTGCTGGATCGCATGAGCGGCTATTCGAGGGGTGTCGCGCTGCAGTTGCACATGCAACGCAGCGAATTTGTGTTGAAGAGCGGCGATTTTCTCAGGCGCTGTGACCTTGGCGCCCAGCCAGGCCAGCACCGAATCGGCCAGGGCCCGCGGCGTGGCGGCGTCTTGCAGCAATTCGGGCACCACGAATTCGCGGCAAAGAATGTTGGGCAAACCGACCCACGGCTGGAGCTGTTTGCGCCGCATGAGTTGCCATGACAGCCAGCCCATGTGGTAAGCAATCACCATGGGGCGCTTGAACAAGGCGGCTTCCAGCGTGGCGGTACCACTGGCAATCAAGGTGACATCGCATGCGGCCAAAACCGTGTGGGACTGGCCTTCAACGATCTGCAGGTGCTCCGACAGCCCACTGGCGCGGGCGGCCTGCTCTATTTCCGCCTTCAGGGCCGGCACCGCAGGAACTATGAATTTAATAGCTGGCTGCGTTTGTCTCATAAGGGCTGCTGCCTGAAAGAACCTTAAAGCCAAGTGTTTGATTTCGGATTTTCGACTGCCGGGCAAAATGGCGACCACGTGGTCTTCATCCGCCAGTCCCAGTGCCGCCCGCGCAGCCGAGCGGTCCGGCACCATGGGGATGACATTGGCCAGCGGATGACCAACATAGGTCGCCTCAATGCCGTGCTGCGCCAGCAAGGCAGGCTCAAACGGGAAGATGCACAGCACATGATCCACGCTCAGACGGATCTTCTCAACGCGCTCCGGGCGCCAGGCCCAAACCGACGGCGACACGAAATGCACAGTCTTGATCCCTTGCGCCTTCAGTGCGGCCTCAAGGTCAAGATTGAAATCCGGTGCGTCTACGCCGATGAACACGTCCGGGCGCTGCAGTATTAACCGCTCTCTAAGCTGATTGCGAATGCCCACAATCTCGCGGTAACGACGTAGCACCTCCCAGCCGTAGCCGTGTACCGACAATTTGTCATGGGGCCACCAAGCCTCAAAGCGGCGCCGGGCCATCTGGGGGCCACCAATACCCGCTGCATTCATCGCGGGCCAGCGCTCGCGCAAACCGTCCAACAGCAAACCCGCCAGCAAGTCACCTGACGCTTCCCCTGCCACCATGGCAACCTTCATTTCAGCGCACAATGCCGCGCTGGGGTGATGACTGCTCTAAAAATGAAAGCATCATCTCAACGTCCGGGGCCGACTCGGGGCTTGTTTTTGCCAACTCCGCAATGCGTTCACAGGCTGCCTGCAAGGTCAGGCCATCGCGGTACAAGGCTTTGTGCATGGTTTTGACGACAGCAATCCGTTCCGGCGAAAAACCACGACGGCGCAGCCCTTCGTAGTTCATGGAACGGGCTTGCGCCGGCTGGCCCTGACACATGACGAAAGGCGGCAGATCGGCCAACATCATCGTGCACATAGCGGTCATGCTGTGGGCGCCGACTTTCAAAAACTGCCGAATTGCCGTAAAGCCGCCCAGGACCACCCAGTCCCCCACATGCACATGGCCCGCTAACGACGCATTATTGGCAAAAATGGTGTTACTCCCCACAACACAATCGTGCGCCAGATGCACGTATGCCATGAACCAGTTGTCATCGCCCACCCGAGTGACGCCCGAGTCCCCCGGCGACCCGATATTGAAGGTGCAAAATTCGCGAATAGTATTGCGATCACCAATAACAAGCTCACAGGGCTCGCCCGCATATTTTTTATCCTGTGGAATGGCGCCCAGCGAATTGAACTGGAATATGCGGTTATCGCGCCCGATGGTGGTATGCCCTTCCAGCACACAATGCGGACCAATGGTGGTGCCGGCCCCCACCTTGACGTGAGGACCAATAACGGTGTACGGCCCGACCGTTACCGAGCCATCAAGCTCGGCCCCCGGATCAACAATGGCTGTGGCATGAATCGCAGTCACCCGGTACTCCTTAAGCGACGGCGCGCATGGCGCAGGTCAGCTCGGCTTCCACGGCGAGCTCGTCGGCCACCAGGGCACGCCCCTTGAACTTGAAAATGCCGGCTTTCATGCGCAACAACTCCACTTCGAGAATCAACTGGTCACCAGGCTCCACCGGACGCTTGAAGCGGGCGCCGTCAATGCCCGCAAAGTAGTAAATCATGTCATCGGTCGGGGAAGACCCGACCGCATCAAAAGCCAGCAGCGCTGCGGCTTGCGCCAGGGCTTCAAGCATCAGCACACCCGGCATCACGGGTCGATGCGGGAAATGTCCCTCAAAAAACGGCTCATTGATGGTGACGTTCTTCAAGGCCCTAATGCTTTTCCCCTTGTCAATCGCCAGCACCCGGTCAACCAAGAGGAATGGATAACGGTGCGGCAATTGCTTGAGAATCTTGTGAATGTCCATCATGGGTGTTCCAGTATTTTTAGTTTATCTTCCAACGACCGAATTCGATCGCGCAGGCTATGCAGCTGCTTGAGTGATGCGGCGTTTTTTTCCCAGGCGGCATTGTCGTCAAGGGGAAACATGCCGGTGTAATGCCCCGGCTTGCGAATCGACCGGGTCACCACGGTTGCCGCAGAAATATTGACCCCATCGGCCAGCGCGAGGTGCCCCAGCACAATCGCGCCGCCACCGATGGTGCAATGCGCCCCAATGGTGGCGCTGCCCGCCACGCCCACACAACCCGCCAGTGCCGAGTGTTTTCCAATGTGCACGTTGTGGCCGATCTGTATCAGGTTGTCGAGCTTGACACCCTCCTCAATGACCGTGTCCTGCAGGGCACCGCGATCAATACAGGTATTGGCCCCAACTTCAACATCGTTGCCAATGCGAACGGCCCCCAATTGTTCTATTTTTTCCCAGGTGCCCGCGTTGGGGGCAAAACCAAAACCATCTGCGCCGATGACAACCCCGGAATGCAATAAGCACCTGTCGCCAACAATACAGTTCTCACCCACAGTCACCCGTGCCTTGAGTTCGGTGTCGGCGCCAATGTGCGCCCCCCGTTCAATCACGCACAAGGCCCCAATACGGGCCAGGGGATGGATAAAGGCCTCGGGGTCAATCACCGCACTGGGGTGCACCCATGGCCGCACGGCTTGTGACAGGTTTTTCTTCCACAACTGTGTAACGCGGGCGAAATACAGATAGGGTTGGTCTGACACAATGCATGCGCCGCGCAACAACGCAGTGGCGCGCATCTGGGGACTCACGATCACGCAGGCGGCTTTTGACAGCGCCAATTGGCTCTGGTACTTGGGATGACTGAGAAAACTTAAGTGCTGAGGGCTCGCCGTCTCAAGCGGGGCCAGGCCCTCAATCGCGAGGCCAGCGTCGCCATGAAGCTCCCCCCCAAGTGCATTGACAATCGACCCTAGACTTAAGCTCACACGTCACTTGCCTTGGGCGCGCTTATTTGGCGTTACCCGAGTTCAACGCTTTGATGACTTTGTCGGTGATGTCGTGCTTTGGATTGACATAGACCGCCTCTTGCAGAACAAGGTCATACTTTTCAGTCTCAGCCACCTGCTTCACGACCTTGTTGGCGCGCTCGAGTACTTGCTGCAATTCCTCATTCTTCCGGGCATTCAGGTCTTCCTGAAATTCGCGACGCTTGCGCTGAAACTCACGATCCTGATCCACCAACTGCCTCTGGCGGGTCGCACGCTGCCCTTCGGGCAAAGTCGGCGCTTCACGCTCAAATTTGTCGGCCATCGATTTCAACGAAGCGCCCAGATCAACGAGCTCTTTCTCGCGTTTCGAGAATTCCTGCTCAAGCTTGGCCTGTGCAGCCTTGGCTGTACTCGCTTCCTTGAAAATCCGGTCGGTACTGACAAAGCCAATACGGAACTCTTGTGCCTGAACCTGCGCGGTGACCAGCAGCCCCAATAGCAGAGCAGTGGCATTGCATCGACGTAATAAATAGTTCATTAGAAAGTCGTTCCGATCTGAAATTGCAGGGTCTGTATTTTATCGCCATCATACTTTTTAATGGGTTTGGCGAATGCCAGACGCAAAGGCCCTACCGGCGATATCCAGCTGATACCCACACCGACGGATGAGCGCAGACTGTTTGCGTTTTCGTTAATGGCCAAGCCACCGTCCGGGCCGGACACACTACCCACATCAAGGAAAGCGTACATCCTCAAAGTCCGGTCGTTGCCGGCGCCTGGGAACGGCGTCAGAAGTTCAGCGTTCAGATTCACCTTTCTGGTCCCCCCCACCGAGGTTCCGCTCACATCCCGTGGCCCCAGACTGCCTTGCTCAAATCCACGCACCGAACCCAGTCCACCGCCATAGAAGTTCTTGAATACCGGGTAGGAGCGGTCTCCAACAGCCGCACCCCAACCCAACTCGCCATTGAACGCCGCCGTGAATTGCTTGTTGATCGGAATGAATTCCTGGTATTGGTACGTCGCCCGCAGGTAACGGGCGTCGCCCGCTGGCGACCACTCGGCATTTGCACGTTGGTAGCGGCCAGAGTTGGGCGCCAATGCGCTGTCACGGCGATCACGCGACCAGCCAATTGTCAAAGGAACCGCCAAACTGGTGGGACCAAATTCATCGATGTGCGCCTGGTATGACGTTGGCAGCAACGTGCCCGGCACGATGGTCGTTTGCTCAAGTCCCGCACCAAAATAGACCGTATCGGTCTCGGTGAAGGGCACGCCAAAGCGCAAGCTGCCGCCAGACGTGACAAGTTGGTAGTAGCTCTGATCCTGATAGGGGCTGGTTGTCCTGTGATAGACGTCAATGCTGCGGGACACGCCATCTTCCGTGAAATAGGGATCCGTCGTGCTGAAGACGATGGCGCGATTAACCTTGCTGGTATTGATCTGGACGCCAAGCGAGTTGCCCGAACCAAATGCATTTTCCTGCTTCAGCCCGAATGAAAGCCCAAGCCCGTCGCCGCTTGAGAAGCCGGCGCCCAGACTCAGGCTACCGGTCGGCTTTTCGACAACATTGACCGTCAGGTCCACTTGATCCGGCGAACCTGGCACCTCCTGCGTCTCGATACCGACCTGGCTGAAGTAGCCCAGGCGATCGACGCGATCGCGCGACAGTTTAATTTTGTCGCCGTCATACCACGACGCCTCGAACTGCCGGAACTCCCGGCGCACGACCACGTCACGCGTACGATTGTTACCTGCCACATTGATTTTCCGGACATAGGCCCTGCGGGACGGATCTGCCTGCAAAACCAGTGCAACACGATTGTTGGCACGATCAATTTCAGGGCGAGCTTCCACCCGCGCAAAGGCAAAGCCGAAATTACTGAAATAATCGGTAAAAGCCTTGGTGGTTTTAGCCACTTCGTCCGCGTTATAGGCTTGCCCCGGTCGAATCGTCACGAGCGACTTGAACTCATCGTCTTTGCCGAGGAAGTTTCCCTCCAGCTTGACGCCACTCACGACAAAACGCTCGCCTTCCGTGATGTTGATCGTGATGCCAATGTCAGTTTTATTGGGCAGAATCGCAACTTGGGTCGAATCCACTTTGAACTCCAGATAGCCCCGAGTCAAATAGTACGATCGCAGAGTCTCAATATCTGCATTGAGTTTGGCACGTGAATAGCGATCTGATTTGGTATACCAGCTCAGCCAGCCGCCCGTATCAAGATCGAACAATCCACGCAGCGTCGACTCGCCAAACACCTTGTTACCGACGATCCGTATTTCACTGATTTTTGCCGGATCGCCTTCAACCACCGTGAATGTCAGGTTGACCCGATTGCGCTCAATCGGAGTGACCGTCGTCACCACGTCCGCCGCGTACAGGCTGCGGTTGATGTACTGCCGCTTGAGCTCCTGCTCAGCCCGGTCAAGTTGCGCCTTGTCAAAGGGGCGGCCATCGGCCAGCCCCACATCACGCAGGGCTTTCTTGAGAACGTCCTTGTCAAACTCTTTAGTGCCGACGAACTCAACATCGGCGACTGTGGGGCGCTCCTCAACAACAATCACCAACACGTCACCGCTGACTTCAATGCGCACATCCTTGAACAAGCCTAACCCAAAAAGAGTCCGGATCGCAGAAGAACCTTTTTCATCGTTATAGATATCCCCGACTCGAACCGGCAATGACACGAAAACGGTTCCCGGCTCCACACGTTGCAGGCCTTCAATCCGAATATCGCGCACGGTGAACGGGTTAACGGCCCAAGCCGTACTGGCCGCAAAAAGCAGGGACGCCACGGCAGACACGGAGCGCAGAGGAAAACGATTGAATTGCATTTTTAATACTGAAAAGATCAAGCCGGTGCCGATTGCCAGCACCAGACATTTAGCCAAATAAGCGGGTGATATCGTTGAAGAGGGCGATCGACATCATAAGCAACAGGATTGCGACACCGCCTCGCTGCAAGCGCTCCATCCAAGCGTCGGAGACGGGTTTCCCCGTGAGACCTTCCCAAAGATAATACATCAGGTGGCCACCGTCCAGAACGGGCAACGGGAGCAAGTTCAAAACGCCGAGGCTGACGCTGATCAAGGCAAGAAACAACAGGTACTGCGTGAGACCCATGCCAGCCGACTTGCCCGCATAGTCGGCTATCGTCAAGGGGCCACTGAGATTCTTCAGCGAAGCTTCTCCGACCACCATCTTCCCCATCATTCTGAGCGTCAGTGCTGAGACATCCCAGGTGCGAACCACGCCCCGCCACAAGCCATCCATAGCGCCGTATCGCACCATCACCAGTTCCGGCATCGCCCCAACATAGGCACCAATTTTTCCGACCATAAGCTCGCCTTCCTGCTTGACTTCAGGCGTCACGGTGACTTCGAGTTCCGCTCCGCCGCGGTTGATTTTCCAGGCGGCAGATACCGACTTACCATTCAAGACCGACGACCGAATAAGCTGGCGCAGTTGCTGCCCATCCACCACAGACACCGACCCCACCTGTCGCACCACATCGCCATTGCGCAAACCCGCTTTATCGGCCGCAGAACCAACGACCACTTCACCCATCACGGGACGGGTGAAAGGACCGACCACCCCGATCTTGCGAAACAATTCAGCGTTGGCCTCGCTGGCGTCCATGGCGCTGAGTTTCAGCAGCACATCCCCGCTGCTCCCGCGTTCAGGCCGAGTCACCAGCAAGCGCACATCCTGTCCCTCCAGCGCACCCCGGGTCAGAAACCAGCGAAAGTCTTCAAACGACTCAATATCCTTAAGTTCGCTGCCGTCAAATCCGGCACGCTGAACCCTTTCACCACCGCTCAATCCGGCGCGTTCCGCGATGGACCCGGCCTCGGGGCTGGCCAGTATCGCGGCGGGATGCTGCACGCCACTCCAGTTCACCACCGCATACAGCAATACAGCCAACAGCAGATTGGCAACCGGGCCGGCCGCCACGATGGCGACGCGTGAACGCAAAGGCTGGGTGTTGAACGCCAGATGTCGCTCTCCGTCAGCCACGGGTGCCTCCCGCTCGTCAAGCATCTTTACGTAGCCACCCAACGGAAAAGCGGCAAGGATGAACTCGGTCGATGAACCCTTGGGCTGCCAGCGAAATAGAGTTTTGCCAAAACCAATGGAAAAGCGCAACACTTTGACACCGCAGGCCACTGCCATGCGGTAGTGCCCATATTCATGCACAGCGATCAAAAGGCCCAGCGCGAGAACAAATGCGGCAAGGGTTAGCATGGTCGCACCGCGGTCACTTTGTTAGACGCCAATGTGACGAACCACCTGATGGGCCACGTCCCGGGACAGCGCATCCAAAGCCAGCAGGTCCTCCAGTGACTGTGGACCAGCCGTGGTGACAGTTTCAAGCGTTTCCAGATTGACCCCATGAATCTGATCGAAGCGAATATGTCCGTCAAGAAAAGCCGCTACTGCGACTTCATTGGCGGCATTCAACACCGCAGTCGACCCCGCCGGAGCCTGCAAAACCGACCACGCCAACTTCAAGCCAGGAAAGCGCAATTCATGCCCATTTGAGTCCAGTGATTCAAATGTCATGTCAGCCATGGCCCTGAAATCCAGGGCCGCGGCGCCGGACGCCATGCGATCCGGCCAGGACAACCCGTAGGCAATGGGGACCTTCATGTCCGGCGTGCCGAGTTGCGCGACAACGGAATTGTCTTTGTACTGCACCATCGAATGAATGACACTCTGCGGATGAATCACAACCTCGATCTGATCGGGGTTGACTCCGAAAAGGTAGCGTGCCTCAATGACTTCCAGCGCCTTGTTCATCATCGTGGCGGAATCAACGGAAATTTTGCGCCCCATCACCCAATTGGGATGGGCACAGGCCTGCTCCGGTGTCACATCACGCAGCGTGTGCGGATCGCGCTGCCGAAACGGCCCCCCCGAGGCCGTGAGAATAATTTTGTCAATCTGTTGGGACCAGACGGCGGCGTCATCGGGCAGTGACTGAAAAACAGCTGAATGCTCGCTATCAATCGGCAGCAGTTTGGCGCCACCCCTGACGACGGCCTGCATGAAGTAATCGCCACCCACCACAAGGGCTTCCTTATTGGCCAACAGCAAACGCTTGCCGGCCCGTGCCGCGCCCAAGCAGGACGCTAAGCCGGCAGCGCCGACGATCGCCGCCATCACCGTATCGACCTGTTCATGGGAGGCGACCTCGGTAATGGCCGACGCACCCCAAAGAACCCGCGTCGTTAAGCCAAGATCACGACACTTCTGCTCCAGCACGTGGCCATGCGGTTCGCTGGCCATCACCGCAAACAGGGGTTTGAACTGCACACATTGCTGCAGGATCAAGTCAATCTGTGTTGAAGCACTGAGTGCAAACACTTCGAACCGGTCAGGATGGCGCGCGATCACGTCCAGGGTGCTGACGCCGATCGATCCGGTCGAGCCAAGGATGGCGATGCGCTGTTTCACGTTATTGGCCAATATCATTCATCAAGTCTTGCACACGGAGTAGAGCATCATCGCCAAAGGCAGTGTCGGCAATAAAGCATCCACGCGGTCCAGCACGCCGCCATGACCGGGCAACAGGCCGCTGCTGTCCTTGACGCCGGCACTGCGTTTGACCAGCGACTCGAACAAATCGCCCACCACGCTCATCGCCGCCAGGAACACGACCGCGATCAAGAGCAGCCCCCCACCTTTGATGCCAACCTGACTGTACAAACTGGGAACAGTGACCACCCATGCGGTGTCAGCCCAACGCCACCCGAACGCAAGTACAAGCACGCCAACCATGCCGCCCCAAACACCCTCCCAGCTTTTGCCGGGACTGATACTTGGTGCGAGTTTGCTATGGCTAAAACGGCCGCCGAATGCCCGGCCCGCAAAATAGGCAAAGATATCTGCCACCCATACCAACACCAGAATGGACAGTAAAAAATTGACACCAATGACCCTGGCCTGCGCCACCGCCAGCCAAGCCAGCCAAAGAGCGACAAGGCCTGAAGCCAGGCGGATCGCCCGTGGGTGGCCCGACCATGCCAACACACCGCGATGCAGCACCCAGGCACCACCAAGCACCCATGCAGCGCCAGCCAGGGTCCAGAGCAAAGCGAGGGGTTGCTCAAGCGCGCCCAGCCACCAGGTTGCCGCGCAGGCGATAGCGCTGGCCAAGCCCGCGAGAAGCGAGGCCGCCGGACCATAGCCGTTAAGACGGGCCCACTCCCATGCAGCGGCGGCAATCAGCAGCAAGACAATCGCGCAAAACGGTGCCGGCGAGTGATAGAACAAGGCCGGCAGCAAGATAAGCAGCAGGACAAGCGCCGTGATAACGCGCTGTTTTAGCATCTGATTTCCTCACGCACCCGCAAGGGAGTCCGTCTGCACGGCCAATTGACCGGATGTCTTGCCAAAGCGTCTTTCACGTTGACTGAAGGCTGTAATAGCCAGATCCAGTGCCGCTTCATCGAACTCCGGCCACAGCTTGTCGCTGAAGTAGAACTCGGAGTAGGCTGATTGCCACAGCAGGAAATTGCTGATACGTTGCTCACCACCGGTACGGATGACCAAATCGGGGTCAGGAACATGTGCCAGGGCCATGGCCCCGCTCATATCATGTTCGGTCACCGCTCCGCCCTGCGCTGCCAATTTGGCGGCCGCCTGAACGATATCCCAGCGACCACCGTAGTTGAAGCAAACGTTCAAAATCAGGCGCGAATTGGAAGCCGTTGCAAACTCGGCCTGCTCTATGCCGGCGGCCACTTTTGTCGACAAACCTGCGCGTTCCCCGACAAAATGCAACTGCACCCCGTCGGCTTTGAGTTGTGGCACTTCTCTGGTCAGCGCGATGGCAAAAAGGTCCATCAGACCGGACACCTCTTCCGCGGGACGGTTCCAGTTTTCCGATGAAAAGGCAAAAACGGTCAATACTCTTACACCCCGGTCCGCGCAGGCCTTTACGCAACGGCGAAGCGAATCAACGCCTTGCTTGTGTCCGACAATGCGCGGAAGAAATCGTTTGGATGCCCAACGCCCATTGCCATCCATCACGATGGCGATGTGGTGGGGAACCGTGTCAGGCGAAGTCATGCAGAGGTATGAAGCATCGAATTGACATCAGACCGCCATCAGGTCCAACTCTTTGGCCGCCACGAGTTGGTCAATCGCGATGATGTGCCGGTCCGTGACCTTCTGGATTTCAGCCTCGGTCCGTTTTTGATCATCCTCAGAGGCCAGCTTGTCTTTGACCGCTTTCTTCACGGCTTCATTGGCATCACGACGCAGATTGCGCACAGCAATCTTGGCTGTTTCACCTTCGTTCCTGACCACTTTGGTCAGTTCCTTGCGCCGCTCTTCCGACATCGCCGGCATGGGGACGCGAATTAAATCACCCATGGACGAGGGATTGAGCCCCAAATCGCTGTCGCGGATCGCCTTTTCAATCTTGGCGCCCATTCCTTTTTCCCAAGGCTGGACGCTGATGGTGCGGGCGTCAAGCAAAGACACATTGGCCACTTGGCTGATCGGCAGCATGGAACCGTAATAGTCAACGTGGACCGAATCCAGCAGCGCGGGGTTGGCCCGGCCGGTGCGGATCTTGGTCAGGTTGTGCTTGAACGCTGCGATGGATTGGTCCATCTTGACTTCAATCGTATTTTTGATCTCGGCGATAGGCATATTTTTCTCCTCACTCAACTATTCAGATGACGCATTTTGCAGGCTTCAATTTTGACATGATCAGTCAGGCATAGACCAGCGTGCCTTCATCGTCCCCCATCACGACGCGCTTGAGGGCACCGTGCTTGAAGATGGAGAACACCTTGACTGGCAGCTTTTGATCGCGGCACAAGGCAAACGCGGTGGCGTCCATGATGCCCAGGTTCTGCGACATCGCTTCGTCAAAGGAAATCTTGCTGTATCGGGTGGCGAGTGGGTCTTTCTTGGGATCGGCCGTGTAAACGCCATCGACCTTGGTGGCCTTCAATACAATTTGGGCGCCTATTTCGGCGCCACGCAAAGCTGCCGCAGTATCGGTGGTGAAAAATGGGTTGCCGGTACCCGCAGCAAAAATGACAACCTTGCCCTCTTCGAGGTACTGCAATGCCTTGGGTCTGACATAGGGCTCAACCACTTGGTCAATAGCGATGGCCGACATGACGCGCGCTGTCAGCCCTGCTTTGTTCATGGCGTCGCCCAGGGCCAGCGCGTTCATGACGGTGGCCAGCATACCCATGTAATCTGCAGTGGCCCGATCCATACCGACCGAGCCGCCGGCTACACCGCGAAATATATTACCGCCGCCAATCACCACAGCCACTTCCACGCCCAGGCGGGTGACCTCGGCCACCTCTTCCACCATGCGAACAATGGTGTCGCGGTTGATGCCGAACTGGTCATCCCCCATCAAAGCCTCGCCGGACAGCTTGAGCAAAATACGCTTGTAGGCTGGTTTGGCGATGGTCATGATGGATTCCTTAAATGATGATGATTGTTGGGCGGGATAAATCCAAACTCACTCCGGGGATCTGAATTTGGACATGGGCAAGACCCGATTTTTGCTGGCTGGATATTGATCAGCTTGCCTGCTTGGCGGCAGCCACCTGGGCCGCTACTTCGGCGGCGAAGTCGTCAACTTTCTTCTCAATGCCTTCGCCAACCACGTACAGGGTAAAACCCTTCACGGTGGTACCAGCGGCTTTGAGCATCTGCTCGACAGTCTGCTTGTCATTCTTCACGAAAGACTGGTTGAACAGAGACACTTCCTTGAGGTATTTCTGCACACCACCCTCGATGCGCTTCGTGACGATTTCGGCTGACTGAACCGGCTTGCCTGCAGCGGTTGCCACGGCCGCATCTTCAGCGGCCTTGGCGGCTGCCACGGAACGCTCCCGGGCCACCAGTTCGGCGGGCACATCGGCGCTGGACAGAGCCACCGGTTTCATGGCGGCCACGTGCATGGCAACATCCTTGGCTGCGGTTTCGTCACCGTCAAACTCAACCACAACGCCAATACGCGTGCCGTGCAAATAGGCGGCAAGCTTGTCGCCTGCTGCAAAGCGCTTGAACCGACGAAAGCTCATGTTCTCGCCGATCTTGCCGATCAGGCCTTTGCGCACGTCTTCCAGGGTCGGGCCAAAGCCGTCTTGGGTATAAGGCAAAACACCCAAGGCTGCTACGTCGGCCGGGTTGTTCTTGGCAATCAGCTCGGCAGCTGCATTGGCGATGGCCAGAAAGCTGTCGTTCTTTGTGACGAAGTCGGTTTCGCAGTTGACTTCCAGCAAGGCACCGACGTTGCCGTCGATATAGCTGGTGACCACGCCTTCAGCGGTGATGCGCCCTGCTGCCTTGCCGGCCTTGCTACCCAGCTTGACACGCAGCAACTCTTCCGCTTTGGCCATATCGCCTTCGGCCTCGGTCAAGGCGCGCTTGCATTCCATCATGGGTGCGTCGGTTTTTCCACGCAGTTCAGCCACCATGCTTGCGGTAATTGCAGCCATATTAATTCTCCGTACTCAGTTCAGTAATATAAAAAGGGACTAAAAAAAAGGGGCTCAGTAGCCCCCTTCTTTGGGGTCGCAGACAACTCAGGCGGATGCCTCGTCCACTTCCACGAATTCGTCAGCACTCTCAGCCACCATGGCCTTGACCACGTCGTCAACCATATTGGCACGACCTTCAATGATCGCGTCGGCGATGCCGCGGGCGTACAGGATCACAGCCTTGGAGGAATCGTCATTGCCGGGGATAACGTAGTCGATGCCTTCGGGTGAGTGATTGGTGTCAACGACTGCAATCAGGGGAATGCCGAGTTTTTTGGCTTCAGCAATAGCGATTTTGTGGAAACCCACGTCAATCACGAAAATGGCATCCGGCAGAACCGTCATATCCTGAATACCACCAATGTCGCGTTCCAGCTTCGCGATTTCGCGGGCAAACATCAGCTGCTCTTTCTTGCTCAAGCTGTCCAGACCGGCTTCTTGCTGAATCTTCATGTCCTTGAGACGTTTGATCGATGTCTTGACCGTCTTGAAGTTAGTCAGCATGCCGCCGAGCCAACGCTGGTCAACATAAGGAACGCCAGCACGCTGGGCTTCCTCGGCCACGGTATCGCGCGCCTGGCGTTTTGTGCCAACCATCAACACCGTGCCGCGCTTGGCGGAGATCTGGCGTGCGAATTTGGCAGCCTCCTGGAACATCGGCAACGATTTTTCCAGGTTGATAATGTGAATTTTGTTGCGATGGCCGAAAATAAACGGGGCCATCTTGGGGTTCCAGAAGCGGGTTTGGTGGCCGAAATGGACACCGGCTTCCAGCATTTCGCGCATGGTTACTGACATGTTTAACTCCAAAGGTTAGGTCTAAAATCCAGTTCGTTTTTGCAACCCCGAAGGCACTGTTAAATTTGCCTGCAAAAGCTGCAACACCTTGATGAAACTGGTTTGCTGATTTCTTCACCCAATAGCCATTTGGCTACCCAGTAAAGCCGAAAAGTATAACACCTCCCCTTGACCCCATGCGCCCAGACCTCCTCACAACGCGGCACATGCTGCGCACCGGCCAGACTCACCCCGTGGCGGAAATTGAACAGGCCATTGATACAGCGCAATCTGAGCGTTGTCAGCATGTATTTCTTCAAACCACGTTTGACGAGGCCCGCGCCCGCGCCAGCACCCCGGGCATATTGGCGTCGCCGTTGGTGGGTCTGGCGGTTTCCATCAAGGACTTGTTCGACGTTGCAGGACAAACCACTCGCGCGGGCTCCATCGCACGCAGTGACGCCGCACCGGCGATACAAGACAGTCCGGCTGTCGCTCAGCTGCGGCGCGCAGGTGCCGCCTTTGTCGGACGGACCAACATGGTTGAATTCGCCTTCTCCGGCGTGGGCGTCAATCCGCACTTTGGCACCCCGGCCAACGCGTGTGCAAGCGATGCCCCCCGCATTCCCGGCGGGTCGTCATCGGGCGCGGCGGTTTCGGTGGCAACAGGCGCCGCGTTCATCGGACTCGGCTCCGACACCGGTGGTTCAATCCGCATTCCGGCGGCACTCAATGGCATCGTCGGCTTCAAGAACACCGCCCGCCTGGTTCCAACCCTTGGCGCGCTGCCCCTGTCCAGCACCCTGGACACCGTTTGCGCCCTCACCCGCTCGGTACCCGATGCGATTCTGGCCCACGAACTTTTGGCCCAGCGACAGGTGACGCGCAGTCCCGCGCCCCTGTCAGCCTATCGACTGGGCGTCGTCAACACCCTGATGCTGGACGAACTGGACGCCACGGTATCGCGCGCCTGGCAGCGCACCCTGAAAACCCTGCGTGAAGCCGGGGCCCGCATCGACGACATCGCGCTGTCCGGGATCAATGATCTTCCCCAAATTCAGGCCAGCGGCGGCTTTTCGGCGGCGGAGAGCTACGCCTGGCACCGCGATTTGCTGCACCGCCGTGGCCAGGACTATGACCCTCGCGTCGCTGCCCGCATCCAGCGCGGCGCGGCCATGAGCGCTTGCGACTACATCGAGCTTCAGGGTGCCCGGCGCCGCTGGATCTCCCACATGGAAGCTGCCATGCAGGGCTTTGATGCTTTTTTGTCGCCCACCGTGCCCATGGTGGCGCCACCCATTGCAGAGGTCGCCCCCGGGCCCGAGCGCGACGAGGCCTTTTTCCGCGTCAATGCCCTGCTGCTGCGCAACACCAGCGTGATCAACATGCTCGATGGCTGCGCGATATCCCTGCCCTGCCAGGCACCCGACGAATTACCCGTGGGCTTGATGGTCTGGGCGGGTGCTCTGCGTGACGACCCGGTGCTCAATATCGCGCTTCAAATCGAAAACATACTACAAAAATAATAGCTTCATGCGCTTATTGGACGAGGGCTAGAGGCTAATTCATTACTAAATAAATTGGGTACAGAGCGCCGCTTCGGTCTGCCTGGCAAGATACAAAAATACAAGAGAAAAAGGGATTCATGAAGATAGCAGTTATTGGTGCCGGCATCATCGGCGTCACCACGGCCTACGAGTTGGCCTGTGACGGACACGAAGTCACCGTGCTGGAACGACGCGGTGCCGCCGCCGAAGAAGGCAGTTTTGCCAATGCCGGCATCGTGGCCGTTGGCGACATCACCGCCTGGACGGCACCCGGCATGCCGGGCAAGCTGATGCAACACCTGTTCAGCCGCTATGCGCCAATGAACGTCAGGCTACCGCTGTCGGGTCGCGAGTTGGCCTGGATGTGGAGATGGCACCGCGCGTGCAAGCTCGATGCCTATCTTGTGAGCCGCGGCCACTTGCTGGGCCTGGCGTCATACAGCCGCGAACGGCTGCACCACATCACGGCTGAATTGAAGCTGGAATACGAGCGCAGCGACGGCCACATGGTGCTGCTGCGGTCCGAGCAAGACAGCAAACGTGTGCAAACAAGTCTGCAGGTACTGCGTGATGCGGGCGTGGCTTTTAAAGAACTCAACCCGGCGGACGCCCGCAAAATCGAGTCTGGCCTCAATCCGGACACGGCATTGTTTTCTGCCGTCCATTTACCAGACGATGAAGTTGGCAACTGCCGCCAGTTTGCCCTGTTGCTGAAGAATGAGGCACAACGAATGGGGGTCAAGTTCTTATTCAACGCCAGCGTCACGCAAGTTGTGCCATCGGCCGGGATCACGCTTGGCATCGCAGGCGATCACACACCGCATCACTATGACGCCGCCGTCATGTGCGCCGGTCTGGACTCAACCCGCCTGCTTGACGCTTTGGGTCTGAAGATTCCGCTGATCGCCGTCCACGGCTATTCGGTCAGCGCCGCCATTCGCGAGCCGCTCAACGCCCCCCGCAGTGCCGTGATGGACGAGCGCTATAAAGTGGCCATTTCACGCTTCGGTAACCGCGTGCGGGTGGCGGGCTGTGCCGAAATCGGCGGACCGGCCGGCAAAAAGCGCGCCAGCGCTCTGCAAACCCTCTACAAAGTCTTGCACGACTGGTTTCCCGGCGCGGCCAATCTGTCCAGCGGTGTACAGGAATGGAAAGGCGCGCGCCCGATACTGCCGGACGGACCACCGGTTCTGGGACCCAGCGGCCTGCCTGGGCTGTGGCTGAACCTGGGGCATGGCGCGAGTGGCTGGGGCTTGAGTTGCGGCTCGGCCAGAGTCCTGGCGGATCTGATCGGCGGCCGCGCACCGGACCTGGATGTCAACGGTCTTGGGGTCGGACGACTCCGGATTTAAGTCCTGCGTTCATGTTGATACGAGGGGATGTTGACAGACAATGCACGCCATGAGCCCTGAACTCTCCCAAAAACTGGCCGCCGCGGTTGACGGCATGCCGGCCTTTCCCAAAAGCGTCCAGAAAATCCTGGAACTGACCCGTGACGTCAATTGTTCACCCAAGGACCTGGTGCAGGTCATCGACAAAGACCCGGTGGTCACGGTCAAAGTGCTGCGGGTCGTCAACTCCGCTTACTACAGCCTGCCCAAGCAGATCACCTCGATCAACCACGCCGTGGTGTATCTGGGCTTCAACACCATCAAGAACCTGGCCTTGAGCATTGCAGCCATCGGCATCCTGCCGGCGCACAATGCGGCCGGCTTCGATGGTCAGCAGTACCTGATTCACTCGCTGGCCACCGCCGGCATCGCCAAGCAACTGGCGCTGCGGGTGGATGGCGCCGACCCGATGGACTGCTTTATTGCCGGCCTGCTGCACGACTTTGGCAAAGTGGTGTTTGCGCAATTCATGCCGCAGGAGTTCCGCAAGGCACTGGAAGCCAGCCAATGGAACGAGACCTCGCTGCATCTGGCGCTGCGCGAAATCATCGGTGTGGACCACGCCGTGGTGGGCGCGATGCTGGTGGAAAAATGGCGTTTCCCGGCGGACCTGGTTGAAACCATTGGTTGCCAGTATGGACCGGAAGTCAAGGACACCCCCATGATTGCGTGTGTCTTTGCCGCCAACCAGATTAGCAAGAAGCTGGAATTCGGCTTTGGCGGCAACCCCTGGGTTGAAGAACTCCCTGCCCCCCTTGCCAAGCGGCTGGGTGGCACACTGGATGAGATCATTGCGTCATTGGGTGACTTGGCGCCCATGGTCGAAGAAGCCAGAATATTTTCGAGAATTTGAGGACGAGGCATGAAAGTCAGATTTTGGGGTGTGCGCGGTTCCATTGCGTCACCCGGCCCGAACACCGTGCGCTATGGCGGCAACACCACCTGCATCGAGATTCGCACCGACAACAACGAACTCATCATCATCGATGCTGGCACCGGCATCTTTCCGCTGTCGCAGACCTTGCTGGCCGAGTTGCCGGTGACGGCCAATGTGCTCATCACGCACTCCCATTGGGATCACATCCAGGGCTTGCCTTTTTTCATCCCCAACTTCATTCCTGGCAATCTCTTGCGCCTGCACGGTGCGTTTGATCCGGTGACCGGCAAGGGCGTGGAGCATGTCATGTCGGTGCAACTGCAATACAGCTATTTCCCGGTGCGCGAAGCCGAGATGAAAGCGCGCATGGAATACGTCACGCTCGCGCCCGAACAAAGCATACAGATCGGTTCCGCCACGGTCACGCCTTACCTGATGAACCATCCCGTGATTGACTTCGGCTACCGGATTGAAGCCAACGGCAAATCCGTGTTCTTCACCGGCGACCACGAGCCGCCCACCAACATTTATGAACCGGGCGAGGATGGCTATGCCGAATACCAGAATTTCGTCGATGAGAAAGCCGACAGCATTCGGGACGCCATGCGCGGCGTCGATGTCTTGATCGCGGATTGCTCCTACACCGAACAGGAGTACCCGGCCAAGAAGGGCTGGGGCCACGGCACTTTCAACTCCAGCATCCAGTACGCCAGGGAGGCCGGCGCCAAGGTGCTGTTTTGCACCCACCACGAACCCACCCGCAGCGACGACGCGCTGGATGCGGTGTTCCGGCAGGTGCTTAGCGATCACCCACGGCAAATCGGCGACCCCGAGTACCGGCTGGCGCGCGAAGGCGAAACCTACGATTTTTAGGATCCGGGAAGGGCCTTATGCTGAAAATTGACTCCCGCTCGTGCCGGGCCTTGCACAACATTGACGCCACACGCCGCATTGAAGACGCGGCCCAGGTGGCACTGCCGCCGCACACCCTGATGCAACGTGCCGGGCTGGCCGTGGCGCAGCTGGCACTGGCGATCGCGCCCCATGCCCAGCGCATCTGGATCGCCTGTGGCCCGGGTAACAATGGCGGCGACGGGCTGGAAGCCGCCATGCACCTGCAGCGCTGGGGCAAACAGCCCATCGTGAGCTGGCTGGGTGGCGCGGACCTCGCACCGCCGGACGCGGCCGCCTCACACCGGCGGGCCATCGAGGCAGGCGTCACCTTCGCGGAGATTCCGCCTGACAGCTGGGATTTGTGCATTGATGCCCTGCTGGGCATTGGCGCCCACGTTCGCGCGCCAGCCGGCCGCATGGCGGACTGGATCGAACGGATCAACGCCGGTACATCCCCGGTGCTGGCCGTGGACTTGCCCACGGGTCTGCACGCCAACACAGGCCATGCGGTGACACCCTCGGTCATTGCCAGCCATACCTTGAGCCTGCTCACGCTCAAGCCCGGCTTGTTCACCGCCGACGGGCGCGATGTGGCGGGCACCGTGTGGCTGGATGACCTGGGTGTTCATCCCAAGTCCACCAGCCGGGAGGGCACATCCCCCACCGCTTGGCTGGCGGGCGCACCGCTAACCGCAGCGCGACGCCATGCCTCGCACAAAGGCAGTTATGGCGATGTGGCTGTGGTCGGCGGCGCGCCGGGCATGACCGGCGCCGCCTTGCTGGCCGCCTCCGCAGCCCTGCACGCGGGCGCCGGAAGGGTCTTCGTCGGACTGCTCGACGGGGGCTCCCTAACGGTTGACACCCACCAGCCCGAACTCATGTTCAGACCGGTGCATTTGCTGGACTTCAAGACCATGACGGTGGTCTGTGGTTGCGGCGGCGGGGATGCCATCCGCACTCCACTCCCCAAGGTATTATCGACCTCTTCCCTCGTCGTTATTGACGCAGACGCTCTCAATGCAATAGCAAGTGATGCGCAACTTCAAACCTTGCTGATCGCCCGGGGGCAACGTCATGCCGCTACCGTGCTCACGCCCCATCCCCTGGAAGCTGCTCGCCTGCTGGGCACCACGGCCGCCAAGGTGCAGCACGACCGACTGGCCGCCGCGCAGCAACTGGCACAACGTTTTGACTGCACCGTGGTGCTCAAGGGCTCGGGCACGGTCATTGCCGCGCCCGGGCAAACACCGGTCATCAACCCCACCGGCAATGCCAGATTGGCCACCGCAGGCACGGGCGATGTATTGGCCGGCATGGTCGGGGCACACCTGGCTGGCGGATTGAACGCCTTCGAAGCGGCATGCCAATCGGTCTACCAACATGGTCTTGCCGCCGATCACTGGCCCATCGGGGTCACGCTGGTGGCCGAGTCCCTGGCCCGGCATGCGCCATCAGGCCCTTGATTCAGCAGATTCGCAGACAAAGCATGGCACGTCGATCGCTTCAAAATAGATAGCTGCCTACGCTTGTTCCATAAGGGCCAAGCGGTAATTTTGTCACTAAAAATTCTAAAAACAAACGACGAACCCGCGCGACCCAACGCTGCGCAAGATGACCATGCGGACAAGCAGTACCTGCACCTTGTTGCGAGATGTCAACAACGGGCGATAAAAACGCTTAAGCGAGGTATATTGATCTTTTGCCTTTTTCCATCCGCCAATTGAAGTCAGCATGCCAAAAACAGCGAAAAGCCAGTCCAGAAATCTGATTCAGTTGCTCGGTGCTGCGACCCTTTTTGCGCTTCTGGGCGCTATCGCATATCAGTTTCTGGGTCTGGATGAACGAGTTGGTAATTGGCGCCCCCTGATCGTGCTGGCATTTGCGGGCATAGCCTTGGCCAGCTACACCGCGGGTCGTCGTCGTGAAGCCAACGCGTTGATAAAGCACACCGTCATGCTGCGAGACCGCGCACTGGACAAGGTACAAGAAGGCGTCGTGCTGGGCAACATCAAAGGAGAGCTGGCCTACGTCAACGATGCCTTTGTGGAATTGACAGGCTACAGCCGCGAGGAACTTCTGGGCAAATCTTTCAAAAACACGCTGCTGGGCCCGGATGTCCAACCAGCCATCGCCGAGCTGACGCATGCAAGCCTTGACGCGGGCCAACCATTTCAAGCTCAAATCCTGAGTTACAGGAAGAATGGCGCACCGTACTGGAACGAGCTCTCAATCACGCCCGTCGTTGACGAGCGGGGCGTGTTGGTCGAATACTTCGGCGTACAGCGCGATATCACGGCCCAAAAGGATTTAGCGCAGGCGCTCAAGAAGTCACAAGAACAACTCGGCCTGCTACTCAAGGGCTCGAACGATGGCCTGTGGGACTGGAACATCGCCGACGACACCATCGAGCGGTCGCTGAGTTGGTACCAGATGCTGGGCTATGACAAGCCAGGCATCCCCTCGAATCGCGCGGTCTGGCCCCAGATTGTCCATCCAGACGATCTGGTACGCATCAACCACGAAATGGACAGCCTGCTGGCGGGCGAGCACGATTGCTATTGCATGGAGTTGCGCCTCAGGCACAAGGATGGCCACTACGTCCCAGTACTCTCGCGCGGCTATATCCAGCGCGACGGCAATGACCGCGCCACCCGTATTTGTGGCACCACGAGCAACCTCTCCGATCAAAAAAAGCGAGAAGGCAAGCTCAGTCTGGCGGCGGCGGTGCTTCAGCAAAGCCGCGAGGGCATCACCATGACCGATGCCAAGCGCAATATCATCATGGTGAACAAGGCCTTTAGCGAGATCACCGGCTACGCCGAGGCCGAGGTGCTGGGCAAAAATCCACGTGTTCTGGCCTCCGGGCGGCATGGTCCGGAGTTCTACCGCGCCATGTGGGAGACCATCAACACGAATGGCTATTGGGCCGGCGAAATCTGGGACCGTCGCAAGGACGGTACGGTATACCCCGAATGGTTGGCGATCTCGGCCATGCATGACGAGCAAGGACAGGTCACGAACTACATCGGCAACTTCAGTGACCTGAGCGATACCAAAGCAGCGGAAAGTCGTATCCAGTGGCTCTCCCACTTTGACGCCCTCACGGGTCTGCCCAATCACACACTGTTACGCGACCGCACCGCGCACTCCATCAGTGTCGTCAGGCGCGCCAGCGAACCCCTGACCATGATGCTGGTGGGCATTGACCACTTCAAGACCGTCAACGACACCCTGGGTCACCGTACCGGTGATGAGCTGCTGGTGGAAATTGCCAAACGGCTCAGCGATTCGGTGCGCGCCCAAGACACCGTGGCACGCTTGGGCGGCAAGGAGTTTGTCCTGGTGCTACCCGGCACACCGGCTGACGGGGCCGCACACCTGGCCACCGAACTGCTGCGAAAATTGGCCCAACCCTATCGACTGGATGATCAGGAACTGACCCTGACCGCCTCCATCGGCATCGCAAGCTACCCCGACAATGGAAGCAACTTCGACTCACTGTTCAAGGCCGTCGAATTTGCCATGCACCGTGCCCAGGCCAATGGGCGCGACACCTTTCAGTTCTACAGCGACGACATGTACCGGCAGGTACTCGCGCGCGACTACATGGTCAAGGCCTTGCGCAATGCGGCCGCTCTTGATCAGCTGCAATTGCTGTACCAGCCTTTGGTGGATTTGCAGACGGGACAGATCAGCGGTGTGGAAGCGCTGCTCCGCTGGCATCACCCCGAGTTGGGTTCGGTTATGCCTGTCCAGTTCATTCCACTGGCCGAAGAATCGGGCTTGATCAAGAGCATGGGCGAGTGGGTTATACGGCAAGCCTGTCGTGACATACGCGCATGGCTGGATAAAGGCATTCAAGTGCCACACGTGGCGATCAATGTTTCGCCGCTGCAGTTTCGTGATCCGGATTTGATTGCACAAGTAAAAAGCGCCCTCTCCGACTACCAGGTCGATCCTCATTTGGTATATCTGGAGGTGACCGAGTCTGCACTGATGGACGATGTACCGCGCAGCGAAGCCATGCTCAAAGAGTTCAAGAGCCTGGGGCTCAGGCTCTCGCTGGATGATTTCGGCACCGGCTACTCATCGCTGAGTTATCTCAAGCGCTTCCCTTTTGACAAGGTCAAGATCGACCAATCCTTTGTGCGCGACATCACCACCAGCCAGAGTGACAATGTGCTGGTGAAGGTGATCATCGCCATGGCGCATGGTCTGGGCCTGAGAGTCATCGCCGAAGGCGTTGAAACCGAGGCCCAATGCGAGATCATGCGCACCAGCGTCTGTGACGAAATCCAGGGCTATTTCTTTTCCAGACCGATTTCAGCCCAGGCGATTGAAGACCTGTTCACCGAAGGCCGACAGTTGCCACCCCACCTGTTGCGCATGCAGAAGCCACCGCGCACCTTGCTGCTGGTCGATGATGAGCCCAACGTCCTGGCCTCGCTCAAGCGCCTGTTCAGACGAGATGGCCATGTCATTCTGACCGCCAACAGCGGGCCCGAGGGCCTGGACATGCTGTCCAGGCACAGAGTCGACATCATCATCTCCGACCAGCGCATGCCTGGCATGACGGGCGTGGAGTTTCTGCGTGCCGCCAAAGTCAACCACCCCGACACCATTCGCATCGTGCTGTCGGGTTACACCGAATTGCAATCCGTCACCGATGCCATTAACGAGGGGGCTGTCTATCGTTTTCTTACCAAGCCCTGGGACGACGATCAGCTTCGTGAACAAGTCCACAAGGCTTTTGAGTACCGCGAACTACTGGAAGAAAATCGGCAGCTCGACATCAAGATCCGTACGACTAACCAGGAACTGGTCGCAGCCAACCGGCAACTTGGCGATGTCCTGCAAAAAACACGGCATCAGATTGAACGTGACGAAACCAGTCTGGCCATCGTGCGTGAAGCCCTGCAACACATGCCACTACCCGTCATTGGCGTGGACGACGAGGGCTTGATGGCCTTTGTCAATACAGCCGCCGAACAACTGTTCGCAAGCAATGCGCCGCTACTGGGCGTAGAGCTGGCCTATGCCCTGCCCGCAGTTGATACCGCTATAACGGGCGCCGCTGAAGGGAGCCCGTGCGAACTGCTGATCGATCACACCCGCTACTTCGTCACGTGGAACACCATGGGCACCCATTCGCGATCACGAGGCAGGCTGGTGACTTTGACCGATACCGGACGCAACGCATGAGTGACCAGAGCCCTCTGCCACAGGAACAAGCCAAGGCAGAAGTGCTGCCGGCGCGTGCGCCACTTGACGCCAGCGCCCAGGCAGCTACGCTGCGCCAGCATCAGCACGAACGACTGGCCAGATTATTCCGGCGTGCCGGCGACGGAGCCGATGATCGCTATTTGCTGGATCTGATGACCCGCTACCGGGGGATTGAGCCGTCATGAATACCGTCGAGCCGGAAGACATCCTGCGGAAAATTCATAATTTGCCGTCCCTGCCGACTGTCGTGATCGAGTTGCTGGCGAGCATGGATGAGGACGACGTGAACATTGATGCGCTGTCAAAAAAAATCGCACAAGACCAGGCGCTGACGGCGAAGACACTGCGTTTGGCCAACTCCTCCTTTTACGGCATGGCAAACCAGGTCACGTCCATTCACGAGGCCATTGCCATCCTGGGTTTCAGAACCGTGCGCAGCGTGGCCACGACCGCCGCCCTGATAGGCGCATTTGCCGGACACGGCAGCGTCAACGCCAACCCATTCTGGCGTCATGCGATGGCAGCGGCCATTTGCGCGAGAGAGCTGGCGCCCCACCTCAATCTCAATCCGGAACACGCGTATACCGCCGGCTTGTTGCACGACATTGGCCGCTTGGTACTGGTCACCCAGTTCCAGCCCCATTACGAGGCCACGATGCTTTACCGAGCCCAGCACGATTGCCATCTGCTCGAGGCCGAGCGCGCGGTGATGGGTGTTGACCATACCGTCGCAGGACATGTGCTCACCCGGCACTGGAAGTTTCCTGAGTCCGTACAGCAGGCTGTGGCCTGCCACCATGCGCCACTTGTCCAGGGACTGCAAACGCTTTCACTGAGCATCCTGGCGGCCAACACCATTGCGCACGCATTGGACATGTCGCAGGACCGGGACGACCTCGTGCCGCCGGTTCCCGCAGGCTTGTGGAAGCAACTCGGGCTGGATGAAAAAGCACTGCACAAGGTGTTCAAGAATGCCGAAAAACAGTTTGAGGGTGCCAATCTCCTCTTGAACAACTGAGGGAGCAGAATCCTTGACCAACGCGAAACCAGCCAGCGCAACGGCCGCCCCTCACCTTGAGGGCGTGAGCCTGACCGGGTTTTTTGATGCCAGCCCGGTGGCCACCTTTGTGATCAACACCGAACACGTGGTGACATATTTCAACAAAGCGTGTGAGAAGCTGCTGGGGGTCAATGCTGCGGACATGATTGGCGAGCGCAAACTCGGACTGGTGTTCTATAACAACGACAGGCCAGTGCTGGCCGATCTGATTGTGGATGGAACCTCCTCCGTCGGGGTGGCGAGCCTGTACACAAACCAGGCCCATCGATCGAAACTCATTGCTGACGCCTACGAAAGCGAAGGATTTTTTCCGCACCTTGGCGATGGTGGACGCTGGCTCTTTTTCACGGCCACACCTTTGCGAAATGCCGACGGATCGATGGCTGGTGCAGTGGAAACGCTGCAGGACATTACCGACCGGAAACGCGCAGAAGAGGACTTGCTCAAGCACCAGAGCAAGCTCGAAGAACTGATAGAGAAGCGCACCACCGAGCTGGCGCAGGCCAACCGTACACTGCTTGAAGATGTCGCGCGACGCGAGGCGGCCGAAACGGCCCTTTTGAGCCGCAATACTGAACTGAACGAACTCAATGCCAAGCTTTCCATGGCGCAACAGCATCTGGTCCAGTCCGAAAAGCTGGCCTCGATCGGGCAGCTCGCCGCAGGCGTCGCCCATGAAATCAATAACCCCATTGGCTACATCTTCTCGAACTTCGGCACACTCGAAAAATATCTCACAGACCTTTTTCAGATGTTGGTGGCCTACGAAAAGGCTGAACCCTTTCACGGCAATGCCCAAACCGTATTGGCGCTAGCAACCTTGAGAAACAGCATTGAACTCGACTTCCTCAAAGAAGACATACCCACCCTGATGCGCGAATCCAGGGAAGGCATTGTCCGTGTGCGCAAAATCGTGCAGGATCTGAAGGACTTTTCACATGTGGACGCCAACCTTGATTGGCAATTTGCCAACCTGAACCAGGGCATTGACTCCACGCTCAATGTCGTCAACAACGAGGTGAAGTACAAAGCAGATCTGGTGAAGGACTACGGTGACCTTCCCGATATACAGTGCATGCCCTCGCAAATCAACCAGGTGGTGATGAATCTGGTGGTCAATGCGGCACATGCCATGGGTGCTCAGCGCGGCAAAATCACTGTTCGCACCGGGGTCGCGGGGGACAAGGTCTGGTTTGAAGTAGCCGACACAGGCAGTGGCATTCCGAAGGAGGTCCTGCCACGGATTTTTGACCCCTTCTACACCACCAAGCCCGTGGGCCACGGGACAGGCCTGGGGTTATCACTGTCCTATGGCATCGTGCAAAAGCATCATGGCACCATTGACGTGCAGACCGAAATGACCAAGGGCAGCACGTTCCGTGTCATGCTACCCGTCAAACAACCCAACCCACCCGTAGCAGATGGAGCACTTCCGACATGATTGACGCCAGCGTAGCGCCGGACACCGCCGACACCAAAATGCCCACGATTCTGTGCGTGGACGACGAACCCAATATCTTGTCCTCACTGCGCCGCCTGTTTCGTACCAAAGGTTTCCAGGTACGCGTCGCGGAAAGCGGTCAAGCCGGATTGGTGCTATTGGAGGCAGAACCCATCGATCTCGTGATTTCCGACATGCGGATGCCAGAGATGGATGGTGCACAGTTTCTGGCCCAGGTTCGTGAGCGCTGGCCCGACACCATGCGTCTCCTGCTCACCGGTTACTCAGATGTCACCTCCATCATCGATGCCATCAATCGTGGCGAGATCTACCGCTACATCACCAAGCCCTGGGACGACAACGACATCGTGTTGATCGTGCGCCACGCGCTTGAGCGCCGAGCCCTGGAACACGAAAAGCAGCGACTTGAAGCCCTGACCGTTCGCCAAAATGAAGAACTCAAGGCCCTCAACGCCAGCCTGGAGGCCAAGGTTGAAGCACGTACCACCGAACTCAGGACGGCCAATGATTCGCTGCAAGGGGCCAATGAAAAGCTCAAGACCAACTTCGTCACCTCAATCAAGGTGTTCTCGACCTTGATCGAAATGCGTGGCGGCAACCTGGCCGGACACTCGCGTCGCGTAGCCGACCTGTCACGCCGAATCGCGCTGAAACTTCAGCTCGACAACAAGCTCGTACAGGAGATTTTTGTCGCCGGCCTGCTGCATGAAATCGGAAAAGTGGGCTTTGCCGACGAATTACTCAGCACGCCGGTGGCGACGATGAAGCCGCCCCAGCTGGAGGCCTACCGCAAACACGCGGTGCAGGCAGAGCAACTGTTGCTTCCACTGCAGGATTTACGGGGCGCATCCGAGATCATCAGCGCGCAATTTGAACGATTCGATGGCACCGGCTTCCCTGAACGGCGTTCAGAGGAGAACATCCCCATTGGCACACGGATTTTGACGCTGGCCAGCGATTACGACAACATGCAAATTGGAACGTTGACGCAAAGTCGCCTATCCCCTGAAGAAGCCAGGATCATCATCGTTCATGGCAGCGGTACGCGCTATGACCCCAAGGTGGTGACTGCGTTGATGGACGTGTTGGGAGGCACTCCACGCGAAGAAACTGAGCGAGAGCGCACTGAAGAAATGCGGGTGATGTCGCGTGACCTGAAAGCCGGCATGGTGCTATCGCGTGACCTCATCGCGCCCAGTGGTCTGTTGATGCTGTCCGTGGACCATGTGCTCGATGCGCGCCTGATCCGCAAAATCATGGACTTTGAAAGATCAGGCGGTCTGCAATTGACGGCCCATATTCGAGTAGACCGAAAAACCTGAATGCGCGGCATCGGTTGCCCGGAGCTGCTCCGGCTCGGTCAACTCCAGCCTCATAGCCAAGGCAAAAGCCATATTCGCTACCAAAATAATAGCTGTTACCGCTTATTGCATAAGGGCTAGAGGCCAAAATGGTTAAATTAATTCTTAACCACGGCCGGCAAATGGCATTTTGGTCGCCATCACAGTGTGGAACATCACATTCGCCTCCAGCGGCAGGCTGGCCATGTACAGCACCGATTGGCCAACGATGTTGACGTCCATCAGAGGCTCAATCGCGATCTCGCCGTTCGCCTGCAAAACCCCGGTGGCCATGCGCTGTGCCATTTCAGTAGCGGCATTGCCAATGTCGATCTGGCCCACTGCGATATCGTATTTGCGGCCATCGAGAGATGCCGCTTTGGTCAGCCCCTTTACCGCGTGTTTGGTCGAGGTATAGGCAATGGAGTTGGGACGCGGTGTGGTGGCGGAGATAGAGCCGTTGTTGATGATGCGCCCGCCGCGCGGCGTCTGCGCCTTCATCACCCGGAACGCCTGCTGAAGGCACAGAAACATGCCCGTGAGATTGATGTCCACCACGCTTTTCCACTGCGCCAGCGTCAGGTCTTCCAGGGGAATGCCCGGCGCGCTGACGCCCGCGTTGTTGAACAGTACATCCACCCGGCCAAACGTACTGACAGCGGCATCGAACAGCGCCTTCACCGATTCCGGATTGGAGACGTCGGTCGGCATTGCCAATGCGCGATCAGGCGCACCGCTGAGCGCAATCACATCGGCCAGCGGCCCGGGGCGCCGACCTGCGAGTACAACCCTGTAGCCATCCTTGAGCAGCGCCAACACGGCGGCTTTGCCAATACCTGTGCCTGCCCCGGTCACGATGGCAACTTTTGATGTTGAGGTCATATTTGTTAAGTCATTTTGATAAAAGAACCCGATTACGTCAGGAGCGGCGGCGTGGTTTTTTTCCTTTTTCCTTGTTCTTGGCTGCGGCCTGTCTGGCGGTCATTTTTACTGATTGAACCGCAGACTTTGGCATTCTGGCCAAAGGTTCCGATATTTTTCGTGTTGCACGCTTGACGGAAGTACGGTCCGACGCACTGCCCAAGCCAGCGTAATCGCCACCCTCACGCGGCGACCCTTTGTCTTTCATAGCACGTGAAACCAGCCCCTCACCTTCTTGAACCAGCCGGAAATCAATCCTTCGACCATCCAGGTCAACCCTGCTGACCTGCACCCGCACACGAGAGCCAATGGCATAACGCATACCCGAGCGCTCGCCACGCAACTCCTGGCGCGCTTCGTCAAAGCGGTAATACTCGCCGCCCAGCTCGGTAATGTGCACCAGTCCTTCAACGTACATGGCATCCAGCGTCACGAAAATTCCGAAACTCGTCACGGAACTGACGACACCGCCGTACTCCTCCCCAAGGTGCTCATGCATGTATTTGCATTTGAGCCAGGCTTCCACATCGCGACTGGCCTCGTCGGCACGGCGTTCGTTGGCGCTGCAATGCATGCCGGCGGCTTGCCAGGCCTGCGTTTCAGGGCTCAATTTCTTGGGCTTTTGCCCCGGTTCGGCAACGCGCGCGGCCAGTCCTTTTTCAAGTCGACGCGACAGCTTGGCATGGGCTTCGCCGGGCGTGGGCAAGACCGGCAGCTGGTATTTGGTCTTGGCCAGAATCGCCTTGATGACACGGTGCACCAGCAGATCCGGGTAACGCCGGATCGGACTGGTGAAATGGGTGTAGGCATCAAACGCCAAGCCAAAGTGCCCGTTGTTGACGGGTGTGTAAATCGCCTGCTGCATGGAGCGCAACAACATGGAATGAATCTGCTGCGCGTCCGGCCGATCTTTGGTTGCCGCAGCAATGGTTTGAAACTCGCCTGGCGCGGGATCATCGCTGATCGTCAGCCCCAAGCCAGTAACTTTGAGGTAGTTGCGAAGAATTTCTATTTTCTCGGGTGTGGGGCCCTCATGCACCCGAAACAAACCGGCGTGCTTGCTCTGGGAAATGTAGTCCGCACTGCACACATTGGCCGCCAGCATGGCCTCTTCAATCAGCTTGTGTGCATCATTGCGGGTACGCGGCACGATTTTCTCGATACGTCCGCTCTCATCACAAACGATCTGCGTCTCTACGGTTTCAAAATCCACAGCGCCGCGGCGTACGCGCGCCTTCAGCAAGGCTTGATAGACATCGTGCAGGTTCAACAAATCCGTTACCCGATCTTTGCGTTTCAAGGCTTCGGGGCCACGCGTGTTCGCCAGAATCGCTGCCACCTCGTTGTAAGTGAATCGGGCATGACTCCACATCACTGCCGGATAAAACTGATAGGCCGACACCTCGCCGTCTTCGGTCACCATCATGTCGCACACCATGCACAGGCGCTCCACTTCCGGGTTGAGCGAGCACAGCCCATTCGACAACTTCTCGGGCAGCATCGGAATGACGCGACGCGGGAAGTACACACTGGTGGCGCGCTCATAGGCATCTATATCTATGGCAGAACCCGTTTCCACATAATGACTCACATCGGCAATAGCCACCAGCAAGCGCCAGCCCCGCGCGGCGGATTTACCCTTTCCAATTTTTGTCGGTTCGCAATACACCGCATCGTCAAAATCCCGGGCATCCTCGCCATCGATCGTCACCAGTGACACGTCCGTCAAGTCGACGCGATGCTTCTTGTCATGTGGGAGCACTTTGTCCGGCAGGGTGCGAGCCAAGGCAATGCAAGCGTCCGAGAATTCATATGGCACGCTGTATTTGCGTACGGCAATTTCAATCTCCATGCCTGGATCGTCGACCTCGCCAAGAATTTCCTTGACGCGGCCGACAGGCTGGCCATACAAAGCCGGTACCTCGGTCAATTCAACAACAACAACCTGGCCTGGCTTGGCAGACCCCGTCGCAGTCTTGGGAATCAGTACATCCTGGCCGTAGCGTTTATCTTCAGGGACGACAATCCAGATGCCACTTTCCTGCAACAGCCGCCCAATAATGGGTTGCTTAGGCCGCTCGATGATTTCAACCACCCGACCTTCGGGCCGGCCTTTACGGTCACTGCGCACGATGCGCACCATGACGCGGTCTTTGTGCAGCACAGCGCGCATTTCGTTGGGCGGCAAATAGATATCGGACTCACCGTCATCACGGGTCACAAATCCATGACCATCACGGTGCCCCTGAACTGTTCCTTCAACTTCATCCAGCAAGCCGCTGGTTGGACTAATATTTTTGATAAAACTACTCTCTTTCCTGATGTGTACAGGCGACAGAATTGGTATTAATAGATGCACGGGCTAATAAACCGGCGGCGGATGAAAATCCTAGCATCTCACAATCGATAAAACTTTTGAAAATCAAAGGGTTGAATAGGTGCAGCGCATCTCGCAATACTAAGTGAAGTATGCCGTCTCGCCTAGTGACTCATCATCGAGTTTGGCAAGGAGGTTCAAGAAGCTATGGTATACTAGCATCCATGCCCGGATGGCGGAATTGGTAGACGCGCACGGTTCAGGTCCGTGTGCCGCAAGGTGTGGAGGTTCGAGTCCTCTTCCGGGCACCAAAAATAGAAAAGCCTCTTGCAATTGCAAGAGGCTTTTTCTTTGGTGGAGCCTCTTTGCCGACTCTACAAATCGGCAGTTCAATTGCGGTCACATTCTTGGTTTCGGTGTTGAGCTTTGGGTAGTACTTCTTGATTCCTACCAACACTTGAATGGAGAAGAGGCTGTTCAATAAAAGTTGCCTCAAAAATATGGCGCATCCTCCAAACCAAGACAAAAATGACCGTCGACGTTATGACTTCAATTGGTGTCACTGCGACCGCTATGCGCTACGCAGATCGCCAAGTCTTTTTGTAACCCAGCAGTCAAATGATTGGATTTAAAACGGCTGCGCGACGAGATCATGCCCCTGTGTACCCACAATGCGGGCCTTCGTGAATTCACCGACCTTCAGCGTCTTGCTGATCTTTTCAGGCGGCAGCAGCTTCACCACACCATCAATCTCTGGCGCGTCGGCATACGATCGACCCACTGCGCCCTTTTTCCCCAATGCTGGGGCAGAATCCACGAGGACCTGCATGGTCGCACCGATACGCTGCTGCAGCTTGGCCGCTGAAATGGCCTCGGCAACGGCCATGAAACGCGCACGCCGCTCCTCCCGCAACTCTATTGGCAACATACCCGGAATATCGTTGGCAGCAGCACCTTGCACAGAACTGTAAGCAAAACAACCGGCACGGTCGATTTTGGCTTCCCGCATGAAATCCAGCAAGTGAGAAAACTCTTCCTCAGTTTCACCAGGAAAACCGGCAATAAACGTACTGCGTACGACAATGTCAGGACATGCCTCACGCCAGCGCTGGATGCGCTCGAGATTTTTCTCGCCACTGGCCGGTCTCTTCATGCGCCTGAGCACATCTGGGTGACTATGCTGCAGCGGCACATCAAGATAAGGAAGCACTTTGCCGGTGGCCATCAAGGGAATCACTTCATCCACACTGGGATACGGATACACGTAATGCAGGCGCACCCATGCCCCATAGGGGCCCGCCATGTCACCCAGTGCCTGCACGAGCTCGAGCATGCGTGTCTTGATCGGCTTGCCGTCCCAGAAACCGGTGCGGTACTTGACATCGACGCCATAAGCAGAAGTATCCTGACTGATCACCAGCAACTCCTTGACGCCACCTTCAAACAGAGCACGCGCCTCGTTGAGCACGTCACCAATAGGCCGCGACACCAAGTCGCCACGCATGGACGGAATAATGCAAAAGGTGCAGCGGTGGTTGCAGCCCTCGCTGATCTTGATATATGCGTAATGACGGGGCGTAAGCTTTATGCCAGCCACCCCGAATGCATTGGGCACTAGGTCGATAAAGGGGTCGTGTGGCTTGGGCAAATTGGCATGCACGGCATCCATCACCTCCTGAGTTGCCTGCGGCCCGGTAACGGCCAAGACGCTTGGATGCATTTTTCTGACTAAATTGCCACCCCCTTCTGCCGCTTTGGCACCCAGGCATCCGGTAACGATTACCTTGCCGTTTTCTGCCAGTGCCTCGCCGATAGTGTCCAGGCTTTCCTTGACCGCATCGTCAATGAAGCCGCAGGTGTTGACAATGACCAAGTCGGCACCCTGGAATGTCTTTGAGGTTTGATAACCTTCCGCACTCAGTTGCGTAAGGATCAATTCGGAATCGGTCAGGGCCTTGGCGCATCCTAGCGATACCATACCTATACGCGGGATTTTTTCTTTTATTTCGTTCATGGGGTGTAGTTTGACAGGTCTTGTATATAGCTATATGCGGTTCAGCGATCCGCGCCAGGCTTCGGGCCACAGCAGCGAGCGCCAAATGGCTTACGCCGCCCAGTGGGCCGCTGAACACGGCCTCCTTCTGGACGAAACGCTCTCGCTGCGGGATGAGGGTCTATCGGCCTACCACCAGCGGCACATCAAGTCCGGGGCACTCGGCGTCTTCCTGGTCGCTGTCGAACAGGGCCGGATACCCACGGGGTCCGTGCTGGTGGTGGAAGGCCTCGACCGGCTTTCGAGGGCAGAGCCGATCCAGGCCCAGGCCCAACTGGCTCAGATTGTAAATGCCGGCATCACGGTGGTGACGGCCAGCGACGGAAAGAAGTACAGCCGCGAGCACCTCAAGGCCAACCCGATGGACCTTGTGTATTCGCTCCTGGTCATGATTCGCGCCCATGAAGAAAGCGACACCAAGAGCAAACGAGTGCTGGCCAGCATCAGAAAACAGTGCGAGGGCTGGATCGCTGGCACAAACCGTGCGCTGATTCGAAATGGTAAAGACCCGGTCTGGCTGCGGCTGGTGGATGGCCAGTGGCAGGAAATACCAGAACGCGTGGTGGCCGTGCGCGAAGGCCTGCGGCTTTACCTGATCGGGTATGGAGCCACCAAGATCATCGAGCGACTGACCGAGCAGGGGCTATCCCTTACAGGACGCGGCCCCCAATCGCTGCAAATCTACCGGCTGGTGAAACAGCGGGCATTGATCGGCGAAAAAGAAATGGCCCTGGGCACCGATACCTACCGAATACCCGGCTACTACCCTGCCCTACTTACCAAGGCCGAGTGGGACGGCCTGCAGATAGCCAACAGCGGGCGTGGCAGGCGCAAGGCCAAGGGGCCAGTGCCTCACATACTCACCGGCATCGGAATCACTGTATGCGGCTATTGCGGCCGCGCGCTGGTTGGGCAGAACATTGGCACCCGCAACCGGGACGAACTCGGCCGCATCCAGCCAGGCCACAGACGCCTGCACTGCACCAGCTACTCGCACGGCGGCTGCTCGGTCGGCGGGTCCGTATCCGTCTACCCGTTCGAGCGCGCGCTGATGGAGTACTGCTCGGACATCGTCAACCTACAGGCGCTATATGGAGCTGATCGGTCGGCCGGACCTATGGCCAAGCTGACCAAAGCCCGGCAGGACCTGGTGGACGTGGCCTGCAAGCTGGAAAAGCTCACCGACGCCATGCTGGCCAGCGCTGAGGATGGCATTCCGCTGACCTTTGCCAAGCGTGCCCGCGAGCTGGAGGCAGAGCAACAGCGGCTAGAGGCCACCATCCAGGAGGCAGAGCGCGATTTGGCCGCAACGGCACGCACCGACATTCAGGGCACTGACGAAGCGTGGAAGCGCCTTGCTGCCGGTGTGGAGGCGCAGGAATACGAAGCACGCCTGCAAACCCGCCAGCTGGTAGCCGATACCTTCGAGCGCATCGTGATTTATCAGCGTGGTGTGCGACCGACACCTACCGAAGACAAAGGCCCGATGGACATGATGCTGATGGCGAAAGGCGGAACAGCACGCATGTTGCGTATAGACCGCAAAGGTCAGTTGATCATGGCCGAGAGTCTGTCTGAACCTGTGGTCACAAACGGAAAAATGCCCACCACCCCGTGACAAGTGATGACTGTAAGTCCGCAGAATTTAAAATGGACGGAAACAACTAAAAAATCGAACAAGCCTGTCGGTTGCACGCATCCACATCATGCCTGCCGATCAGTAGCTCATTGCGGCCCATGTAGTTCTGACGTAGTTCAATGGTAGAAGCCCATCTATCAGTGAAAATATGCGTCCTATACCAAAAACCTACGCCAAAACCTACGCCGAACATAAGACCACTTTGGACATTTTTCGTCGAAAGAAAGTGTCGATGCATTCACAATCAGCTTCAATCCAGCCTGACCTCTCAAGGACGTAGACCACGCCACAACCGCCGATCAAGCTCAAGATAAGGCTAAAAGGAAACAGCAAGACCGCCCAGCCCACTTTCAACGAAGTCACGAATGGGCAAGTGCAGCGCGCAGGCCAGGAACGAAGTAGAGGCCGGAGGCGTCAGGGATCAAAACCGCATGGCCGCGACTCGGTACGAGGCGCGGGGCAACGCCCGCGAGCCCGACGGCGGCAACGCCGGGATGCCCAGCGAGGGTCAGCAATATTCACTGCGCAGTAAATATTGCTGCTTTGTCGAATATCGATGTAAACAAACCAGACCGGAGAGCATCTGGCGCAGCCTGCCAACACCGCCGCCCTCGCTGGCGGACGCTCGGGGCCAGCCGGGCACGTTATGCAATGTGCCGCCAGCATGACCCGCCTGAATTCGGCACCAGATCCCCACACACCTTCACAGTCGCTTCAAAACGTGAGACAATTAGTCTATTCCATTTTTAAGTTTTATTTTTTCTTTTAAAATCAATTAGTTACATAAATGTTGGACGAAATGAATGAAGCTCAATCAGATTTAGCCCAAGTCATTAGACTGGCTCTTGCCGAGCAGAGCGAGGATGTACGCCTGTTCGTAGCCCGGCTCGTCCGAAAGTACCGCAACACCGACCCAGAGCTGGCTGAACAGTTAGACCTCTATCTGCGCACGAAGACGCATCGAGCAAGCGCCCCCATGCGCAAGGCCATGCAGCCTGCTCTACCGACCCAAACATTGCCGGTCGATGACGAGTCACGGCTTTCACTTCTGAAAGTCTTCAAGGACACACCAGATCGAGAGCAGCCGTTGTTGTCAATCAGCCTGGAAGAGACGTTGAGTCAACTCATTCAGGAGCGTCGACAGACTGAACGCCTCGCCTCAATGGGATTAAGCCCGACGCGCTCGGCAATCTTTGTCGGACCGCCAGGCGTTGGCAAAACATTGACAGCGCGCTGGCTTGCTGCGCAATTGGAGGTCCCGCTGTATGTATTGGACCTGACCGCCGTCATGAGCAGCCTGCTCGGACGAAGTGGGAGCAACCTGCGCACTGCACTTGATTTCGCAAAACGCAGTCCCTGCGTGCTCTTGCTGGATGAAATCGATGCCGTTGCCAAACGTCGTAGCGACGAGACCGACATCGGCGAGTTGAAGCGCCTCGTCACTGTCATTCTGCAAGAGGTCGATGAGTGGCCTGCCACAGGCCTACTGCTGGCAGCCACCAACCATCCGGAACTGATCGATCCGGCGCTGTGGCGCCGATTTGATCTGGTCATCGATTTCAAGATACCGGAAACACCGGCCGTCAAAGCAGCCATCAAACGATTTCTCGGTCCGGACTTTGCATTGTTTGGTCGCTGGATTGACATCCTGACTTTCGCTTTCAATGGCGAGTCGTTCAGCGACATTGAGCGCGACATCCAGCGATTCCGACGCGCGGTGGCGCTTGGAACGGCATCAGATGCCGACCTGATTGAAGAATTCGTCAAATCGCGCGCTCTTGTGATGGATCGTCAGGCGCGCATTGATCTGGCCGTACTGCTGGCTAAACAGACCCGTCTGTCACAGCACACGATCTCCGATCTCACAGGTGTAAGCCGCGACACCATCCGTAAGTACACCGCCGACCAGCCGTCAACCACAAAGAAAATATCAAAAAGGGAACTTGAAGCATGAGTCAAACCAATTTTCTGATCGGACGCGGCGAGCTGCTCACACACGATATCAAGGGGCCAAAGCGCATGCCGGGCAAGGCTGAGGTCTATACCTTGCAGCAGGCCAGAGAGCGGCTAACCCCCCAGTTTTCAGATGCAGCTGCGGCGCTGGACGCTTTGCCAGCGCAAGCATGCCCCGGTGACTTTGGCGTTGCACGCCTGACGATGAATCCCAGCTACATCGCCCGATCGTTCTTTCCAGTGGCGATGCTACGTACCGTCGGCCTGGAATCAGTAGGCAGCAGAACCGTCAAGTTAACCCCGGACGGCTGGACAAAGAAAGGCCCCACCAGGGAATGCACAACAACCGAGTTGTTTGTCGCCGGCAAGCGTCAAGCATTTCGCCATCTCAAAGCCTGGACCAAAGACATCGAACCCGAATCAGACGAAGCCGGTGATCTCGCGCATATTGAGAACTTCTCTGCATTCGCACCCGAGGAGCGGATCGTCAGCCACGGGCACAAGAAGGATCGCTTCTTTGAAGTGGGCCTTCACCTGTTGCCCGACGAGAACCATTTGTTTGTCCAGCGAGCGTTTGCCAAATACGCGAAAGATGTAGACGTCAAAATCCACAGTGACCTCGGCTTCACGGCAGGCAACATGTGGTTCGTTCCGGTCGAAGGCAAGCATGACAGCATTGATCGGCTGGCGGAGTTTGTATTCGTGCGTGTGATCCGGCCAATGCCCAGGCTGCGTGGCATGCGCCCCGTGCATCGCACGGGCAGCGTGACGGTCAGTTGCAGCCTTCCGACCGAACAGCCGTTTTCGTCCGAGCCCAAGGTGGCCATCCTGGACGGCGGCTTGCCGAAAGAGCATGCGATCGGTCCCTGGCTGCGGTCATACCGGGTTCTTGATGAAAATGCCGACGACGATCCACACGGCTTGGAACACGGTCTCGGGGTGACCTCTGCATTTCTGTTCGGCCCCATCCAGCCAAACGGCACCGCGCAACGCCCGTTTGCCTATGTTGATCACTTACGGGTACTCGACAAGGATGCCGATGCGGAAGACCCCCTGGAGCTGTATCGCACGTTGGGCTTTGTCGAACAGGTTCTGCTGTCGCGCCAATACCAGTTTGTTAATCTCAGCCTTGGGCCTGACCTGCCCATCGAAGACACCGACGTTCACGCCTGGACCTCGGTAATTGATGATCTGTTGGCCGACGGTGATACCTTGATGACTGTCGCGGTCGGTAACAACGGGGAAATGGACCGCTCTGTAGGCAATGCCCGAGTGCAGGTGCCATCGGACTGCGTGAACGCACTGGCCGTTGGTGCCACCAACGGTACCGAAGCGGGCTGGGCAAGAGCACCCTACAGCGCCATCGGCCCGGGCCGCAGCCCCGGTGTAGTCAAACCGGATTTGATGGCCTTTGGCGGGGATGCGGCCAAGTATTTTCATGTGCTGTCCCCGGGAAAGAAACCGCTGCTGGCCCCACAACTCGGCACCAGTTTCGCATCTCCTTACCTGCTGCGTAATGCAGTGGGAGTCCGCGCCATTCTGGGTGCCGAATTGACACCACTAGCAATCAAAGCTTTGCTGGTCCATGCGGCCGATGCGTCAACCCACGACAAAGTTGAGGTAGGTTGGGGCAAAGTGCCAGAAGACCTGATGGAGATCATCACCTGCCCTGCGGGCGTAGCGCGTGTGGTTTACCAGGGCGAGTTGAAACCCGGCAAGTACCTTCGTGCCACGCTACCACTGCCCGCTGGGGGTTTGAACGGTAAAGTTCACCTCAAGGCAACATTCTGCTACGCGTCGCCAACTGACCCGCAGGATGCGGCGGCCTATACGCGCGCAGGGCTGGAGATTGTGTTCCGGCCCAGTGACAAGAAAATCAAGGACGGCAAGGCCAATGCCAACACCAAGGGATTTTTCGACATGAAGAAGTACGCCACCGAGGAGGAGCGCCGCTCAGACCTCGGCAAATGGGAAACCGTCCTCCACGGTGCCAAAGGCATGCTCGGTAGCAGTCTTGACAACCCCGTCTTCGATATCCACTACAACGCTCGCGAGTCCGGTGGCCGCGCCACAGGTGCCGAGAAAATCCGCTACGCGCTGATCATCACTGTGGAAGCCCCGAAACATGCCGACCTCTACAACGACATCCTGCGCGCCTACGCCAAAACGTTGGTGCCGATCCAGCCGCAAGTGTCGCTGCCGATTCGTATTCGATAGCGTAACCCGCCAAGCCCTACTCACCACCCCCAACCAACAGCACTGGAGAAGGAATGCCGGAAGCGCTTAAACGCAAGCAAAAGGACGGAACGCTTTACCAGCGACCTCCCGCAATTGAGGCCTGGATCCAAAAACTGGAGTCTGTTGACGCGGCTTCACGAGCTCTACAGTTCGCTGGTGTATCAAGAACGGCCGCAGAGTATGTGCCAACGGAGGTCCTGCTTTATTTTCTACGGCGAGCCTGGGCAGATGGCGAACATAGCCAGTTCGAGAAGATATATCGCATCCTTATGAAACGCGTAGACCAATCACTACGCTCGAAAATCTGGAGCTCTCGTATCGGCAGCGCAACCGATATTCGTGACGAAATCATTAACCGATTTGTCGTATTGGTCACAAAAGATTGCGCTTCACAAGCTGATATGCTGGATTTTTACGAAGTTCATTTCGATCAAGCAATGGTCGCGCTTCGAACGTCCGTTTTGCGTAAATTCAAAGCGGTAGTCGGTGACGTAACAACTGTCCCCCTAGGATCCCAGGACACGGATGGCCCTGAGGTTTCGCCCGAGGTCGAAGTTGCTCTGGAGAACTTTTTGAGCGGCGACCCTCAAAAAATTGATGATCCCGCTTTCCGGTCGGTGCTTTTTGCTGCGATTGACCGTTTACCCCAGGATCAAAAGCAAGTCATCGGTCTTCTTTTGAAAGGAATTCCGATTGACGCCAAGGAAAAAGATGTCATGACAATTGCACGTATTCTGCAGTGTGACGAAAGGACGGTTCGCAACCGTCGTGATCGTGCCTGCAAAGCTCTCAAGGTCATTCTTGAAGAGGAGGCTGAACTATGAGCGCCGAACATTCGAAACTGAACGAAGAAGAGGTTCTTCTTGCGTTCTCTGTTGAACCCTCACATGACCGCACAACATTGGAGCAATATCTAAGCCTGTATCCAGAACATGCAAATGCACTGGTGGACTGCTCGATTGAATTGATGATTGATGCCTCCCGCCGCGACGATGAACTGCAGGTTTCGTCTGAACAGGTCGTCGATCAGGCTTGGGAGCAATTTCAGACAGCTATTGGCTCGGCACAGAACGCTGCGGTCGCGGATCCATTTATTCAATTGACTCGCTCAGCGTTTAAATCTGTAGCTCAAAGACTGAACATCAGCAATTTATTTTTGATGCGTTTTCGTGACCGAGCAGTGGACGCAAGTACCATTCCGAGGCAACTCGTTCAACGGCTCGCTGGCGAACTAGGTGCGACTGTCGATGCCGTGTCTGCCTATTTAAACAATCCACCGACCATCGTGTCTGGTCTGAGTTTCAGATCGAGCGTGAAGCCTGCGGTGACCGAGCAGATATCGTTCGAGCAGGCCGTTGAGACTTCCCAACTCACGCCAGACCAACAAGAAGCGCTGAAGGCATTGCGGGACTAGCAATGGATGCGACCGAAGCCGCACGGCGCGAGGCAGAACGCATCCATCAAGCGGCGGTCGCAGCGGGCGACGATCCATGGAACCTGCTTGAACTCGTTAGCCGCGAAGCGGCTCGACGAGACCTTGATGTGTATGCTTTGCCACAAGGCGACTCCGCGCTGAAAAGCGGGCGTGCGGTATTCGACAGCCAAGCCGGCAGCATTTTGTATGAAGATACTGGTTCGCTGTTCGACCGCGCTTTTCTGATCGCTCATGAACTAGGGCATGTCGTCTTGGAAGGTGGCGTTCAGGACGTGGTAACGGAGGAAGTCGGTATGCGTCCGGCCAACACATATTGAAGGAGAGCTGAAATCCGGAGATAGTGTGCGCGATGAACATCATGCACACCATGGCGAGCGAGGCTCGCACCACCCAAGCCCCCAAGAGACGGTTCTACAGCCCTGAGTTCAAGCTGCAAGTTGTCGGCGCCTGCGCCCAGCCCGGTGCGTCCATTGCCGGGTTGGCCCTGGAGCACGGCATTAACGCCAACATCGTGCACCGCTGGTTGCGCGAACATAGCCAGGGCATACTGATCCGGCGACAACCGACCTTTGTGCCGGTTACCTTGAGCGCGGCCACAGAACCGGCAACTGCCCAACCCACTGCGGACATCCGCATTGAGGTCAAGCGAGTCAACACCACTATCGTCGTGCATTGGCCTCTTGCCGGTGGCGCCGCTTGCGCGCAGTGGCTGCGCGAGTGCTTGCAATGATCCGCATCGACGCGGTATGGTTGTCCACCGCTCCCTTGGACATGCGCGCCGGAACAGACACGGCACTGGCCCGCGTGGTGGCTGTATTCGGTTGCGCCCACCCGCACACCGCCTACCTGTTTGCCAACCGGCGCGCCAACCGCATGAAAGTGCTGGTGCATGACGGTATCGGCATCTGGCTGGCCGCCAGAAGACTGCACCAGGGCCACTTTGTATGGCCCGCTCAAGCGGCCCAAACTCAGATCAGCTTGAGTCGAGCCCAACTTGACGCACTGGTGCTGGGCCTGCCCTGGAGCCGCATTGGCGAAGGTGGGATTATCAGCATTGTTTGAGAAAGAAAAGGCTTCAAATGCAGACTTGGCAATGTTGGCTCACTATTGTTTTTGAGTCAATTGGGGAATGTCAGAATGGCCAAAAACAGTGCTGTGTGGGACACTTTGCACCATGGTCCAAGCCCAAGAATCACTGTCGAATTTGAACGCAGAACAACTGCGTGAACTCGCCCTTGATTTGATCGCACAAATCGCCAGCCGTGACAAACAGATCATCGGCTTGGACCAATCTATCATCATTAAAGACCGCGAGATCCTGTACCGCCAGGCCAAGATCGATCAACTCACGCATGAGATGGCGGTCTTGAAGCGCTGGAAGTTTGGCCGTAGCCGCGAACAACTTGATGCTGGCCAGGCCAGCTTGCTCGATGAAACCATCGACGCCGACATCGCCGCCATTGAGCAAGAGCTCCTGGACCTCGCACCAGCGGACAAAACAGCCAAAGAGCCTCGCCAGCAACCTAAGCGCACAGCCCTGCCACCCGAACTGCCACGTGTTGAACTGCGCCACGAGCCCGACAGCACCACCTGCAGTTGCGGTTGCCAGCTCAAGCGCATCGGCGAAGATGTCAGCGAGAAGCTGGACTACACACCGGGCGTGCTCACGGTGCAGCGCCATGTCCGTGGCAAATGGGCTTGCTCCGAGTGCCAGACCCTGACGCAAGCGCCGGTGCCCGCCCAAGTCATCGACAAGGGTCTGCCCACCTCGGGTTTGCTGGCACAGGTGCTGGTGGCCAAGTATTCTGACCATTTGCCCCTGTATCGCCAGGAGGCCATCTTTGGGCGTTCGGGCTATCCAATAGCCCGCTCCACCCTGGCGCAGTGGGTGGGCGTGTGCGGGGTGCAATTGCAGCCACTGGTCGATGCGCTCAAGAAGTCCATGTTCCAGTCTGCGGTGCTGCATGCCGACGAAACCCCGGTGGCCATGCTCAAGCCGGGCAACAAGAAGACGCATCGGGCTTACCTTTGGGCCTATGCGCCGGGGGCCTTTGAGAATTTAAAAGGTGTGGTCTACGACTTCTGTGAATCCCGCGCCGGTGAGCACGCAAGAACATTCCTGGGAGACTGGCGTGGTGGATTGGTTTGTGACGACTTCAGTGGCTATGTTGCTGCCAAAGATATGTTGCGTCGACCCGTTCTCCGACGGGCGATCCACTCGTCCGTCGGAGAACCTGTGCGCACATAAGTTCCGGGTGCTTGGCGGCTACAGCTGCTTCATGAA
>NZ_QEII01000272.1 GCF_003347515.1 Rhodoferax ferrireducens | reverse complement strand
CGAGGCATTGCTGCCGTGGTCTATCGCGATGCCAGTCGACTGATCAGTCGGCTGGTCATCCCCACCCCCTGAATCCCCATCCCATTTGGCGGCTTCGCGCAAGGTGTGCGGTTAATAGATCGCATACCTTTGTTCGGATGTCTCAAAGTTGCATCTCACCATAATTCGGTTGCCTTGTATGCCTCTGAGACTTCTGATAGTGCGTTTCTGCCGCAGTGCGTACATGTCAGGTTTTCCTGTCGAGTGTCATCTCCCGCCCAATGGGGCGACTGTCAAATAATCACTCAAGACACATAAAACCGGATTGACAATTGGCTCACCGTTCGAAGGCTTGGTCAACAGTCGGCCAATGAAATTATGTAGAGAACGAAACAATGCATGGGATGAATTTACCAATGACAGACAGTTCGCTCCAGGCGGCAACTGCCCATAACTGGTAACTGTTCATAAGGGCACGAAGCGGGTCACCACGAGCAGCGTGTGGCCGTTCATTCTGGTTCGGCCAGAACATCGCGGCGACATCGCACTGATCGAACACGAATTGGTTCATTACCGTGAGCAAGCGTGGATCATGCCGGTGTGGGTGCTGCTTTATCTGGTTTCACGAAGATTTCGCCTCGCAGCAGAGGTGCGGGCTTACACCCGGCAGATCGAAATGGGTGGAGTTACACGGGAGCAGGCGGCCCACGCGTTGTTAAGCTATCGCCTTGGCATCATGTTCGAAAAAGCCATGTTGGCATTGGCATAAAAGTAGTGCAAACGTCTGCACTGGCCGACATGTAGCGTCTTCGACTCTCTGCGTGCATGCTCTTTATGCCCTCATGCAAGGCAGCACTCACCAAAATCATGATTTTTCCGTAGCCTGATTTCACCCATCAGTCTGCGTCTCACGCCAAATAGATGAAAAAAAGAACAACATCCAAGCGCTCCCAACCCCGAAGCCAGCCCCACCTGATCAGCATCCTGCTGGCGCTGGCGATTGGGCTGTCCAGCCAATCCTGTACCAACATCCCTACGGATCGTGTGAGAGTGGCTGCAAATGGCTTGGAGGAGTTCGCTAAGGAGCTGGGCACTGCTATGCGGGAACATGCAGGTACATCTGCCGCAACCCCAGACCCATCCTCCACGACACGAACAGGCAATAACGCTGAAATTTTTGCCGCTTGCCCACAGTTCTTTGCAAATGGACAGCCGCCTGTGGTGGTACATCGCCCCACAAACCGAGCCTTGTGTTACGACGCATTTGCCATACTGCATTCTGGGGAAAGCAAAACTGCCGTGTATGTCGCAGAAAAACTCAATCGGGCATCCATAGCCGATGCCGATGAGAAACGAACCAACAAGTTTTTCCCCGATGCACGACTTCGGTCAGGCGAGCGTGCGACATTGGATGATTACAAGGGGAGTGGTTTTGATCGTGGCCATCTTGCTCCCGCTGGTGATATGCCAACAGCGCAGGCCATGGCGCAAAGCTTTTCACTTGCAAATATGGTGCCTCAAGCTCCTGAACACAACCGCGGTGCCTGGGCAAAGACTGTCGAGGCGGCAACCCGTAAATATGCTGGTCGAGCGTCGGGAAACCTGTATGTGATCACCGGCCCTGTTTTTGAACCAAGCATCGCGCAAAGTGAAAGCATCGGTCCCGGTCACGTGCATGTTCCCAAGTATTTGTTTAAGCTTGTGTACGACCAGAACAAAAACCGGGCGTGGGCACATTGGCACTTGAACGATGACACAACACGTGGATCAAGGCCGATCAGCTATGCCGAACTGGTCAAACGTACCGGGATTGAGTTCTTACCGGGTGTAAGTCCAAGTCAATGAAGCATCCGGAGTGTGGTTTGGATGCTGGTCAATGCCTTCCTGAGCCCGCATGTAGTCGTCTTCACCCTACTCACGGAAACCGTGCCGAGCACCCTTGGCCATTGCGGGAAAGTTTAAACTCGCAATCTGAAATTCATCAAAACAGACCAAAGGCTGTGCAGTTGGAAGCAACAGCTGCGATATGACATATGCCTGAAGTTCGTACGCGCCTCGATTTTTTTGATGGCATCTAGCGCGCAGACGCCGTAATTCTCGTGGTCGCAGAGATCTCTGGGTCTGATTGCCATCGGTGATGACCGGCGATTTGCCTAGAGGGTGAACCGCTTTCAGTGCTGCAGGCCTTTGAAAACCAGTTCCATTGGCAGTTTGCAATCAATACTGGCAAGCGAAAGCACATCAGCCGTGGTCTGGTCTGTCAGCAACCACGCGCCTCCATCTGCCAAGGTGAAAACCTCCACGTGCCGCTTCGTTGGATCGATCAAAACGCACTCGCGCAACGATGCCAAGGTGCGATAGAGGATGAACTTATCTCTCTTGTCATAGCCGCTGGTGCTGGGGCATAAGACCTCGATGATGAGCTTAGGTTCAGTCATGGTCTGTTCATCACCGGCTTCAGCTTTGCCGCAAGTCACCATCACATCTGGGTACAGCACCCCATCAGCAATCTGCACTTTCATGTTCCATGCAAAAACTTGACATGGCGTGCCATCCAGGTGGTCACCGATGTGGCTGGCCAAATTCAGGATCACGCGGTTATGCCGGGCAGTTCCTCCGACCATTGCAAAGGTTTCCCCGCGAAAGAACTCATGCCTCTCGGGTTGATGCTCTTCCCAGACCAAGAATTCGTTCAAGTCCATTTTTACAAACACCTCAAAGAAAAATCGACGTCAAAACCCACGTTCATAAAATTCAGCCCAATTGCCATTTGATGATAGTTGCGTAGTCAACAACCTCGGATCAAACCTTGAATTCTCCGCGTCGCCGCCCGGCCACCCACGCGAAATCCTACATGGATTGCATACGACCCGCACGTGGCGTTTGTCTTCATTGGTGTAGAAATCCAGGCATTCCAGCAGCAATGTGACTTGGCTACGGTCACTACCCTGGATGTATCGCGTCATCTGCTGGTCCCCATCAATACGTTGATTCAGATATCAACGTTTGAGCGTTCGCGGCAGTGGACATCGACCCAAAGCAGAAGTTGGCGACTTTGACTTCAAATCCACAAAGTGGACATCTCACCTGTAAAAAATAGATAGCCGGGAAACGAGTTGGCTATACAGCGCATGCGCTCGGTTTTAGCCAGGCGGTGACTCACAGTTCTAGCCACATGCACGGCCTTCCCCCCTCCGTCTGTCAACACTCCGAGGTGTTACGGTCTTCACCGAAGACACTATAATTTTTACATAATATAGTTTTATATATGATATATTTAAATATATTATGTCAGCGACAAACGAGATGAAGCAAGCGAATTTGCTGGAAAAAAACCGACACAAAGTCATTCGTCGCATGGCTTTGTGGGAGGGGCGCCTGAGCCGCGGCCGTCTGATGGACGTCTTGGGTCTCAGTGGCATACGGGCAAGCCAGTTACTCAGGGAAGTGCGCGAGGAGAACCCTAACTGGCTTGAATGGGACAATAAGACCAAGTCCTACTATGTGACCAACGCCGCTTACCGGAAGACCAATGTTGAGCTCAAGGCTGGTACGTCTGAACTGAGTCTGGCGGCCTACTTGGCCGAAGCTGATATCTACGCGGACCTCGCCCCTGGTGCGGGCCCAGTCACGGTGGCCCCCTGGGGCTTCTCCCACGTAAACCCACACGTTTTCTCGCGCATCCGCCTGGCTATTGAGCAGCGCACTCGCTTGATGCTTGAGTACCGTTCCATGCGCACACCCGAGCCACACTTGAGAACGGTTGAGCCGCATAGTCTGGTCCAGGCCGGTCGGCGCTGGCACATCCGCGGCTATTGCCTGGAAACAGATGATTTCAGGGACTTCGTGCTGGGGCGCATCGCGAAGATCTCCATGCTGGAACACAAGGCCGAGACCTCGTCAGCGGAAGACGCCAAATGGTCTGCCGTGGTAAAGGTGCGCATCCAAGCGCATCCCAAGCTGACGCCTGGGCAACAGGACCTTGTTCGAAGCGAGTATTTCGATGGGACTGCCGCACGCGTACACAGCTGCCGCGGTGCCCTGCTGCCCTACCTCATCCAGGAGTTGAGACTGGCTCTGGACGTGTCCAAGGAATTGCCGCCCGAGTACCAAATGGCTGTCGAAAACGTCGAGGAGGTGCGCAAATGGCTGTTTCCAGCGTAGCCCCCGCTTCGATCGCTCTGTTCCAGCGCATCCCGGACCGGCTGTTCGGTCCGCTGGCATCCCAAAACCGGCACGGATATTGGGCACTGCTGTGCCACCTGCATCGCAGGCGATTTGGCCCCGACGCGCCCCTGCCGCCCAGCTATGGCTTCTTGCAGCGCGAGATCACCCAGGAGATTGAGGACCACCTCAAATATGCCGACGAATGGCAGCCAGAGTCTGGCGAGCAGCCCGAAACGCCCCTGAACATTCGAGTCATCGGGATCTTCAACAGATTGCTCGACGCAGGCTGGTTTCGCCTGGAAAAGTACGGGATTGAAAAAACCGTCAACATGGCGCCGGCCGTGGGCCAACTGCTGACCCAACTTATCAACTTCGCCGAGACAGGTCCCGTGTTCGTTTCGGGCAAGATTCGCTCGATCGACGCCGCCGTATCGCAAGTGCGCAAAGGCGAGGCCAGCGGCGACCTCCTTCGGGAAGCGGCCGAGCAGTGTCGCAACCTGTTGGTCTACATCCGAAACACCGGGACCAACGTGCGCGACCTCATGGCGGCCATCGGTGCACAGCCGACCACCGCCCAGTATGTCCGAACCTTCTTCCAGGACTACATCCAGCAGGTCTTCATCGGGGACTACCAGGAGCTGCGTACACGGGAGCATCCGCTGTCCAAGCGCCAGCAGATTCTGGATGCCGTCGCAGACATAGACACCCAGCCAGAGCATCGCAGTCGCTTGCTGGATTGGTATGTGAACCGCCTGTGCAGCGGGGACGATAAAAAAGGCCAGGCCGCGTTCCAGCGCGACCTGCAGCGCCTCTATGAGCTTGACCGGATCGAGGAGTACCTGGAGCGCTTGGATGAAGAGATCCGCAGCGCCAACCGGCGCGCGCTGGCCTTCCTGGAATACAAGCTGCGCGCCATACGCCCCATCGACAACCTGCTCCGGCAGACCCTGGACCGGCTGATTGCCAATCCCGACCTCGATGTCGCCCCCGTGTTTCCGCCTGACGCCCTGATGGCTGGTGCTCGCCTGGCCCAGCCACGCAAGGAGGTGCCGTGGCTGGCGCCCATGCCCTTGCGCCAGGTCATCATCTCCGACCGCACGCGCGCCATTGGCAATCTGGTGCGCCGCGCCCAGGAGCGCCGGTCGATCACGCCCATGAAGCTGCGCGCCTATGCCGAGAAAGTGCTGCAGGACACGGCCACCGCTGGCAGTGACGCGATGCCTTGCGGATCCATCGAGGACTTGCGGGCCTTCCAGGCCCTGACCAGCGTGGCCATGGCCACCAACTCCAGGATCGCCAGGCTGGAAATGGAAGGCCGGTCATCCGCCCCGGGCATGGAGCTGCGCTACACCAGCGACGAAGCCGCCGAGCATCCGTATTTGAGCGGCAAGCCATTCACACTGAGCTGGCGCAAACGCCAGACTAAAAACAGGGAGACCAAATGAGCAACCCACGGGATTGGGAGGATCTGGCCAGCCGGCTGGACGGCATCTATACCGTCGAACACTTCGAGACCGCCGCCTACCGGCTGGTGGCCGAGCAGGTGATCTACCACGCCGACCGGAGCAGCCGGGTGACCTATGCCATCCTGGACCTCTACGAGCGCGAGTTCGCCAAGATCCTGGCCCCACTCGGAGTGTCCCTTTCGATCAACCGGCAGCTGCGCTACGTCACTGCCCTGCCGCAGCACGCCAAAGCCGGTACCGCGACCGTGGCCCAGACACTGTTTGGCCTGGTGCTGCGCGGCCTCTATGACGAAGGCGTGCGCGCCGGCGGGCTCACGGAAGATGGCGAGGTCCTGTGCGACTACATCGAGCTGCAGGAGAAGTTCCTCCTCATGACCGGACGTGACCTGCCTACACGCGGTGAGCTAGATACGCTGCTGCGCACTGTCAAGCGCTGGGGCATCGCCAGGAGGCTGGAAGACGATGACAACGGTCAACTCACGCCCTTGCAGGAACAGTCGGCTGGCGGTGTGGCCATCCGTCCGGCCATTGTCGATGTGCTCGGCGAGACTGCCTTGATGCGGCTGGCGCAGTGGGGCGCAGCCAGGGATGAGGCGCATGCGGATGGCGCCGTTGCCGGCGAGTCTGTGGCGATCGACGATAACCAGGGGGTGAACCATGAAGAGGCTTGAGAGCGTCAAGCTGGTGCAATTCCTGCTGTACGAGCAGCAGGAATTCCGTCTGGAAGAAATCACCGGTCTGTTCGGCCGCAACGGCAGCGGCAAGAGCTCGGCGCTCGATGCCGTGCAAATCGCCATGATGGGCGCCAACAAGAACCTGATGCACTTCAATGCCCAGGCCGACGCCAAGTCGCACCAGAGCCGCACCTTGCGGTCCTACTGCCTTGGCCAGTACGGCGACACCATTGAACAGTGTGCGCGGCCACAGGCCACCACCTACGTCACGCTGGTCTGGCGGGACACCGAGACCAATGAGCCGGTCTCCATGGGCGTTTGCATTGAGGCCTCGCTGGGCAATGAGGCGGAGAAGGTGCTGGGGCGCTACGTCATCCGGGGCGTGGAACTGTCCATGTCCGAGCACCTGCAGACGGTCGACGGGGCGATCATGCCCCTGCCCTGGACCAGCTTCCGCCACCGGCTGCAGGAGCAGTCCAAAGTTACGGGGGAGGAGCCGCTGTTTGACGATGGTGCCAGCTACGTCAAACAGGTGCTGTTCATGCTGCGCGGCAAGGCGGGTCCGGCGTCCTACGACGCGTTTGCGCGCGCTTTCCGCTTTGCGCTGCGCATGAGCTTCTCCAAATCGGTGGACCAGATTGTTCGCCAGGATGTACTCGAAGACCGGCCTACCAACATCGCCAGGTTCAAGCAGCTGGTGGAGACCTTCAAGCGGATCAACCTTTTGGTCGAGGGGGTCGAGCAAAAAATTAACCAAGGCCTGGAGGTGAGCAAGAACTTTGACTTCGCACTGGTCGAGGCCCGCAAATCCGCCACGTGGACCGGGTTGCAGGCCTCCGCGGCATACGAATTGTGCAATTCGGCCCACGAAAAACTGACGGCCGAAAAATTTGATCAGGAAGAGGTGGTCCGGAAGTGCGATGAAGCCAGCACGAGCGCCGACGAAGCGCTGGCGGCCAGGACTCTCGAAGTGGGTCAACTGACCGGCCTACAGCGCGCCCATGCGGACCATACCGAGAATGCGGGCGCCCAGCAGGCCCTGGCGCAGGCGCAAGAAAAAACCACCCGCCGGGAGGATGAACTGAAGAGGGAACTGCGCAACTTCCGGCAGCTGCTCCAAAACGCCAGCGCCAACGACCTGCTGGCCCAGTGGCAACCGGAACTTGCACTGGCCGCGCAGCAGCTCAGTCAGTTCTCGGTTGCGCAAAACCGGGTCGACCAGGATGGGCTGGGGCAGATCATCCGCGGTCTGGGGGACACGCTGAAGGCCGCGGCTAAGCACCTTGGTAACGAACACGACGTCGTCAAGGAGGATATCCGGCTCGCCAAAGAACGGCTCTCGACGATTGGCCTGGGCATGGATCGCGCCAACACCAACCTCACGCAGGTCAGCGAACCGACGGCCCGGCTGATGCATGAGTTCGCGGACCACGGATTGCACCCCACCCCCGTTTGTGACCTGGTGAAGGTGACAGATCCGAAATGGCAACCAGCCATCGAAGCCTACCTGGGCAGGAATGTGGAAGCCATCCTGTTGCGGGACAAGGAAGAAGAGGACACAGCCTTCGGCATCTATCGGTCTTTGCAGGGCAAGCGGACCATCTATGGCGTCAAGATCGTGCGCTCGGACAAAGCACGCCCTGGACTGGGCCAGCCGGCCGCCGACACGGTGGCCAGCCTGATACAGGGCAGCAACCAGGTCGCCGTGGCCTACCTGCGCGCAAAGCTGGGCAATCTCAAGCGTGCGAATAGCGCCCAAGAGGCGCTGCACGGCGAACGGACGCTGACTCTGGACGGCATGCTGGTGGGGCCCGGAGACTTTGAGCGGCTGAGGCTGGTGCCGGAAGCGGACCTGCAGATCGGCGCCGGCGCCAAAGGCCAGCTAGACGGGCTCAGGGCTGAGTCCCGTGACTTGAACAGGAAGGTTGTCGACCTGCAGGAACGCGAAGGCTCCATCGTCCGCATCCGCCAGGCAGTGCAGAGTTTGTCGTCGCCGGAGACCCTGCGCCTGCTGCTGGGATTTGCCGACCAGCTGAATGAGGCGCTCACCGAAAAAGAACTCGCCAACCAGCGTATCTCGGGCAGCTCTAGCGCCGAATACCAGGCCATTTGCGCAAAGTTGTTGGCGCTGCAGGAGGGCAATCCCCAGCTTGTAAACGATGCCCGGAACGCTCGGGACGCCGTTGTTCGCGCTCAGACGATTCTGGACAGGTTGACTGGAGAATGCCAAGCCAAGCTGCTGGAGCTCCAAGGCAAACGATCGGTCCACGAGACCTGCCGTGGCCATGCCGACTATGACCCGGGCTACGCGTCTGATCGCTGGGACTCGCTGCTGGAGCAATTCGGCGAGAAGTACCAAGCGATGGCCGACCATTGCGAAAACCAATCCAGGCGCTGCAACTCTGCCATGGTGCGCCACCTGGGCCCGGCACAGACGCTGCTGGGAACCTTTCTGACCGACCACCGTGAAGCCGTCAGCGAGGAAGTGACGTCCGACTGGCGCAAGGCCAAGGCCTGGATGGAGCAGCAAGTCGCCAGGCTGCAGAACACGGAGCTGCCGCAGTACAAGGACCAGGCCAAGGAAGCCTACCTTGCGTCGCAGAACACCTTCCGGCAGGACGTGGCGCTGGCCCTGCACGCCAACCTCAAGTACCAGACCACCACCTTCAAGCGCTTGAACGATGCGCTCAAGGCCTCCCCCGCCTTCACCAATGGGGAGCGGTACCAGTTCCAGGCCAAAGTCCGTCCAGACCTGTTGCCGCTGAAGAAGTTCATTGAGAACATCGCTGACTTCGGCGCCGACGGCGGGCTGTTTGGAGAGCCCGGGGAAATCCCTGCCCAGTTCGCGGAGCTGCTGCGCGAGAAGACCACAACCGGCAATGCCGCAGTCAAGAGCCCGTTGGATGATTACCGGGAGTTCTTCGAGTTCGACATCGAGATTGAAACCGACGATCCGGTCACTGGTGTCACCAAGACCATCGGGCATTTGAGCAAGCGCATTGGCCCGGGGTCCGGTGGCGAGCACCGCGCGCCGCTGTACGTGATTGCGGGTGCCGCACTGTCCTCGGCCTACCGCATGGATGAGAACAACCAGGACGGGCTGCGACTCATCCTCCTGGACGAGGCCTTCGACAAGATGGACACGCCCAACATCGTGGCCACCATGCGCTACCTCGAAAAACTCGGCCTGCAGGTGCTGCTGGCCAGCCCGGGTGAGAACCTGCCGACACTGACCGCCTTCCTGCACCGCTACTTTGAAATCATGAAGGACGAAACCCGCCATGTGATTCAGGTGGAGGAACGCCGCGTCAGCGAAGCCATGCGGGAGCAGTTCCGCGAGGACATGTGGGAATACCACCCCGAGCTGCTGGAGGCGGAGCTGCTGTCCGTCCGCCAGGAACCCATCGCGCGACCTGTAGCTGCCCCCGCACCATGAGCGCGGGCGCCATCGCCAGGGACTTGCTGGCCAAGCTGCTGGATGCGGGCAACAAGCACGCCGCCGGCGCACGTGCGCGCGCCCCAGCTCTGACAGCCACGCACTTGAAACCCTACAGCGAACTGCGAAGCTGGCAGCACAAACAGGAATGTGATGAGACCTTCCTGGCCGCGCGCGACGCCGGTGCCGTCACTTTGCAGCGTGACAAGCTGAATCCGAAGGATGGACTGTTTGAGCGCATTGACTTGGTGGAAGTGCAGGCGCTTGCCCGATTTCTGGGGCGCAGCACCTATGCCGACCAGTTGGCCCAGACCGTTGCCCAGTTGGAGCCACTGAAGGCTGACTTCCCTGTGATCCTGGAGATGATTGGGCGCTGGACCGGCATGGCCAAGGTGCGAGGTCTGGGCCCACAAGACGCAGGTGCCTGGATTGATGCTGCCAAGACCATTCGGGCCTGCGCATCACGCAGCCAGGATGCGATTGCCACCCCGGTGCGTGAATTCAGCGCGCGCCTGTTTCTCGACAGCAAGCGGATTGAGGCCCTCCCCGCCCAGCTCGACGTCCTGCTGAGTGGCAGCATCGAGGAGAGCCCCAGGACCGCGGCTCAGGTGTGGCAGGAGCTGGGGTTGTTCCGGGAGGAGCATCCCGTGCTGTTGGCCGGCCTCGTGCACATCACGCGCGGTCGCTCCGCCGGTTTGATTGACGCGCCCTACATGGGGTTACCCGCTGGGACCATCCAGGGGGTGGCAAGCAAGGTTACTGAAGTCATCACCATTGAGAACAAGACCACATTTCACAGTGAGGCGAAGAGGCGCCAAGACCATGAGGTGCTTCTGATCTACACAGCCGGCATGCCTTCGCCGGCCTGGCGCGCCATGTACATGCGGCTGCTGGTGAGCCTGTCGCCGGCTACCCCTATTTTTCACTGGGGAGATGTCGATGAGGGGGGATTTCGGATTGCCTCGACGATAGCGGCCGTTACCAAGGCGGCGGGATTTAAGCTTCAGCCCTATGCGATGTCACCTGACGATGTACCCACTGCGATGCGGGTTAAGGCTTCTGCTCGGACCCTTGAGCGGATCCACCACTTCGCTTGCGCAGCCGACTGGCCCGACCTTGGACGATCAGTGCTTGAGGCCGGCTTCGTCGCCGAGCAGGAAGCACTGGAACGCAGCTGAAAAGCTTGAAAAGTGACTCAGCGTTACGTTCATATCAATGGTCTTCAGTTGGCCCAAACGTGCCCTCCAAACATCAACCGCTATCGGCAGAGAACGCTCCGTGCCGGCGATCGATGTGCGGCGGTTGCGCAAGCTCACATGGTGAGGATTGCCGGCACCCGCCGCTTGACAACGATGAGAGACCTGGGCATGCGAATCGGCTCTGGTCGTGGGCGAAAATGATCCGCTGTGTGCCAACCGCCACAAGTTCCGCCAAGCGACACCGGTAATCCTCAGAGAGATCGCAACGTCGCTGGCCCTGCTGCTTTTACTTTGCGTTTTTAACGTTGCGGCGGCCAACACAGTCTTGGGCGGCAAGGTCATCGGCGTTCTCGACGGCGACACCATCGACAACTGGACATCAGCCAGACACCCCACCGAATCCGGCTAAGCGGCATCGACGCCCCTGAAAAAGCGCAGCCGTTCGGACAGCGTGCCAAAGAGCACCTCTCCGGCCTGGTGTTCGGACAACAGGTGAAGGTGCAGGCCGGGAAATCCGACCGTTTCGGGCGCACCGTCGGCAAAGCCATGGTGAAGCAGCTTGACGCCAACCTGGACCAGGTCAGGATGGGGTTCGCCTGGCATTACAAGCAGTTCGAACTTCCCGAAGGCTCGTATAGGTACTTTTGAACCCCTCAAACATCGACTTCAGAAATCAAAAATCAACCACTGGCGTTGCTTTGATCGAGAGTCAAGGACTCAGAAAGCAGTACACAGATATCGACCTTTAGCGCCGTTGCCAGCTTTTCCACATTGTCCAGCGACACGTTCCTCTCTGAGCGCTCGATTGAGCCCACATAGGTTCGGTGTAAATCAACCAAGTCTGCCAAAGCCTCCTGTGACAAGCCGCCTCGTGCCCGCAGTAATCTCAAGTTTTTCGCCAGCCGCGCTCTGGCGGACAAAGAAGTTTTTACCTGCTTTTTCATGCAGGTAGCTTCTTGGTATGATGCTTATGAGTCTACAGACTTAAAGTAGCATTTCCATCATGAGCATACCCGTAACCAATCTCTCAATTATCGTTAAAGCAGTTGAATCGCGCCCAGCAGAGGCAGCGCTTCCTTCCAGCCTTGATGATGCCATCCTTCATCAAATCGCAAGGGATCTGCGACTGATAGAACTTTCGTGCACAGTGGATGACAGCATCGAGCCGCCTCTTGCCGGTCCGATGTACCTCATTCTGCACATGATGCAAAGTCAGTCCGAGAAGCTGAAGGGTAAAGCCAAATTTCAATTGGCTGAAGATAGCCTACAGCATTGGCTGCAGAGGTATATGTTTTACATTGAACGTGAAATCGTATCCCGCGCCATCAAAATGCCATGCCAGTTCGACTCAGACGATCTTATGAATGAAATTGAACAGGGAATTTTGACGACCATGTAGACCCCAGTGGTCATCACGAGTATGAACGTGACACGTATGCACAGCCCACCCCACCCTGGCAGGGTGCTCAAGGAATACCTGGGCGACAGTACCGTCACCGCAACGGCTGCAAGGCTTGGTGTGACTCGAATGACACTGTCGAGAATTGTGTCGGGTGCCTCCGGCATTTCGGTCGACATGGCTTGTCGACTCGGTGATGCCTTTGGAACCAGTCCTGAACTATGGGCGGGCATGCAATTGCAATACGATTTGTACCAGGCAGGCACACGTCGAAGCCGAAAGCCTTACAGAAAACTTTCGCAGGAGGCGGGATGTGAACAGCACAAAACGAAAACGAAGCATCAATCAACTTTTCCATGAGCGGTTTCATAGCGCCAGGTTTTTCTGGCGATCCTCCGAGGAGCGAGCATGGGAGAACATGGCTCCCGTCGGTCGGGAATTTGGCAGCCCTGACTACGACCGATTGATGCAGCAGGATCACGAAAATTTCATGTCGAATCTGTCCAGCCTTTTTGATGAATGCAGCGACTCTTGTCAAGATAGTGAAGACCCCTCTGATCCAGATGAACGCAAGGACGCGGTCAACGTGCAAATCGCGCTCCATGAACTCGGACAAGATGTGAGCGTTGCCGTGGCGGCGGCGGTGTGGCGGCACCATTCCAATTCATTGATGGCGGGCTGGATGTTGGGAGCAGAAACGGTGGCTTCCGCCAAACAATCCATCTGGGCCTACTGCATGCGTAATCCCACGGATTTCGTCAACGCACGCGACTTGCGCATTGCATCCCTGGGAAGTCGCCTGACGGAACCTTGGCGAGTGGTGGAGGTTCAGGTGGCAGCGGAATTGATCCTACAGGTACGCTTTGCCGACGGGGTGCAAGGCACCGTTAAGTTTGAACCTACTTACCTGACCGGTGCTTTTGCGGTCTTGAAAGACCCGGCGTTCTTCAATCAGGCGCGTTTGGAAATTAGTGTTGTGACGTGGCCGGGAGAGCTGGACCTGGCACCCGATGCGATGTATGACGAAATCAAAGCGCACGGCGAGTGTGTTCTACGATAAATTCAAAAATATGTTGGTATTGTTTCCAATTCTCCAGGCCTGCGCGAACGATCACGTGGGTGGCGAAAGTGCTATGTGCGGAAAGGCCTTGCTCGTTAAATGAACAAATTTCTCATGGCCCTGCACTGCGATGGCGGCGGCTCGATTGCGAGGTGGCGTATGGCAAGACGTGGGGCCGTTCTGTTGGCGGACCTCCTGTTGAGCGCGATCCGAACACGTACTGGCACACTGACCGATGGGATGTTCAAAGGTCCATCGCTGAACGCCTGGCCTATCGGGTGCTGGCTGTGATCCTATTTCTTGACTTCGACGGTGTTCTGCACCCGGACGCAGCCTTTTTGGTTAAGGGGCGCCCCACGCTAAAAGCAGAAGGTGAGTTATTCATGTGGGCACCGCTGCTTATTAAAACGCTGGCCGATTTCCCCGAGGTGAAGATCGTTTTATCAACGAGCTGGGCGCGAGAGTTGTCGTTTAGCCGCGCCTGTCGCTGGTTGCCGGAGGAGTTGCGTACCCGCGTCATTGGTGCAACTTGGCACAGCGCCATGTCGTTCAAACGCGAGGGCTTTCACAGTCTCTCTACCTGGTGGGACGAGGCGACGCGCTACCAGCAAATCAAACGCTACGCCGGCCGCGCGGGGCTAACTGATTGGGTCGCCATTGACGACCAGCCGGAAGGCTGGGGCGCCGACGACCTGGACAAGCTGGTGCAGACCCATAGCGAGACTGGGCTGTCAGATCCGGTCGTGCTGGCACTGCTGGCGGAACGCTTGGAAGTCCTTGGAAGGTCAGAACCATGCTAGTTTTCCTCGATACCGAATTTACCGACCTCCTGAACCCGGAGTTGCTCAGTCTCGGCCTCGTGACCCTCGATGGCCGGGAGCACTACGCCGAACTGGACCTCACCACCGACGCCGGTAAAGATCGCGCCAAGGCATCCAGCGCTTTCGTGCAAAGCGGCATTTTCGAAATGTGGGGTCTGGTGCCGGGTGCGGCCGGCACCGAATGGGAAATGGGACGCCGCACGGGTGACTGGCTGCTGGGACTGGCAGCAGAGTCAGGGGCGAAAGTTGAGGTCGCATTCGACTACTCAACTGACTATGAACTGATGGAATATGCCATCCGGGACTCCGGGCTTTGGGATCAGGTTCGCGACGTTGTACTTCCCGTCAACGTCAACCCAATCACCGGCACCATCACTGGAGAACTGGCGGCCGAAGAATGTTTTCGGGCGCTGGGGCAACGCGGCGGGCGCGGACTCAAGCGTCACCATGCGCTGGCCGATGCACTGGCGCTGCGGGCGGCCTACATCGACGTGAAGGCGGCGGCGCTGGCTCACGCACGTTCAACCTAGCACAGGACTCTTATGTTCAATACTGCACTCGGATTGTTCAAGCACACGCTTGATTCAGAAAAAGGCATGTCAAAAGCGATCAATTCAGGACTCACCGACCTTATCAATCAAGACTTGATTGAACTGACCAGCCAAACAGTCAGCGATGCACTCGCAGCAGGTGAGCGGGTCTGGATCACCTCAGACCTGCACTTCCTGCACACCAACATCATCGGCTACTGCGACCGACCGTTTTTCAATGTAGACAGCATGACGGACGCGCTGATGGCTACTTTGCAAAAAGTACCCAAGGATGAGCTCATCCTCTTTGGCGGCGACATGGCAATGGGCAACTATGAGAAAACCGTCGAGCTCATCCGGCTACTTCCGGGCCGAAAGATTCTGATCGCCGGAAACCATGACTTGACCCGTGACGGCAAATGCAAATTGGCGTGTGAAGAACACTTGTTCGAGGCGGTGGTTCCATTTCTCGCGTGGCTGGGTTATCAGGGCCGCTTGGTGGTGGTGAGTCATTACCCCATCCTTGTTCCCGAAACCTACAAAAACACACCCATCCTGAACTACCACGGCCACCTGCATGAAAAAACGCTGCCATCCACGCTGATGGTCAAGTACATGAACGTCGGCTGGGACATCAATCACGCCCTGAATTGCCTCTGATGCTGATCTTCCTTGACACCGAATACACCGGCCTGTCACACCCGGCCGATGCCAGAAAACTGCTATCGCTTGCGGTGGTGGCCGAAGACGGCAGCGCGGAGTGGTACGCCGAGCTGGACGGCTGGGAACTGGTCGATTGCGACCCTTGGGTGCAACGCCATGTTGTGCCGCTCATGATTGGCCCGAGTCTGTCGCGTGATGCCGCAAGGGCGTCACTGCAAGACTGGTTCGCTACGCGCCCGCGCCGCGTGCAAGCCGCTTGCGACGCAGAAATAGACTGGCGCTTTCTGCTGGGACTGCTGGGCGAGCGCCCCGAGAACCTTGCTCCCCAGCGCCATGACCTGGCACCGTTGATCGACACCGCGATTTACAACAATACGCTCACGGCCTATTTTGCCAAGGGACATCCCGAGCACCACGCCCTGCACGACGCGAGAGCCTACCGGCTGGGCTGGCTGGCTTGGATGGATGCCAGAAAGTCAATGCCATGCTAGTTTTCCTCGATACCGAATTCACGGCATTCGTCCGGCCCGACCTCATCAGCATTGGTATGGTGGCTGAAGATGGCCGGGAGTTTTACGCCGAGCGCACCGACTATTTCGAGACACAGTGCAGCGATTTCGTGCGCGAAACCGTGCTGCCCTTACTGGGCCGCGTGCCGGGTGCGGCCTGTACCCGGACAGAACTGACCGACCGCGTGCGAGATTGGTTCGGACAGTTGCCAGAGCCAGCCACTGTTGTTTTCGATTCCGAGAAAGATTGGTTGTTGCTGGCCGTCGCCATGCTGGGACGACCCCACAGCAAGCCGCCCGGTAATTTCGCCAAACAACTGTACCTGGACAGCTACGCCATTACCCAGCCGGCCTTTGAAGCGGCCTTGGATGCCGCCTACACGCCAGAATGGCCCGCACACCATGCGCTGGCCGATGCGCGGGCGCTGATGGCGGGCTACCGTGCGTGGTGTACGCACAGTAGAAATCCAGAACCATGCTAGTTTTCCTCGATACCGAATTCACGGATTTCGTCCGTCCCGACCTCATCAGTCTTGCGCTTGTCAGCGAAGATGGCCGCGAGTTCTACGCCGAACGCACCGACTATCACCGGGACGCATGCAATGATTTTGTGCGCGAAACCGTGTTGCCATTGCTGGGCAGAGTGCCTGGCGCAGCCTGCAGCCGTACAGAATTAACGCAACGCCTGCATGCGTGGTTCGAATTGTTGCCAGAGCCTGCCACCATCATTTACGACTTTGAAGGCGACTGGCTGTTGCTGGTGAATGCCATTCTTGGCCGTGCTTACAGAAATCCACCCGCCAATCTTGGCGAACCGCTGCACTTGGGGAACTCAAGCATCACGCACCCGATCTTTGAGCGGGCACAGAACAACACATACACCCAGGACTGGCCCCCGCACCATGCCCTTGCCGATGCGCGGGCGCTGATGGCGGGCTACCGTGCCTGGCGTCAGTTCATGGAGAAGATTTGGAGAATCGAATGAAAGTCAGTGCCCATTGTGATGATGGTTTGGCCGCAAGAGCGCATTTGGCGGCTGGCCGTGCAATTTATTATGGCGACCCGCAATACCCTGGCCAAATCGTCAAAGAGTACCCTGATGGCCGCAGACAATTGGTGCACATCGACGAAGACAGTGTGGTCACTGTCATCAAGGAGATTGACTTTGAGAAATCGCTATGACCATGCCGAGTGAAGCGAGTAATCAATTGGGCTGGCATGTTGGCAATTGCGACAACACACAATGATGATATGCCTACCGCGCAAGCCATGGTCCAAAGCTTTTCGCTTGCCAATATGGTGCCACAAGCACCTAAACATAACCAAGGTGCTTGGAGAACCACCGTCGAGGCGGCAACCCGTAAATATGCTGGGCGTGCGACTGGTGACGTGTATGTGATCACTGGCCCTGTTTTTGAACCAAGCATTGCCCAAAGTGAAAGCATCGGTCCCGGTCACGTGCATGTTCCCAAGTATTTGTTTAAGCTTGTGTACGAGCAGAACAAGAACCGGGCGTGGGTACATTGGCACTTGAACGATGACTCGACACATGGATCAAGGCCGATCAGCTATGCCGAACTGGTCAAAAATACCGGGATTGAGTTTTTACCGGGTGTAATTCCCAGTCAATGACGCATCTCGAGATTGAGTTACACGCGTGGTCCACGCCTTCCTGTGCCCGCATATAGTCGTCTTCACCCTAGTCACGGATGCCGTGCCGAGCACCCTTGGCCACTGCGGGAAAGTTTAAACTCGCTAACTGAAATTCATCAAAACAGGCCAAAGGTTGTGCAATTGGATAGAACAGCTGCGATATGACGGCCTGATCAAAATCTGGCAAGCGATTTTTACCGGTACCAAGCTCTGGTGGTTCCGAATCACTGCAGTCATAGCGACCGCCAAACTCAGCGCAGATAACCGACATCCACGCATCTGCAGCATCTCGCCGCCAATGTCCCCTATCTACCCGGCAACCGATTCGTTTGCAAAGTCCCTGCCAGTTTTTGACTATGGCGATGGGATGAAATTGTGGGTTCTTCCCTTTGATCTAACGGATCAGGTTCTAATTGATTCGGAGCAAACAACACTTCCAATCGGGTTTCCTGTATTTGAGAAAAAGGCAGCGTAACTAAGCGCCATTCAGGGAGTGACGCAATGACTGAAGACCAACTCAAACAAGAATCACTTGGCTGGTTGCACGTGTTGGCGGCGGTTTGATTGCGCGAAAAAAATGACGATTGAGCACGGTCTTTTCTGAAGTAGTGCGAAAATTGCATGTCAGATTTGGAGAAGGCAGATCGCAAATGGCTACTACACCAACTGATCGAACCACCGTCGCTTGATGAGCCGCACTAGCGTCTTCTCGTTGACACGGGCTCGAATCCTGACCGATACGTCGTCAACTGTTTTCGTGAGCAACCAGGTGGGTGCAAACTCTATGGCGTGGGGAATGTCCAGCCAACTGACTTCTGACAAGGGGGAATGACTCTTGAGCCTCGCCAGGAGCTTCGCAAACATTCCAAACATCTCAAGTTGCAGCAGCCGGAAATTCAGTCTCGGAAAATCCGGTTCATCGGGGCCGTATCGAGGCATGATTTTTCCGTGGCAGGCGATCGCCTTGGAGTTCATATTTGGCACCCCAATATCAAAAATTATCTGCGCCTCCTGCACTAAATCATAGGCAGCTATCAGCTTGTAAAGTGCTGTTCCGATCACACTGGCATGTGCGTTGAGCCTCAGGCCACGGGGGTATCGTCCCAACCGTTGGGCAAGCCTCAATACAGTCTTTTCATGCGCGCGGCAGTAATAGAAGAGAAAAATAAGCACTCGCTCAGCCGCGAGGCCGAGGTCCAAGCTGTCGGCACTATTTACTTCTGTGCCAATATGCCTCTGCACAAGCGATGACATTCGTTCCTCCGGAAACTTTGTCCAATGAGAGTCACCTGGCTCGGCCCAAATCGTCACACGTTGATAAAGTCTGGATGCAGCAGGTGTGCTGGGCGTCTGCATCGTATAAGGGCGGTCATCGAAATAGAGGTGGTGCTTGCTGGCAGCACTGCTAGATGCCAATATTGGACGGCGACCTCCTGCCATTTGATCGGCCAACATTGCAGTTTGTCGGTCTTGAGGCCGATATACCGTACTTGCAAGTGATGTTAGGCAGTGGGGACACTCGAACGGATGCGCAAGTGCCGAGGCGAACGTGGGAACGATCACGCGCTTGCACATAGGACAAAAATCGTGAAATGGAATCGAATGTAGGGGACATCGTGCCACCCCCACATGCTGAAACAAAATGGAGTGATATCCCAAGTGAAGACACGGTTGACAAAACCGTAGTCCTTGGTGGAACACCCTCGTGTCGGGACAGTCGCCAGTAATGTCGAATCCCCTCAGGTTTTTCACTTGCGTGGGACTCATTCCCAGTGCCTTGCCAATCACTTCCAGCTGCAATTTCGGGTCGGTTAGACGAGCAAATATTGGCCTCACCATCAGTGCTGGATTCAATGGACTGTTTTTCCCAAGTTCAAAATTTCGGACAATTCCATGAGTTGTCCATACCCCATACAGCGATTCATTGCTCAACGACGAACATATTCTGGGGATCAATCCAGTTGGGGAACCCCGCGTTACGGGGCCTCTCACATCATTCCCCTGACTGCCCGGTGCGTGCCAGAATCACCGGACGATGGGTCCACATAGTAGGCCAAAACACTCAAAAATCCGGATTCTTTCAACGAGGTCAAGACCATCGGGGTGCTGACTTGCAATAAGGAAATATTTTCATCCTTGACGCGGTACAGCAGGTCCAACAGTGTCGAATGAAAGTATTGCATCGGTAGTCTTAAGCCTGACTGGATATTATGTTGTTGCATCACCATATCCATGGCTTCGACAAAGAATGGGGCGAGCTTTCGCAGGCACCAACCAGCTTCATACTCTGCCGGGTAGCGTTTGGCTAAATCACTGCAGGCTTCGCCATCTGTAGGCATGTCGAAACCATCCAACACCGCTTCCACTTCAGTTCGGTCGACGCCACGATATCGATGTTCCCGAGCAAAAAAGCGGCCCAAAACCTGCATACCACTGGCCTCCGCCCAGCCAACCGGTGTGTTCTGCAGCTCTGGTTGACCTACCAGCAGGAAAAACGGTTGAACGCCAAAATTCTCCAACGAATTGAAGCAATGAATCAGATAGCCATATTGCGCGCGGAAAAGATTTTGTGCCTCATCAATAATGACAACAATGCGCTTCGATCCAGCACCTAACGCCAGCTCGGCCAGATGTGTGAGGAATCGCCGGCGCAGCACGGCCAAGTCCCGCCCCATTACCCGGGCGCAGTTGGACTGATGCATCATTTCCTGAATGAATTCACGTTCGGTTTGCTTGGATTCGATTTGCTCAGGAATGCTCCAATGAAGCACGGCTATTTGATAGCCCAGGACTTCGGGGAGAAATCGCACCAGGTAGGAGCATGCTCGGGTTTTACCATTGCGCTGCTGCCCATATACGGCCCCGCCCGGCTGACCCATGCGAATCCAGCGGGCGACGCTCTGGCCGAATCGATCTATTTCCGGTGTCCAGACGGTGACATTGGTGAAAAGCAACCCATTTGATCCAACATTTTTATCAGATACTTCGTCTGCGGTAATCATGTGCACATCCTTCAATGAAGAGTGAGTAGGGAGAGCTCAAGAGTGTGGACTGATGCCAGTTCTTTCAAACCCTCGTGCTATTGCCGCAGCTTGCGCCGGGGCAGTACCCATCGTTCGGGCATCACTGGAGCGTTGATTTCTACGGTATCGACTTTGAAGGTCCGTGCGCTTGGAATGGAAGCCGGAAGCGACGGTCCAGCATTCGGTTGCACGTCGTTCGCCTCGGCCGACAGCTGCGCCATCGGAAGGAGCGTTATAGCATCGATGGCCTCAGAAGCAGCAGCCCACTCCCTGGAGGCATCCTCCAGCATCGGCCCCATTTGAAAATCATTTCTCTTGAGATATTCGCAGAGGTTGGCAAGCTGAAGAGCGGCCGTAGTATTTCGTGGCGCCTTGTTTCGCAAATGTGTGAACAAAGCCTCCAGCGGTCTATCCTCGGCCCTGGCGTCTAGCTCCCCATCCCGTTTGAGCCGCCCAAACAGTCGTCGGATTCGAACGTCGTGCGGGAAAGTTCCCCAGTGGCCCAACGCTTGCACGGGCCCAAACTCACAGCCGTCTTCCGTAAACAGCATGACCGTGCGCAGATTGCGAAAATCCGGGCGTACATACATGGTTCGCTCTTTTAAGTCAAAGCGCCGGCAAAGTGCGTTGCTGGAGTACCGCTGATACAGGTAGTTGATGTAAGGCCGCCGGCCGGTTGACGGGTCCACCTTCACCGTCACTCGTATCGGTCGGTTGAAGTAATGCGCTTTGCGTTTGTCCATCGGAAGGTATTGCGGCTTTAAGGCGCCACTCACAAGCTGGCGGCGCAGCCGCACTAGCGGCGCCACGTTGTGCGCGCCCGCCGCCACTACTGCGTTCTCGTTCATCACGTAGACATCGAGCACATGTTCCAACTCTTCCGCGCGCACTCGCCCTTCAATCGGAACGCTGCTTCCCTTTCGCCGAGGATCCTTAGGGCCACTGCCCGCGGTGCTGGGAAGCTGGTGCAGAATCCTGCGGGCCTGTAAACTGAACTTGCTTTCAATCGCAGCGCGTTCATGGGGCGTCTTAGGTCTGCCAAGAATGACGTTCGCACCAAAAAGATGACTGACGATATGCTGAACGTGGTCCGCCAGGTGTGCCAGCGCGTTGTCCAAATACACGACAGCAGGAATCGCGAACCTCAGTTCGGGAATCACATTTGCTGGATAGCCCGCGCCCTCCTCTTCCCTGAGGCCCTGAATGACCTCTCGCACGGGCGATGGGCCAGCAACTCCGTCCCACAACAGCATGGCAACGTCTTCGGCGGATACCTGTGGTGAGTAGACCTGCCGATTGGCCAAATTGGCGCTGGTTCCCTTGTGGATTAGACGGAGTTCCTGGAAGCGGCGTAGTTCCAGTTGTTCCCAGTCTCCCTGGGCGTTCGGTACTTCGTAGCGAGCGTACAGGTCAATTGTGTTGGCGTCGATGATCCAAGCGCCATAACCTGTTGCCAGCCGATCGGCTTGCCCGTCGCCTTCCCCATACGCGGCAAGGCCGCCAGCATCAATACCATGCTCCAGAGTGACGAACCGCGTGGCAAATTTCGGCAGATAGTCCGAGTCGATCCAGGCGCGAAGTGCTCGTCGTGCCCGTTCACCCGTGTTGAGAGGATACTCATGTATGCCCAGCCCTTCCGCCTCACAGAACTTACAAAAGCTTAGATGAACACCACGAAACATCAGGCGGTTTGGACGCAAGCCTTTAAGCCCATATCCATTCAGCAAGGTGACCAGTTTTTCGGCGATCTTGGGGTGATCGCGAAGTAGTTTTCGGAACATGCCAAAGAAGCCGCCTTTTCCATCCACACTTGCTTTCAATGGTGTAATTCGAACAGGAGACGATGCAAACGAATTTTTCACAAACGCGCGGCAGCCCAATATTTCTCCGGACGAATCGCGCCGAAGGCACCTGGCAAAAATCCGCAAGAACCTCCGCTCGGTCACATTGGCCACCTCAAGGACTTCGCGCATCGGCCGATACGCCAAATACAATGCTGTAGCGTCGCGAAGTTGGCAGTAGCGCTTTTTTTGGGCTCCCTTCAGAGTGGCATCGTCAAAGCCCGGCCATTTGCTCATATCTCTATAGCATTCAGAGAGCGTTCTACGACCACCCTTGTGACGTGCAGGTGACATGGAACCGTCCTCATGCGGGGGCAATACGTGAATCGCATCCATATGGGATCTCCTCAATGTTTATTGAAAGAACGCCCTCCCGATGGAGGCGGAAAAGGGCACTGTCAGTACTTTTTTCGCTGACGTTTCGTTTGGCGAGTTCTAGCGCGACTTCAACTGGGCTTAAAGGCTGTTTGTGCTGAGACACAAATTCGCAGACGATTTTTTTCACCTCGTCGATGCATCGATCGGTGTGCAATACCAAATGTTGGCGCATCATGTCCAGGTTCCCAAGCAAGGTGGGATTGCCACGAATTTCATCGCGGGTTCGCAAACTGGCGGACAACTTATGTATCACTGCGGCCTTCTGCAGAATCTGCCAAGCGTCAGGGGACGGCGACCTCAGTTCAGTAATCACCAAATCAGCGACGCGCGTGCCGTCCTTGAATGTCGTGAGCGTGTCGCATTTCGTCCGATGGGCCACACCCTTTTCGAAAAAACCAAGGGTGTCGGGCTGGACAACACAGCGAACCACACCGGGGCAGAAATTGCGCATCAGCCAATTGTCTGCACGCAAAGTCGTTGAAAATTCGACTGGTTGAGCTGTGAATGGGTCGATCATTCGGATCAGACGACCTTTTTTTGCCTTGTACCGTTTGTTGAGCCCGCCGTAGCGGATGTCACGCGCGGCCCACATGGCAGCCCCCTAAATGAAGGTTCGCAACGCTGCGCGCGTGATGACGCGCAACAGCGAACGACCCGAGATGTCGTTTCATTGTAAAAATCCTCATGCTAAGAACTAAAATGATCAAACACACAGCAGTCTTCCGCTTGTGCTTGAGGCAGCAACTCGCCGGAGGTAGCTCAGCGAGTTGAGCAGGACCGGGCGGACCACTTGACAGTCAGCCGTTGGACATTCACAATGAACGCATCGCTTCTTATCGATGATTTGAGTGAATCCTGCCCGATAGGGCAGGCAGCGGCTCGTTGCTACAACAACGGGCCGTTTGTCGTTCTACCAGGTCGAATCTTTGGTCAAGTCTTCATGGGCATCTCCTTCTGGCTGCATGACGGTCCACAAGCAACCGTACTTGCCCCCTGCCGTTGGGTTGCCACCCAAATTGCCACATCCTTGGATAACGCAAACTTACCTCGTCTGTGGTCAATTGAAAAGACGGCCACTGGAACTGTGTTACGCGCCAAAGCTTGGCGGAAGGCATTGTTTGTTGGATATCCCAGCGCCGCGCTCAAGGCTTTTCCGCTCAGAATAGGTCCATGCAACGTTAGCAAATCCTCCTCCAACGCACGTGCTAACGCGGGCAGGCTCGTCGTTGTTTCAATCTTCGTCCAGTCACTGTTCTTCATCGAAGCATGGTAGTCAGTCCCACCACAATGTACAAACCGGTAAATTCAAGAAGCAATTTACCCCTCAAAAATGCTTCACCAGTTTTGCAACTGCTTGATTACAAAGAAGTTTTCTCGAGCGCCTTGGACTTCTGTCAGGCCTGTGCCGCATCACCCGACTTCGACGTCAGCGATGTTCATGCTTGCATCAAGCGAATGCAGATTCAGAACTTTTACGGCTGTGTGCGGCGCTTGGCGGGGGGCACGACGCACCACAGCCTTCAGCGCATGTTCGAACCAAATTCATTTCACTTTGACGAATTCGGCAAACTCAATCACAGCAAAAAATGGCGCGGCTACGCAAGGGGACTGCATATGCCCCGTCAAAGTACCATAGCCAAGGTCGAGGCAATTTGCGGCGTTAAGCTGAGGCATGAAGTGAACCAAATGCTATGGTTTTCGTTGGACGTTACCGTTCCCCTTAAGGGGGAGAAGACGATGGCCATGCTGAAATCCCTGAGTGTTGAGACTCGGAAAAAGGCTTTCAAAATATTCACCAAGATTCAGCGCCGCCCAGTTCCCAATGACTCGGAAATCTATACTTGGTGTCAAGATTGCCTCCGCAATGAGCCGGGACTGACTACACTCGCCGTCTTTACCTTGCTTCTAAGAGAAGCTAAAAAGTTCGACTGTGTGGATGCAATGTCCACCATTTCGCACAGTATCTTTCAGTTGCTCTTGCTGCTGGGTGAAGAGCTTCAGCAGCGGGGAATTGGCTACCTGTTATACCCATTTTTCGTCGAACACATCCTACCGATTTATTGGGGCGAAATGCTTGATGAGACCGCGGTCAGCATGGCTCGCATGTCGATGCTCGTAAACCTGTTCGCTTTTGTGGACCCGAACGGAATGCGCTCTGGGTCCATGTACCTTGAGGATCGAGCGGAGAATATGTGTCGGTGGCTGAACTTCTATGGCCACTATGTGCCATGTGGACTCTTTGAGCCAATGGTTCGATCCTGCCCCAATGGGTATAGCGAGGATTTCGTTACTGCCATGAAACGTGGCACGAACGTATATTGGTCGATGCTAGTGCCTATTCTGAAATCCAGGCGCCCGCCCATGATTTATAACCCGATCTACCTTGACTGGAACTTTGATCTGGATTTCAGCGTCCTTACAGGCCACCGGTGTGAGACACTGCTTGCGGTCGTCGATCAAATGCTGGTCAGATTGAATGACTGATGGATGAATCATGGTTGCCGAGACATACTGTTGGTTACGGCCCGGCCAACGGGACTTCTATCCGCTAGGAACTGGTTAATGCAACTTCTGGACCTCGTGAAGAGCGGATGGCCACCAGGTTTTGAAATTCCCATGAAACTCAATAGGTTAGGTGAATTCAGCCATGGTCAAACTGACTGCAGTCGGACACAGAGTCAGCCCCCGTTCTTGTGCCAGCCAAAAACATGAACGAATTGGGTGTGCTGCTTTTGGAGGCCAGGATCGCACCGTTTACGAGTCTTGCCACATCACTGGTTGATCTGAAGATGGCGGATGTCGAATCCCTCGCCAAGCTCCACCTCAAAGCATCGGACGGTAATCGGGCTGCCGAGCTCACGCTGCGGGAGTCAGGACTCGTGACAGAGCTGGAGCTTGAACATGCCCGTTCGCACATGCTGAGCACGCCCGAGGTTGATGCCCTCGCTTTCCAGGTTGAACCAGAAGCGCTGGATCGCCTGCCATGGTCGGTGGCGTTCAAGCATCACGTCCTGCCTTTGGGGCTGGACCATGGCGTTCTTTATGCGGCTTCCCCGACGCCCCTCAAGCGTGAACTGGAGTTACAGCTGAATGTGATCGCGGACTGCATCGTGTCGCTGGTGTGGGCTCCAAAAGCCCAGATTGATCGACGACTGGCGCTGGAAAGTCACGCTCAGGCTCCGCAAAATGGCGGGCCAGACAATGCGCGCGACACACACACGGACACGTCGGAGCACCCGCAACTGGACGTGCACGCCCTGCTGACTGAGGCGCTGATCGAAATGAAAAGCGCAGGCGACCAGGAGCAGGTCAACGCGGTGAACGAAAGCTCCAGCGTCATCAAACTGGTCAACCAGATGATCATTGACGCGTACGAGCAAAAGGCGTCAGATATTCACATCGAAACCAATGCGGGTGACGATATTTCGCGCGTCCGGTTTCGCAAAGACGGTGACCTTGAGGACTATCTGCTGCTGCCGTTTTCCCTGCGGGCCGCGGTGGTGTCGCGAATCAAGATCATGAGCCGGCTGGATATTTCCGAGCGGCGGCGGCCGCAAGACGGAAAGATCAATTTCAATGAGTTTTCCGACATCAAGCTTGAATTACGCGTGGCCATATTGCCGACGCATGACAACCTGGAAGATGTCGTCATGCGCCTGTTGGCGTCCAGCAAACCCATCCCGTTGCAGCAACTCGGGTTTTCTGTTCGCGACGACCGGATTATCAAACGCCTGAGCGAGCGTCCGTTCGGTCTGATCCTGGCCTGCGGGCCCACCGGTTCGGGAAAAACGACCACCCTGCACTCGCTTCTGGCCCATATCAATACCGACAACCGGAAAATATGGACCGCCGAGGATCCGATTGAAATCACCCAAAAAGGTCTGCGGCAGCTCCAGGTCAATCCAAAAATCGGCGTCACCTTCGCCACGGCCATGCGGGCTTTCCTTCGCGCAGATCCGGACGTGATCATGATTGGAGAAGTGCGTGACGAAGAGACGGCACGTGTGTGCATCGAAGCCTCACTCACCGGTCACCTGGTGCTGTCCACGCTGCACACCAACAGTGCGGCGGAGAGTGTGATCCGTCTACTGGACTTGGGCATGGATCCATTGAACTTCGGGGACTCCCTGATCGGTATCGTCGCCCAGCGACTGGTTCGAAGTTTGTGCAAACACTGCGCCATGTCGAAGGTGCTTTTGCGTGGCGAGTATGAATCGCTGGTGCATGAATACATCGGCGGAACGGCTTTGACACCTGAAGAAGGACATAAGCGACTGCTGGCTGCGGCCCCGTCAACATCTGGCGCCCCGTCCGCATCGCAAGTTTCCACCTGTCACGCGGTGGGTTGCGAACACTGCGGTGGCCGGGGCTATAAAGGCCGGACAGGCATCTATGAAGTCCTGGAGAACGTGGGTGACATGAAACACAAAATACAGGCGCGTGCACCGACTTCAGAGATTTTTGCCGAGGCCTCCAGGGCGGGCATGCGCACCTTGCGCCAGGATGCGCTGGAGAAAGTAGTGGCTGGCTTGATTGATTTGAAGCAGGCCAGATCCGTCTATGCCTGAGTCAGGAAACGCTGAAGCGTACCGTAGGCGCGCTCAGATCAGCAAACGATGAGCCGAGGGCAATTTCCCCGTGTCCATGCAAGACACATTCTTCCCGCCGCAGCAGCAAGTCTGAGCCGCCGCCTGAAAACCGTACCCAACAGCCATAGGAGCTGACGTCGACCAGCATGACGCTGCCATTGCGCCAGTCGATGCGCGCGTGCATGCGGGATACGCGAGGTTCACTGACCACAAACTCAGCTTGATGCGCTCGACCAATGTGAATCGGAAGTTCGAATGCTTTGAAAGTCTTGCTAGTCTCCAGACAGGTCAGCTCGACCTGCCCACCCAACACATCTGTCTGAACACCCTCCAGCGGGGAATCAAGATCTGCCTGCACGGTCAGAAAATCCGACGTGACGTCTTCTTGCCACTCAACCTGGTAAACCGTACATGGCTCGGCTCGGCCCCGAATGCTGATGGGACCCAACATACGAAAGCGCACGCCTTCTGCTTCATCGGTGCCCTTTAGCGCCGCGCTGTTGGCCCAGATCTGGTGCGGACCAGAAAGATCGCTCAGACGCGATGCGATATTGACGGCATCCCCATAGCAGTCACCATCCACAATTTCAACATCTCCGCCGGCAACGCCAATACGGATGGGCATGCGGTGGGCCAGCGGTATCTGGGTGATGCGTTGTTGGTGGGTGCGCTGCATCTCCACCACGGCATTGATGGCGGACGGATTGTCCCCAAACAAGGACAGTACCCCATCGCCGAGCATTTTGACAACGCGTCCGCCATGTGATTCAACAACCCCTGCAATCCACGTCGTTACCTGCGTCACGGCCTGCGTCGCACGGACATTGCCCAAGGCTTCAAAAGCCCCTGTGCTGCCAAACAGATCGGCAAATACGACCGTAGTGTGAACACTCATTCCCAACGGGTCCGTTTCTTGAAAATGGGCACAGTTTAGGGCATATCCCCAGCCTGTCAGCTGTGGCCCCAAAAGAGCAAGGCATCGCGCCCTTCCACCAGCAGATCGGTTTTGGCCCCCACTGGCAAGATCACTTTGGTGGCGACATGACCGTAGGGCAAGTTGGTGAGTACCGGCACTTTGATCTGCTGGCGCAGCCAGTCCACCACACTCTGCAATTTGTAACCGCGGTCGTGCGGCACTAGCTTGAACTCGGTGAACTGGCCCATGAGAATGGCTTTTTGACGCCCCAGCACACCGGCGTGCAGCAGTTGCGTGAGCATGCGTTCGATGCGATAGGGGTGCTCAGCCACATCCTCCAGAAACAGGATGCCACCTTTGATATCCGGGAAATAAGGCGTGCCCACCAGGGCGCTCAAAACCGTCAGGTTGCCACCCCACATGACTGCTTTTTTTACACTAAATTCGGTTGTAGCCCCCGTATTGATTGCGGAAGCAGCTATTGAATTTGAAGCAATCCGGGTTGTCTCACGGTTTTGCCGCCAGCCTGCGCCCTCCCCTTGTCCCTGGACGAGATCGTCAAAGCAGGCTTCCATGATGTCATCTGGCAACTGTTTCTCGCCGCTATCTTGACCATCGGCCACGTCCGCCTTGCCGCCGACGCCAAAACCTTCGCACAGCGCCGGTCCGGCCCAGGTCACGCTGCCGGTGCGGGCCAGCACAGCGTTCTGAAACGCCGTGAAATCGCTGATGCCAACAAACAGCATGCCCGCATCGATCGCTTTCGCGACTTGCTTATAGTGAATGCCGCCCAGAATACGGGTCAGGCCATAGCCGCCCCGCGAAACCAGGGCCACATCGGCACCGCTGGCGGCCGCACGATGGATAGCCGCCAGCCGGGTCTCGTCGTCGCCCGCAAAGCGCAGATGGCTGGCCAGCGCCGCCTCATCAATCTCGACCTCATGTCCCAAGGTTTTCAGACGCGCCACGCCACGACGAAAAGCGGCCTTGTCGCGCACGGCGCCGGAAGGGGAATAAATGTAAATGTGTTTTTTCACGAAGGCGTCAGACAGGTTGGGGAGATACAAAATACTCGATGGCAGTCCGGGCGATGGATTCGCCCTGGTCTTGCATGAAGGTGCCCGGCGGCGCTGTCAGGGTTTGGCCCGGCCAGCGCTTCTGCCAGAATTCGCGGGTCTGTTGTGCCACGGCGGCACCATTGGCATTCACGAATTCTGCCACCATGCGCGGGAAGGCCCGCACGGCGGCGCGGTGGCCGCGATCTGGAAAGGGTGCTTCGTACGCTGGGTCACCGGCATCCACGGCCGCATTCAGCACCAGCAGGCCACAGTAACGGCGTTCATCGGTCATGGGCAACGTCAGGCCCAGCCATTCGTCCCCATCCTGCACCACCAGGACCACGTTTGTCAGATCCAGTCGTTCCACCAACTCCTGCAGAACCTGGCGGTGCCAGCTGAGTTGGTGAAAAACGTCTTTCTTGGGTTTGTCACTCTTGCCAAAGCCGATCAGGTCAGGCGCAACCACCCTGCTCCCGGCTGCCAGCCAGGCTGGAATCATTTTTCGGAACAGGTAGCTCCAGGCCGAACTGCCATGCAGACAAAGGTAGGTCCGCGCTGCCTTGCCAGTGTTGGGCTCGGGGTCAAGATCGAGGTAATGCAGCCGCAGCCCGGCGAGTGTCGGCAAATTACTGAGGTAATGAGGGGGCCAGGGGTAATCCGGCAGCTTTCCAAACTGCGCGTCCGGCGTTCGCACGGCGTCATCGCGCACCGGGCTGGTGCTACTGCGAATCTGCTCGCGCTTTTGTTTGAAAAAGTTCTGTAAGAGAACTGAACACTCAACTGCCATCACCCCTCCCTGCACGAGCGTGTGGTGATTCAATCGGGGGTTGGAGAACAAATCCAGAACCGAGCCGGCTGCACCGGTTTTGGGGTCTGAGGCGCCAAACACCAGGCGCTTGAGGCGTGCATGCAGCATGGCGCCAACACACATGGCACAGGGCTCCAGCGTGACAAACAACTCGCAATCCGTCAGGCGGTAGTTGCCCAAGACCAGGGCCGCGGCCCGCAGAGCCACAATTTCAGCATGGGCGGTCGGATCGTGACGACCCAGGGGGGCGTTGCTGCCGACGGCAATCACCTGACCCTCGCAGACCATGACAGCGCCCACCGGCACTTCACCGGCCGCCATGGCGACATGGGCCTGCGCCAGTGCGAGCGCCATGAAATGGGCGTCATTCATGGCCGTTGGGCTTATGGCGCCGTCATGCCGTCGAAGGAACGTGACGGCGCCCGGGAATCACTCCCACTCAATGGTGGCAGGTGGCTTGCTGCTAACGTCATAGGTCACACGGTTGATACCACGAACCTCGTTGATGATGCGGCTGGAGACTTTCTTGAGCAGTGCATACGGCAACTCGGCCCAGTCGGCGGTCATGAAGTCGCTGGTCTGCACGGCGCGCAGGGCCACCACGTAATCGTAAGTGCGGCCATCGCCCATCACGCCCACGCTCTTGACCGGCAAGAACACGGTAAAGGCCTGGCTGGTCAGGTCGTACCAACTCTTGCCACTGTCCGGGTCGATGAAGTTGCGCAGCTCTTCAATGAAGATCGCATCGGCCCGGCGCAACAGGTCAGCGTATTCCTTTTTGACCTCACCCAGAATCCGCACGCCCAGGCCCGGTCCCGGGAACGGGTGGCGGTAAACCATGTGGTAGGGCAAGCCCAGCGCCACACCCAGTTCGCGCACTTCGTCCTTGAACAACTCGCGCAGCGGCTCCAGCAATTTGAGGCCCAGCAGCTCCGGCAAGCCACCCACGTTGTGGTGGCTCTTGATGACCACCGCTTTTTTGGTCTTGGCACCGCCCGACTCGATCACGTCTGGATAGATGGTGCCCTGCGCCAGCCAGGCCACATGGCGCGACTGGTCATTTTTCAGTTTGCCGGCCTCGCTTTTGAACACTTCCACGAATTCGCGGCCAATGATCTTGCGCTTGGCTTCAGGCTCACTCACGCCTTTCAGATGCCCCAGGAACTGGTCCGCGGCATCGACCCGGATCACCTTGGCGTGCAGTTTGCCGACAAACATCTCCATCACCATGTCGCCTTCGTCCTGGCGCAGCAAGCCATGGTCAACGAACACGCAAGTGAGCTGGTCGCCAATGGCGCGGTGAATCAGCGCCGCCGCCACCGATGAATCGACCCCGCCGGACAGACCCAGAATCACTTCATCCGTGCCGACCTGGGCGCGGATCTGTTCCACCGCTTCGCTGATGTAATCACCCATGATCCAGTCGGGCCGGGTGCCGCAAATATCGAGCACAAAGCGTTCCAGAATCGCCGCACCGCGCTTGGTGTGCGTCACTTCCGGGTGGAATTGCACACCGTAGAAGCGGCGCTCTTCATCGGCCATGCCGGCAATCGGGCAACTGTCGGTGCTGGCCATCAGCTTGAAGCCGTGCGGCAACTCGGTCACCTTGTCACCGTGGCTCATCCACACCTGCAACATACCGTGGCCCATGGGCGTCTTGTAGTCCTGAATGCCTTCAAGCAACTGGGTGTGTCCATGCGCCCGCACATCGGCGTGACCAAACTCGCGTTTGCTACTGGGCGCGACCAGCCCACCGAGTTGCACCGCCATGGTGAACATGCCGTAACAGATGCCCAGCACCGGAATACCCAGTTCATAGACCACCTGCGGCGCCCGCAGGTCGTGTTCTTCGTAGGTGCTGGCGTGGCTACCGGACAGGATGATGCCCTTGAGCTTGCCGTCGCGCGCATAAGCGCGCACCCAGTCGTCACTCACATCACAGGGATGAACTTCGCAAAACACATGCGCTTCGCGGATGCGACGCGCAATCAGCTGGGTGACCTGGGAGCCAAAGTCAAGGATGAGGATTTTCTGGTGCATCAGTCGGCTCGGTAGTTGGGCGCTTCTTTGGTGATTTGCACGTCGTGCACATGGCTTTCGCGAATACCGGCGGTGGTGATTTCCACAAACTCAGCCTCGTTCTGCATGGCCTCAATCGTGGCGCAACCGCAATAGCCCATGCTGGCGCGCACGCCACCGGCCATCTGGTACACGATGGACACCATGGAGCCCTTGTAGGGCACTCGCCCTTCAATACCTTCGGGCACCAGCTTGTCGGCGTTGGGGTTGCCGGTGGTGGATTCCTGAAAATAACGATCGGCACTGCCCTGCTGCATGGCGCCAATGCTGCCCATGCCACGGTAGCTCTTGTAGCTGCGACCCTGAAACAGGATGACTTCACCAGGCGCCTCTTCGGTGCCGGCAAACATGCCCCCCATCATCACGGTGCTGGCGCCAGCGGCCAATGCCTTGGAGATGTCCCCGCTGTAGCGAATGCCGCCGTCGGCAATCAAGGGGATGCCGCTGCCTTTGAGCGCCGTGGCCACACTGTCAATGGCCATGATCTGGGGTACGCCCACGCCGGCCACGATGCGCGTTGTGCAGATGGAGCCAGGGCCGATACCAACCTTGACCGCATCGGCACCTGCTTCGGCCAGGGCTAGCGCTGCGGCGCCGGTGGCAATGTTGCCACCGATCACGTCAACCTGCGGATAATTTCGTTTGACCCAGCGCACGCGCTCAATGACGCCCTTGCTATGGCCGTGGGCGGTGTCCACCACGATGGCGTCGACACCGGCACGCACCAGCGCTTCAACCCGCTCTTCCGTGCCCTCGCCCACGCCGACGGCAGCACCGACGCGCAGTTTGCCTTGGGCGTCACGCGCCGCGTTGGGGAAGCTGGTCTGCTTGGTAATGTCCTTGACGGTGATCAAACCCTTGAGCTCAAACGCGTCGTTGACTACCAGCAGGCGCTCGATCTTGTACTGGTTCAACAAGACTTTGGCTTGGGCCAGCGTGGTGCCGTCCGGCACGGTGACCAGCTTGTCACGCTGCGTCATGATGTGGCTCACCGGCAGGTCGTAACGGGTCTCGAAGCGCAGATCGCGTCCGGTGACTATGCCGACCACTTTGCCGCCATCGCATACCGGAAAGCCCGACACGCCGAGTTGCGCTGACAAGTCCATGACCTGGCGCACGGTGTGATGGGGCGTGATCACGACTGGGTCACGCAACACCCCAGATTCATAGCGTTTGACCTTGGCGACCTGCGCGGCCTGCTCCTGGGCCGACATGTTTTTGTGGACGATGCCGATGCCGCCTTCTTGCGCGATGGCAATCGCCAGCCGGGCTTCGGTGACGGTGTCCATGGCGGCAGACACCAGGGGCAAATTCAGTGCAATGTTGCGGGAGAAACGGGTGGCGAGGGATGTGTCCTTTGGCAGGACTTGGGAGAACGCGGGCACCAACAAGACGTCGTCGAAGGTGAGCGCTTTGCCGATTAGGCGCATGTCTAAGCTCCAAATGGCGGATTGTACCCGCGCCACGGACACGTCGACCGTGTGGGAATGGCCTTGAGGTGCGGCCCCATGGAGGTGCGCAATTGAGTAATCAGTCTGGCGCGGGCTAAACTCCAGCCATGAATCGAATCCGCAATTTTTTGATGGGAGCCGCCTGCCTGATCTCGATGGCGGCGTCCGCCCAGTGGCAATGGACTGACAAGGATGGACGCAAGGTCTTCAGCGACCGTGCGCCACCCGCCGACATTCTGGAAAAAAATATTCTGAAACGACCCGGCGGGCGAGGCGCAACGGCCCGTCCGACGGAGGCGTCCGCTGTGGCTGGCGTCGCGATGGCGGCTTCGGCACCTCAGGGAGCAGCCAGTGCCCCCAAATTGAGCGGCGTTGACAAAGACTTGACCGAAAAGAAAAAGAAAACCGAAGAAGCCGAAGCGCTCAAGCGCAAGGCCGAAGAAGAACGGGTCGCAAAAGCAAAAGTCGAGAATTGCACGCGCGCCAAACAGGCCAAAGCCGGCTTTGACTCCGGCGTGCGGATTGCCCGGACCAATGACAAGGGCGAACGCGAAGTGATGGATGAGGTGGCCCGTACCACCGAGGTGAAACGTATCCAGTCCATCATCGACGCCGACTGCAAATAAGCGCTTAGTAGCCGGCCTTGGCGCCTGCCCTTTTCTTGACAAAAAGCCCGGCCGTCCGCGCTCCCTGCTTGGCAAAACGCTCCCGGCGTGCCACTTTGGGGTCCACGGTGAGCGGGCGATAAATCTCCACGCGGTCATTTTCCCGCAGCGTCTGATCCAGGCTCGCCCTGCGGCCCCACACGCCAAGTATTGTCGCGGGCTGATCAATCGCTGGGAACAGAGTCAAAAGGCCGCTGGCCTGCAGGGCGTCCAGCACCGTGCTGTTGGGCGCCAGGTTCAAGACCACCTCCCGCACATCCCGGGCAACCGGCGAATAAACCACCGTCACCTGAATACGCATGTCATTCGCCATAGACCTGAACCGCTCGCTTGACGAAGGCGTCAACCAGGCTGCCGGCAATTTTGTCAAACACCGGTCCGACGAGCTTGCCCAGCGTGGCGTTGTCAAAGCCGTAGTGCAGCGTCAGCTCCACTTTGCAGGCGCGCTGCGTTCCATCCCCCAGCGGCACGAAGTTCCACTCGCCATCCAGCCGTGAAAAAGGACCGTTCACCAATTTCATGGCCACGGTGCGACCCGGCGTGTGTTCGTTGCGGGTGGTGAAGGTCTGGCGGATGCCGCTGAAAGAAATACCGACTTCCGCCGTCATGCCACCCGCGTCCGAGCTAACCACGCGGGCGCGATCGCACCAGGGCAGAAATTTGGGGTATTGGTCGACTTCGGTCACAAGAACATACATTTCTTGCGGGCTGTACCAGAGCAGGACGGACTTCGCGATGGTTTTCATAGAATGGGGGTCTGCGCGGGATTGTAGACAAGCCTTGTACGCACCCCTGACAACCCCCACATTTACCTTATGGCCAAGAAACCCGAAACCGCTACCCGCATCGCCGACAACAAAAAGGCCGCCTACAACTATTTTTTTGAAGAACGCCTGGAGGCCGGTCTGGTGCTGGAAGGTTGGGAGGTCAAGTCGCTGCGCGAAGGCAAGGTGCAGCTGACCGACGGCTATATCGTCGTGCGCAATGGCGAGCTGTTCATCATCGGTCTGCAGATTCATCCCCTGAACACCGCCTCCACCCACATCAGTCCCGACAAGGTGCGCACGCGCAAACTCTTGCTGCACAAGGAAGAGATCAAACGTCTGACGGGCAAAGTGCTGCAAAAGGGTTACACGCTGGTGCCGATCAATTTGCACTGGAAAGCTGGCAAGATCAAATGCGAGATTGCCCTGGCCAAAGGCAAGGCTGAGCATGACAAGCGCGACACCATCAAGGACCGCGAGGGCAAACGCGAAGTCGAGCGAGCGATGAAGGTGCACCGCCGGTAATTTTTTGCCCAGCGGGGAATAAACGGGGTGCTGCCCGTGTTTATGTGGGTGCAAATACTTGTTTGCCTTCATTAACTCAGGAGTCCATCATGAAACTTGTCTCGCGTGCACCCTTGGCCCTCTCCCTGACGCTTGTCCTTTTGGGCGCTTGCGCATCCATGTATGCGGCCCCGGCCACGGTCGCCGACGGCGTGCTGGTGGGCCCCAACAAGATGACGCTGTATACATTTGACCGAGACGTTGCCGGCAGCGGAAAATCGGTCTGCAATGGTCCCTGCGCGACCAACTGGCCGCCCTTGATGGCTGCCGCGTCTGACAAAGCGTCAGGCGACTACAGCATTGTCACGCGCGACGATGGCACGAAGCAATGGGCCATGAAGGGCAAGCCCCTGTATTACTGGTCCAAGGACAGCAAGCCCGGCGACAAGACCGGTGATGGCGTGAATCAGGTGTGGCAGCTTGCCAAGCCCGCGCCCCGGATGAGCGGCTATTGACCTGATTGCATCTTTGTGAATCGCCAGCCCATCGTCGACCAAATTCCAGCGCTGCGCCGCTATGCGCGGGCGCTGACGGGCGACACATGGGCCGCTGACGACCTGGTGCAGGACACGCTGGAGCGCGCTTGTAGCAAGTGGCGTTTGTGGGCCGCCGGCTCCGATCTGCGGGCCTGGCTGTTCACCGTGATGCACAACCTGTTTGCCAACCAGATGCGCCGCGCTACACGACAGGCATCGGGCGGCACGGTGGACATCGACGAGGTAGCGCACGAGTTGGTCGCACCCGATACCCATCCTGGCCAGGCCATGGATTTGCAGCGTTGCCTGCTGCGTTTGCCACCCGACCAGCGCGCTGTCTTGCTGCTGGTCAGCGTGGAGGACATGAGCTATGCCGATGTCGCCAAAATCACCGGCGTTCCCATTGGCACCGTGATGTCGCGTCTCTCGCGGGGGCGCAGCCGCCTGCAGGCACTGCTGGATGCCCCGGCCAAAGCTGCCGGTCAGCCGCCTGTCGCCTGCACCCCGGTCAGCAATTTGCATCGCCTGAAATGAGCCCCCGGAATACAACCATGGACAGCAACACTTCCCAGCCGCTCACCGAAGACCAGATCCACGCGTTGGTGGATGGTCAACTTGCAGCCGGCGAATTGGCCGCCCTGCAGGCGCGTCTGGCGCAGGACCCTGACGCCCAGGCAAGCGTGCTGAAGTGGCAGCAACAGCGTGACGCCCTGCGCGGTTTGCACCAGCATGTGCTGGACGAGCCGGTACCGTCCGTGCTGAGGTCCGCAGCGAGTCAAACGGCCGCCTCGCAGCAGGAGCTCAATCAATGGTGGCGCTGGGGCGGCATGGCCGCCGGGGTGATGCTGGCATTTGGCGTGGGCTGGTTCTCGCACACAGCCTGGCAAGGCGATTCGCCATTCCGGTCGCCCGCAGCAGGGCTGGCAAAAGCCCGGGCCGAGCGGGATTTTGTCCGTCAGGCAAGCTTTGCCCATGTGGTGTATTCCCCCGAGACTCGTCATCCGGTGGAGGTCACGGCCGCCGAGCAGGAGCACTTGGTGCAATGGTTGTCCAAGCGCGTCGGCAAGCCGCTCAAGGTCCCCAATCTGGCTTCTCAGGGCTATGAGCTGATGGGTGGACGCCTGTTGCCGGGCGAAGCCGGTGCGCGGGCGCAATTCATGTTCCAAAACACGGCAGGCACCCGCATCACGCTGTATCTCGGGGCTCTGGACACCGTGCCAGGTGGAGCGAACAGCCGTGAGACCGGTTTCCACTTTTCCACTGACGGGCCGATCCCCAGCTTTTACTGGATCGACCAGGGCTTTGGCTATGCGCTGGCAGGTCCGGTACCGCGCGACGCGCTCATGAAACTGGCCGAAGCGGTTTACCGCCAGCTTTGATCAGCCCGGCAAACTTCAGTTCAGTTCAGGTCGCGCAGCGGATGCGTCTGCGGTGTCCAGGGGCTGCTGAAGAAGGGCTCCACCATGTCCGGGGTGACCTCTTCAATGCGGGCCGGGTTCCAGCGCGGGCTGCTGTCCTTGTCCACGGCCAAGGCGCGAATGCCTTCCACCGTCTCGCCCTGGCTGACGCTGCGGCCCAGATGCCGGGGATGAAAGCAGTGGTAAACCATGTCGCGCTCCATGCGCAGATCGTCGGCCAGCGACAGGCTGCGCGCCCGGCGAATCTGGGCCAGCGCCACATGCAGCATCAAGGGCGAGCGTTTGCGCAAGGTGGCGGCAGTTTGCTGCGCCCACGTATCCCCATCGGCCTCCAGTGCCTGCACGATGTCGGACACGGTGTTCATTGAAAAATAATGATCAATTTGGCCTCTAGCCCCCGTTGAATAAGCGGAAGTAGCTACTGAATAAATAGCATTCCAGCGATTGATGGCATCGGGTTGATCAAGGTCCAGGCTGGCCAAAGCATCCCATGCCGAGGCCAATCGGGCCGCGTCAAAACACGTATCGGCCAAGCCAAACGCCATGGCCTGCCCTGCCCCGAGCGATTCGCCGGTCAGCGCCAACCACTCGCCGATGCGCCCCGGGCAACGACTCAGGAAATAGCCACCGCCCACATCGGGAAACAGGCCGATGTGCGTCTCGGGCATGGCCATCCGGGTTGCCTCGGTGGCGATGCGCAGGGTGGTTCTGCCCTGCCCGGTCGCGGCGGCGTGCTGCCGTCCGTGCCCACTCAAACCCATGCCGCCGCCCATGACGATGCCGGCCAGAAAGGCGATGTAGGGCTTGGGGAAGTTGTGAATCAGGTGATTGAGGGCATATTCTTCGGTGAAAAAATCGTCCAGCTCAGGGTTGCCCGCCAGCGCCGCCTGATGGAAAAAGCGGATGTCACCCCCGGCGCAAAAGGCGCCGAAAGGTCCGCTCTTGTTGCTGCCACGTATTGCCACGGCCCTGACCCGATCGTCCTGGCGCCAGGCCAGCAGGCAGGCGGTGAGCGCGCGAATCATCGGCAACGACAGGGCGTTGAGCGCTTTCGGCCGGTTCAGCGTGACAAGGCCAACGTGCCCGCGAATCTCGGTCAAGACTTCTTCGGCATCATCCCCGGTGCTTGTGCTTTGTGTTGTCACGGTCTGCTTCTCCAGCCAATAAATTCATTGAGGACCAGTGCGCCAATCACCACCGCGCCACCGATGAGAACCGACGCGGCCGGAACTTCATTCGCGCCGACCCAGGCCAGCAGAATGCCAAAAATCACTTCCAGCAAAGCCAGCAGGGAGATTTCCGGCGCCTTGAGAACGCGTGCGCACATCACCGACAGCACACAGGGGATGGCCAGTTGCCCCAATCCCAAAAAAGCCAGCAGGTAGAGATCGTGGGCGGTCGCCTGAAAGGGAAAGGCCAAGGGAAATGTCAGGGCCAAGGAAATAAGCGCACCCACCAGAACCGCCGGAATCAAATCCACCTCGTGGCCTTGGGCGTGGGAATGCTGCGTCAAGGTCCAGTTCACAGCGCCCGCCAGGGGCACGCACAGCGTGACCAGGGTGCCGGCGAGCGAGGCATCCGCCAGCTGCGCGCCATACATGTAAACAATGCCGCCACCGGCCGCCACAATGGCCACCCAGGTGCGTGCGGGAATGCGGTGGCCGATGAATAGCCGTGCGATCAGGGCGGTGAGCAAGGGTCCGATGGCCATGGTGACCAGCACGTTGGCCACGCTGGTCAGGGTGAGCGCCACCATGAAGGCGGTAAACATCACGCTCCAGCAGACCCCGGAAACCCAGAACGCGGCCGTGCCCTGGCGGATTTTCCGAAACACCTGACGGCCCTGGAAAAACGGCAAGATCACCAGCAGCGACAAGGCGGTAAACGCGGAGCGCCAGAAGGTGATTTCAAAGCTGCGCGCCGACTCCAGATGCCGGGTGACAACACCTGCCGTTGACCACATCAGGGCCACGGCAACCATCAGAAAGACCGCTCGGTTGTGGGTTAGCTTCATATAAAAAGATTCTCGGCACACAACAAAAAAAATCCCGGATCAAGTCCGGGATTCGCCAAACTTCGCGGCCTGAGCGACCGCGTTGAAGGTTTTAGCGGCCAGCGCGCTTGCGCTCGCTCTCGGTCAGGTAGCGCTTGCGCAGACGGATCGACTTGGGCGTGATTTCGACCAACTCGTCGTCCTCAATGAACTCCACTGCGTATTCCAGTGTCGCATCAATCGGCGGCGTGATCTTGATGGCATCTTCCTTGCCCGAAACGCGGAAGTTGGTCAGCTGCTTGGTGCGCGTGGCGTTGACCACCAGATCGTTGTCACGGCTGTGGATACCGACAATCATGCCTTCGTACACGGGGTCATTGGGCTTGACAAACATGCGGCCACGTTCGTCCAGCTTGCCCAGCGCGTAGGTGAAGATTTCACCCGCATCCATGGAAATCAGCACGCCATTCTTGCGGCCGCCGATGTCGCCCTTGTGCGGCTCATAGCTGTCGAAGATGTTGGCGATCAGGCCGGAACCACGGGTCAAGTTCAGGAATTCGTTGGTGAAGCCGATCAGGCCACGTGCCGGAATGCGGTACTCCAGGCGCACGCGGCCACGGCCGTCCGATTCCATATTGACCAGGTCGCCCTTGCGCTCGCCCAAAGCCTGCATCACGCCGCCTTGGTGGATCTCTTCGATGTCGGCGGTCACCATTTCGATCGGCTCGTGCTTTTCGCCGTTCACGTCTTTCATCACGACGCGCGGCTTGGACACAGCCATCTCGAAACCTTCGCGCCGCATGTTTTCCAGCAGAATGGTCAAGTGCAGTTCGCCGCGACCCATGACTTCAAAGATACCTTCCTCGTCGGTTTCCTTGACGCGCAAAGCCACGTTGTGTTGCAGTTCTTTTTGCAGACGATCCCAGATCTGGCGGCTGGTGACGTACTTGCCTTCACGGCCGGCCAGCGGGCTGGTGTTGACGCAGAAGTTCATGGTCAGGGTGGGCTCATCGACCTTGAGCATGGGCAGCGGCGTCGGATTCACGGGATCGGTGATGGTCACGCCAATCCCGATTTCATTGATCCCGTTGATCAGCACGATTTCGCCGGGACCGGCTTCCGTGGCCTGCACGCGTTCCAGGCCCTGGAACGTCAAGACCTGGTTGATGCGACCCTTGATCGCCTTGCCGTCCGGGCCCTCCATCACCACCACGTCCATCATGGGCTTGATCGTGCCCTGGCTGATGCGGCCGACACCGATCCGGCCCACAAAGGTCGAAAAGTCGAGCGCGGAAATCTGCAGTTGCAGCGGTGCTGCCGGATCGCCTTGCTGGTGAGGCACGTGGTTCAGGATGGTGTTGAACAGGGCCGACATGTCGGGACCCCACTGCTCACCTTGTGCGCCCTCTTCCATCGACGACCAGCCGTTGATGCCCGAGGCGTAGACCACGGGGAAATCCAGCTGTTCATCCGTGGCGCCAAGCTTGTCGAACAAATCAAACGCGGCGTTGACCACCCAGTCAGGGCGCGCACCGGGCTTGTCCACCTTGTTCACCACCAGAATGGGCTTCAGGCCCAAGGCGAGCGCCTTCTTGGTCACGAAGCGGGTCTGGGGCATGGGGCCTTCCTGCGCATCGATCAGCAGCACCACACCGTCAACCATGGAGAGTGCGCGTTCCACTTCGCCGCCGAAGTCGGCGTGTCCAGGGGTGTCAACGATATTGATGTGCGTGCCTTCCCAGGTCACGGCGCAGTTCTTGGCCAGAATCGTGATGCCACGCTCTTTTTCGATCGCGTTGTTGTCCATCACGGTGTCGACAACTTTCTCGTGCTCGGCAAAGGTGCCGGACTGGCGCAGTAATTGGTCGACCATGGTGGTCTTGCCATGATCGACGTGGGCGATGATGGCGATGTTACGAATTTGCTTAATGCTCATGATTCACTTTCTCTTAAATCTCGTCAAAGTCTGTTTTCTGGGTGGCTGAAGGCGGGGCTGCGTGCAACACGCTGGACTCCGATCCGCAATCTCCCAATATTTGCTCAATCTCAAGCGGACTCAAGAGCCGCCCCGGTATCAACTCACCGGCCACCACATGGGCTGTGCCCAAGAGGGCACGAGGTTTTTCGCCATAGACGGCTACTTGCCCGTTATCAGGCCAACTTCCCCGGCGGCGCACGCCACTCAGGAAACGCCCTGCATTCTCGCTGTCCAGCATGACAACCGTGTGCTCGCGCAGCAGCGAGTCCACCGGCATCAGGCAGGCCAATCTTTCGACCTCCGTCATGGCCTCCAGGGCTTCCAGCGTCACACACTGCGCGACATGAAAGCCCCCGGTCTCCACCCGGCGCAGCGCGCTCAGGTGGGCGCCGCAGCCCAAGGCTTCACCAATATCCTCCCCGAGCGTACGGATGTACGTGCCTTTGCTGCACTTAACTATCATTTTAATAGCTGGTTGCGCAATATCCACGGGGACTAGAGCCAGTTTTAGCTCATAAATTGTCACTTCGCGGGCTTCCCGCTCCACCTCAATGCCGGCACGCGCATATTCGTACAGGGCTTTGCCATCCTTCTTCAATGCACTGTGCATCGGCGGGATTTGCCGGATCAACCCGCTGAAGCGGGCCACCACGTTGCCGAGGTCTGCCTCGGTTACATTGACGGGCCGCTCTTCAATCACCTCGCCCTCGGCGTCCCCGGTACTGGTTTTCTGACCCAGTCGCGCCACCGCTTCATACGTTTTGTCCGCATCCAGCTGGAGCTGACTGAACTTCGTTGCCGCACCAAAACACAGGGGCAACACGCCGGTGGCCAGCGGGTCCAGCGTTCCGGTGTGGCCCGCCTTCTCGGCGCGCAACAGCCATTTGACTTTCTGCAAAGCATCATTGCTGGACCAGCCCAAAGGCTTGTCCAGCAGCAGCACCCCATGCACGGGGCGCCTGGCAACCCGTGCACGCGGCGCATTCATCGGCTCAGTCCTCTTTGGCCCGCGAGGCCACGGCCCGCGCAATCAAGGCATTCATGTCGGCGGCGCGCTCGGTGGTCTGGTCAAACAGGAAATGCAGCGTCGGGACGGTGTGAATATGCAGACGCTTGAACAGGCCGGCCCGCAAAAAGCCGGCCGCCTGGTTCAAACCTTCGGTACAGGCTTTTGGGTCTCCCGCCAGCAGGCTGAAGAACACCTTGGCGTGCGCGTAGTCAGGCGTGACCTCCACGGCCTGAATCGTCACCATGCCCACCCGCGGATCCTTGAGTTCGCGCGCAATCAGCTCGGTCAGATCACGCTGGATCTGATCGGCTACCTTGAAAGCGCGGTTAGGGGTTTTTGACTTGAGTCGCACGATTTATCTCTGATCCATCGAAGGGGAATTAAAGCGTACGGGCAATTTCGCGAATTTCAAAGAATTCCAGCACGTCACCCTCTTGGATGTCGTTGTAGTTCTTGATATTCAAGCCGCACTCGAAGCTTTCCTTGACTTCCTTGGCATCGTCCTTGAAACGCTTGAGCGATTCGAGTTCACCGGTGAAGATGACCACGTTGTCGCGCAGCAGACGCAGACGGGCAGTCCGCTTGACGATACCGGCGGTGACCATACAACCGGCAATCGAGCCGATCTTGGACACCTTGAACACCTGGCGGATCTCGGCGGTACCGATGACTTCTTCCTTCTTGTCCGGCGTCAGCATGCCCGACATGGCGAGCTTGAGCTCATCCACGGCGTCATAGATGATGTCGTAGTAGCGGATGTCCACGCCGTTGTTCTCGGCCAGCTTGCGCGCACCGGCGTCGGCACGGGTGTTGAAACCGATGATGACGGCCTTGGAGGCAATCGCCAGATTCACGTCCGATTCGCTGATCGCGCCCACGGCGGTGTAAACCAGCTGCACCTTGACCTCGTCGGTCGACAGCTTGAGCAGCGACTGCGCCAGCGCTTCCTGCGAACCCTGCACGTCGGCCTTGATGATGATAGGTACCATCTTGACCGCGCCTGCCGCCATGTCGGTGAACATGTTCTCCAGCTTGGAAGCTTGCTGCTTGGCCAGCTTGGTGTGGCGGAACTTGCCGGCACGGTAGGTGGCAATTTCACGAGCCCGGCGCTCGTCCGACATCACCATGAACTCGTCACCGGCTTGCGGTACTTCCGTCAGACCCTGAATTTCGACCGGAATCGAAGGACCTGCGGTTTTGATGGTCTTGCCGTTTTCATCCAGCATGGCGCGCACACGGCCATAGGTGGAACCTGCCAGCACGATATCGCCAGTCTTGAGGGTACCGGACTGAACCAGAATGGTGGCCACGGGGCCGCGACCCTTGTCAAGACGCGCCTCGATCACCAGACCCTTGGCCATGGCATCAATCGGTGCACGCAGTTCCAGCACTTCGGCTTGCAGCAGCACTTGTTCCAGCAAGGCGTCAATGCCCTGACCGGTCTTGGCCGATACCGTGACGAAAGGTGAATCACCACCGAACTCTTCGGGCACCACTTCTTCCACCACCAGCTCGTTTTTCACGCGCTCTGGATTGGCATCCGGCTTGTCGATTTTGTTGATCGCCACCACGATAGGAACACCAGCCGCCTTGGCGTGCTTGATGGCCTCTCTCGTTTGCGGCATCACGCCGTCATCCGCCGCGACCACCAGAATCACGATGTCGGTGGCCTTGGCGCCGCGGGCACGCATGGCCGTAAAGGCTTCGTGACCCGGGGTATCGAGGAAGGAAATCATGCCGCGTGGCGTTTCCACATGGTAGGCCCCAATGTGCTGGGTAATGCCACCGGCTTCGGCCGACGCCACTTTGGCGGTACGGATGTAATCCAGCAAGGAAGTCTTGCCGTGATCGACGTGGCCCATGACCGTCACCACCGGTGCGCGTGGCAACGATTCGGACTGCTGCTGTGACACTTCGTCATCGGTAAAGGCTTCCGGATCGTCCAGCGCTGCCACGATGGCTTTGTGGCCCATTTCTTCCACCAGAATCATGGCGGTGTCCTGGTCCAGCGGCTGGTTGATGGTGACCATCTGGCCGAGCTTCATCAGGTGTTTGATCACCTCCGAAGCCTTAACGGCCATCTTGTGCGCCAACTCGGCCACGGTAATGGTTTCAGGCACATGCACTTCAATGATGCGTGCCTCGACCGGTGCTGCCTGCACCCGGTTGTCATCACGGTCTCTATCGTTGCTGCCGCGTCGGCCACCGCGTGCCGGGGCACGCCAGTTGCCGGTACGGCCGGGAGCACCGGTGGCGCCACGGGTTGGAATGGCCTTCTTCTTGGCCGGATCGCCCGCCCAACTGCTGGAGAGTTTGGCTGACTTGACTTCTTTTCCTGCACCTGCGGGCGCGGCGGCTGTGCCGGGTGCGCCGGCAACGCCGGGCTTGGCCGGTTTTGCGGCGACCGTGCCAGCGGCCGGCTTGTGCAGCGTGCCCTTCATGCCCGCCTTGGCAGCGGCTTCGGCCTTGATTTCTTCCGGCTTTTTGACGACCGGTGCTTTCTTGGCAGGGGACGACATCATCAAGCGAATGGCAGCGGCTTCCGCCTCGGCCTTGCGCCTGCGGTCACCCAGATCAGCCGCACGTGCGACGTCTTCGGCGGCCCGCGCCTTTGAATCGGCTGCTGCCTTTTCACGCTCTACCAATTGGGCCTTGGCCACGCCTTCCGCTTTTTCCGCGGCTTCCTGAGCTTTGACTGCTGCGCTATCTATAGCGTCTTGCGCTTGTATAACGGGCGCTACTGGCTTGCTTTTCTCTTCGGCCGCTTGGGCTGCTGCGATTTCAGCGGCCTTGGCGGCGGCCTTTTCAGTCGCTTCACGCGTGCGGGCTTCCTGCTCTTCACGCACACGCCGACGCTCGGTCAGTTCTTCTTCCTGGCGACGAATCAATTCAGCTTGACGGCGAGCCTCTTCTTCGCGGCGCGCCAGTTCGGCGTTATCGATCAGCGGCGCGGTCTCTTGTTCCTGCTCTGGCTCAGGCGCCTCGACAGCCACCTCGATGCCGTCTTCACGACGCACAAACGTACGCTTCTTGCGCACTTCCACCTGAATGGTGCGCGCCCTGCCGGTGGAGTCGGCCTGCTTGATTTCGCTGGTCGATTTCTTGACCAGGGTAATTTTCTTGCGCTCAGCGCTGGCAGTGCCATGGCTGGCCTGCAAATAGCTCAGCAAATGCTGCTTGTCAGCATCTGTCAGCTTGTCAGAAGCGGTCGATTTGGCCACTCCTGCCGATTTCAGCTGATCAAGCAATGTATCGGTTGATTTTTTGAGTTCTGTTGCAAACTCGGCGACGGTCGTACTGGACATTTGTTGTGTAACCTTTCATGACCATTACTCTTGAGAAGCGGCGTCATTGGTAAACCAATGTTCGCGCGCCTTCATGATCAAGGTCTTGGCCTCGTCCGCAGACTGGCCGGTGATTTCAGTGAGTTCGTCAACGGCCAAATCGGCCAGGTCGTCAAGCGTGTGAACGCCGCCATCTGCCAGTTTGCCGATCAGTTCGGGTGAGAGGCCTTCAAGGTCTTGCAAATCCTGCGAAACCTCTTCAACACTCTCTTCGTGCGCAATTTCCATGGTCAACAACGCGTCTTTGGCGCGGGTGCGCAGTTCGTTGGCCGTGTCTTCGTCGAAGCTCTCGATCTCGAGCATTTCTTCCAGCGGCACATAGGCCACCTGCTCCAGACTGGTAAAGCCTTCTGCAATCAGCAGATCGGCGATTTCCTCGTCCACATCCAGCTTTTCCATGAACAGCTTGCGGCCAGAATCTGTCTCGCTGGCCTGCTTCTGTGCCGACTCAGCAGCATCCAGGATGTTGATCTTCCAGCCGGTCAGCTCCGACGCCAGGCGTACGTTCTGACCGCCGCGACCGATCGCGATGGCCAGGTTTTCCTCGTCCACCACCACGTCCATGGCGTGACGCTCTTCGTCCACCACAATGGAAGTCACGTTGGCCGGGGCCAGGGCACCAATCACAAACTGGGCGGGGTCTTCGCTCCACAGCACAATGTCCACGCGTTCACCGGCCAGCTCGTTGGTGACGCCATTGACACGCGTGCCACGCACACCAACACAGGTGCCGATGGGGTCCACCCGTTTGTCATGCGACAACACGGCAATCTTGGCGCGGGAGCCGACATCACGGGCGCAGGATTTGATCTCCAGCAGGCCCTGCTCAATCTCGGGCACTTCCTGACGGAAAAGCTCAATCATGAATTCAGGCGCCGAACGCGACAGAATAATCGGCGCGCCGCGCAGGGTCAAGTCCACTTCCATGATCATGGCGCGAACGCGGTCACCCATGCGGAGATTTTCCTTCGGGATCATCTCGCTGCGGCGCAGACGGCCTTCGACACGGCCGCTTTCGACAATCAGGTCACCCTTGTCCATGCGCTTGACGGTGCCGACGAAAATCTTGTCACCGCGCGACATGAAGTCGTTGAGCAACATCTCACGTTCGGCATCGCGAATTTTTTGCAAAATGACCTGCTTGGCTGCCATGGCGCCAATACGGCCAATCGGCACGGATTCCACCGTTTCCTCGATGTACTCGTCCACCTCAATATCGGGGATCTGCTCTTTGGCTTCGAACAACAGGATTTCCTGGTCCGGCAATTGCAGGCCAGCCTCGTCCGGAACCACATGCCAGCGACGAAACGTTTCGTAGGTACCGCTGTCGCGATCAACGGCGACGCGGATATCCACATCGCCCTGGGAAAGCTTCTTCGTCGCTTGTGCCAGCGCTGCCTCGACAGCGCCAAACACCACATCACGCTCCACGTTCTTTTCGCGTGAGATGGCTTCTACCAGCATTAACATTTCGCGATTCATGCCATAACTCTCCTGTTTCAATTCAATCCAAATTTGTTTCTGAGTCGGGCTTGGTGCCACGACCTTTGAAGCTGACGATGGGTGCCAGTCGCGCCTCGCGCAGCTCATCCAACGCAAACCCCAGAGCCTGTACCGGCGCCGGTAGCCGCTTCTTGCTTATTTTTTGACCCGGCTTGCCCACCGGCGCATCGCTCCAGACGATTTGCCAGCCCAACGCCCCACCCTCAACTTGGGTACGCTCCAGCGTGCCGCGAAACTTTTTCCGCGTGGCACTGACTTGACCTGCCGCCGCCGCACCAATGGGCGCCTTCAGCGTGACATCAATCTCGCGCCCTACAAAACGTTCAAAATCTTTTTCATGGCGCAAGGGGCGATCAATACCCGGCGAGGACACCTCAAGCCGCTTGTACTCAACACCATCCACCTCCAGCGCAAACAGCAACTGGCGGGTGACCTTCTCGCAGTCTTCAACCGTCACGAATTGCTCGGCACCGGCACCTTCGGCCTGCGGCGTCCAAGGTAGGTCAATCGTGATGCGCAGCAACCCAGCGGCAGAACGCTCGGTTTCCACCAGGTCGTAGCCCAGACCGGCCACGGTTTGCTCAACAATTTCTTTCAGTGCCACGTGTGTTCAGATGCAATTCAAAAAACGTTCAAAAACAATCGACCAAAAAAAACGGGCGGTAGATACCCGCCCGTTTGGTCGTGAGCTTTGGATTGTATCCCAAAACTGGCTTAAGTGCCTTGATTCCTAAGGATTTATCCAGCGGCCGCCAGCAGCGTTCGGGTGTATTTGTGCTTGGGCGCAGCCAGAAGCTCCGCGGCTTGCCCGGTCTCCACAAAATGACCGTCTTTCATGACCACGATGTGATGGGCCATGGCCCGAATAACGTCCACATCGTGGGTGATGAGCAGATAACTCAAGCCACGTTCCCGCTGCAGGCGCTGCAGCAGCTGTAGCACCTGCTTCTGGATCGTGACATCCAGCGCACTGGTCGGCTCGTCCAGTACCAGTATCCGGGGCTGGACGATGAGCGCCCGGGCAATGGCCAGACGCTGGCGCTGTCCGCCCGAAAATTCATGGGGGTAACGCTGGATCAGGCTCGAAAACCGGGCCTCATCCAGGCCAACACCCATGCCGACGTCAAGCAGCGCCTGCAACACCCGCGCGCGGCGCTGCGCCTGCGACAGACCTGGTTCATGCACCAGCAATCCCTCGCCCACAATTTCCTCCACGGTCAGACGCGGCGACAGGGACGAAAATGGATCTTGAAACACGACCTGGACCACGCGCCGCATGGATTTGTTATGCGCCGCGCTGAGACCCCAAGCCTGTCCTGTGACCTGCATTTCACCTGTAAAAGGCAACAACCCTAAGGCGGCCAGCGCCAGCGTGGATTTGCCCGACCCTGATTCGCCCATCACGCCCAGGGTCTGCCCTGCCTGGAGCTGGAAGTCAGCACCCTGCACCGCGACGAACTCCCCGTGGCTGAACCAGCCCTTGAAACCCGGCCGAGGCGTGGGATAGGCCACCCGCAGTGCGCGCGCCTGCATGACGGGTTGCGCGCCAGCATCAAGCTCGCCCTCTGCCACATCGCGCACCGGCTTGCTGTCAATCAGGCGGCGCGTGTAACTGTGTTGCGGATGGGCAAAAACCTCGGCCACCGCACCCTGCTCCACGATATGGCCGTTTTCCATCACGATGACGCGATCGGCAAAGCGTCGCACCAGGTTCAAGTCATGGGTGATCATAAGCACGGCCATGCCATTTTTTTTCTGAAAACTGGCCAGCAAGTCCAGTATTTGCCCACGCAGGGTCACATCCAGCGCGGTCGTGGGCTCGTCCGCCAGCAGTAATTTGGGCTGGCAGGCCAAGGCCATGGCAATCATGGCGCGCTGACGCTGGCCACCGCTGAGTTGATGCGGATACGCTTTGACACGCCGCTCAGGCTCGGTGATACCGGTTTCCGCTATTAATCTAATAGCCTCTTGCGCACAGTGCGAGCGGGCCAGGCCCTGTTTCAGCTCTAAAACTTCGGCAATTTGATCGCCCACCGTGAACAGCGGGTTGAGTGCCGTCATGGGTTCCTGGAAGATCATGGCAATGTCTTGCCCGCGCAGGCCGCGCAACTCGCGCTCTGGAATCGACAGGAGGTCACGCCCCATGAACACGGCCCGGCCGCTGAGGGTAGCGTTCTGCACCAGGCGCAAGAGGCTCAGCGCGGTCACCGTCTTTCCAGAGCCCGACTCGCCCACCAACGCCAGTTTTTCACCGGGTGCGATGGAGAAATTGATGCCATGCACCACGTCCCTGCCGGCAAACGAGATACGCAAGTCCGCGACGATAAGCAATGGATCAGACGACGACGGGCCGCCCCCAAGTGTTTGGCCTACATTGGGGAGCCGCACGCCACGCATGGGGGCCGTCATTGTTCTGCCTTCCGCGGATCCAGCGCGTCGCGCAGGGCGTCGCCCATGAAGGTCAACAACAGCAAGGTAAGCACCAGTACGCCAAACGTGGAAAGCGATATCCACCAGGCGTCAATATTGTTTTTACCCTGGGACAGCAGTTCCCCAAGAGACGGCGTACCGGGCGGAACCCCCAAACCCAGAAAATCCAGCGAGGTCAGCGCCAGAATGGCCCCGCTCATGCGAAAGGGCAAAAACGTGACCACCGGAGTCAGGCTGTTGGGCAGCAAGTGGCGCACGATGATCTGCCAGTTGCTCACCCCCAGCGCCCGCGCCGCACGCACGAAATCGAGTTGCCGGTTGCGCAGGAATTCAGCGCGTACATAGTCCGATAAACCCATCCAGCCAAACAGGCTCAACAAGATCAACAACAGGGCCAGGCTGGGCGCGAACACCGCGCTGAAGATGATGAGCAGGTAAAGCTCGGGCATGGAACTCCAGATTTCGATGAAGCGCTGAAAGGCCAGGTCCGTCTTGCCACCGAAAAAACCCTGCACCGCCCCTGTCATCACGCCAAGCAGCACGCCGGTGGCGGTGAGCGCCAACGCAAACAGCACACTAATGCGAAAACCGTAAATAAGTTGCGCCAACAAGTCGCGGCCGCGGTCATCCGTGCCAAACCAGTTGTCGCGGCTGGGGCCCGACGGATTCGGCTCCTTGGCAAAATAGTTCAGGGTTTTCGGGCCGTAGGGGTTGGGGGCAAACAGCGCCCAGTTGTCGTCCCTGGACAGGCGCTCGCGGATGTAGGGGTCCAGATAATCGGCTGCGGTGTCGAAGTCACCCCCAAAAGTCTTTTCCGAATAGTCCTTGAGCATCGGGAAGTAAGTCGTGCCCTGGTAGCGCACCAGCAGCGGACGGTCGTTCGAGATGAGTTCCGCAAACAGGCTCAGCACAACCAGCGTGCAAAAGGCCAGCAGGCTCCAATAACCCAACCGGTTGCGCTTGAAGCGCATCCAAGCCCGGCGGCCGGGCGATGGAGACGCCCCTTCGGGGGGCTTAATCAAACTTGACACGCGGATCCACCCAGACATAGGACAAGTCGGAAATCAGCTTGGTGACCAGGCCGATCAGCGTAAAGAAATACAAGGTGCCCAGCACCACCGGGTAATCACGCCGGATCACGCTCTCGTAGCTCAGCAGTCCAAGCCCGTCGAGCGAAAACAGCGTCTCGATCAACAGCGAGCCGGTAAAAAATGCACCAATAAACGCGGCCGGAAAACCCGTGATGATCGGAATCAGCGCATTGCGAAACACATGCTTCCACAGCACCTGGCGCTCATCCAGCCCTTTGGCCCGCGCCGTCACCACGTATTGTTTGCGAATCTCTTCCAGAAATGCGTTCTTGGTCAGCATGGCGGTCACGGCAAAACTGCCCAGCACCATGGCCGTCACCGGCATGGCGATGTGCCAGAGGTAATCCACGATGCGGGCGCCCCAGCTCAACTCGTCCCAATTGCTGGAGGTCAAACCCCGCAAGGGGAACCACTGCAACTGCCCGCCAAAGATGACCAGCAAGGCAACGCCCAGCACGAAGCCGGGAATGGCATAGCCCACCAGCACCAGCAAGGTCGTGACGAAGTCAAAGCGCGACCCGGCCCGCACCGCCTTGGCCACGCCCAGCGGCACGGCAATCAGGTAACTGATGAAAAACGTCCACAGTCCCAGGCTGATGGAGACCGGCAACTTCTCCCACAGCAGCTGTGAAACATCCTTGTTTTGGAAAAAGCTTTTGCCCAGGTCAAAGCGGGCGAACTGCCCGAGCATTTGAAAGAAACGCTCGTGGGCCGGTTTGTCAAAACCATACAAGGCCTTGATCTGCTCCAGTCGTTTCGGGTCCACGCCTTGTGCGCCCCGGTAGCTCAGGCCACCGCCCTCGGCGCTCCTGCCGGCACCGGCCTTGGCCTCGGCCAGGTACTGCTCCACCGGGCCACCGGGCACGAACTGGACCACGACAAAGGTGAGCAGCAACACGCCCAGCAACGTGGGCACCATCAGCAACAGTCGTTTGAGGATATAGCTCAGCATGATTTATTTGGCCCACCAGGTGTCAATCGCCCAACCCTCGCCCTGCGCGTAAGGCGGCACGGTCGCGGGCTTTTGCAGGTGCCAGCTGTTGTAGACGATACGGTGGGTGCCGGCCGTCCATTGGGGAATCAGCAGGTGGCTGTGGGCGATAACCCGCTCCAGCGCGCGGCAGGCCGGTAACAGCTCGGCCTTGGTTTTGGCGCCGGTTATCTTGCCGATCAAGGCATCGATGGCCCGGTTTTTCACGCCCGCCAGGTTGCCGGAGTCTTCAATATCTGCCGCTGCCGAACCAAAGATGTCAGCGTATTCCTGCCCCGGGTTATGCGTGCCACCGTAGGCCAGCGAGGTGATGTCGAACTCGAATTTTTGCAGGCGTTGCTGGTACAGGGCGAAGTCCACTGGACGAAAGTGCAGCTGGATACCGAGTTTTTCGAGGTTGCGCGCCCAGGGCGCGATCACCCGCGCGCTGCCTTCATTGCTGTCGAGGTACTCAATCTCGAACGCCTGGCCCTGCGCATTGCGCAAGGCGCCGTCGCGTACCGTCCAGCCGGCGGCCTGCAACAGGGCATGCGCCTGGCGCAGATTGGCCCGCAGCGAGGAGTCGCCGTCGGTGCGCGGCGCCACCGCCATCGGCCCAAATGCGGCGGAAGGAATGTCTTTGCGCCAGGGCTCCATCAAGGCGAGCTCTTCCGGGCCGGGCACGCCCGTGGCCTGGCAATCGGTGTTGCCGAATAGACCATTGACCCGCTGGTAGGCCTTGTAAAACATCTGGCGATTCATCCACTCGTAATCCAGCGCCAGCCCGAGCGCCTGACGCACGCGCACATCCTTGAACTTGTCGCGCCGCGTATTGATCACGTAACTCTGGAAGCCCGAAGGCAAGCGGTGTTGGAACTCGCTCTTGACCAGCTCACCGGTGTCAAAGCGCTTGCCATTGACCCGCCGCGCCCAGTCGCCGGCCGAAAAAAACCGCATCAGGTCGAACTCACCGGCCTTCAGGGCTTCCAGCCGGGCGGTACCGTCCTTGTAAATCTTGACTGTGATGCGTTCAAAGTTGTTGCTGCCGCGCTTCACATTCAGGTCCCGCGCCCAGTAGTTGGGGTCGCGCACATAGGTGATGTCCTTGCCGAAGCGAACCGGGCCAATTTTGTAGGGACCGCTGCCAATCGGGATATCCGTCACCACCTGGTCAAACGATTTGCGCTTGCCGTTTTCCATGCCCCACTGACGGCTGAAAACCGGCAGGCCGCCCACGGTGAGCGGGAGCTCGCGATTGGGCTTCTTGAAACGGTAGCGCACGGTTCGCTCGTTCACAACATCCAGGCCCGCCACATCGGCCAGCAGAGTCTTGAACGCGGGCGAGGTGTAGGGCCCCATCAAGGTGTCGAAGCTGTATTTCACGTCGGCGGCCAGCACCGGGTCGCCATTGTGAAAGCGCGCCTGCGGTGCCAAGCGGAAGGTGGCGCTCATGCCGTCGGTCGCCACGTCGACATCATTGGCCAGCAGGCCGTAGCCCGAGCCGGTCTCATCCAGCGAGCCGGTGAGCAGCGAATCGAACATCAAATCTGCCAGATAGGCGGGCGACGTGCCTTTGATGGTGAAGGGGTTGTACTTGTCAAAAGTAGAGACCCGCAGATTGCTGACCAGCCGCAATTCGCCTCCCTTGGGCGCATCGGGATTCACGTAGTCGAAGTGCGAAAAATTGGCCGGGTACTTCACGTCGCCCCACAGGGCGTAACCATGCGCCGCCCATAACGGAGCGGATAGTCCCCAGAGCAGAAAAAATAGCAGACTTCGCATGCGACAATTCTGCATCAACTTCCGCCGCCGATAAGGCGGTGATCCACCTGCTTATAAAAGAGAGACGATATGGGATTCCTGACAGGAAAAAAACTGCTGATAACCGGTGTTTTGTCCAAACGCTCCATTGCCTACGGCATTGCGCAGGCTTGCCACGAGCAAGGTGCCGAGCTGGCCTTCAGCTACGTCGGTGAGCGCTTCAAGGAACGCATTACCGAGTTCGCCGCGGATTTCGGCTCGGAATTGATATTTGACTGCGATGTCGGTGACGACGCGCAGATTGAAAAGCTGTTCACGGACTTGTCAGCGCACTGGCCCACCTTCGACGGCTTTGTTCACAGCATTGGTTACGCGCCACGCGAAGCCATTGCCGGCAATTTCCTGGACGGTCTGACGCGCGAAAATTTCAGAATCGCCCACGACATCAGCGCCTACAGCTTTCCCGCCATGGCCAAGGCGGCCCTGCCCTACCTCAGCGACAAGGCCTCCCTCCTCACCCTGACCTACCTGGGTGGCGTGCGCGTCGTGCCGAGCTACAACACCATGGGCCTGGCCAAGGCCTCGCTGGAATCGTCGGTGCGTTACCTGGCCGATGCCATTGGTTCCCGTGGCATGCGCGTTAACGGCCTGAGCGCAGGCGCGATCAAGACCCTGGCCGCCAGCGGCATCAAGGACTTCAGCCGCCTGCTGGCCATCTCCGCCAACGCGTCGCCCCTCAAACGCAATGTGACGATTGAAGAAGTGGGCAACGTCGCCGCCTTTTTGCTGAGCGATCTGGCCTCCGGCGTGACCGGCCAGATTTCCTATGTGGACTGCGGCGTCAGCCAGACCGCCGTGGCCGTGGTGGAATCGCCTAATTCTTGATGAAAAATGCCGCTAGCCCTCGTAAACAGAGCGCTAGAAGCTATTAAAACAATAGTGACTGCGTCAGACCTTGACGCAGTCTGCGTAGTAGCGGAACTGTCCGTCAACGCCTTCCTCTTCCACCAGTCCATGGATGTCGGTCTCGAAACCCGGGCATTGCGCGTTGAACTCGCGTGAGAACTTCAGGTAGTCCACGATTTTCTTGTTGAACACTTCGCCCGGAATCAGCAATGGAATGCCGGGCGGATACGGCGTCACCAAGCCGACCGTGATGCGGCCTTCCAGGTGGTCAATCTCCACGCGCTCGGTCTTGCGCAGCGCAATGTGGGCGTAGGCATCGCTGGGCTTCATGGCCGGCGTCAGGTCGCTCAGGTACATGTCCGTGGTCAGGCGCGCAATGTCATATTTGGCGTAAAGCTGGTGAATGTGCTGGCACAAGTCGGCCAAGCCCATGTTTTCGTATTTCGGGTGCTTTTGGCAAAACTCCGGCAGGATGCGCCACATGGGCTGGTTCTTGGCGTAGTCGTCCTTGAATTGCTGCAAGGCGGTCAGCATGCTGTTCCAGCGGCCCTTGGTGATGCCGATGGTGAACATGATGAAAAAGCTGTAGAGCCCGGTCTTCTCGACCACCACGCCGTGCTCGGCCAGGAACTTGGTCACGATGCTGGCCGGAATGCCGGTCTTGGCGAACTTGCCGTTCAAGTCCATGCCGGGCGTCACGATGGTCGACTTGATCGGGTCCAGCATGTTGAATCCGGTCGCCATCTTGCCGAAACCATGCCAGTTCACACCGGCCTTGGCTTTGGCGGACTCGCCCTTGATGATCCAGTCGTCCGCACGGCCAATGCCTTCGTCTACCAGTTTGTCCGGGCCCCAGACCTTGAACCACCAGTCGTCACCGTAGTCTTCATCGATCTTGCGCATGGCACGGCGGAAGTCCAGTGCCTCCGCAATGCTTTCTTCCACCAGCGCAGTGCCGCCGGGGGGTTCCATCATGGCGGCGGCCACGTCGCAACTGGCGATGATGCTGTATTGCGGCGAGGTCGAGGCGTGCATCAGATACGCCTCGTTGAACAGGTGCTTGTCCAGCTTGACGGTTTGCGAGTCTTGCACCAGCACCTGGCTGGCCTGGCTGATGCCGGCCAGCAGCTTGTGGATCGACTGCGTCGCATACACCATGGCGTGTTTGGGGCGCGTCCGCTTCTTGCCCATGGCATGGTAGGTGCCGTAGAACGGGTGAAACGCGGCGTGCGGCAGCCAGGCTTCGTCAAAGTGGATGTTCTCCACATAGCCATCGAGCATGCCTTTGACGGTTTCGGTGTTGTACAACACGCCGTCGTAAGTGGACTGGGTCAGGGTCAGGATGCGGGGTTTGATTTTGCTGACGTCCACGCCCTGCAGGTGCTCTCGAATCAAGGGGTTGGCCATGATTTTCGCTTTGATGGCGGCCGGCTCAAACTCGCTTTTCGGAATCGGTCCGATGATGCCGAAATGGTTGCGCGTGGGCTTCAAGAACACGGGAATCGCCCCGGTCATGATGATCGCGTGCAGGTTCGACTTGTGGCAATTACGGTCCACCACCACGATGTCATTGGGCGCCACGGTATGGTGCCACACCATCTTGTTGCTGGTGCTGGTGCCATTGGTCACAAAAAAGCAATGGTCGGCATTGAAGATGCGCGCTGCATTGCGTTCACTCTTGCCAATGGCGCCGTCATGGTCCAGCAGTTGACCGAGTTCTTCCACCGCGTTGCAAACGTCGGCGCGCAGCATGTTTTCGCCATAGAACTGGTGGTACATCTGACCCACCGGGCTTTTCAGAAAGGCAACACCGCCGGAGTGCCCCGGGCAATGCCACGAGTACGAACCGTTCTCCGCGTAGTCCAGCAAGGCTTTGAAGAAAGGAGGTTGCACGCCCTCCAGATAGCTCTTGGCTTCGCGAATGATGTGGCGCGCCACAAACTCGGGCGTGTCCTCGAACATGTGAATGAAACCATGCAACTCGCGCAGGATGTCATTGGGAAGATGGCGCGAGGTCTTGGTCTCGCCATAGATGTAGATAGGCACATCCAGATTTTTGCGACGAACTTCTTCAATGAAATGGCGCAGGTTCAGCACCGCCGGGTCCAGATCGGGGCCGGGGGTGAACTCCTCATCATCGATCGACAAAATAAAGGCGCTGGCGCGGCTTTGCTGCTGCGCAAACTGGCTCAGGTCGCCATAGCTGGTGACGCCAAGCACTTCGAGGCCTTCCGACTCGATCGCCTGGGCAAGCGCCCGAATACCCAGACCAGAGGTATTTTCAGAGCGAAAATCTTCGTCGATGATGACGATGGGAAAGCGAAATTTCATTGGGCACTCCAGCCAGGCACGGGAAAAATAAGAAACAGGCGCGAAGTGTAAGGACTTATTAAGTCGCGTCACTTGCACGACACATTTTTTGACTCAAAATGTGGCGCTACAAACACAATAAGGGGCGATATGGCTGAATCAACGATCTGGTGGGTACTGGCAGGTGCTGTCATCGCAGTCGAGTTGGTGACCGGGACGTTCTATTTGCTCATGCTCTCCATGGGGTTTGTCGCAGCGGCCATCGCCGCTCACCTGGGCGCCACAGCCACCCTGCAACTGGTCGTGGCAGCCCTCGTCGGCGGTGGGTCCGTCGTGGCCTGGCGCCGATACAAACAAAAAACACCGTCCGCCCTCCCCGCCAGCGCCAATCACGATGTCAATATGGATGTTGGCGCGACCGTTCACGTCGAGGCCTGGCGCCCGGACGGCACAAGCACCGTGAAATACCGGGGCGCCAATTGGACCGTGTCACTCCTGCCGGGCGCCACACCATCGCCCGGACTCCACAACGTGGTGGAAGTGGTCGGTAGCCAATTGATCGTCAAAAAATCATAAAAATGTGCCAACGACGTCCTGTTGGGGTTAACTGGGAAAACTGATGGAAATCGCAATAATTTTGTTCGTCATCGCGGCTGTGTTTATCACGCAGTCGGTCAAAGTGGTGCCGCAGCAGCACGCCTGGGTCGTCGAACGCCTTGGAAAATACAACGGCACCCTGACGCCAGGCTTGAGCTTCTTGATGCCCTTTGTGGACAAGGTCGCCTACAAACACATCCTCAAGGAAATCCCCCTGGATATTGCCAGCCAGGTCTGTATCACACGCGACAACACCCAGTTGCAGGTCGACGGCATCCTCTATTTTCAGGTGACGGACGCCATGCGTGCCAGCTATGGCTCAAGCAACTACATCATGGCCATCTCCCAGTTGGCGCAGACCTCGCTGCGTTCGGTCATCGGCAAGCTAGAGCTGGATAAAACCTTTGAAGAACGCGACATCATCAACGCCCAGGTGGTGCAGGCCATTGACGAGGCCGCCCTGAACTGGGGCGTCAAGGTGCTGCGCTATGAGATCAAGGATCTGACGCCGCCCAAGGAGATCTTGCACGCCATGCAGCAGCAGATCACTGCGGAGCGCGAAAAACGCGCGCTGATTGCCGCGTCCGAAGGCCGTCGCCAGGAGCAGATCAATATTGCCACCGGCGAGCGTGAAGCCTTTATTGCCCGCTCTGAAGGCGAGAAACAAGCCGTGATCAACAAGGCCCAGGGCGACGCCCAATCCATCACCGCCGTTGCCGAGGCGACCGCCGGCGCGATCGAGCGTATTGCCGCCGCGATTCGCCAGCCCGGTGGCGCTGAAGCCGTGCAACTCAAGGTGGCTGAAAGAGCCGTGGATGCTTATTCAAAAGTGGCAGCAGATGCCACTACAACCCTCATCGTGCCCAGCAACATGACCGAAGTGTCCGCGCTGATTTCATCGGCCATGAAAATGGTGCAAACGCAGCGGGCGTAGTTAGGATAAAAGTTAGAGAGCAAAAACAAAAAACCCGCAGCTCTCAAAGAGAACTGCGGGATTCTGTATGTCTGCGGATGATTCAAGACATGTGTTACTGGCGGAGCAGGCGGGATTCGAACCCGCGGAGGGTTTTACCCCTCGTACGCTTTCCAGGCGTATGACTTAAACCGCTCATCCACCGCTCCAGCAACTCGTATTTTAGCCGAGCCAAGGCCCTATTTCCGCCGTGCGGACCGAAGGGGCAAGAAAAAAGCCACCCGAAGGCGGCTTTTTTCGGCTCTGAATAAAACTGAATTAGTTCAGTGCGACCTTCTTGCCGGCCTTGTAGGTATACAGGGTCATGGCAGGGTTTTTCAACTCGCCATTTGACTCGAACTGTACTTTGGTCGTGACGCCCTGGTAGTTTGTCGCGCCGATGAACGAGGTGTAAACCTTGGGGTCTGCACTGCCGGCACGCTTCATGGCATCCACCAACACGTGGATGGCGTCATAGACGTAAGGGCTGTAAACCTGGAACTGACCTGGGTACTTGGCGTCATAACGCTTTTTCCAGGTGGCACCGCTGGGCATTTTTTCCAACGATGCGCCACCTTCAGCGCAAACCACGTTCTCCAGCGTTTTGGCGCCGGCAGCCTGTTTGATCAGGTCATTGGTGCAGATGCCATCGCCACCAAAGTACTTGACGTTGCTCAGACCGAGTTGTTCCATCTGACGCAGCATCGGGCCGGCTTGGGGGTCCATACCACCGAAGAAAACGCCGTCCGGAGTCTTGCCCTTGATGGACGTCAGGATGGACATGAAGTCAACGGACTTGTCGGTGGTGAACTGTTCGTCAACGATGGTGATGCCTTTGGATGCTGCAATCTTCTTGAACACATCCGCCACGCCTTGACCGTAAGCGGTACGGTCATCAATTACGGCGATGCGCTTGAGCTTTAAAGTGTCCGCGGCGTAAAGAGCCAAGCCTGCACCCAGTGCATTGTCATTTGCCAGCAAGCGGAATGTGGTCTTGTAGCCAGGCTTGGTCAGGTTGGGGTTGGTTGCAGAGGGGGTGACCATGGGAATCCCACAATCGTTGTAAATCTTGGACGCAGGGATGGTGGTGCCCGAGTTCAGGTGGCCAGCCACACCAGCCACTTTGGCGTCGCACAGTTTTTGTGCAACAGCTGCACCTTGTTTGGGATCAGCTGCATCATCTTCAGCCAAGAGCTCAAACTTCACCTTCTTGCCGCCGATCATCACGCCAGCGGCGTTCAGATCTTCAATAGCCATGCGGGCACCGTTCTCGTTGTCTTTGCCGTATGCCGCTTGCGCGCCCGAAACCGGGGCAACGTGACCGATCTTGACGACCATGTCCTGCGCCATGGCGACGCCAGCAGCCGCAGCAATCGCGGCAGCAACGGTAATTCTTAATTTCATTTGCATAGACAACTCCATAGTTAAAAAAATGTGAACCTAATCGTTCCACACCCGGCACGATAACGCAATTTCTGAGCCAAAAACATAGGGAAGACACCGAGCTGTGGCGTAATGCATCATTATTTCAACTTATGCTGACTTGACTGAGATGTCATCACCTCAGACACGGCCTGACGCACGACAATTTCAAGTTCTTGCCGGAGGCCCGCACTCAAGCGTTGCAGTTGTTCGGCCACCATATTGCGAAGCATGACATCGGCTTCTTCGCGCAGCCGACGCTCGATCACCGGCTCCACCCTCTGCATCACGAGCGATACTGTCTCATCAACTCCCGGCAGCGCCGGCACCGCCATGCGGACCAACTCGTCCGGATGCACAACTTCAGTCAAGGTTGGCAAAAATCGCGGCAGATTTCGGGGTATGGTGTTCATCGCTATGAAGGTTTCAAAGCCAGATCATGGCGCTTGATAGTGAAGCCTTGCTCGGTGTAATGCTTCCAGCGGCTTCGTGCATGCTGACGGTCATCGTCTTCCATTCCAACGACCTCAATCACACGCTCAAACCGCTCAAAACCGCTTGGCACGAGATGGCCGATATTGAGTAGCACCTGCTGATGGGGCACGGACTCAATCGATGGCGCCAGAATCACGGGCGACGCCGCCACGACCCAGGCGTCGCTCTCCAGATAACAATGCGCCACAAAATCCACCGGTGAGAAAGTCCACAGCGCGCTGTCCAGCGCCTGCAGTGTGTCAGCGTGGCCCGTCACCACAATCTTTGCACCATTGCTCACGGCCTTTCTCAACAAACGACAGGCATAGGCCACGCGATCAGGTGCGTTGAAGTGAAATGCCACCTCCGTCATATTCAATGCCACCTGCTTTATTTTGCTGAAGTCAGCAGGTATTCCAGCAGCAGCGCGACCGGGCGGCCAGTCGCACCTTTGGCGGCTCCGCTCTTCCAGGCCGTTCCGGCAATGTCCAGGTGAGCCCAGGGAAACTTGCCGGTGAATCGTTGCAGAAACTTGGCCGCTGTGATGGCGCCGCCGGCGCGTCCGCCCACGTTGGCAACATCGGCAAAATTGGATTTGAGGCCCTCGGCGTAATCGTCGTCCAAAGGCATGCGCCAGCACAGATCAAGCGAGGTATCTCCCGCTGTCAACAGGGCTGCGGCCAATTCCTCATTCGCGCAGAAAAGGCCGCTGCGCACCGCACCCAAGGCCACTACGCAGGCACCGGTGAGCGTGGCGATGTCCACCACGGCACGGGGTTTGAAGCGCTCGGCATAGGTCAGTGCATCGCACAGCACCAATCGACCTTCGGCATCGGTATTGAGAATTTCAATGGTCTGACCGCTCATGCTGGTCACCACATCGCCCGGTTTGACGGCCCGGCCATTGAGCAGGTTTTCACACGAGGGAATCAAGCCGATCACGTTGATGGCGGGCTTCAGCTCTGCCAGGGCCCGAAAAACGCCCAACACACTGGCGGCACCTGACATGTCGAACTTCATCTCGTCCATCTCGGCCGCGGGCTTGATGGAAATGCCGCCACTGTCAAAAGTGATGCCCTTGCCCACCAGAACCGTGGGCGCCTCGGACTTCACCGTACCGTCGTAGCGCAACACAATAAAGCGCAGAGGTTCCTCAGACCCCTGGGCGACCGCCATGAACGAACCCATCTCCAGCTTGGCCACTTCCTTGGGGCCAAGCACTTCGCACTTGATATGGGGCAACTTGGCCAGTGATCGGGCGGCGCCCGCCAACAGGGTCGGCGTGGCGTGGTTGGCCGGTCGATTGGCCCATTCTTTAGCGAACTCCATACCCGCCACGGCGGCAACCACCTGGTCAAAAACAGGTTTGAACTTCGGTGCACTCGGCAAGCCCACGATGACGCGTTGAATTGCCCTGCCCTCGGGCTTTGATTTGGTGGTCGTGAATACATAACTGGCCTCGGCAACGGCCATGACAGCGGCGCGGACGGCGTCTTCCTGCGGCAAGGTGGCAAAACAGAGCACCAGTTTCTTGACCTGGGTTGACTTGACTGCCGCCACTGCGGCAGCGACTGCTTGGCGCACCTCTTTGGCCGATCCATCGCCGACACTGGCCAGCACGGCACGCGAACAAGCCACCCCGGCGAGTCGGTATAAAACCAGTGGCTTGCCCGGCTTGCCCGGCGCACTCTCCAGATCCCCTGCCTTGAATGCCTGCGCTGCCATCACTGACAAAACGTCTTTTCCAGGCTTGAAGGAGCTGCCCAGCAGCACAATCAGGGCGTCGCATTTCTCATTGGCTGCGCCGCTCAGGTCAAAGGTCTTGAGTTCAAAGTTCATAATTCAGCTTTTCTAATTGGTTTAGGACGGCGCTTGCGCAGCTATTGCGTAGCTGCGAGCCGTCCGGCAAATTCTCATCCTATGTTATTCCATTCGTCCATTCGCAAGGAGCTGGCGCGCAGTTTTGGCGCGACACTGATCGTGCTGGCGACCGTCGTCATGACCATGACGCTGATCCGCACCCTCGGGCAGGCCTCGCGCGGCAGCTTCAACCCGTCCGACGTGATGCTGGTCATGGGCTACACCGTGCTCGCCTACATGCCAACCATTCTGACCATGAGCCTGTTCATCTCGATCATTGCGACCTTGTCGCGCATGTACAGCGACAGCGAGATGGTGATCTGGTTCACCAGCGGCAGGGGCCTGTCCGCCTTGCTTGGCCCCTTGTTCCGGTTTGCCTGGCCCGTGTTGCTGGTCGTCATGGCACTGGCACTGCTGGTGCTGCCCTGGTCCAACCAGAAAATAGAAACCATGAAGGAGCAATACGAGAAGCGGGGGGACATTGAGCGCATTCAACCCGGCCAGTTTCAGGAGTCGGCGACAGGAAACCGGGTGTTTTTTGTGGAAAAAGACGCCACCGGCAAGCAGTCCGGCTCCAACGTCTTCATTGCCACGACCGAATCCGACAAGGAGACCATCACCTCTGCCCGCAGCGGCCGCATTCAGACGGTAGATCAGGGCCGATTTTTGATGCTCAGCAACGGGCAGCGGCTGGAAAGTGTGGTCGGAAAATCTGAACTAAAAATAAGCGAGTTCGAAGAATACGGCATCAAGGTCGGCGTAGACATGCCCGGGGCCACGGATGACGTCGCGGTCAATACACGCCCCACCCTGGCCTTGCTGAAAAACTTGACCCTGCCCAACCTGGCGGAACTCTCCTGGCGCATTGGATTGATTCTGGCTGCCATCAATTTCGTGATCATTGGCGTGGCCGTTTCCAGCGTCAACCCACGCGTTGGGCGCAGTGCGAACCTGGTTTTTTCCCTGTTTGCTTTCGTCCTGTATTACAACCTCTTGACCCTGGGCCAAAGCTGGATTGCGTCTGGCAAATTCAGCTTTGGCGGCTTCCTGTTGGGCTTGCACGGTAGTACGCTGGTGCTGGGAACCCTCTGGCTCGCCAAAGGCCACAACAACTGGGACTGGCGCACGCTGGTTGACCTGCGTGCCTCCCTCTTCCGCAGGGCCGCGACATGAAGACCATTCGACGTCTGATTTATGGCGAGGTACTGTACGCGGTGGCTTTTGTCATCCTGGGGTTTCTCTCGCTGTTCTTCTTTTTTGACTTTGTGGAAGAAATCCAGTCACTTGGACGCAATGCGGCCGCCGGCTATCGGCTCGTGCACGCGGTGACCTACGTGGCACTGATGATTCCAAGTCACCTCTATGAACTGCTGCCCATTGCCGTTCTGATCGGCACCATCTTTGTGATGGCGCGATTTGCCCAGAGCTCGGAGTTCACCATTTTGCGAACCAGTGGACTGGGGCCCTGGCGAGCGCTGAGGACGCTGCTGCTCCTGGGCTTGGGCTTTGTGCTGTTGACCTTTGCCGTTGGGGACTATCTCTCCCCCGTCGCCGACCGCACGGCGCAACTCCTCAAAGCCCGTTACCAGGGGCGCATCACCATAGGCCAGACCGGCGCGTGGCTGAAGGAAAGGCAGCAGCATTCGCAGTACGCCGTCAACGTCAACGCGATGGAGTCGGACGGCAGCATGCGCGGCGTGCGCATCTTCGAATTCGACAGCCAGGGTTTCCTGATGTCCATGGTCCAGGCTGAGGCCGCAAGCTATGGGGCAGACGATTCGTGGGCCCTGAAGCGTGTGCAGCGGACCGAGTTTCCGGCGCGTGGCGCGGATACCGGCCGCATTGAACACACCCAGGTGGAAAGTTTTCGCTGGCCCAACCAGATCAGCTCGGAAATGGTGTCGGCCGCTTTGCTCAAACCCGAACGCATGAGCACCATCGATTTGTTTGAATACATACGGCATTTAAATGCCAACGGACAGAGTGCACAGCGCTACGAGATCGAGTTCTGGAAGAAGGTCTTTTATCCCCTGAGTTGCCTGGTGATGGTGGTGCTGGCCCTGCCCTTTGCCTACCTGCACTTCCGCTCCGGCGGCATTGCCGCCTATGTGTTCGGCGGGGTCATGGCGGGTATCAGCTTCTTCCTTTTGAACAATGTATTTGGCTATATCGGCAATCTGCAGAACTGGCAACCGTGGCTGACCGCGGCGCTGCCGGGCATGATTTATTCACTGCTGTCCCTCACCGCGTTTGGGTGGCTGGTACTCAGGCGGTAGTCAATGTCATGGTCAAAAATAGCGAGGACTTGATGCAATTTGAGACAGTGCGCGCCACCATCCTGTTTTCACATGGCTCACGGGATCCTTTGTGGCGACAACCTATTGAAGCCGTGGCCAGCCATATTCGGGGGATTGCCCCCGAGGTTCATGTGCGCTGCGCCTACCTGGAACTCACCGACCCCGATCTACCGACCAGCGTTGCCGAATTGGCGGCGCTGGGCGTCACCGCCATCACCATCGTTCCGATGTTCCTGGGCGTGGGCCGGCATGCGCGGGAAGACCTGCCACTACTGATCACCGGCTTGCGAGCCAGCCATCCGCAGATTGCGTTCGATCTGAAACCGGCCATCGGCGAGGACGCGCAAATGATCGAGCTCATGGCCCGAATTGCCCTTTCTTGAGATTTAACAGTTGTTGGCATATGTGATTGGGGCATAATAAATTTCACTGTTAGCTGAAATTTCATATGAACCTACATCAATTTCGTTTTGTTCAGGAAGCAGTCCGGCGCAATTTGAACCTGACTGAAGCAGCCAAAGCCCTGCACACCTCCCAACCAGGTGTCTCCAAGGCCATCATTGAGCTGGAGGAAGAGCTGGGAATCGAGATTTTTGCCCGCCATGGCAAACGCCTTAAGCGCGTGACCGAGCCGGGCCAGCATGTGCTCAAGAGCATCGAACTCATCATGCGCGAGCTGGGCAACCTCAAACGCATTGGGGAGCAATACAGCGCCGAGGACAGCGGCACCCTGTCAATCGCCACCACCCACACGCAGGCCCGTTATGTACTGCCCGAACCCGTGGCCAAGCTGCGCCAGGCCTACCCCAAGGTCAACGTCAGCCTGCACCAGGGCTCGCCGGACCAGGTGGCCAAAATGCTGATTGATGAAGTGGCGGAAATCGGCATTGCCACCGAATCGCTCGCAGGCTATTCGGAGCTGGTGACTTTGCCCTGCTACGAATGGGAGCATGTGCTGGTGCTGCCCGTGGGCCATCCCTTAACCTTGAAGGAACACCTGACGCTGGAGGACATCGCCCACGAGCCCCTGATTACCTACCATCCCTCGTACACCGGCCGCACCAAGATTGACCATGCCTTCGCCACCCGCAAGCTGGAACCGCGCATAGCGCTGGAAGCGATCGACTCGGACGTGATCAAGACCTACGTCCGCCTCGGCTTGGGCATTGGCATTGCCGCAGAAATGTCGGTCCGCGACGTCGTGGCTGACGGCGCCAAAAGCGATCTAGTGGTGCGCCCGGCCGGGCTTTTGTTTGGCCAGAATGTGACCCGGGTCGCCTTCAAGCGCGGCGCCTACCTGCGCAACTTCGTCTACAAGTTTGCCGAACTGTTGAGCGACCGCCTGAACCGCAATCTGGTGGCGCAAGCCATGACCGGCCATGTCGACGACTACGAGTTATAAAACCCGCTCCATCCTCAACTGATTCAACCCATTTATGAGCCACGCACCGACCCCGACGCTTCAAAGCAAACTGCCCAACGTCGGCACCACCATCTTCACCGTCATGTCCACCCTGGCGGCGGAGAAAAATGCCGTCAACCTGGGGCAGGGCTTTCCCGATTTCAACTGTGACCCCAAGCTGGTCGATGTCGTGACCGACGCCATGAAGCAAGGCCTGAACCAGTACCCGCCCATGACCGGCGTGCCGGTGTTGCGCGACGCCATTGCCGCAAAAATAATAGCGTTACATGGCCGTGAATACAGCGCCGTCAGCGAAATAACCATCACGGCCGGGGCTACCCAGGCGATCATCACTGCCATTTTGGCTGTCGTCCATGCGGGTGACGAAGTCATCGTGCTGGAGCCGTGTTACGACAGCTACGTGCCCAACATCGAGCTCGCTGGCGGCGTGCCGGTGCGCGTGCCTTTGACGCCCGGCACCTTTCGCCCCGACTTCGACAAAATCGCCGCCGCCATCACGCCGAAAACCCGCGCCATCATCATCAACTCGCCGCACAACCCCAGCGGTACGGTGTGGACGGCAGCCGACATGCTGCGCCTGCAGGAAATTCTCGCGCCCACCAACGTCTTGCTGATCAGTGACGAAGTCTATGAACACATGGTGTTCGACGGCCAGCAACACCAAAGTGCGGCCCGTTTCCCTGGGCTGGCGGCGCGGGCCTTCATCGTCTCCAGCTTTGGCAAGACCTACCATGTGACCGGCTGGAAAGTGGGCTATGTGGCCGCCCCCGCCACCTTGACCACCGAGTTTCGCAAGGTGCATCAGTTCAACGTGTTCACCGTCAACACGCCCGTGCAATACGGTCTGGCCTCGTACATGGCCGACCCCAAACCCTACCTGGAACTGCCGGCTTTTTACCAACGCAAGCGCGACCTGTTCCGCGAAGGCCTCAAGCGCACCAAGTTCAAATTGCTGCCCAGCGAAGGCACCTACTTTCAGTGCGTGGATATCTCAAATGTCAGCGACCTGGGCGAGACCGAGTTCTGCAAGTGGCTCACCTCGGAAATCGGCGTGGCCGCCATTCCGTTGTCAGCGTTCTACGGCAATGGCTTTGATCAGCGTGTGGTGCGCTTCTGCTTTGCCAAGAAGGATGAGACGCTGAACGCGGCCCTGCAACGCCTTCAGTCGCTATAAATTAAGGAGCTACCTGCGCTTATTGCACGTGGGCTAGCGCCTTATTTCTTATAAATTTTTAGACGGCTAAAGCAAACGCGCCACGATCTGGCCCAGCCGTTGCAAGGCCTGCTCCACGTCCTGGCTGTGCGGCCAACCACAGTTGATGCGCAGAAACGGGTCAAAACGCAGCGAGTTGGAGAACATCAAGCCCGGCGTCACCAAAATCTGCTCCTGCAAGGCCGCGTCAAACACGCGTTTGCTGGAGAGCTTTTGGGGCAATTCAACCCATAAGGACAGCCCCCCATCGGGCACCGTCAGGCGCGTCCCCGGCGGAAAATAGCTGGCAATGGCTTCCGCCGTTTTTTCACGCTGCACCTGCAGCGTGCTGCGCAGCCGGCGCAAATGGCGGTCGTAGGCCGGCGACGCGATGAAGTCGGCGGCGGCCAGTTGCGAAAGCTCCTCGTTGCTGCGGGTCTGGCTAAATTTAAGCATCTCCACCCTTGCCTGCCAGCGCCCCGCAGCCATCCAGCCCAAGCGCAGGCCGGGCGCCAGGATTTTGTGCAGCGAGGCGCAGTAAATCACGTTGCCCGTCTTGTCCCATGATTTCATGGCTCGCAAGGGCGCATCGCCCCGCGTGCGCTCGCTCACCAGTTCGCTGTAGGTGTCGTCTTCAATCAGGACAACGGCATTGTCTTCACACAGCTGCACCAGACGCTGCTTGTGGGCGTCCGGCATGATGCTGCCGAGCGGGTTTTGCAGATGCGGCACCACCACCACGGCCTTGATGTTGTCGTAGGTTTGAAGTGCCAGCTCCAGCGCGTCAATGGAAATGCCGGTCTGCGGGCTGGTCGGTATCTCCAGCGCGCGCAAGCCCAGACTCTCCAGCACCTGCAGCAAACCGTAAAAAGTGGGTGACTCCACCGCAATGGTATCGCCCGGTCGGGCCACGGCACGCAGCGCCAGGTTCAGCGCCTCAATGCAACCGTTGGTGATCTGCACCTCGTTGGGTGACAGCGTCATGCCCAACCCCAAGGCACGTTTGGCCAGCACGGCGCGAAATTCCGGGTTACCCCGGGGCGACGAGGCACTGACCAACAAATTGGGGTGGCGGCGCAAAACGCGCATGGTGGCCTGCTTCAAGGCCTCACCGGGATACAGCTCGGGGGCGCAGCGCGCCACCGCCAGATTGGTCTTGACCATGTGCAGCCGACCCCGAGAGACGAAATCGGACACGCGGGCGTGGATGCCCACGTACTGCGCCGGATCAGGGGTCACGTCCATGCGCGGCTCGCTCACTTTGGCCAGCGTGCTGCGCAACGGTCGCCTGACAAAGTAGCCCGAACGTGGCCGCGCCTCCAGCCAGCCTTCGCTCTCCAGATGCCGGCTCAGTTGCATGGCGGTGCTCAGGCTGATGTCGTGCTGGCGCATCAGCCCGCGCAACGACGGCATGCGGTCGCCCGGAACCAGCGAGCCGGCGTGAATGGCGCTGCGGTAGTGCGAGGCCAGCCGCTGGTAGAGCGGCTGCGACTGCGTGGTCGGGTGGGGCGTGGTGTTCATGGTCGATGGTCCTTGATCTGGCGGGCAAAAAACAGATGCAGATTTACGAAAAACATACCGTAACAGATAGTGAATTCCCGCCCTGCTATGCCTGAGATAAAGCGCACCTGTGGCTGGCGCCCCCGTGACCCGGTCGATACGATTTCTACATCGCCCAAAGGCATCTCGCCGGGCATCAAGCAGCATGAAAGCGGGGCCAGTATGCAGGAAACCAGACCAAGCACCAAGACGCAAATCAGCCTGCTGCGCGGGCAGTCGCATTGCGCCCAACTCCGTCGGGGCACGCTCATCGGTGTGGCGCATGGCACGATGTCCATCAGCAGCCGTGTCCACCTGGAGCACGCCACGCTCGCGGTGCAGACACCGGTTCATCAAGGCGGCGTGTACTGCGTGCACGCGTCTGGCTGGTTTGAAATCGCCGCCCGGGGCGATGTGGCGCTGTGGCTGGTGTCGCCGGAAAGCCTCTTTCCGATGGCGAGCATTGCGTCATGGGTGGCCCGTTTTCTCGGGCGTTTCACCGTCAAACCGGGACTGCCGTCGTGGCGCATGGCGCGTCGCCGCAGCTAAAACCGAGCCCCTCGGCATGCATCTTGCCCCTTCCCTGTCTGGAGCGATGCTGTTGGCACAGGTGTCCTGATACGGAGCACTTGTGTTTCATTCCAAGAGGGCCGACCTGTCCCGTCATGATCGATTACCCGTGCTTACCCGCCCGGGCGATGGATTGGCTCGCTCCTGTATGCGTAACGGACTCGAACTAAATCAATCACAGGAGACTATCTTGAAAAATTTGAATGCACTCGCCATCAGCATCTCGGTTTTGGGCGCGCTGGCCACCTTTCTCGCCCTTGGACCCTTGGGTGGGGTCTATCTCATCTGGGCCGCCTTTGTGGCCTGGGGCGCCTTCTTCGCCCTGGGTGCCGATATCGCCGCACTGCAGAAATTAGTGGTTTGCGGCATTTTCGGGGCCTTTGTGGCGTGGCTGGTCGCCGTCGTCATTCTGTCCGTGCCACTGGCCGGTCCCCTGGGCCTGCCGCTTTGGGCCGCCCTTGCCGTTGGCGCCGGCGTGGTGGTGGTGGTTCTGGCCGCCAATGTGCCGGCACTGGCGACCATTCCGGCCACGGTGTTCGGTTTCGCTTCGTCGTTTGCCTATCTGCTGCAAACGCCGGATGTGTTGAAACTTGACGTGCTGCTGTCGGCGAGCCTGAAAAATTCACTGGTCGTTATTTCAAGCTCGCTGGTGGTCGGTTCTCTCTTCGGCTTGCTGTCTGCCCGTTGGGGTGCCGCCATGACCGAGAAGTAAGTTGCACGTCCGCACCCCGAAGTTGCACAAGGGGTAAGAAAAAGCCGGGCCGACGCCCGGCTTTTTTGCTGCTGGCGCTGCGCAGTGGCACAAAGTCATCCAAGACCGGGAGTTGACAAAACACAAGACCAACCCAATCGGCGCATCGAAATAATGCGCCTGCGCAGTGTCAATGCGCCGAGGAGAATTGCCTGTGAAAAGTTCACTCAAGTGGGTTCTTTGGCTCGTGGTCTTGCTGGCCCTGCTGCTGGTCGTCGCGGTATTGGCTGGTGTGCAAATGGCCGAGCACAAACGCATGCGCGTCATCACAGTCCCGGTCACTCCCGTGGCGTACACCACCGACGCTGCTGCGCTGGAGCGCGGCCGCTACCTGTTCCAGACGCGTGGTTGCGCCGAATGCCACGGCGCGAACGGGGCGGGCCGTGAATTTGTCAATGACGGCAAAGGCACGCGCATCGTCGGCGCCAACATCACACCGGCCGGGGATGTGGCCAAGTACACCCCCGAGGACTGGGTTCGTACCATCCGCCATGGGGTGAAGCCCGACGGGCGACCGGTCATGGTCATGCCCAGTGAAGACTACAACCGGTTCACCGACGCGGACCTGGCCGCGGTCGTTGCTTATGTGCGCAGTTTGCCGCCGACGGCCGGTGGCGGGGCCATCGTGGACTTGCCCTTGCCGGCGCGCGTGTTGTATGGCTTTGACATGATCCCGGATGCGGCGCAGCGCATCAACCACGCGCTGCCGCCCTCGACGCCAGTCGCCTCCGGTATGACGGCAGAGCACGGCGCCTATGTGGCCAATATGTGCATCGGCTGCCACGGCGAAAAACTCTCGGGCGGCAGGATTCCGGGTGGCCCGCCGGACTGGCCCGCGGCGGCGAACATCACCCCGGGTGAAGGCAGCGCGATGGTGCGCTACAAGGACGCGGATGCCTTTGTAACCATGTTGCAAACCGGCAAACGCCCGGATGGAAGCCCGATCGCGGTGATGCCGTTTGGGTCGTTCTCGAAAATGAATGATGTTGACAAGCGCGCATTGTTTGCTTTCCTGCAAACGGTTCCCGCCAGAGCGGCTGGACAACACTGAAACGCTATATAAATAATAGCTACTTTCGCATATAACACGAGGGCTAGAGCCTTGTTTTATTTAAATTTCAGTTGAAAACCCCAACCTGGGAACCAGGCGTTAGCATGGCCTGTCTCAATTCAAAAAGGAGATCGTCATGCCGCACATTGCCAAACCCGTTGCGCTGCTTGCGTTACTGCTGATGGGCATCGTGGCCACAGTCCGGGCGCAAACCGTGCGCCCCGACGTGGTGGCCTCCGGCCTGCAAAACCCATGGGCCGTGGCTTTTTTGCCTGAGGGGCGATTTTTGGTGACCGAGCGCCCGGGCCGCATGCGGGTGATTGAGGCCAACGGAAAAATCGGGACCGCACTGGAAGGCCTGCCCAAAGTGGCGGCGGGTGGTCAAGGCGGTTTATTGGACGTGGTGCTGGATACCGACTTTGCCCGCAACCGCACGCTGTTTTTCTGCTTCTCCGAGCCCGGCCAGACCGGCAACAGCACCGCCCTGGCACGAGCCCGCCTGTCGGAAGACCGCACGCGGCTGGAAGAGGTCAAGGTCATCTTCAGCCAGCAACCCAAGATGGCCAGCAGCGCTCACTTCGGCTGCCGCATCGTGGAGAGCCGTCAGGCTGGCAAGCCCGACGGCATGTTGTTTTTGACGCTGGGTGAACGTTTTGTGCGCAAGGACGATGCGCAAAAACTGGACAACCACCACGGCAAGATCATCCGCATCCACAAGGACGGCCGGGTGCCCGCTAACAACCCTTTTGCAAGCCGTGCCGGCGCCCTGCCCGAGATCTGGTCTTATGGCCACCGCAACGTCCAGGGTGCAACCCTCTCGCCTGACGGCACCTTGTGGACGCATGAACACGGCCCGCAGGGCGGTGACGAAATCAACCTACCCCAGGCCGGTCGCAACTACGGCTGGCCGGTGATCACCTATGGCGAAAACTATGGCGGCGGCCCCATCGGCGACGGCATCACGGCCAAAGAAGGCATGGAGCAGCCGCTGCACTATTGGGTGCCTTCCATTGCACCCTCCGGCATGGCGTTTTTGTCCAGCGAGCGTTATGGACGCGCGTGGGTCGGCAACCTGTTTGTCGGCTCGCTGAAGTTTGGCTACCTGGACCGCATCGAGCTGTCCGCGCCTTTCAAGGGCAAGGTGGTGCGCGAGCACAAGCTGCTGACCGAACTGGGCGAGCGCATTCGCGACGTGCGCCAGGGGCCGGATGGCTTGCTGTATGTGCTGACCGATGAGGCGCGGGGGCAACTGATCCGGTTGATGCCGAACTGAATAAACATAAGGCCTTGCGCGAAGTCCCCCGCAGGCGGGGCAGTGTGCGCGAGCAGCAATGCGGTGAGTCCAAACGCATTCTGTACACCAAGCGCGCACGTACCGACCTGACCGAGGGCGGGAAATCCGAGTTGCGACGCTTCGAGGAAAACTACCGCAGCCGCTGCGGCTGAACAGCTACGCGTGTCGTACTGGATGGTTTTATGAAAGATGCGCCCTCACCCCAGCTGCCCCCAAGCCTTCTCCAGCCTTTTGACACTCACCGGCTGGGGTGTTCGCAGTTCTTGCGCGAAGAAGCTCACGCGTAGCTCTTCCAGCAGCCAGCGGAACTCCTGCATGCGTTCATCGGTCACGCCTTTGCGCTCGGCCACCAGGCGCCAGTAGCGTTGCTCCAGCGGGCGCAACTCGGCCAGCCGACTGGCGTCGCGGGCCGGGTCGGCACGGTATTTTTCCAGCCGCGCGATGATGGCTTTCTGGTAGCGGGCAAAGTGCTGCAAGGGGCCCCACGGCGAGGTAGCCAGAAAGCGTTTCGGCATCAGGCGCGCCAGTTGTTGGGCCGCGTCTGCGGTCGCGTCAGGCGCATTTTTGGTGTCCTTGATCTTGCGGGCAGCTACTGAGTATTCCAACAGGATGATGGCCGCCAGGCGTGCGACCTCATTGGCGATCAGGGTCAGGCGTCCCCTGCCCTCGTCCACCCGGCGCTTGAAGTCGAATTCGTTGGTCGGCAGCGGGTCGAGCAGAAACGCCCGGTCCAGCGCCACGGCGATGATCTGTTCGCGCAGTTCTTCGATGGTGCCGCCGCCGCTTCCGTCCGCGCCCTTGCCCACCTGCATGAAGGTGACGGCCATTTTTTGCAGATCGGGGATGTTCTTTTCCAGGTACTTGAGAGCGTCCTTGATCTGCAGCGAAAACAGGCGGCGCAGTCCGGCGCGGTGTTTGGCGGCGGCCACATCCGGTTCGTCGAACACCTCGATCGTGACGGCGTCGCCAGCATCGATCAGCCCGGGGTAGCCAATCAGGGTCTGCCCGCCTTTCTGGATTTCGAGCAATTCAGGCAGCTCGCCAAAAGTCCAGGCGGTGTAGCGCTGGCCGGCCGGTGTCGCGGGGGTCGCTACGTTTTTAATAGCTTCCTTCGAGCTATTCACGCGGGCTACAGGCTGATTTTCCTTAAAAATTGGCTGGGCAGCGGCAACGCTCGCCATCTTCAGTCCCGCCAGCGCCTGGAACGCGCCGCGTGCCTGCGCGCCGAGTTCGGCTTTGAGGGCGCCCAGGTTGCGCCCGGTGCCAAGCTGTCGGCCGTGTTCGTCCACCACCCGGAAGTTCATGAAGAAGTGCGGGCTGAGCATGTCGGCCTTGATGTCGGCGCGAACCACGTCGATGGAGGTGGCCTGGCGCACCAGTTTCAGCACCGCATCGAGCAAGCTGCCGTGGCCAAAAACCTCGGGGGCATTCAGCGCCTCGGCCATTTTGCTGGCAGTGTCCGGCAGCGGCACCAGCCGCGAGCGCGGGCGCTGGTGCAGGGTCTTGATCAGCGCCTGAATTTTGTCCTTCAGCATGCCGGGCACCAGCCACTCGCAACGCTCCTCGTTCACCTGGTTCAGCACAAACAGTGGCACGGTAACGGTCAAGCCGTCCTTGGCGTCGCCCGGTTCGTGCAAGTAGATGGCAGCGCAGTCCACGCCGCCGAGACGGATATTTTTCGGGAAAGACTGGGTGGTGATGCCCGCGGCCTCGTGGCGCATCAGCTCTTCACGCGTCAGCAGCAAGAGCTTCGGGTTCTTCTTGATCTCCTCGCGGTACCAGTTCTCGAAGCTGTAGCCGCTGCACACATCGGCCGGCAACTGCTGGTCGTAGAAGGCAAAGATCAGCTCCTCGTCCACCAGCACGTCTTGCCGGCGCGCCTTGTGCTCCAGGTCTTCGACCTGTTTGATGAGCTTCTGGTTGGCTTCCAGAAACGGCAGCTTGGTTTCCCATTGGCCGTCCACCAGCGCCTGGCGGATGAAGATCTCGCGCGCCGCCACCATGTCCACCCGGCCGAAATTGACGCGGCGGCCGCTGTAAATGACGATGCCATACAGCGTGGCGCGCTCCAGCGCCGTGACCTCGGCCACCTTCTTTTCCCAGTGCGGATCGAGCAGTTGCTTCTTGAGCAAATGGCCTGCCACCTGCTCCAGCCATTGCGGCTCAATGGCGGCAATGCCCCGGCCAAACAGGCGCGTGGTTTCCACCAACTCGGCGGCTACGATCCAGCGGCCCGGTTTCTTGACCAGGTGCGCACCGGGATGCGGGTAAAACTTGATGCCGCGCGCGCCCAGGTACTCGCCCGATGCGCCCTCGGTTTCCAGCTTGCAGCCGATGTTGCCCAGCAGCCCGGACAGCATCGACAGGTGCAACTGCTCGTAATTGGCCGGCAGCGTGTTGAGCCGCCATTTGTGCTCGGCCACCACGGTGTGCAGCTGCGAATGGATGTCGCGCCACTCGCGCACGCGCCGGATGTTGACGAAGTTCTGCCGCAACAATTGCTCGTATTGGCGGTTGGACAGTTTGTGTTGCCCTTCGCCGCCCTTGCCGTCATTGATCCACTTCCACAGCCTCAGATAACCGCTGAATTCGCTCTTTTCGTCATCAAACTTGGCGTGTGCCTGATCGGCTTGCTGTTGCGCCTCCATCGGCCGGTCGCGCACGTCCTGCACGCTCAGCGCCGAGGCGATTACCAGCACTTCGTCGAGCGCACCGCGCTCGCGTGCTTCCAGAATCATGCGGCCGACGCGCGGGTCCAGCGGCAGTTTGGCCAGTTCCTGGCCCATGGGTGTCAACTCATTGGCGTCGTCCACGGCACCGAGTTCGTTGAGCAACTGGTAGCCGTCAGCAATGGCGCGGCCCGAGGGACGCTCGATGAACGGAAAATCCTCCACCAAGCCCATGTGCAGCGACTTCATGCGCAGAATCACGCCGGCCAGCGACGAACGCAGAATCTCGGGATCGGTGAAGCGCGGTCGACCGTTGAAGTCTTTCTCGTCGTAGAGCCGGATGCAAATGCCGTTGGCGACCCGGCCGCATCGCCCGGCGCGCTGGTTGGCGGAACTCTGGCTGATCGGCTCGACCAGCAGCTGCTCTACCTTGCTCCTGAAACTGTAGCGTTTCATGCGCGCCGTGCCGGCGTCGATGACATAGCGGATGCCTGGAACCGTGAGTGAAGTCTCGGCTACATTGGTGGCCAGAATGATGCGCCGCCCAGTGTGGCCGTCAAAAATGCGGTCCTGCTCGGCCTGGCTCAGGCGGGCAAACAGTGGCAGCACTTCGGCATTGCGGAACACCGGCTGGTGGCTCAGGTGGCGCCGCAAATGGTCGGCCGCCTCGCGGATTTCGCGCTCGCCGGGCAAAAATACCAGGATGTCGCCGCTGTTGTGCACGTCGCGCCACAGCTCGTCGACGCCGTCGGCAATGGCCGAATTCAGGTCGTAATCACGCGATTCTTCAAACGGCCGGTAGCGCTGTTCCACCGGAAACATGCGCCCCGACACCATGATGACCGGCGCGGGGCCCTGTCTTGACGCAAAGTGGTCGGCAAAACGCTGGGCGTCGATGGTGGCCGAGGTGACGATGATCTTCAGGTCGGGCCGGCGCGGCAGTATCTGGCGCAGGTAGCCGAGCAGGAAATCAATGTTGAGCGAACGCTCGTGCGCCTCATCAATGATGATGGTGTCGTAGGCTTTGAGCAGCGGATCGGTTTGCGTCTCGGCCAGCAAGATGCCGTCGGTCATCAGCTTGATGGATGAGTCACGGCTCAGCCGGTCCTGAAACCGCACCTTGAAGCCGACCACGTCGCCCAGCGTGGTTTTCAATTCCTCGGCAATACGCTTGGCCACGCTGCTGGCTGCGATGCGGCGCGGTTGCGTGTGGCCGATCAATTTGCCCCGGCCGGGCGGGTAGTTCAGCTTGCCGCGCCCCATGGCCAGCGCGATTTTGGGCAGCTGGGTGGTCTTGCCCGAACCGGTTTCACCGCATACGATGATGACCTGATGCGCGTCCAGCGCGGCCATGATTTCGTCACGTTTGGCCGATACGGGCAGGGATTCGGGAAACTCGATTTGGAGGGGCAGAACTATCAAGGCAATAACTTCGTAGAGAATCAAGGATTATCCCAGTCCACGCCCCCTTAATTCGACCTCGTCCGCATGTCCTCCGTATTCAATTTCACCTTCGTCCCCTGGTTCCGTTCGGTGGCGCCCTACATCCACAAGTTTCGCAACCAGACCTTTGTCGTGGGCATCGCCGGCGAGGCCATTGCCGCCGGCAAACTGGCGCACCTGGCGCAAGACCTGGCCATGATTCAGAGCATGGGCGTGAAAGTGGTGCTGGTGCACGGTTTTCGGCCACAGGTCAACGAACAGCTCAAGGCCAAGGGCCATGCACCGCGTTATTCGCATGGCATGCGCATCACCGATGAAGTGGCGCTGGACTGTGCGCAAGAGGCGGCCGGTCAGCTGCGTTACGAGATTGAGGCCGCTTTCAGCCAGGGCCTGCCCAACACCCCCATGGCTGGGTCGACGGTACGGGTGATTTCAGGCAACTTTCTCACCGCACGACCGGTGGGCATTGTGGATGGGGTGGATTTTCAGCACTCGGGTCTGGTGCGCAAGGTGGACACGGCGGGCATCATGCGCACGCTGGACTTTGGCGCGATGGTGCTGCTGTCTCCCTTTGGCTTTTCGCCCACGGGCGAGGCGTTCAACCTGACCATGGAGGAAGTCGCTACGTCAGTGGCCACGGCGCTGCAGGCCGACAAGCTGATTTTTGTGACTGAAATCCCGGGCATTCGCATTCACCCCGGCCAGCCCGAGAGTGACGACAACCCGATTGACACCGAACTGCCACTGGCCACCGCCGAGAAGCTGCTGGCCGACTTGCCGGCGGCCAACCAGCCGACCGACACGGCGTTTTACCTGCAGCACTGCGTCAAGGCCTGCAAGAGCGGCGTCGAGCGCAGCCACATCATCCCCTTCGCGGTGGATGGTTCCATCCTGCTGGAGGTGTACGTGCACGATGGCATCGGCACCATGGTGGTAGACGAAAAGCTGGAGAGCCTGCGCGAGGCCACGGTGGACGACGTGGGGGGCATCCTGCAGCTGATCGAACCATTCGAGAAAGACGGCACGCTCGTCAAGCGCAGCCGTACCGAAATCGAGCGCGACGTGGGTCTCTACACGGTGATCGAGCACGACGGCGTGATCTTTGCCTGCGCCGCGCTCTACGCCTACCCGGAGGCCCGCACGGCCGAGATGGCGGCGCTCACCGTATCGCCGCAGGTGCAAGGCCAGGGCGATGGCGAACGGGTCTTGAAGCGCGTCGAACAACGCGCCAGAGCGGCCGGCCTGGACAGTATTTTTGTATTGACGACCCGAACGACACACTGGTTCTTGAAGCGCGGCTTTGTCCTGGTCGATCCGGAATGGTTGCCCGAAGCGCGCAAGCGCAAGTACAACTGGGATCGAAAAAGTCAGGTCCTGGTCAAGAAACTGCCCTGATAGCGCTGCCCTCGCAGGTCAACACGAAGCTCGCGCACGTATCTTGCTTCAGACCATCGGCAAGCCAGAGGGCTTGATTTCATCCTCATCAACACACGGAAAAGACACATGAGCTCACTCAATTTCATCGGCGGCGAAAAAGGCGGCGTAGGCAAATCAGTCGTTTCCCGGGTTCTGGCCCAGTATTTCATTGACAAGGATCGGCCCTTCACCGGCTTCGATACCGACCGCTCGCACACCTCGTTCACCCGCTTTTATGCCGACTATGCCTCGCCCGTCATTGTGGACAGCTACGAAGGCCTGGATTTGATCGCCACAGCTTTCGAAGATGCACCGATGGACGGCAAGGACAAGAGCGTGATTGTGGATCTGGCCGCCCAGACGGCCGCACCGCTGACGCGATGGGTCAAGGATTCGGACGTGTTTTCAGTCCTGGCCGAGATGGGCGTTACTGTTAATTTCTGGCATGTGGCCGATGCCGGCAAGGATTCGGTGGACTTACTTGGCCGTTTGATCAACACCTTTGGCGCCGAACCCAACTATTTTGTGGTCAAGAATCTGGGCCGCGGCTCGGATTTTTCGCAACTGGATGAGTCACCGGCGCTGGAAAAAGCCTTGACCCTGGGTGCCCGGGTCATCACCCTTGCGCAGTTGCACGAGGCCAGCATGCGCAAGATTGATCGTCAGAATGCCAGTTTTTGGTCCGCCCTCAACAACCGCTCAGGCGAAGATACCCTGGGGTTGCTGGAGCGCCAGCGTGTCAAGAACTGGCTGAAGAAAACCTACGACACGCTCGATACGCTGCCGCTGTAAATTACGTGAAATTAGCGCCTGGCTCTGCTGATCCGCCAGATCAGCGCCAGCGCCAGCACGGCAATGCCGCTGAAACACACGAATGACCAGTTGGCAATGGAGCCGCCCAGGAAAGTCCAGTCCACGACTGTGCAGTCGCCCCCGCCCTTGAAAATCATGGGTATGGCGCGCTGCAGCGGGAAGGTTTCGATCATTCCATAAAGGTCGCGTCCGCAAGTCACGACTTCAGGCGGATACCACTGGAGCCAGCTCTGCCGGGCCGCCACATAGGCACCGAAACCCGCTAACAGCAGAAGCAGCACAGCGCCACCGACGTGCAAGCCTTTTTTATTGCTAGCCCCTGTCAGACCTGCAACAAGCGCTACCAAAACAAGAGCATATCGCTGAACGATGCACATCGGACAGGGCACCAGTCCCACCACATGCTGCAAATACAAGCCGTACACCAGCAAAGCAACGCATACAGCGCTGACTAGAGCGAAGACGCGACGCGGAGAATTGTCCCGCCCACCAAGAACCTGGAAAAACATCGATATCCTTCAACAAAAGAATCACCGGGCGAAATGCCCAGGGGTTGGTTGTTGTCTGGAGAATTAAGTTCCTGAGGACTCAGGAAACCGGTTTGATTCAGGCCAATCAGCCTGCCGCAGCCTCGTCAGCCGCTTTGCAGGACGGTGAACATACCGCCTGGGATTTGCCGAGTATCTTGCGTGTAACCATCTGCGAGCGGGCGCGATGCTTGCCACACAGAAAACACGACATGGTTGCAGCCCCGAACGACGTTGCAGCCGTGAAGGGTGAACCCGATACTTTGGATTTGTAACGCAGGCCGTCGGCCAGCATTTTGGTTTTTGTGTCAGCTTTTGCCATAAGTTATATTTTACTTCAGTGAGCACATGTCACGGTTTATCACCAGTTTGCCCTTACGCACTGCCGCCCACACACGGCGGAGCGCGAGCCAGCGATGACGGCAAGGGCTTACCGGAATTCGTACACGACAACTGGGGACGGGCACTGAAAATGCAAGCACGCCCTGACCCTGCCAGAGTGACGGCCACTGAAAGCTTGCTAAAGTGACGCTCTTTATAAGTATTCGGAAAAGGCTTCAAATGGCACGCACTGTGAACTGCATCAAACTTGGCAAGGAAGCTGAAGGCCTTGATTTTCCACCGTACCCCGGCGAACTCGGCAAGCGTATCTGGGAGAGCGTGAGCAAGGAGGCTTGGGCCGCCTGGCTCAAGCACCAGACCATGCTGGTCAATGAAAACCGCCTGAATCTGGCGGATGCCCGTGCGCGTCAGTACTTGGCACGCCAGATGGAAAATCACTTTTTTGGCTCCGGCGCCGATGCGGCGCAGGGTTACGTACCGCCCAGTCCTTGAAGCGCCTGGCCCGTGGCTGAAACGACAACGGCCGCGTTGTTCGCCAGCTGCGATTTGCCGCAGGCGTGGGCTGGGCAAAACGCCTGGCGCATCCTGGAAACCCGTTTTGGTGAGGGACTTCGTTTCCTGAGCACCTGGCGGGCCTGGAAAAACGACCCACAGCGACCGCGCCTGCTGCACTATGTATCGCTGACCCAAGCGCCGCCGCCACTGGACGAATTGCTGGCGTGCGCGGCGCCCTATCCCGAACTGCTGGCGCTGGCGCACGAATTGGCGCCTCAATGGTTCGGACTGTTGCCCGGTTTTCACCGTCTGACGCTGGGTGGCGGGCGAGTACTGCTGACACTGTGCGTGGGCGAGTTGACGACCTTGTTACGCCAGCAGCAATTTATCGCCGATTCGGTCTACCTCGACCCTGCTCATCCAGACTCCACCGAGTTTGCAGCCTGGGATATATGGACAGTCAAGGCCTTGGCACGCTGCTGCCGCCGCGGCACCGGTCTGGCCACCACGGTGGATATTTCCGACGATTTACGCGCTGATTTGACGCAATGCGGCTTTGAGATGGGCGCCCGTCAAACTGAACCGGCGACCGGACCACGGCGTGATCCCCTGACCGGCCAATTCAATCCACGCTGGACCATCAAGACCACGCGCGACGCCGCGCCGGGTCGCGCGGTGGAGGTGGGAAGCTGCGCCGTCATCGGGGCCGGGCTGGCGGGCGCCAGTGTCGCTGCGGCGCTGGCCAGGCGCGGCTGGCAGGTGCAGGTGCTCGACCAGGGTGAGGCGCCCGCCGCCGGCGCGTCCGGACTGCCGGTGGGTTTGGTCGTGCCGCATGTGTCTGTCGACGACTGCCCGCTGTCGCGTCTGTCGCGCAGCGGCGTGCGCCTGATGCTGCAGCAGGCGCGCAGTCTGCTGCAACAAGGGCAGGATTGGGACCCCACTGGCACGCTGGAGCACCGGGTGGATGGCACACCGGGTCTGCCTTTGACCTGGCCGATGCCGGGTCGTGACTGGTCGCAAGTGAGCACCCCGGACACGGCATCGCGGCAGATGACTGCTGGCGGATCAGCCCCCGCATGGACGCACGGGATGGCTGCCGGCGACCCCGCCATCTGGCACGCCCAGGCGGCGTGGCTCAAACCGGCCCAACTGGTGCGGGCCTGGCTGTCGCAAGCCGGCATCACATTTCAGGGCAAGGCCCCAGTCGCCACACTTCGCCAGAACGGAAATGAATGGGAACTGCTGGACGCGCAGGGTGAGGTGCTCGCCCGCGCCAACCGCGTTGTATTCGCCAACGCCGGCGGGGCGCTCCCCCTGCTCGAAGCCGTGCAAACGGCGCAGCCCGCCCTGGACATTCACGTGAATCAGCTGCCGGTCATGCACGGGGTGCGTGGTCAGTTATCGTGGGCCATGCACGCCCGTGCCATCCACTCCGCCTTCCCGCCTTTCCCCGTTAATGGGGCGGGCAGCGTGGTGCCAGTGGTACCCGTCGATGGAGGGAGCGCCTGGTTTATTGGCTCCAGCTACCAGCCTGACACCAAGCCAGCCTCGCCGGACGAAAAAAACCATGCGGCCAACCTCGGGCGGCTGCATAAGCTGATACCCACCTTGGGTCAGGCACTGGCCGAGCAGTTTGCCGCCGGCCCCATCAACGCCTGGAAAAACACGCGCTGCACCACCGCCGACCGCCTGCCCGTGGTGGGGCCACTGCACGAGGCCGACAACCCCAGTCTGTGGATTTGCGCTGGCATGGGATCAAGAGGCATGAGCTTTTCGGTACTGTGCGCCGAATTACTGGCGGCTCGCTGGGGCGCGGAGCCCTTGCCCATAGAAGCGGGTTTGGCCCAATCACTCAACGCTTTGCGTGGCAGCGCTGCCACGGCTTGCGATATTTGATAAAAACAGGCTCTAGCCCTCGCAACTAAAGCGCAGATAGCTATAATTTTTGTAGCATTTCAACAAGCTGCAAGGGATCGTAAGGCTTCTCAAGCAACCCGCTGCAGCCGGATGCCTGCGCATGCTCCCGCATCTGCCAGGATTTGTCCGTGGTGGTGACGATCACACTTCCGATCGCGGGCTCCAGCGCCACCAACTGACGAATCAATACCCAGCCCTCCATATCCGGCACATCCAGCCCCACGATGAGCAAATCGTAGTGCCGCTGTTTCGCCAGTTCAAGCGCCTGCGCGGCAGTTCCGGCTTCGTCAACATGGGTATAACCGGCCAATGCCAGACGGGCACGCAGATACAGCCGCCCCTCCCGTGAGGGGTCCACCAGCAGCGACACCTTGAAGCCCGATGCCACCCCATCGCGTCCGTCGCTAAAGTCGACATCCGCATCAAGCTTTTCCACCGGAACAAACAGGCTGTCCATGGCTTTCAAGACATCGGGCCAATGCAAGGGCCGCTGAAACGTGTGCCGGGCATGGGTATGTGCGCCACGGCCCACGCAAATCATCTTCATATCCGGGTCAAGACGGGGAGACGCCAGCGCAAGCCCGGCTTCGTAGGCGTCAAGATCAATCAGCGCCAGCCGGGGCGCCACGGGTGCCTCGGGTGTCCATAGTCCATAGGAGGTGGGTCGCCCGGTGGACAGCCTGAAGAGCGTGTTGAGCGCATGGCGCTCAATGTCCGCGAAGCCGACAACTTTGACGTAAACACTGGGTCCCATGCGCAAGATACTTTCGATTTTTGTGATTCCAGGCAAATTATGCGGCCCTTCGCGCAACAGCCCTTGTTGATTGGGCGCCCTCTTTGTCACTCATAATTGTGGTCCCTCCTTCAACCATTGAGCGAACTGACCATGAAACTGAAATCAATTTCTCTGGCCGCCACTGCTGCGCTGTTTACCCTGGGTGCTTTTGCTGCCGACCCGAAACTCGCAGTCGTCTATGGTGGTGGAGGCAAGTTTGACAAGTCGTTCAACCAGTCGGCTTATGAAGGCGCGGAGCGTTTCAAGAAGGAAACCAAAATTGGCTACCTGGAAGCGCAGATCACCGCCGATGCCCAGGGCGAGCAGGTGCTGCGCAGCATGGCCCGCAAGAATGTCGATCTGGTGGTCTCCATCGGTTTCTCGATGGCGAATGCCGTGGCCACCGTGTCCAAGGAGTTTCCCAAGGTGAAGTTCATGATCATCGACGACGAGGTCAAGGGCGACAACGTCAACTCGGTCAAGTTCAAGGAGCAGGAAGGCTCCTATTTGGTGGGTGTTGCAGCAGCCCTGGCCAGCAAGTCCCACAAGGTGGGCTTTGTCGGTGGCATGGACATTCCCCTGATACGCGCCTTCGGTTGCGGTTACGCCCAGGGCGCCAAGGCGGCGGACGCCAAGACCGAGGTCACGCAAAACATGGTGGGCACCACGCCGGCTGCCTGGAGCGATCCGGCCAAGGGCGGCGAGCTGGCGCGTGCCCAGTTTGACCGTGGCGTTGACGTGGTGTTCGCCGCCGCTGGCGGCAGCGGCATGGGTGCGCTGCAGGCGGTCAAAGACAAAAACAAGCTGGGCATCGGCGTGGACTCGAACCAGAATCCGCTGTTTCCGGGTTTCATCCTGACTTCCATGCTCAAGCGCGTGGACAACGCCGTGTATGACGGCTTCATGAGCGTCAAGAACGGCAGCTGGAAACCGGGCGTGACCGAAAAAGGATTGAAGGAAGGCGGCGTGGACTGGGCGCTGGACGAGAACAACCGCAAGCTGATCACGCCGGCCATGGAAACCCGCATCAAACAGGCCAGCCAGGACATTCAAAGCGGCAAGGTCAAGGTGGTGGACTACCGCGCAGCCAACAGCTGCCCGGTCTGAGCCACGGACACCGCTGCGGCCATCCATGACGCCTGCCGTTGAATTCAGGAACATCAGCAAACAGTTTGGAGCGGTTCAAGCCAACGCGGGCGTGAGCTTCTCGGTCCGCAAAGGCTCGATTCACGGCATCGTGGGTGAAAACGGCGCCGGCAAGTCCACGCTGATGAGCATTCTGTACGGCTATTACCAAGCCGACAGCGGCGATATCTGGCTGGATGGGCGGTCCGCCGCGATTCGCAACAGCCAGGATGCCATCCGGCGCGGCATTGGCATGATCCACCAGCATTTCATGCTGGTGGACACCTTCACCGTGCTGGAGAACATCATGCTGGGCGTTGAGGGCGGGCTGGTGCTGGATGCCCACTTCAAGACGGCCGAGGCGCGTCTGCGGGAAATCGGCACGCAATACAAGCTGGAAGTGGACCCTCAGGCCCGCATTGAGGATTTGTCGGTGGGGGCGCAGCAGCGGGTCGAAATTCTCAAGCTGATTTACCGGGGTGCCGAGATCCTGATTCTGGACGAGCCCACCGCCGTGTTGACGCCGCAGGAGACCGAGTCCCTGTTTGACATCCTGCGGCTCTTTCGGGCGCAGGGCAAAACCATCATTCTCATCACCCACAAGCTGCAGGAGATCTTTGCCATCACGGACCGGGTCACGGTGATGCGCGCGGGCGCGGTGGTGGGCGAGGTCGATACGCAGCACAGCAGCCGCGAAGAAGTCGCCACCCTCATGATCGGGCGGCACCTCGACAGCCAGCTCTCGCGGGCACCGTTTGCGCCCGGCACGGAGGTGCTTCAGGTTGAGCATTTGTGTCTGAGCGACCGGCAAGGCCTGAAAACGCTGGACGAGCTCAACTTCACGGTGCGCGCCGGCGAGATTGTGGCCATCGCGGGGGTCTCAGGCAACGGTCAGACCGAGCTGCTGGAAGTGCTCGCGGGCATGAAGCTGCCCGGGCATGGTGAGATTCGCTACCTCGGGCAAACCTTGCCTTACCGCAACCGGACCGAGGCCGATGGCCTGCCCGCCCTTTACCGCGCCTTGGGCATCGCCCATGCGCCCGAAGACCGGCTGCACGAAGGATTGGTCAAGGACAATTCAGTCATTCTCAATGGCGTGCTCGGGCATCAACATGACCGCCTGTTTGCCGCTGGCCACTTTCTGAACCCGCAGGCCATGCGGACGCACGCGCTTGAACTGATCCAGAATTTCGATATCCGGCCCGCCAACCCTGATTTGCGCGTGGGCCAGCTGTCCGGCGGCAACCAACAAAAACTGGTGCTGGGCCGCGAGATTTCAGCCGCGCCCAAGCTCCTGCTGGTGGGGCAACCAACCCGGGGCGTTGACATCGGCTCGATTGACACCATTCACCGCAAACTGCTTGCGCTGCGCGATGCCGGTATTGCCATTCTCTTGGTGTCGGTGGAGCTGGAAGAAATACGCGCGCTGGCGGACCGCATTCTGGTCATGTGCGGCGGCAAAATCACCGGCGAATTCGGCGCCCATGAATTCGATACCACCCGCATCGGCCTGCTGATGGGCGGGGTTTCGCGATGAACCCGCAGGAACTGCCGCGCTGGGCCACCAGCCTGGTTTTGCCCCTCCTGAATCTGTTGTCCGCCCTGCTGGTGGCCGGCCTGGTGATTTTCGCTTTGGGCGAAAGCCCGGCCGAGTCCCTGGCGATCATGGTGAGAAGTGCTTTTCTCAACCCCGAGGGCCTGGGCTACACGCTGTTTTACGCCAGCACCTTTATTTTTACCGGGCTGGCCGTGGCGTATGCCTTGCACGCAGGCTTGTTCAACATTGGCGGTGAAGGCCAGATGTACATCGGCGGACTCGGCATGGCTTTGCTGATTCTCGGGTTGGACCAAACCCTGGACGGCTGGTTGCTGATTCCGCTCACCATTCTTGTCAGCGCGGCGTTCGGGGCGGCCTGGGCCTATCTGCCGGGCTACTTGCAGGCGCGCCGGGGCAGTCACATTGTGGTGACGACCATCATGTTCAATTTCATCGCATCGAGTTTGATGAATTACGTGATCGTGAGCCATTTGATTCCGCCAGGCCAGCAAGCCACGTCCAGCCGCGAGTTCGCCCAAAGCGCCTGGTTGCCGCGCCTCAATGAGTGGCTGCCAGGCCTGGGGCAGACGCCCTTGAACATCAGCTTCCTTCTGGCGCTGCTGGCACTGGTGGTCTATGCCGTGGTGATCTGGCGCACGGCCTGGGGCTACAACGTGCGCACCGTGGGTCTGAACCCGCATGCCGCCCACTACGCCGGTATCTCCATCAAGCGCACCATCATCGGCGTCATGGCGGTGTCAGGGGCACTGGCCGGAATGGCAGCGGTCAACAGTGAAATGGGCTCGGCCCACCATCTTGGGCTCAACTTCACGGCCGGGGCGGGCTTTGTCGGCATTGCCGTGGCGCTGATGGGGCGCAATCACCCGGTGGGCATCTTGCTGTCGGCAGTGCTGTTTGGCGGCCTGATTCAGGGCGGTTTTGATCTGTCGCTGGAGAAACCCAATATTCCACCGGAAACCTTTGTCTTCATTCAAGGCTTGATCATTCTCTTTTGCGGTGCCATGGAAAACCTTTATGCCCCGGCACTGGCCGCCCTGCTCAAGCGCTTCACCAAACCAGTGGCCGCCGCCAAGAACGGTGTGACTTGATGGACGATTTACAACTCTCCAGCATTCTGGTGGCCATGGTGCGCAGCGCGCCGGTGCTGATTTTTGCCGCGCTGGGCGGCTTGTTTTCGGAGCGCTCGGGCATCGTGGACATCAGTCTGGAAGGCAAGATTCTGGCCAGCGCCTTTGCCGCCGCCGCCGTGGCCCACGCCACGCAGAACCCGTGGTGGGGCGTTCTGGCTGCCATTGGGGTCTCGTGTGGGGTGGCACTGTTGCATGGCTACGTCTGCATCCACCAGCGCGGCAATCAACTGGTGTCCGGCATGGCCATCAACATCACGGTGAGCGGCCTGACTTTTGTGCTGGCGCAGTTCTTCTTCCAGCTGGGTGGCCGCACGCCGGGGCTGGACCAGGGTCGTTTTTCGGTCATCGATTTTCCCGGCGCGCAAAGCCTGGTGGATATCCCCGTGCTGGGCTGGTTGTACGGTAAGCTGATCGGCGGCCACACGCTGCTGGTCTATCTGGCATTCTTGATGATTCCGCTGGTCCACTGGGTCGTCAACCACACCCGTTTCGGGCTGCGCCTGCGGGCCGTCGGCGAGAACCCGCATGCCGCGGACACGGCCGGGGTCAGTGTCGCGGGCGTGCGCTATCGGGCCTTGCTGTGCGGCGGCGTGTTGTGTGGCTTCTCGGGCGCCTACCTGTCGATTGTGCAAAGCGGTTTCTTCTTGCGCGACATGTCGGCGGGCAATGGCTTTCTGGCGCTGGCGGCACTGGTCTTTGGCAGTTGGCGCCCTGTGCACACCGCCTTGGGCTGCCTGATGTTTGCATTTTTCAATGCGCTGCAAATTCAAGCCGAAGGCCTTGTTTTCCCCGTCATCGGCAAGGTGCCGGGCTCGCTGATCCAGATGCTGCCGTACATTTTCACCGTGATCATTCTGGCCGGCTTCATGGCCAAATCGGTGGCACCCAAGGCGATTGGTGTGCCCTTCGTCAAATCACGTTAATTCTTATCCGCTAGGTTCCACCATGATTCTTGTTGCCGGCTCGGCTAACCTCGATTTTTCCGTTCGTGCCTCGCATATTCCGGCCCCGGGCGAAACCGTGATGGGACGGGATTTCAAAACCTTTCCCGGCGGCAAGGGCGCCAACCAGGCCGTGGCTTGTGCGCGCGCTGACGCTGCCGCCACCCACATGCTGTTGGCGCTCGGCGATGACGCTTATGCCCTGCCGCTGGAGGCGTCGCTTTCCGGCGCCGGGGTGCAGATGCACATCGTCCGTGTCAAGGAGCAGGCCACCGGCACGGCTTTCATCTGTGTCTCGGATGACGCGGAAAACGCGATCACCGTCGCGCCAGGCGCCAACCTGTCCTTAGCCGCCGCCCACCTGCCGCCCCTGGCTGGCTTCACCCATCTGCTGCTACAGCTCGAAATACCGGTGGAGTCGGTAACGGCCTATGCCCAAGCGGCCCGGGCTGCGGGCGTCAAGGTGGTACTCAATGCGGCCCCGGCGCAACGCCTGCCGACCGAGTTGCTGGCCCTGATTGACGTGCTGGTGGTGAACGAGGGCGAACTGGCCGTCGTCGCCGACTTCTCCGGCAGCGTGGCCCAGTGCCTAGCGCGCATAGCGGTGCCCTGCGTCGTGGTCACCCTGGGGCACCGCGGTTGTTGTGCCCGCCTGGGGGGTGAGTTTTCCTTCCAGAGCGCTTTCGACATCACCCCGATCGATACGACTGGTGCCGGTGACACCTTCTGTGGCGTGCTGGTCGCCGCCCTCAGTCAGGGCGATAGCCTGCAGCAGGCGCTGCCGCAAGCCTTGCGCCAGGCCAGCGCCGCCGGTGCCCTGGCCTGTACCCGGCCGGGTGCGCAATCCAGCATTCCAAGCCAGGCCGAAGTGAGCGCCCTGCTCGCCACACAGGCCGTTTCGACCGAAGCCCAAAACGCAGCGCTCAGGCAATACTGCGGCTTTGATCTTGCCCAATCCGTCTGACAAGCATTTCCCCATGAGCAATCCACGCCCCTACCCCGTCATTCCAGTCATTTACGACACCGATCCCGGTGTGGATGACGCCATGGCGCTTTATTTTGCGCTGGCCCACCCGGCCATTGAGGTGCTGGGCATCACCACCACTTTCGGCAACGTCACGGTGGAGCAGGCGGCGACCAATGCCTTGTACCTGAGCGCCATCGCCGGCAAAAACGTCCCGGTCACAAAAGGTGTGGCAACGCCCTGGTGCCGGCCCCCCGGCGTGCCGCCGGCCCATATTCATGGTGTGGATGGCCTGGGCAACCTGCCCCAACGCGTACCGGTCGACCGGTCGCTGGACCCGCGCTCTTCTGCGCAGTTCATCGTGGACATGGCCCGCGCCCGGCCGGGCGAGATCACGCTGGTGGCCGTCGGCCCACTGGGCAACCTGAGCCTGGCGCTCAAGCTGGAGCCGAATCTGCCGCAGTTGCTGCGCGAAGTCATCGTCATGGGCGGCACGATTCTGGAGCCGGGCAATGTATCGCCGGTGGCCGAGGCCAACATCTGGAACGACCCGCACGCCGCCGACCAAGTGTTCACGGCCGGCTGGAAACTCACCATGGTGGGTCTGGACGTGACGCACCGCGTGATCCTGCCGGTGGCGCTGTTCAAAAAGATAGCAGACCACCATCAGCATGTGGCGACCGACACCCTGCACCACGCCGTTGGTTTCTATGCCGGGCATTACGGCAGCCTGTATCCCCATGTGGCTGAGATTCACGGCTGTTTCGCGCATGACCTGCTGGCCTTCATTTATCTGGTCAACCCGGAGCTGTTCAGCCTGGAGCGCGGCCGCATCCGCGTGGCCACGCAAGGCTTGGCCCTGGGGCAAACCATCATGAAGCGCAAAGAGCTAGCGGACTATCCGCAGGCGGGCTGGGGCAAGGATGTCCCCGTCACGCAAGTCTGCATGGAGGTGCAGGCCGAGGCCTGCAACGCGGTGTGTGAGAAGACGCTGATGGCGCCCTGGCTTGCCCGCTGAAGCAATCGACCACATATACCCAATATTGCATATAGACATCACGAAAATGTAGTTTGCAATCTAAAGATCGATCGCTACAGTCTGCACCCATGCATGACATAGCGTTTATCTTTGCCGGTTTCTTCGTCGGGCTTGTCGTCGGGCTCACCGGCGTCGGTGGCGGCTCGCTCATGACCCCTATCCTGATCTTCTTCTTTGGCGTCAAGCCTTATATGGCCGTTGGCACTGACCTGCTGTTTGCGGCCTTTACCAAGATGGGGGGCACGGTCAAGCTCGCGCGCGCCCGCATCATCGACTGGCGCGTGGTGTTGCACCTGTCGGCCGGCAGCATTCCAGCCGCCCTGATCACACTGTTCATCCTCAACCATGTTGGCCCGGCCAGCGCCAAGGCGCAAAGCCTGATGACCACTACGCTGGGTCTGGCCTTGTTGCTGACCGCTGCGGCAACACTGTACAAAGCGTTGCGTGGCAAAGCCGCACCGGTGACGGTCGTGCGCGGTCAGGAAGTCAAGGCGGCCACGCCGCGCCACTGGAGCCTGCCGCTGTTGTTTGGCGCCATCATCGGCACCCTGGTCACGCTGACTTCGGTCGGTGCCGGGGCCATCGGCGTCACGGTGCTGATGATTTTGTACCCCTTGCTGCCGCTACCCCGCATTGTGGCGGCCGATATTGCCTACGCCGTGCCACTCACACTAGTGGCCGGATTGGGACACGCTTCGATGGGTTCGGTCGACTGGCCCTTGCTGACCAAGTTGCTGGCGGGCTCGCTGCCCGGCATCTGGGTTGGCTCGCACCTGATGTCGCGCATCCCTGAACGGGTGATCCGCTCCCTCCTTTCCGTGCTGCTGGCCTATGCCGGTGCCAAATTAATCGCTCTGTAATCAACTATGTACCAATACACCGACTTCGACCGCCAGTTTGTACGTACCCGGGCTGCGCAATACCGCGATCAGCTGGGGCGTTTTCTTGAGGGCACGCTCAGCAACGACGAATTCCTGCCGCTGCGCCTGCAAAATGGTTGGTACGTGCAACGTTACGCCCCCATGCTGCGCGTGGCCGTGCCGTATGGTGAGTTGGCAAGCCGCCAGTTGCGCGTGTTGGCCCAAATTGCCCGCGAGTACGACCAGCCCAGCGCTGAGGTTTACCGGACAGCCACAAGTACCCAGGCCGCGTTCGGCACGGAGAACATGCCCACCGGCTATGGCCACTTCACCACACGCCAGAACGTCCAGTTCAACTGGATTCCTCTGGCCAAGAGCGCCGATGTGATGGACTTGCTGGCCTCGGTCAACATGCACGGCATCCAGACCAGCGGCAACTGCATCCGCAACATCACCAGCGATGAGCGCGCCGGCATTGCCGTGGACGAGTTGGTCGATCCGCGCCCGTTTTGCGAAATCGTGCGCCAGTGGAGCACCTTGCACCCCGAGTTTGCGTTTTTGCCGCGTAAGTTCAAGATCGCCATCTCCGGCGCACTGGAAGATCGTGCTGCCACCAGCTGGCACGATGTGGGCCTGCATGTGCTGCGCAACGAAGCCGGCGAGATTGGCTTCAAGGTGCTGGTTGGCGGCGGCATGGGCCGCACCCCGGTGATTGCCAGCACCATCCGCGACTTCTTGCCGTGGCAAGAGGTCCTGAACTACATCGAGGCCGTGGTACGCGTCTACAACCGCTGGGGTCGGCGCGACAACAAGTACAAAGCCCGCATCAAGATTCTGGTCAAGGCCGAGGGCCAGCGCTTTGTCGATGAAGTCGAGACCGAGTACCAGCAAATCGTCAGCGTGGACGGCGCACCGCACACCATCACCCAGGCTGAGCTGGACCGGGTTTCAGCCTCATTTGTGCCTCCAGCCCTTGTTGCACCTGCGCAAGAGGCTACTAAAAACGTAGCACCCAGCCTGTCTGCCGAGGACGAGATCATCTATGCCCGCTGGTTGAAGCAAAACGTCGCGCCGCACAAAAACCCTGCCCTGCGCGCTGTCACCCTGTCCTTCAAGCGCCTGGGCCACGCCCCGGGCGACGCCACTGCCGAGCAACTGGACACGGCCGCTGAACTGGCTGACCAGTTTTCAGCCGGCGAGGTGCGCGTAACGCATGACCAGAATCTCTTGCTGCCCTGGGTGCGTGCGGACCAGTTGCCCGCACTGTGGCGCGCGGCCCGCAAGGCTGGATTTGCCAAGTCCAACATCCGTCTGCTGACCGACATGATTGCCTGCCCCGGTGGCGACTTTTGTGCGCTGGCCAATGCTCGCTCCATCCCGATCGCCGAGGCCATCACCGAGCGCTACCAGGACATGGACGAGTTGTTCGACATTGGTGAAATCGATTTGCACATCAGCGGTTGCATCAACTCCTGCGGTCACCACCACAGCGGCCACATTGGCATTTTGGGCGTCGACAAGGACGGACGCGAGTGGTACCAGATTTCGCTGGGCGGCTCGGACGGCTCCACGCTGAGCGGCCCCCCCGTGGCCGGCAAGGTGGTCGGTCCCTCATTTGGCGCATTGGAAGTGCCGGACGTGATCGAGGCGCTGCTGGATACCTACCGCCGTGAACGCCTGAACGGCGAGACGTTTATTGACACCGTTCGCCGTATCGGCATGGACACGTTCAAGCAGGCGGCCAACAGCGTGCGCCACACGGCTGAGGCCGAGCTGGTCTGAAAGAAAGGAATGACTATGAAATTAATAGCTGCTTACGCCCATTCCACCGGGGCTACAGGCCAAAATGTCATTGAAATTGCGAATGATGTCGATCCCCGCACGCTGAGTCTTGAAGGCATTGAGCGCATTGACCTGAATTTTCCGAAATTCACCGATGGCCGCGCCTTCAGCCAGGCCTTTCTGCTGCGCCGCCGTCTCGGTTTCAAAGGTGAAATTCGCGCCACCGGCGACGTGTTGATTGACCAGCTGGTGCAGATGCAACGCAGCGGCTTTGACGCCGCCGTGTTGCGTGAAGACCAGAACCTGGATTTTGCACAACGCCAGTTTGACCGCTATCCGGCGTTCTACCAGGGCGACACGGTGACCGTGAAGCCGCATTTCATCGCCGGTCGTGCCTCGACCGCTGCCACCGAAGGAGTCGCCGCATGAGCGCCATTGAACTCAACGCCCGCGCCTCCAAGGACTTTGACGCCAAGCTGGCGGAAACCACGGCCCTGCTGCAACAGGCAGCCAAAGACTATGCGCCACTGGCCGCAGGCGGCGCCCTCCGCATCACCCAGGCCTCCAGTCTGGGCGCGGAAGACGTGGTGGTCAGCCACCTGATCAACGCCCTGCAGCTCGACATCGGCATCTTCGTGCTGGAAACCGGCATGCTGCACGCCGAAACGCTGGCACTGCTGGACCGCTTGAAGGCCACGTCGCGCGCGCCGGTGGAGGTCTTCACCCCGGTCAATGAATCAGTCGTGCAGTTTGTGACGCGCGAAGGCAAGGACGCGATGTACAAGAGCATCGAGCTGCGCAAAGGCTGCTGCCATATTCGCAAAATGGAGCCGCTAGGGCGTGCATTGGCCGGCAAGGACGCCTGGATCACCGGCCTGCGCCGCGAGCAATCCGGCGCCCGCGCCGACGTGCCACTGATCGACACCAGCGACGCAACACGCGTCAAGCTCAACCCCCTGGCCAATTGGACCTGGGGTGACGTCTGGCACTTCATTGCCCTGAACAAGATCGACTACAACCCGCTGCACGATCAGTTTTACCCCAGCATCGGCTGCGCGCCCTGCACCCGCGCCATCAGTCTGGGCGAAGATTTCCGCGCCGGCCGCTGGTGGTGGGAAGACGAAGCGGCCAAGGAATGCGGCCTGCATGTCAACCAATCCAGCTCCCTAGAGAAAGCGCCAGCATGAACGATCGCACCCCTCCCGAACTACTTGACCCCATGCACCATTCACTACTCCGTTCCGAACACCACGACCACCTGAGCAACGCCCATCTGGATGCCCTGGAAGAAGAAACCATCTTCATCCTGCGCGAGGTCGCCGCCGCGTTCGAGCGCCCCACTTTGCTGTTTTCAGGCGGCAAGGATTCGCTGGTCATGCTGAAGTGCGCCGAGAAGGCCTTTGGGGCCGACCGCATCCCTTACCCGTTGCTGATGATCGACACCGGCCACAACTTCAAGGAAGTCACCGATTTTCGTGACTCCCGCGCCAAGGAGCTGGGCGCCGATCTGATTGTGCGCAGCGTGGAAGACTCCATGGCGCGCGGCACCGTGCGCCTGGCGCATCCAGGCGAGTCCCGCAACGTGCACCAGTCGGTCACCCTGCTGGAGGCCATTGAGGAGTTCCGTTTTGACGCGCTGATCGGCGGCGCCCGCCGCGACGAGGAAAAGGCTCGCGCCAAGGAGCGCATCTTCTCGCACCGCGACAGTTTCGGCCAATGGCAGCCCAAGGCGCAGCGGCCCGAGCTGTGGACCCTGTTCAACACCCGCATCCAGCCGGGCGAGCACTTCCGCGTGTTCCCGATCTCCAACTGGACCGAACTGGACGTGTGGCAATACATCGACCGCGAAAAGATCGCCCTGCCTTCGCTCTACTACACACACAAACGTGACGTGGTCGAACGCAAGGGCCTGCTGGTGCCGGTAACCGAACTGACCCCTTTGAAGGCGGGCGAAACCATGGAATCGCGCGACGTGCGTTTTCGCACCGTGGGCGACATCACCTGCACCTGCCCGGTGGAAAGCACGGCGGCCACCGCCGCCGACATCGTGATCGAAACACTGGCCGCCGACGTGAGCGAACGCGGCGCCACCCGCATGGACGACAAAACCTCCGAGGCTTCGATGGAGAAGCGCAAGAAAGATGGGTACTTCTGATGAATGCTACAACAACAATAGCTACTCCCGCAACATCTACGGGGGCTAGAGGCTTGAATGACACTCAATCGGCACTGAAATTCATCACCTGCGGTTCCGTGGATGATGGCAAGAGCACCTTGATTGGCCGCCTGCTGATCGACAGCCGCTCGGTCCTGCTGGACCAGTTGGCGAATGTTTCCAAAAGTGGCGAGGCCGATCTGGCGCTGTTCACCGACGGCCTTTCGGCCGAGCGCGAGCAGGGCATCACCATCGACGTGGCCTACCGCTACTTCAACACCGCTGAGCGCAAATTCATCATTGGCGATGCGCCCGGCCACGAGCAGTACACCCGCAACATGGTCACGGCCGCCTCCAGCGCCGACGCGGCCGTGGTGCTGGTGGACGCCACCAAACTCCAGTGGCAAACCGATGCATTGGAGCTGCTGTCGCAAACCCGCCGCCATTCGTTGCTGGTGAACCTGCTGCGCGTGCCCAGCATTGTGTTTGCCGTGAACAAGCTCGATGCGCTGGAAGACGCCAACAAACCGGGGACCCTGGGTCAGGCGGCGCTGGCGTTTGCCAACATCAGCCATGCGTTGACGGCCTTTGCCCAGGCAGCCGGCATCGAGGTGACGGCCATCGTGCCGATCTCGGCGCTGAAAGGTCACAACGTGGTCGAGTCGGCTGAGGGCTGGTGCGGCTATGAGGGCCCGAGCCTGCTGGAAATTCTGGAACTGCTGCCAGCCACGCCGGCCGAAGTCACCACGCCTTTTGCCTTTCCGGTGCAATGGGTGGAGAAATTTTCCTCATCGAGCGATACGTCCCAGGGACGGCGCATTTTCTGGGGCCGCGTGGCCACGGGCGGGGTGCAGATCGGACAGCAAATCTCGATCTTGCCCAGCGGCCAAACGGCCACGGTCGCGCAAGTGCTGGGTCACACGCGCAAACCCGGCGCGGTGCAGGCTGGACGCAGCGCCGGCATTGTGCTGGACCGTGAGGTCGACGTTTCCCGTGGCGACTGGTTGCTGGCGGTTGCGCCCAAAGCAGAAGCCATCGCCGAAGACGATTTCGACGTGCCTGCTATCGCCCCGGGCAACTTCAACATCAGCCGCGACCTGAAAGCCACGGTCGCCTGGATGGACGACGAACCCCTGGTGGCCGGCCGCGTGTATTGGGCACTGCACGGGCACCGCTGGATCAAGGCCAAAATCAAGCGCATTGTTCATCAACTGGACATCAATACGCTAGCCGAGCACGACGCCAACCAACTGGAGGCCAATGCCATCGGCCACGTCGAGTTGACGCTACAGGAAACCATTGCCACCCTGCCCTACAGCCGCTCGCGCGTGCTGGGCTCACTGATTTTGGTGGACACGGCTTCGCACAAAACAGCGGGTGCTGTGCTGATTAATTGACCCACCTCAAGCAATCCCTCCGGCCTTCAGGGCCAAGTTAAATCAAAGGGATATGGAAACCCAATAAAATCTAGGGTTTCCACCCATTCGTCGAACACAACAAAATGACACATACCGTCACCGAAGCCTGTATCAAATGCAAGTACACCGATTGCGTCGACGTTTGCCCCGTGGATTGCTTCCGCGAAGGCCCGAACTTCCTGACCATCGATCCCGACGAGTGCATTGACTGCGCGGTGTGCATTCCCGAATGTCCGGTGAACGCCATCTACGCCGAAGAGGATGTGCCCAAGGACCAGCAGCACATGACCAAGCTCAACGCCGAACTGGCCAAGCTGCCCAGCTTCACCAGCATCACCAAGCGCAAGCCCGCCCTGCCGGAAGCCGAGGAGTGGAAAGACAAGACCGGCAAGCTGCCCTATCTCATCAAATAACGGGGCTGACGCGTGATGGAAGCTCAATTGAACCCCGAAGTGATCAAGACCGCACAGGCCCACGAAGGCCCGATCGAAACCGACGCGGTGATCATCGGCGCAGGCCCGGTCGGCCTGTTCCAGGTGTTCGAGCTAGGCCTGCTGGAGATCAAGGCCCACGTCATTGATTCACTCCCCCATCCGGGCGGCCAGTGCGTCGAGTTGTATCCCGACAAACCGATTTATGACATCCCGGCCGTGCCGGTGTGTACCGGCCAAGAGCTGACCGACAACCTGCTCAAGCAGATTGCGCCGTTTGGCGCCACCTTCCACTACGGCCAGGAAGTCAGCACGGTCGAAAAGCAGGACGATGGCCGCTTCTTTGTGGAGACCGCCAAGGGCACTCAATTCCTGAGCAAAACCATTTTCATCGCCGCCGGCGTCGGGGCCTTCCAGCCGCGTACGCTCAAGGTCGAAGGTCTGGAGACCTTTGATGGTTCGCAGCTGTTTTACAGCGTCAAGAACCCCGATGACTTTGCCGGCAAGAACCTGGTGATCGTCGGCGGAGGCGATTCGGCCCTGGACTGGGCGTTGGACTTCGTCAAAGACGGCCCGCATAAGGCGGAAAGCGTGATCCTGATTCACCGCCGCGACGGTTTCAAGGCGGCACCAGCGAATGTGGCCAAAATGCGCGAACTGTGCGAGGCCTATGAGATGCAGTTCATCGTCGGCCAGATCACCGGCTATGACGAACACGACGGCCGGTTGACTGGCGTCAAGGTCACCGGTTCCGATGCGGTGACGCGCGTGGTGCCGCTGGACGTGCTGCTGGTGTTTTTTGGCCTGAGCCCCAAACTCGGCCCGATCGCCCAGTGGGGGCTGGACATCGAGCGCAAGCAGCTCAAGGTCGACACCGAGAAGTTCTCCACCAGCGTGCCGGGTATCTTTGCCGTCGGCGATATCAATATCTACCCTGGCAAGAAGAAGCTGATTCTGAGCGGCTTCCATGAATGCGCGCTGGCCGCCTTTGGCGCCATGCCCATCATCGCGCCCGAGAAAAAAGTCTTTTTGCAGTACACCACGACCAGCCCCAAGCTGCACAAGGTGCTGGGGGTGGAGTCGCCGGTTTTTGACTGAGTAGAATCCACACCGTGCTCAGTTGAGCACATTCGCTAGGGGTGTTGCCCGGCTTCTCTGGAGGCCGGACGACTGAGAAAGTCCCTTTGAACCTGATTGAGGTAATCCTCGCGCAGGGAAGCATGTCCGGTTCAGGGGCGCCACTTTAATCTCGGGTGGCGCATCTCCCCGTCCAGACAAAGCCTACCTGCCAATTCTTTTGCTTGGAGCAAACAGATGGCAAACACATACGCCTCCACCGCCGACAACAAGGCGCTGACGCCGGTGGCGGACATCGACCGCGTATTCAGCTGGCACCAACACGCCTCACTCTGGTTCAGCCTGGGGGTGGGTCTGCTGGTCATGCAGATCGGCGCCTACCTGGTGCCAGCGGTGGGCAGTCGCGACGCCGCGATTGCCATCGTGCTGGGTTCGCTGATCGGCTCCGGTCTGCTGGCCTGGACAGCGAAACTGGGTTGCGACAGCGGCCTGACCAGCGCCGGCCTGATGCACACCACCTATGGCAGCTACTTTGCGCGCTTGCCGGTACTGCTGAACATCGCACAGCTGATTGGCTGGACCACCTTCGAGCTGGTGATCATGCGAGACGGCACCGCCGCCATCGGCAAGCAGTCGTTCGGACTCGTGCTGGACGGTCCCGGCGGCATCGTCTTCACGACGCTCTTGTGGGGTGCGGTGCTGACCTTGCTGCTGGCCGGCTCCATGACCACGCTGGTGCGCAAGATCATCAGCCGCTTCGGGTTGCCACTGGTGATTGCCTCGCTCATGTGGCTGACCTGGCAGTTTGGCGGGCAATTGCAGACACAGGGCTTTGACACCTTCTGGACCCGCCCCGGTGACGGCAGCATGAGCATGCTGTCCGCCATGGACCTGGTGATTGCCATGCCAGTGTCGTGGTTGCCATTGGTCGCAGACTACGCCCGCCATGGTCGCTCGGGGCGCAGCGCCATGAGCGGCACCTGGTTGGGCTACGCCGTAGCCAATATCTGGTGCTATGCACTGGGCGTGCTGGTGGTCAGCGTGGCGCAGCCGGACGCCAGTCTGGTCAGCGCGCTGTTGCTGGCGCAAGGCGGGCTGATCGCCCTGAGCCTGATCCTGGTTGATGAAATTGACAACGCTTATGGCGACGTGTACTCGGGCTCGGTGTCGGCCCACAGCATCAAGCCGTCCTGGAGCATCCGGCAATGGGGACTTGGGCTGGCGGTGCTGTGCACCGGCTTGGCGCTGGTGCTGCCGATGCACAGTCTGGAGCCGTTTTTGCTCTTGCTGAGCTCGGTGTTCGTGCCTTTGTACGGCGTCATTCTGGGTCAACTCGGGGTCGGCCAACCCAGCTTTGCACCACCGCAGCGCAAGATTGACCTGACCGCCGCGATGCTGTGGCTGGCGGGCATCGCCACTTATCACGCCCTGGCCAAATGGGCGCCGCAATGGGGCTCTGCCCTGCCCACGCTGGCACTGACCTTCACGCTGGCCTGGCTGACTCGCCCCAAACAGGCGTGAAATCGTCAACGGAGAACGAAACATGAACATAGTTATTCTGGGCGCAGGCCTGATGGGTCGTCTGCTGGCATGCCAACTCGCGCGTATGGGTCATCAACTGGAGCTGTTTGATGCCGGTGGCCCGGAGGCGCTGAACTCGGCCGCCCGCGCTGCCGCCGCCATGCTGGCGCCTCTGGCGGAGTCGGCCATCACGGAAACCAGCGTGGTGGAAATGGGCGTCCATGGGCTCGCCCGCTGGCCGGAGCTGATTGCACAGCTTGATGAGCCGGTCTATTTTCAGCAGCAGGGCACGCTGGTGTTGTGGCATCGGCAGGACGCGGCGGAGGCAGACCGGTTTTCGCGCCAACTCGATGCCACCAGTCTGTCGTTGCCCATGCTGCCGAAGGCGCAGCGCCTCGACGCCCAGGGACTCGCGGAACTGGAGCCCTCGCTGGGAACCCGGTTTCCTCAGGGTCTTTACCTGCCGGGCGAAGGACAACTGGACAACCACCAGCTGCTGGCGGCCATGCTGCACCAGCTGCAACGCCTGGATGTCAAACTGAACTGGGACAGCCCACGTGCGCCGGGGGACTTTTCGCCGGGCGCACCCGGGCAACCGGACTGGGTGTTTGACTGCCGTGGCGTGGGTGCGCGCGCGCAATGGCCCGCGCTGCGCGGAGTGCGTGGTGAAGTCATCACCTTGCTGGCGCCGGAGGTGAAACTGTCTCGCCCGACGCGCCTCGTTCATCCCCGTTACCCGATCTATATTGCGCCCAAGCAGGAGGGTTATTTTGTGATCGGCGCCACCGAGATTGAATCCGACGACCTGTCGCCAATCAGCGTGCGCTCCACGCTGGAATTGCTCAGCGCCGCCTATACGGTCGACAGCGGTTTTGCCGAAGCGCGGATCGTGGATCTGGTGACCCAATGCCGCCCCGCCTTGCCCAACAACCTGCCCTCCATTCGCCGGCTTGGCGAACGCGTCATGCAAATCAACGGCCTCTACCGGCATGGTTATCTGATCGGCCCGGCCATGCTGGATGTGGTGATGGAGCTGTTCCAAACCAATACGTCACTGCTGGCGAACAGGTTTTCCGTGTCCATCCAGAATGCCGACACTTGAGCCCATGCAAGTCTTTATCAACCAGGTGCCACACGAACTGCCGGCCGGTGCGACACTGGCCGATGCCGTCGCACGGCTGAAGGCGCGGCCACCTTTTGCCGCGGCGGTGAACCTGCAATTTGTTCCCAACACGCAGTACGCGCAAAAACTGCTGCAAGCCGACGACCGTATTGACATCATCACCCCGGTGACCGGGGGCTAACCGGGACACACCATGACCGCTGAACACCACACCGCCACGTCTGCCGACCCCCTGGTTCTGTACGGCCAGACCTTCTCAAGCCGCCTGCTGCTGGGCACCTCCCGCTACCCGTCGCCCCATGTACTGGAAGCGGCGGTGCGCAAGGCGCAACCGGCCATGCTCACCGCCTCGCTACGCCGACAGAATGTCAGCGCCCATGACGCACCCAACCGCTTCTGGGACATGTTGCGCGAACTGGATGTGCCGGTGCTGCCCAACACCGCCGGCTGCCACAGCGTGCAGGAAGTCATCACGACCGCCCAGATGGCACGCGAAGTGTTCAACACGCCCTGGATCAAGCTGGAGCTCATCGGTGACGACTACACCTTGCAGCCCGATACCCTGAACCTGGTCGATGCCGCCAGCCGGCTGATCAAGGACGGATTCCAGGTGCTGCCGTATTGCACCGAAGACCTGGTGCTGTGCCAGCGCCTGGTGGACGTGGGTTGCCAGGCCATCATGCCGTGGGCGGCACCCATCGGCACCGGCAAAGGCCCCATCAACCCCTACGCCCTGCGCACTCTGCGGGAGCGCCTGTCGGTACCCATGCTCGTGGATGCAGGACTGGGGCTGCCCTCGCACGCCTGCCAAGTGATGGAGTGGGGGTTTGATGGCGTGCTGCTCAACACGGCGGTTGCGCTGGCGCAGGACCCCATCGGCATGGCGGGCGCTTTCGCCAGTGCGACCCAGGCGGGGCGTGATGCTTTTCTGTCAGGCACCATGACGGAGCAGCACGCCGCGCAAGCCAGCACGCCAGTGTTGGGCACGCCGTTTTGGCATCAGGCATGAGCAACTTGATAAGCATGAACACACACAATGCGCGGGTGCAGGCGATCATCACGGCGCACCAAGACCTGGCGTTACCTGATGCGGCAGGCTCGATCGCCAACACAACGGCCACGGCTATCTTCAGCAGCGACGCGCCGGTCTACCGCGCCGCCAAACAGGCCTGCCTGAATCTGGGCTTCATCGAAGCGGATGCCGAATGCGTTGCCAAGGCGTGGCAGGCCATGACGGAGCGCATCGGTCAATTCAATGCAGACGCGTGGCCCGACGAAGCGCAGGACTTCGGCATGCGCCCGTGGCCCCGTGAGGATGCGTTCGCCGCTTGCCCGCGCCAACTGGGCCTGTACGCGGTGTTGCCGGATGTGGCATGGGTGAGCCGCATGGCTCGGGCCGGTGTTCCCACGGTCCAGCTGCGCTTCAAGTCTGATGACGCCAGCGCCATTGCGCATGAGGTGCGCGCGGCCGTTAAGGCCGTTCAGGGCACGGACGCCCTGCTCTTCATCAATGACCACTGGCAAGCCGCGATAGACGCGGGCGCCTATGGCGTGCACCTGGGGCAGGAAGACATGGACGCGGCGGATTTGCAAATCATCCGGGCCGCCGGGCTGCGCCTCGGTCTGAGCAGCCATGGCTACGCCGAGATGCTGCGCGCCGACCGCTTCAGCCCAAGCTACGTGGCCATGGGCGCAGTATTCCCCACCACGCTCAAACGCATGGTGACCGCACCGCAAGGTACAGAACGGCTGCATGCCTACGCGCGGCTGATGCGCGACTACCCGCTGGTGGCCATCGGTGGCATTGACGGTAGCCGGCTGCAAGAGGTTTTACGCAGTGGTGTCGGTTCGGTGGCCGTGGTGCGGGCCTTGGTCGCCGCTGAACAGCCTGAAGAAGTGGCCGCCAGTCTGCAGGAATTGATCTACGCAAGAACCTGATTCGACCGAATTAACCCAAGGTTTTAAGGCGCATGGCCACAGGCGCATAGCCGTGGTTGAGCGGGCCGCTGCACTTGCCGGTGCGTACCTGCGCCCCAGCCTGCAAAGCCTCCCGCACATAGATCCGGGCATGCTGCACCGCATCCAGCAGCGGAGCGCCCAGGGCCAGATGGGCGGCCACGGCACTGGAGAGCGTGCAGCCGGTGCCGTGGGTGTTGGGACTGTGAATGCGCGCAGCCTGCATCCAGTATTTCTCACCCGTATCAGTCACCAGCAAATCAATCACGGTGTCGCCCGGCAAATGTCCACCTTTGAGCAAGACCGCACGCGCGCCTTTGTCCAGCAAGGCCAGTGCAGCCTGCTCCATGTCTTGCGCAGACCTCAATGGGTGTCCCACCAGCAGCGCCGCTTCATCCAGGTTGGGGGTGATCACCGCCACGCGGGGAAATAGCTCACGCACCAAGACATCCACGGCGGTGTCGTCAATCAACACCGCACCACTGGTGGCCACCATCACAGGGTCGAACACGACGTTTTTCAGAGCATACCGGTCAATGGCTTCGGCCACGGTACGCACAATTTCCGGCGCATGCAGCATGCCGATCTTGACCGCATCGGCACCGATGTCCTCCAGCACGGCGTCAATCTGGTCGCGCAGCATCTGCGGCGGCACACCGTGAATGGCGCGCACGCCACAGGTGTTTTGTGCCGTGAGTGCGGTGATGGCCGTCATGCCGTAGCAACCCAGCGCTGAAAATGTTTTCAGATCGGCCTGGATGCCCGCACCGCCGCCACTGTCGGAGCCCGCGATGGACAGGACTCTGGGGTACTCGAATTTAAATGCATTCATCGTTGTCAATTCTCTTGTGCTGCCGGTTTTTGATCTCATTCCATTTCTAAATCATCCGTGTCGTTGTTGCTTCGCCTTGTCGTGCTACTGCACTGCCTGCGGCTTCGCGCCTAGACACGAATGATTTGGAAACGGAATCAGTCCGAATCCATGAGTTTTCTCAGTGCCACCGCAGCAGCCCGGGGATCGGGTGCCGAACACAGCGCACTGACCACGGCCAGTCCGTCGGCTCCGGCCGCCAACACCGCACGCGCATTGCCGGCGTGGATGCCACCAATGGCCACCAGCGGCAAGGCAGTCGCAGACCGGACCTGGCGCAAGCCGTCCAGTCCCCAGGGCGTCTGGGTATCCGTTTTGGTCGGCGTGGCATGAATCGGACTCACCCCGAGGTAGTCCACCGAAAGCAAGGCACTGCGCACAACGTCGTCCATCGTCTCCACCGACAAGCCGATGAATACATCCGGGGGCAGCAACCGACGCGCCTGCGCCACGGGCATATCACCCTGCCCCAGGTGCACGCCCTGCGCACCGCAGGCCAACGCAACGTCGATGCGGTCGTTGATCACCAGCGGAATGCCGTGCGGAGCCAGCAGCGCCTTCAACAACAGTGCCTGAGCCAAGAAATCGCGGGTATTGAGCAGCTTCTCACGCAACTGAACACAGGTGACGCCACCTTGCACAGCCGCCGCGACGACATCGGTGAGCGTGCGGCCTCCGGCGCAGAACTGATCGGTGACCAAATACAGGCGTAGCGCCTGCAAGGGCACGCCCCGTGTTGTTTTCGCTATCGCATCTACCACTCGGCGACTTCCAGCTTCAGACGTTGTTCGAACGTCGCCTGATCAAGCAATTGCAGCTCATCCAGCAATGCCATCTGCAGGCTGCCCACACCGCCAGCGCGTGTCATGACTTTTTCAGCGGCTACTTCACCGGCCACGCCAAGCAATGCCATCGCCGCCACCGTGGCCCGCCAGGCATCCGGCTGCACGGCGCAAAAAGCCCCGACAAGCGCCGTGGCCGAGCAACCCACGCCGGTGATCTTGGTCATCCATGCGTGCCCGTTGGACAGGCGTGCCCAACGCCGTTGCGCGCCAAGAATGTGGTCGGTTTGTCCGCTGACGCAGACAACGCCCTGAGTCCTCTGGACAAGTCCCTGGGCCGCGTCCAGTGCATCGTTGGCCCCGGTACTGCTGTCCACACCACGGGTCTGCACTGCGATACCCGCCACGCTCATGATCTCCGAGCCATTGCCTCGCACCACGGTCGGCAAAGCCGTGTTCAAGAGAAGTTCAATGCTCTTGTTGCGATACGGCGTCGCGCCTGCGCCCACCGGGTCCAACACCACGGGAATGCCGCGCCCGGATGCGGCGACCAGGGCCAGTCGCATGCTCTCAATCCAGTAGGGATCGAGCGTGCCGATGTTAAGCACCAAGGCTTGGGCAATGCCCGCCATGTCCGCCACTTCCTCATGGGCATGGGCCATCACTGGTGAAGCACCGGCAGCCAGCAGAACGTTGGCGTTGAAATTGATGGCCACCAGATTCGTGATGTTGTGCACCAGCGGCGCACGTTCGCGCACGGCGACCACGTCAGACCAAAGATCGGGAAAAGAGAGATTCGTGGCCATGTAATTCCATAACAGGTACGACATGGGCCAGACGAGAGCAGTGGAAGAAGCTTCCCTACGCTGGCACGACCCAGATCAGGTTCAAAGAGTATGTCTCAGTCACCCGCAGGTGACACCTCTAGCGAGTTCGGATTATCCGGGAATTCGTGTCCGATGCGAGCAATGGATGGCTGGACCGGGTTTCAAATGAATCGTCATCCGCAGGCACGGGCACCTCAAAAAATGAAGCTATAATTTAAGGCTTATTCCTCGATAGCTCAGTTGGTAGAGCGCCGGACTGTTAATCCGTAGGTCCCTGGTTCGAGCCCAGGTCGAGGAGCCAGAATACAGTGTCAGTTTCAAAGGCCTTCTTCGGAAGGCCTTTGAATTTTTTGAAATTTAGAGTTTTATATTCCTCGATAGCTCAGTTGGTAGAGCGCCGGACTGTTAATCCGTAGGTCCCTGGTTCGAGCCCAGGTCGAGGAGCCAAAATAAATAGCACTTAAGTCACAAGCTTAGGTGCTTTTTTATTTCCGGGTCAAAATTCTAGACACCTCTCTCAAGATCCTTCCTGGTACCCATCACAAGCGCAGCGTATGAATCGGCCAAATTTTTCTGTTCACTATAAGTTGTCGTTCTGGACGCTGGTGTTGGTCACATTGTGGCTGTCGCTCGTTCCGGTCGATCAACTGCCCTCGGAACTCCACTTTTGGGACAAAGCTCAGCACGCACTGGGGTTCGCTGCGCTTGCATTTTTGGGGCTGCTGGCTTATCCGGGTCGCACTTTATCCTTGCTCGTCGGCTTGGTGCTGTTTGGGGCCGGTATCGAGTGCGCTCAAGCGCTAAGCGGCTGGCGTCAAGGGGACTTGCTGGACTGGTTGGCTGACATCGTAGGCTTGCTGATCGGTAGCTTGACCCTGTATGCGGTTCGCATGCTATGGAAGATGCGAGACTGACCATGAAATTCAAACTAACCCGATTGCTCATCAGTGTCGGCCTGGTCCTGATGATTCAGGCTTGTGCGGTCGTGGCCATCGCCGATGCCGCTGTCACAGTGGTGGCAACCGGCGTGAAAATCACAGCCAAGGCCGTCGGAGCGGTGGCCGATGTGCTCATACCGGACAGCGACGATGACGAATGAGTTCACGGCTTCTCGTCCCAATGAAACTTGTGAAGAACGCGGTGCACGATCGGCGTAAAAACCAGGGCGGCGGTGACAATAAAAACAAGGCCCGCGTACAAAGCATACAGGCCGGCAAAGAGCTTGCCTCCCGCACTGACAGGCGGATTGACCGGCCCCATGCCACCCAAGAGCATCGCTGAATTAAGGAAGGCGTCGAGCACCGAGAAACGCTCGTAATGGGAGTAACCAACCATGCCAACGCCAAGAGACACACTGAGCAGACCCAGCGCAAGCAGCACATGGAAAAGCAGGCGCCGGGCAAAGTGAACGTGAGAAAGAGGGGCTTGTGCTTTTGATTCGTACATGAAATTGTCGGGGCCCCGGCAAATGCGTTTCGCTAGTCAACTGTTTTGGTGAGAACCCAAATACAGGCGGGCGGAATATTTGCAAACACCCACTTTACCTGCTGCCACTTGAAACCGGAAGGTGCGCTGAATGGGGCGCCCAGGCCGTAGGTGTATTGGATAAGCTGGGAGCCAGGTGATGATTTCAGAAACCCCAGCAGGCTTTGAACGGTCAAGTGCTTCATGGCTGGTGGCAGGGACCGGAATGGCAAACTGGAAACCACGGCCACCGACCCGCATTGGCGATAGTTGTCCAGGGCGTGATGGGCCGTTGACTGCAGGACTTTCATGTTTGGATACCGCTTCTTCAAAGTGGCAGCCAATTTGATTTGCACCTCGACCACCTGAATTTTCTCTTCATTGACTACTTTGGAGAGGGCCTGCGTCACGACGCCAGTCCCTGCGCCAAGTTCAAGGACATGGTCCGAGCCCGCGGCCAAACAAGCGAGTTCCCGCGCAAGGCGAGCAGAAGAGGGAGCCAGCGCACCCGTTGTGCGCGGGTTCTTGAGCATGCGAATAAAGAATGTGTAAGCCACTTCGAGGTTAGCAGACGTATTTATGCCATTTAAGAAATCTGCCGGAACTCAGGAAATTGCGACCACCTGTCGACACGCTCTGAAGGCCTGACAATTCCGCCATCCGCCGAAAAGTAATATGAAGTCCGTTGATTACTCTTATTAATGGTCATCGACCCATTGTTTCAGCTTGTTGACTATAGTCAACAGCCATTCATTCACAGCTTGGCAACAAGATGTTCGCCCGTGAACCAGTCGCACAAGAAATCCACCAGCGCGCGGGTTTTGGCCGACATATTGCTGTTGGTGGGGTAGATCAGGCAGATATCGGCCGACGGCAACTCCCACAAAGGCAAAATCTGCCGTAGCTGACCCGAGCTCAGGTAAGGCGTCAGATCCCACAGCGAACGCAGCAGAATGCCATGGCCGTCAAGCGCCCAGACCAGGGCCGATTCGCCGTCGTTGCTGCTCATGAGCCCGCGAACCTTCACGGTTTCCTGCTGGTCGCCCTGATGCAGATGCCAGGTACCGTAGGTTTCGTCGCTTTCGCGAATCACGATGCAACGGTGCCCCATCAGGTCTGACGGTAACTTTGGCTCACCGGCCTGTTCCAGATACTGCGGTGAAGCGCACAGCACACGCCGGTTCGACAGGAGGCGGCGTGCCGTGAGACGAGAATCCGGCAGATCGCCAAAGCGGATCGCCGCGTCGAAGCCCTGTTCCACCAGATTGACGACTTTTTCAGTCAGGTGCAGTTGCACTTCGACCTCCGGGTAGGCCTTGGCAAAGGCTGACAGGGCGGGCGCCAGCTGCCGCCGCCCAAAGCCCAGCGTCGCCGCGATCTTGAGCAAGCCGCGCGGCGCACGGCGGGCACCCGTCACCATATGCTCCAGCGACGCCAGGTCCGCCAGGATTTTCGTACCCTCCAGCAGATAGGTTTCACCCTCGGGCGTGAGGCTGATGCGCCGCGTAGTTCGGTTCAACAGGCGTACGCCCAGACGCTGCTCCAGATTGGCCAAACGCCGACTCACCGCCGGTGGCGTTATGCCCATCTGTTGCGCCGCGGCAGCCAGGCTGCCTTCCTTGATCAGAAGGGCAAAAAATCCCAGGTCAGAAAATCCGCTCATGCGTGATTATTGCTTTGTTTTTACTAATGAAATAAATATGAGGCCATTGATGCTGCGTGGATTCATTCATACCATCAAACACCTTATTCTTAATAGACCCGCAGGAGACCTCTATGAAAATATCCCGCCTGATGGCTCGCGTCGCGGCCACCACGATCTTGTCGCTACTGGGTGCCGTGGTCATGGCGCAATCGTTCCCGGCCAAACCAGTCAAGCTGATCGTGCCCTACGCACCCGGGGGCAGCGCCGACATTGCGGCGCGCCTGATCACCGAGGACTGGGGCCGGGCGCTGGGACAGTCCATCTTCATTGAAAACAAGGCCGGCGCCTCCGGCAACATCGGCATTGACGCCGTGGCCAAAGCCCCGGCCGACGGCTACACCATCGGTCTGCAAACGGTATCACTGGCGATCAACCCAGCCCTGTTTGCCAAGATGCCCTACGACACGCTGAAGGACCTCGCCCCGATCGGCATGGTGGCCAGTTCCCAGCATGTTCTGGTCGTCAACAACAGCGTGCCGGCCAAGAACGTCAAGGAACTGGTGGCGCTGGCCAAGAGCCAGCCTGGCAAGCTCAACTACGGCTCGGCCGGCAGCGGCAGCACCTTTCACATGTCGGCCGAGCTCTTCAAGTCGGTCGCCGACGTGTTCATCGTGCACGTGCCTTATCGCGGCGGTGGCCCTGCGCTGGTGGACACCATCGGTGGCCAGGTGAACCTGAGCTTTCCGGTGCTGTCGGCGGCACAGCAGCACGTACAGGCCGGCAAGCTGCGCGCGCTGGGCGTGACGGGGCCCAGGCGTTCGGCACTCATGCCTAATGTGCCCACCATCGCCGAGGCAGGCTTCCCAGCTTACAACTTCGAAACCTGGTTCATGGTGGTGGCGCCGGCCGGCACGCCCAAGGACGTGATCAGCAAGCTCAACACCGCGCTGAACAAGGCACTGGAGACACCCGCGCTGCGGGACCGCATGAACAAGGAAGCCTTTGAGCCGACGCCGTCAACGCCTGGGCAGGCACGCACCCGACTGGCCGCCGAAATGCCGATCTGGGCCAAGCTCGTCAAGGAGCGCGACATCAAGATTGACTGACCCTGCCGACAAGCCGGTCGACCTGTGGTCTCTACCGCATCAGTCCTGAAACAATAGCAGCCTACGCAAGTAGGGTGAGGGCTAGAGGTCAAAAACGTATAAATTTGAAGCCAAATCCCGGATTGAAAGCACTTAGCCATGACCCCAATCGACCTGTTTCCCGGCTTCCAGCGCCGGCACATTGCCACCGACGACGGCGTGCAGATTCACACCGTGACCGGCGGTAGCGGTCCGCCGCTGCTGCTCCTGCATGGCCACCCGCAGACACATGCGATCTGGCACAAGGTCGCGCCCGCGCTGGCCCGCCAGTTCACACTGGTGCTGTGCGACTTGCGTGGCTACGGCGACTCGTCCAAGCCGCAAGGCGCCCCCGACCATGCGAACTACAGCAAGCGCGTGATGGCGCTTGACCTGCTGCGCGTGATGCAGTCGCTCGGCCACGCGCGCTTTGCCGTGATGGCGCACGACCGCGGCGCGCGCGTCGCGCACCGGCTGGCGGCCGACCATGGCGACGCGGTGCAGCGCCTGGTGCTGCTGGATATCGCACCGACACTGGCCATGTACGAGCAAACCAGTGAAGCCTTCGCGCGGGCCTACTGGCACTGGTTTTTCCTGATCCAGCCGGCCCCGCTGCCCGAACGCCTGATCGAGGCCGATCCAGCCGCTTATGTGCGCGATGTGATGGGGCGCCGCAGTGCCGGCCTGGCGCCGTTTGACCCACGCGCACTGGCCGAATACCAACGCTGCCTCGCCCTGCCCGGCACCGCGCACGGCCTGTGCGAGGACTACCGCGCGGCGGCCGGGATTGACCTCGATCACGACCGGGCCGACCGCGACGCCGGGCGGCGCCTCGCGCTGCCCCTGCTCGCCCTGTGGGGTGCGCAAGGCGTGGTGCAGCAGTGTTTCCGTCCGCTGGATGAATGGCGCCGCGTGGCCGACGACGTGCGCGGTGAAGCCCTCCCCTGCGGCCATTACATCGCCGAGGAAGCGCCTGACGCCCTGCTCGCCCGCGCCCTGCCTTTCCTGACCGAGACCCCTCCATGACTGCCCAAACCCTTTACCGCAAACTCGTCGCGTCGCACACGGTGACGAAGCTGGACGAACAAAATGTGCTGCTGTTCTGCGACCTGCACCTGATGAACGAATACACCAGCCCGCAGGCCTTCGCGGGCCTGCACGAGCTAGAACGCGAGGTGGCAATGCCTGGGCAGAACGTTGCCGTCGTCAGTCACATCATCCCGACGTACGCCGTGAAGGTGCGCGTGATCGCCGATGCCGCCTCAGCCTTGCAGGCCAGCAAGCTCAAGGCCAACTGCGAGCGCCACGGCATTCCCCTGTTCGACACCAACGATGCGCTGCAAGGCATCGAGCATGTGGTGGCGCCAGAACACGGCATGATCCGCCCCGGCATGGTGGTGATCTGCGGCGACAGCCACACCACGACCTACGGCGCTTTGGGCGCTTTGGGCTTTGGCATTGGCACCTCCGAAGTGGAGCATGTGCTGGCCACGCAGACCCTGGTTTACCGGCTGGCCAAGGACATGCGCATCACGGTGGACGGGCGCTTGCTTGCGGGTACCACGGCCAAGGATCTGATTCTGATGATCATCAGCCGCATCGGCGCACAAGGCGCGCGCGGCTACGTGGTCGAGTTCAGCGGCTCGGCCATTGATGCGCTGAGCGTGGAAGCGCGCTTTACCCTGTGCAACATGACCGTGGAAGCCGGTGCGCGCGGCGCGCTGATCGCGCCGGATCACACGGCCATGGACTATGTCCTGGCGCGGACGCCCGACATCACCGGCGCCTGGTGCGAGCAGGCCCTGGCGCATTGGGCCACGCTCAAGAGCGACAGCGCTGCGGTCTTCGACATCGAACACCGCTTTGACGCCACCGATGTCGCGCCCTTCGTCACCTGGGGCACCAGTCCGGACCAAGCCATCGCCATTACCGACCGGATTCCGCAGCCTGACACCCTGGACGACAGCGTGCAACGCCTCAGTGCCGAGCAGGCCCTGCGCTACACCGCGCTGGCAGCCGGCCAAGCCCTGGAGGGCGTGCCGATACAACATGTGTTCATCGGCTCTTGCACCAATGGGCGCATCGAAGACTTGCGCGCGGTGGCCGCCGTTGTGGGCACGCGCAAGGTCGCGCCCGGCGTGCGGGCCATGGTCGTGCCCGGTTCGGGCGCCGTGAAAGCCCAGGCCGAGGCCGAAGGCATCGCGGCGCAACTGATGACCGCCGGTTTTGAGTGGCGCCAGCCCGGCTGCTCGATGTGCCTGGCCATGAACGACGACGTGCTGGCGCCGGGCCAGCGCTGCGCCTCCACCACCAACCGCAACTTTGAAGGCCGCCAGGGCCGCGGCGCCATCACCCATTTGATGAGCCCGGCCATGGCGGCCGCCGCCGCCGTGACCGGCTGCATTACCGATGTCCGCCGCCTGCAGGAGACCCCCAACCATGTCTGAGCACACCATCCTCCACGGCCGCGCCGCCGTGCTGCCCCTCGCCAACCTGGATACCGACCAGATCATGCCCAAGCAATTCCTGCGCGGCATCGACAAATCGGGACTGGCACCCGGCCTGTTTTACGACCTGCGCTTCGACGGCGCCGGTCAGGCCCGTCCGGAATTCATCCTGAACCAGCCCGCCTATGCCAGCACCAACATGCTGATCGCCGGCCCCAACTACGGCTGCGGCTCCAGCCGCGAGCATGCCGTCTGGGGCATGCAGCAGTTTGGATTCACCGCCGTGATTGCGTCGAGTTTCGGCGAGATTTTCTACTCCAATGCCATGAACAACCGTCTCATGCTGGCCGTTCTGCGCGAGGACGAAGTCCAGGCACTGATGCGCGAAGCCCAAGCCGGCACCGGTCCCCTGGCGCTGGAGATCGACGTGGAAAACCTGCGCGTGCGCAGCCCGGGCCTGAGCGCGTCCTTTACGCTCTCGGAGCGCCACCGTCGCATGTTTCTCGACGGGCTGGACGTGATTGGCGCGTCGCTGACCTACAACGCCCAGATTCGTCAGTTTGCACGGCAGCACTGGGCGGCCCAGCCCTGGCTCAAGGACGTGGCCCATATCACCCGAAAGCGGCTGGATACGATCACCTGATGATTACCTGATCGTCACCTGGCGCTAAAACTGGCCCGCACCATCTCCAGCAACTCGCCGGCGGCGACGGAGGGCGAGCGTCCTTCCGGCCGCACGAGGTGAATGTGGCGCACCAGTCCCGGCAAATCGAGCGGTTTGACCACGATGTCGGGCAGCTGGAACTGGAACAGTGCCAGCGCCGGGATCACGCTGATGCCCAGACCCTGCGCCACCAAGGCGGCTGCGGTCGCCAGATGCTCGACCTCCATCATGCCGACCAGCCGCAAGGGGTGCAGCGCCTGCTCCAGATGCTGGCGGATGCTGGTGCTGCGCGCGAGGTGAATGAAGGGATAGGGGGCCAGATCGGCCGGCAGCACCGTGTCAGCCTGGGCCAGCGGGTGCGAGGCATGGCACACCACATGAAAGGTGTCCGAGCACAAGAGTTCGGTCTGCAGACCGGCCAGGGCGCTGCCCGCCGACGCCAATGCAAAGTCCACGCGTGCGCTTTGCACCAGCGCGATGCAGGTATCGGACAGGCCGTCGAACAACTGAATCTCAATGCCCGGAAAACGCGCATGAAACGCCGCCAGCACCTTGGGCAAGGTGCCCGCCGCCAAGGAGGGCAAGGCCGCGACCGCCACCCGGCCCTTGCGCAGGTCCACATGGTCTCTGAGCTCGGTATAGGCCGACTCAAAGTCGGCCAGCAAGCGTGCGGCGGATTGCTCAAACAGGCGCCCCTCGGCCGTGAGCTCCACTCGGCGCGTGCTGCGGTCGAAGAAGCGCGCGCCGGCATCTTCTTCCAGCCCCTGAATCAGGGCGCTGAAAGCGGACTGCGACAGGTAGCAGGTCTCGGCCGCGCGGGTGAAATTGCTGAGCCGGGCGAGCGCCAGGAAGGCGCGCAAGTGTTTGACGGAGAGATTCACCTGTTTATCCGATTAGTTGATTCAAATAATCCATTTCTCATTTTTATCATGCTTGTCCAGAATTGCGCCATGACAGACATTCTTCACATTGGTTCAGCCGCCGGCTTCTCGGGTGACCGCACGGATGCGGCCTTGCCGGTGGTGCGCAGTTTGATTGCCCACGGCGGCCCTTCGGCACTGATCTTCGAAACCCTGGCCGAGCGAACCCTGGCGCTGGCCCAGCTGGCGCGCCGGGCCGATCCGACGCGCGGCTACGAGCCCTTGCTGGACGAACTGCTGAGCCCGATTTTGGGTTTGTGCCTGCAGCACGGCATCCCCATCGTCAGCAATTTTGGCGCGGCCAACCCGCCCGCCGCTGCGCTGCGCATCCGGGCGCTGGCGCGCGAGTTGGGCCTGCCGGTGCCGCGCATCGCCGTGCTGGCGGGTGACGACGTGTCAGGGCCCGAACACCGCGCCCTGCTGCGCGAGCGGCTCGGCGCCGTCTGCGATGAGCAGGACATCGTCTGCGCCAATGCCTACCAGGGTGCCGAGCCGATCGCCATGGCCCTGCGCGCCGGGGCGCAAATCGTCGTCGCCGGGCGTGTCGCCGACCCGTCGCTGACGGTCGGCCCGGCCATGGCGCATTACGGCTGGCGGGCCGACGACTGGATGCGCCTGGGTCGCGCCACCATGGTCGGCCATTTGCTGGAATGCGGCGCGCAGGTGACCGGTGGTTATTTCGCCGACCCCGGCTACAAAGAGGTGCCGGACCTGCACAACGTGGGCTTTCCGATTGCCGAGATTGATGCGGACGGCGACTGCGTCATCGGCAAAGCTGCCCACACCGGCGGGCTGGTGAGCGAACAAACCGTCAAGGAGCAACTGCTGTACGAGCTGCATGACCCCAGCGCCTATTTGACGCCGGACGTCATCGCGGACATCAGCCACGCCGCCGTACGTCAGGTCGGGCCGGACCGGGTGCAGCTGACCGGCGTGCGCGGCCACGCGCGCCCGGCCGATCTCAAAGTCAATGTGTTTTACCAGGGCGGCTGGTTTGCCGAAGGCGAAATCTCCTATGCCGGCCCGCGCGCGGAAGCACGTGCCCGCCTCGCCGCCGATGTGCTGCAGCGCCGCCTGGGCGACACGCTAAAGCTGCGGGTGGACTTGATCGGCGCCGTCAGTGTGTTCGGTGACGACGCCGATCGCCTGCTGGCCGCCACGCCGGCCGGCCACGGACAAGACATCCGCCTACGCGTCGCCGCCACCCACGCCGACCGCGCGGCGGCCGAGCGGCTGGCGCGCGAGGTCAATGCGCTCTACACCTGTGGCCCGGCCGGCGGCGGCGGTGTGCGCACCGCCTTGCGCACGCGGCTCAACACACTCTCCTGTCTGGTGCCGCGTGACGCGGTGCCGGCCAGTTACTCGATGCTGGATTAACACCATGTCAAACACAATTTCCCATCCCCTCTACCGCGCGGCCCACGGCCGCACCGGCGACAAAGGCAACCGCTCCAACATCAGCGTCATCGCCTGGTGTCCCGAGCTCTACCCGTTGCTGGTGAAGCAGCTCACCGAAGAGCGGGTGGCCCAGCACTTTGCGCACCGCCAGCCCAGCGCCGTCAAGCGCTACCTGCTGCCCACGCTGCACGCCATGAACTTTGTCCTGGATGAGGTGCTGGATGGCGGCGTCAACGATTCGCTGAACCTCGACAGTCACGGCAAGGCTTTGTCATTTTTCCTGCTGGACCTGCGCATTCAGGTGCCCGCCACGCTCACCCAGTTCCTCATCGCCGAAGAAACCGGCCCCTGACTTTCACACCACACCCATAACTACCGGAGACAACCCATGACCTCAATCCCCCGCCGCCCCCTGCTGGCCCTCAGCGCCGTCCTGTTGGCCTTTCCGGCACTGCAGACCAGTGCACAAACCTACCCGGCCAAACCGATCACTTTCGTCGTGCCGTTTGCGGCCGGCAGCGCCACCGACCAGCTGGCCCGGGCATTGGGCCAAGGTATTGCGACCGATACCAAGCAGAGTGTGGTGGTTGACACCAAGCCCGGCGCCTTCGGCTTCATTGCCGCGCAGCAAGCGGCCAAGGCCGCACCCGACGGCTACACCGTGCTCATCACCACCAACACCACGCACGCCGCGAACGAGCACCTGTACAAAAAACTGCCCTACGACCCGGTAAAAGACTTCGCCCCCGTGACCGCTTTGGGCAAGGGCGGCCAGATCATGGTCGTCAACCCCAGCCTGCCGGTCAAGACGGTGAGTGAATTCATCGCCCTGGCGAAAAAGGAACCGGGCAAACTGTCGTTTGGCAGCGGCAGCTCGTCAAGCCGCATTGCCGGTGAATTGCTGATGCAGATGGCGGACATCAAGCTGCTGCACATCCCCTACAAAAGCAACCCGCTGGCCGTGACCGACTTGCTGGGCGGACAGATCAACATGATGATTACCGACAACGCCACGGGCCTGCCGCAAGTCAACTCCGGCAAGCTGCGCGCGCTGGGCTATTCGGGTGCCAAGCGCACGCCGCTGGCCCCCGACGTGCCCACCATCGGCGAAACGGTGAAGGGCTACGAGATGGGCTACTGGTTCGCCGCCTATGTGCCCGCCGGCACCCCGGCGCCGGTGGTCGCCGAGCTCAACAAACTGCTGGCTCACGCCACCAAATCGCCTGGCGCCGCGTCCTTTTACCAGAGCACTGGCACCGAGATCTACACCACCACGCCAGCCGAGCTGGGCGCGTTCCAGCAGGCCGAGTCGCAAAAGTGGGGGCGGATCATTAAGGCAGCCGGGATCACACCGGAGTGACGTCTTGCCAATAATGAAAAAGCCCCGCAATGCGGGGCTTTTTTTCTTCTGCGACCTTGTGCTTAGCCCGGCAAGGCGACTTGCTGGTCGACGCTGAACTGGTAATCCTTGAAAATGTGCTCGGCACTCAAGGACTGGTAGCTGCCATCTTCCAGACGACGTGTCGTGTCTTTCAGGCGATAGGTGTAATGGCCGCAGGTCCAGCAATTGAAGTTGCGCATGTGGGTGCACAAGCAGGTTTTGTCCATGACCGAAATCGTTTTGGAATCCGGGTGCAGGGCCACTTGCTGGTTGTAGGCGGTGATGTAAGCGCAGTTGCCATTGCCATCCAGCAGGTAGCCGTAGGCTTCGCAATTGGGACGGATGCCGGCGCCGATGGCAGGGGTGTTCCTGAGCATGCGCATCGGGTAGCCCGTTGGCGAAATGGTGTTGACGACGATGTCTTCCTCACTGGCCCTGAAATACTCCTGCTTGACCTTGTCCGGCAGACCGCATTCATTGGCCACGGTAAACCGCGTTGCAACCTGCACAGCCGCCGCACCCTGCTCCAGAAATGACACCGCATCGCTGCCGGTAAAGATTCCGCCTGCGGCAATCACGGGAATGTCCAGCTGCTCGGTTTTCATGAATTGCACGATTTCGGCCATGATGGTGGCCAGATCGTATTGCGCCCAGTCCATGCCGAAACCCAGATGGCCTCCGGCCAGAGGACCTTCCACGATCACGTAATCAGGCCGACGGTCCAGTTTTGCGTTCTTGCGCAGAAACAGTTGCAGGGCACGCACGGACGAGACGATGATGCCCAGCTTGGCGTCCCGAAACCGGGGGTGGTCTGCAATCAGCCCGAAGGAACCCAAATGCAGGCCCGCGCTCAAGGTAATGCCATCAATACCCGCATCCAGCGCCGACGCCATGCGCACTTGCAGCGTTTCACGCGGCGCGTTCATGGTCAGCTTTTCCATGCAGTTGACAAAAACCAGGCCCTCGCCACGCTTGGCCTGCATGGTGGCATCGACGTGGCGTCGGGTGGCGTCAGCCAACACGGCCAAATCAAATTTGATCGTGGACTTGTCAGAATTGTCTATGTTGTGTTTATAGAAGCGGGTTTTGTCTTTGACGAAACTGGTGTCAAAGCGTCGGTCGGAGACGTCGGGCACCATAGCGTCGGAGATATGACCGATACCACCGAGTCGCACGGCCTCAAGAGCCAATTCGGCAGTGGAAATATCAACTCCCATGCCGCCAACCATGATCGGTACGAACTCTTTTTTCCCGAACTTCAGGCGGAAGTCATCAACACGTTTCATCAAAATCCTTGGACGCTCCGCAACCCTGGTAACCGTCTTGGCCGAAGGCCCAAGCAGAGCCAGGGAGAGCAGAAAATCGCAAGCCAGACCGGCCTTGCGTATCCATAATTCTACCCTGCCCGTATTTCAAATCTGCTGCATTGACAATTCCCCTGCCCGGCTTGAGTACTTGACTTCGGCATCCAGTTTTTCCACCTGGACGCGGGCGGCGCGGCCACCGTAGACAGCAGATTTCAGCCATTCAAATTCAGCGGCCAATTGAGCCTCGTCAGCAAGTCGCGTGTGCCACACTTTCTGCTCCGCGTTCCAGCGGTAAGCCCTGGCTTTGAGCAGATCTTTGGCCTCAAACGGGGCATTCGTCGCCTGCAGCCGGTAGGTGGGCATGCTGCTCATGGCGATAATTTTTGCCAAACCGCTTTGACTGGAAGCAGGCAAGGGCTCACCCAACACCGCCAGCAGCGCATGGCAATCCACCTCTGCCCTGTGGGCGTCATAAAACCAGCCTTTATCCAGCGCCAGATATTCCAGCTTCGCCGACCCGTGGCCTTCCTTCTTCCAGTCGATATCGGCAAAGGAGCAGCCCCAAGCCATTTGAGCAAACGCGGGGATGCGTGCCTCGCAAAAAGGACGGTCGAAGCCCGCATTGTGGGCAATCACCAGATCGGCTCCCGCCAGCAGGCCGGCAATACGGACCTCGTCCAGGCGCTGCCCCCGGACCATCTCGCTGGAAATACCGGTGATAGCCTGTATTTCTTTGGAAATCGGCATGCCGGGGTCTTCGAGGCCGTCGTAGACCGCTACATCGCCCACCGGCAACCCGGTCACGGTATCCACATCGACCTGCAACATGGCCAATTCAATGATCTTGTCGTTGGCATGGTCCAGACCGGTGGTCTCCGTATCCAGGACCAGAACGCGGATGACCGGGCCTTGCGCCACACGTTCGAAATGGCGGATGGGCACCAGACGACGCAACACACGGTAGTCGGGATGGCGCGCAAGCGTTACGGCCATGGTTTCCAGGTCCGGCATCGCGACAGAGGATGGCGCCGAGGCGCGACGGGCTTTTGACCGGGGTTTTGGCGTCACCCCGGACGCCATCGGAACGTCGAAAGTATCAAAGCCAAGCTGGAGTTGCGGGTCGGTCACGGGATGCTTTCAGGAGAAAATTTATTCAGGCGAGCATTACACCGCACTCTGCCCGCCAAGGCGTTTGGCCTTGCAGCGTGGACAATGGCAAACTAGCCGTCTTAAACCTTTTCTTCACCGCCATGACACTGTCCACCTACCTTTTGTACATCGCCGCCGTTGCCGTGCTGATTCTGTCGCCCGGCCCCACCATGCTGATGTGCATCACCAATGCCATTCACCGCGGCGCGGGCATGGCCATCTGTTCTGCGCTGGGTAGCGTTACCGCCGTTCTGGGCGTCATGTTGCTGTCCGCCATGGGATTGGGCGCTCTGCTGGCAGCCTCTGAGACCGCCTTCACCCTCCTCAAGATCGGCGGCGCCGCTTACCTGATTTATCTGGGCATCAAAACCTGGCGCAGCCCGTCGGTGGGTTTTCAGACGACGGGCAAACCCGGCCCGCTTCTTGTGACCCGCAGCAACAGCTTCATCCAGGGCTTGATGGTGGGCGGCAGCAATCCCAAGGCGCTGCTGTTTTTTGCAGCCTTCTTTCCCCAATTTTTGACACCCCAAGCCGCTTGGGCGCCCCAGTTTGCGGTATTGGCGTCCACTTTTGTGACCATGGAGTTGTGTGTGCTGAGCCTGTGTGCGCTGAGCGCCGCGCGCCTTGCGCCGCTGCTGGCGTCCGGCGCGCGGATACGCTGGGTCAACCGGGTGTGCGGCAGCCTCTTCGCCACCATGGGCGGCGTTTTGCTCATGGTGCGCCGGCACGCATAACACCCAAGTTGCAGGAACAGGGCTTTGGTGTTTAATGCCACTCTTTTGATTTTGAGTTTAATTTGGGCTTTTGCATGAAAAAAATGTTCTCGAGCATCGTACCTGCTCTTTTCCTAAGCATGCTCTGCGGTTTTTCCGTACCAGGCCACGCTGCGCAGGAGATCGTTTTTGGCCAGATCGCGTCGCAGTCCAACCCTGCGTCGGCCGCCAACGCCAAGGGCCTCGCTGTGGGCATCCAGGTATATTTTGACAAAGTCAACGCCAATGGCGGCATCGCCGGCAACAGGCTCAAGCTGGTGACGCTCGACGATGGTCTGCAGGGCCCCAAAATGCTGGAATTGACCCAGCAGCTGATCGCTGACAAATCCGTCGTGGGCCTGCTGGGCTTTCTCAATAGCGCCGGATTGGCGGAGATCGCCAAACAAGACTTGCCGGCGAAAAATGGGATAGCCCTGATTGCGCCCTTGCAGGGCGACCAGAACGTGGTCGGCGCGGACAACGTGTTTCCGCTGCGCAGTGGCTATGCCGATGAACTGAGCACCCTGCTCAAGGAAGCCAAAAACTGGGGCAAGGACTCGATCGCCATCGTCAGCATGAATATTGCCTTCGGGCCGGCACTGGCCCAGGTGGCCACCCAACTCAGCGGCACGCTCGGCATCAAGATCGCGGCGAACCCCGTGTTGTTGGCAACGCCGGACAAACTGGACGCCAGTGTCAAAGCCGCAGTGACCGCCATCACGGAAAGCAAGCCGAAAGCCATTCTCGTGCTAGCCGCCGGCAAGCCGGCGAGCGATTTCATCAAGGCGGTGCGTGACGCCTCAGGGGGGGCTGTGCAGATTTACGGCCTGTCGGTCCTGCTGCACGAGGCTCTGGTCAAGGAAATCGGCGCCGACAAGGCTCGCGGCATTGTCTTGAGCCAGGCCGTGCCCTATCCCTTCGTGCCCACCAAACCCGTCATTACCCAGTTCCGGGCGGACATGAAGAAATTTGCGCCCGGCGAAGCCATTTCTTTTTCCAGTCTGGAAGGTTATCTGGGCTCCAAAATTGCCGTGGAGGCCGTGCGCAGAACGACTGGATCACCGACCAGGGCCAACGTGCTGGCCGCCATCTCCAACTTGGGCGAATACGACCTCGGCGGAATCTACGTCAATTACAGCCCCGCCCAGCGCAAGGGCTGGGGCGGCGTTGACTTGTCCATCATCAATTCCAGCGGCACCCTGCAGAAGTAACGCGGCCCTAAGTCGCGGCTCAGAGCAGCGGCCGCAGTTCCCGCGCAGCCTCAAACAGCAAAGGCAGCAAATCCCGCTGCATCGCCAAGGTTGATAGCCGGCTTTGCGAGGCCACCACATTGAGCGCCGCCACGGTGACCCCCTTGGTGTTGCGCAGCGGCACAGCCAGCGCATGCACCCCCAGCTCGTGTTCTTCGCTGGCCAGACAAAAATCGTCCTGGCGAACTTTGTCAATGAGGGCGCGAAACGCCTTGGAATCCGTGGTGGTCAGGGGTGTCATGCGGGCCAGATTGCGCGCCTTCATCCACTCGCTGAAAGCGGCTTTGGTTTTGGCGGCGAGCAACACCCGCCCGGTGGAAGTGGCATGCGCCGGCAGGCGAGCGCCCATGTGGAGCCCATAGGCGATCACGCGGCCGGACCCGGTCACCGATGAATTGCGGTCATTGCCGCTGCGCGCCACGATCACGACCTCGTCGGCGTCCAGCACCACCGCCGAGAACGACTCCTGCGCCTGCACCGCCAGCCGGTTCAAGGTGGGTTGAAGCGCACGCGGCAACCGGGCCGAGGCCAGATAACTGCCGGAGAAGCGTAATACCTTGCTGGACAGCCAGAAATAGCTGCCGTCGCTCTCCAGGTAACCCAGGTGCGCCAGTGTGAGCAAATGGCGCCGCGCCGCCGCCCGCGTGATGCCGGCCCGAGCCGCCGCCAGCGTGGCGTTCAAGCGCTGGCGCTCGGTGTCAAAACTCTCCAGCACCGCCATGCCTTTGGCCATGCCCTCGATGAAATCCGCTTTGGCAATGGTCATTGAACAACTCCGATATGTTGCGCGATGATCGCGCATTTGGTGCAATGATCGCACACTTGATGAGCATCACGCGTTGTAAAAGCTGTCCGACCGCCTAAGCTTGAAGCATTCATAACAGGAGCAAACATGCGTACACAAGTAGCCATCATCGGCGCCGGCCCCTCCGGTCTTCTTCTGGGTCAATTGCTGCACAAGGCCGGCATCGACGCCATCATCGTGGAGCGCCAGACCGGCGACTACGTGCTGACCCGCATCCGCGCCGGCATTCTGGAGCAGGTCTGCATCGACCTGCTGGACGAAGCCGGTGTGGGCCAGCGCATGCACAAGGAAGGCTTGGTGCATGGCGGCTTCGAGATGCTTTACAACGGCAAGCGCCACCGCATCGACATGAACAAGCTCACCGGCGGCAAGAACGTGATGGTCTACGGCCAGACCGAGCTGACCAAGGACCTGATGGACGCGCGTGCCAGCGCCGGTCTGCCCACGGTGTACGAGGCGAACAACGTGGCGGTGCACGACTTTGACAGCAAGAAGCCGCGCGTCACCTACGAAAAGGACGGCCAGAAGTTCGAGATCGAGTGCGACTTCATCGCCGGTTGCGACGGTTTTCATGGCGTATGCCGCGCCAGCGCGCCGCGCAGCGCGATCACCGAGTTTGAAAAGGTCTATCCCTTCGGCTGGCTGGGCCTGCTGTCGGACACGCCGCCGGTGCATGACGAACTCATCTACGTCAACAGCCCGCGCGGCTTTGCCCTGTGCTCGCAACGCAGCAAGACGCGCAGCCGCTACTACCTGCAAGTGCCGCTGACCCAGCATGTGGAAGATTGGACCGACGATGCGTTCTGGCAGGAACTGCGCCTGCGCCTGGACGAGGAAGGCCGGGACAAGCTGATTACCGGCCCGTCGATCGAGAAGAGCATCGCCCCGCTGCGCAGCTTCATCACCGAGCCGCTGCGCTTTGGCCGCATGTTCCTGGCGGGCGACGCCGGTCACATCGTGCCGCCGACCGGCGCCAAGGGCCTGAACCTGGCCGCCACCGATGTGAAATACCTATCCAGCGCCATCATCGAGTTCTACCAGGACAAGACAGAGGCCGGCATCGACAGCTACTCCGAGCGCTGCCTCAAGCGCATCTGGAAGGGCGAGCGCTTCTCGTGGTGGTTTACCCAGCTGATGCACCGCTTTCCCGATGACGGCGCCATCGTCGCCAAGTTCCAGGAAGCCGAACTCGACTACCTGATCCACTCCGAAGCGGGCTCGCGCACCATCGCGGAAAACTACGTCGGCCTGCCGCTGGATTTCGGCCACTGAGGAGCCCTGTTTTAATAGCGGCATGACATCCACCCCAAACGCCGCTATTTCCGTTCCCCCCGCGCTGCGCCCGCTACGCGGCGTGCGCGTGCTCAGCCTCGCGCTCAACCTGCCCGGCCCGGCGGCCCTGATGCGCTGCCGGCAAATGGGCGCGGCCTGCGTCAAGCTGGAACCGCCAGCACCCGCAGGCTCTGTGGCCGGTGCCTCGGGCGACCCCATGAGCTGGTACCAGCGCGCCGCCTACGATGCATTGCACTTGGGCGTTCGCATCGCAGTCGCCGACCTCAAAACCGAAAAAGGCCAGAAAGCCCTGCACCGGGAGCTGACCAAGGCCGATGTGTTGCTGACCTCGTTCCGCCCTTCTGCCTTGCGCAAACTTGGCCTGGACTGGAAAGGGCTGCACAAGCGCTACCCAGCCCTGTCGCAGGTGGCCATCGTGGGCGCGCCCGGTGCCCGCGCCGAAGAGCCGGGCCACGATCTAACCTATCTGGCGGAAAACGACCTGGTGAACGGTCTGGACATGCCGCCGACCTTGTATGCCGACATGGGCGGCTCACTCATGGCTTCGGAGGCGGTGTTGCAAACCGTGCTGATGCAGCGGCAAAAAGGCAAAGGCAGTTACATCGAGGTCGCCCTGTCGGAAGCCGCGGCCTATGTGGCTTTGCCGCGCACCTGGGGGCTGACAAAACCGGGCGCTGCCGTCGGTGGTGGTCATGCTGGTTACCGGGTGTATGCCTGCCGGGATGGCCGCGTTGCCATGGCCGCGCTGGAGCCGCACTTTACCAAAGCCCTGTGTGCGGCAGCCGGGGTGCAGACCGCCGACATCACCACCATGATGTCACCCGCCACCCATCAACTGGTCGCCGATTACCTGCTGACCATGACGCGCAGGGCCTTGGACAAGCTGGCGACGGAAAAAGACATTCCGCTCTATACACTACAAAAATAATAGCTGTCTGCGCTTATTCGACGAGGGCTAGAGGCCTATTTCACATAAATTTTGAGAGCAAAATTATGGCCCGGGCCTCCATTGCTTGGCCCAGGCCCACTGGCCCCATTTTTTCCGCCGTCTTGGCTTTGACGTTGACCTGATCCACATCCAGCGCCAGCGCCAGCGCAATTTGGGCGCGCATGGCGGCGATGTGGGGCATCAATTTGGGCGCCTGGGCGATCACCGTGCTGTCCACATTACCGATCTCAAAGCCTTTTTCGCGCACGCGCCGTGCCGCTTCGGTCAAGAGCACCAGAGAATCCGCACCCTTGAAACGCACATCGGTATCCGGAAAATGCGTGCCTATGTCGCCCAAGGCCGCCGCGCCTAGCAAGGCGTCGATGATGGCGTGCAGCAGCACGTCCGCGTCCGAGTGACCCAGCAACCCCAAGTGAAAAGGAACTTCCACGCCGCCCAAGATGAGTTTTCGCCCCGTCACCAGAGCATGCACATCCCAGCCTTCACCGATTCTGAAATTCATTGCTAACCTTGAAAACTTCATTGGCATGGTCTTGGACGACCAACTCCATCAGCTTGCCGTAACCATCTACCACGTCGTACTTCATTCAGCGGCCCCGTTATCGTGGCGCACCTGGGCAGCCAACTCAATTTCAATGTCTTCCACGCTGGGCAGTTGAGACTGCACCGACAGCGGAATGTCTTTGCCAATGAATGAACTCACGCCCATCGGTTTATTGATATCACGCAAGGCGTATTCCACATCCAGCTTATCTTTGTCTTTGCACAAAATCAGGCCGATGGTGGGCTGGTCATCCGGGGCCTTGCCCAGTTCCAGCAGGAAACGGGTGATCTGCGCCATTAACTGGTTTTCAATATCGCGCTCGACCGCCTGCGGTGTCAGTGTCAAAAAATCGAAAACATAAGGGTCTTTCAGGCTTTGCTGTACCAATTCCGACTGCGGCGCGGGCAGTGTTTTGGTGAAATTGCCAGTGGCCTTGCCTGCGCGCTCATGAAAACGCTGCTCAATCTGCCACTCCAACACTGATCGGCTCCAACCGTTTTCGATGCAATTTTGGGCATACAGCAAGGCGGTGTCAACCGACTTCACCTTGGTCAACAGGGTGCGTACATGGCCCCACGGCATTTGTCCCACAGGCTGTGGGACAAATTCAAACTGCGGGCTGAAAAACGCAACCATCTGGCGCATGGCAAATAGGCTTGAACGTGAAAAGCCTTTCATTTCAGGGTAGGTGGCATGCAAATCGCTTGCCATTTGCTCCACCACCGCAGCACCCCAACCCTGCTCACTTTGCCACTGCAACAGCCTGCGCCCGATATCCCAATACAAACCCAAAAGCTCGCTATTGACGGCAAATACTGCCCGTACTTGGGCCGCTTGAATGCGCAGCTTGATATCGGCTAGGGCCTGACGGTAATCGCTATGTCTGGTGATCTCGCTCATGGTCGCTACCTTAAATCGTTTTGACGTCGGTGTTGGGGGGCATCAGCTTGAAGATTTGTTCAACCAGATCGTTGATGTTGTCGATTCGTTTCATGCCTATTTGATCCCCCTGCCCACTATCTTGGACTTGTGCGTGCATTCAGCACCGCTTCGGCCAGCGCAAAATCTTCCGGGTAAGTCACCTTGAAGTTCTGCGCGCTGCCCGGCACCAGCATGGGGTGCAAGCCCAGGGCCTCCATGGCGCTGGATTCATCGGTGACCTTGTCACCCGTCAGGCGGAGCGCCTCCATCAGCGCGCCAAGGCGAAACATCTGCGGCGTCTGGGCCAGCCATTTGTCGCTGCGGTCCAGCGTGCCGGCGACCCGGCCATCCACTTCAGATTTCAGCGTATCGGGCAGCTTGTGCGCCAGCAGCCCCCCGACTTCGTCCGTGGCACAGGCGTCGATCAAGGCGTTGATTTGCCCCGGCGTGATCAGGCAACGCGCCGCGTCATGCACCAAAACCCAGTCGTGCCGGGCCGCCCCTTGCTCCAGCAGAAAATTCAGACCATTAAAAACACTTGCAGCCCTTGTCGGACCTCCGCAAGCAGCTATCACAACAGTAGCAGACTGGGATTCAAGAAAATCGTCTCCGGCGGTGACCACCACAGCAGTTTTGCAAATTCTGGCGACCCCGGCAAAAGCGGCCAGTGTGTGCCTCACCATCGGCTTACCCGCCAACAATTGGTACTGCTTGGGGCCGTCGGCGCCAGAACGCGAGCCGGTGCCCGCGCAGGGAATTAAGGCCCAACAGAGAGCATCGGCGGGGAGTCTGGCGGGGGAATTGGGGTGTAGGTTAGTCATAGGCGTGGCCCCATTCTAAAATGGGCGTAACTGCTTTAAGACACCCCCCGCCTCACCGCGTGGGGTGTTTTGTATTTGTGTCTTCAAACTCAACGCGCAGGCATGCGTTGTTAATAGGTATCAGGCGATTCATGGATTTACCCAAACTGCACCCTGGCAAACGCTACACCCTGCCCCGGCCAACCGGCTCGGCCGATGCCCTGCTGCTGGCCCAACTGGGCCTGCGCGAAAAGGCCAGCGGCAAGCTGACCGCCATCGTCACCGCCAACGCCACCGATGCCCAGCGCCTGATCGACGAGATGGCGTTTTTTGCCCCCGACCTGCGCTGCGTGCTGTTCCCGGACTGGGAAACCCTGCCCTATGACACGTTTTCGCCGCACCAGGACCTGATCAGCGAACGCCTGGCCACCTTGTGGCGCATCAGCCAGCGCGACAAGGCCACCGGCGCCGACGTGGTCATTGTGCCCGCCACCACCGCGCTGTATCGGCTCGCGCCGCCCAGTTTTCTGGCCGGTTACACCTTTCACTTCAAGGTCAAGCAAAAGCTCGACGAAGCCAAATTCAAGGCCCAGTTGACCCTGGCCGGCTACAGCCACGTCACCCAGGTGGTCAGCCCGGGCGAATACGCGGTGCGCGGTGGCTTGATTGACCTGTTCCCGATGGGCAGCGCCGTGCCCTACCGCGTCGATTTGTTTGACGACGAGATCGACAGCATCCGCACCTTCGACCCCGACAGCCAGCGCAGCCTGTACCCCGTGCCCGAGGTGCGCCTGCTGCCTGGGCGCGAGTTCCCGATGGACGACGAGGCTAGAACCCGCTTTCGCAGCCGCTGGCGTGAGCTGCTGGAGGGCGACCCGACCAAGAGCCGCATCTACAAAGACATCGGCAACGGCGTGGCGACGGCCGGCATCGAGTACTACTTGCCGCTGTTCTTTGAAGAAACCGCCACCGTGTTTGACTACCTGGGCGCCGAGGCCACGGTGGTGCTGCATGGCGACCTGGAGCCGGCGTTCCAGCATTTCTGGCAGGACACCAAAGAGCGCTACCGGCTGGTACGCAGCGACCCGGAGCGCCCGGCGCTGCCGCCGGAATCGCTATTTCTGGGCATCGAGCAGTTTTACGCCCGGGTCAATCAGCATCCGCAGCTGGCGATCAAAGCGCCGACGCAAGACAGTGCACCCGGCGTCGATGGATTGCCACGCTTCGCTCGCAATGACGAAAGTGGCGCGTTGTCGGACTGCAACCCGACCGACTTTGCAGAACTCGGCACGCTGCCCATTCTCACCGTGGTACGCGGTGCCGAAGACCCGCTGGCCCGCCTGAACGCCCACATTCGCCAGACCACGCGGCGCGTGCTGGTGCTGGCCGAAAGCGAAGGCCGCAAGACCAGCCTGCTGGACTTTCTGCACGCCAGCCACCTGAGCCCGCCCTCCTTCGATTCGCTCGCCGAATTCGAGCGTAGCCTTGAGAAAGTCGGCATTGCCACCTCCAGCCTGAACACCGGCTTTGCCTGGCTGGAAGCCGGCATCGACTTCGTGACGGAGACCGAGCTGTTCGCCGCCGGCCCCACCACGCGCCGGCGCAAAAAGCAGGAACAAGTCAGCGACGTTGAAGCGCTGATCAAGGACCTGAGCGAGCTCAATATCGGCGACCCGGTCGTCCATTCGTCCCACGGCATTGGCCGCTACAAGGGCTTGATCAACCTCGATCTGGGCAACAAGCTGCCCAACGGCGAACCCGAGATGCAGGAGTTTTTGCATCTGGAATACGCCGACAAGGCCACGCTGTATGTGCCAGTGAGCCAGCTGCAGCTCATCAGCCGCTACACGGGGGTGAGCGCCGACGAAGCACCGCTGCACCGCCTGGGCTCCGGCCAGTGGGAAAAAGCCAAACGCAAAGCGGCCGAACAGGTGCGCGACTCGGCTGCCGAGCTGCTCAACATCTACGCCCGCCGCGCCGCCCGTGAAGGGCATTCCTTCCGCTACTCGCCCAGCGACTACGAAACCTTTGCCAACGATTTCGGCTTTGAGGAGACGCCGGACCAGAGCGCAGCCATCCACGCCGTCATTCAGGACATGATCAGCCCGCGCCCGATGGACCGCCTGATTTGCGGCGACGTGGGCTTTGGCAAAACCGAGGTCGCCTTGCGCGCTGCCTTCATCGGCATCACCGGCGGCAAACAGGTCGCGCTGCTGGCGCCGACCACGCTGCTGGCCGAGCAGCATTACCAGACGCTGGTGGACCGCTTTGCCAAATGGCCGGTCAAAGTGGCCGAAATGAGCCGCTTCCGCTCCGCCAAGGAAATCACCGCCGCCATGAAAGGCCTGGCCGACGGCACCATCGACATCGTGGTCGGCACGCACAAACTGCTGAGTGAATCGACCAAGTTCAAGGACCTGGGCCTGCTCATCATCGACGAAGAACACCGCTTTGGCGTGCGCCACAAGGAGCAAATGAAGGCCTTGCGTGCCGAAGTTGACGTGCTCACGCTCACCGCCACCCCCATTCCGCGTACCCTGGGCATGGCGCTGGAAGGCCTGCGCGACCTGAGCGTGATTGCCACCGCGCCGCAGCGCCGCCTGGCGATCAAGACCTTTGTGCGCACCGAAGGCAATGGCGTGATCCGTGAAGCCGTGCTGCGCGAACTCAAGCGCGGCGGCCAGGTGTACTTCTTGCACAACGAGGTCGAGACCATCGAAAACCGCCGCGCCAAGCTGGAAGAACTGCTGCCCGAAGCCCGCATCGCCGTCGCCCACGGCCAGATGCCCGAGCGCCAGCTGGAGAGCGTGATGCGCGACTTCGTGGCGCAACGCTTCAACCTGCTGCTGTGCTCCACCATCATCGAAACCGGCATTGACGTGCCCACCGCCAACACCATCGTCATGAGCCGCGCCGACAAGTTTGGCCTGGCCCAGCTGCACCAGTTGCGCGGCCGGGTTGGCCGCAGCCACCACCAGGCCTATGCCTATTTAATGGTGCCCGACCTGGAAGGCCTGACCAAACAGGCCACGCAGCGGCTCGACGCGATTCAGCAGATGGAAGAGCTGGGCAGCGGCTTTTACCTCGCCATGCACGATCTGGAAATTCGCGGTGCCGGTGAGGTGCTGGGCGAAAACCAGAGCGGCAATATGCTCGAAGTCGGTTTTCAGCTCTACAACGAAATGCTGTCCGAGGCCGTGCGTTGCCTGAAAGCCGGCATCGAACCCGACTTGCTCAGCCCGCTCAACGTCACCACCGACATCAACCTGCACGCCCCGGCCCTGCTGCCGGACGACTATTGCGGCGATGTGCATCTGCGCCTGAGCTTTTACAAAAAGCTGGCTACGGCCAAAAACACCGACCAGATCGACAGCCTTCTCGAAGAGATCGTGGACCGCTTCGGCAAACTGCCGACCCAGGCGCAAACGCTGATCGATGTGCACCGCCTGCGCGTCATCGCCAAGCCTTTTGGTGTGCTCAAGGTCGATGCCGCGCCCGGCGTGATCACCATCACCTTCAAGAAAAACCCGCCGATCGACTCGATGAAGATCATTGCCATGATCCAGAAAAACAAGCACATCAAACTGGCCGGCAGCGAGAAGCTGCGCATTGAACGCGAGTTGCCGGAGGCCAAGGACCGGGCACAAATGGTGCGCGATGTGCTGCGGGGCTTGGGGCAGCCGGTAGCGGAAGTGGCGTGACATATGCCGAGGCATAGGCTAAACTTGGAATCACCCAACGCTTCTGGAGAATCATCATGCCTATCGCTTCAGAAAAGACCGCTGACTATCTGGCGGAAGCCCCCGCCCGCCACGTCCGCCTGTTTCGCAACGGAGCGAACCAGGCGGTGCGAATTCCAAAAGAGTTTGAGCTGCCGGGTAAAGAGGCGGAAATTCGACAAGTAGGAAACACACTTGTGATCACGCCCATTGAGCCTAAAAAAGCCTCACTACGGGAGCTGCTTGATTCCTGGGAGCCGATGGAAGAAGATTTCCCTGATGTCGATGAAGGATTATTGCCTCTCGACGACATCGTTCTATGACCAGCACGATCGTCAAACCCAAGTGGCTGCTGGACACCAACATTCTCTCCAGGGTCATCAAGTATCCCCACGATCTATTGGGCCAACGACTGCGCGACCTGTTTGACCAACAACCCGGCGCATTGGTCACCAGCATGATTGTTGAATGTGAGCTCATGTTTGGCGCAGCACGCGTCGAATCAACGGTGCTTCCCAGAAAAATCACCGACCTTCTTCAGTTCATACCGGTGGTGGCGCTGGCGCAGAACGTGGTTCCCCACTACGCAACCATCCGCGCCCACCTGCAACGCCAAGGCACCCCCATCGGCCCCAACGACACCTTGATCGCCGCCCATGCCCTGGCACTTGACTGCACGCTGGTGACCGACAACGAAACCGAATTCCGCCGCGTGCCGGGCTTGCGGGTGGAGAACTGGCTGGCCGGGATAAGCGTATGAACTCAAAACTGCACCTGTAACGTTTGAATGCGATTTCTACCAAGCCCAATGAAACACGAAAAATCTTGAAGACGCCAACTTATCGAAGACAAATAGGCCTCTAGCGCCCGTCCACATTGCGCAAGTAGCTATCAAATAAATAGTAAATTTATTCCTATGCAAACAACAGAAATCTCCGCCGGCCTAGTGATCCAAGGCTTCGCCCCGCCATTGAAACTGAGCGACTTCAAACTGATCGCGTTCGACATGGACTCCACCCTGATCAACATCGAGTGTGTGGACGAAATCGCCGATGCGGTCGGCCGCAAGGTTGAGGTGGCCGCCATCACCGAGGCCACCATGCGCGGTGAGATTGCCGACTTTAAAGAGAGCCTGCGCCAGCGCGTGGCTTTGCTCAAAGGCGTCAGCCTGGCCAGCATGGAAGCTGTTTACGCCCAACGGCTGCAGCTCAACCCCGGTGCCGCCGAGCTGGTGACGGCCTGCAAAAAGGTGGGCATGAAGGTGCTGCTGGTGTCGGGTGGTTTCACGTTTTTTGCCGATCGGGTGCGCGACCGGCTGGGCATTGACTTCACACGGTCCAACGTTCTGGAAATACACGACGGTGTGCTCACGGGCCGCATGCTGGACCAGCCTTGGGGCGACATCTGCGATGGCGCTGAAAAGCGAAAAATGCTGCTGGAAACCTGCGCGCAACTCGGCATCCGTCCCAGTCAGGCGATCGCCATGGGCGACGGCGCCAATGACCTGCCCATGATGGGCGAAGCCGGCTTGTCCGTGGCCTATCACGCCAAGCCCAAGGTGCGCGAGCAGGCGATGGTGGCGATCAATTCGGGCGGGCTGGACCGATTGCTTGAAGTGCTGGCCTGAACTGGCTTTACGCCGCATTAACGCAGGCTTCATCGAACTTCAAGGGGCTATTGAATAATGCTTTTCAAGGGTTCACTCGAACCCGACATGAAAGTATTTCAAATGAACCTGAACGCACAACGCCCCTGGATAACCCCGCTGGTTGCGGGAATCTTCGCCCTCATGGCCGTCACAGGCAGCCTGTTGTTCTTCCACCTCGACTCCGGCTTGAACAAAACCGCCCACGAATGGTTGGGATGGGCCATGGTGGCGGGTGTGCTGCTGCATGTGTTGCTCAACGTCAACGCTTTCAAACGTCACCTGGCCAATAAAACCGGTCGTTGGGTGATGGGCGTGTGTGCAGTCGCGTTGGGTTTAAGCTTTGTTCCCTTGGGTGGCGCAGCTGGCAAACCACCCTTTGTCGCACCCGTACAAGCCTTGGCCGATGCACCCCTTTCCATCGTGGCCCAAGTGGCCGGCCTGACGACCGCCCAGACGCGAGAACGCCTGAGTACCGCAGGCGTGCCGAGCCAGAGTGACACTCAAACCCTCAAGGATTTGGTTGGGCCCGACTTGGGCGCGCAAATGCGGGTCATGGGAAAGGTTTTCGCCGACAGCGATGCGGGCGTGAAGTAGCAAGTCGGCCTTTAGATCAAAAAGCCACCTTTTTAGGTGGTTTTTTTGCGCCTAAATTTCTCTGCAATAAAATTACGAAAGGGCTATCATTAATTGCATCATTTGAAAAATGCGTTTCGCCTCCCCGGTGAAATGCACCTATCAAGGGAGGTTCGCCATGAATGTCTTCGCACGGTACCAGGGTCGGTTCGTAGCCGCTCAGGAAGAGGAAATGTCAATCCAGGATTACCTGGAACTCTGCAAGCGTGACTCTGCCGCCTACGCCAGCGTGGCAGAGCGAATTTTGATGGCCATTGGCGAGCCCGAGTTGATCGACACCCGGAGCGATCACAGGCTGTCCCGCATTTTTGCCAACAAAATGCTCAGGCGCTACCCCGCCTTTCGCGACCTCTACGGCATGGAGGAAGTGATTGAGCAGATCGTCTCCTACTTCCGGCATGCCGCACAAGGCCTGGAAGAAAAAAAGCAAATCCTGTACCTGCTAGGCCCGGTCGGTGGCGGTAAATCATCGCTGGCCGAAACGCTCAAGTACCTGATTGAAAACGTTCCCATCTACGCCATCAAGGGCTCGCCGGTGCATGAGTCGCCGCTAGGTCTGTTCAATCCGATGGAAGACGCCAAGCTGCTGCAGGACGACTTTGGTATTCCGCGGCGCTACCTGGGCACCATCATGAGTCCATGGGCGGTCAAACGCCTGCATGAATTTGGCGGCGATATCACGCGCTTTCGGGTCGTCAAGCTGCGCCCCTCGGTGCTGTCACAAATCGCGGTATCCAAGACCGAGCCGGGCGACGAAAACAACCAGGACATCTCCTCGCTGGTTGGCAAGATCGACATCCGCAAGCTGGAAACCTATTCACAAAGCGACCCGGATGCCTACTCATATTCCGGCGGCCTGTGTCTGGCCAATCGCGGGGTGCTGGAATTTGTGGAAATGTTCAAGGCGCCCATCAAGGTGCTGCATCCGTTGCTAACCGCCACGCAGGAAGGCAATTACAAAGGCACGGAAGGCTTTGGTGCCATTCCTTTTGATGGCTTGGTGTTGGCCCACTCCAACGAGGCGGAATGGCTGACCTTCAAGAACAATCGCAACAACGAAGCTTTTCTTGACCGGATCTACATCGTCAAGGTGCCCTACTCGTTGCGGGTATCGGACGAGATCCACATTTACGAAAAGCTGCTGACCAACTCCTCGCTGGCCGAGGCGCCGTGTGCGCCGGACACGCTCAAGATGATGGCGCAGTTTTCCGTGTTGTCGCGCTTGAAAGAGCCGGAAAACTCCAGCATCTTTTCCAAAATGCGGGTGTATGACGGGGAAAACCTCAAGGACACCGACCCCAAGGCCAAGAGCTACCAGGAGTATCGTGATTTCGCAGGCGTGGACGAAGGCATGACCGGCCTGTCGACCCGCTTTGCCTTCAAGATTCTCTCGCGTGTGTTCAATTTTGACCACCGCGAAGTGGCGGCCAACCCAGTGCACCTGATGTATGTGCTGGAACAGCAAATCGAGCAAGAGCAGTTTCCGGCCGAGGTGGCCGAGCGGTACATGCGCTACCTGAAGGAATATCTCTCGCCACGTTACGCCGAGTTCATTGGCAAGGAAATCCAGACCGCCTATCTGGAGAGTTACTCGGAATATGGCCAGAACATCTTTGACCGTTATGTGACCTACGCCGATTTCTGGATTCAGGATCAGGAATATCGAGACACCAACACCGGTGAAATTCTGGACCGTGGCGCGCTTAACAGCGAGCTTGAGAAAATCGAGAAACCTGCTGGTATCTCGAACCCCAAAGACTTCCGCAACGAGGTGGTGAATTTCGTGTTGCGTGCGCGAGCCAAACACGATGGCCAGAATCCGGCCTGGACGTCGTATGAGAAATTGCGCGCAGTCATCGAGAAAAAGATGTTCTCCAACACCGAAGAACTGCTGCCCGTTATCTCGTTCAACACCAAAGCCAGCGGCGACGAACAGAAGAAGCACAAGGATTTTGTGAACCGCATGATCACCAAAGGCTACACCGAGAAACAGGTGCGCCTGTTGTGCGAATGGTACTTGCGCGTGCGCAAATCATCATAGGCCAGAGGTAGCGAAACTGAACGAGCTCATCACATGACGGTTCGCATCATTGACCGGCGCTTCGACAGCAAGCACAAAAGCTCTGTCAATCGAGGCCGCTTTATTGATCGTTACAAGGGACAGATTCGCAAAGCCGTCGCCGACGCCCTCAACAAGCGTGGCATTCGCGACATCGACAACGGCGAAAAGATCGGCATTCCCGGCAAGGACATTGCCGAGCCCCAGTTTGAACACAGTCACGGTGGTGTGTGGGAGACGGTTCGTCCCGGCAATGACCGCTTCAGTACCGGAGACCAGGTGGAGCGCCCCCAGGGCGGGAGCGGCGCCCAAGGCAGGGGACAGGCCAGTCAGGAAGGCGAAGGACTCGATGAGTTCATCTTCACCCTGACAAAGGATGAGTTCCTGGACATCTTCTTCGACGAGCTCGCGTTGCCCAACCTCATCAAACAGCAGCTGGCCCATGTTGAACAGTACCGCCGGGTGCGCGCTGGCTACACCCAGAGCGGCGTGCCCACCAACATCAATCTGGCGCGAACCATGCGCGGTGCGGCAGGGCGCCGCATTGCCGTGGGCGGTCCTTACGCGGCCCAGTTGCGCGCCCTTGCCGCCGAGCTGGACGAACAAAAAAACAAGCTGGCCGACGATGACCCCGAGCTGGAGCGCCTGCGCCGCGAGATTGCCCATTTGCGCGCCCGGATTGAACAGGTTCCCTTCGTGGACACCTTCGATCTGCGCTACAACAACCGCATTCGCGTGCCCCAACCCAGCACGCAGGCGGTGATGTTCTGTTTGCTGGATGTCTCAGGCTCCATGGACGAAGGGCGCAAGAACATCGCCAAGCGTTTTTTCATGCTGCTTTATCTTTTTCTCACCCGCAATTACGAGCGCATTGATGTCGTGTTCATCCGCCACCATACGGTGGCCAGCGAAGTTGATGAGGACGAGTTTTTCACCTCGCGGGAGTCGGGCGGCACGGTGGTCTCCAGCGCCCTGGATCTCATGCACAAGATCGTTGCCGACCGCTACCCGAGCAGCCAGTGGAATATTTACGGCGCCCAAGCCTCTGATGGCGACAACTGGAGTGACGACTCCCCGCGCTGCCGCGAACTGCTGGAGCAGTCGCTGTTGCCGCTGACGCAGTACTTTGCCTACATCGAAATCACGGAGGGGCCACCGCAGAACCTGTGGGAGGAATACGCGAAGCTGGAGGCCACTTACGCAGACCACTTTGCCATGCGACGCATCGCCACGGTCGCCGACATCTATCCGGTGTTTCGTGATCTTTTCAAACGACAGGTCTAGCTGGGCTCCACATGGTACAAAAACAAAGCGTCCGCCTGCCCCTTGGTTCTGAATGGACCTTCACTGCCCTGGAGCAGTACGACAAGGCTATTGGCCGCGTTGCTGCCGACTACCAGCTCGACTGTTATCCCCACGTCCTGGAGGTGATCAGCGCCGAGCAGATGATGGACGCCTACGCCTCAATCGGCATGCCGGTGTATTACAACCACTGGTCCTTCGGCAAGCATTTCCTGGCCACCGAAAATCGCTACAAGCGCGGGCAGATGGGTCTGGCCTATGAGATCGTCATCAACTCCGACCCCTGCATCGCTTACCTGATGGAGGAAAACACCCTGCCCATGCAGGCCTTGGTCATCGCCCACGCGGCCTATGGTCACAATTCCTTCTTCAAGGGTAACCACCTGTTCAAGCAATGGACCAGCGCCGATGCCATTGTGGATTACCTGGTGTTCGCCAAACAGTTTATTGCCCGCTGCGAAGAACAGCACGGTGTTCCTGCCGTCGAGCGAATGCTTGACGCCTGCCACGCGCTGCTGAATTTGGGCGTGGACCGTTTCAAGCGCTCGCCGCGGCTCTCACTGGAAAAGGAAATGCTTCGGCAAATGGAGCGTGCGGACTATCTCCAGGCCCAGGTCAATGACCTGTGGCGAACCTTGCCGCCCCACATGGAAATTGGCCAGACAGAGCAGGAAACACGCTTTCCTGTCGAGCCCGAAGAAAACCTGCTCTATTTCATTGAGAAGAACGCGCCCTTGCTGGAGCCGTGGCAAAGGGAAATTATCCGGATCGTACGCAAGATCGGGCAATACTTTTACCCGCAACGCCAGACGCAAGTCATGAACGAAGGCTGGGCATGCTTTTGGCACTACACACTGCTCAACACCCTCTATGATCAAGGGGCTCTGTCCGACGGTTTCATGCTGGAGTTTCTGCAGTCTCACACCAATGTGGTGTACCAGCCCCCGTACAACAGCCCGCATTTTTCAGGCATCAACGTATACGCCCTGGGTTTTGCCATGTGGCGCGACATTCGACGCATCTGCGAACACCCCACCCCCGAGGACCGCGAATGGTTCCCTGACATCGCTGGATCCAACTGGCGCGAGGCGCTTGAATTTGCGATGCAGAACTTCAAGGACGAAAGTTTTGTGGCCCAGTATCTTTCCCCACAACTGATGCGCGAGTTTCGCCTCTTTTCTGTTCTTGATGACGACGCCCGTGACAAGTTGGAGATCAAGGCGATTCACGACGACAGCGGCTACCGTGCTTTGCGCCGCCAGCTTTCTGACCAATACAACCTGGGCAGCCGCGAACCCAATATTCAGGTATGGAACGTGGACCTGCGTGGCGACCGGTCACTGACCCTGCGTCACTTTGCCCAGCAGCGCAGACCCCTGGATGAATCCAGCAAGGCAGTGCTGGAGCACGTGGCCTACCTATGGGGTTTCACGGTGCGCATTGAGGGTCAGGACAGTGAAGGCAAGGTTACCCTGCTTGCGGAGCGCATGCGAGAAAAGCGCACCGGCCGCGCCGTAGCGAGCCCCTGAGGGCGCATACGCCGTTGAGGTCAGGCCCGTTCGATCAGAGGACGACCACTTTGTACGACAAAGCTTGCCAGCGTCTCGATCCTGGTATCCCGGCTTGTCACGTTGTCCACCACGCGCAAAGTGGTGGTGAGTTGCCTGGGCGTTAACTCCACCACGCCATATCCTTTGCGTTGTGCGTCGGCAAACAAAAAGTGTGGATTCTCGGCCAGCCGCTCCGCCGTTTTGGCGTTGCCGCCCGAGCGCGAGGTGATGCTGGTGCCGCAAAATTCCACGCCCACGCTGGCACTGCCCGGGTCGGAGTAGTCGGCCTTGACGTGGCCTACCCAGTTTTCGTGCACATCGCCACCCAACAACACCGGGTTGGCCACCTGATTCTTGCGCAATGAATCGGTCAGCCGGGTGCGGGCGGCAGAATAGCCGTCCCAGCCGTCATTCCAGAGCGTCTGCCCGGGGCCGACTTTGAAATCACGCTGGCCAAACAGCGATTGCTGACCCAGAACATTCCAGCCGGTGTTGCGGGACCGGGTGCTGGAAAATTCGTCATTGAGCCACTGCTCTTGCTGCGCGCCCAGCAAGCTCCGTTTGGGGTCAATCCATTGCGGGCAGGTGGCCGGATTCAAGCGGCTGGAGCCCGGCGCGTCGCCGGTGTTGCAGACCTGCGGATCTTTGTATTGCCGAGCATCCAGCAGATACAGAGACGCCAATTGGCCGTATTGCAGGTGGGTGAAGATGCGCATCTCAGCCCCCTTCTGTGAAGCATTCACCAATCCGGCCAGTCCTTGCGTCAGCACCGAGGCGCGAATTGGCATGTGCTCGTAATAGGCTTGGTAGGCAGCGGCCCGGCGTGCCAGAAAATTGGCCGGTTCGGCGGGATCTGAATCACTGCTGTAGCCGGTCTGCAGACCAGCATAGTCGTTTTGTACCTCGTGGTCGTCCCAGGTCATTAGCCAGGGACAGGCGGCGTGCATCGCCTGCAGATCCGCGTCACTTTTGTACAAAGCATAACGCTGGCGATAGTCATCCAGACTCAGCACCCAGCCGCCTGAAGGGGTTCTGATTTTGCTATTTTTGGCTGGGTATTCATAAATATAGTCGCCCAGAAACATCACCACGTCCAGGTTTTCATCGCGCATGTGCCGCCAGGCGGTGAAGTAGCCGTCCTCCCACTTTTGACAGGAGGCGTAGCCCAGCCGAAGTCGCCCCACCCTGGCCTCTGGTTTCGGAAAAGTGCGCGTACGCCCCAACGGGCTGACAAACTCCCCCACCCTGAAGCGGTAAAAGTACCAGCGGTCAGCGTCCAGACCGGCGACCTCCACATGCACCGAATGCGCCAGCTCATGGCTGGCCAACGCCTGCCCGTTTTGTACCAAGCGGGTGAATTTCTCGTCGTGCGCCACCTCCCAACGCACCGTGACCGGATCACTCCCCAAGCTGAGGTTCAAGGAATCCGGAGCGATAAGGCGTGTCCACAACACGACCGAATCATGCAGGGGTGATCCACTCGCCACGCCCAGCGTGAAAGGATTGCTGGTGAATCGGGTCTGACTCCACGCGCTGCGCGGCAAGCACAAAGTGCCTGCACCGGCGCATAGCAGCTGCAGCAGGTGGCGGCGATTCTGCAATTCGGGCGATCTAGCCCAGTGCCTGGCGTTTGGCCGCGCGCTCGCCCACAAAGGTAAACGCGAAGCTCAAGGCTTCTGCCATGGCTTGCTCGATGGCATGGCGTTCATGCTCGGTCAGGTAGAACATCATGTCCACATCGTGCCGCACATAACGGGCCGGCAAGCGGTTCAAGGCGACGCAAGCCACATCGGCCAGCATGTCGGCCGTGAAGTCTTGATGGGACGAGAACATCCGGGCCACGTCCTCAAACACCAGGCGTTCGTAATAGTTGTGAACCTGCTCGAAATTGAAAACCATAAATTCCCCCATGATTGCCAGCGGTGCCGCTGGTCAGTGGAGAACCTTAGCAGCTCCCATGGAGCGTGACAAGAACATTGTGTGGCCCTGTCAGCCCAATCCCAGCAGGCGCACCGCGTTGCCTTTCAAGATGCCGGGCATCACTTCGGGCTTGAAACCGGCGTCCTCGAAATCCTTCATCCAGCGATCGGGCGTGATCAAGGGATAGTCACTGCCGAACAGGATGCGGTCTTTCAGCAAGGTGTTGGCGTATTGCACCAGTTGCTTGGGAAAGTACTTGGGACTCCAGCCGCTCAGGTCAATCCACACGTTGGGCTTGTGCGTGGCCACGCTCAGGGCCTCGTCCTGCCACGGGAAACTGGGGTGGGCCATGACGATTTGCATGTCGGGAAAATCAATCGCCACGTCGTCCAGATGCATGGGGTTGCTGTACGCCAGTCGCAAGCCGCCGCCGCAACGCATGCCGCTGCCGATACCGCTGTGCCCGGTATGAAAAATGGCGGGCAGCTTGTATTCGTTGATCACCTCGTAGATGGGCCAGGCCATCTTGTCGTAGGGGTGGTAGCCCTGCACGGTGGGGTGGAACTTGAAGCCCTTGATACCAAACTCCTCGATCAGGCGACGCGCCTCGCGTGCACCCATCTTGCCTTTGTGCGGATCGATGCTGGCGAACGCCATCATCATGTCCGAGTTGGCCTTGGCCGCCTCGGCAATTTCTTCGTTGGGAATTCGCCTGCGCCCCATCTGCGCTTCGGCATCGACCGTGAACATCACCAGCCCAATTTTTCGTTCCCGATAGTAAGCAATCGTCTCCTGGATCGTGGGGCGGCGACTGTTGCGAAAGTACTTGTCCGCGGCGCGGTCGTACTCCTCGCCATAGTTGTCAAACGGATTCCAGCAACTCACTTCGGCGTGGGTGTGAATGTCGATGGCAACGAGGTTTTTGTGGTCCATGAAAGTCTCCTGATAGTGGTTGAGAGCCTAGGGTAAACACCGAGAAAAAGAGCCGGAAATGCGCTTGAACTGGTTATATCTTATAACCATAATTGAGCCCACAGAAAGAAATTAATCATGAGCAACAAAGACCTCCACTTCGAACTCCGCGGCGAACAAAACGAAATCGCCGTCATCCGTCTGACCCGCGGCGCCAAGCGCAACGCCCTCAACGACGGCCTCATTCTGGCACTGCGCGACCTGTTCGAAAAGATGCCGATCGGCGTGCGCGCCGCCGTCATTGACGGCGAAGGCGAGCACTTCTGTGCCGGCCTGGATTTGAGTGAGCTGCAGGACCGGGACGCTGGCCAGGGCCTGCACCACTCGCGCATGTGGCACGCTGCACTGGAGTGTGTGCAGTACGGCCCGGTGCCCGTCATTGCGGCCTTGCACGGTGCCGTGGTCGGCGGCGGGCTGGAACTGGCCAGCGCCTGCCACATCCGGGTTGCGGATGACACCACCTTTTATGCCCTGCCCGAAGGCTCGCGCGGCATCTTCGTCGGCGGCGGCGGCGCCGTGCGCATCCCGCGCCTGATCGGTGCGGCGCGCATGACCGACATGATGCTGACCGGTCGCGTGTTCAACGCCCAGGACGGCGAGCGCATCGGTCTGGCCCAGTACCTGGTGCCCCAAGGCACGGCATTCGACAAGGCCTTGGAATTGGCCGCGCGCATCGCGCAAAACGCGCCGCTGACCAACTACGCCCTGACCCACGTGCTACCGCGCATTGCCGAGCAGCCAGCGGACCAGGGCTATATGACCGAAGCCATGATGGCCGCGATTGCCCAGAGCGCGCCGGAGGCCAAGGAGCGCGTGCGCGCCTTCCTGGACGGCCGCGCCGCCAAGGTGCAAAAGGCCTGACCCGAAGAGACCCACATGACCGCTCCAAAATTTCGTCCCCTGACCTTTGGTGTCACTCGCGTCAATCTGCGTGACGGAGCCCCTGGCGTGCACTACCTGAGCGCCGAGCAGACGCTGCAGGACTATCCCGCCCGCATGACGGATCGCCTGCAACATTGGGCCGAGACGGCGCCCGATCGCCTCTTCATGGCGCGCCGCGAAAAACTGGCCGGCGGCGGCACGGGCGACTGGATCAAGGTGAGCTACGCGCAAGCCTGGGCCAGTGCCCGCAACATCGCCCAGGCCCTGATCAACCGCAACTTAAGCGCCGAGCGTCCGGTCGTCATCCTGTCCGAGAACGACCTGGAACACGCCTTGTTGTCACTCGGCTGTGTGGTGGCGGGGGTGCCCTTTGTGCCGACCTCTCCCGCCTACTCGCTGATCAGCCAGGACTACGACAAACTGCGCCATGTGCTCAAGACCGTCACACCCGGACTGATGTTTGCGGCGGACGCCACACGTTACGGCAAAGCCATCACGACCGCCGTCGGGACCGACATCGAAGTGGTGCTGACGAACGGCCAGCTCGACGGCCGTGCGAGCACGCCGTTTGCCGAGCTGCTCGCCACCCCCGCCTCACCGGCCGTCGATCAGGCCATTGCCGCCACCGGGCCGGACACGATTGTGAAGTTCCTCTTCACCAGCGGCTCGACCAAGCTGCCCAAGGCGGTGATCAATACCCAGCGCATGTGGTGCGCCAACCAGCAGCAAATGGCGCAATCGATGCCGGTGCTGGCTGAAGAACCCCTGGTGCTGGTCGACTGGCTGCCCTGGAACCACACTTTCGGTGGCAACCACAATTTCGGCATGGTGGTCTACCACGGCGGCACGCTGTACATCGACGATGGCAAGCCAACACCGACGCTCATGGCCGAAACCCTGCGCAACCTGCGCGAGATTGCACCCACGGTGTACTTCAACGTGCCCACGGGTTTCGAGGTTATTGCCAGCGCCATGAAGACCGACGGCATCCTGCGCAAAAACCTGCTGTCGCGCGTGAAGATGTTCTTCTATGCCGGCGCCTCGCTGGCCCAGCCCATCTGGGATGGTCTGTATGAAGCGCAGGAAAAAGAGGTGGGCGAGCGCATCGTGATGAGCACCGGCCTGGGCATGACCGAATCTGGCCCGTTCGCGATCTTTGTCACCAACCCCAACGTCAAAGCTGGCGACCTGGGCGTGCCGACGCCGGGCCTGGAGCTCAAGCTGGTCGACATGGGTGGCAAGACCGAGGTGCGCTACTGCGGCCCCAACATCACGCCAGGCTACTGGCGCGCACCCGAAGAAACCGCCGAGCACTTCGACGAGGAAGGATTCTTCTGTTCGGGCGATGCCGTCAAATGGATTGACGAAACCGATGTGCACCAGGGCCTGAAATTCGACGGCCGCATCGCCGAAGACTTCAAGCTCGCCACCGGCACTTTTGTCAGCGTGGGGCCGCTGCGGGCCAAGATCGTGGCCGCGGGTGCGCCCTATATCCAGGACGTGGTGCTGACCGGCATCAACCTGAAAGAAGTCGGCGCCATGGTGTTCCCGACCCAGGCGGTGCGGAGCTTGAGCGATCTTGACGCGAACGCGCCGATGGCCGATGTGCTGGCCAGCGCCCCCGTGATCGCACAATTTCAGAAGGTGATTGACGAACTGGCCCTGAGCGCCACCGGCAGCGCCGGCCGTATCGCGCGCATGTGCCTGCTGGCCGAGCCGCCCACCATCGACCGCGGTGAGGTCACCGACAAGGGCTCGATCAACCAGCGCGCCGTGCTCACGCACCGCGCCGCAACGGTCGAGGCGCTGCATGCCGACACCCTGCACACCATCCTGAAACCCCGTCCCCTCTGAAGGACCCGAACCATGGCCGCCCCAGGATTTTTCTCCCTCTTCAACGACATCTGGATGCTCGACGGCGTGCGCACGCCCATGGTCGATTACTGCGGCGCCCTCGGCCACATCTCGCCGACCGATCTGGGCATCAAGGCAGCACGCGCCGCACTGGAGCGCAGCGGGGTTTCGCCCGAGCACATCGGCTCGGTCATCGCCGGCAATATGGCGCCCGGTGACTTCGACCAGTTCTTCCTGCCGCGCCACATCGGCCTGTACGCCGGCGTGCCGGTCGAGGTGCCGGCCCTGATGGCGCAGCGCATCTGCGGCACCGGTTTCGAGCTGTTCCGCCAGGCCGGCGAACAGATCCAAAGCGGCGCCTGCGAGGCCGCGCTGGTGGTAGGCACCGAGAGCATGACGCGCAACCCAATTGCCGCCTTTGACCACCGCACCGGCTTCAAGCTCGGCGCGCCAGTCGGCTTCAAGGACTACATGTGGGAGGCGTTGAAAGACCCGGCCGCCGGCATCAACATGATCCAGACCGCCGAGAACCTGGCGAAGAAATACGGCGTCACGCGCGAGCAGGTCGATGAATTTGCCTCCAGCTCGTTTGCCAAGGCGGTGGCCGCCCAGGAGAGCGGCTTTCATGCCGGCGAGATCGTGCCGGTGATCAGCGAAAAGTTCGAGCTGGAAGGCTACAAGGCGCGCGGCATCAAACTGCAAGGCAAAGTCACGGAAGTGGCACAGGACACCCATGCGCGCCTCTCCCCCGCCGAGGTGCTGGCCAAGCTCAAGCCGGTGTATGACGGCGGCGTACAGACCGGCGGCAACAGCGCCGCCCTGGTCGATGCCGCAGCGGCCGCGATCGTGGCCTCGGGTCGGTATGTAAAAACGTGGACCCAGGCCCAGAACAAAAAACCGCTGGCGCGTGTGGTGGCCTGCGCCGTGGTGGGCGTGCCGCCCGAGATCATGGGCATCGGCCCGGCGCCGGCGATTCGCCTGCTGCTGGAACGCAGCGGCCTGACGCTGGACCAGATTGGCCGCTTCGAAATCAACGAAGCCCAGGGTGCCCAAACGCTGGCCGTGGGCCGCGAGCTGGGCCTGGACCTGAGCCGACTCAACGTCAATGGCGGCGCCATCGCGCTGGGCCATCCGCTCGCCACCACCGGCGTGCGCTTGACCCTCACCTTGGCACGCGAACTCCAACGCGCTAATCAGCGCTGGGGCATCGCCTCGGCCTGCATTGGCGGCGGCCAGGGCATCGCCCTGCTGCTGGAAAACCCGGAGGCGGTTTGATGGCCACGGCCCAGCCGTCATTGCGAGCGCAGCGCGGCAATCCAAGAGTCATGGATTGCCGCGCTGCGCTCGCAATGACGGGTTTATGGAAGTATTTATATAAGAAATAGGCCTCTAGCCCCCGTAATATCTGCGCAAGCAGCTATTAATTAAATAGCAATTCGTATTCTGAAAGCCTGACATGAATATTCAAGGACAAGCCGCTCTCGTGACCGGCGGCGGCTCCGGTCTCGGCGAAGCCACCGCACGCGAACTGGCCCGCCTGGGCGCACGCGTAGCCGTGCTCGACGTGAATCTCGCGAATGCCGAGAAGGTGGCGAGTGACATCAATGCAGCGCAAGGCGCGGGCAGCGCCGTCGCCTGCCAGTGCGACATCACCAACACCGACAGCCTGCAGGCCGCCATCGTCCAGGCCGCCGCGGCCCACGGTCCGGCGCGCATGCTGATGAGCATCGCCGGCATCGGCAGTGCCAAGCGCATCATCGCCCGGGACGGCTCGCCGGCGCCGCTGGAAGACTTTGTGCGGGTGATCAACGTCAACCTGATCGGCACCTACAACGTCGCCCGCCTGTTCGCCGCCGAATGCGCCAAGCTGGACCCGCTGGAAGACGGCGAGCGCGGCGTGATGGTGTTCACGGCCTCGGTGGCGGCCTTTGATGGCCAAGTCGGCCAGCAAGCTTACAGCGCCTCCAAGAGCGGTGTGGTCGGCATGACGCTGCCGATGGCGCGCGATCTGGCGCAGCACGGCATCCGGGTCTGCACCATCGCCCCCGGCCTGTTCGCGACACCACTGATGAAAACCCTGCCCGAGCCAGTGCAGGCCTCGCTGGCCGCCAGTATTCCGTTCCCGGCGCGCCTGGGCAAGCCGGAAGAGTTCGCGCAACTGGCCAGCCACATCGTCACCAACATGCACCTGAACGGCGAAGTGATTCGCCTCGATGGCGCGCTGCGCATGGCGCCGCGCTGAGCGGACGCCTTGACCCCATGAGCAAAACCGTTGTCTTTGAAGTGAACGTGATGTTTGGCGACTGCGATCCCGCCGGCATCGTGTTCTTTCCGAATTTCTCCAAGTGGATGGACGCTTCGTCCTTGAACTTCTTTGTCAAGTGCGGCGTGCCGCCCTGGCGCGAACTGGTCAAGACCACCGGCATCATCGGCACGCCGCTGCTGGAGATCAACACCAAGTTCCTGCGCCCCGCCACCTACGGCGAGACGCTGCAGATTCACACCAGCGTGATCGAATGGCGCGACAAGGTCTTCATGCACAAGCATGTGGTCATGCGCGGCGACGATCTGCTGTGCGAAGGCACGGAAACCCGCGCCTTCTGCATGCGCCAGGTCGACAACCCCGACCGCATCAAGGCCATCCCGGTGCCGCAAGACATCAAGGCCTTGTGCAGCTAACACCAGCAACCCGCCAACCCCGTTCGCCCTACCCCGTTTTTCGTTCCCTTGCCATTACAACCACTCTGGAGACAAACTCATGAAAAAAATCAAGACACTTATCGCCACCGCCGTCGCGGTCCTGGCGGCCGGCGTGGCGCAAGCCGACATCACCATCGGCGTCAGCCTGCCGCTGACCGGCCCGGCCTCCGGCTTGGGCATTCCGATGAAAAACCAGCTCGCCCTGTGGCCCCAGTCCATCGGCGGCGAAAAGCTCAAGGTCATTGTGCTGGATGACGCGACCGACCCGACCAACGGCGTGAAGAACGCGAACCGTTTCATCACCGACGAGAAAGTCGATCTGATCCTGGGTTCCGCCGCCACTCCCGTGGCCATCGCCATGGCCGCCGTCGCGATGGAGGGCCAGACCCCGCAACTCGTGGCCTCCCCCGCCCAATTGCCGCCCGGCAAGGACACCTGGAGCTTTCGCCTGCCGCAATCGAATGCCGTCATGTCGCACGCCGTGGTCGAGCACATGAAGAAGCAAGGCGTCAAGACCGTCGGCTTTTTAGGCTACACCGATGCCTACGGTGAAGGCTGGCTGAAAGACTTCACCCCCATCGCCGAAAAAGCCGGCATCAAAGTGGTGGCCACCGAGCGCTTTGCCCGCACCGACACCGGCGTCACCGCCCAGGCCCTCAAGCTGACCGCCGCCAATCCGGATGCCATGTTGATCGTCGCCTCTGGCAGCGGCGCGGCCATGCCGCACAAGGCCGTGATCGAGCGCGGCTTCAAGGGCAAGATCTACCAGACCCACGCCGCCGCTACACGCGACTTGATGCGTGTGGGGGGCAAAGACATGGAAGGTGCCTACGTGGTGTCCGGCCCCGTGATCGCGCCAGAACAATTGCCCGAGAGCCACCCGTCGAAGAAGCTGGCGCTGGACTTCGTGCAGAAATATGAAGCAACCTATGGCCCCGGTAGCCGCAACCAGTTTGCCGGCCATTCCTACGACGCCCTCATTGTGCTCGAGAAGACGATTCCCGTGGCGCTGAAGAAGGCCAAGCCTGGCACCAAGGAATTCCGCATTGCGCTGCGCGATGCAATTGAAACCATGGGCCGCACCAGCTTTGCCCACGGCATCATGAACTGGACCAAGGACGACCACTGGGGTTACACCAACGAGACCGGTGTGATTGTCAAGGTCGTCAACGGCGACTGGAAAATCGAGTAACTCTTTCGTCGGCATGACACGCGGAGCCGACCTGGTTGGCGGTCCCGCGGGCTTGGCAATTTTCATTTCTTCTCTACCAAGGTTCGATCATGGATACCTCGATCGCCAGTATTTTGTTACTGGACGGCCTGACCAACGGGGCCATTTACGCCCTGTTGGGTCTGGCCACCGTGCTGGTGTTTACGGTCACGCGGGTCATTTTTATTCCGCAAGGTGAGTTTGTCGCCTATGGCGCGCTCACACTGGCCATTTTGCAAACCGGGAAAGTTCCCGGCACGGTCTGGCTGTTGTTGATTCTGGCCGGCATCGCCGGTCTGATGGACTTCGCCAGTGCCTGGCAACGTCAGCACCAGGTGCTGGCCGCCTTGAAGGCGGGTCTGAAGACCCTGATCATTCCTGCGGTGGTGGCCGGCCTCACGGCCTGGGCGGCGCCGCATCAGTTTCCGCTGGCCGTGCAAGCCCTGCTGAGCGTGGCCATCGTCACCGCTTTCGGGCCTTTGGTTTACCGGGTGGCGTTCCAGTCGCTGGAAGACGCCACGCCGCTGGTGCTGCTGATCGTCTCGGTCGGCGTGCACTTTGCCATGACCGGACTCGGTCTGCTGTTTTTCGGCGCCGAGGGCTTTCGCAACCCCTCGTTCTGGGATCTGCGCCTGGCGCTGGGACCGGTCTCGCTGTCGGGGCAAACCATCATCATCTTCATGGCGTCACTGGCGCTGATCGTGATGCTGTGGCTGTTTTTCGAGCGCTCCCTGTACGGGAAGGCATTGCGTGCCACCGCCGTCAACCGCCTGGGTGCGCGTCTGATGGGGATTTCGTCCCACACCTCGGGCCAGCTGACTTTTGCCATGGCGGCCCTGATCGGCGCCTTGTCGGGCCTGTTGATCGGGCCCACCACCACCGTGTTTTACGACTCCGGTTTCCTGATCGGCCTCAAGGGTTTCGTGGCGGCAGTGGTCGCCGGCCTGTCCAGCTACCCGGGCGCCTTGCTGGGTGCGCTGTTCGTCGGCATCGTGGAGTCCTTCGGTTCGTTTTGGGCCAGTGCCTTCAAGGAAGTGATCGTGTTCACACTTATTTTGCCAATCCTGCTGTGGCGTTCGCTGCAGGGCGGCCATTCGGACGAGGAGCATTGACATGAAAGCCCCCACACTCTCCTCATTCGAGGTGCCCCGGGCGGGCACCGACATGCTGGCCAGGCGTTATGGATTGCTGGCCTTGGTCATCGTCATCGTGCTGATCGCGGTGCTGCCATTGCCCGATTTCTGGATCACCCAGCTCAACTACATTGCCTTGTACAGCTTGGTCGGCATCGGTCTGGTGCTGCTGACCGGCGTGGCCGGCCTCACCTCGTTTGGACAGGCTGCGTTTGTCGGCATTGGTGCCTATGCCACCGCCTGGTTGACGCTCAATACCGGCTTGTCGCCTTGGCTCACGCTGTTCATCGGTCTGGCGATTACCGGGGTCTCGGCCCTGATAGTGGCCGGCATCACGCTGCGCATGTCGGGCCACTACCTGCCGCTGGCCACCATCGCCTGGGGCCTGTCGCTGTACTACCTCATGGGTAATCTCGACGCGCTGGGCAAGTACGACGGCTTGCTGGGCATCCAGAGCCTGTCCGTGTTCGGCTGGGATGTCGGCCAGGGCCGCGGCTTTTTCCTGCTGGCCTGGGGCGTGGTGGTGCTGGCGGCGGTCGCCATCCTCCACCTGCTCGACTCCCGTCCGGGACGCGCCATGCGTTCACTGCGCACTGGCACCCAGATGGCCGAGGCCATGGGCGTGAACACCTTGCGCTACAAGATCATCATCTTCGTGATCGCCGCATTGCTGGCCTCATTCTCGGGCTGGCTGTTTGCGCACTTCCAGCACTCCGTCAACCCCTCGCCCTTCGGCCTCAAGATGGGCATCGAGTACCTGTTCATGACGGTGGTGGGCGGTATCGGCCATGTCTGGGGCGCCATCACCGGTGCCCTGCTGACCAAGCTGCTGGAAGACCAGTTGCAAGTGCTGCTGCCCAAGCTCATCGGCACCAGCGGCAGCTACGAAACGATTGTGTTCGGCATCGTGCTGGTGCTCACGCTCAAGTTCCTGCCCAACGGCCTGTGGTCCCTGGTCGAGCGCAAGCTGCCGCGTCCGCAGCGCCCGGTGGACTGGGCCAACGCCCCGGCGCTGGCGGAACGGGCCATGCCCGCCGCAGGTGAACTGGTGCTGGACGTGCAAGCCATCCGCAAGGCGTTTGGCGGCCTGGTCGCCGTCAACGACATCAGTTTCCAGATCAAGGCCGGGCAAATCGTGGGACTCATCGGGCCCAATGGCGCCGGCAAATCCACCACCTTCAACCTGATCACCGGCGTGCTCTCGCTCACCAGCGGCAAGGTCATGTTCCGGGGTGAGCCCATCAGCGGGCACCGCTCACGCGACATTGCCAGCCGGGGCATGTCACGCACCTTCCAGCACGTCAAGATGATTCCCGACATGACGGTGCTGGAGAACGTGGCCCTGGGCGCGCACCTGCGGGGTACAAAAGGTGTGGTGTCGGCCATGACGAGCTTCAATCGCGAGGAAGAACGCCAGTTGTTCCGCGAGGCACAGGCCCAGCTGGAGCGCATTGGCATGGGCGCCTACCTGCACGAGCAGGCCGGCAACCTGGCCATGGGGCCGCAGCGCCTGATGGAAATCGCCCGCGCCCTGTGCAGCGACCCGGCTTTGTTGCTGTTGGATGAGCCCGCCGCCGGCCTGCGCCACAAGGAAAAGCAGGCGCTGGCCGGTGTGTTGCGCCAACTGCAGGGCGAAGGCATGAGCATTCTGCTGGTCGAACACGACATGGACCTGGTCATGGACGTCTGCGACCACCTGGTGGTGATGGAATTCGGCACCCTTTTGACCGAGGGCACGCCGGTTGAAATCCAGCAAAGCCCGCAAGTGCGTGCCGCCTATCTCGGCACCGAACATTGAGGACTCTTGAGATGACAACACCCATTCTTCGCGTCCAGAATCTTCGTGCCGGCTACGGCCGCGCCGAAGTGCTGCACGGCATCACCCTGCAGGCAGAAAAAGGCAGCGTGATCACGGTGATCGGCCCGAATGGTGCCGGCAAATCGACGCTGCTCAATACACTGATGGGCATCCTGCCCGGGCGCGGCAGCATTGAATTCAATGGCGAGGCCGTGGGTGCGCTCACGCTCGAAGAGCGCGTGATGCGCGGCATATCGCTGGTGCCGGAACGACGCGAGCTGTTTGGCACCATGTCGGTGGAAGACAACCTGGTGCTGGGCGCGTTTCGCCAGGTCAGGCAGCACAACAAGCAATGGCGCGAGCAGATTGATGTGGTGTTCGAGCTCTTCCCGCGCCTGAAGGAACGGCGCACGCAGTTGGCCGGCACCCTGTCCGGTGGCGAACGGCAGATGCTGGCGGTTGGTCGGGCGCTGATGTCGCGCCCGGTGCTGCTGATGCTGGACGAGCCCAGCCTCGGTCTGGCCCCCCTGGTGGTGAAGGAAATATTCCGCACCATCGACGCCTTGCGAAAAACTGGCGTCACCACCCTGCTGGTGGAGCAGAACGCCCGCGCCGCGCTGGAGACCGCCGATTACGGCTACGTTTTGGAGATGGGCGAAATCGCCCTGGAAGGACGCGCGTCAGACCTGGCCACCGACCCGCGCGTGATCGACACCTACCTGGGCGCCGCGCGCAAGAAAGTGGAAGCGGTCAGCGCCCTTACGAACTGATTTCAGCAGCGAGAGAACAACCACATTCCACGAGTTAACGAGTCCGCTGAAAGATTCAGTTGCCACGAGGCGACGAAATTCTGCGAATGGTGTTGTCATAAAACTAACGGTTATTACTTTGGAGATACGCATGAAATTTTCCTCCCTCATCGCCCTGACCGGACTGGTCGCCACAGGCGCAGTTCACGCTCAGAGCGTCACCCTTTACGGGATGGTTGACACCGGCATTGAATATGTGAGCAACGTGGCCGCAGCGGGTGGCGGCATCACGCGCATGCCGTCCACGACCGGCATTCTTCCTTCGCGGGTGGGTATGCGCGGCAAGGAAGATCTCGGCGGTGGCTTGAGCGCCATCTTCACGCTTGAAATGGGCTTGGGCCTGGACACTGGTGCTTCGGGACAGGGCGGGCGCTTGTTTGGTCGCCAGTCGACCGTCGGGCTCAGTGGTGATTGGGGCGCCGTCACCTTGGGTCGCCAATGGACCATGTTATTTTGGTCCGTCCTGGATTCGGACATTGTGGGTCCCGCCGTCTATGGACTCGGCTCTCTGGACAGCTACATCCCCAATTCCCGCGTCGACAATTCGATTGCGTACAAAGGTAAATTCGGCGACGTCACTGTCGGCGCGACCTACAGCCTGGGCCGTGACACCGTCAACGCAGGCCCCTCACCGGCGGGCACCAATTGCGCGGGCGAGAGCGGCGCTGACGCGCAAGCCTGCCGCGAGTGGTCGGCCCTGGTGAAGTACGACACCAAGGCCTGGGGCGCCGCACTGGCTTATGACGTACTGAACGGCCGCACCCCGGCCAACGCCACGGATGTGGTGCTGCCCGCCGGCCTGACCAGCAGTTCCAAATCCGATGCCCGCCTGATGGTGAACGGTTATGTGAAATTTGCGGATTTTAAAATCGGCGGCGGCGTCATTCGCCGCAAGAACGATGGCAGCGCCACGCGACCCAACAGCGACCTTTGGTACCTTGGCGCCGCTTACCCCGTCACGACGGCTTTGACGATCGACGGAACTGTTGCCAAGCTCAGCTACAAGGATGCCGACAACTTTGACGCCACCCTGCTGGCGGTCCGAGCGCTGTACAAACTGTCGAAACGCACGACTCTGTATACCCAAATCGGCGCGATCAACAACGAAAGCCTGAGCAACATTTCCGTCAGTGGTGGCGCACCGGGTAGCAATCCCGCTTTGGGTGGATCGCAGACCGGAACGATGGTCGGCATGAACCACGCGTTCTAAGCCAGAAGTCTTTTCATCATGAACTACCAGCCTCGTTTGGACGACATCCACTTCATTCTTCACGATGTGCTCAAAGCTCCTGCACAGTTGCAGGCGCTGCCGTCCTTGGCCGACACCGATGCAGAACTGATGCGCCAGGTCGTGGATGAGGCTGGTAAGTTCACGGCCCAGAAAATTGCGCCCCTGCAAGGTGTCGGTGACACCATTGGCTGCAAGTTTGCGGGCGGCAAAGTCACCACCCCACCGGGTTTCAAGGATGCCTACCAGGACTTTTGGCAGAGCGGCTGGCCAGCGCTGGCGTGCGCACCCGAAGACGGTGGCCAGGGCTTGCCTGCGGTGCTCGAAGCCGTGCTGTTCGAGATGCTCAGCGCGGCCAACCACGGCTGGACCATGGCGCCCGGCCTGTTGCATGGCGCTTATGAGTGCATCAGGCACCACGGCAGCGAGGCACTGAAGGCTCAATATCTTGAAAAAGTGGCCAGCGGCGAATGGCTCGCCACCATGTGCCTGACCGAACCCCACGCCGGCAGCGACCTGGGGCTGGTCCGCACCAAGGCGCTGCCTCAGACGGACGGCAGCTACCGCCTCAGCGGCACCAAAATCTTTATCTCGGGCGGCGAACACGACCTGACCGACAACATTGTCCATCTGGTATTGGCGCGCCTGCCCGATGCGCCGGCCGGACCCAAAGGCCTCTCCTTGTTCCTCGCGCCCAAGGTGCTGCCGGACGGCACGGGCAACGCTATTCACTGCGAACGTATCGAGGAAAAAATGGGCCTGCACGGCAGCCCGACCTGTGTCATGCGCTTTGACTGGGCCACCGGCTGGCTGATTGGCGAGCCCCAGCGCGGGCTCAATGCCATGTTCGTGATGATGAACGCGGCCCGACTGCATGTCGGCCTGCAAGGCATTGGCCTGCTGGAGGCGGCTTGGCAAAAGGCCGACGCCTACGCCAAAGAACGTCGGCAAATGCGCGCGCCCAAGCCGACGATGAGCAGCACGCCCGACCCGATTGCCGAGCACCCGGCGATGCGCCGCATACTGGCCACGCAGCGCGCCTGGATAGACGGTGGTCGTGTGCTGGCCTACCGTACCGCCATCGAACTCGACATCGCAAAACAGCATCCCGACGCGACCCGACGACACAGTGCGCAGCTTTGGTGCAGCCTGGTGACGCCAGTGCTCAAAGCCGCCTGGACCGCGCAAGCGTTTAGTGGCAGCAGCGAATGCCTGCAGGTGTTTGGTGGCCATGGCTATGTGCGCGAATGGGGCATCGAGCAAATCGTGCGTGACGCGCGAGTGAGCATGATTTACGAGGGCACCAACGAAATTCAGGCCATCGACCTGCTGGTGCGCAAGGTGCTGCCCGACGGGGGTGCCGGCTTGTCCAGCCTGTTGCTGGCGCTGTGCGAGGGACTGGACAACCGTGTGCCTGCACACGCCCAATTGGGCACGCAGGTGGCCGGGTTGAACCAGCTCACCAGTGCCTTGGTGGAGGCGGCCAAAGCAGATCAGGAACTGCCTTACTGGGTAGCCGATGACTACCTTCGCGCCCTGGCGCTGACTCTTCTGGCCTGGGCCTGGCTTCAAATCAGTGCTGCGTCACAACCAGAATCGTCAAGCGTCAATCCGGCACGCTGGACCGAGCCCTCCGAGGCCCTGCGCCACTGGGTTCTGCCGGAATTCGGGATGCGCCAGCACATCATCGAGTCCCGCCTGGGATTGCGCATGTGCATGTAAATGACCTGGGTATGCTCCTCCCCTTTCATTCCTGAATGCCATGGACGCCAAGACGCCAATACCTTTCGTCGACAAAGTTGACACCAGTTATCTGGAAAGCCTGATGGGTTACAACTCGCGCCGGGCGGCTCTGGTCATCATCGAAGTGTTCCTGGAACGCATGGCGGTCTATGACTTGCGGCCGGTTGACTTCTCCGTGCTGTCGCTGGTCACGCACAATCCCGGCATCACCTCCCGCCAGTTGTGCAGCACCCTGGGCATCCAGGCGCCCAACCTGGTCGGCATGGTGAATGCCATGGAAAAACGCGCCCTGATTGTCCGGCGTCCCCATCCCCATGATGGCAGGGCCATGGGCCTGCACCCGACCCCCACCGGGGAGGAAATGATGCGGGAGGCGGAAAAAACTGCCGCCAAGCTGGAGATCGAGACGACGTCCCGTCTGAATACCGCAGAGCGCAAGACCTTGATGCAGTTGCTGAAAAAGATCTACAAATAGTCCGCAGCAATCTCCCAACGCTCATTTTCTCCGCTTATTGACACGTATGACGTACTATGCCAGCTATGAAACTTGTAGCAGATACAAATTTGCGCTATAGTTTCGTGCCGCGCTGGAAAACTGATGGCATCTCAAGTTGATGCCGCCCAAAAGTTAAAACACACCAGCGATCAATCAACGCTTTGAGGAGAGCCGTTTAATGAGTTCCAAAGAAAATACCGCAATAGGCCAACTGCTTGGGCTATTGGAATCCCGTTACGCCATCCGCGTGCTGTGGGCCTTGAGGGATGGTCATGCCCAGACCTTTCGACTGTTGCAGGACAGTGTTGGCGGCATTACCCCCAACACGCTGAACACACGGATCAAGGAATTGCGCGAATCCGGCTTGGTCACGCACGGCAGTGAAGGCTACGTTGTCACCCCTTTGGGTGCGGACCTGCTCAAACGACTGGCCGATCTCCCGGCGTTTGCGACCAAATGGGTGGCCAACCAGGCCAAAAAGCCCGCTTAAGTAACCCGCGTTCACCCTGGCAGACTAGGGGTGACATGCTGATCCGGCATCGAGAAGACAGGTCAGGCCTGTCTTTTTTTATCGCTGTTTTTTACCCCACTGAACCCACTGATACGCCATTGGCAGACATTGCATGTCATGGTCTGCTGGCATAATTTACGGTTTTCTGGGTGTAGCCCTTATCGAGCGAGCGCACCCAGCTATCCATTTAATAGCACACAAGGATTGCATCATGACTACCACTCCCTCCGGCCTGCAATATGAAGACACCGTTATCGGCACGGGTGCTGAAGCCACCAAGGGCAAGAGCGTGACCGTTCACTACACCGGCTGGCTGTACAACGACGGCGTTCAAGGTGTCAAGTTCGATTCCAGCAAAGACCGTGGCGACCCATTTGTCTTCTCTCTCGGTGCCGGCATGGTCATTCGCGGCTGGGACGAAGGCGTGGCGGGCATGCTGATCGGCGGCGCGCGCACCCTCATTATCCCGGCCGAGCTGGGCTATGGCGCACGTGGCGCCGGTGGCGTGATTCCACCCAACGCCACCTTGAAGTTTGACGTTGAATTGCTGGGCGTTTCCAACTGATTTTTGCGCTGCGGGGCGCCTATGCGCCCCACTTGTTCACCCTTGTTGGCTCTTGAATTGGCTGCGCACACCCCCATTTCATGGGCTTAGTATCTGAAAATTGGCTTATCCGCATGTCTGAATCCAATCAAACCCAAAACAATCCAACGCCAAACGACTTCCAAAGCACCGAAGACATGGTCGCCGCTCAATCCGGCTACGAGTCCGACGCCTTGTCGCGGGCGCAGGCCGATCTGGCTGAATTGCAGGCCAAAAGCGCCGATCTGGCGGACCAGTTTCTGCGCGCCAAAGCCGAGGCTGACAATGCTCGCCGCCGTGCCGAAGAAGAAATCTCCAAGGCCCGCAAGTTCGCGGTTGAAAGTTTTGCCGAAAGCCTGCTGCCCGTGGCGGACAGCCTGGAGGCCGGCCTGATCATCAAGGACGCCACCTCCGAACAAATTCGCGAAGGGGCCCAAGCCACACTGCGCCAGTTGCTCGCAGCACTGGAACGCAACAAGGTGATTGCCATCAACCCGGCTTCCGGGACCAAGTTTGACCCCCATCAACATCAGGCGATCAGTGTGGTGCCGTCAGAAAACGAAGCCAACACCGTCGTGACCGTGCTGCAAAAGGGCTACTCCATTGCCGACCGTGTGCTGCGTCCGGCACTCGTCACGGTAGCCGCGCCGAAATAACCACTCTTGCGACTTGAATATTTTCGAGTTATCCGCAAGTTAACAACATCTAAAAACTGGAGTACATCATGGGAAGAATCATCGGTATCGATCTGGGCACCACCAACAGCTGCGTGTCCATCATGGAGGGCAACACGCCCAAAGTCATCGAGAACTCTGAAGGTGCGCGCACCACGCCGTCCATCATTGCCTACCTGGAAGACGGCGAAGTACTGGTCGGCGCCTCGGCCAAGCGTCAGGCCGTGACCAATTCCAAGAACACGCTGTATGCCGTGAAACGCTTGATTGGCCGCAAGTTCGCCGAGAAGGAAGTCCAGAAAGACATCGATTTGATGCCCTATAAGATTGCCGCCGCCGACAATGGCGACGCCTGGGTGGAAGTCCGTGGTACGCGGATGGCGCCTCAACAGGTCAGCGCCGACGTGCTGCGCAAGATGAAGAAGACCGCCGAAGACTACCTCGGCGAAGAAGTGACCGAAGCCGTCATCACGGTGCCGGCTTATTTCAACGACGCACAGCGCCAGGCCACCAAAGATGCCGGCCGCATTGCCGGCCTGGATGTCAAGCGCATCATCAATGAGCCGACGGCTGCGGCCCTGGCCTTCGGCCTGGACAAAACGCATAAAGGTGACCGCAAGATCGCGGTTTATGACTTGGGTGGCGGCACATTTGACGTATCCATCATCGAGATCGCCGACGTCGACGGCGAAAAGCAGTTTGAAGTGCTGTCCACCAACGGTGACACCTTCCTGGGCGGTGAAGACTTTGACCAGCGCATCATCGACTTCATCATTGCCGAGTTCAAGAAGGAACAAGGCGTTGACCTGGGCAAAGACGTGCTCGCCCTGCAGCGCCTGAAAGAGGCAGCCGAGAAAGCCAAGATTGAGCTCTCCAGCAGCGCACAAACCGACATCAACCTGCCCTACGTGACCGCCGATGCTTCCGGTCCGAAGCACTTGAGCATCAAGCTCACGCGCGCCAAGCTCGAAGCCCTGGTGGAAGAGTTGATCGAACGCACCATTGCACCGTGCCGCACCGCCATCAAGGACGCCGGTGTGAACGTCGCTGATATTGATGACGTGATTCTGGTCGGCGGCATGACCCGCATGCCCAAAGTGCAAGAAAAGGTCAAGGAATTGTTCGGCAAAGAGCCACGCAAGGATGTGAACCCGGACGAAGCCGTCGCCGTGGGCGCTGCCATCCAGGGCCAGGTCTTGTCCGGTGACCGCAAGGACGTCTTGTTGCTCGACGTGACGCCACTGAGCCTGGGTATCGAAACCATGGGCGGTGTCATGACCAAGATGATCACCAAGAACACCACCATCCCGACCAAGTTTGCCCAGACCTTCTCGACTGCTGAAGACAATCAGCCGGCCGTGACCATCAAGGTGTTCCAGGGCGAACGCGAGATCGCTGCTGGCAACAAGATGCTGGGTGAGTTCAACCTGGAAGGCATTCCACCCTCTGCCCGTGGCACACCGCAGATCGAAGTGTCGTTCGACATCGACGCCAACGGTATTCTGCATGTGGGCGCCAAGGACAAGGGCACCGGCAAAGAGAACAAGATCACCATCAAGGCGAACACGGGCTTGACCGAAGCCGAGATCCAGCAAATGGTGAAAGATGCCGAGCTCAATGCCGCTGAGGACAAGAAGAAGCTTGAACTCGTGCAAGCCAAGAACCAGGCCGATGCCAGCCTGCACAGCGTGAAGAAGAGCCTGACCGAATACGGCGACAAGCTCGACGCGGGTGAAAAGGAAAAAATCGAAACCGCGATCAGGGATCTTGAAACCGCGCTCAAAGGCGACGACAAGGCCTCCATTGACGAAAAAAGCACGGCTCTGATGACTGTTAGCCAGAAACTGGGCGAGAAGATGTATGCCGACATGCAAGCCAAGCAGGCCGCAGAAGCGGGAGCCGGTGGCGACGCCGGTGCCGCTGGCGCACAGGACACGTCCACGCAGGCCGAGGACGACAACATCGTTGATGCGGAAGTGAAAGAAGTCAAAAAGGGTTAAGCACTTGCGCTGAACACTGTTGATACGCGCCGCGTTGAACACTCAAATGTTCAACGCGGCGTTTGTATTGAAACCGGGCACTGAAAGAAAATGGCTAAAAGAGATTACTACGAAGTTCTGGGCGTGCCCAAGAACGCCTCGGACGAGGAAATCAAAAAGGCATATCGCAAACACGCGATGAAGCACCACCCTGACCGCAATCAGGGCGACGCTTCCAAGGTGGCCGAGGAAAAATTCAAGGAGTCCAAGGAAGCCTATGAAATGCTGTCGGACCCTCAAAAACGTACGGCCTACGACCAGCACGGCTTTGCCGGTGTCGACCCGAATATGCGTGGCGCGGCCGGTCCTGGCGGTGAAGGCTATGGCGGATTTGCTGAGGCCTTCGGCGATATTTTTGGCGACATGTTTGGTCAGCAACGTGGACGACCCGGAGGTGGACGTCAGGTCTTTCGTGGCAGCGACCTGAGCTACGCCATGGAAGTGACGCTGGAAGAAGCGGCCAAGGGCAAGGATGCCCAGATTCGCATCCCCAGTTGGGACGCGTGCGACATCTGCCATGGCAGCGGCGCCAAACCCGGCACGCAAGCCAAGACCTGCGGCACCTGCACGGGCACCGGCTCGGTGCAGATGCGTCAGGGCTTTTTCAGTGTGCAGCAAACCTGTCCCACCTGCCGGGGCACCGGCAAGGTCATTCCGGAACCGTGTATGACATGCCACGGGCAAGGCAAGATCAAGAAGCAGAAAACGCTGGAAGTCAAAATTCCGGCAGGCATCGATGGCGGCATGCGCATCCGCAGCGCCGGCAACGGCGAGCCTGGCACCAATGGCGGCCCGGCGGGTGATCTGTACATCGAAATTCGCCTCAAAAAGCACGATATTTTTGAGCGCGATGGGGATGACATACATTGCTCGGTGCCCATCAGCTTCGTCACCGCCTCCCTGGGTGGCGAAATCGATGTGCCGACGCTGGCCGGCAAGGCTGCCATTGACATACCGGAAGGCACACAAACCGGCAAACAATTCAGGCTGCGAGGCAAAGGCATCAAAGGGGTGCGCGCCAGCTACCCGGGCGATCTGTACTGCCACATCGTGGTGGAAACACCGGTCAAGCTCAGCGAACATCAGCGCAAACTGCTGCGTGAACTCGACGAATCCCTGAAAAAAGGCGGTAGCAAGCATTCTCCCAGCGGGGAAACCTGGACCAATCGGTTAAAGAGTTTCTTCAGTTGATGAAAATCATGTAGCGCCTGAATAAGGGCCACCTCAAAAAATGCCGTGAAAGATTTGCTTCTTTCGCGGCATTTTTTTGTGCATAGTGGCGTCATGGCATCAACCCACCGGGAGCAAAGCGTATGAGTGTCAACATCACTTTTCTGGGCGGCACGGGCACCGTCACCGGCTCCAAATACCTGGTGCGCCATGGCAATGAGAGTCTGCTGGTGGACTGCGGCCTGTTTCAGGGCTACAAACTGCTTCGCCTGCGCAACTGGACCCCGTTGCCGATAGCGCCTGACCAGATTGATGCGGTGCTGCTGACCCACGCCCATCTCGACCACAGCGGCTATTTGCCTTTGCTGGCCAAACAGGGCTTCTCGGGCCCTGTGTACGCCACCAGCGGCACGCGCGACCTGTGCCGCATCCTGCTGCCAGACAGTGGCCATATCCAGGAAGAGGATGCTGAGTTCGCCAACCGTCACGGATTTTCCAAACACGCGCCCGCCCTGCCGTTGTATACACGCCAGGACGCACTGGATTGCCTGCCGTTGATCAAGGCGAAGGACTTCGACAAGACATTTCAGCCTATTCCGGGCTGGCGGGCCACCTTTTCTCCGGCCGGGCATATCCTGGGGGCGGCCAGCGTGCTGCTGGAGGTAGCGGGTCGGCGCATTCTGTTCTCAGGGGACCTGGGTCGCCCCGATGACCTCATCATGAATCCCCCGGCCAAGGCCCCGGTGGCGGACACGGTATTGATCGAGTCCACCTACGGCGACCGGGAGCATCCGAAGGAAGACGTGCTCGCCGAACTCGGGCCGGCTTTGAAAAAACTGGCCAAGCGTGGCGGTGTGGCCGTTGTGCCCGTGTTTGCCGTTGGCCGGGCGCAGGCCTTGCTCCACGCCATTCACCTGCTGAAAGTTCGTGGAGAGCTGCCCACGTCACTGCCGGTTTTTCTGGACAGTCCCATGGCGGTGAGCACGACCCATTTGTTTGAACACCACCAGGGCGAACACCGCTTGAGCAGCAAGGATGCGCACGCCTTGACGCACACGGCCACCATGGTCAGCAGCACTGACGAGTCACGTGCCCTGGCCAATCGGCATGGCCCGATGGTGATTCTGTCAGCCAGCGGCATGGCCACCGGCGGGCGCGTATTGCACCATCTCGCCCTTTACGCGGGCAATCACCGCAACATGATCATCCTGACCGGCTTCCAGGCCCCGGGCACGCGCGGTGCCACGCTGGCCAGTGGCGCCAAATCTATGCGTATTCACGGGCGCGATGTAGATGTCAAAGCCGAAGTTGTTCAATTGCAGTCGGCCTCAGCCCATGCCGACGCGAATCAGATTTTGGCGTGGTTACGCACCATGCCCGAGGCACCCAACCAGGTCTATGTGGTTCACGGCGAGTTGGGGCCGTCAGACGAACTGCGCAAGCGCATCAAGCACGAGTTGGGCTGGCGCGCGATGGTGCCGGAACATGGGTCGACTTGGCCCACCTGAGCCGCCTCAAAACAGATCGGCCTGCCCGGACAGCAGTGAACCGCGAAACTGGTTCACGTCCAGTTCAAGCCGTTCCCGGTTCAAACCCAGCCTGGCGCAGGTTTTCTCAAAGCGCTGGTGAATCAGCTCTGCCCACAGGCCGTGGCCCTTCATGCGCGTGGCGTAGCTGCTGTCGTAGTCCTTGCCGCCGCGCATCTCGTGTATGCGCGCCATCACCCGGGCAGCGCGCTGCGGGTAGTGCAGCGCCAGCCATTGCTGAAACAGGGGATTCACTTCCCACGGCAGACGCAGAACGGTATAAAAAGCGCTGCGTGCGCCCGCCTCGAACGCCGCCGCCAGCACCTGCTCCATGTCCTCATTGAGGAACGGAATTTGCGGCGCCACACTCACCCCCACCGGCACACCCGCCTCGGCCAGCGCGCGGATGGTGCGCAAACGCCGGTGCGGCGCGGCCGCGCGAGGCTCCAGCTTGCGCGTCAGCTCAGCATCCAGCGAAGTGATGGTGATGTAAACCGCCGCCAGGTTGCGCGCCGCCATGGGAGCCAGCAGGTCCAGATCGCGCTCCACGCCACTGCCTTTGGTCACGATGGCCAACGGCTGGTGGCAGCGCGCCATGATCTCCAGCACCTTGCGGGTGATGCGCAACTCGCGCTCAACCGGCTGGTAGCCGTCGGTCACCGTGCCCAGGGCAATCAGCCGGGGCACATAGCTGCGTGCGGACAACTCGCGCGCCAGCACTTCAGCCAGATTGCGCTTGGCGATGATTTTGGACTCAAAGTCCAGACCGGGCGAGAGGTTCAGATAGCTGTGCGTGGGCCGCGCATAGCAGTAAACGCAGCCGTGCTCGCAACCCCGGTACGGATTCAGACCGTAGTCAAAGTGAATGTCGGGCGAGTCGTTTCGGCTGATGGCACTCTTGATGTCTTCAAAAGTGACCTCCGTGACCAAGGGCACAGGCCCATCGGGCGTGGAGGCCTGCAGCGTGCCCCAACCATCATCAAACGCAACGCGCTCGACCGATTCAAAGCGATGCGCCATGCGCGTGGCCGCACCCCGGCCCTTAATCGCGTGGACGGGAATTGTGGTTTCGATCATACGAAAACGGCCCGCATTTGCATGTGCAAGATCGGTAACCGTAATTGAGAAAACGCAACCCTTCAAGGCCCACATTCCTGGCACTGACGCTATAGTAAAAACACCGAATGCGCTCCCGCAATTGTTCCGTCAGGCGGGTGAATTGCAACGGAGAGAGGTCGGGTTTCATGGTTAACTTATAACTGTATAAATAACCAGTCTACTCGATCAATAAATCGGCTGCAAGCCATTTTCAGGAGGATTTCATGATCAGATTGAACCTCGGTGAAGAGAGTAAAGCTCTGTTTTTGAGCATTGCATTGCGTTGGCCAGCACCACAGGACGGCACAGCATGAACACGCGCCGCACGCTTCTTCTTGGGGTCGTCTCGATACTGACCTCAGCGATTGGGGTTCATGCGCAACCGTCTTCCGTCGCGACGGAAGTGGAACTGCAAGATGTGCTGCGCGACTTCGAGGGAACCTGGAATCTTCACGACACCAAGGCGTGGTCGTCTTTCCTGACTGAGGACGCGTGGGTCACCCAGGCCTGGGATTCCTATGGTCGTCAAAAAGGTCGGGATAGCGCGGTGACCTTGTTCAACTCCAACTTTCTGGACTCAGACCTGAGCTTGACCGTTATCCGGATTCGGCCCATGGCGGACGGCACGGCCACCGTTGCCATGCGTGTGGTCACCTCCTACTTGCCCAAGACCAACGGCAACTACCGGGTCGTGTTTGAGGACGAACCGGCTATCAGTCGATGGAGAAAGGAGAATGGTGTCTGGAAAATGTTCTTCTTCACCACTGACAAAGGTTGGGCTCTCGATCAGTTGAAGAAAGACGGGTTTGATTAGGCGGCCACATCAGCGAAATCCCAGACCTTATTTGCCCGGCACGACCGTTTCGCGTTCGCGCAAGACACCTCCACTGGCGGCACTGCCTTCGACACGGCCCTCGCCGCGCATGCGCGCTTCGCAATCGGTGCGATCGTCACCTTGGTGGACGCTACAGCGTCGCAGCGCGTTCTGTTGTTGCTCGTCTGGGCGCGCCGCGTTCAGGCCGTTGCGCTTGGCTTCGGCCAGGGCATTTTGTGCTTCCCGGCGGCAGGTGGCTGCGTCCTGGTTGGACTGACCACTGTTGCACACCGCCATGTCTTGCCGATAGCGCGCCTGGGCTTCGGTCAAGGCGCCGGCGCTGGCCGCCAGCGTAACGGTGGCGCCTATCAGGGTGCCCGCTGCGACAAGGGCAAGATTGCGAAACAATAGTGAAATAGTGGTCATGCTGACTCCTTTGCGTAAGGCCAAAGACTAAAACATAAGGCATTCACCGTCTGTGCGCCCGCGCACCGAGGATGCTCGTCACAAACCGATAATCACGGGAGCGCTTAAACCACCTTGCCCCAGGACAGCACTGCACCATGAAAATACCACGCCGCCATACTGAACGTCACCGCACTGACCGCGTCGGCTGGCTGCGCGCCGCCGTGCTAGGCGCCAACGACGGCCTTGTCTCAACCGCCAGTCTGGTCGTCGGCGTAGCGGCTGCCAGTGCCAGCCACGGCAGCATTTTGGTGACCGGCATCGCGGGGCTGGTGGCGGGTGCCATGTCGATGGCGGCAGGCGAATATGTCTCGGTCCATTCGCAGGCCGATACCGAATCCGCCGACCTGTCGCGTGAGCGCGCCGAACTCGCATTTGACCCGGCTGCGGAACGGCGTGAGTTGGCCACCATCTACATGGCACGCGGGCTTGAGCCCGACCTGGCGCAGCAGGTGGCCGAACAACTGATGAAACATGACGCCCTCGGTGCCCATGCACGCGATGAGCTCGGCATCTCCGAGACGCTCAGTGCGCGGCCGGTCCAGGCCGCGCTGGCATCGGCCGCCAGTTTCGCGATTGGGGCGGCACTGCCGCTGGCCGTCACAGCCTTGGCGCCGGAGATGGGTCTGATTGCCTGGGTGTCCGGCACTTCACTGCTCTTCCTCGCCTTGTTGGGCGCCCTGGCCGCCCGGGTCGGTGGCGCCGGCGTTTTGTTGGGTGCCTGGCGGGTCAGCTTCTGGGGTGCGCTGGCGATGGCGATCACTGCAGGTGTGGGTGCACTGTTTGGTGCAGTCGTTTGATGGCACAACAACTCACAAGTGAAGCGAAAATAGCGCCATGAATACGCCGGAATCTACGATCTACGACGGCACTTGCACTTGCCGTTTTGTACGCTTCCGAATGAGCACAAAGCCCCTGTTCGTGCATTGCTGCCATTGCCGTTGGTGCCAGCGGGAAACTGGGGCCTCGTTCGCGCTGAACGCGATGATCGAAGCTGATCGCGTTCAGCTGTTGCAAGGCGACGTTGAGATCGTCAACACGCCGTCCCTCAGTGGCAAAGGGCAGAAGATTTCGCGCTGTCCTCAATGCCGAATCGCTGTCTGGAGCAATTACGCTGGCGCTGGTGACGCGATTCGCTTTGTTCGCGTAGGAACGCTTGATGAACCCGACCGTCTACCACCCGACATCCACATCTTCACGGCCTCCAAGCAGCCCTGGGTCGTGCTCGGGCCGGACATTCCGGCAGTTGAGGCGTACTACAAGGCCTCGCAGATGTGGCCTGCCGACAGCCTGGCGCGCCGTGCACAAATATCAAAATGACTGAATTCCTGACCGCCGCCTTTTACAAGTTCGTTGAACTGCCCGACTTCGAGGCGCTCAAAGCGCCCTTGCTGGCCTGTTGCGAAGAGAACGAAGTTAAAGGCATTATTCTGCTGGCAACCGAGGGCATCAACAGCACGATCGCCGGGCCGGCGGAAGGCGTGCGGGCCGTACTGGCCTACCTGCGGCGTGATCCGCGCCTGGCCGACCTGCAACACAAGGAGGCCTGGTCCAGCAAATCGCCGTTTTACCGGATGAAGGTGCGCCTCAAGCGTGAGATCGTCACCTTGGGCGTGCCGGGCATCAGCCCGACCCTGATGGCGGGCACCTATGTCAAACCGGAAGACTGGAACGCGCTGATCAGCGACCCCGGGGTGGTGGTGATCGACACACGCAACGATTACGAGGTCGGCATCGGCACGTTTGTCGGTGCCGTGAACCCGGACATCAAGAGTTTTGCGAAGCTGCCCGACTGGGTGCAGCAAGCGCCGGCCCTGAACCCCGTTTCTGGCAAAAAGCCCAAGGTGGCCATGTTTTGCACGGGCGGCATCCGTTGCGAAAAATCCACGGCCTATCTGCGTGCGCAAGGCTTTGACGAGGTTTATCACCTCGAAGGCGGCATCCTGAAATACCTGGAGACGGTGCCGGAGACACAGAGTCTCTGGCAGGGCCAGTGTTTTGTGTTTGACGAGCGCGTGTCGGTGGGCCACGGCTTGATCCCTGGGCAGCACGGTCTGTGCCGCGCCTGCCGGCAACCGCTGGATGATGCCAACCTCGCGTCGCCTCTGTTTGAGGCCGGCGTGAGCTGCCCCAAATGCCATGCCACGACCCGCGAAACGCAAAAAAACAGCGCGCGCGAACGCCAGCGCCAGTGGGAGCTGGCCAAGGCCCGGGATCAAGACCACATTGGCGCGCGGCTGCCGCTGCCGAAATCTTCATAGGCTGTGGCACACCGGCTTGGGCATCACGCCCTGAAGCAGACACCCCCGCTATGACGTCTTCGCCCTACCCTGTTCTTTATTCCTTTCGCCGCTGTCCCTATGCGATGCGTGCGCGCTTGGCCCTAGCGGTCAGCGGTCAGGTCTGCGAATTGCGGGAAGTAGTGCTGGCCCACAAGCCGGCGGCCCTGCTGCAAGCCTCCGCCAAGGGCACCGTGCCGGTGCTGATTGACACCCATGGACAAGTCATCGACCAGAGCCTGGACATCATGCTGTGGGCCTTGCGCCGCCATGATCCCCGGCAGTGGCTGGGCACCAAAGGCGTGGCGCTGGAGCAGATCCTGGCCCTCATCGCCCCATGTGACGGTGAATTCAAGTTCCATCTGGACCGCTACAAATACCCCAATCGCTTTGGTCTCAGCGACGCGTCTGTCCCCCGGGAGCAAGGCGCTCATTATTTAAGCGCGCTCAATAGCCGGCTGCTGGCGCACGCCCATTTGACGGGCAAGTCCGAGAGCCTGGCCGACATGGCCATCGCCCCTTTTGTACGCCAGTTCGCCCACACCGACCCGGTCTGGTTTGCCGCCCAAGCCTGGCCAGCACTGCAGGCCTGGCTCGCGGCGTTTGAACACTCGCCGGCCTACCAGCAGGTCATGGCGAAATATGCCCCGTGGATGCCGGACCAGTCACCCGTGCTTTTTCCAGATCTGCTTTAACTATCATATAGATAGCTGCCTGCGCATATTCCACGCGGGCTACAGCTCAATTAGGCATAATTTTTTGCTAACAATCGTTGCCGTGCGCTGGCGTACTCGCGCTTGAGCTGGGCCACGAAGTCGGCCGTGCTCTGAACCTTGTCGACCGCGCCAATGCCCTGGCCGCAGCCCCAGATGTCTTTCCAGGCTTTGGACTTGTCGCCGCCGAAATTCATTTTGCTGGGGTCGCTGACCGGCAGATTGTCCGGGTCCATGCCCGCGTTGCGGATGCTGGGCGCCAGGTAGTTGCCGTGCACGCCGGTGAAGAGGTTGCTATAGACGATGTCGTCCGAGTTGCTGTCCACAATCGCCTGCTTGTAGGCCTCGGCCGCCCGCGCTTCTTCGGTGGCGATGAAGGCGGAGCCAATGTACGCAAAGTCAGCGCCCATGGCCTGCGCGGCCAGCACGGCGTCGCCGGAGGAAATGGAACCGCTCAAGACCAGCGGCCCGTCAAACCATTGGCGAATTTCCTGGATCAACGCGAACGGGCTCTTCACGCCGGCGTGGCCTCCGGCCCCCGCAGCCACGGCGATCAATCCGTCGGCGCCCTTCTCGATCGCCTTGTGGGCGTGCTTGTTGTTGATGACGTCATGCAGCACCACGCCCCCATAGGAATGCGCGGCGGCATTGATGTCTTCGCGCGCACCCAAGCTGGTGATGATGATCGGCACTTTGTACTTGGCGCACATGGCCATGTCATGTTCCAGCCGGTCGTTGCTTTTGTGCACGATCTGGTTGATGGCGAAGGGCGCAGCCGGCTTGTCCGGGTTGGCCTTGTTGTACGCGGCCAGCGCCTCGGTGATTTCTATCAACCAGTCTTCCAGCTGCGCCGCCGGGCGGGCGTTGAGCGAAGGCATGGCGCCCACCACCCCGGCAATGCACTGGGCGATCACCAGCGTGGGGTTGCTGATGATGAACAGTGGCGAGCCGATGACGGGAAAAGGCAGGTTGTTAAGAGGCGCGGGCAGCTTGGACATGGAGTCTCCGATATGTATCTGATTATTATTAGCCAAATAGGCCTCTAGCCCTTGTCAACCGGGCGACAGTAGCTATTAGATAAATAGCAAATCAGAAGGCATCCAGCGCCAGCGCGGTCACGCTCTCGGCGCCTTCCACAATGGCGTCGCGCATGCCAGGCGCCTTGGTCAGCAGATGGTCGGCATAAAAGCGTGCCGTGCTGATCTTGGCTTTCATGAACGGTACATCCACGCCTTGGGCCAGCTCTTCCTGCGCCACCAGCAGCGAGCGGGCCAGCTGCCAGCCGGCCATCAGATTGCCGCCCAGCATGAGGTAAGGCACGCTGCCGGCAAACACGGCGTTGGGCTGGGACTTGGTGTTGGCCGCCACAAAGTTCACCACATCGAGGAAGGCTTCGCGTGCCGCCTTGAGGCGCTTGGCCACGGCCACGGCGTCGGCGCTGCCGCTGTGGATCAGCTGGGCCTCGGTCGCCTCAATCTGCGCTGCCAGTGCCTTGGCGGTTTGCCCGCCGTCACGCGCCGTCTTGCGCCCGACCAGGTCATTGGCCTGGATGGCGGTGGTGCCCTCATAAATCGTGAGAATCTTGGCGTCGCGGTAATACTGGGCCGCCCCGGTTTCTTCGATATAGCCCATGCCGCCGTGCACCTGCACGCCGAGCGAGGTGACTTCCAGGCTCATTTCGGTGCTGTAGCCCTTGATCAGCGGCACCATGAATTCATAAAACGCCAGGTTTTGCTTGCGCACGTCCGCGTCAGCATGATGGTGTGACGCGTCGTAAGCGGCGGCGGCCACCGTGGCCATGGCGCGGCAACCCTGGACGTAGGCGCGCATGGTCATCAGCATGCGCTTGACGTCAGGGTGGTGAATGATGGCGGCGCTGCTGGAAAAAGACCCATCCACCGGGCGGCTTTGCACGCGCTCCTTGGCGAAGCTCGCGGCCTTTTGGTAAGCCCGCTCAGCAATCGCAATGCCTTGCACGCCGACACCAAAGCGGGCGGCGTTCATCATGATGAACATGTATTCCAGGCCGCGGTTTTCTTCGCCCACCAGATAGCCCGCAGCGCCGCCATGGTCGCCAAACTGCAGCACGGCGGTCGGGCTGGCCTTGATGCCCATCTTGTGCTCGATGCTGACGCAATGCACGTCGTTGCGAGCGCCCAGGGTGCCATCGGGGTTGACCATGAACTTGGGCACGACAAACAGGCTGATGCCCTTCACGCCTTCCGGCGCACCGGTGACGCGGGCCAGCACCAGATGGACGATGTTCTCGGCCATGTCGTGCTCGCCCCAGGTGATGAATATCTTGGTGCCAAACACCTTGTAACTGCCGTCCGCCTGGGGCTCTGCCCGGCTGCGCACGGCGGCCAGGTCGCTGCCGGCCTGGGGCTCGGTCAGGTTCATGGTGCCGGTCCACTTGCCGCTCACCAGGTTTTCAAGGTAAGTGGCTTTGAGCGCGTCGGAGCCGGCCGTCAGCAGCGCTTCAATGGCGCCGTCGGTCAGCAAGGGGCACAGGGCAAAACTCATGTTGGCCGAGTTTTGCATTTCGCCGACTGCCGAGCCAATGGTCTTGGGCAAACCTTGGCCGCCAAAGTCGACCGGGTGTTGCAGGCCTTGCCAACCCCCTTGCGCAAACTGCTGGAAAGCCTCCTTGAAACCCGGGGTGGCGGTCACGACGCCATCTTTCCAGCTGGAGGGGTTCTTGTCGCCCTCCCAGTTCAGTGGACTCAACACGCCTTGTGTGAACTTGGCGGCTTCTTCCAGCACGGCTTGCGCCGTCTCGAAACCGGCGTCTTCGAAGCCTGGCAGCTGCGCCACCTGCTCAATATCAGCGAGATATTTGATATTGAAAAGCATGTCATTGAGGGGGGCAACGTAGCTCATGTCGAGTCTCCGAAAGGGTGAGGGAAAGTGCGCGGGTCGAATTGTTCAAACGTGGCGCGAAAAAAAAGGGCATCGCAAGCGATGCCCTATTGATGCCTGGCTTACAGGGCTGCAACCAGTTCAGGCACGGCCACGAACAGATCCGCTTCCAGCCCGTAGTCGGCCACCGAGAAGATCGGCGCCTCCGGGTCCTTGTTGATCGCCACGATGACCTTGGAGTCCTTCATGCCGGCCAGATGCTGGATGGCGCCGCTGATGCCGACCGCCACATACAACTGGGGCGCGACGATCTTGCCGGTCTGGCCGACTTGCCAGTCATTCGGCGCGTAGCCCGCGTCCACGGCGGCGCGCGAAGCCCCCATGGCGGCGCCGAGCTTGTCGGCCAGCGGCGTCATGATTTCCATGAACTTGTCGTGTGAACCCAGGGCCCGGCCACCGGAGACGA
>NZ_QEII01000271.1 GCF_003347515.1 Rhodoferax ferrireducens | reverse complement strand
CGGCATGGCCCAGCCCAGCAGACAAATGATCAACGTAGCGATTGAACTCCTGCGATATGTCCATCACGCCCCCAGTCAAAATTCACGCTGCGTTTATGATAGCATAATTTATGACACAGTAAGATTAGAGGCTTGACTGTTCCGTTGCCCACCGTAGTGGAGCAACGCGCCATCGCCGTCGCGCTGTCAGATGTGGATGCGCTGCTGGGCAAGCTGGATGCGTTCATCGCCAAGAAGCGCGACCTCAAACAGGCCGCCATGCAGCAACTCCTCACCGGCCAGACCCGCCTGCCGGGGTTTAGCGGGGAGTGGGAGGTGAAGCGGTTTGGTGAAGTGGCGGTGCCACGAAAGGATCGGATTGATCCACGCAAGGCTGGGGTTCAAGAATTCTGCATCGAACTTGAACACATCGAGCAGGGAACAGGGTGTCTCGCGGGCAGTGGCAGTACCGGAGAAGAATCGTCACTCAAGTCAGTATTCCATGCCGAGGATGTTTTGTTCGGCAAATTGCGGGCCTACCTCCGTAAATACTGGCTGGCGGATCGATCTGGAGTTTGCTCAACCGAAATATGGGCGTTGGTCGCAAACCGCGATCTCGTCGCGCCTGTGTTCCTGTTCCAGGTTGTCACGCTCGCCCCATTTATAGAAGCCGCAAGCACTGCCTATGGCACGCACATGCCGCGCTCTGATTGGAACGTAGTGAAGAACTATGAGGTGGCAATTCCGAAACTGGAAGAGCAAACCGCCATCGCCACCATCCTCTCCGACATGGACTCTGAACTTTCTGCCCTCGAAGCCCGCCGCGACAAAACCCGTGCCCTCAAGCAAGGCATGATGCAAGAGCTGTTGACCGGCCGCATCCGGCTCGTATGAGCAAACTTTCCCATGACGGTCATTCACAAGAAACACGTCAGATGTATACGGTCCACGACGTATACATGGCTATAAATTAGTAGAAATCGATTGCCCATGAACCCCATACGCATCTTCATCAGCAGCGTTCAAAAGGAGTTTTCCGAGGAACGGGCAAGCTTGCGCGACTGGTTGCGCAACGATCCGTTGATGCGTCGCTTCTTCGAACCGTTTTTGTTTGAGGATGTGCCTGCCGCCGACCGCCGGGCGGATGAGGTGTATCTCGATGAGGTGGCGGCCTGCGATGTGTATGTGGGACTGTTGGGCAAGGACTATGGCTATGAAGATGCAGAAGGCGTCTCGCCCACCGAGCGGGAATATGCCCAGGCGGGCGCGCACCACAAGACGCGCCTGATTTTTGTGAAGGGGGCCGATGACCAGGGCCGCCACCCCAAGATGCAGGCCTTGATCCGGCGCGTGGGCAACGAGTTAATTCGCCGCCGTTACGCGACGGGCGCCGAGTTGATGGCCGGGCTGTATGCGGCGCTGGTGCAATATCTGCAAGAGCATGAGCTGATTCGCAATGGGCCGTTTGATGCCGCGCCGTGCCGCAATGCCACGCTGGCGGATCTCGATGAGACGCGCATGGCGACGTTTCTGGGTCGTGCCCGTCGCGCGCGCGGGTTTCCGCTGCCGGAAGAGGCCACGCCTTTTGAGTTGCTGACGCATCTGAACTTGCTCGATGCAGGTCGTCCCACGCATGCCGCCATGCTGTTGTTTGGGCGGCAGCCGCAGCGGTTTCTGATTTCCTCCGAGGTGAAGTGCGCGCACTTTCATGGCATTCATGCCGCCAAGCCGATCCCGTCGTACCAGGTTTACAAGGGCACGGTGTTTGATCTGGTGGATCAGGCGGTCGATTTTGTGATGTCCAAGATCAACCTGTGGGTGGGCACGCGTGCGGCCGGTCCGCAGGTGCCGGTGGCGTACGAGATTCCCCGCGAGGTGGTGGCCGAGGCAATCGTGAATGCGGTGGCGCACCGGGATTACACCAGCAACGGTAGCGTGCAGGTGATGCTGTTTGCCGACCGGCTGGAGGTGTGGAACCCCGGTTGTTTACCGCCCTCGCTGACGTTGGAAAAACTGCGCCATCCGCATGGTTCGGTGCCGGGCAACCCGCAGTTGGCGGAGCCGCTTTACCTGACCAAGTACATCGAGCGCATGGGCACGGGCACCGGCGACATGATTCGCCGCTGCGTGGAAGCCGGGTTGCCGGAGCCGGAGTTTTCGGTTTCTGATGGGTTTGTGACCACGATTCGCCGCAAGATCGGGGAAGTGCCTACCCAGCCAGAGTCGCAGCCAGAGTCACGGCCAGAGTCACGGCCAGAGTCACAGTCGCTTGAGCAGCGGGTGCTCGGGCTGCTTGGCAGTGCTTCGTTGTCCAAGTCGGAGATATCCAGCGCACTCGGACAAAAAGAGGTTTCCGGTCAACTGAATCAGGTCATTCGCGTGTTGTTGGCCGATCAAACGGTGGAATACACGCTGCCTGATAAACCCCAAAGCCGCCTGCAAAAGTACCGCATCACCGAGAAGGGCCGGGCTCTGCTGGCCACTCTGCGGCAAGGGAAAAGAATATGAAAGAAAACCAGAACATCGAGTGGAACGCGGGCCAGTTGCCGCCGGATTGGACGCTGGCGAGTTTGATGGCCAAACATTCATCACAACCTGCCAACCCGACCATGACGCTGGCCGAGGTAGCCGCTGAGATCGGAAAATCACTCAGCGCAGTCGAGCGGGCCAGCGCCAAGCTGGTGATGCAAGGCCGGCTGCGGTATTACGGCCCAAGCAAGGGCGGTCACTGGGAAGTTTTGGAGGTTTTGAAATGAGCACCGTTGGCCAAATCGAGAAGCGCGCCCAAGCCCGTATCGTCGCCTTGTTTCAGGAACGCCTGGGTTACGACTATCTGGGCAATCACATCGAGCGCGACAACCGCAACATCGAGCCCGCGCTACTCACGGCGTGGCTGCAAAAGCAAGGCGTGGGCGACAGCCTGATCAGCCGGGCGCTGCACGAGCTGAACAAGGTGGCAACCGACACCAGCAAGAGCATCTACGACCGTAATCGCGAGGTCTATGAGTTGCTGCGCTACGGCGTGAAGGTTCAATCCGGCATGGGCGAGAACCGGGTGACGGTCTGGTTGATCGACTGGAAGCACCCGCAGGCCAATCACTTCGCCATTGCCGAAGAGGTGACGGTGAAGGGCGCGGATGCCAAAGCCAGCAGCAAACGCCCGGACGTGGTGCTCTACGTCAACGGTATCGCGCTGGGGGTGCTGGAGCTGAAGCGCTCCACCGTCTCGGTGGTCGAGGGCATTCGCCAGAATCTGGACAACCAAAAAAAGGAATTCATCCAGCCGTTTTTCTCGACCATGCAACTGGTGATGGCGGGCAACGACAGCGAGGGCTTGCGTTATGCCACTCTTTCGACGCCCGAGAAGTATTACCTGCGCTGGGTGGAGGAAAGCGGCCCCTATGCGGATGAGGCGAATCTGCTGGACCGCCACCTCTTGCAGGTTTGCGACAAGGCGCGGCTGCTGGAGCTGATGCACGACTTTGTGGTGTTCGATGCCGGCACCAAAAAGCTGTGTCGCCAGAACCAGTATTTCGGCGTGAAGGCGGCGCAGCAGTTCATCCACCGCCGCGAGGGCGGCATCATCTGGCACACGCAAGGTAGCGGTAAGTCGCTCACCATGGTGTGGCTGGCCAAGTGGATACGCGAGAACATCACGGGTGGGCGGGTGCTGATCATCACCGACCGCACCGAGCTGGATGAGCAGATTGAAAAGGTATTCAAGGGTGTGAACGAGCAGATCTACCGCACCACCAGCGGTGACGACCTGATCAGCCGGCTCAATGGAACGACGGAATCGTTGATTTGCTCGCTGGTACACAAGTTTGGCGGCAAGGGTAACGGCGACGCGGAGGGTGACGAGGGCACCCAAGCGTTCATTGCCGCGCTTCAGAAGGTGCCGGCGGATTTCAATGCCAAGGGCGACATCCATGTGTTTGTGGACGAGTGCCACCGCACCCAGAGCGGCGACCTGCACAAGGCGATGAAGGCGCTGCTGCCCAACGCGCTGTTTTTCGGCTTCACCGGCACGCCGCTGCTCAAAGCCGACAAGCAAAAGAGCATCGAGGTGTTTGGTCGCTACATCCACACCTACAAATTTGACCAGGCCGTGCGCGAGGGCGTGGTGCTGGATTTGCGCTACGAGGCGCGCGACATTGACCAGACACTGACCAACCGCGACAAGATCGACCAGTGGTTTGATGCCAAAACCAGGGGCCTGAACGACCTGGCCCGCGCGCAGCTCAAGCAGAAGTGGGGCACGATGCAGCGCGTGCTGTCCAGCCAGGACCGGCTGCAAAAAATCGTGGCCGACATTCTGCTGGACATGTCGACGCGCCCGCGCCTGATGGACGGCCACGGCAACGCCATGCTGGTGGCGGGCAGCATTTACGAGGCGTGCAAGTTTTATGAGCTGTTTGCCAGGACCGAACTCAAGGGCCAGTGCGCCATCGTCACCAGCTACGCGCCCAGCGTGACTGATACCAAAGGCGAGACGACGGGCGAGGGCGTCACCGACAAGCTGCTGAAATACGCGGTGTACAGCCAGATGCTGGCCGACTGGTTCAATGAACCGGTCGAGAAAGCCGTCAACAAGGTGGACCGTTTCGAGCAAGAGGTGAAGAAGAAATTCATAGCCGAGCCGGGCCAGATGAAGCTGCTGATCGTGGTGGACAAACTGCTGACCGGCTTTGACGCGCCTTCGGCCACTTATCTCTATATCGACAAGCAGATGCGCGACCACGGGCTGTTTCAAGCCATCTGCCGTGTCAATCGCCTGGACGGTGACGACAAGGAATACGGCTACATCATCGACTACAAGGATTTGTTCCAAAGTCTGGAGGGTGCCGTGGGCGACTACACCAGCGGGGCGCTGGACGGCTATGACAAGGACGATGTGAAGGGCTTGCTGGAGAATCGGCTGGACAAGGCGCGGGAAGATTTGGAAGACGCCCGCGAGGCGGTGAAGGCGCTGTGCGAGCCGGTGGCCGTGCCTCGGGTTTCGTCCGCCTATTTGCACTATTTTTGCACCAGGGATTCAGGCAATGCCGATCAACTCAAGGAGAACGAGCCCAAGCGGCTGAAACTCTACAAGTTTGTGGCGAGTCTGGTCCGGGCCTATGCGGCCATCGCCAGTGAACTGGCGGAGGCGGGCTACACGCCCGAGCAGATCGAGAAGATCAAGGCCGAGGTGGACCACGCCAGCAAGGTGCGCGACGAGGTGCGGCTGGCCAGCGGCGACTACATCGACCTGAAGGCCTACGAGCCCGCCATGCGGCACCTGATCGACACCTACATCCGCGCGGAAGAGAGCGAGAAGATTTCTGCCTTTGACGACATGAGCCTGATTCAGCTCATCGTGGAACGCGGGCCGGATGAGGCGGCGGCCAAGATCAAGGGCGTGATGAAGAGCGACGAGGCGGTGGCGGAGACGATTGAGAACAACGTGCGCAAGCTGATCATCAACGAGTCCCCGGTGGACCCCGCCTATTACGACAAGATGTCCAAGCTGCTTGATGCGCTGATCGAGCAGCGGCGCCAGGGTGTGCTGACCTACACGGAATATCTGGAGAAGATCGCCCGGCTGGCCAAGGAGGTGACATGGCCGGGCGGTGGGTCGGGCGCTTATCCGGTGAGCTTGACGACGGCGGCGCAGCGGGCGCTCTATAACAACCTGGACCAGGACGAGCGGTTGGCGCTGGCGGTGGATGTGGCGGTGCACAGCTCGTTGCAAGATGACTGGCGCAGCAACGCCAGCAAGACCAAGCGCGTGCGCAACGGGATATGGTTTGTGTTGAACACAGCGATGCCGGCTAATCGTGGTTTGCAGGCCAGACAGGTGGATGTCGAAGGCCTGCCATTGACGAATCTGGAAACGGAGACCGACCGGGTGCTGGCGCTGGTGAAACAACAAAATGCTTATTGAGTCCAGCCACCTTCAGGTGGGCGGCATCAAGGTGGAAGTGGTGCGCAAGGACATCAAGAACCTGCACCTGGGCGTTTATCCGCCCCACGGCCGGGTTAGGGTGGCGGCGCCGCTGGTGGTCAATGATGAAGCCGTGCGGCTGGCGGTGATCGACAAGTTGGGCTGGATCAAGCGGCAGAAAGCCAGGTTTATTGAACAGGCGCGCCAGTCACAGCGCGAGATGGTGAATGGCGAAAGTCATTACTTTCTGGGCAAGCGCTATCGCCTGCGAGTGCATGAGCAAGACGCCCCGGCCCGCGTCGCGCTGCGCGGCATCGCCAGCCTTGACCTGTTTGTGCGCCCCGGCAGCAACGCCGCGCAGCGGGAAGTTGTGCTCTTGCATTGGTATCGCGAGCAGCTCAAGGCGCTGATCCCGCCCTTGCTGGAAAAGTGGCAACCGGTCCTTGGTGTTCAGGCCAACCATTGGGGCATCAAGAAGATGAAGACCAAGTGGGGCAGCTGCAACCCCACGGCCGGGCGACTTTGGTTCAATCTGGAATTGGCCAAGAAGCCGGTGCAGTGTCTGGAATACATCGTGGTGCATGAACTGGTGCATCTGCTGGAGCGCAGACACTCCGAGCGCTTCACGGCTTTGATGGATGGCTTCATGCCGAACTGGCGGGTCTGCCGCGAGACGCTCAACAGTGGCGTCTTGGGGCATGAGGTGTGGGCGTATTGATGAGCGCTCAAGCGCCCCAGACCTCCTGCGCCGTCTCCACCACCAAGCGCAGCTTGGCGCGCTGTGCTTCCACCGCGATGTCATTGCCATGCACGGTGCTGCTGAAGCCGCACTGTGGTGACAGCGCCAGCTGCTCCAGCGGCGCGTAGCGGGCCGCTTCGTCAATGCGGCGTTTCAGGTCGTCCTTGCTTTCCATCGCGCCAAACTTGGTGGTGACCAGGCCCAGCACCACGGTTTTGCCTTTGGGCAGGTAGCGCAGGGGTTTGAAGTCGCCGCTGCGGTCGTCGTCGTACTCCATGAAGTAGGCGTCCAGGTTCATCTCTTTCAGCAGGGCTTCGGCCACCGGCTCGTAGTTGCCCGATGCCGCGTGCGTGCTCTTGAAGTTGCCGCGGCACAAGTGCATGGCCAAGAGCATGCCGGGCGGCTTCTGCGCCACCACCAGATTGATGAATTTGGCGTAGCGGTGGGGCAGCTCGTTCGGGTCATCACCACGCTGGCGCGCGGCTTCGCGCATTTTTTCGTCGCACAGATAGGCCAGATTGGTGTCGTCCATCTGCACATAGGTGCAGCCGGCGGCGGCCAGGCTGCGCAGTTCGTCGCCATAGGCATTGGCCACGTCCTGGTAAAAATCAGGGTCGAGTTCGGGGTAATGCTGTTGGCTGATGCCGGCGCGGCCACCGCGAAAGTGCAGCATGGTGGGGGAGGGAATGGTGACTTTGGGTGTGTTGCCGGCGGACACCTGGCTCTTCAAATACTGAAAATCGGCCAACTGGATGTCCTTGACATGGCGCACCTTGTCGATCACGCGCATCACCGGCGGCGCCAGTTCCAGCGTGCCGTCGGGCTTCTGGATGGTGACCGGAATGTCGCTCTTGACGCCGCCAATCTGCTCCAGAAAGTCGATATGAAAGTAGGTGCGGCGGAACTCGCCGTCGGTGATGCTCTTCAGGCCCACGTCCTCCTGAAACTTCACGATCTCGGTGATGGCCTTGTCCTCCACCCGGCGCAGCTGCTCCGGCGTGATGCTGCCGTTGGCTTTTTGCTCGCGTGCATCCAGAAGGTACTTGGGGCGCAGAAAGCTGCCGACATGGTCATAGTGGGCGGGTAATTTGGCGACGACCTGGTTCATGGGGTTCTCCGGTGGTTTTGTTGCAGTCCAAATACTAAGCCAAGTTCAAGTCCTTACATTGAATACATAAATCATGAAATTTGCATCTGAATTGCCTTATTTTTCAAATTATTCAGTTTTATGTATACATTGCGTATCCATGAAAATAAAAATTCTTATGCCAATCACTACTGTTTCAATAGCTGACTCCGCAATGGATACGGGGGCCAGAGGTCAAAATGATGCGGAAATTTTGCCGGTGAACGCGCAAATCAGTGCCCAGGCCAGTGTGCAAGTGCAGGCCTTGTTGCGCCTGCGCGAGATGATTCTGGCCGGTGAATTGCCGGGTGGCGCCCGCATTGCCGAGCTGTCTATCGTCGAAAAGCTGGGTTTTTCGCGCACGCCGATTCGGGCTGCCTTGATGCGGCTGGAGCAGGAAGGTCTGCTCGATGCCTTGCCCAACGGCGGCTATGCCGTCAAGACCTTTTCCGAACGCGATGTCTCCGAGGCCATCGAGCTGCGCGGCACGCTCGAAGGCCTGTCAGCCCGGCTGTCGGCCGAGCGCGGTGCGCCGCCTGTGGTGCTGAACGAAGCGCGTGAATGCCTGCGCGAGATTGACACGGTGCTGAGCCAGCCCGCACTGAACGATGACGCGTTTTCCAGTTACGTGACCTTGAATGCGCGTTTCCACGCGCTGTTGAGTGAAATGGCGGGCAGTGTGGTGATCGCCAAAGAGCTGGAGCGCGTGTCCAGCCTGCCGTTCGCCTCGCCCTCGGGTTTTGTGGTGGTGCAGGCCAACTCGCCCAAGGCTCGCGACATGCTGGTCGTGGCGCAAGACCAGCACTGGCAGGTGCTCGACGCCATTGACCGGCGTGAAGGCTCGCGCGCCGAGAGCCTGATGCGCGAGCACTCCCGCATGGCCCAGCGCAACCTGCGCCAAGCCGTGCAAAGCCAGCAACTGGACCAGATACCCGGCGTGCGGCTGATCCGCCGACGCAGCTAACGGCCCTATGCTCAGCCCCTTGATTTGTATCAACATGAAAACGCCAGGCTCGCGGGCCATGCGAGTGGGGTCCGGTACACTGGATTTGGCTTGCCGCATGGATGTCTGTTTGCGGTGGCTTGGTTATTCCAAACTGTTATAACAAAGAGTCTGAAATCTCTATTGCGATTGGTAACATTTGCAGTCACAGTAGAGGGGATTTCTGGATTCAATCATCCTACTGGAGACAAGACATGCAAAAAAGACAATTCCTTCACGCCACAGCCCTTGCCGTTGTTGCGCTATCCGCCACAAACTCAATAGCGCAGGACAACAAGTTCAAAATTGGCCTGATCCTGCCCATGACCGGGCAGCAAGCCAGCACCGGACGCCAGATCGAAGCGGCCGCCCGGCTTTACATGGCGCAAAACGGCGACACCGTGGCTGGCAAAAAGATCGAATTGATCGTCAAGGACGACACCAGCATTCCCGACGTGACCAAGCGCCTGGCGCAAGAACTGGTGGTGAATGACAAGGTGAATGTGCTGGCCGGTTTCGGCATCACGCCCTCGGCGCTGGCCACCGCGCCGATAGCGACGCAGTCCAAGACCCCGCTGGTGGTGATGGCGGCCGCGACCAGCAGCATCACGCAGGCCTCGCCTTACATCGTGCGCACCAGCTTCACGCTGCCGCAGGCGGCGGTTGCCATGGGCGACTGGGCACCCAAAAATGGCATCAAGAAGGTCGTGACCCTGGTCAGTGATTACGGTCCCGGCATCGATGCCGAAAAGTATTTCAAAGAGCGCTTTATCTTCAACGGCGGCCAGGTATCGGAGTCGCTGCGCGTGCCGCTGCGGGGTCCTGACTTTGCACCGTTCCTGCAAAAAGTGCGTGACCTGAAACCCGACGCCCTGTTTGTGTTTGTGCCGTCTGGCGCCGGCGCGGCCGTTATGAAGCAGTTTCTGGAGCGCGGCATGGACAAGGCCGGCATCAAGCTGATTGGCACCGGCGACATCACCGATGACGATCAACTCAACGACATGGGTGACGGCGCCCTGGGCGTGGTCACCTCGCACCACTATTCCACCGCCCATCCTTCCGCCGCGAACAAAAAGTTCGTCGAAGCCTTCACCAAAGCCAACAAGAACCTGCGCCCCAACTTCATGGCTATTGGCGGTTATGACGGCATGCGCGTGATCTACGAAGCGCTCAAGATCACCAAAGGTGCAGGCGGCGGCGATGCCTTGCTGGCGGCGATGAAGGGTCAGATTTTTGAGAGCCCGCGCGGCCCAATGTTCATCGACGCGCAAACCCGCGACGTGGTGCAGAACATCTACCTGCGCAAGGTGGAACGCAAAGACGGCCAGCTCTACAACGTGGAATTTGACGTCATCAAGGACGTCAAGGACCCGGGCAAAGCCAAGTAAATTGACCGTGCGATAGCCTGAACTGCCATGTCGGGCTCGCCCCGGCATGCGCATTACTTTGGATAAGTTATGTTGACAATCCTTTTCGACGGCATCGCCTATGGCATGTTGTTGTTCATTCTGGCCGTGGGTCTGGCCGTGACCATGGGGCTGATGAACTTCATCAATCTCGCGCACGGCGCCTTCGCCATGGTGGGCGGCTACATCACCGTGCTGCTGATGCAGAAAATGGGCGTGCCGTTTCTGGTCTGCCTGCCGCTGGCCTTTCTCGGCTCGGCCTTGCTGGGCGGCGTGCTGGAGCGCACGCTGTACCGCCCGCTGTACCACAAGCCGCATCTGGACCAGGTGTTGTTTTCCATCGGCCTGACCTTCATGGCGGTGGCCACGGCCGACTACTTCATCGGCTCCAGCCAGCAAATCATCCAGCTGCCCGAATGGCTCAAGGGCCGGACCGAACTGGGGCAGGGCGACTGGATACTGGGCATGGGCCACTACCGCCTGTTCATCATTGCCGTGTGTGCGGCGCTCACGGTGGCACTGCAATTTGTGCTGACCAAAACCCGTTTTGGCAGCCGCTTGCGTGCTTCGGTGGACGATCAGCGCGTGGCGGCCGGCATGGGCATCAATGTGAATGTGGTGTTCCTGGGTACCTTCGCGGTGGGCTCGGGTCTGGCCGGGCTGGGCGGCGCGCTGGGCGCCGAAGTGCTGGGGCTGGACCCCAGCTTTCCGCTCAAATTCATGATTTACTTTTTGATCGTGGTGGCAGTGGGGGGCACATCCTCCATCACCGGTCCGTTGCTGGCCGCGCTCTTGCTGGGCATCGCCGACGTGGCGGGCAAGTACTACATCCCCAAACTCGGTGGTTTTATTGTGTATAGCTTGATGATCATGATTCTGATCTGGCGCCCGCAAGGCCTGTTCGTGCGCAAAGGGGGCAAGTGATGACGAACTCGTCGACGAACTCACAAAATTTGCTACTCCAGAGCGGTCGCTGGAAGCTGTGGGAATACCCGCTGTGGTTGCTGGCGCTGGCCTCGCCCTTCGTGCTGTCCAGCCACGCGCTGATCATCAATGAGATTGCCATCGTGGCGCTGTTTGCCCTGTCGCTGGATTTGATTCTGGGCTACACCGGCATCGTGTCGCTCGGGCACGCCGCTTTCTTCGGCATGGGCGCTTATTCGGCGGCCTTGTTTGCCAAGCTGGTGATGCCGGACCCGCTCCTGGGCTTGGTGGTGGGGGTGACGACGGCTGGCGTGCTGGGCGCGCTGTGCAGCGCCACCATCCTGCGCGGCACCGATCTGACCCGTTTGATGGTGACCTTGGGTGTCGGCCTGATCCTGATGGAATTGGCCAACAAGATGGACTGGCTGACCGGCGGCGCCGACGGGCTGCAGGGCGTTGTCATGGGGCCGCTCCTGGGCCAGTTCGAGTTTGACTTGAGCGGGCGCACGGCAGCCTGGTACTCACTGAGCGTACTGCTGCTGGTGTTTGTGATCGCGCGACGCTTTGTGAACTCGCCGTTTGGCGCCACGCTCAAGGCAATTCGTGACAACCGGCTGCGCGCCATGGCGATTGGCATTCCGGTGAGCAGCCGCCTGGCCGTGGTGTACACGGTGGCGGCTGCACTGGCCGGTGCTGCTGGTGCCTTGCTGGCGCAAACCACCGGCTTTGCTTCGCTGGATGTGTTCGAGTTCCATCGCTCGGCCGACGTTATGCTGATCCTGGTGATCGGCGGTGTCGGCTGGCTGTATGGCGGCGTGGCCGGTGCCATTGTGTTCAAGCTGATGCAGGACTTCATCTCAAGCATCACGCCGCAATACTGGACCTTCTGGATTGGCCTGTTCCTGGTGGTGCTGGTGCTGGTCGGGCGGGAGCGTTTGATTCGCCCCTGGACCTGGCACAAGCCGCGCTCGGCAGGGAGTAAATCATGAGCGCCATCCCACAAATCCGGGCGGGCGCCGAGACCGTGCTATCCGCGCAAGGGCTGGTGATGAAGTTTGGCGGCATCACCGCCACCAACAACGTCACGCTGGACCTGAAAAAGGGCGCCCGTCATGCCTTGATCGGCCCCAACGGCGCCGGCAAAACCACGCTCATCAATCTGCTGACCGGCGTGCTGCAACCCACCTCCGGAAAAATCGTGCTGGAGGGCCAGGACATCACCGAGCTCGCGCCGTACCAGCGCGTGCGCCGCGGCATGGTGCGCACCTTCCAGATCAACCAGTTGTTTGACACCCTGACGCCGCTGGAAACGCTGGCCATGACGGTATCGCAGCAGCAGGGGCTGGGCGGCAAATGGTGGCAGGCGCTGGGTTCCCAAAAACGCGTGACCGAGCGCTGCGAGCAGTTGCTGGAGCAGTTTCACCTGACGGCCGTGATGGCGCAGGAGACCCGGGTGCTGGCCTACGGCAAGCGCCGCCTGTTGGAAATCGCGATTGCGCTGGCCTGCGAGCCGCGCGTGCTGCTGCTGGACGAGCCGGTGGCGGGCGTGCCCGCCGGCGAGCGTGAAGAGCTGCTGCAAACGGTAGCGGCTTTGCCGGCCGATGTGTCGGTGTTGTTGATCGAGCATGACATGGACTTGGTGTTCAGCTTCGCCAACCGCATGACGGTGCTTGTCAACGGCACGGTGTTGACGGAGGGCGACCCGGATCAAATTGCCAACGACTCACGGGTCAAGGCGGTCTATCTCGGCCACGGCGATGAGATCAACGATGCCATGGAACCGGCCACTGCAGGGAAAATTCACCATGTCTGAGTTGCTGAAAGTTCAGGATTTGAGCGCCGGTTACGGCGAAGCCGTGGTGCTGCATGACGTGTCGCTCACGCTCGATGAAGGCCAGACCCTGGCCCTGCTCGGGCGCAACGGCACCGGCAAGACCACCCTCATCAACACGCTGGCCGGTGCCACGCGCCAGCACGGTGGCAGCATCATGCTGGGGACTGGATCGTCCGTGTTGGCGCTGCACAAACTGCCCTCGCATGAGCGGGCCGCCGCCGGCATTGGCTGGGTGCCGCAGGAGCGCAATATTTTCAAGTCGCTCTCGGTGCATGAGAACCTCACCGCCGTGGCGCGACCGGCCAGGGCCGGGCGCGCTTCTCCGCCGTGGACGCCTGAGCGTGTCTACGAGCTGTTTCCCCGCCTGGCCGAGCGCAAGACCAATCTGGGCACGCAGCTCTCCGGTGGCGAGCAGCAGATGCTGGCCCTGGGCCGGGCCCTGGTGTTGAACCCGACCTTGCTGCTGTTGGACGAACCCTGCGAAGGCCTGGCGCCCATCATCGTGCAGGAGTTGTTGCGAGCCATCCGGCGCATCACCCGCGAAGAAGGGCTGTCGGCCATCATCGTGGAGCAACACCCGCAGGCGATTCTGGCGATTTCCGACACGGCCGCCGTGCTGGACCGGGGCACGGTGGTGTATTCCGGCACGGCGCGCAGCTTGCAGGACCAACCGGCGCTGCTGGACAAGCTGCTGGGTGTGGCGCGGTAGTTTTCTGATTGCTCCTTAATTAATAGCTGCTTGCGCTTATTGCATGAGGGCTAGAGGTCAATTCGATCAATATTTATCCACCAAGGATGACGTCATGAGCCTCAAGCGTTTCATTTCCAGCCTGCTGTTGGCCACGCTGGCGGCCCATGCCGCGTTCGCCCAAACCTTTCCCGGCAAGCCGATCCGCATCGTCGTGCCCTTCGGTGCCGGTGGCGTGGCCGACCTGACGGCGCGCACCGTGGCGCAGAAGCTCAGCGAGTCGCTGGGGGCGCCCGTGGTGATCGACAACAAACCCGGCGCCGGTGGCGTCGTGGCGGGCGACACGGTGGCCAAGGCCGAGCCCGATGGCTACACGCTGCTGCTGATATCCAATGGCACGGCGGTCAGCAGCAACCTGTTCAAGTCGCTGCCGTTTGACACCGTGCGCGACTTTGCGCCGGTGTCCACCCTGGGCTACTTCGATATCGCGGTCATCGTTCCCGCAGATTCGAAATTCAAGACGCTGGCCGAGCTGCTGGCGTTTGCCAGAACCAACCCCGGCAAGCTCAACCTGGGCAGCATCAACATCGGCAGCACGCAAAACCTGGCGGCCGAGCTGTTCAAAACCAGCTCGGGCACCGACGTGCAGATCGTGCCTTTCAACGGCACCCCGGCCGTGATCACCGCGCTGCGGGGTGGCCAGATTGATGTCGCCGTCGAGATATTGGGTCCGATGCTGCCGCAAATCAAGGCCAAAGCCGTGCGCGCGCTGGCGGTGACCGGCGAAAAACGCGCGGCCGTGCTGCCCGATGTGCCCACTGCCAAAGAGAGCGGACTGCCGACTTTTGTGGTGTCCAGCTGGAACGCGCTGGCCGCACCAGCTAAAACCCCGAAGAATGTGATCGACCGCCTGAACAAGGACGTGGTCGCGGCCCTCAACGCCCCGGATGTCAAGAAGAAACTGCTTGACCTGAATGTTGAAGCCCGCGCCAGCTCGCCCGAGCAGGCGTCCGAGCTGCTGGCCAGCGAAATCAAGCGCTGGGGTGAGGTGATCACCCGCGCCAAAATTCCGAAACAATAAGCCGCTAATAAGCAAGCCTGTTAATCCCATCCGCAAGAGGAGCACGCAATGAAACTCGAACACATCGGCATGGTCGGCTACGGTGAAGTCGGCAAAATTTTTACCGCCGGGCTCAAAAGCAGCGTGCTCACCGTCAGCGCCTGGGATCTCAAGTTTGACGCCGCCAACACATCGGCCCCCACACGGGACGCCGAGTTGGCGCATGCGGCCCGGGCTGGCATCCAAGCCTGTTTGTCGATGCAGGCCCTGTGCGAAAACGCCTATTTCGTCATCTCCGCCGTGACCGCCTCCAACACCCTGGCCGTGGCGCAGACGGCGGCCCAGCACATTCGCCCCGGTGCCATTTTTCTGGACCTCAACTCGGCTTCACCCGGCACCAAGCAGCAGGCGGCGCAGCTCATCGAGGCGGCGGGTGCCCATTACGTCGAAGCCGGCGTCATGACCTCGGTGCCACCCTACGGTATTCGCGTACCCATGCTGCTGGGCGGCGATCAGGCCGAGGCACTGGCCGAAAAATTGCGCAGTTTCGGCATGGACGCCAAGGCGGTGGCGACCGAGATCGGCGTAGCGTCGGCCATCAAGATGTGCCGCAGCGTGATGATCAAGGGGCTGGAAGCGCTGGTGATTGAGAGCTACACCACGGCCCGAAAATACGGCGTGGAAGAGCACATGATCCCGACCCTGACCGAGACTTTTCCGTCCATCGATTGGGAAAAGCAAGGCGCTTACTTCTTCAGCCGCGTGGCCCAGCACGGCAAGCGCCGCGCCGAAGAAATGCGCGAGGCCGCCAACACCGTGCGCGAGGCGGGTTTCGAGCCCTGGATGGCGGCGGCCATTGCCGAGAAACACGACTGGATCGCGCAGCAAAGCCGCGACGGGGTGTTTGAGGGCGTCGGCAAAGACGCCTGTTGGCAGGATTACGCCGACCGCCTGCTGGCGGCGCGCAAGCCCTGAGGCACCGGGGCCAAGCCTTTTCCATGTTCGACATCCTGGGTATTACCGGACCCATTTACCTCGCGATTGCTGCCGGCTACCTCGCCACCCGATTCGGCTTGTTTGCCAAGGCCGACATGCGTGTTTTCGGCAAGTTCGTCATCAATCTGGCGCTGCCCGCGTTGTTGTTCAATGCCCTGTCGCAGCGGCGCCTGAGCGAGATCATGAATGGCGACTACCTGCTGGTCTATGCGCTGGGCTCGTTCGCCGTGCTGTTTGGCGGGCTGGCGTGGGCGCGTTATGCGGAGCACCGAACCCTGAGCTACAGCAGCTATCTCGCCATGGGCATGTCGTGCTCCAACAGCGGCTTTGTAGGCTACCCGGTGGTGCTGCTGACCCTGGGCGGTTCGGTGGCGGGCGTGTCGCTCGCGCTCAATATGCTCGTGGAGAACCTGCTCTTGCTGCCGCTGCTCATGGTGATGGCGGACATCACGGACGGCGCAGACTCCGCCAGGGGCCAGTGGCGACGTGTCCTGGGTCAGACCCTGAAGCGCCTGCTGCGCAACCCGATGATCGGCGCCATCGTGGCAGGATTTTGTTCTCGCTGCTGGGTTGGCAGTTACCGGGGCCGCTGGCGCGTACGGTCAATCTGTTTTCTCAGGCCAGTGGCGCGCTGGCGCTGTTTGTGATCGGTGGCACCCTGGTGGGCCTGCAGGTCAAGGGCATGCGCCGGCTGGTGGCGCGCATTGCCTTTGGCAAACTGATTCTGCATCCGCTGGCGGTGCTGCTCCTGCTGCTATGGCTCGTGCCCATCAGCGACCCGCAGTTGCGTACGGTGGTGGTGCTCACGGCGGCGATGCCGATGATGGGCATCTATCCCATCCTGGCGCAGAAACATGGTCTGGAGGACCTCGCCGCCGCCGCGCTGCTGGTCACCACGATTGCCTCTTTCTTCACCCTCAGCGCGCTGCTGTGGGGACTCAAGCATGTGCCGGTGTGGGGTTAGACCCTAGTCAGTTTTTCGCGCAGTTGGTCGATACTGAGCACACAGCCGTCGAATGGTTCGTGCGGTTTATCAAGTCAATGTCTTTTTAATTCGACTAGTTCTTCCAGGAGTCCACATGAAGCGTTCCCTCGTCATTTCTTCCTTGGCCTGCCTGCTGGCCATTCCTTTTGTTCATGGCGTTCATGCCCAAACCAAGGCCACCGCCGCCGAGGCGACGGCCATGGTCAAAAAAGGCGTGGCCTTCATGAAGGCCAACGGCAAAGACAAAGGGCAGGCTGAAATCAGCAATAAATCGGGCCAGTTTATTGATCGCGACCTGTATCTGGTGGTCTACGCGCTGGACGGCACCGTGCGTGCTCACGGTGCCAACGAGAAGATGATCGGCAAAAACCTGATTGATCTCAAGGACGTTGATGGCAAGGAATTTGTCAAGGAGCGGGTTGAGCTTGCCAAGAGCAAGGGCACTTTTTGGCAGGACTATAAATTTACCGATCCAACGACCAAGAAAATTGCACCCAAGAGCATGTACTGCGAAAAGCTCGACGATGCCGCTGTCTGTGGTGGAATTTACAAGTAAGGCCGGTCAACATCCGCTGATTGCGCGGATGTTTTTTTGTGACTTGAAGACCTGCTGGAATGGCAGGGAGGTATAGGGAGTCACCATGAAGTTGGGTATGAAATTGTTGGCGGCGCCTTTGTTGACCGCCGTGGTGGTGTTGCTGGCCGGGCAGCTCAACACCGTATTGATGAGCCAGGAGGCCGACAAGGGCCAATCCAGTTCCAAAGCCAGTCTGGCTGACTTCAAAACGGTTGCCGGTGTGCAGTTGCAGCTCGGCCTGGTTCACGCCAGCGTCTATAAAACGGTCGCCTTGATCGGTTCGCTGGATGAACCCAAGATCAAGGCTTTTCGCGGTGATTTGGCCCAGCAGCTTGGCGGCATCAAGCGTGCTTCGGCCGCTTTGGCCGAAGCCGGGAGTGCAGACGCAGGACTGCGAACCACCATCTCCGAGGTGGGCCAGCAGCTTGACAAATACGCCAAGCAGACGGATTCGGCCATTGACCTGTCGTCCGTGGATCCCAACACCGGTATTGCGGCGATGCAGGGCGCAGATGCCACGTTTGCCGGGCTGAACAAGACCCTGTCGACCATCGTGGCAGCCGGTGAGGCCGGCTCACACGCGGTCATCGCGGCGTCGCAGCAAAGATCGCGCACCACCAATCTGCTGCTGGGAGCGCTTGGTCTGGTGGTGGCGGGTGTCGCCGTTGGCTTGTCCTGGCTGATGCAGCGCAAGCTGGTGGCTGAGCTGGCCCGGGCGGTGGTGCTCACACAAGGGGTGGCGGGCGGCAACCTGAATGTTGACGCCAGCAGCGCGCGCCAGGACGAGGTGGGCGACCTGATGCGCGCGCTGGGCAGCATGACAGGGCAGCTGAACCAGTCCATCGCCACGGTGCATGGCTCCTCTGAGTCCATTCGTCTGGCCAGCGCCGAGATTGCCACCGGCAACCAGGACCTGGCCAATCGCACCGAACAGACGGCGACCAATTTGCAGCGGGCGGCGTCCTCCACAGAGCAACTCACCGGCACCGTCCGGCAATCGGCCGACGCCGCGCGCCAGGCCAACCAGCTCGCAGCTTCGGCGACCGAGGTGGCGGTGCGCGGAGGCGCGGTGGTGGCCCAGGTGGTCTCCACCATGGAGGAGATCAATAGCAGCGCGCGAAAGATTTCCGACATCATCAGCGTCATCGACGGCATCGCGTTTCAGACCAATATCCTGGCCTTGAATGCTGCCGTGGAAGCGGCCCGTGCCGGCGAGCAGGGGCGCGGCTTTGCCGTGGTGGCCAGCGAGGTGCGCAGTCTGGCCGGACGTTCGGCCCAGGCGGCCAAGGAAATCAAGAACCTGATCGGCGTGTCCGTCGACAAGGTGGATTCGGGAACGCGTCTGGTGGCCGATGCCGGCAAGACCATGACCGAAATCGTGAATTCGGTCAAACGCGTATCCGACATCATTGGCGAGATTTCTGCCGCCTCCTCGGAGCAAAGCGACGGGATCTCGCAGGTCAACACCGCGGTGACGGAACTCGACCAGATGACGCAGCAGAATGCGGCGCTGGTGGAGCAGTCGGCCGCAGCGGCGGAGAGCCTGCGCGAACAGGCCCAGCGACTGGCGCAGCTGGTGTCTACCTTCCGGCTGGCCGATGCCTCTCATCGCCTGCAGGGGCAAAGCCCGGTCTTGCTGTCAGGGTCTTGAGGCGTACAGTCCCGGCCCCGGCCGGCGGCTGCGGCAAAATCCACACCATGACTTCATTGCTTCGCTCTTTGCCGGGCACGAGCCCCCTGGTGCTCGATTCGCCGCACAGTGGAACGCGTTATCCCGCTGACTTCAATTTTTCGTGTGAACTGGCCGGGCTGCGCCGGGCCGAAGATACTCATGTGGAAAAGCTCTACGACTTTGTGCCTGAGCTGGGGGTGGCGTGGATTGAAGCCTACTTTCCGCGCAGCTACCTCGACGCCAATCGCAATACCACGGAGATCGACACCAGCCTGTTTGATGAAGCCTGGCCAGATCCGGTTGAGACCGACCCGGTGATCTTGTCCAAGGTCCGGCTCGGCAAGGGGCTGATCTGGCGCATGACGGATGACGGTATTGCCATTTACGACCGCCCGCTCTCGGTGGCCGAGGTGCGCGAGCGCATCGAGCGCTGCTGGGTGCCCTACCATGCGGCAGTGGGTGCGGCGATTGATGCGGCACATGCGCGCCATGGCTACAGCATTCACCTGAACTGCCATTCCATGCCGGCCGTGGCATCCAGCCACGCCACGGAATTTCCGGGGGAGGCGCATGCGGATTTTGTGATTGGCAATCGTGACGAGTCCACGGCCTCCGGTCTGCTTTCGCGGCAGATTTGCGAGCATCTGGCCGGCCTGGGCTATAGCGTGTCCTACAACCATCCCTACAAGGGGGTTGAGCTGGTGCGCCGCCACAGCGACCCGGCGCGCCAGCGCCACAGCATCCAGCTGGAAATCAACCGCAAGCTCTACATGGATGAGCAGACACTGGAAATCACCGAAGGTTTTGCGCTCTTGCAGACGAGTTTGCGTTCGCTGGTGGTGATGCTATTGCAGACCGACCCGCGGGTGCTTTAATTTTTTTTCACCAAGGCTGAAACATGGATCAGGTGGAGTGCGTCGTCATCGGCGCGGGTGTGGTTGGGCTGGCCGTGGCGCGCGCCTTGGCGCTGGCCGGGCGCGAGGTCTTGGTGCTGGAGGCGGCATCGGCCATCGGCACCGGCACCAGCTCGCGCAACAGCGAGGTGATTCATGCCGGCATTTATTACGCCGCCGGCTCCCTGAAGGCGCGGCTGTGTGTGCAGGGCAAGGCGATGTTGTACGACTACTGCGCCGAGCGCGGCATCGGCCATCGGCGTTGCGGCAAACTGCTGGTGGCCACCGCGCCGGCGCAGTTGGCGCAGCTGCAGGACGTGATCGACAAGGCTAGGCGCAATGGCGTTGACGATCTGGTGCTCTTGAGCGCTGCCCAAGCCCGGGCGCTGGAGCCCCAGTTGGCCTGCGAAGCGGCGGTCTACTCGCCCAGCACCGGCATTGTCGACAGCCATGGCCTGATGCTGGCGCTGCAGGGTGATGTCGAGAATGCCGGCGGCATTGTTGTGCTTAATTCGCCTCTAGCCCACGCCGAATATGCGCAAGGCGCTATTAATTTGGTGGCAAATGACGGTACGCAACTGCAGGCCAGCACAGTGCTGAACGCCGCGGGCCTGCAGGCGCCGGCCCTGGCGGGACGCTTCAAAGGGTTGGACCCGCGCCATGTGCCGCGCGCCTGGTTTGCCAAGGGCAATTACTTCACGCTGGCGGGCCGTGCGCCGTTCAGTCATCTGATTTATCCGCTGCCGCAAGCCGCCGGTTTGGGCGTGCACCTCACGCTCGATCTGGGTGGTCAGGCCAAGTTCGGCCCCGATGTGCAATGGGTCGAATCTCCCGATGATCTGGTGGTCGACCCGGCACGGGGCGATGCCTTTTATGCCGAGGTGCGCAAATACTGGCCATCGCTGGCGGACGGTGCGCTGATTCCGGGCTACGCCGGGATACGCCCCAAAATTCACGCTCCTGACCAGGCGGCGTGCGACTTTGTCATTCAGGGCCCGGCTGACCATGGCGTGCCGGGCCTCGTCAACCTGTTTGGCATTGAGTCGCCGGGCCTGACCAGCGCGCTGGCCATCGGGGACTATGTAAGGGATCTGCTCGCGGACCGCTCCGTCGCTGAGCTGTGAATAACCATCAGCGGTGGATCAGTGATTTCAAAATGTGGCCGGCGATACGGGGATTCTCTTTGAGCCTGCGCGTGCTGTAGCCGTACCAGTCTTTTCCGTAGGGAACATAGATGCGTACGCCAAACCCCATCTGCAACAGTTTGTCGCGCAGGGGTTCGCACACGCCCAGCAGCATTTGGAACTCAAACATCGATGGGTCTACGCCGCTGCTGCGGGCAAGCGCGATGGTTTGGTCGATAAGCTCGGTGTCGTGCGTGGCAATGGCCACAAACACTTCCATTGCAAAGCAGCGCGCAACATGGCGAAGGAAATGCGGATTGATGGCGCTACGGTCACGCGAGGCATCCATCACCAGGTGTGACGAATCTTCCAGATAGATGCCCTTGCAGATACGCAACTCGCTGCTATCACGCAAGAGTGTCTCCAGGTCCTGGTCGGTGCGCCGCAAGTAGGACTGCAATGCCAGGCTGACGTTGCCATGGCGCGCCTTGAGCCGCTGAAATAAATCGATTTCCGCTTGTGTGCAGCTGACATCCTCCATGTCAATACAAACTGAGCTAGTGTGGAGTTTGGCGGATTCGAGAAGTCGCTCCAGCATCTGTTCACATTGCGGCAGGTCCAGTAGCAAACCCATCGCGGTGGGCTTGACAGAAATGGTCGCATTCAGGTTATGGGTCTGAATGGCATTCAGCACCCGGATGTATTCGTCCGCAGTGTTTTGCGCCTCTTGCAAAGTAGAAACGGTTTCACCCAGCACGTCGACCGTGGCACGGTAGCCCACTGCATTCAGGTGGCGGATGCGTACAACGGCCTCGGCGAGGCTGTCACCAGCGATATAACGACGCGAGATTTTTTGAACCAGTGTGCGAGGGATCCAAGGGATGGCGCGGGCCACCCAAGTATTGAGGAGTTGCATGGGGGTATCCAAAAGAAAAAGCAAACGGCTTCACCCGGTCCGGCGTAATGCGTCGGCGAATTTCGGGCATAGCCAGGTGGCCCGTGCGAGCGTGCTCGCGCAGGCCAAGAGGCAGCATGCTGGCCAGGTGCACCAAGTGCACGGCAGCAATATGCGTTCAGCTAATCGTCAATGGAGGCCAGGCGGCTCGGTGCATGGGTTGCCTCAGTTTGCTCGTAGTGGCAGCCAACAGCACAGAAGGTGTTGGGGTGCGAGGCGCGATGATACCTGCGCCTTCAGTCCAGATGCTCCATGCGGATCGTTTTCACAAAACCCATCACCGAGGGCCACAGCTCCAACGCAGCCAGCGCGCCGCGCAGCACATGCTCTTGTGTCGGGTCGGTGAGCAGCACCATGGCGTTCAACGCCTGGTCGCTGGGATGGTCAAAGACTTCCAGTTGTTGCACCCGCACACCGGCCTCTGCCAAATGGCCCAGAATTTTCGGTACGGTACGCGTCTGGCTGGCAACGTCCAGCCGCAGGTAGTAACGGCTCACCACATCGGCAATGGCGGCCACGGCTAAGTCCACCATGGCAGTGGGTTGAAATGCGAGATAGGGCACCCGATGCCGGTGGGATGTGTCGGCTGTGCGGCACAAATCCACCAGGTCGGCAATGACGGCAGAGGCCGTCTGCTCGGAGCCCGCACCGGCGCCGTAGTACAGGGTGACACCGGCGGCGTCGCTCTTCACCATCACGGCGTTCATGGAACCGTTGACGTGCGCCAACAGATGGTCGGCGGCGATCAGCGTGGGGTGTACGCGCAGCTCCAGGCCCTGCGCGCCGCGTTTGGCAATGCCCAGTAGCTTGACGCGGTAGCCCAGGCGTTCGGCAAAGGCAATATCTGCTGACTCCAGTTGGGCGATGCCCTCGACATGGACCTTGTCAAACCGGGTGGGCACGCCAAACGCATTGGATGCCAGCAGCGTGAGTTTGTGCGCGGCGTCTGTGCCCTGCACATCGAACGCGGGGTCGGCCTCCGCAAAGCCCAGGCGCTGGGCATCGGCCAAGGCGTCGGCAAAACTCGCGCCCTTGGTCTTCATTTCCGAGAGGATGTAGTTGGTGGTGCCGTTGATGATGCCGGCGATCCATTCGATGCGGTTCGCAGTCATGCCTTCGCGCAGGGCCTTGATGATGGGGATGCTGACCGCCACCGCACCTTCATAGGCCACCACCACGCCCTGTGCCTGGGCTGCGGCAAAAATCTCGCTGCCGTGCAAGGCCAGCAGGGCCTTGTTGGCAGTGACCACGTGCTTGCCATTGGCGATCGCCTGCAGCACCAGTTCCTTGGCGATCGTCGTGCCGCCAATCACCTCGACCACTACGTCAATGTCCGGGTGGTTGACGACTTGAAACGGGTCATCCACCAGCACGGCGTCGCGGTCCACCAGGCTGGCGGCGCGGGCCAGGTTGCGCACGGCGACCATGGCTATCTCGATGCGTCGGCCGGATCGGGCTGCAATCAGATTCGCGTTGCGTTGCAGGACGCGGTAGGTGCCTGCGCCCACGGTGCCCAGGCCGAGCAGGCCGACACGCAGCGGGGGGTCGACTTGCGAGGGCGCAACACTGCCATGGTTGCGAACAGCAAAACTTGCATGAAGATCTTGGTACATAAAACTCTCCGAACAGTTGAGACCCCAGCTGCCTGTGCTGGGTTTGTTCAAAGAGATACACCAGTAGGCAGCCGGAACGGCCACCTGAACGACGCTCAGGCGGCCGTGTTCATAATGGTGGTAATCATGTGTGCGTCCATCGTCCGCGAAATTGCGGACATCCCAGCACCCGTCAAAACGCTGACGTTTGCTGGGGTAAGGGCTGGACTGCACAACATGGGTCAAGCATATCACGGCCTTTTTGGGCGGGCGGCCAGCAGCTAGACGGTATTTTTAATCAGCATTGCGGCCTGTTTGACCAAGTCTGGCCCTTTGTAGATCAAACCCGTATAGATTTGCACCACATCGGCGCCGGCCTTGATTTTGCTCACCGCATCCTCCGCGCTCATGACGCCGCCCACGCCGATGATGGGATAGCCTGTCCCTAAAGCGGCGCGCAGTTGCGTGATGATGCGGTTGCTCATGGCCAGCACCGGTGCGCCCGACAGGCCACCGGTTTCCTCGGCATGTGCCTGTCCCTTGACGGCGTCCCGGCTCAGCGTGGTGTTGGTGGCGATGACGCCGTCCATGCCGTGGCGCTTCAAGGTGGCAGCAATCACACCGACCTGGGCCTCGTCCAGGTCCGGCGCGATCTTCACGAAGATCGGGGTGCGTTTGCCGTGTTGCGTGGCCAGCGTTTCACGGCGTTGGGCAATGGCGCCCAGCAGGCCATCCAGCGCTTCATCGCTTTGCAGCGCGCGCAGATTTTTGGTGTTGGGGCTGGAGATATTGATGGTGACGTAGTCGGCGTAAGGGTAGACGCCGTCCAGGCAGGCCAGATAGTCATCCGTGGCATTTTCAATCGGCGTGGCAGCGTTCTTGCCGATGTTCAGACCCAGCAGCATCGGCGGCGGCGTTTTTGTCGCTGCAGCGCTCTGGCGTTGCCGGTACAAGGCGGAACGTTTGACGTTGGCAACAAAGGCGTCCAAGCCCTCGTTGTTGAAGCCCAGGCGGTTGATCAGCGCTTCGGCCTTGGGCAGGCGAAACATGCGGGGTTTCGGGTTGCCCGGCTGTGCCAGCGGCGTGACGGTGCCGACTTCGACGAAGCCGAAGCCCATGGCGCCCAGGCCATCAATGCAGCGGGCGTTCTTGTCCAGCCCGGCGGCCAGGCCGACCCGGTTCGGAAAAGTCAGGCCGGCCAGCGCAATCGGGTCGTCGACCCGGCCGGCACAAAAGGCCAGCTGGAAAGGGGTGCCTTGCACGGCCGCTAGGGATTTCAGCGTTAAGTCGTGGGCCGCCTCCGGGTCCAGGCTGAACAAAAACGGGCGGGCGAGGGCGTAGGGGACGAGAGACATTGGATAATTCCTGAATAGTTTTTGTACTTGGCTTCTTTAACTCACCCGATTTTCCCAGATGACAAACCTCAATTCCCAGCCCAACACCGTCTTGTCACAAGACGAACTCAAAACCCTGGTCGGTCAGGCTGCCCTTCAGTACGTGGTGCCCGGCGACATTGTCGGCGTGGGCACTGGCTCCACAGTCAATAAATTTATTGATGCACTGGCGGCTATGAAGGGCCAGATCAAGGGCGCAGTGTCCAGTTCGGTGGCCAGCACCGAGCGTTTGCTGGCGCTGGGCATTCCCGTGTTTGACTCCAATGATGTGGACGAGTTGTCGGTTTATATCGATGGTGCCGATGAGATCGACGGCCACGGCAACATGGTCAAGGGCGGCGGCGCGGCACTGACACGCGAGAAGATCGTGGCCGCCCAGTCGCGCAAGTTTGTCTGCATTGCGGACGAGTCCAAACTGGTGCAGACCCTGGGCAAGTTCCCCCTGCCGGTCGAGGTGATTCCGATGGCGGCCAAGCGCGTGATGCGCCAGTTTTCGGCCATGGGTGGTCAGGCGCAGATCCGCCTGAAAGACGGCCAGCCCCTGGTGACGGACAACGGCCAGATCATTGTGGATGTGACGGGCTTGCAGATTGCCGATCCGCTGGCCTTTGAGTCTCAGGTCAGCCAGTGGCCGGGTGTGGTGACGGTTGGCGTGTTCGCCTTCCAGAAAGCCCAGGTTTGCCTGCTGGGCACGGTCAGTGGCGTCAAAACGCTGACCTTCTAGACGGCACTTCTGTAAAGTCGCAATGACGTTATATGTGTTCTAAAACGTGATGCCTGCCGGATTGGCCGGGGGGGCCACTGCTGGGCGGCTGGGCGCTGCAGGAGCACGCGGGGCCTGCGTCTCTTCAGGCTTGGCGGCGGGTGCCGGTTTTTGCACCGCAACCAAGGGTGTGGCTGCGGGGCCGCGGTAGCTGGCGGGCAAGACCGAAGCTTTCGGGTAGCCGGCGGCGTCCAAAAACTGCGTCCACTCCGCATCCGAGTAGCCCTTGATCTGCTGGCCGCCGATGGTCAAAAAGGGCAACGAACTTTCGCCGCTGATGCGTTGCAGCGCGTCGGAATCTTCGCTGGTGCTAACGGTCTTCTCGGCAAAGGGGATGCCACGACTGCTGAGCAGCGCGCGACCCGAGCCACAGGGTGCACAGTTGCTGGACGTGTACAGGGTCACCGGGTATTTGCTGGCGACTTGGCGCAACTCGAACGGCAGCGCCGTGCCTCCACTGCCCAGTGGCTTGCCGCCAGCGCCCGTGGCCGTGGCTTGCTCGGACGCGGCCGGTGGCTTGTCGGAGAAGGTCACCTTGCCGTCGGGCCCGACCACTCGGTAGACCGTCTGGGCCTGCGCCTGGCCTGCCATCAGCAGCACGGCAGCACAAACAACCCGGATTTTCTGGCTGGTTTGATGGCTTGTGTTTCTCAAGATCGACCCCTTCACTTTGGTTCAGACATGCCCTGATGGCGCAGCAAGGCTTCCAGACTTGGTTCACGCCCGCGAAAAGCCTTGAACGACTCAATGGCGGGGCGGCTGCCACCGGCTTCCAGAATAGCCTGGCGGTATTTTCTGCCAGTCTCGACATTGGGCAAGCCGTCGCTGCCTACGGTTTCCTCAAAGGCGGCGTAGGCATCGGCGCTCAGCACCTCTGCCCATTTATAGCTGTAGTAACCGGCAGCATAGCCGCCGGCAAAAATATGGCTGAAGGTGTGGGCCGTGCGGCTCCATTCTGGCGGCTGCAGCACCGCCACTTCGGCGCGAACCTGATTCAGCAGAGGCATCAAGTCCTGCGCAGGGTCGTGGGCTGTGTGCAGCAGCATGTCGAACAGTGAAAACTCGATTTGGCGCAGGGTCTGCATGCCGCTCTGGAAGTTCTTGGCGGCCAGCATCTTGTCGAACAGCGCGCGCGGCAGCGGCTCGCCGGTCTCCACATGCGCGGTCATGTGGCGCAGAACGTCCCATTCCCAGCAGAAGTTTTCCATAAACTGGCTGGGCAATTCCACCGCGTCCCACTCCACGCCGCTGATGCCTGACACGTCGTGTTCATTGACCTGTGTCAGCAGGTGATGCAATCCGTGGCCGAATTCGTGAAACAGCGTGGTGACATCGTCGTGCGTCAGCAAGGCGGGTTTGCCGTCCACGCCGGTTGCGAAGTTGCAGACCAGATGGGCCACCGGCGTTTGCAGCTGGTGCGTGTCGGGGCGCAACCAGCGGGTTCGCACGTCGTCCATCCACGCGCCGCCGCGTTTGCCGGTGCGGGCTGACGGGTCCAGATAGAACTGGCCGACCAGACTGCTGGCGCGCTCAATGCGGAAGAACTCGACACCGGGGTTCCACACCGGGGCCGTGTCTTTTTTGATGTTCACGTCAAACAGCGTTTCGACAATCTTGAACAGACCGGCCAAGACCTTGGGCGCCGGGAAGTACTGTTTGACTTCCTGCTCGCTGAAGGCGTAGCGCGCTTCCTTGAGTTTTTCGCTCACATACGGCCAGTCCCAAGCTTGTGGATTCGGCAGGTTCAGCGGTTGCACTGCAAACTCGCGCAGGTCGGCCAGGTCTTTCTCGGCGAACGGGCGCGCCTTGGTGGCGAGGTCGCGCAAAAAGGTGATGACGTGCTCTGGCGACTCGGCCATTTTGGGAACGACGGAGAGTTCACCAAAGTTGCGATAACCCAGCAGTTTGGCTTCTTCCAGCCGCAGGGCCAGCATCTCGGCAATCAGGGCGGAGTTGTCGAACTTGCGGGTCTCGGTGTCGGCCTGGTCGGAGGCACGGGTCACGTAGGCGCGATACAGTTTTTCGCGCAGGGCACTGCTGCGGGCAAACTGCATCACCGGCAGGTAGCACGGCATTTTCAGCGTGAGCTTGTAACCTTCCTTGTTCTCTGCTTTGGCCGCGGCCAAGGCGGCCTGCTTCACATCATCCGGCACGCCGTCCAGCTCTGAAGCATCGGCGTAGTAGGCAAAGGCGTCGGTGGCATCCAGCGCGTTCTCGCTGAACTTCTGGCCCAGCTCGGCCTGGCGCTCCTGAATGGCGGCAAAACGCTCGCGGTCGGCCCCCACCAGTTCCGCGCCGCCCAGCACAAAATTGCGCATGGCGTTCTTATGGGCCTGGCGTTGCTCGGCGTTGAGTGTGGCCAGGTCAATCGCCTTGTACTTGGCATACAGACGTTCGTCCGCCCCCAGTCGGGTGAAGAATTCGGTGATCTTGGGCAGGGCTTCGTTATAAGCGGCGCGTAGCTCGGGTGTGTCGGCCACGCTGTTCAAGTGGCTCACAACACCCCAGGCGCGCCCCAGTTTCTCAGTGGAGACATCCAGCACACTCGCAATGTCGGTCCAGCTTGCCGGAAAATCGGGCGCTGTCACGGTCTCCAACGCCGTATTGGCCTGAGTGAGCAATTGCTCAATGGCCGGCGCGACGTGTTCGGGGGCGATCCGGTCAAACAGGGGAAGATCGTCAAAAGAAAGCAGGGGGTTGTTCATAAGTGCTTATTTTGCGGCGCGTTCGGCGGCTTCAAGGGTGTTGACCAGCAACATCGTAATGGTCATGGGACCGACCCCACCGGGCACCGGGGTAATGAAGCTGGCTACTTCCTTGACACCGGCAAAGTCCACGTCACCACACAGCTTGCCTTCGTCGTTGCGGTTCATGCCGACGTCGATGACCACCGCGCCGGGCTTGACCATGTCGGCCGTCAGCACATTGCGCTTGCCGACCGCCGCGACGATCACGTCGGCCTGTCGGGTGTGGTAACCGATGTCGGTGGTGGCGCTATGGCAAACGGTGACCGTGGCGTTGGCTTGCAGCAGCAACAGCGCCATCGGTTTGCCCACGGTGTTGCTGCGGCCAATGACGACCGCGTGTTTGCCGCGCAAATCGAGGCCGGTGCTCTCGATCAGTTTCATGCAGCCATAGGGCGTGCAGGGTCGAAAGCCGGGCTGGCCAGTCATCAATTCACCGGCGCTCAAGGTGGCATAGCCGTCCACGTCTTTGGCGGTGGAAATGGCTTCAATCACTTTGTGCGGGTTGATGTGTTTGGGCAAAGGCATCTGCACCAGAATGCCGTGGATGCTCGGGTCCACATTGAGCGCGGCGATGCGTGCCAGCAGCTCGACCTCCGACAGGGTGGCGTCGAACTTCTCAAAGATCGAGTGAACACCGGTATCCGAACAGCCTTTGACCTTGTTGCGCACGTAGACGGCGCTGGCCGGGTCTTCACCCACCAGAATGACCGCCAGGCCGGGCGTGACGCCGCGGGCCTTGAGTGCCAGCACACGGGTGGCGACGTCCGCGCGCAGGCGGGCGGAGAGGGCGATGCCATCAATGAGTTGGCCACGTTGTTGGGTTGTCATAGTTTCAATTCCACAAGTAAAAAAGCCCGCTAGTGCTTACTGGGCGGGCGTAGATAGCTATAAATTAAGTAGCGTCAGGCTTTGGCGGCGGCTTGTCCCAAAGCAATTTTCAGGAGATCCGCCACGGTATTGGCGTTGAGCTTTTCCATGATGTTGGCGCGGTGCGCCTCCACCGTCTTGATGCTGATGCCCAGATCGTCGGCAATCTGCTTGTTCAGGCGCCCGGCCACAATGCGCTCCAGCACCTGCGCTTCGCGCAGCGTCAGGCGGGCCATGAGCACGCCACGGCTGGCTGCGCTCTGGTGCTCGGCAAAGGAGTCTTTGGCCTGGTCCAGCATGCGTTCCACCAGCGCCAGCAATTGGTCTTCCTTGAACGGCTTCTGGATGAAGTCCATCGCGCCTTTTTTCATGGTGTCCACGGCCATGGGCACGTCGCCGTGGCCGGTGATGAACACGATGGGTAGCGGTGAGTGGGCCTCGATCAGGCGGCTTTGCAACTCAAGGCCGGTCATGCCGCCCATGCGGATGTCCACAATCAGACAAGCCACCTCGCGCGCGTCGTAGCGGCTCAAAAATGACTCGGCGGATTCAAAGCAGCGAACGCGGTAGTCCTTGCCTTCCAGCAGCCATTGAAGCGAGTCGCGGACCGCTTCGTCGTCGTCCACCACGTAAACCGTGCCCTTTTTAGGTATCAAACTCATGTTTTACTCTGGCGTCCTTGGTTGTTTTAGCGGCAGCTGTGCCCTGATCGACATGGATTCCGTGACGGGAATCCAGAACGAGAAACAGCACCCTGTTACCTCGTCGCCATTGTAGAGGTTCTGGGCTTTCATTCGGCCCATGTGCGATTCCACGATCGAGCGGCACAGACTCAGGCCGATGCCCATGCCGTCGGCCTTGGTTGAATAAAAAGCTTCATACAGGCGCGCCATCACTTCGGGCGCGAGTCCCTTGCCCGAGTCGACGACCTTGAACTCAATCACCGGTTTGTCATCCACCAGCGTGGGAGCCACCCGCAATTTGACGCTGCGTTGCGCCGTGGGTCGCTGGGCCGAGTCAATCGATTCGGCCGCATTCTTGAGCAGGTTGACCAGTACCTGCTCGATCAGAATCGGGTCTACCAGCAGGGTTGGCATGCGCGGTGCCACGTAGTGCGTCAGCCGCACGTTGCGACGACGCAGTTCAATCTCGGCCAGTTCAACCGCCTCGTCCACCATGCCCGAGATATTCGCCACGGAACGATTGGGCTCGCTGCGTTTGACGAACGAGCGAATGCGCTGGATGATCTGACCGGCCCGGTGTGCTTGTTTGGCGGTTTTTTCCAGCGCACCCAACAAATCCTCTTCACTGATCTGCTTGGCCTTGATGCGCGACACCATGCCATTGCAGTAGTTGTTGATGGCGGTGAGCGGCTGGTTCAGCTCATGTGCCACGCTGGACGCCATTTCGCCCATGGTGATCAAGCGGCTGGCGGTCTGGGCCCGCTCGGTCTGCGCCGCCGATTGTTCCTCGGCAAGACGGCGCGCCGTGATGTCGGTGGCAATTACCATCTGCGCCAGGCGTCCATCGACCCAGCTCAGGTACCGGGTGCGAACCTCCAGCCATTTGCCCAGGGTTTCCAGATAGATCTCGGCGCTTTCGGCTTCCGTGTCGGGCAGCAGGTTGGTCGGCAGGCCGGCGAAGGCGTCGACGTTGTCCAGGGACTCGTCGCTGGGGTGCGTCTCGGGCACGCCCGCCTGGGCGACGAGCTGCAGATGGCCGCCCGCCTGGGTGCCAAACCAGAGCCGGTATAGCTTGTTGGCAAACAACAATTCGTCACTGCCCAGTGGTGCCACCGAGATGGATGCGTCCAGCGCTTCCAACACGGTCGTGAAGCGTTCATGTGACGCCGACAGTTGTTCTCGAATCCGGTTGGGTTCGGTAATGTCGGTCATCGAGGTCATCCAGCCGGTCTGAATGCCACGGGCGTCTATCAGTGGTGAGACATACAGCCGGGCGTCAAAGATGGTCCCGTCCGGGCGCTTCACGCGCACCTGAATGCCGCCCGGCAGGGTCTTGCCGGCCAGCTCTTCCTCCAGCCGCGAGGCCAGTGAATCACGATCTTCTTCCGGCCAATAGGGGAAGGGCGCGGTTTGCCCCACCAGGTCGGACTCACTCCAGCCGGTCATCTGGCAAAAAGCCGCATTGACGTAAGTGATGCGACCTTGCATATCCAGCGCCCGCATGCCGGTCAGCATGGAGTTTTCCATGGCGCGGCGGAAGCTTGTTTCCAATATCAGCGTATGCTGGACTTTCATGCGACGGCGGGTATGGCGCCAATTGGCGATCAGCATCCAGGCCGTCATGCCGCTCAGGACGGCGACCAGCCAGAACAGACCGCTGCCGATCACGCCCAGCGACGTCCGATACGCCTGGCCCCGTATCACGAGCCCATTGCCCACGGGCGACACCGGCACTTCGTAGGCGTTGGCCGGAGGGGCCCAGGGCGACAGGCTGGCGGCCCGCTTGCGCGACGGAATGCTGGTACCGGCCAGGAGGCCCCCGTTGGCGTCGTGGAATGAGACCGCATAGCGCGCCGACACCTCGGCCGGAACACCGTAGCGAAACAAGCCGTCGACGGAATATTCGGCCAGCAAAATACCTGCAAAACCGGCCCGGTCGTTCAAAGGGATGTGCAGTTGCAGCGTGCCAGGGGTGTCCGCCACCGCCACACTTTGCGAATAAATCGGTTGCTGGAGTTCCTGAGTCAGTCGAAAGGTATTTTCGGTGTCTCCCGCCTTAAGGGTGCTTCCCACTGTTCGGAGCTGATTGGGCGCCAGGCTGGCGGTGCCGAAGCTCGCTTTGACGCGCTTGCGGTTGTCAATCCAGGTCATGCCCTGCAATTCGGGGTACTGGTTGACCATCGCCTCCGCCCGACTCTGGAACTCGTCGACATCGAGCTCACGGTTGGACATTTCGCGGGCGATGCGCATGAGCTGCTCTTGCCGCTCCAGCAGACGCAGACGAAGGCGCTGTTGCGTGTATTCCACATCCCTCTGGACCGCTTCCTGTTCACGGTCAATTTCTTCCAGGCGCAAATAACCAAACACCGCCACGATGGCGGCCAGGAACAGGAGTACCGCGGCAAGCGGCGCCAGCACCGCGAAACGATCCTGCCGTTGCGGTGTCAAGCGCTGCCACCAACTCTGCAAGCCGGCCACAGGGGGGAGCTTCATGGGATTGGGAAATGATATCGGACGGGGCAAAGGCATGGATCAAGTGTAGGTGACGCACTGTTCCGATGAGACATCGTGGCTATTTCAAACGTGTCTGTCAAATTGTTTCTATTTCTTAATATGAAATGTTTAAGCGCCATTTGAAATTTCCAAATAAATATGAGAAAATTAAATCGTCGTGTTAAAAATCGCAATTAGTTAGAAAAACCTAGGAGACAAGCATGTCAGCAGTTCCCGAGAACCTATCAGGCTCTACCGCGCAAGACGCGGACAGCCAGGAAACCCGAGAGTGGATGGACGCCCTGTCCGCCGTGATTCAGAGCGAGGGCCCCGAGCGCGCTCATTTCTTGCTGGAGCAGTTGCTGGAGCATGCCCGCCAGAGCAGCATTGACATGCCGTTCTCAGCCAACACGGGCTATGTCAACACCATTGAGGTGGATCAGGAAGAGCGTTGTCCCGGTAATATCGAGATCGAGGAGCGCCTGCGTTCCTACATGCGCTGGAACGCCATGGCCATGGTGGTCAAGGCCAATCGCCATCACCCGGTGGATGGCGGCGATCTGGGCGGCCACATCGGCTCGTTCGCCTCGCTGGCCCACATGTTTGGCGCCGGCTTCAATCATTTCTGGCACGCCGAGAGTGAAAACCACGGCGGTGATTGCCTCTACATTCAGGGTCACGTTTCGCCGGGCGTTTATGCCCGCGCTTACCTCGAAGGGCGGCTGACCGAAGAGCAGTTGCTCAACTTCCGACAAGAGGTCGGCGGCAAAGGCCTGTCCAGCTACCCGCACCCCAAGCTGATGCCCGAGTTCTGGCAGTTCCCCACGGTGTCCATGGGGCTGGGTCCGCTGATGGCGATTTACCAGGCGCGCTTCTTGAAGTACCTGCACGCCCGGGGTATTGCCGATACCGCGAACCGCAAGGTCTGGGTATTCTGCGGTGACGGCGAAATGGACGAGGTGGAGTCTTTGGGTGCCATCGGATTGGCTGCCCGCGAAAAGCTGGATAACCTGATTTTCGTCATCAACTGCAACCTGCAGCGCCTGGATGGCCCGGTGCGGGGCAACGGCAAGATCGTGCAAGAGCTTGAAGGCGAGTTCCGTGGCGCTGGCTGGAACGTGATCAAGCTGTTGTGGGGCAGCGATTGGGATCCTCTGCTGGCGCGAGATAAAGAAGGCGCTTTGAAGAAACTGATGATGGACACGCTGGACGGCGACTACCAGTCGTTCAAGGCCAATGACGGTGCCTACGTGCGCAAGCATTTCTTTGGCCGTGACCCGAAAACGCTGGAGATGGTCGCGCACATGAGCGACGACGAGATCTGGGCCTTGCGCCGCGGCGGCCACGATCCGAAAAAGGTCTATGCCGCTTACGCCGCCGCCGTCAAGCACGAAGGCCAGCCGACTGTGCTGCTGATCAAGACCGTCAAGGGTTTTGGCATGGGCAAGAGTGGTGAAGGCAAGAACAATGTGCACCAGACCAAGAAGTTGACGGACGAAGACATCAAGATCTTCCGCGACCGCTTCAACATCCCAATCCCTGACAGCCAGCTGGCCGAGATTCCGTTCTACAAGCCGGCCGACGACACACCCGAGATGAAGTATCTGCACGAGCGCCGCCAGGCCCTCGGTGGCTATCTGCCGCACCGCCGCACCAAGGCCGATGAGCAATTTACTGTGCCCTCGCTGGAGACGTTCAAGTCGGTGATGGAGCCCACCGCCGAAGGCCGCGAAATCTCGACCACGCAGGCCTATGTGCGCTTCCTGACAACGCTCTTGCGTGATCAGGCCTTGGGCCCGCGTGTGGTGCCGATTCTGGTGGACGAGGCCCGCACCTTCGGTATGGAAGGCCTGTTCCGCCAGATCGGCATTTACAACCCGGAAGGCCAGAAATACACGCCAGTCGACAAAGACCAGGTGATGTACTACAAGGAAGACAAGAAGGGTCAGATCCTGCAGGAAGGCATTAACGAAGCCGGCGGCATGAGCAGCTGGATTGCAGCGGCCACCAGCTACAGCACCAACAACCGCATCATGGTGCCGTTCTACGTGTACTACTCGATGTTCGGCTTCCAGCGCATTGGCGATCTGGCCTGGGCGGCCGGCGACATGCAGGCGCGCGGCTTCCTGCTGGGCGGCACCTCGGGGCGCACCACGCTCAACGGCGAAGGCTTGCAGCACGAAGACGGCCACAGCCACATCATGGCGGGCACGATTCCGAACTGCGTCAGCTACGACCCAACCTTCGCGCATGAAGTCGGCGTCATCCTGCACCATGGCCTCAAACGCATGGTGGAGAAGCAGGACAATGTGTATTACTACATCACGCTGTTGAATGAAAACTACCCCATGCCTGGCCTCACCGCCGGCACCGAGGAGCAGATCATCAAGGGCATGTACCTGTGCAAGCCAGGCGCCGCGTCTGCGTCGGCTGCTCCGCGCGTGCAACTGTTGGGCTCGGGCACCATCCTGCGTGAATCGATTGCCGCGCAAGAGTTGCTGGAGCAAGACTGGGGTGTCGCCGCCGATGTCTGGAGCTGCCCCAGCTTTAACGAACTGACCCGCGAAGGCCAGGACGCCGAGCGCTACAACCTGCTGCACCCGGCTGCCGAGCAACGTGTGTCGTTTGTCGGGCAACAACTGGCAGCATCGACCGGCCCCGTCGTGGCGTCTACCGACTACATGAAGGCTTATGCCGAGCAGATTCGTCCGTTTATTCCCAAGGGTCGCACCTACAAAGTGTTGGGCACCGATGGTTTTGGTCGCAGCGATTTCCGCAGCAAGCTGCGTGAGCACTTCGAGATCAATCGCCACTACATCGTCGTGGCCGCGCTCAAGGCCTTGAGTGAAGACGGCACCGTGCCGGTCGCCAAAGTGGTGGAAGCGATTGCCAAATACGGCATTCAGACCGACAAGGTCAATCCGCTGTACGCCTAATAACAAGAACGCAAGGAGACACGCATGTCTTTAATAGAAATCAAAGTGCCGGATATCGGCGACTTCGCCGAAGTGACCGTGATTGAGTTGATGGTCAAACCAGGCGACACGGTGAAAGCCGAGCAGTCCCTGATCACCGTCGAGTCCGATAAAGCCTCCATGGAAATTCCGTCCAGCCATGCCGGCGTGGTCAAGGAACTCCGGGTGGGCTTGGGCGACAAGGTGAAAGAAGGCTCCCTGGTGCTGATGCTGGAAGTGGCGGATGCGGCTGGGGCGGCTGCCACGCCAGCGCCTGCTGCAGCGGCGCCTGTCGCACCTGTTTCAGAGAAAAAACAGGCTGCAGCCCCCGTCGCTTCTGCGCAGGCAGCTACTACTTCCGTAGCGGCCAGTAGTGGCCCGATCGAGGTGCGCGTGCCCGACATTGGCGACTTCAAGGACGTAGCCGTGATCGAGATCATGGTCAAGCCGGGCGACAACATCCGCGTGGAGCAGTCTTTGGTCACGGTCGAGTCCGACAAGGCGGCGATGGAGATCCCGTCCAGTGCCGCCGGTGTGCTCAAGGAACTCAAGATCAAGGTTGGCGACAAGGTCAATATTGGCGACTTGCTGGCGATTCTGGAAGGCGCAGCACCTGCGGCTGCCTCGGCACCGGCTGCGCCTGTTGCAGCAGCTGCACAGGCAGGTGCCGCCGTGGCGGCGGCCCCGGCTGCCGCTGCTGCATCCGCCCCCACGGCCGCTGCGCAGACGGTTCCCGCCCACACTCCTGGCGCGGCGCCGCTGGGTCTGCCCCATGCCTCGCCCTCCGTGCGCAAGTTCGCCCGCGAGCTCGGTGTGCCTTTGAACGAGGTTAAAGGTAGTGGCCTCAAAGGTCGCATCACCGACGCCGACGTGCAATCGTTCACCCGTTCCGTGATGAGCGGTGCCATTCAAACGCTGGCCGCCAGCGCTCAGTCCAAGAGCGCTGCAGGCGGCAACGACGGTGCGGGCCTGGGCCTGATTCCGTGGCCAAAGGTGGATTTCACCAAGTTCGGTCCGACCGAGCGCAAGGAGATGTCGCGCATCAAGAAGATCAGCGGCGCCAACCTGTTGCGCAACGCCATCATGATTCCGGCCGTCACCAACCATGACGACTGCGACATCACCGACCTGGAAGCCTTCCGCGTTTCCACCAACAAGGAAAACGAGAAGTCGGGCGTCAAGGTCACCATGCTGGCCTTCCTGATCAAGGCCTGCGTGGCGGCGCTCAAGAAGTTTCCCGAGTTCAACAGCTCGCTCGACGGCGATGCGCTGATTTACAAGCAGTACTTCCACATCGGTTTTGCCGCCGATACGCCCAATGGCCTGATGGTGCCGGTGATCAAGGATGCCGACAAAAAAGGCATTATGCAAATCTCGATCGAGATGGGCGAGCTGGCCAAAAAGGCACGCGATGGCAAGCTGAGTCCGGCCGAAATGTCGGGCGCCTCCTTCACCATTTCCAGCCTGGGCGGCATTGGCGGGCGTTATTTCACGCCCATCATCAATGCACCCGAGGTGGCGATTCTGGGGGTCTGCAAATCGACCATCCAGCCGGTGTGGGATGGCAAGGCCTTCCAGCCGCGCCTGATGTTGCCGCTGAGCCTGACCTGGGATCACCGCGTGATCGACGGGGCCGCGGCGGCGCGCTTCAACGTTTATCTGGGCCAGATCCTGGGCGACTTCCGCCGGGTCCTGCTATGACGAACCCGACGGTTTCTTACCCGCTGTCGGAGCGCTCGGAGTGACCACCGTTGTCGTTGTCAAGAAGGCCGGGCAAGTGGCCATCGCGGCGGACACGCTGGTGACTTTTGGCGATACCCGCCTGAGTCACCGGTTTGAGCCCAATAGCAAGCTGTTCAAGGTGGATACGCCGGCGGGCCCGAGCTATGTGGGCGTGGCCGGTACCGTGGCGCACTTTCCGGTGCTGCGCAAGGCCATGACGGCCCTGCCCAAGGACCAGCTCAAGCTGGGCAGCAAGGACGAAGTGTTTGACACGTTCACCCGGCTGCACCCGCTGCTGAAGGAAACGTTTTTCCTGCAGACCAAGGAAGACGACAACGACCCCTACGAGTCCAGCCAGTTCAGCGTGCTGATTGCGAATGCCACCGGCATTTATGGCCTGTACAGCTACCGCGAAGTGTTTGAATTCAATGAATTCTGGGGCATTGGCTCCGGGCGCGGCTTTGCGCTGGGCGCCATGCACGCAAGCTGGGGCAGCGCCAAGACGGCGCGCGAACTGGCCAGCATCGGCGTTCACGCCGGCTGCGAATTTGACAAAAATTCCGCCGGACCGATTGAAGTGTTCACGGTCAAGTTGAAGAAGTAATAAAGAGAGACACCACATGGCATCCATAGACATCAAAGTACCGGATATCGGCGACTTCGCTGAAGTCACCGTCATCGAACTCATGGTCAAAGTAGGCGACACCATCCAGCCCGAGCAGAGCCTGATCACCGTGGAGAGCGACAAAGCCTCCATGGAGATCCCCTCCAGCCACGGCGGCGTGGTGAAAGAGCTCAAGGTCAAGCTGGGCGACAAGGTCAAAGAAGGCTCTGTGGTTCTGGTGCTGGAGGCGGCGGGCGAGGCCGCTGCGCCAGTTTCGGAGAAAAAACAGGCTGCAGCCCCCGCAGCTCCTGCGCAAGCAGCTACGCAAACGGTAGCAACTCCGGCGCCGGCTGTGGCGGCTTCAGCGGCGCCTGCCGCCGCCAGCTTTGCCGGCACCGCCGATCTGGACTGCGATTTGCTGGTGCTCGGCGCCGGCCCCGGCGGCTATTCGGCCGCCTTCCGCGCTGCTGATCTCGGCCTGAAAGTCATCCTGGTCGAACGTTACGCAGCACTCGGTGGCGTGTGCCTGAACGTGGGTTGCATCCCGAGCAAGGCGCTGCTGCATGTGGCGGCTGTTATCGACGAAGTCAGTCACATGGCGGCACTCGGCGTTGACTTTGGTGCGCCCAAGGTCAACGTGGACACGCTGCGCGGCCACAAGCAAAAAGTCGTCACCAAGCTCACCGGCGGCCTGGCGGCCATGGCCAAGATGCGCAAGGTCACGGTGGTGCGCGGCTACGGCGCGTTCGTCGGCGCCAACCATGTGCGGGTGGAAGAAACCACGGGCACGGCCCAGGAGAAAACCGGCAAGAGCCAGACCATTGCCTTCAAGAAGTGCATCATCGCCGCCGGCAGTCAAGCCGTGCGCCTGCCCTTCATGCCGAACGATCCGCGCGTGGTGGATTCGACCGGCGCACTGGAACTGAAAGAAGTCCCCAAGCGCATGCTGATTTTGGGCGGCGGCATCATCGGCCTGGAAATGGGCACGGTCTACAGCACGCTGGGCGCACGCCTGGACGTGGTCGAAATGCTGGACGGCCTGATGCAGGGCGCCGACCGCGACCTGGTCAAGATCTGGCAGAAGATGAACGCGCCGCGTTTTGACAACATCATGCTCAAGACCAAAACCGTCGGCGCCAAAGCCACGCCCGAAGGCATCGAGGTGACGTTTGCGCCAGCGGAGGAGGGCGGCACCGCGCCAGCGCCGCAGACTTACGACCTGGTGTTGCAAGCCGTGGGCCGCACACCGAACGGCAAGAAGATCGCCGCCGAGAAAGCCGGCGTCGCCGTGACGGACCGTGGCTTCATCAACGTCGATATCCAGATGCGCACCAACGTGCCGCATATCTTCGCCATCGGCGACATCGTCGGCCAGCCGATGCTGGCGCACAAGGCGGTGCACGAAGCCCATGTGGCGGCCGAAGTGATTGCCGGCGAACTGCAAGGCAACAAGGAACTGGCGGCAGCCGCCTTCAATGCTCGCGTGATCCCAAGCGTGGCCTACACCGACCCCGAAGTGGCCTGGGTCGGCCTCACCGAAGACCAGGCCAAGGCGCAAGGCATCAAGGTCAAGAAGGGCCTGTTCCCCTGGACCGCGTCCGGCCGCGCCATCGCCAATGGTCGCGACGAAGGCGTCACCAAACTGCTGTTTGATGATTCGCCGGAAGCGCATGGCCACGGCAAGATCCTGGGCGGCGGCATGGTCGGCACCCACGCCGGCGACATGATCGGCGAGATCGCGCTGGCCATCGAGATGGGCGCCGACGCCGTCGATATCGGCAAGACCATTCATCCGCATCCGACGCTGGGTGAGAGCATCGGCATGGCGGCGGAAGTCGCGCACGGCAGTTGCACGGATTTGCCGCCGGCGCGCAAGTAAGTAGACTTAACTCTGACAAGACAAAAGCCCGGACGGGAAACCGTCCGGGCTTTTTGCTCTTTGCGGGGGATGCTCTCAACATCGTCTGCTGGCGTAGCACGAGGCATTGGCAGCCCGAGAACTCGCTGACCGGTTGTGGAGTTACTAGGCCTATAGAGTGCTGGCAATACCGAAGCTCTGATCACCACTAGCCAGTCACTCGCCGATAACCACAGCGTAGTCGCAGGCAAAGCCACATTCGCATCAGCACCGGTGGCGCCAGTGGGCAAAACTGTCCAAATCCAGCCCGAGCCCGCGCCGCCCAAGCGCTCACCGGCGCACTACCTGTGGGCCGTTTTGATCGCACGCATCTACGAGGTTTTTCCGCTGCTGTGTCCGATGTGCGGTGGGCAGATGCGCCTGATCGCGTTCATTGCTGAGGGCACACAAATCAGGAAGATTTCTGGACCACATCGGTGTCGACTCCCAGCCCTCGCGCATATCCCCCACACGCGGGCCACCGCTGTGGGATGACTGTGACGCGCAGGTGGACGACGGGGCGCAAATCGAGCCGGACTGGGATCTGGCTGCGCAACCGGCACCCGACTACGAGGTTGATCAGCGCGTCAATTGGTGAGGGGCACAAGCGGCGATTCAGACTCGCTGCGGGGTAGTCCTGCGACTAGCGTACCCGGTGGCAGGGCTTTTTAGGGGTGAACGTGCCCGTTGCGGCAGCGCCAATCAAATACATCCCGATGAGGAACTGGGCTGGATCGCCTGATGGCGGGAACAGAATGGTGCCGCGAGTCGCCCGGACCAACCCTGCCGCGCCGGTGCCGATGAACACACTGCTGAGCGGTGCATCGATCAACCCGGCCAGGTGATTGCCGGCATTGCCGTCCCGGTCGGGCGCGGAGCAGTCAATGGTCTTCAGCGTTGCATTTGAAGCGCGCGCTCCTGCATCGGGCTCAGAGTTCTTTGATGCGGATGTTGCGAAACTGTACGACCTCGGTGTGGCACTGAAGCCCGATGAAGCCTTCATCCCGTTTTGTCTTGCCCAGACTCGGCGCGTTTGCAGTCAACAGGTTCGGGAACTCTCCCTTGGAAACTGGCAGCCCGTTCAGCTTGACTTCGATGCTTGTGCCTTGCAGCGTGATCTCGCAGCTATTCCAGAAGGTGGTTCGGCCTGAACCGCGGGGGTGCACAACCTTTGCGGCCCACAGTCGGGCGGGGAATACCTCGTAAACCGCGCCCGTCTTGTGCAAAGGGGAACCGTAGACATTGGTGCCGGCGTCGTACCCGTGTTCGTCGATCTGCACTTCGATCGTCGAGTCATAGAAGCCGCCGTCGAGAACGAGTGGCGTGGTGGGCATGCGCAGGAAGATGCCTGAATTGGCCGCGACGTCATACGCCTTCCAATCGAGTTTCAGGATGAAATCCTTGAACGTCTTGACCGAGTACCGCAGCACACCCAAGGAGGCGACCGGGTTGTCCACGCCTACGCCGAGCACCGGGTGATCCGCATCGGCCACGTCAAAGAAATTCTGGCCGCCTCCCGGCACCATCTGCCAGCCATCGGCGGCGAAGTTTCCCGTATACAAGCTGGTAAATCCGGCTTCCGGCGCGGCGTTGTCGGCGGACACGTAGCGATCGATCATCGATTGGGCGATCTTGCGCGATAGCGAAATCCCGGTCAGCACGGGATTGGCCGAACCGACCGAGGGAAAGATCGATTGATCGATGCAATACGCGTTGGTGACATGGTGGAAACGCCCATTCACGTCCGTCACGGATTTCGTGAAATCCGTGCCCAGCCACAGGGTGCCCGCTTCGTGATAACTGGTGCCGATGCCGTCCGATCCGCCGCTGACAATCCCGACTGGCTCGGTGGAAATCGGACGCAGGATTTCGAGGTTGGCGCCCTGGATCCGGAAACCGGGCTTGTCCAGCGGTCTCTGAGGTGGCCCCGAGATGTTCATGCCGTCGGCAGCAAAGCGCGCCGCGTGGCAGGGGCAATCGAATTGGTTCTGGCCAGCGAACCAACTGACGAAGCAGCCTTCGTGCGTGCACGTCCCGTCTACCACCCGGAACTGTCCGCCGAAACTGCCGACGAACATGCGACCGGCGGTTGTGTTCTCGGTCCGATAAGTGTTGATCGGGATGACGTTGACGGGCACCTGGGCGATCACTTCGAAGGCCGGTGCCGGGGCCGGTCCCCCGCCGCCTGCCGGCACGTTGGCCATCGCGTTGATTAGGGCCACAGCCGCCGCATCCTGCACCGCCTGCACGTCATCATCGTCACTCGTCTTCACGAGGTGCACATAAGCCTTGGGAATGCGCAGTGCATTGCCGCTTTCGAAATAGACATCATCGCCGGAGCCGCCGAACGGACTGACGTTCATCCAGCTCACCGCGAGATTGCTCGCGATAGGACTCACGCGATCGCCGAAGGTCTCGCCGACGGTGCGGATGCCGATGGCAACGCGGTCGTTGCCCAGACCGGTCTGCGCCTCCCGGATCGACTCGACGTCTTCGATGTTCGGCGCCATCTGATAGAGGAAACGCTCCGGGTCCTTGCCGGCTCCGGGAAACATCGGCGCATCCATGCTGGGCGCGGCATAGAACTGCAGGTGGAATTGGCCCACGCCGCTTCCGGTTGTCGCCGCGGACCCGGTGATGTGCAGCGCTGCCGTGGTGATGTTGGCCGGGTCCGGCGGCGGCAGACCCATCGCGCTGCGCTTGACGCGCCAGACGAAATTGCTGCGCGAGTGGAACATCAAATTGCGCCCCATCAGCTCGCCGTTCACATTCAACGGCGCCGGGCGTGGAAAGGAGTTCAGCGCCAGGCGCGTCGAGTTGATCGTGTTGCCGGCCAGCACGATCATCGCGCTCGACTTGAGATTCAGGCGCACCACGCGCGCCCTTGACTTGTCGCGCGGGGCCGCCGGATCCGCCAGCGCGACGACGATCTGCTGCACGCGGCCATTGACGGTTTCCAGACGGAGAACCTCCGAGCACGGTACGAGGAACAATCTGCGCGCCGCATCGTCGCCATTGCTGATCTCGGCGTCCTCGCGCAGCGAGTCGTGTAGCAACGAGACACTGCTGTACTTGTCGAAACTGAACAAACCCGAGCCGGGCGCCTCTCCCTGGACGGCGATCGGCGGCGGCACGACCACCTTCAGCGACGGCACCGCAGCGCTGGTGACGACGTTCTCGGCAATCGCCTTCAAGGCGTCGTACAGCGGTCCCTTGATGAAATCCTGAACCGGATAGGCGCCGATCTCCTTCTCGCTGTACTCATAGCCACCGCGGTAACCGGTCTGGAAAAGGTAGGTCTCTACCTCCTGCGGCCAGAGCCGATCGCCGGCCGCATCGACCCGTTGCATGTCCTCCGCCTGGTAACGCGGGGCCCATCCGCCCCAGAACATCGACTTGCCGCCGACGCACCGCGAATGCTTGACCAGCGAAGGCTCGTTCGTCTGGCCCGGGTCGACGAGGTCTTCGGCGACCGTGGCACCGAGACCGGAATCCCGTCGAGCGATGTTCTGGATGTGCTCGGTGATGAGGAACGGGCCCGACTCCAGCACGAGGACGCGCGGCGCATCCAGCTCCCGTTCCATTCTCCGGCCTAACTCGAATAGCTTCGCCGCCGCGTAGGCGCCGTACATGCCGGAGCCGACGATGACGACATCGAACTCGCTGCCGGCTTGCGCGCCGAGGATTTCCTCCCACGTATTGCACGTTAACCGTGCCAGTCCGTCGATAGAGAACGTGGTTCTCTGGATATCCGGTGGCGGCAGGCGAATTCCCGAGTCGACAAGGCTGTTCAAGGGCATGACGGTTCCTCTGTAAGCGCGACGTGCATGGTTTGGGGCCACGACATGTGGCGGCTGGGCGAAGCGCCTGGCGGTCGGAGGGCTAGGGATTTCAACCCAACCGCGTGAGCGGAGTATCCTGGGCGGACGAAAACTAGTCAATACCAGTTTTCCTGAACTGCCCCCGTAAAGCCGCCCAACGTTTGCCCGCACTCACACCGGTAGTGCCGGAAAATTCCCAGTGTCGCATCATCAATCCAGCGCTGCCCCCGGGGCGCGCAAGGATCTCATGTGGCGGGCGGAAATCACTCGTCACCAAGCGTACGCTGATCGAGTATTCGGTCCACCGACCCGGAGTCGTTGACGAAGGCGATGGTCCGTATCTGTCCGTGGCAGATCTGGCACAGCAGCGGGAAGGCCTCGTCTATCCGCGCCGGTAGCAGGGCCCACGGGTAGCGCGACACGGCACGATGGTGGCGCTCAAGCGCATGCTGATCCTGGGCGGCGGCATCATCGGCCTGGAAATGGGCACGGTCTACAGCACGCTGGGCGCCCGCCTGGACGTGGTCGAAATGCTGGACGGCCTGATGCAGGGCGCCGACCGTGACTTGGTCAAGATCTGGCAAAAGATGAACACCCCGCGTTTTGACAACATCATGCTCAAGACCAAAACCGTGGGCGCGAAGGCCACCCCCGAAGGCATTGAGGTGACGTTCGCGGCGGCAGAAGAGGGCGGAACCGCCCCGGCACCGCAGCTGTACGACCTGGTGCTGCAAGCGGTGGGCCGCACACCGAACGGCAAGAAAATCGCCGCCGAGAAGGCCGGCGTCGCCGTGACCGAGCGCGGCTTTATCAACGTCGATATCCAGATGCGCACCAACGTGCCCCACATCTTCGCCATTGGCGACATCGTCGGCCAGCCGATGCTGGCGCACAAGGCCGTGCATGAAGCGCATGTCGCAGCCGAAGTGATTGCCGGCGAACTGCAAGGCAACAAGGAACTGGCCGCAGCCGCCTTCAACGCCCGCGTGATTCCAAGCGTCGCCTACACCGACCCCGAAGTGGCCTGGGTTGGCCTTACCGAAGACCAGGCCAAGGCGCAAGGCATCAAGGTCAAGAAGGGCCTGTTCCCCTGGACCGCCTCCGGCCGCGCCATCGCCAATGGCCGCGACGAAGGCGTCACCAAACTGCTGTTTGACGATTCACCCGAGGCCCACTGCCACGGCAAGATCCTGGGCGGCGGCATGGTTGGCACGCATGCCGGCGACATGATTGGCGAGATCGCGCTGGCCATCGAGATGGGCGCCGACGCCGTCGATATCGGCAAGACGATTCACCCGCATCCGACGCTGGGCGAGAGCATCGGCATGGCGGCGGAAGTCGCGCACGGTAGCTGCACGGATTTACCGCCAGCGCGCAAGTAACGCCGGGAAGCCACCTAATACGCTACAAATTCAGTAGCTTTCCGCGCTGATTCCGTGAGGGCTGGTGGCTGTTTTTCCTCCAATCCCAGAATGGTTTTGAGCAGCGCTTGCGCACGCGGCACCAGTGTGTCGAGGCAGCAGTATTCCGCGTCGGTATGCGCTTTGGCCCCGACCGGGCCGACCCCGCACAGCGTAGGAATGCCCAGCGACGCCGTGAACCCGGCGTCTGAGCAGCCGCCTGTGGCTTCACCCGCCACGTCAAACCCGACCTCAGCCGCACTGGCGTGGTAACGCTGCATCAAGTCCTGGCTTGCTTCGGGCTCCAGCGGCAATGACTCCGAGGTTTGCGTGATGCTGACTTGGGGTTCCGGCACGCCGGTTACCTCAGCAAGTGCGTGGATTTTTGCGAAAACAGCTTCACGTTCGGCCAGCGTGCGAAAGCGTACGTCCAGCGTGGCCTGCGCAGTCGGTGCCACCGTGTTGCTGGACATGCCGCCGCTGATCAAGCCCACATTGGTGGTGATGCCGGTCGTGTAGTCTGTCAAGGCGTGCAAGGCCTGCACTGTACGCGCCAGCGCCTCGATGGCACTGGCGCCGTCCGCATGGTTCATGCCGGCGTGGGCAGCACGCCCCTTGACATCGATCTGAAAGGTCGCGCCACCCTTGCGCTCGGTCACCAGATTGCCGCTGACGCGGCCCGGCTCTGAATTGAAAACGGCTCGCGCGCCACGCGCATGCGCCTCGATGGCCAAGCGCCCGTTTTGGGAGCCGATTTCCTCGTCGGCCGTGAACAGGCCCAGCACCGGGAAGGGCAAGAGGGGGAGTTTTTGCAGCGCCATCAGCACAAAACATTGCAGCACCAAGCCGGACTTCATGTCGGACACGCCGGGCCCATAGCCGCGCTCGCCTTCGACGCGCCAGGGACGCTGCGTCACGGTGCCGGTCGGAAACACCGTATCACGGTGCCCCATCAGGACCACGGGCGCGGCCGTGGGTTGCGCTCCGGGCAGGCGCGCCAGCAGGACATCGCCCTGGGCCGGGTCACCCCGGTGCTCGGCCTCCACGCCGGCCGCTTGCAACCAGCCCGCCATGGCTTGGGCCACGCGGTCCGTGCCGGCCTTGTCGTGGCTGCTGGAGTCAATATTGACCAGCGTCGCCAGGGCCGCTTGCATCGCGGGGCGTTGATCGGCCAGCCAGTCGATGGCGGCTTGGGCTTGGACGGTATTCATGCGCACTCCTTCATACCTTTTACTCCGCTGAGAGATTATTGGTTTTAACGAGTTTCTTGTAGAAGGCGATTCGATCCGCGATTTCTTTTTTGTACTCTGCGGGCCGCACCGCCTCTGGCACGATGGCGCCACGCTGCTTCCATGCGGCTATGGTGCTGGGGTCTTGCAAGATGGTGCGCACTGCTTCATAAAGTTGCTGAACAATCGGTTCCGGTGTACCGGCAGGTGCGGCTAGACCTGTCCATGAGGTCATATTCAATTCCGGTTGTTTGAGTTCGCCAAACGTAGGAACATCAGGCAATAAAGCCGATCTCATGGGTGATGCCACCGCCAGTGCACGCAGTTTGTCTTGCTTGACGAAGCTGACATTGCTGGCTTGTATGTTGGTGAACATGGCGTGCACCTGGCCAGACATCAAGTCGGTCAACGTCGTACCTGCGACACGGTAAGGAATATGGGTCAAGAAGATGCCGTATTGAGACTTCAATAACTCCATGTTCAGTTGCAGCATGGAGCCATTGCCAGAAGAAGCGTAGTTCAGCTTGCCCGGGTTGGCTTTGGCGTAGGCCACAAACTCAGCCATGTTTTTAACTGGAAGCGCGGGGTTGATCAGCAGCACATTGGGCAGGCGTTCAATCAGCGTGATGGGGGCGAAATCTTTGATCGCATCGTAAGGCAGGTTGGGCGTGAAGGCGGGATTGGCGACGTGCGACGATTGCGATGTAACCACCAAGGTATAGCCATCGGGTTTAGCTTTGGCCGCAAAGGTGCTACCAATCGCGCCACCTGCGCCGCCTTTGTTGTCGATGATCACGGCTTGACCTAAAACCTTGCTTAACCTCTCGCCAATCGCACGGCCTGCAACGTCAACCGATCCGCCCGCCGGAAACGGCACAACCAATGTGATGGTTTTGCTGGGGTATTTGGCTTCTTGCGCATAAGTTGGCAAGGCGATGGCACCAGCGACCGCACTTGCTGTGCCTAGAAATTGACGGCGATTTGGGTGTTGTTGGCTACTTGAGATCATGCTTGCTCCGGGATTAAAGTTGTTGACGAATATAGGTGGCAAGGGTTGCCAGTATCTGTGACAGATCATTTTGGATCTGGCTAAATCGAAGCAGTGGTTCGCGTGTTTGTTCGTTCAAGTACAACGCACGGTTCAGCTCAATCTGCAGACTGTTATGCCCCCGTGATGGGTTGCCGTGCTGGCGAATCAAATCCATGCCTGCATACGGGTCGTTGACAGAGACCGTGTATCCATGTCGTTTGAATGCCTCTGCAACAACATCTGTAACTTCGGGGCTGCACGCCGCGCCATGCAAATCGCCCAACACCACGTCCGCCAAGACCTTGCCCTTTGGCAAACCCAGGCGCTCATAGGCATTGCTGGGCATGGAATGCAGGTTCAAGTGCCAGCGCTTGTTGTGCTGCTGGCTTGCTGCTGCTAACGCCTGGGTTAACGCTTCGCGGTAGGGTCGCCAGCAGGAATTGATGCGGTGCTGCACCTCATCAACGGAAAGTTGCCTTTGATAGATATTCTGCAGCGTTGTTGTTTTGCTAAACACCAGGCCGTTGCCCAGTTGAATACAACGTGGCGACGGTTCGGCGCGACCCGGCCAGTCGATAGCCAGCATCGTCACATCAATATCGTGCTCGGTTCGGTTGGTGTCGATATAACTGCGTGGGAACGTGGCGTGTACCAGTGTTCCGCCGACGGCTGGCACGCCTTCCCACAACTTTTCAACGTGGGTGTCCTCGCATTTACGCAGGTCTGCCAAATCAACGGCGTAATTGAAGTCGGCAGGGTAATGCGTGCCACTATGGGGCGAGTCGCAGACCAAGGGAATGTTGGGCGCATGTAGTAGTTTGGGTAGTTCTATTTTGACCATGTATTGACTGTATTCACATGAAAGCCCGTGGACAAACGACATTTTGATCCTGGGTCATAACATGATGTAATAGTCCAATGAAGTTCAAATCACCTTCTTTGCCTGAGCTGCACGCGTTTTTGGCTGTTTGCCAGCTAGGTAGTTTTAGCCGCGCGGCGCTTGTGCTTTTCGTCACGCAGGCTGCGGTGAGTCGGGCTGTGCAGCGGTTGGAGCAGCGGCTGGAATGCAATCTGTTTGACCGCACAGCCGCTGGCGTAACGCCGACAGCGCGCGGGCGTGCGTTTCAATCTCTGGTTGAGACGCATGTGGCGGGCTTGGAGGAAGCGATGGCGCACTTCACCAGCGGGAACAAGGCGATGGTGGCGTCCAAAAGCAAGCTGCGCCTCAGCTTGATTCCCACCTTGGGCACGCGCTGGCTGATGCCGCGTTTGGCCCAATTTCAATCTGCATACCCAGATATAGCGGTGGAATTACGGCAGTTTCATCATGATGAAGACTTCAGGCGCGACGATGTGGATGTTTGGATAGACGTCAAACGCCCCAAAGCGTGGCCGCGTGGCTATCAGGCTGAGTATTTGTTGGGCAAGGAGATGGCCCCAGTTTGCATCCCCGCCATCGCCGCGAGGTTAAAGACAGCGCAAGATTTGCTGGCCGAGACTCTGCTGCACCACACCAACTTCCCGGACAATTGGGCGGTTTGGTTGCGCGGTGCAGGTTTGCGTCACGCTAAACCGGTATTGGGTGCCGGCTTTGACCTTGGTAACAACCTCATCGTCGCCGCATGCGCGGGCATGGGCGTCACGGTGATTCAGCCTTGCTTGATAGAAAACGAGCTGGCGACAGGGCAATTGGTCATGCCGTTCAACTTACTTGTCTCTACCGGGCGCGGCTACTATGTCTGCTATCGCAGCACACAGTCTCAAAGTCCAGCGGTGGAGACGTTTGTTGCATGGTTGCAAACGCAGGTGAAAACTGGACTTTTATCCCCAAGCGCATGCTAATTCTGGGCAGTGGAAGTGGCGCACGGTAGTCGCACCGACTTACCGCCGGCGCGTAGTCAGGAACCCAAGATTGCTTGCGCGAAAGCGCGGCAATCCATCCGGGTAGCGTCGTCGGCCTCACACTGCGTCTACTCGCGCTCTTTGCTTTTACCTTTGTCCCTACCCCATCCTGGCGGTACCGAACACCTCACGTATCAGCATGGCGGCAGAGATTGCTTACGGCCGTTGTATTGACGTTTCTTTAGCGCGAAAATAGTTATTTCTTCGCGCCAAAAACGCGGGTTCGATGTAAGGAGTTTGTATGTTTGACCAGTCCACGTTGCCCGGGTTTGAGGGCGCCCCGTCAGGCGTCCCACCTTCGGCAAAAGTATCGGCAAAAGTTCCGCGCGGGCGGGCGCCCCATACCTTGTTCTTCGCCATTTTTCCGGACGCCGACGCTGCCAAGGCCATCGCGATTCAAGCAGCGCATTTGGGGCGCGCGCATGGACTGGTCGGCCAACCGCTGCTGGCACATCGCTTGCACGTCACGCTGCACGACCTCGGTGGGTATGGCGAATTGCCGCCAGACATGGTCAAGACGGCCCGAGAGGCCGGTGACGCTGTGGCGGCACCTGCATTCGATGTGGTCTTTGACCGCGCGATGAGTTTTCCGAGCAGTAGAACCTACGTTCTGTGTGGTGGCGCTGGCATTGCCCAACTCACGGCGTTCCGCCAGAGCCTTGGCCTGGCGATGGGCCATGCGGGCCTACCTGTGAAGCGTAGCTTTACGCCGCATATGACTGTTTTGTATGATCGCCACCCCATTGCCGAACACGCCACTGAGCCCATCACCTGGACGGCGAAGGAATTTGTCCTTGTCAATAGCCATGTAGGCAAAGGCGTGCATGAGGTGCTGGGACGTTGGTCCTTGCGCGCCTGACAGCGCTCTCGCTTCGCGGGGAAGATTGCGCAAGGCAGTTGCACGGATTCGCCGCCAGCACGCAAGTAACACTTTTGCTGCACAAACGATAGCGTGTCGCGCTGTCTCGACGAGGGTTGGCGGTCTTTTTTATTTATATCCATAGTCACTTTGGGGCTTACCAGCTTGCCTGGCCACCGCCACGGTCGACAGGCGGGGCATCGCGCCAGCTGCAGCGAGCCCTTGTTTTGCATTCGCTGCTCCGTGGTTTAATGTGTCGATTAAATTAAGAAATGTAGACACGTTCTGCCCACATGTCGCTGACATCGACATGTATTGGCTTCATGTCTAAAAATAAACGAATATCGACATGACTGATTCAAGCCCTGTTTGGCGCGCTGACAAACCCTGGAACCAATTGCCGCCACTGCCCCCGGCGGTGGAGCTTGAGACCCGCTTGGTGCTCAAGCAGTGCATTACGGCCCGGGCAGCGCTGGCCGAGCTCAAGCAGGCCGCTGAGCTGATTCCCAACCAGACGATGCTCATCAACACCATTCCGCTGCTCGAAGCCAAAGACAGCTCGGAAATAGAAAACATCGTTACCACCACCGACCAGCTGTTTCAATACGCCCAGGGTGGCGACAACCTGGCCAATGCCGCCACCAAAGAGGCACTGCGCTACCGCACGGCGCTGTACCTGGGTTATCAGTCTTTGGCCGCACGTCCGTTGTGCACCGCCACGGCCGTTGAAGTTTGTCGCACCATCAAGGCCTCCGACCTGGACATCCGCCGCACGCCCGGCACCCAGCTCATGAATGACCGCACGGGCGAGGTCATCTACACCCCGCCCGAAGGCGAAGCCTGCCTGCGCGACCTGCTCGCCAACTGGGAGCGCTTTTTGCACAACCAGACTGATCTGGACCCCCTTATCCGCATGGCGGTGGGCCACTACCAGTTTGAAGCCATTCACCCGTTTGCAGACGGCAACGGCCGCACGGGCCGGGTGCTGAATATTTTGTATTTGATTCAGGCTGAGCTGCTGACGCTGCCTATCCTCTATCTCAGTCGCCACATCATGGCCCACAAGGCCGACTACTACCGCCTGCTGCTAGACACCACCCGCACCGGCCACTGGGAGCCTTGGGTCATCTTCATGCTGCAGGCCGTGGAAGAAACCGCCAAGTGGACCACCGGCAAGATTGCCGCCATCCGCAGGCTGGCCGAGCACACTACCGCCCATGTGCGCGAGCGCCTGCCCAAGATCTACACCCGTGAGCTGGTGGACGTGATCTTTGAGCAGCCCTATTGCCGCATTGGCAACCTGGTCGAAAAAAACATTGCCCAGCGTCAGTCGGCCTCGCGCTACCTGAAAGAGCTGACCGCCATTGGCGTCCTGCGCGAAGTGCAGGCGGGTAAAGAAAAGCTATTTATTCACCCCAAACTCATGCAGTTGCTGGCCGATGACGGCAACGCATTCATCCCTTACGCCTGAAGAGAATATTGGCCATGAGCACACCCAACACCAAGCGCGACGAGGTGGAGCGATTTCTGGATAAAGACCTGCTGCCCAACTTGCGCAGCACGCTGTCAGAAGGGGAGTCGGCGTTATCGGATTATTTTCGCGACACCGATGCCCTGATGGATTCCCCCGTGGCTTGGCAGGTTGAAAACAATGCGGATTTGGTTGATGCCTTGCGCTCGCTGTTTCAGGGGCCTGCCGGGCTGGTGCGCTTGCGGCTGTGGATGCTGTTCACCCTGGTCGGTCAAGGCAAAGCGTTCCTGGTGCGTGAGGAGTTGGACCAGCTTTTTTATGCGGTCCGTTCAGAAGCAGTGGACAGTGTGATCAAGCGCTTTCGCGAAGCCGCCTTGCTCACTTGGGACGATTCGCTGCGCCAGCATGGGCTCACCCCCATGGCGCAGCACATCGCGACCATGCTCACCCCCGTGGGCCAGCCCGTGCACGATGAATTGGCCGGTTTGCTTAGCCAAGTCGTGGGAGCAGATCAATTGGGCACACTGCAGGGCAATCAGGTGCACATGTTGCAGGCACAGCTGCTTCGTTTGCACCATGAATTCGCCGATGCGATTGCCAGCGGTTCGGAGTTTCGCTTGCGCGAAGCACGCAAGCGCTATGACCGGGCTGCGCGACTGATTGATAAAGCTTCTGACACCATCACTGCCATCATCAGCAATGCGCGGGGGCAGCGGGCCCTGGAGCAGGCGGCGCGCGCGCTGGGCCTGGCGCAATCGCGCTTGTTGGCCATGGCCAGCCAATTCAACCGGGCCTTGCAGCAAGTCGATCGCCAGCGCGTCACCCTGGGCACCACCGGCATTGCCAGCACCGATGTGAAGCTGTGGCTGCAAACCCAAACCCACCTGGAGCGCCTGGCCGAAGTGGCATTGCACCGCCCCGTAGCCCTTGCAGTGCTGGCGCCGCACGAAATGCTGGATGTGACCGAGGCCGAGTTTGAGCGCGACCGCCCCGAGGCCTTGCGCTTTGAGTCTTTGCCTGCAGCGCAAATCGCGCCGGAGGGCGATCTCACGGCGGTGGCGCTGCCGCAAGAGTTGGGTGACTTGTCTGCGCTATTGGCCGAATGGGCACAAATCAACAACAGCCCAACTGCGGACACCGAGGGTCTGGCTTTGCGCACAGTACACGCCGCTTTGTTGGCGGACGCCGATGGCCAGGCTGCGCGCTATGCCCAAGTGGCCTACAAGGCGCAGCTTTTGCCTTTGCTGGGCGATGCCCAGGCCCAAGACCTGCCGGGTGCGACCGGTGACCTAGCGCGCCAACCCTGGCGGCTGCAGTGGCATAACGTCCTGACGCCTTTGGCGCACCCCGCTATTTCCCATTTGAGCAGTGGCCAGCTTGAGCATCTCAACGCCACACCTTCCCCCGAACACCATGACTAATATTGCCGACGAAGCCGCGCACCTGATTGCAGAATTGCTGACGCGCAAATACCTGCCGCGTACCCATCCCCGTGTCAAAAAAGCACTCTCCGATGCCGAATTGTTTTTGGCTGTGGAGCAAAGGCTGGCCCAAGTGGGCTTGCGCTGGATGGACAACGTGTATGCCGACCACGTTACCTTGACCCTCTTGCCCGCGCCCTTGGCCCAAGTGCTGGGCGACGCGGGCATCAACGCCAACAACAACCTGGATTTGCCGCGTGATGCGGTCGCCTTGCTGGTGGTGGTGTGGGCGCTCATCGTTTTACCGAAGCGCGAACGCCAGGCCAGTCGCGTGGAGGCGGATGTTCCGCAAAACGAAATGTTCGCCAGCAGCAAACCGTTGCCTCAAACGCGCAGCGTCAGTCCGGTGCTGTCTTACAAGGCCTTGCTGGAAGACTATGGCAACCAATTGGGTAAACGCATCCGGCTGGACGCCAACCTCAAGCTCCTGGAGCGCCATGGCTTCATCGTCCGCGCGCAAGACGACATCCGGGAAGGCCCGCTGCTTGATGTGCTGCTGGACTATGACGTCCTCGCGCCACGCATTCTCAATGGCGCGCTGGCCGATGTCCTGGCCCGCGAGCAAGCCCAGCGGGCCGAGCAAGACAACAGTGCGGCCACGGCCGCCATCGCCGACAACCTGACACCGAACTGATCCCATGTTTCACCTGCAAAACCTTGAACTCGTGCATTGGGACTATTGCCAGCGCGTGAGTTTGCCGCTGGACGCTTCCATCATCACCATCGCCGGACCGAACGGCTCGGGCAAAACCACCTTGCTGGACGCCATGCGGACCTTGCTGGGGCTGAAATGTTCGCAGCCGCGCGACTTCAAGACCTATGCCCGCCATGCGGGCGCCAACGTGGCGTGGCTGCGCGCGGTAGTAGACAACCGTGCGCGCACCCGCCAGACTTCCAGCCGGCCATTCGCGCGCCAGCTCATGTACAGCGATCAGGTCACGCTGGCCTGCCGCATCGACCGCAATGGCGGCGATTGGGCTCGCCGCTACATGGTGGTGGAGGGCGACGCCAGCATTGAAGAACTGACCGAGCGCCCCGACAAAGAGCTGCGCACCATGGGCGTGGAGGCCTGGAATCGCGTCTTGTCCGACGCCGGCCTGTCGCCCGCCATTGCCAAAGTGTTGTCGCTGGAGCAGGGCCAAACCGACCGCTTGTGTGAGTACAGCCCGCGGGAACTGCTGCGCCTGGTGTTTGACGTGTTTGGCGACCAGGAAGTGCTCAACCACTACGACACCGCGCGCGAGCACCAGCAACAGCTCACGCGGGAGATGCAGCAGGCCGTCAAAGAGCTGGACCACAGCAAGGCGCAGCTGGCCGAGCTGCAAAACAGGGTCACCAATTACCAGCGCTGGCAGCATCTGGTACACGAGCGCGAACGCCTGGCCACCGAAGTGCTGCCTGTGTTGGAGTGGCACGGCCAGCGGCAAAAGCTGACCGAGCGCAGCCGCGAACACCGCCGCCAACGCCACCAGAGCGCACAGGCCAAGGCCGAGCGCGCGCAAAAGAACGCCGAGCTGCTGACCCTGCTGGAGGCGCGCAGCCAGGCCGAGGCTGAAGAAGCCCGCCTGCTGCAGGAGCGCGACAGCGCCGCCAGCCAGCGCGACAGCACGCGCGACTTCGAGCGCCCGCTGGAAGAACTGGCCAAACGCGAAGCTGAGCTGCTGGCTCTGGTCGATAAGGAAAGCGACGCTGAGGCGCTGAACAGCCATCTGCAACAACTGCAGTCCCAAGAGCAAACGCTGAACGAACGACATAGCGATTTGCTGCAAAAAAAGAAGCGAATTGCGCAGGTTCTATCAGGAGCGGCCTCAAAAGTGAAGTGCAACACACCTTTAATTTCCCTTAAGGTGTGCCCATGAAATCAGAACCTCGCTACAGCCAGCTGGACTACCAGGACCGCCAGACCATTGCCATCAGCCTCGAACAGG
>NZ_QEII01000270.1 GCF_003347515.1 Rhodoferax ferrireducens | reverse complement strand
GTTGCCACTTCTTGCTGTAGCTTCGCATTCTGGCCCCGACTTACATCTTCCATCGGCTCGGGGCAACACTGATCAATTGGCGCCGAAAAGAATTATGCAACAAGATCAACCCTTGCGCCAGGCCCAGACCATGGCCGCCAGGATCAACAGTCCCCAGGGCATGGTTATCGCGGACAGCCAAAGCAGGCCCAGGCGGTAGATCTACCACTTGCGCAGACAACGGGCCGGCTGCGGGGCAGGGCGCAACTACACTGCAAAGCCATGCTTCGCACCCTTATTCTTTTCCTGCTGCTTGCCATTTCTGCGGCCGCCGATGCCAGGTCCGCGCGCGAGGTGCTGGCGTTCAAGCGGGCTAACCCTTGCCCATCAACCGGTGAGCGGCGCGGGGCATGCCCAGGCTTCCAGGTGGATCACACCATCGCCCTGTGCGCGGGAGGCCCAGACCTGCGCAGCAATATGGCATGGCTATCCATTGAAGACCACCGATTCAAGACGTTCACCGATGTCCGTGAGTGCCGCAAGCTGCGGAAGCTGCTATCTAAATAGTAGCTACTTGCGCTTATTTGGCGAGGGCTGTACGTGGTGAGCGGAATATTTTTCAGCAAAAGGCGATGGTGCATTAAATGATCACTTCGGCGGCTTGTTTCGGGTGCGCCGGATGGGACCTCTGTTTGGTGGGATCTTTTCGGTGGCATTTTCGGCGCCCGTTCTAGCCGGGAGGTAATTGATATCTGGATCGCGGCCGAGGTTGCCAACCAGGATGACCTTATTGACGGGGGCGCTCCTGTTGCTTGGTTCTTTTTTGTTTTGCCTTTGTGCTTGCAAAACCGCTGGCGACGGAACACCTGTATCAACATCCTTCCCGCGCACCGTCGCATGAACATTTTCTGGCTGGCTGGCCCGCAGAACCGACTTTATTAATTTTGTATTTTTGGGTTTGTGGGGCTCTGCATCCGCACCGTCACGCTCTTCAAGTCGTCGCAAGAATTCTTTAAGGCTGGCTTTCACTTCTTCCGAGCCATCCAGCAAAATTAAAAGATCTCTGACTGCGCCCTGGGCATCTGGAACAACCCAAGTGCCAATGATCTTTGCCATGGTTTCATCCACCAGATGGGATTTGTCGGCTGCAGGAAATTGCTCAATGGTTTCATGCAGCAGGCGGCCCGCGATGGCAAGAACCTTATCGGTTGTTTCGGCAACCATCTCAAAACGAGTTGCCAGGTACTCTTGTCGCTTTAGTTCGCCGCGAAGCCTCTCGACTTCCGCGGAAGAGGATTTTCCAGGGGTGAACGTCTCTTGCAGGCGGGCGACGATTTCGGCGCCCAGTGTTCGAGTGTTCCTTTCTGCATCTTCTTCGAGCTTACTTTTCAGGTCGGCAGGTATTCGTAATTTGAACTGTGGATCGTCTTGTTTCATACCTCGAATGATACGGACCAAAAAGGTGTTGACAATACGGACCTAATAGGTTCACAATTACCACACGGACCAAATAGGTCCAAAACGAAAGGGCCAAATTGAAAACTGAACCGACTCATTCATCGCAGATCAAGGTTCGACTTCCTTCCGACCTGAAGACATGGCTTCAACACCAGGCGCTCGACAGTCGGAGGACTCTGAACTCTGAAATCGTGCTTCGCCTTGAGCAGAGCCGCACCCAGCAACTTCAAGGAGTAGCGCAATGAATCCCGCAAAAGGAAAAGCCCCGACGGTTGCACCCGACGAGGCTTTAGATGAAACCCAAAGTCCAACCAAAGGAAATCTCACATGAGCATTATTGCATTGAACGCAGATCAGCCGGGCGGCCAGCCAAAGACCATGACCAGCATCGAGATTGTTGATGTCATCAATGAACTTCGCGAAGAAGGCGATGCAGAGATGCTTCACAAGAATTTCATGGTGAAACTCGAAAAACACCCCGGAATCGACTCGGCTAAATTTTTAGCCCAGTACAAAGATAGCACTGGGCGCACTTTGAAGTGCTACCACCTGCCTAAACGCGAGGCTGAGTTGATGGTGATGTCTGAATCTCTGGCGGTTCAGGTCAAGGTGTATGACCGGATGACGGCGCTGGAGATTCAGGCCGCACAGAAGCCAGCCTTCGCAATTCCTCAGACTTTTGTCGAAGCGCTGCGCCTGGCCGCCGATCTGGCCGATGGCAAGGCTCAAGCCGAACTGGAAGTTGTGCAGCAACAAAAACTGCTCGATGTGGCTCAGCCCAAAGTAGAAGCCCTGGACCGCATTGCCACTTCCGACGGATCCCTGTGCATCACGGATGCCGCCAAGACACTGCAAATCCAACCGCGCAAGCTGACGCAGCTACTGCAAGAGCAGCATTGGACATACCGCCGCCCCATGGGGACCGGCTGGCTGGCCTATCAAGACCGAATCCAGCAGGGGTTGATGGAGCACAAGGTGACGACGGGAGAAAAGGGCGACGGCGGCGAATGGAGCCGCACCCAAGCGCGCATCACACCCAAAGGGCTCACCAAGCTGGCGGGCGTCATCCAGCAAGCTGGCCTGCATTAAGCGTCACAAAGGGCGAAGCCTCTGCAACTGGACATTGCAAAGGCTTCAATTTCAAAACCCAAGCTACAAAACTAAGGATGAAACATCATGAATTTTAATGAACCTGAAATCAACAGTCAAGACGCCCCACTGTGGACCGCCCGCGTCCAGCATCGCAACAGCACCGCCAAGCCCGTCAAACTGATCGAGCTGGGCACCGGGGAACATGGAAAGTTCGCCCGCATCGGGTTTGCTGATGAAGTGACGCGGCCGATCTACCTCCAAGTGATGGCGGATGCCTGGCACCCAATTTTTGACAGCCTCACATCGGATGAGCGCTGGAAGATCCGCGCGTTCTTCAGTCCATTCGAGCCTGAGGCCTTGCCGGGCGGCAATGTGAAAACCAAATTCAACCTTTCATTCGTCACACGGGTCGAGACAAAGGCGGGAAAATTCGTCAGTGAAAATAATTTCGATGTCCCCGCCCAAGCCTATTGGGATGGTGCATTGACCGGTGTGAAGATGGCTTCGGAATACATGGCTGCGATATCGCTCCGGAACTTTGAATGCACGAGTCTGATGAGTATTGTTCGCGATATGGCGACATGTCTTGTGGCAGAGGCTGATCAAGAGCTTGGCACACCGAAGCGCGGCAATGTCGCCGTGGCATTTCTGCGCGAGCTGGAGTGCATGCTTCGGTTTTCTGCCAAACACTGCAACCATCAGCAGTATTTCTCAGACCAGATTGCCCAGCAAACGCTGGACATTCAAGCCTGGGAAGAAAAGAACCAGAAGAAAAAAACAGCGTTCAGCGAGCGCATGCGCGAAGCCAAAAAAGCCAAGCGCGAAGCCGTCCCAGCATAAGCCGGCATCAACACGAGATTCACTGAAATGACTGAAATTGATGTTGTCGAGCGCCCGGACACCGAGCTGGTGGATGACAGCGCGCAGTTCTTCGCGCCGGTTGATCATGATGTGATTGATTCGCTGTTGGGGCAGTACGACGCCACCCGCAAGCGTATCAACGTGGTGGGTGAGTTCATGGCCGACGAGTTGAGCCAAGGCAGCGCAATTCACTATTTCCTTGACGGCAATAAGACGGAAGACCGGGGCCGGCACAGCATGACGCTTTCGGCGGAGCAGTTGTTCTGCGTCAGCGGCGCGGTGGGTGCGCTAAATTCCGCTTACTGGAGCAAGGCCCTCCAACTCACCGATGTGTTGGACACGATGCCTCAAAAACGCCGCGATGAATGGAATGAGCAGATTCAAAACCCGATGGGAACGAAGCGTGACAAGCACGCCAAAGACTACGTAATCCAGCCCCTGCCTGACTTCACGGAAGACACAGTGCGCATTACGCTGGGCGACCTTCTGCGGATGCGTTCGCAGTTCTTTGGTGAGCGCGTGGATGGCATCTTTCGAGGCCTGTCGGGCGAGCATGTCACCAATGCGCCCGAGGCGTTCGGCAAGCGCATGATCATTGCCCGCGTGCTCACGCATTACGACACCAGCGATCACAGCACCTGCGGACTGATCAATGATCTGCGCTGCGTCATCGCCAAGTTCATGGGGCGAGACGAACCCAAGTATTACGCCAGCAACAGTCTGATTGAATCACTGAAAAGCAATTGGGGCCAATGGGTGATGGTTGACGGTGGCGCCCTGAAAATTCGCCTCTACAAAAAGGGTACGGCACACATGGAAGTGCATCCTGATTTGGCTTGGCGGTTGAACCAAGTTCTGGCCAGTCTCCACCCGCGCGCCATCCCGGCGCAGTTCCGGCAAAAGCCAAAGAAGCGCGTCAAGGACCATGTGATGATGGGCCGACCGTTGCCATTCAGGGTGCTGGAGATACTGGCCGGCGCGCGACAGGCTGTCAGACGCCATCCGAAGGTTTGGCCGGAGCGCTACGACAGAATCCAGAATTCCGCCCAATTGACCGGCTACTCAATTGATGAGCCGAAAATTTCGATAGCCGAGGCCGAAGGTATTTTGCAGGCGATTGGAGGCACAAAATCTCCCGAGGGCTGGTTTGAATTCAACTATTCGCCGCTGGCTGTGATCAATGAGATTGTGGTGAGTGGCTGCATTCCGGATCGTGTCGCCCACCAGTATTACCCGACCCCCGAAAAGCTGGCGCGCATCGCTGTGGAGTGGGCTGACATCGGGCCGGACGATGAATGCGCAGAGCCGCAGGCGGGGCAGGGCGGCATTGCCGACTACATGCCCAAGGACCGCACCACCTGCATTGAAATCTCGCCCCTGCACTGCGCCGTGCTGCGTGCAAAAGGTTTCAAGACGATTGAGACTGATTTCATTCTCTGGGCTGACCTCAAGCCCTTCACACCGGAATTCGATTGCATCGTGATGAACCCGCCATTCAGCGAAGGCCGCGCCAAGCTGCACACCGAGTACGCCGCCACCAAGATCAAGCCGGGCGGGCGCCTGGTGGCCATCCTTCCGGCTTCGATGCGCAACAAGGCCCTTCTGGGCACTGGCTGGTCGGTTGAGTGGTCGCCCATCTACGAGCGCGAGTTCGCCGGCACTGGTGCTGCTGTGACGATGCTCAAGGCAACAAGGATTCCAACATGAGAATCCCGGCCTTCAACAACCGCATTTCTGCAAAGGAGGTGTCGATGTCTTGTTGATTGAATGGGACTGCAAGTGGTAGTTCTTCCACTTGCGCGATCCACGCCATCACAAGCGTCGTCCGCCGAGCGTTATCGAGCAAGCCCTTGCATCGGGGCACATGGAACAAAGACCAGACCACGACAGTTGAAACGAGTGGAGCCTGAAAAGACTGAGCCCGTGTTTCACCGCACGCCTCCCGAACGAGGATATACAGAGGCCCCATGAGGGGATAAAAACCTGCTTGCGACCGGATCAAAACCCGGCCCCAAGCACTGACAGCAAGACCGTCAACAGCAATGAAGGCGGTACACGATCAGGCGGCTGAAAAGTCTCCTGTCTCGCAAGTAGCTGTAGGCAGCGGATTGGTCTCCCGATAGCTGGTGCTTAAAAGTTCCCGGCAGGACACTCTGGTAAAGGTTACTGGTAATTCAGATGCAAAAAGTTGGTGATCGCACCAAGGAAAGCATCAAGCCTCCAAGTCACTTGGGCAGGCAGGAATTACCGGTGTAAGCGGTGGTACGTCTACTGAAAACTGGAGCAAAAATGTTTGAAATTTACACTGATGGCGCTTGCGAACCGAACCCTGGCCTTGGCGGGTGGGGGTTTGTTGTCTACCAAAACGGAGTCGAGATACACACGGAATGTGGCGGCGAGAACAGCACCACAAACAACCGGATGGAGTTCGCTGGGATTCTCAATGCCATGTTGTGGCTTGGTGGCCAGAAAGGCACTCTGCATACTGACAGCCGGTACTGCCTTGACTCGCTGACAGTCTGGCACAAGAAGTGGGCGCTGAATGGGTGGCGCAAAGGTCCCAAGAAAAATGCAGAGCCTGTCAAGAATGCAGAACTGATTCAGCAGTGTCTGGCTGCCAAGCGCAGTGGCCATACCCTCAAGTGGTGCAAGGGTCACTCTGGCATTGTTGGCAATGAGCGAGCAGACAGGCTGGCCGCAATGGGTAGAAGTGGGGTTAAGCATCAGCGCAGTGAGCCCGTTGAAGTGGCACTTATTCCAGTGAACCAGCCCGAGCCCCTGGTAATTCTTCCACTTTCAAAATCTGGACGTGCCGTTCTTACCCTGAAAAAACCGACGCATGGATGCCTGACGGATTGTGGCTGCACCCATGTTCAGCCTTGGGATGATTGCGAGCACACCCTGGCCGATGGTGATCGCGAGGCATTGCGCGCCCAGGGCGACCAGATTGGCCTTTGGTAAATAATTTGCATGTTACTTATCGGTAAACGATATACAATGCTTCCATGATCCGATCGTTCAACTGCGAAGATACAAAGAGCCTGTTTGAAACCGGTAAATCAAAGCGGTTTGTGAATATCAAGACCATCGCTGAGCGCAAATTGCAGCAACTCGCCAGTGCCGCAACATTGGAGTTTCTTCGATCACCGCCCGGCAACCGTCTGGAAGCTTTGAGCGGGAATCGTGCAGGCCAGCATAGCATTCGGATCAACGGCCAGTGGCGCCTGTGCTTTGTGTGGACAGAGCAAGGCGTCGATGGCGTAGAGATTGTTGACTATCACTGATTTTTGATGCCAGGAGGGCAATATGATCAAAAACGGAATGCGCCCCATCCACCCGGGGGAAATTCTGCGGGAGGACTACCTTGTGCCGCTGGGCATGACGCCCCACGCGCTGTCCAAAGCCTTGCATGTCACACCAGCCCGCATGAATGACATCGTGCGGGAGCGCCGCGGCATCACCCCGGATACAGCGCTGCGCCTGGCGCGGTACTTCGGCGGTGATGCGCAATCCTGGCTCAACTTGCAGCAGGCCTATGATTTGAAGCTGACCGAGCGGGCCATGCTGAAGGCGATCAATAAAGAGGTTGTCCCGCTGGGGGTGTCGGCGAAAGACGACGAGCGGTTTGCGCTGGCGGCGTGACCCAACAACACACATGCTGCACACGCAACTTTCTCGAACAGAGCAGATCGTTCAGCGGCTCTCGTCCGCCTGGCACGGCAGCCCGCCGGTAACGGTGGTCCGCGCCACGATTGATCTCCCCATTCCGGCGCCGGAAGATGTCCGTGGCATGTGGTTTCGGGGTGGGGCCTGGATTGTGGTCAACACCCAGCCGCTGAGCGCGGTCGGCGGCACGCTGGCGCACGAGGCGATTGGCCACGGCGCCATGCGCGAGACGCTGGGCCAGCACTGGCGCGGCTTCATGCACAACATCCAGTCGGGCTTGCGTGGCGGAGACCATCGCCTGCACTACTTTCGCGAGCACGTTCGCAGCGTCTACGTTGACGATTCCGGGGTCTGCAACCTGTCGCCAGTGTCTGAAAGTGACGAAATCACGGCCGCGCTGGTTGAACATCGATTCGACGGGGAGTCCGGCCGGCTGAGCATCAGTAGCCCGCTGCGCAAGTTCCTGCGCGCCGCCTCCGGGCACTTCTACCGTGAGGCGTTGTATCTGGATAGGCCGGTTGATTTCGAGCAGCTGGAGGGCACCATCCTGGCGGCCGAACACCGACTGCGCCACGGTGGCTCATTTTTCGGCATTGGCTTTCGGCTGCGGCGCTGGTATGCTTCGGGCATGTCGAAACCCTGGAATCCCAACGCCCCACCGATGTCGCTTGCCGAATCTGAGCGGCTTTTGAAGGCGGAGTCGGATCGGCTTCGCAGGCAGAGGGATTCGAAATTCGGATTTGATGGCCTGGTGTTAATTGCCGGCCTTATCCTGCTTCCCTTGTGTGCGCTCTTGGTGATATACGGGTTTTTGAGCCCGTTTTTCAGGTGATTCAAGGGCGGCTGCTCGGCTGAGCCCGGGTATTAAAAAAACCGCCTCGATGGGCGGTTTGGTGGGGTGGCCAGATCGGGGTGGCTATTTCACTGGGGTGGTCGCCTGCACCTGCACCGGCGTTTTGATGGTGATGTAGTCGCTTGCTTTGCTGGCCAGGAATCCCAACGCGGCGCCCACAACCCCGAGAACAACGGCCCCGCCAAGAATTTTGTTCTTCCAATTCACCAAGTCGTCAACCTTTGACCTGGTGCTGTCAACGCTTGATTTCAAGTTTTTCAACTCTGCCCTGACCTCTGCAAAAGAAGATTGCAGTTCCATGATGGCTTGGAGCGTGAAACTTTGGTCATGATGCCCGTAAGCAGGCATCACAGGCGTCGTCTGTGGAACCGCCGGCGCAAGATCGTCCGCCTTGGGCTTCGTGGCGCGCGTTGCGTTCATGACTGAGACTCAAATCTTGTCTTCAGCCAATCCCACATATCAGCCCCGCCGCGCCCATAGTACGTAATGATGTGGGTGATAAGCGTGGAGCCAATTTGATTTGCTACACCGGCAGGCTGCCCAGTCACCTCAAGCTTGTTTGATAGCTCGACTGTTGTGCCTGTAAATCTGACAAACCATCCTGCTTCGTTCGGAATCTCGAATCTGTCGCCTTCGCCAATGTGCTTGCCTATGGCTGATCTCAGTTTCTCGGCGTTTCTCGCTAAAGGGGTGACTTGGTAGATTGGCATTTTCTGAACTGTAGCATGGCGCCTGTATGCCCGCCTTACACCCTTTATTCATCAACCCACCGCAATCTCAGCAAGAGAGCGCCGCTCACCGCTGCGGCCGCTTCTTCTTTGCCCGGTTTACTTTGCTGGGTTTCTGTGGCTTGAGCACTGGTATTCTCCTTTGTTGACGCTATTAAATGTGTAGCTACTGACGCTTATTGCACGAGGGCTAGAGTCGATTTTTGTTCATTTTATTCAGCGGCTTTGACCTTGGGCCAAGTGGAAGAATTACCACTCGGCCCACGATGCCGCCGCGGCGCTCATCGATTTGACGAGAACCCAAGCCGGGGAGCCCGCTCTTGTTCCTGCTTTTTCTTGTCCTCGGCGTAGGCCGCGTGCGCCTCAGCACTGAATCCGCGCGGGGTTGCCGCATTGACAAGCGAAGGGGCGAGGGCCGGATTCATTTCGGTTCGCTCAGCAAGCCCTCGAACAAACTCAGGACTTGTCAGCTTCTTCGCTACAGCATTGGCCACTACCGGCGCTGCAAGAGCCCCCGTAAGCATCGCAGCATTCCCGGTGCCGAGTGCCGTGGCAAGCCCTCCAATCCAGCCGAGCATGCCCGTTTGCCGCGCCGTGCCGCTTGGGTTTGCGAAAACCTTGGCGCCGTCTCTCCGGTCGGAGGCCATGCGCGCCATCTGGTCGATTTTGTAGCGTAGGCCGGGGAATCCGGATGAACTGAATAGCGCACCTTTTGCCTCTGGGCTCATGGCCGCGAGGTTGGTCAAAAAGGTTTCGCTAGAAAACACATCGGCGACATCGTTCTGCATGCCATTTTTGGCCCGGCCCAGGCGCTGCAGCACGGCGGCAGTCACCTCCTGGCGATTTTCAAGAGGCAAGGACTTCATGACGCGCCGGATGGTTGTTCCGCCCTCGGCAACCCCCGTTGTCGCCGCCTTGAAAATCTTCTCGGGCGTATCCCGATTGACGATCGTTTCGAGTTGATCAATGCGCTCCATGCCAAGCTTGGTGAAGCGGTTGGCGCGCCCCCATGCTTGTTCCGCCTGGGGCCCAGCTTGCTGCGCGGCGCCGCCCATGTCGTCGCTGAGCGCCGAATAAAGTGCGCGCCATTTGCTGCGGGGAACGTCCGCCACCAGGCTGTTGTCCGCAATCTCGCGACCCACCATGGAGCGGAGCTTTTGCACCGCCTGATAAGGGAGTTGTCCTTTTGCTGCGGATATCCCGGTGCTCGCCATGCCTGCCGGGATGCTGGCCAAAGAGGCTGCATCCAGATCCGCCAGCAGGGCGCGCTCGATTGAGCTGATTTTCGAGTTCTGGAAGAACCGAGAAATGCTGGGCGCTCCGGCGATGCCCTCATTCAGCGACTGGAGGGCTTCTTGCGTTTTGTTGACGCTGACGGCTGTGTCCGCAGGGATGTGTTTGTCCAGTTGCGAGTAGAGCCGCTGCTGGGTATTTTTCATGCTGTCGCGGAATGCATTGACGCCGCTGGTGATGGCCTCGCCCGCCTCGGCGCCGGAAGCGCTTGGGGCCAGGGTAGCAGACAACTTGCGCACGCTCTCATCCATCGCACGAGACTGGATTTCACCGCGACGAACCATGATGCCAGAGCTTCCGATGACATTCGACAAACCGGTTTCAGCCGCCTGGATGGCGTGCGATCCCGTCGCCTGCCCGACGGTTGGCGTCGTGCCGGCCGCGCCTTCAAATGTCTTGATCGTGTCCTCCACGCGCTGTCGGCCTTGCTCGCCACCACGCATCACGCCGCGAATGGATGCATCGCGCGCAAAAGGCAGCACCGAGGGCGCGGCACCGCCAATCAACGCGGCGGCCATCTGTGCACCAGCACCGCCGCCAGCCTCTCGCGTAGCACCTGCCGCGCCGGCACCAGTTACAGCGCTGACGGCTTGAGTGCCAGGGCTTGCCGTCAGCATGGCGCCAACCGCCTTGGACAAGGGGCCGCCCATGCTGGCCAGCGCATTCCCTGCGGCCATCGTGCCGCCAACCCCGGTCAGCGCCGTGGCGGCGTCACCAACGACTCTCTCTGTGGCTGTTTCCGGCGCGGGCAGGCCGGCCGCCGTCATCACCTTGTTGAGCGACTCGCCAGCCTTCTGGAATCTGAATCCATTGCCGTTACCCATCACCTTATCGAGCCCTGCGTTGATGGGCGCCGTCAACCCATCCGAAAGCGCTGCGGGGATGGATGCCAGACCGTTCACGGCATGGCGGGCAGTCAAGCCGACTTGGCGGCCGACTTCATCCATAAGCGAGCGCTCGGGCTTCGGTGGCACGGCGGCGGCAGCGCCAGCGGCTGTCGGCGCAGCACCCGGGGCTGGTGCTGCTGCAATCACCGGGGCAGGCTGCGCACCCGCTGCGGCGGGAGCCATTGGCGAAACAGAGGCTGCAGGCGCTGCTGGTGGCTGCGCAGGCTCGTCCCATGTGACGGCACTGAGGTCTATTGCATCAGCAGGCTTCGCTGGCTCATCCCAAACTACCTTGTTGAGATCAATCGACATACGCGGAACTCCCATCGCTGTAAACAGCTACTCTTCGGCCATTCAAAGTGCCGCTGCGCGTCACGGTTCGATTGGGTGCTGCAGGTGCTGCAGGTTGCTGCGTTGAGTTGCCGGCGGGTACACCCCTGCCGGCGATTGCATTGATCCGCTCCTCACTGTGGCCGGCATCAATAAGATCTTGCCGGGTGTTGCCAAAGATTCTGTTGGTCAATGCCGCCCGCGTAGCAAGGTTCGTCTTGATGACGTCTTTGTCCATGCCTGGACCGATGTCTGCAGAGCGCCATGACGCTTGCTCACCCGGCGTGAGTGAAGCTCCAAACATGGAATGCCGCTCGACCAGTTCAGCTTGCTTGCGGTAATCTTTCCACCACGCAACCGCACCTTTATCTACGCCCATATTGGCACTGGCGCTTAGCTGGCCATCTGCCCCAATGCCAAAGACGCCTTTACCTGCAAAATCATCCTTGAATGAGGTATTCAGGTTGTCAATAGTGGTGGCTGTGTCACGCACCTCCTGCAACTGCTTGAGGGCGGCCCCGGCGAGGGGCTTGCCATCTTCTGGCGTCAACCCCTTGCCCATGATCGCGGCTTTCTGCCTGGAAGCCATTTTTATCTGCAACGGATTGCCATTGATGATCATGTCATCCAGCTTGGCAATTTGCTCTTTTTGGGCTTGCTCGGCTCCCGCTTTTTGCTCTTCAATCCCCAGCTTGCGTTCTGCAATCCCATTGGTGGCCTGTTGCGATTTCACATGCGCATCGGCCGTGTATTTGGCACTGCCGGCCGTGAGTTGCTGGCCTTGGCTCTGGATGTCCTGGCCGCGCTGCTCGGTCTTATTCCTGGCATTGCTGCTCATGATCTGCAAAGCACCCCGGTTGCCGGCCAGCGCGCGGCCTTCCAGTACCTTGTTCGCGCTGTAGTCGGCCTGTGACTGCATGTTGACCTCTTGCGCCGCCTTGCCGGCGTCGATTTCAGCCAGCTGCTTGCGATCAGCAGCAAAGCCGGCGCTGGTGTCCATGGAGCTGACCTGGCCACCGCCACGGATGGCGCCTGCAGGGCCGAAGCCTGAAGTTTGCCCGCCCGCACGCGCCAAGTTCTCGGCGGCCTGGTTGTTCTGTGTGCTGATCATGCCGCCACGATTGCCGGAAAGGCTGATATCGCCCGTGATGTTGGGGCCACCGCTGTACGAGGTGACGCCGTTGGCCTGTACCGTCTTGGTGACCTGGTTGGGCGAGGGCAGGGCACCCATGGGTGTGGCATTCTGTGGCGCAGAGGACGACATGCCCACGCCTGTCGATTGCGAGATGGCTTCGTGAGTCCCAGGAGTTGCAAAGCCCGCCGGCTTTGGAGTGGCGCCCAAGCCAGGGCTTGCAGGCGCGTCCAATGTGCCCGTAGCGCCGCCGGTTTGTGCGGTCGGAGTAGACGGTTCGCCTGACGCAGCGGCCATCGACAGGGCGCTAACACCTGCAATCGGCTTTACATACGGCGAAATCTTCGCGGCAAGCGCACCAGCACCAACGCTCGCGGCATCCAGGGCGCCGCCAGCCTTTGCGGCGCCGGCAAATCCCCTGATGGCGCCAAGTGCAGGAGCCGCACCAGGCAGTGCAGAAAGCGCGTTACCAACATTTCGGCCCAGCTCCGTATTGTCTTTGCCGTCGGGCGCGGGAGCCGGGAAGGCGCCGCCCGTGGCCGGGATCTGGCTCACCCGTGCATCAAGACTGGAGGCGGCGGCATCGCCAAAACTATTTGGTGTACTCGCGGGCGTAAACCCACGCGATGCAGTTGCCGGCGGCATGGCGCCCATCTTTGGCTGGTCAAGTGGCGCCTGCGCAAATCCGCGAGCAGGATTCACTGGCGGCGCATCAAGGCCCGGGGCCGCCGGCTGATTTGGCGCTGCGCTGGGCATGACTTTCACCTGCGGGTTTGAGCTGGCGGCCGCCGCGTCGCCAAAGCTGTTTGGCGCGGGCGCAGGTGCAAACCCTCTCGCCAGGGGGTTGGGGCGCACGGCGCCAAGGTTGACGGCACTGCCGTCCTTTTTCTTCAGTTCGTCAGTGGTAGCCATGGTAGCCCTCGGAAGTCCATCGGGGGACTGTGCCTGTGGGCGCCTCGTGGCGCAAACCTTAGCGGGGGTTGGTTTGTCAATTCAGAAGCGACGGCTGCACCAAGGATTGAAGGGCGATCAACTCACCTTCGAGCAGCGGCTTTTCAACCTTCCGCACCTGCAGGCCTCGGCCATGGAAGCTCCCGCGCCGGAAGCTGTCCTTGCATTCGAGTTCTTTTTCCATGCAGCGGTATTGCAGCCCCTCGCGCTGGTTCTTGATGTAGGCGGTCATGGCGTTGAATGCATCGGTATAAGCCACTTGGAATGCAAGCGCCTTTGCCCCACGAAACCTCATGGCCAGCCAAGTGAAGCCGTCACGGGTCATGCGGCATGTTGTCGCCGGGATCATTGCGCCGCCGCTCGGGTTTTCTCGCATATCGACCGTAAACGAGAAATTGCGTTGACGGTCATCTGGCAATTGGGCACATAGGTCACGTATGGCCTTGAGAACGTCGCCATGTCGTTTCGCAAAAGCAGCTGCGACTTGATTTGATGTCGTGAAAAGCTGATCACCTTCGGATGCAACGAAGTCTTGAAAGTTGAGAACAGGGAATTTATTCACGATGCCACCCCCATCACACGCTTGATATCAGCCACCGGCCAGGCAAGGCGACCATTGACACAAAGCGGGAGTACCGCGCCTTTTTTGTAGTGACTCCACAGCCGCAATGTCTGCGGCGCGCGGTTCATGTAGTAGGCGGCCTCGACCGTTGTGAGACTGGGGCGGGTGATAGATTCCAGCGCGGGGAATTTCTGTTGAGCTTTCGTAACCATGTTTCGCTTTCGCGTTTGTTGAACATGGTTACGAATTATTGGCAGATCAAGCGAACAGGCAAACCTTAGCGGGGGTTAGAGGGCGGTCGTTTCGGCCACCAGCGTGTTCATGCCAGACATCGCAGCACCGGCCATGTCGGCGTAGACCTTGGCATTCGATGCGCCCAAGCTGGCAATGGCCGCGCCGTAGTCCTTCCGGCTGGAAATCTCGCCCAGCATAGCCTTCATCTGCAGCTCGGCGTTGGCAATGCCCACCATGGAGGTCGACTTGTAATATTCGTTCGTCACCTGGTAGCCGGCCACCGTCGCCTGGGTTTGCGCCTGAAACGCCACAATCACCTGGCGCTGGTTCTCAAGCTTCGTGCGGGCCACTTCACCGCGGGCCTGCACCATGGTCTGGTAACCGGACATGCTGGCCGAATACTGGCGGGCGCGGGCCTCGTTGGTCATGG
>NZ_QEII01000269.1 GCF_003347515.1 Rhodoferax ferrireducens | reverse complement strand
ACCGCCCAAGTCCCAACTCAAACCCCTGCCGCCTCCGCCGCCCACTGCCCCACCGATGCCGTTCAGCTTCATGGGGCGCTATGAAGAAGGGGGGGTGCGGATCATCATGCTGGTTCGAGGCGATCGAATTTACACCGTCTCAGAGGGCGACGTGATTGACAATACCTACCGCGTGGAGCGTCTGGCTGGCGAGCAGCTGGAGTTGACCTATCTGCCGCTTGATATCAAGCAAACCATCAGTGCAGGGGGAACATGATGAATGTTGCCGAAGTGAAATTCATGGGGGCAATCGTCATACGGTTCGCGCTGCTGGCGGCCCTGCTATCGGGATGCGCCGGTCATCAGCTGCATGAGGATGGACTGGCGTTGTTGGCGCAAGGGCGCACCGAGGAAGGCCTGGCCAAGCTAACGGAAGCCAACCGTGCCGCGCCTGACAATCTGTCTTTTCGCGCCGATCTGTGGCGCAGCCGCGAGCAAACAGTGAGCCGCATGCTGGCAATGGCCAACAGCGAACGGGCGGCAGGTCGCCAAGCGGCTGCGCGCGCCTTATACGAACGCATCCTGGGCATCGATCCGGCCAACAGCCGGGCTGTGCTTGGTCTCGAAATCCTGCAAATGGACGGCCGTCACGACGCGGCGCTGGAACGCGCGGAAGCGCTGCTCAAACAGCGAGATGCCGAGGCTGCACGGGCGGCCCTCAAGCCGGTCTTGGTGGAAAATCCGAAGAACGGCAAGGGACTCCTGCTGCAAAGGAAAATTGACGAGCAGGTGGCGAAGGACGCGATGGTCGAACCCTCGCTCAAGGCGAAGTTCACCAAGCCGGTCACCCTGCAATTTCGCGATGCCAATCTCAAGATGGTGTTCGAGGCGCTGGCGCGCACCAGCGGCATTAACGTGCTGCTGGACCGCGACGTCAAGCCTGATTTGAAAACCTCTATTTTTGTCAAGGATGTGTCGGTGGAGGACACCATCAACCTGATCCTGCTGCAAAACCAGCTCGAAAAGAAGGTCATCAGCGACAACACGGTGTTCATCTATCCGGGCACTGCCGCAAAACTCAAGGACTACCAGGATTTGAAAATCAGGAGTTTTCATCTGACCAATGCCGACCCCAAGCAGATGCTGACAATGCTCAAGACGCTGCTAAAAACAAAGGACATCTTCATCCACGAAAAGACGAATTCCATCGTGATTCGCGACACCCCCGATGCGATTCGGCTGGCCGAGAAAATGATCGCCGATCAGGACATCGCCGAGCCCGAAGTCATGTTGGAAGTGGAAGTGCTTGAAGTGAGCACCTCCCGCCTGAGCGAGTTGGGAATCAAGTGGCCCAGCAGCTTCACCTTGAATACGCCGCCGACCGCCACCACCCTGGGGCAACTGCGGGAGCTGGGCGGCAACGACCTGCTGGCAAGCTCTTTGAGCGCCACGCTCAACCTCAAGCTGGAGGACGGCGATACCAACGTCCTTGCCAGCCCGCGCATCCGGGTGCGTAACCGCGAGAAGGCGAAAATCATGATTGGTAGCCGGGTGCCTGTGATCACCAATGCGGTGACGCCGGTCTCGACCGGCACCCCCGTCATCACCGGCAGCGTGCAGTACCTGGACGTTGGACTGAAGTTGGAAGTGGAACCCGACATCCATCAGGACAACGAAGTCGTGATCAAAGTCGGACTCGATGTCAGTTCCATCATCAAGGAAGTGCCTAACGCGCAATCCGGCACGCTTGCCTATGAGGTTGGCACGCGCAACGCGACCACGGTGCTGCGCCTGAAAGACGGTGAAACCCAAATCCTGGCCGGCCTGATCAGCGACGAGGATCGCAAGACTGCCAGCAAGGTACCCGGCCTTGGCCAGATACCGGTTCTCGGCCGGCTGTTCGCGACCCACAAGGCCAACGGTACGAAAACCGAAATTGTGCTGTCCATCACTCCTCGTATCGTGGGGAGCGCGCGCCTGCCAGACCTCAGCGAAGTGGAGTATTGGGCCGGCACCGAGTCCAGTGTGCGTAGCGGCCCGTTTAACATCAAACCAATGGGCAGCGTGGCCGTCACCACCAATGCACCCGCAACGCCCCTGCCGCGTGCGCGCCCGACAGTCGCGCCGCGCCGGGATGCCGCGCCGGGCCAGCCAACTTCTGCGCCGGCTGACCCGGTCACGCTGTCCTGGCAAGGCCCGGCGCAGGTGAAACCGGGTGATACGGTCAAACTGACGCTGAGCGCCAAATCCGTGCAGGCGATGAATCGCCTTGACCTGCTGGTGAGTTTCGATCCCGATGTGTTCAAGGCGGTCGATGTACTGGACGGCGGCGTCCTCCAACCGGACAAGATGCCATCCGTGCTGAGCAAGACCATAGACCAGGCGAGCGGCCAGATCCAGCTGGAAATATCTGGCATGGGCGCCGCTGGAGCCAGGGGGACAGGCAGCCTAGTCACGCTGGTATTCGAGGCGATTGCGGCCAATGCCCATTCGCAGATTGTCGTGGGCCGCCTGGCAGCCAGTGGCTCGGGTGGCGAGGTGCTGACGACGGCCAGCCCCAATCCGCATGTCATTGAGGTGGTGCCATGATTGCGCACTTCGCGCCGAAACAGGCTGGCTTCACGCTGGTTGAGATGGTGGTGACGGTGGCGATTGTCAGTCTGCTGACCTCGGTCGCCGTGCCTCTGGCGCAAGTGAGTGTGAAACGCAGTCAGGAGCACGAACTGCATCGGGCATTGCGGGAGATTCGAACGGCGTTGGATGCCTACCGGCAGGCCGTCGAAGATCGCCGCATCTCAATCGCCATCCAGGAGTCCGGTTATCCCCCGTCCTTGCAGGTGCTGGTCGACGGAGTGCCTGATGCGAGCAGTCCGGATGGGAAAAAGCGAATCTATTTTCTGCGGCGTATTCCGCGCGATCCGTTCTTTACCGACCCGACACGCCCCGACGACGAAACCTGGGGCAAACGCAGCTATGCCAGCAGCCCTGAGGCGCCGGAGGAGGGCGACGACGTATTCGATGTCCATTCGCGGGCATCCGGTACGGGCCTGAACGGAATTCCTTACGTCAGATGGTAGGAAAGCGAGGGAAACATGACACCAGAGAGAAAAAAAACCGGCTTCACCCTGATCGAGTTGCTGGTCGTGTTGGCGGTGATCGCGAGCCTGCTCACCCTCGCCTTGCCGCGCTATTTTTCCAGCCTGGAAAAATCCCGCGAGGCGGTGCTGCAGCAGAACCTGGCCCTGCTACGCGAAACCCTGGATAAATACTATGGCGACAAAGGCAAGTACCCCGATGCGCTGGATGAACTGGTCAGCAGCAAATACTTGCGCGGCGTGCCGGTTGACCCTATCACAGATAGCAACGCGACCTGGGTCAGCATACCCCCGCCCCAGCCCGAAATGGGGGGCGTGTATGACGTCAGGAGCGGCGCCCCGGGCATTGCGCGGAATGGCACGGAATATCAAAACTGGTAGCCGCGAGGTTCTTGACGACATGAATCACTCACCTCAAAACAACATAGTCGTCTTGCCCGAGGCCAAGCGGGTGCTGGTCTTTCGGCGTGAACGGGGATTCACCTATGTTGGCGTGCTGGTGCTTGTCGCCCTGATAGGGATTGCCCTCGTTGCTTTCGGGCAAGTCTGGCATACGCTGCAAAAGCAGGAAAAAGAGCAGGAACTGCTCTTCATAGGGCAGCAGTTTCGGCTTGCCCTTAGCCGATATGCCAAGCACACGCCGGGGAATATGCGGCGCGCGCCCCGGCATCTGGAAGAGTTGCTGCAGGATCCGCGCTATCCAGGGATTCAGCGCTACCTGCGAAAAATTGACATGGATCCAATGACGGGCCGCGCCGAGTGGGGCTTGATTGCCGGGCCGAGCGGGGAAATTTACGGGGTGCATAGCCTGTCCGACGACGAGCCGCTGAAAAAACGAAATTTCGGGCTTGAGGACAGGCATTTTGAGAGCAAGATGAAATACTCGGACTGGGTGTTCATGCCGGCGCCAGGCTAACTTGTGGCGGCGTCGCCCGCGCCGGCAGGCCAAGGGTTCTACGGGAGTTCCGAAAATAGAGGGGAGTCATCATGAATGGAAAGCAGAGTATCTTTATCGTTGAGGACCACACTCTGCTGAGAGCAGGGCTGCGTGCTTTGTTGTCACAGGATCCTGACCTGGAGATCGTCGGCGAAGCCGACAACGGGCGCGATGCCATCCGTGCCATCGCAGCGCTTGCGCCGCATCTGGTCCTGATGGACATCTCCATGCCGGGTATGAATGGCATTGAGGCGATGAGGGACATCAAGCGGCGCAATCCTGAAACGCGCGTACTGGTTCTGACCATCCACAAGACTGATGAATACATTCACGAGAGTTTGCGCGCCGGTGCCGACGGCTACCTGCTTAAGGACGCAACGCACGATGAATTACGGGTGGCGATTCGCAGCATTCTCAATGGCAAGACCTATTTGAGTCCCGACATTTCCGGCAAGGTAATCCATGGATATCTACGCACCGGCAAGGCAGACGATGTCAGCAGCTCCTGGGACACACTGACCCATCGCGAGCGCGAAGTGCTCAAACTCGTTGCCGAAGGCCACCCCAACAGGTACATTTCCGACTATCTCTGCCTGAGCATCAAGACCGTCGAAAAGCACCGCTCCAACCTGATGAAGAAGCTCGACTTGCACAACGCGTCGACGCTCACCAGCTATGCCATCGGAAAAGGCCTGCTGGCCACCTGAGCGGGTGTACTAGACATGCCATGCCGCGCGCAGCGTGGTGCCACCATTCAAATGGCGCTTGGCACTGAATACGCCGCCCGATAGGGTCGCCAGCTCCTCCATCCGGGCAAATTCAGCCCGCAGTTGCGGCTTGATGTGCGTCGGCGGCGGTGCCGTCTCGTCGAGCGCCTCGGCTGCAGTGTCATCGATCAGCAGAATCAGGGCGTTGTCATTCAGCCCCAGCGCGAGATGGATTCGCCCTGCGTTCGTGTGCTGCGTCATGTCGTCGAGAACCGACGCAATGATGCGGTACAGGATGACTTTCAATGGCGTCGGGATGTCATGCTCACGCAAGGGGATTTGCCGCTCGATGCGGATGCCTGGATGACGCTGTTCGAACTCCCGGCAAAACCAGTTGATGGTCGGTAATAACCCAAGGTCATCCAGGCTGGCTGGCCGCAGGTCTGTTGCGATTGTCCTGACCTCCTGGATGGCGTCCTGCAATACCGGGATGATCGATCTCACACATTTGGCAGCTGCAGCCGCATTGCACACCCTACGATCCCGACCGCTTTCCACTAACAGCTTGGCGGCGCTCAAGGTCTGTGCTAATCCCTCGTGCAACTCGAAGGCGATTCTCTTCTTCTGCGATTCCTCGCTTTTCAGCATGTGGGCGGACAACAGCTCCAACGTTTCGGTTCGCTCGCGTATGGTGCGCTGCTGCAGTTCGATGGTGTCGTTCGCACGGCGCACGATAACGATCAGGACGGCGTACAAGGCCGACAATATCAGTATGGCGCCGGCCATGATGATGAATTCAGTGCGTTCCGTTTGATGCACCAGATCGTTCACGTCGGCGTAAAGCTCGAATACCCCCAGAATCGGTTCGGCCGGGCCGGCCCGAACCGGCAGGTAGGTTTGCATCAAGTTGTCTTTTTCAGTGACGCCGTCGAAGCTGTTGAAGGTGTCGCGATAAACCAGCGCGTTGCCCACGCCGCCGGCGATCGCAGCGATGACACCCTGGTTGTCACTCCGATCAAATCCAATCTCTGCCGGCTTGGTGGAGAAAGCAACCACACCCTGGCGGTTATAGATCTTGATCTTGACAATGAATTTGTCCTGCATCAGGGTCTTGATGGACCTCGCCAACTCGGACGGTAGCGGGGGAGGGCTGGCGTTACCCGGATGAAGATCCGCTGCAGTGCCAAGGAATTCAAGGAGCACCGGTTTGATGGGGTCCATGGCGATTTTCGCCAGATGCATGTTGCTCCGCTCGGCCAACTGAACAATGCCTTGAATCGCCACCTGCCTGTAAAACCAGATTAGAAGCACTGCCGCAGCAAGGACGGCAACGAGGCTTGCCGCCGAGTAGTAACGAAGCAACTTGAACATAGGGCGTCCTGTCGCAGGAGTGGCAATGTTTCAACAATAACCGAAGTCAAACCGGTACGGCAAGCACGTAGTGGCGAGACGTGCACCGTTCTATTCTTGCACCCGCTACTTTACAGTGTTCAGCGTATTGCTCAGCTGGGGCGTGCTGCGTAGGCTTGACCGATGATCTCAGAAAAATGCATGGTCGCCTGGCTGCTGCTCGGATGCTGTCTTTGTCGACCTGGATGGGCGGATATTTATGTCTACACCGCTGACGATGGCGCGGTGTCGCTCAGCAACGTGCCGACGGACGAACGCTATAGCGTCCTGATAGCGGCGACCGAGCCAGCGGTTGCCATACTGCCAGCGACTGCCGCTCGCAAGGGGAGTTCAAGCCATGCCAGAAACGCTGGCTACGACAAGGTTGTCGACGAGGTATCCCGCGCCTATGGGCTGGAAAGTGCCTTGCTTCATGCCGTGATTTCGGTGGAGTCGAGCTACAACCCGAAAGCGGTGTCAAAAAAGGGGGCGGCCGGTTTGATGCAGCTCATGCCGCAGACCGCGCAACGCTACGGTGTGGCGGACGCGTTTGATCCGCGGCAAAACCTGAATGGCGGTGCCCGCTATCTGCGGGATCTGCTGCGCAAGTTCAACAACGACATCAGCCTGGCACTTGCTGCTTACAACGCTGGAGAAGATGCCGTGATGAAGCATGGCAACCGTATCCCACCCTACCGCGAAACCCTGTCCTACGTGCCAAAGGTGCTTGACATCTACCAGCGATTCCAGACAGATTTCTAGCCCACCACAGTTCGCACTGGGTGGAAATGCCCGCACGTCCGAGCAGCCCTTGCGCCAGACGCCGCGTATCGCCAGGGTGCCCGTTGGCATCTGACCCTCAATCCACGCCAACCCGCAGTGCCGAACTACAGCCCCAATTTTCTACAGTGCCCCGCACCGCCAAATGCAGGCCTGCCCCAATCAGTCTGCGGGTTTTGCCCCGCTGTCATTCTGACGCTCCCAAACTAATCTTGTATTAAGGACGCATCCGGGGCTGTGGCGTCAGTCCGGATTCAACGTCAATGTGTGGGTTAAAGCGCAGGGAGAAGGAGATCATGATGAGAGCCGATGCCGTTCTGAAATGCGATCTGATAAGCAAATTCAAACTCCTGGTGCAAGCGCATGGATTGATAACGGGGGGCAGCGCAAGGGAACCCCGATCCGCTCTGATAAGTAGATTTTCCATTGCCGCTCTGAGTCTGTTGCTGGTCTTCGCTGCGCAGACCCCGGCTCAGGCCTTCACCCTCTCTGTGCAGGGCTGTACCCAGGCTACTCCAGCCGTATGTACCAACCTGACGGGTGGTTTTCGCTATCTGGTGGAGGAGGACAACACGACCCTCAACCTGCCGCAGACGGTTCAGGTGGTCCCGCCGAACGGGCCCAGCGCCACCCTCTCCATTCACAGGAGTCACGCCCCGTTGGTGACATCGGGGACAAGCGCCGCGGCCAGCGTCACGGTCGATGTTCCTGCCGACAAGCGCTACTTCGTCACGGTTTTGCCGAGCGCGGGCTATGCGCTGGGCGGCGCTTCCAACTTCACCATCGAGCGGTCGGCCAGCTGGCCGACAACGTCCTGTACCAATGCCCCAAACAGCGGCGGGACACCGGCGCAGGTTTGCTTCAAGAACAGCGTGACCGTCAAAGTGGCACAGCATCCGCTGCCGACCGCGCAGATCACCATCTTTGCGCATGTCGATCACAATCCGATCAACAATACTTGGGATGAATACGACGGCGGACTGAGCGGCGAAGCCATTTCGAATCCCCCTCCCCTGAACGGTGGCCTCGGCGGCGCACTGGTCACAATCACCGAAGCGGCGGGCAAGCAGCTGACTGATGTCTTCGGCAATCCGCTGGGGACCCGTTATGGTCCCGACGGCACAACGGTGATTCAAATGGGTACCGGTGTCATCTCGACCATGACGGTGAGAGACGTCAACAATCCGGCGCTGAACCCCGACAAGCTTAAAGTTGGAGAGGCGATCATCAAGAACCTGGCCCCGGGCAAGTTCGGTGTCACGATCGTGCCGCCGCAGTTCGACGATAGCGGCCAACCGATCGGCTGGATCCAGACTTCCACCATCGAAGGCACAAAAACCATCGACGCCTGGGTCAAGGCGAACGAACCCAGGCAGTTTATTGAGGGCTTCGGCCAGGGCTTCAATCACGTCGCCTTCGGTTTCGTCAAGGTGAGCCCGGCGAGCGAATCGTTGATCGCCGGCCAGTCGGTGAAGACGCTGCCATGGAACCTTCCCCCCAGCGACCCCGACTACGTCAACCGGTCGGCCGCCACCGGGTCTATCGAGGGGACCGTGCGGCTCAACCACTTCTCCCGTCCGCCAAACCTTCAAGGCAACTATCCCGGTCCGGCGGTCACGACATGCTGGGTCGGTCTCAATAATCCATTGGCAACCCCGGGGCTACAGCCCACTGGTTTGTATGTCGCGCCCTGCGATGGCAATGGTCATTTTGTGATCAACAATGTGCCGCCGGGAACATACCAGCTGGTGTACTGGGACGAACCGCTGCAGTTCCTCTTTGGCACAAGCACCGTCACGGTACCGGTCGGCAGCGGGTTGGGCGCCGCTGTGAGTCTGGGCGATGTGCTTGCGTTTCGCTGGTTCGGCACTCTCGAAGGCAAGGTGTTCTTCGACACGGTGCAAGACGGCATACGCGACGCAGCAGAGGCAGGACTTCCGAGTCAAGCGGTGAACCTGCGCTTTCGCGACGGCAGCATCTACCAGGCAACTGCCACCGACAGCCTGGGAAACTACAAGTTCGCGGAAGTCTTTCCGTTCTTTAACTGGCTGATCACCGAGGTCGACTTTGCGCGATTCAAAGCCACTGGCATGACCACCGCCATTGACTTCGGCGGCCAGATCACCGATCTCTTTGCCCCGGTATGGCCGTCCAACGGCAACAAGACGCTGCAGCCGCAGGACCCGGCTGATCCGGCCAATGCCAATCAAAGCATCCTCTACCGCACCGAAACCGGTCCCGTCCTGCTGCAGGCGATGCAGCTCTTCCTCGGCCAAACCAATCTGATCGATTGGGGCAAGGCGAACTACGGGGCCGGGGAGAACGGCGGCGTCACCGGTGTCGTTTACTACTCGGTGACCCGCGCCGAGGACAATCCTCGCTACGGTGCGCCCGAAACCTGGGAGCCGGGCATTCCCCGGGTGCAGGTGTGCCTGTACCGCGACGCCAACAACGATGGCGTGATCGACGACACAAATGGCGTGCCGGGTATCCAGCTTTGCGACATCGACAACTCCCCGTTCGGCTGGTCCGACGGCTCGGCGCAGAAAGGCCCGGAGGACGTTGCCCGCAGTGGCGACGGGATCACCTTCAGTCCGGGCGACGCCATTCAGGTCGCAGCCACCGATAGCTGGGACGACAACGTACCAACCGGCTGCATCCAAACGCCGCTGACGCTTCACGGCGTCGAGGCGCCGACCTGCGCCGACGGCTTCGGCACCTGGAATCAGGTCCGCCCGGGGGTTTTCGACGGCGGCTATGGGTTCGGCACCGCCGCCGGAGCCCTTCCAGGCAGCCCCGAGTACGTGCCTGCAGGGACGTACATCGTCGAATCGGCGCCACCGCCGAACTACTCGATCGTCAAGGAAGAAGACAAGAACGTGATGTTCGGCGAGGCCTTCACGCCGAGCCCGTTGCTGCTGCCGCCGGTATGTGTGGGCACGGTTGCCAACGGTCAACCGCCGCACGTTGTGCCCCCCGAGTACGCGCTGTTCCCGGGCGAAGCCATCCCGGCGCCGCTCGCAGGCTCAACGACACCGCTGTGCAATATGAAGCAAGTCACGGTCAATGCGGGGCAAAATACGGCTGCGGACTTTCACCTGTTGACTGAGGTGCCCAAGGCTGCTCGTGTGGTCGGCTTCGTGCTGAACGACCTGACCGCCGAATTCAACGCCGGTAGCCCGGTGTACGGCGAGAAGCTCGCGGCCAAGTGGATTCCGGTGTCATTCAAGGACTGGACCGGCCGCGAATTAACCCGCGTCTACGCCGACGAGTGGGGCACGTACAACGCGTTGCTGCCATCGACATTCTCGATCAACGTACCGTCGCCCTCGGGCGTCGGTCCCAGCATGATCACGCTGGTGCTCAATGATCCGATCCGGGCCGACGGCTCACCCGATCCGTACTACGACCCCACCTATGCAACGAGCCCGTGGACCCTGAACTACCACCCAGGAAAGACCACCTACGCAGACACGCCGATCGTGCCGATTCGCGCCTTTGCCGCGGCCGGTACAGCGTTCTCCACGGCGGCCGTAACGGGCACGCCGATGATCAAATCGGTCGACCATGCGGGGACCACCGGAACTGGGGCACTGATCTGCACGGGCGGCGGCAACGCGCTGCCAGAAAACATCATATTGACCGCGCTCGGGCCGACTCCGGTGATCGATCCGGTCACCGGCACCACGGTCACGCGTGACTATGGTTTTGGTACTGCCCCGGGAACCGTAACGCTGAATCGTCCGGGTCAGGCACCCCTGGTGCTCGCGACGCCGAGTTGGACCAACCTTAGCATCACCGCCATTGTGCCGTCCGGTGCGACGACGGGAGCGCTCGTGGTGACGCGAAGCGGCGCCGGCGGAGCGACCTCCGAGATCGGCGTTCAACTGATCATTTCGAATTGTTCCAACAACTCGAACTCGGTGCGCCGCGTTCCGAGCACGGCCTATCCGACGATCCAGTCGGCCATCGACGCGGCGGCACGGGGCAATGTGATTATGGTTGCTCCCGGCACCTACAACGAGAACGTCGTCATGTGGAAGCCGGTGCACCTGCAGGGGGCCGGCGCGGGCTCAACTTTCATCAACGCCAACCCTAACCCGCTTGACCGGCTGCAGGCCTTCCACGCCAAGGTCGACGCCCTGGGCGCCAGGGACTTCGCTGCCTACCTGCTGAAGGATCCGTTCACCGCGGCTGAGGCACCCGGCATCTTTGTCATTGGCCGGTTGACCTACCCGAATGGCACGGCCCAGGCGGAGCTGCCGGGGACCAAGACCCTGAACCCGGGTACGGGGAACGGCAATAACGCGAGCACTTCGTTCTCCAGTGCCGGCGAGGCTTCCATAGACGGGTTCACCATTTCCGGCAGCAAGGCCGGCGGCGGAATCTTTGTGGTCGCCGGCGCGAGCAATCTGGTCATCAGCAACAACAACATCACCAGCAACCAAGGCAACCTCGCGGGTGGCATCGGCATCGGCACGCCGGATGTTGGGTTCGACTCGCAAAACGACAACGTGGTGCTACGCAACAACAAGGTGCATGCCAACGGCGGTGTGGATGGCAGCGGCGGCATCGCGATGAACGAGGGGTCTCAGAGTTATCTGGTCGAAGGCAATCTCGTCACCGGCAACATGAGCCGCTTCAATGGCGGTGGCATCGCGCACAACGGGTTCAGCCTGGGCAACAACGTCATTCGCAACAACAAGATTCTGTTCAACGAAGTGTTCTTCGGCGCCCTGCTGAACCAGGCCGGCGACGGTGGCGGCATCTATGTTGGTGACACGGTGGCCGGCGTCGACGGCACCGGCAACGTCTCGATCGAACGCAACCTCATCCAGGGCAACCTGACCAGTGCCGGTTCCGGCGCGGGCATTCGGGCCTTTGCGGTCAACGCCGACGACGTGCGCCTGTCGCCCGCCAACGACGCGACCTGGAGCCGGCTCAACATCGTCAACAACATCATCGCCAACAACGTGGCCGGCGTTGCCGGTGGCGGCATTTCGCTGCAGGACGTGCTGCGCGCGCGCATCGTCAACAACACCATCGTCAACAACGACAGCACGGCCACTGGCATCCTGGCATTCGCCGCAGGTTCCAGCGACTCGACCCCGCAGCCGGCCGGTATTGCATCGGCGGCTAATAGCACGGTCTTGCAGGCCCTGATCACGCGGGCGGGCGAGCCGAATTACTCCAACCCGGTGCTGTTGAACAACGTCGTTTGGCACAACCGTTCGTTCTTCAATGACGCTGGCATGAACAGTGGTGCAGGCGGCATTGCGCCCAATCCGTCGGCCATTGAGGGGTACTGGGATCTGGGCGTGATCAATGCCGTTGGCACGCCGCCGGCGCTCAATCCGGTGGACACGATCCTGTCGTCACTGTCGGGGCCCTACGGTGAAAACTACAGTCTCAATGGCAGCAACTTCGTTGCCGACCCAGGATTCGTCCTTGGCTACGTCAATACCCTGGCAACGTCGACCGTCATCGACGAAGGCGGTAACAATATCAACGTGCGGCTGACGCCGTTGGACCCGACCGCCGGCAACTACCACCTGGCTGCTGCCACCTCGCCGGCGGTGAACCAGGGCAGCAATACGCCGTCCGGTGTGGTGCCGACGATTGACTTCGACGGCAGCACTCGCCCCTTGACCGTGGCCAATCCGGCCGACATCGGCGCCGATGAGTGGTTCTTGACCAGCACCGGTCCGACCTTCCCGACGCTCAGCGTGCTCGACACCTTCAACCGCGGCAACGCCAGCACGCTCGGTGCGAACTGGCAGCAGCTTGTTGTGCTTGGGAACAGCGGCATCCGGGTGAATGGTAACGAGGCGTTCTGCGTCAATAGCGGGCTCGCGGCGGCGCTTTGCTCGGGCGGAGCCAACGCCTACTGGAATCAATCAGGCGTGTTCGGCACGACGCAGGCAGCGGCATTCACGTTCGCGAACACGACGCTGAACAATGTCAGTCTGGTCCTCAAGGCCAGTAGCAACTACAACGCGCTGGGCTACTACCCAACCGCCATCCGCGTGCGCTACTCGACGGCTGCCGGAGGGCAGGTCATTGTCGAAACGAGCACCAACGGCCTCACCTTCACGCCACAGGGAACGCCGCTGGCCGGGGCATTCGCCAATGGCAACACGTTGTCGGCCTTGACCAATGCGGCCGGCACGGTCTACGTGTGGCGGACGAGCGGGGCTACCACTACCTTGCTGGGGCAGGTTGCCTTGCCGACCGCCGGTGCGAACGCCTTCACCACGGGCGGCGGGCGGATCGGCATGTTCCTGCCCCCCGGAGCGCGAGTCAACAACTTCAGCGGCGGTGACGTCGCGCCCTAGCCGGGAACCATAAGGAGCAATACGATGAAATCGACACGACTACACAGCTTGCTGCTTCCGCTGATGGTGGCTGGCGCGTTCACCTCGTCCCATGAGGCCTCGGCAGCGGTGTATGTGCAATGTCCGGGCGACACCAACGGCGACGCCATACCTGACGGAACGACCGACCCTAACGTGAAGTGCATGCACCTTTCCGGAGGCGACGGTTTCACCGTGATGGCCGACGGAAAGCAGCTTTATACCTTTGGCTTCAGTAACCTGACCGGGACGCCGCGTGGCACAGACACCGTCGATGCCCGCCTCGACAAGGGCGTTCTGGCGGCGCAGCAGCCGGCACCGACCATCGATCTAAAGCAGGGCCAGAAGGTCTACCTCACGCTCACCAACGTGGGCATGGTGATGAGGCCGGACCTGTTCGACCCGCATTCGGTGCACTTCCACGGCTTTCCCAACGCCGCTGCCATTTTCGACGGGCTGCCGGAGGCGAGCATCACGGTCAACATGGGTGCGAGCCTGACCTATTTCTACAACATCCAGGAACCGGGCACCTACATCTACCACTGCCACGTCGAGGCGACCGAGCATATGGAAATGGGCATGCTGGGCCAGCTCTTCGTCAGACCGGCACAGGATGGACAGAGCAAGACCTTCAACGGAAGAACCTATACCCAATTCGTCTACAACGACGTTGATGGGGGCACCGGCTACCACAAGGGCGTGGCACTGCAACTCGGCAGTTTCGATCATGTGTTCCACGAATTGCACTTAGGCGTTCAGCCGCTACCGTTCGCCAAGATCAGCACTACCTACTCGCTGTTTAACGGGCGGGGTTATCCCGACACCGTCAACCCAGGAAGCATCCCCGCGGGATCGGAGAACCCTCGCGCGGCAGTCAACGGAGGCAGCGTCGAGACGAATCAACCCGTGACTTCGCTGGTGACCTTGAACCGCACCACCGAAGGCACGACCCTGCTGCTGCGACTGTCCAACCTCAGCGTCGACAACCTGTTCTCAGTGACGGCGCTGGGCCTGCCGATGCGCGTGGTCGGGCAGGGCGCCCGTATCCTGCGAACCGCCGGCGAAGCGACCGGCAAGGACCTTTCTTACGACACCAGCTCAGTCACGCTGGGCGGTGGCGAGACCAACGACGTGCTGATTGACACCACTGGCGTTCCCGCCGGCACGTACTTCCTGTACACCACCAACCTCAATTACCTGAGTAACGGGGCAGAAGACTTCGGCGGAATGATGACCGAGATCGTCATCAATTAAGGAGAAATGCTGTGACCCAACTACTGAACCGACTGGCCGCTTTGCTGGGCCTCGTGCTGGCACTGACCTGCGCGCCACAGACGCACGCCGCCGTCGCGGGCATCAGTGGTCCGACCTTCAACCTGACCGCGAAAGCGGACCAGATCACCACGGGCGATGCCAACAGCGTGCTGGTCTGGAGTTACGCCAACGGTCTCGGCACCCTGCAGTACCCCGGGCCGACACTGATCGTGAACCAGGGCGAGGTCGTCACCGTCAACCTCACCAACAGCTTGCCGGTGGCCACGTCGATCGTGTTCCCCGGCCAGTCGGACGTGACGGCAATCGGGGGCAGCGCGGGCCTGCAGACGGCCGAAGCCGCCGCCAACGGAGGCACGGTGAGCTACACCTTCACCGCCTCGCAGCCGGGCACCTACCTCTACCAGAGCGGCACCAAGCCTGCGTTGCAGATTGAAATGGGCCTGGTGGGGGCGCTCGTGGTGCGACCCGCCGGTGTCACCAAGCAGGCCTATGCTCACGCAGGCAGCGCCTACGACCGCGAGTACCTGCTCTTGCTCACCGAGATGGACCCCACCATCCACTTGCAGGTAGCGCAAGGTAACCTGAGTCCCGATACCTCGGATTTCTTTGCAGTGCAGTGGTATATCAACGGTCGCAACGGGATGGACACGCTGTACGACAACGGCATCCCGTGGATGCAGACCCAGCCCTATGGGTCCATGGTGTTGGGCAAGCCGGGCGAGAAGTTGTTGCTCAGGCTGGTAAACGCCGGTCGCGATGCGCACCCGTTCCACGTCCACGGCAACAACATCACCGTGATCGCGCGCGACGCTCGCTTGCTCGAAAGCGCACCGGGCATGGGCCCCGACCTCGCTTGGTCCGACTTCACTATCAAGGCCATCCCCGGAGCCACCTACGACGGGGTCTTCACCTGGACCGGCCGGTACCTGGGTTGGGATATGTATGGCTACGCCAGCAACGCGACCTACTGCAATCAGTTGACCCATCTTCCCACGGTGAGTTATCCAGCGACCACGCAGGACGACTCCGACCGGTGCAAGCCGATCCCGGTGACCTTGCCCAACCAGCTGGACCTGACCTACGGCATGCACTATAGCGGCAGCCCCTACCTGGGCTCGACCGGCACGCTGCCTCCCGGTTCGGGCGAATGGAATCCGTATGCGGGTTACTTCTTCATGTGGCACTCGCACAGCGAGAAGGAGCTCACCAACAACGATATCTTCCCGGGCGGCATGTTGACCATGTTCGTTGTCGTACCGCCCAACTATTCGCTACCAACTGAATAAAGAGGGTGCCATGGACATCAAGTCGAATCTCGCTGCGCCCCTCGCGAAACTGTTGTTGGGGATGGGTCTCGTGCTGGCCGTTGGCCAGGCTTCCGCCGCCGAATATTGGCTGTGCGCCAAGGCCGGAAGCGTCACCATCAACGGCCAGAGTGTGCCCATCTGGGGCTACGTGCAGGACAACGACGCCAATCTGGCAAACGGTTGCGTCGGCACGCCGACACTGCCCGGCCCGGCGCTGACGGTGGGATCTGTCGATACCGGGCTGACGGTTCATCTGCGAAACGAGTTGCCGGAACCGACATCAATCGTCATTCCTGGCCAGGTCACTGCGATGAGCCCGGTCTGGACCGACGGCACCTCCGGCCCGCGCACGTCCGTGACTCAGCGCGTGCGATCGTTCACCCACGAGGCTGCGACTGGCGGCGGCACTGGCAACTATGTCTGGAGCAGCGTCAAGCCCGGCACCTATCTGTATCACAGTGGCACACACCCGCAGGTTCAGGTGCAGATGGGGCTGTACGGCGCACTGACGAAAAACTCACTCGATGCCGTGGTCGACGTGAATCCCGCCGAGGCCTACAGCGGCGTGCCGTATGACACAGCGGTGACATTGCTGTTCAGCGAAATCGACCCGGCGCAGCACAGCGCGATCGCCGCCGGCACCTTCGGGACAGCGAGCGCTCCAGGCACGCCGTGTCTGGACTCCGATGGCACGGCAATGCCACTGACCAGCACGCTTTGCTACCGGCCCAAGTATTTTCTGCTCAACGGCAAGCCGTTTCAACCGGGCGATTCCGTGCTTGCAACGTTGGCACCAGGACAGAACACGCTGCTGCGTTTACTCAACGCGGGCTACCGCGCCTATGCGCCGCTGATCCAAGGCACGCACATGAAGATGATTGCCGAGGACGGCAATCGATATCAGTATCGGGTCGGAGCCACCAGCAGCCCGCGCGACCAGTTCCAGTATTCGACCTGGCTCGCGGCGTTGAAGACCACCGACGCGATTATTGCGCCCACGACGCCGGGCAAGTACCCGATCTACGACCGCCGACTCAACACCGTGACGGCCAATTCCCAGGACGGCGGGCTGTTTGGCATCCTGCAAGTCGCCTCCGGCACGGGGTCTGACCTTGCCATCACCAAGACCGACGGCGTGAACAGCGTCGCCCAGAGCGCAACCATGACTTACACCATCGTCGTGAGCAATGCAGGGCCGGATGCGGTGACGGGGGCGACGGTCACCGACACCATGCCGGCGGCCTTGTCCGCGATGACGTGGACCTGCACCGGTGCGGCTTGCGGCGGCCCGAGCGGCAGTGGAAGCATCAACCAGACGCTGGGTAACCTGGGTGCAGGCGCAAACGTGACTTATGTGGTGACCGCGACCGTCAGTGCCGGGGCGACCGGCCATGTGGTCAATACGGCCACGGTAGCGGCTGCGACCGATACGAATCTCGCCAACAACAGCGCCACCGACTCCGACACCATCCAGGCGCCCGCAAACGCGGACCTCGGCATTACCATCAACAACGGGGCAAGCCCTGTCGTCGCCGGCAGCCCCGTGCAGTACACGCTCGTGGTGAGCAATGCGGGCCCGGCTGCCGCGACCGGAGCGACGGTGAGCAACACGATGCCGACGCAGGTTACGGCCTATAGCTGGGCATGCGCGGCCACACCTGGCTCAAGTTGCCCTGTGAGCGGCGGCAACGGCAGCATCAATGTGCCCGTGAATCTGCAGGCGGGCGGTTCCGCAACGTTCGCTGTGAACGCCACGGTCAGCGCGAGTGCGACTGGCAACCTGGTGAACACGGCCACAGTGACGGCGCCGGCTGGCGTGACCGACCTGGCTTCAGGCAACAACAGCGCGACCGACACCGATGCGATCGGTACGCCACAGGCAAACCTCGGCATCACAAAGACCGATGGCCTGACCAGCGTCAATGCGGGGGGATTGCTCACCTACACGATCGTGGTGAGCAATGCAGGGCCGAGCTCGGTGACCGGCGCCTTGGTGAGCGATACCATGCCCGTGGCGCTCACCGGAGTCACCTGGACCTGCAGCGCGGCGCCGGGCTCGCTGTGCCCGGCGCCTACTGGCAGCGGCACCATCGCCAATGCACCGATAACGCTCCCGAACGGCGGCTCGGTGACCTTCCTCGTTCGCGCCACGGTCAGTCCAGCGGCGACGGGCACGCTGTCGAACACGGCCACGGTGACGGCGCCGGCTGGCGTGACCGACCTGGTTCCCGCCAACAATAGCGCGACCGACACCACCACACTCCAGGCTGCGTCGGCGGATCTCTCTATCACCAACAGCGACGGCGTGACCAACGCGGGCATTGCCGGCGCGTCGACGGTGCGCTACACGATCGTGGTGCACAACGCCGGGCCGAGCGTGGCAACGGGTGCGACAGTGAGCGACGCCAATTCGGGATTGACCAACGTCACCTGGAATTGCGTGGCCACGGCTGGCTCGGCCTGCACGCTGCCGATTGGCACGAACAGCATCAACACCGCGGTCAACCTGGCCGTGGGCGGATCGGCGACTTTCGTTGTCAATGGAACGGTCAGCCCGTTCGTGATCGGCACGCTGGTGAACACCGCCACGGTGACGGCGCCCGCGCTCGTGACCGATCCGAACACCACGAACAATATTGCGATCGACACAGACGCCGTCACGTCGCAGGCGAATCTGGCGATCACGAAGACCGATGGCCAGACGCAGGTCGTCTCGGGCCTGCCATTGGTCTACACCATCGTGGTCAGCAACGCGGGGCCCAGCGCGGCAACCAACGCGACCGTGACTGACACGTTCCCAGCCGCGTTCACGGGCGCTTCGTGGACCTGCGTTGCGACGCCAGGATCGACTTGCCCAGCCAATGGCAGCGGCAGCATGGCAGCCACCCCGGTGACCCTGGCTCCTGGTGGTTCCGCGACCTTTGCGGTGAGTGGCACTGTCGCTGCGGCTGCGACCGGCAATCTCGTGAATACCGCCACGGTGGCGGTTCCGGCGGGCGCAATCGATCCGGCATCGGGTAACAACAGCGCGACCGACACCGACACGATCATCCCTGCGTTGCCCGTGCTCACACTGCGCGACAACTTCAATCGCACCAATGCCAACAACCTCGGAGCGGGCTGGAGTCAGGCAGGCACGGGCGGCGCGGTTGACTTGCGGGTCAATAACAACCAGGTCTTGGTCAACGCCACGAACGATGGCGGTCAGGCGATCTGGAATGCAACGAGCTTCGGCGCAACGCAGATGGCGGCGTTCACGTTCGCGAACGGGACGATCAACAATTCGGCGTTGATTCTTAAAGCGACCGGCGGAACGACGACGTCTCCACAGAGCTTTGTCCGGGTGCTGTACCAGACCGCCAATGGTGGACAGGTTGTTGTCCAGACCACAGCCAACGGCGGCACAACGTTCACGACCCGTGGCACTCTTGACAACGCGAACTCGGGCTTCGCCAACGCCAACACATTGACGGCGCGGGTCCTTGATACCGGGGTCGTGCAGGTATGGAAGACGGCGGGCGCCAACGCGGTCTTCGTCGGGAGCGTGACGCTCCCCAGCACGGCGCCATGGACGAGCGGTGGCGGGTGGATCGGCATGAAGTTCCAGACAGCCAATACACGGATCGACAACTTCAGCGGCAACTGACAGTGACCCGTGTGAATCGCGCCCGGGACGACCTGTCGGGCGCTACGAGAGGGAGTACCGAAATGAGCAGAGGCCAGGCGTTTCACGATAACTTTTTGAGATCCATCGGGCGGTCTTTCTTGTTGCTCGTGGCCACAGGCGTGGCCGCCTGCGCCACGCCGGGCGTTGAGGAGGTGGCGAGGCCGCAGTCCCCGGTCGTTGTGTTGGCGGTGCCTGGCGCGGCGAGCGCCGAGGACAAGCTCGGCATCCAAGTGACGGCTTTACGCTTGAGTGCCGGTGGCTTCATGCTGGACTTGCGCTACCGCATCCTCGACCCTGAAAAGGCGGCTCTTATCCTTGACCGCAGAGTTGTAGCCTACCTGCTGGACAGCGCCGGCGCCCGGCTCGGTGTCGCATCCTCGCCCAAGATCGGCCCATTGCGATCAAGCAAGCGCGGCGCGATTCATCTTGACCGGGATTACGCCATGGTGTTTGGCAACCCGGGCCATTACCTGCAGCGGGGGAGCCAGATCACACTGGTGATCGGCAAACAAAAAGTCGAAAACCTCATCATCGAATAATGCGCGAGGTAAACCATGGCGCCCAACAACAAGAATATCTGCCACCGTGCCGCCTTGGCTGCGGCACTGGCGATCCTGTCCGGCAGTGGCGCGCAGGGCGCAGTCATCACGCCCGAACTGGAAGCCGAACTGGCGGTGCGGGCGCCCGATGAGGATGTTTCGGTGATTCTTTCCTTTTCTGACAGGGTGAATCGCCGCCAATTCGAAATGAAAGACAGGCTCCAACGCAACTCCCGGCTGTTCAATGCGCTCAAGGAGAAGGCCGTGGCCACACAGGGGACGCTACGGACCTTGCTGCAAAATAACCGGGCACGGCGTGTCCGCGAACTGTGGGTGATCAACGGCATGGCCTTTACCGTGCCGGCTTCGTTGGTCAGGACTTTGGCGCGGCTACCCGGGGTCGAGAGCGTCAGGCCAGATTCGATCTTGCAGGCACCGGAGACGGCTGCAGGCAACCCGGCGCCACCGGAGTGGAACCTGAGCGCAGTGGGTGCGCCGGACCTATGGTCCCTGGGCTATTCCGGTGCCGGCGTTGTCGTTGCCAACATGGACACCGGGGTCGACCCGACCCATCCGGATCTGGCCGGGAAGTGGCGCGGCGGCAGCAACAGCTGGTATGACCCGCACGGCGAGCATGCCAGCCCCTACGACCCGGTCGGCCATGGCACGCAGACCATGGGAATCATCGTCGGTGGGGCTATCGGTGGGACAGCCATAGGCGTTGCGCCGGACGCCAGCTGGATTGCGGTCAAGCTATACAACGATGCCGGCCAGGCCACTTATAGCGATATCCATCTCGCTTTCCAATGGCTGCTCGACCCCGACGGCGACCCAAATACGGTGGATGCACCGGACGTGGTCAATGCATCATGGGGGTTGGTGGGCACGGAAGGGCGGTGCATAACCGAATTCAACCAGGATATTGATGTGCTCAAGGCGGCTGGGACTGCCATTGCATTCGCGGCTGGCAATGACGGGCCCGCGCCGCTGACGAGTCTGAGCCCGGCGAACAATCCTGCCGGGTTTTCCATCGGGGCGGTCGATCCGGCGCTGGTTATTGCCAATTTCAGCAGCCGTGGACAGTCTGCCTGCGACGGTAGCATTTACCCCAGAGTGGCGGCGCCCGGTGTCAACGTCAAGACTTCAGACTTGTCGTTCGGCGGATTTCCGCTGTATAGGGTGGTCTCCGGCACGTCCTACGCCGCCCCGCACGCGGCGGGCGCAATGGCGCTGCTGGCAGGGGCTTTTCCCAGTGCCAACGTCGCTCAGCTCGAAATGGCGCTGATCCAGAGCGCGCGCGATTTGGGCGTGGCGGGTGAGGACAATAGCTACGGCTACGGTCTGGTCGATATGCCGGCTGCCTATCAGGTGCTGCTGGCCGGTAGCGGCACAGGTAACGCGCCCAGCATCACTTCGACCCCGCCAGTAACCGCTACCGAGGGCAGTCCCTACAGCTACGCTGTCACCGCCAGCGACACCGACGGTGACACCCTCACGTATTCGCTCGACGTGGCACCGGCAGACATGCGTATCCATGCGTCCAGTGGCTTGATCGCCTGGACGCCAAGTCATGTGCAATTGGGATCCCAGACCGTGACGGCGCGGGCCACGGATCCGGCGGGGCTGTTCGCCACGCAGTCGTTCATGATCACAGTGACAGGCTTGAATGTTTCGCCGGTTGCGCAGGACGAGCTGTACCGCATGATCCAGCGCGGCACACTCAATATTCCAGCGCCCGGCATGCTCGCCAATGACCGCGACACCAACGCTGGTGACACCCTGTCCGCTGTGAATTTTGGTGCGCTGGCGCCTGCTGGCGGCACCCTGGTACGCAATAGCAATGGCAGCTTCAGCATGACGCCACCACAGAGCTACACCGGAACCAAGCGTTTTACCTATCAGGCACAGGACAATCATGGTGCCCTAAGCAATGTCGCCACGGTATCCATCACAGTTAGCGCCAATCGGCCACCGCTGGCCGTGAACGATACGGCCACGGCACCGGTGCGCCGACACTCGCCATCGTACGTGCCGGTCATCATTAACGTGCTGGCCAACGACAGTGATCCAGATACGGCAATTGATCCAGCCAACGTCATCAACCCGGCCAGCGTGACGATTTCAAATGCACCCAACAAAGGCGGGAAGGTGGTCGTCAATGCCAACGGAACCATCGCCTACTCGCCAAAGCTCAATTTCACGGGAAAAGAGTCATTCCGTTACCGGGTGAGGGATACCTACGGCACACCGGCCAATTCGAATGCGACTGACGTCAGTGTCACGGTGAAATGAAATGTGCAAATTAAAAGGGGGAAAAAATGAGCATGCATGATTCTTTGCACACAGGTTTCAATAGCCAAGCCCGAGTCCAAAGGAGGGCGCCCCGCCCCGCGCAGGCCAGGTCAGACCTTGGCCGTATTGCAGTGCTCGCACTGACACTGTGCCTGGTGCCATTTCCCCCAGCGATGGCACATGATCACCAACACGACGCCATGCCACGCGCGCAGGACGGCTATGGACGCACGGTGGCAAGCTACTCGGTTCCGGACGTCAGACTGGTGAACTCCGATGGAGCAAGGGTGTCGCTGCGTAGCCTGCTCGACGATAAGCCGGTGATCCTGAATTTCATTTTCACCACCTGCGGCGCGATCTGCCCGGTGATGTCTGCAACTTTCTCGCAGGTACAGGCCGCTCTGGGTCTGGAGCAGAACGCGGTACGCATGGTGTCCATTTCCATCGACCCCGAGCAGGACACGCCAGCCGTCCTCAAAGCCTATGCCGGCAAGTTCGGCGCGGGACCGAATTGGCATATGCTGACCGGTAGCTTGGGTGACAGTATCGCGGTGCAGCGCGCCTTCAATGTTTATCGCGGCGACAAGATGGGGCACACCCCCGTCACGCTCCTGCGGGCGAGGGCTGGGCAGCACTGGGTGCGGTTGGACGGCTTCGCCGGCGCGGACGACATCTTGCGTGAGTACCGCCAGTTCGCGGCTCGATAAACCTGCGTTGGAGTGTGCGCGCTGTGTGCTGCTTGATGCGTTACAAGGTGGGGATTCTGGCGGCATTGCTCGCCGTGTGCGGGTATGGAGTGGCGTCGAGTCCCGCCGAAACCGAGAGCCTGCCGGGTCAGCGCATCTATCGTGAAGGATTGCTCCCCTCGGGTCAGCCCTTGCGCGCAACCGTGCAGCAAGGTGTACAACTGAGCGGCGCTGATGCGGCCTGCGCCAGATGCCACCGACGTAGCGGCCTCGGCGGCAGCGAAGGGCGCAACAGCATTCGCCCGATTGCCGGGCGGCTCCTTTTTCCTGAGGCCAAGTCCGATCAACTGACCTCGTCATTCGCAAAGGGCCGCAATTTGCGGGCCGTAGCAGATGTGCCAGAACGGCCCGTGTACACCGAGGCATCGTTAGCGAAGACGCTGCGCGAAGGCATCGATCCGGCCGGTCACAGGCTCGATCCGCTGATGCCTCGCTATATCCTGAGTGATGCCGAGGCCGGTCAACTACATGCTTATCTTGCAGTCTTGTCGTCCGAACGCGCGCCGGGGGTGAGCGATACCGAGATTCACTTTGCAACCATCGTCGCTCCTGGCGTCAGCCCGGAAAGAACCCAGGCGATGTTGGACGTGTTGCAGGCTTTTGTCAGCGACAAGAATGCCGGGACACGCCAGGAGGTGCATCGCCGGAATGTAGGGCGCGGGCAAATGGCGCGTGCTTATCGGACCTGGGTGTTTCACTCGTGGGAACTGAGCGGCCCGCCGGAAACCTGGCGCGATCAACTGGCGGCCTATTACCGACAGCAGGCGGTGTTTGCCGTGATCGGAGGTATTGGCAACGGCAGTTGGGAGCCGGTGCACACCTTCTGCGAGTCATTTGGAGTCCCATGCGTGTTTCCCGACGTCGACTATCCGGTCATCACAGCGGCGGGTTATTACACACTATATTTCTCGCGTGGCGTGACGCTAGAAGCGGAGGTGCTGGCTAAGCATTTACTCGAAACCGGAGCGCATGGCAAGACCGGAACGATTGTGCAAGTACACCGTGACACGTCACTGGGCCATTTGCCTGCGAGTGTGTTGCGCAAAGCACTGCAAGATAGGGGGAAGCAAGTTGTTGTCGATTGCCCATTGACGGAGACAGGCCGCATGCCGGGGGAATGCCTGTCAAAGCTGTTGGGCAGTCAAAGCCCTGGCGTGCTGGTGATGTGGCTCGACTTCGCCGATGTCCAAGGCCTCGGGTTCGCCGGCACACCTCCACCAGGACTTCAAGAAGTCTATTTATCGGCCAGCCTGTCAGGCATGCGCCGCCCAGACTTGGCCGATAGCTGGTTGGGAATAGTGCACATGGTGTATCCGTTTGATTTGCCGAACACCCGTGCATGGCGCTTGGAACGCATGAAAGTGTGGCTTCGTGCCAGAAAAATACCGCTGGTGGATGAGCGTGCCCAGGCCAATGCATTTTTCGCCGTGACCATCGCAGGCGACGCGGTAGCGCATCTGGGCGAAAACTTTTCGCGCGACTATTTCATCGAGCGCATCGAGCAAATGGCGCAAACTCAACTGTCACCCTCAATCTACCCACACCTGAGTCTTGGCCCGGGCCAGCGCTTTGCGTCAAAGGGGGGTTATGTCGTCAGGTTCCCTCCGGGAACAGAAAGCCAGCCCTTGCCCGTCAGCGATTGGATGGTTCCCTGATGGGAGCTGCATTCAGCAATAGCGATGTTCATATTTTTGGGGAAAATTCTGCGGGAAAAATGGCTTTCCATCTGCGCGGAAACAATCGTAACGCTGGAGAGTTCCTACATCAGAAAGTAGGGTAGTTGCCCATGTCGGTAGGTCCGCGTAAGCACTAGCATGGGTACCTATGAAAAGCGATATTGGGGCAGGGAAAATTGAGTAGCTTGTGATCGCTGATCATGAGCCGCTCCTTGGATTTGAAACATGAAAGATGCACGAGTCCTTGATATAAGTAGCAGGGGGCCATCGGATCATCAATTCTGTTGTCGCGGGGGAGTTTATTCATGCATACCGGCAATATATCGAGTTTCCTGTTAGTCATGTGGACCGTTTGCCTGTCGTGCGGCGCGCTACTGGCGCACGCTCAAGCGGTTGACCTTACCGCCGCCGAGGCCCTGGCCAGGAAGAGCAATTGCACCAAATGCCATTCAGTTGACAAGAAAAAAGACGGCCCCTCGTTCAGCGTGACTTCTGCCAAGTACAGGGGCGATGCAGACGCGGAGGCCAAACTGATCAAGCACATTACCACCGGCCCCAAGATCAAGATTGACGATGTTGAAGAAGAACATCAAATCGTCAAATCAAAAGATGAATCTGAAATCAGAAACCTGGTGCGCTATATCCTGTCCCGCTGAGCAGACGTCAACTTAAACCTGAGCGATCACCATGAACGTTCTATTTCAAAAAATGCTCGCACACTGGAGGCTGGTGCTCAGTCTGTTGGCCGCAGGGTTTGTCGCAGCGGTACTGCTGATGACCGGTGGTGCCGCTGCGTTGGCCTGGACCAATACCGAAGAGTTCTGCATTGGTTGCCACGAAATGAAAAACAATGTCTACGCCGAGTTCAAGGGGACGATCCACGACCAAAACCGTACCGGGGTGCGTGCTGTTTGCGTTGACTGCCACCAGCCGCGCGAGATGGGCCCGTCGATCTTGCGCAAGCTTCAGGCGAGTAAGGATGTGTATAGCCATTTCATCTCTCAATCGATCAGCACACCGGAGAAGTTTCAAGCCAGACGCCATGAGTTGGCCACGCAGGTGTGGAGGCGCATGAAGGACACTGACTCGCTTGAATGCCGCAATTGCCACAATCCGGCGAAGATGAGCGCCGCTCTGCAATCGGCCAAAGCGCAGACTCGACATGCCAAGGCTGCGGCTGATAGTTTGACCTGCATCGACTGCCACTTCGGGATCGCACACAAGGAGCCCGAAGGGCCGGGCCCGCGCGAAATGTTGATCGCTGGCGCCAAGAAAACCCCTGTCAACCCAGCCCTCACCTTGAAAGGACCTACGCCATGAAATCCAAACTTCTTGCTTCCTTGGTTTGCGTTGCCGTGGCGTTGCCTGCATGGGCCGCCGACGTGACCTATCTGAAGGACATCAAACCATTGATCAAGGCCCAGTGTGGCGAATGCCATGGCGATGATGCGCCGACGCTGCACGAGTTCGACCTGGACCCGGAAAAATACAAAAAAGAAAAGCTGGGCCCGCGTACCAGCACTTACGAAACCTTGCTTCAACTGGTGGGTTGGCCTGATGCCGGCGCCTTGATGCGTCGTCTGGATGACGGCGCCAACAGTGGCGACAAGAAGCCTGGCAACATGTACAAAAACCTGGGCGAGACAGAAGAAGAACGCGCCACCAATCTCAAGCTCATCAAGGCTTGGGTGGGTGAAGGGGCCTGGAACCTGAATCGCTGGGAAAAGCGGGGCGATGTGCCCGCGGTTACCAAAGAGCAACTCGACAGGCTTCAGCTCAAGTATTGAGCATCGCCGTGTTTGTTCAAATCAGCATCAGCAACCATATGTGCTGCAGCCAGCACGGCAGGTACCGCGAACAATGGGGCAACTCAGGCATCGACCGGTTGCAGCACTCGGTTGCGCAGGCGCATGCGCAGACCCACCGGCGCCATCGTGAACGACAGATGCTCGCGCGCTTGCCCGCCATCGGGTGTGTCGACGCCTTCAATATCGAAGTGGCCGAGCAAGGTGGCCATCACCATCTTCATCTCCAGTAGCGCCAGATAGCGCCCTGGGCAGATGCGCGGGCCCGCGCCGAAGGGCATGGAGATGCGCTTGGCGGCGTGGGCCGCCTGATCGGGGGATTCGTCGGGCAGCCAGCGCTCGGGCTCGAACGCGGCGGCGCGTGGCACGTGGGTCTCGCTGACGGCGTCACGGCGCATCAGGCTGATAACCACCATGCCAGCGGGTACCTGCACATCACCGATCACCGTGTCGCTTAGCGCCTGCAGCGGCAGCAGTGGCGCCACCGGCTTGAGCCGCATGGTCTCGTGGGCGCAGGCCTCTATGTAGAGCAGTTGGTCGATCTGCGCCAGCGTCGGCGCCACCGTGTCCCCGCAAACCCGCCGCACCTCTTCGGTAGCGAGGGCCAGTGATGCTGGATTGCGCCACAGCAGGTGGATCATCCAGGCGAGGGTGTTGGCCGTGGTGTCTTCGCCGGCCAGCAGCAGGGTGAGCACATTGCCCGCCACCTGCGCGTCATCCATGCCGCTGTCCGCTTGATCGGCGGCAACAATCATCGCTTCGAGCAGATTGCCGGGCTGTTCGCGCAGGGTCGGGTTGCTCTGCAGGCGCGCGCGGGCCTGCGCGATGAAGCCTGTCACCGCCACCTTGATCTCGGCGATGCTCCGCGCTAGTTGACGGTCCGCTGTCGAGTGCACATAGCGCCAGATCGGCACCGTTGCAAAGAGGCGTTTGAACACCGCCGGAAAGATTTTGTTCAGGTGTTGCTGGATAACATCCTGGTCGGACTCCAGTGTGTTGACCTCCGCGCCAAAGGCCAGTCCGGCGATGGTGTCGACCGTGAAGCGCATCAGGTCGGCCTGCAGGTCGATGGCTTTCCCCTGGCTGGCAGCGCTGTGCCAGCGCCCATGCAGGCGTTGCGCCACCTGCTGCAGGGACGGGAAGTAGCGCTTGACATGGGCCGGATCGAATCCCGCCATCACCATGCGCCGCTGGCGGCGCCAGGCGTCGCCGTTGGCCCCGAAAAGGCCGGGCATCAGACCCATCTCGGTCCAGATTTCATCCAGACGCGTCGTGCGGCGAAAGCCGTCCGGTCGGTTGCGCAGGATGGCCGCGACTGCCTCGTGGTCGCCCACGACGACGATCTTGCGTTTGCCGAGCCGCAGTTTGTAGAACGGACCGAATTCGCGGCACCATTCCTCAAGCTGCAGATGCATGCGCGAGGTGTTGATCTGCAAGGCGTTGCCGAACACAGGCACGCTCCGCGGACCGGGCAGCTCTATGAATTGGCGGAGTCTGTGCGTTAGCGGTGCTGAGCGTTCTTCCATGACCGTGTTGTCCATCGTTCCCTCCGTACGGTTGGAAAGCCAGACCCGGTAAGAATCAGGACATGGCGACTTGGGATGCGGAACACAGACCTTGCACGTATTCGAGGAGGAACGCTTGCGAAATATCAAAAACGTTCGCAGAAGCTACGGCAGCCGATTTCCTTGGCGGCTGATGGCTATCCGGGGAGCAAGCTTTTTTTCGCCTCTGCACCGGCGCAATGTGCGGTCCCCCACAGACGGACAAGCACTTGGGCGCCACAGTGAGATCGTCTGCACTGAAAGGCACTTATGGATATCAAGAACACCCTGGCCCGCATCTTCCCGACCGCCGTCGCCAGCGACGGGATCACGCTGCCAAGTCAGGCAGAGCCATGTCCAGCGGTCGCTGACGTCGCGAGCCGCTCCGATTCGCGCGTTTCTCTGCTGGCGGAAGTGGATTTCAAATGGCTGATGGCTGGGCAGGGCTGGTGGATTGACCCAACCCGTTTTCATTGCGACCCATCCTATGCAGCCGGACTGATACGCTTTGCCCTCGCATCGCAGCTGCTCGCCTTGCGCGCGAGCGCGGTTTCGATACAGACTCAGGGGGGCGAATAAACAGCCTGGAGGCGGTGGCGTTTGGGCGGCAGACCTGGGCACTTTTTCACCGAAAAACCAAACTGTTTCAAGTCATCGCGCACACTTAACGCGACGGAATAGCTGGCCAATGTTGTGCCTGGGCGGCAAAGGCGCGCCACATCCTGCAGCGTGGTCGATGACCACATTTCCGGATTCAGCACGGGGCTGAATCCATCCAGGTAAACCGCATCGGCAACGCACGCCAGGCTTTTCAGCGTGGCTTGTACGTCGCCCACGGCCAGCGTCAACTGCACTTGCCCCTGGGCAAAGCGCAAGGTGTGAATGCCGGGTGTCAGGTCCTGCCAGGCCCGGGCGAGTTCCTGCGCCAAGACCTGCACGCGCGCAGACAGCTGGGCGTCTGCCTCACTCGCCGGCGTTGGCGCCTGCGCGTTGCGCACGATGTCCGTCGCTGCCACGGGATAGGCTTCGACCGAAACAAAATGCAGATGCTCGCAACGCTGGGCGTCGCCCTCCCACGCCGCCCACGTGGTCAGAAAGTTCAGGCCCAGGCCGAAGCCTGTTTCGAGTACCGTGAATTGGGTTCTGTCACGCCAGCGCTGGGGCAGGCCGCAACCGGCGAGGAACACGGAGGCCGCCTGTGCCAAACCCCCTGTGCGTGAACGGTAGCGGTCATTGAAGCGGGGGCTGTGCGGGCTGCCGTCGTCCAGCCACACAACAGCTTCGTTCATAGACAAAGATCAGCTCTGTGGATGTGTCCGCATATAGGTCTGAATGACCTCCGACACCTTCTCCAGCTTTTGCATGGCTTCGGGTATGAACTTCGTCACGGGATGAGCTGTCCGGTATTTCTCCATGAAGTCCTCCAGCGACTCGTGTTGTTCGGGTGGCAGTCTCGCTTCCATGTCCTTCTTGGTACGGTAAGCATGTTGGTGGCGGAGCTCTGCCGCCAGTTCGCGCACCTGGGCCGCAAGTATCAAGTCTTCGGTTCTCATGGCGTCTCCAGTTCAAGGGTTTGGGATGGTGGAGTCGATATTGTGCCGGGACTGCACAAGTTCGCTGAGGCGGGCCGCTTGAGAGGCCGCTAATTCAGGCGCGACCCAAACGCGATGCCATGCCAGGCGAGAGCCAGAGGCTGTTGTCGGCATCGACGATCAACGCATCCACCCCGGGGGTGCGTGCGATCCGAGCCCGTCCGGCGTCAGCGCCTGCCACCATGAGGGCGGTGCCCAGCCCATTGATCGCCTCCAGTTGCTCGCTGATCAGCGTCACCCCATGCGGCCCCTGGGTCGGGTAGCCGGTCCTGGGGTCCAGAATGTGATGCAAGCGCTTGCCCTGTTGCATCACGAAGCGCTCGTAATCGCCCGAGGCCGCTATAAATCCCTGCGTCAAGGACACCATGCCCAGCACCTTTTCGGGATGGCGCGGATCGCGCAGACCCACGCGCCAGGGGCGACCGTTCAAACGCCCCATCACCAATACGTCGCCACCGCCGTTGATCATCGCGTTGGCCAAGCCATGGCGCTGCAATTGCCGCAGGCCGGCCTGGAGAATCGGGAGTTTGGCAATGCCGCCCAAGTCCAGGCGCATGCCTCTTTTTGTGAGGTACGCGGTGCCAGCACCTTCATCGATCACCAGCCCGTGTTCCTGATCGACCAGACTCAATTGCGCTGCGATCTGCTGCGCCGAGGGAATGACCGGATGCTCGGGGTCGAAGTTCCAGTCCCGCAGCGATCCGACCGTGGTGTCGAATTGACCGCCACTGGCCTGCGCCGCCTGACGCGCCATCTGCAGTACCTGCATCAGTTCCGCAGGCACCGGCACGGGTCGCAGCCCCGCCATCAAATTGATGGCGTTGAGCACGCTGGTGCTGCGGTAGCGGCTCATCATGTCCGCCAGCCGCGTCATTTCCGCGAACGCCGCATGGGCGGCGGCGGGCAGGACCGATGCATCATCGTCCTGCAGTGTCAGGTCCACGCGCGTGCCCATCAACACCTGCGAGACCTGATGAACGCCGGCTTTGGCCTGCACCGGCGCCACGACCAGGCCACACGCCATCAGCGGCAAGGCCATGACCAGGCGACGTCGACCGTGCTGAATGGAATCGAAGTTATGCGAACGCATGATCCGTCGGCCAAGTCAGCTTAGCGGGACTGATCCACCATGTAGGCCACGGCGGCCTTGACCTCGTCGTCGGTCAGTGTGGTCGAGGCGCCGCGTGGCGGCATCACGCCCTTGGCGCCGGTGAAGCCTTCGATCGCGTGTTTTTCCATCAATGGCATCCCTTGGGCGATGCGTGGGCCCCAGTCGGCCTTGTCGCCCGGCTTGGGCGCACCGGCCGCACCAATCGCGTGGCACATGGCGCAGACCTTGCCAAACGTCGACTTGCCGGCGGTGTTTTCGGCGACAGGGGCGGGTGCAGGAGCCGCAGCGACCACCGGTGCGGGGGCCGCAGCGGTAGCAGGCGCGGTAGCGTCTTTTTGCCCGCAGGCGCTCAACAGGGCCAGGCTCAATGTGGCCAACAGCAGTGTGGATTTGTTCATGGCATCTTTCATGGAAGTTGAATAGACATAAATGTCGGTGACGACATTCGACGAAAGAATTCTCTCATATAAGATGTATTAATTTTGCATCTTATATGAGGCCCTTTTGATCCAAGTCAAACGATTTGGATCACCTTTCGATGACCATTGGTCCGTGGGAAAACATCGTCAAGCCCCGCCTGTTTTGTAACAAAAACAAACATTTGACTAACTAGGACCTCATCATGAGTCAAGACCAGCAACTGAAACCCAAAGCCGCTTCGGCGATGGGTCGCCGCACGTTCATCAACACCGCCGCCCTGGCCGGCTTGGGAGGCGTGGTGGCGTGCACCGACAAGCCGACCAGTGCAGCCACACCTGCCGCCTCGACGCCTGCCATTGCGGGGCACGCCAGCGCCAATGCCACCCACCTGAAGCCGGGTGAGCTGGACACCTACTACGGTTTGTGGAGCGGTGGTCACACCGGCGATATGCGGGTGCTGGGTCTGCCGTCCGGGCGTGAACTCCATCGCATTCCCTGCTTTGTGCCGGATGCGCTGGTGGGCTGGGGCATCACCAATGAATCGAAGAAGATCATGGGCACCAAGGCCGATGGCAGCCTGAAGTACACGGTGGCTGACAGCCACCACACCCATGCCTCCTACAAGGATGGCAATTACGACGGCCGTTACGCCTGGATCAACGACAAGATCAACGGCCGCATCGCGCGCATCCGGCTCGACTATTTCACCTGCGACAAGATCACCGAGATCCCCAACATTCAGGGCTTCCACGGCATCTTCCCGGACAAGGCCGACCCGGTCGATCCAGCGATCAACTACACCACGCGCGTGTTCTGCGGCGCCGAGTTCGCCATTCCCTTGCCCAACACCGGTGCCGATGCAGACAAACCCGAGAAATACCACTCGCTGTTCACTTGCGTGGATGCCGAGAGCATGGAAGTGCGCTATCAGGTCCTGATCGACGGCAATTGCGACCTGACCGCCACGTCGTATGACGGCAAGCTGGCCGCGACCAACCAGTACAACACCGAGATGGGTGTCAAGTACGAGGACATGATGTCCGCCGAGCGTGACGCCTGCCTGTTCTTCAACGTGGCCCGCGTTGAGGCGGCGGTGAAAGCCGGCAAGTTCAAGACCTATGGCGACTCCAAAGTGCCCGTCGTCGACGGTACCCGCGAGGCCAATAAAGACGCCAAGACGGCGCTCACCGCCTATGTGTCGGTGCCGAAGAATCCGCACGGCGTCAATGCCAGCCCCGACGCCAAATATTTCATCTGCGCCGGCAAGTTGTCACCGACTGTCACGGTGATCGAACTGGCCAAGGTGCTGGACTGGTTCGACGGCAAGCTGGAAAAACTCGACGCCGCCGTTGTGGCTGAAGTCGAAGTTGGACTGGGTCCCCTGCACACCGCCTTTGACGGTCGCGGCAACGCCTACACCACCCTGTTCCTGGATAGCCAGATGGTGAAGTGGAATGTGGACGCCGCCATCAAATTCCACGCCGGTGACAAGACCGCCAAATATGTCGTCGATCGCCTGGATGTGCAATACCAGCCCGGCCACGTGAACGCTTCGCAATCCGAGACTCGGGCTGCCGATGGTAAGTACATGGCGGTGGGTTGCAAATTCTCCAAGGATCGTTTCCTGCCGGTCGGCCCGCTGCATCCGGAAAACGAGCAGCTCGTCGACATCTCCGGCGACAAGATGGTCTTGCTGGCCGATCACCCGGTGCGCGGCGAGCCGCATGACTTCATCATCTTCAAGCGCGACCTGGTGCGTCCGAAACAGGTCTACACGCTGGACGAGTTCCCGCTGGCCACCAAAGACCCGAAGGATTCCGGCGTGGTCCGCAGCGGCAAGAAGGTGACCGTCAGAATGACGTCGCAGGCCCCGGCTTTCAGCCTGCGCGAGTTCAAGCTCAAGAAGGGTGACGAAGTCACCTTGATCCTGACCAATCTGGACAAGGTGGAGGATTTGACGCATGGCTTTGCGATTCCGAAGTACAACGTCAACTTCATCGTCAACCCGCAAGAAACGGCCTCGGTGACCTTTATCGCCGACAAGCCGGGCGTGTACTGGTGCTACTGCACCCACTTCTGCCATGCGCTTCACCTTGAAATGCGCACGCGCATGATTGTTGAAGCCTGATTCCGGAAATTGAAGCCCCGGAGGCGTGCGGGCTCGAGCCCCGCCGCCTCCACGCAAGCGCCGCCATCGGGCGGCGCTTGCCCAGCAGGAACGAGATATGTATTCGCGATGCCGACAGTTGACAGTCAAGGTGAATTCTTACCTGACTGTCTTTTTTCTTCTGCTTGCCTTGTGTGCAAGCGGCGCACGCGCGGCCACAGGCTCCTATGAAGCGGCATTGCCGCCCGACCTGAATACCGCCAAGGACATGTGCGCCCTGGTGCCTTGCACCGAGGTGTTTCCCGGCGCCTTGAGCTTCTCCGAGCGCCTGGGCCAGCCACCCTATGTGGAGGCCTACGGCGCGCCCGAGGCCGGCAAGAAGAAGCTATTGGGCTACGTGATGCTGTCCACCGACATCACCGACACGCCCGCCTACTCGGGCAAGCCAGTGGTCACTTTGATGGGTATGGACCTCAAGGGCCGCTTCGTGGGCATCAAGGTGCTCAAGCATTCCGAGCCCATTCTGTTGTTGGGTATTCCCGAATCCGCGTTGTTGAACTTCAACAAGCAGTACATCGGCAAGTCGGTGGCCGACAAGATCGAGGTCGGCCAGTCGCGTCCCGACGAGAATGTGCTGGGCGTGGACGCCATCTCGGGCGCCACCGTGACCGTGATCGCACAAAACCAGGTCATGATGGCCTCGGGCACCGCCGTGGCGCGCCAGGTCGGCATCCTGGCGCCGACGGTGCGCCTGCCCGCACGCTATGTGAAGAGCGGCCAGCGCCTGAACTGGGCGCAATTGGTCGAACAGGGCAGTGTGCAGCGCCTGCTCGTCAAGCCCGAACAAGTGGGTCTGGCGCGCGGCACCGAGCCCTTCATCGAATTGTGGTTTGGTGATTTGAATCACCCCGACATCGGCATCAGCCTGCTGGGCCAAAACAGCTGGAACAATCTGCGCATGCAGCTCAAAGAGGGCGAGCACGCCTTTTTCATCGTCCGCACGGCCGGCATCGAATCCTTCAAGGGTTCGGGCTTTGTGCGCGGCGGTATTTATGACCGCGTGCAAGTCAGGCAGGGCGCGGACGCCTTCACCTTCCGTGACCTGGACTATTTGAACCTCTACGGCCTGGAGGCGGCCGGGGCTCCGAGCTTCAACGAGTCGGCCATTTTCGTGATTCGTTCCAAAGCCTTCTCCGCGGCCTATCCCTGGAGCCTGTCATTCCTGGGCAATCGGGTCGACCCCGCCACCGGCGCGCGCAGCTTCTCCAACTTCAGTACCAAATACTGGCTGGCCTCCGAATTGCTCGAAGGCGGGCGACCGGTGATCAAGGAAGCCGCCGCCCCGTGGGTTCAGGTGTGGAAATCGCGCGCGCTGGAGATCGCGCTGTTTGCCGTGCTGCTGGTCATCGTGAGCGTGGTCTATGCGTTTCGCGAAAAGCTCACGCGCCTGTCAACGCACAAGAACAAGTGGCCGGTGAATGTCTTCAAGTACAGCGCCTGGGCCCTGAGCATTGGCTTCGTCGGCTTTGGCGCCATGGCTCAGCCCTCCATCACCCAGGTGCTGACCTGGTTCCACGCGCTCCTGTTCCATTGGACCTGGTCGCTGTTCCTGACGGACCCGTTCATCTTCCTGTTCTGGATCTTCATCATCGTCACCGTGTTCCTGTTCGGGCGCGGGCTGTTTTGCGGCTGGATGTGCCCGTTTGGCTCGCTCTCCGAGGCGATCTACAAGGTGGCGCGCATCATCGGCTTCAAGCGCTTTCAGACCCAGGTGCCGCAGGTGTGGCACGACCGGCTGAAATGGCTCAAGTACGCGGTCTTCTTCGGCCTGCTGACGATATCGATGTTCTCGATGGGGCTGGCCGAGAAACTGTCCGAGGTCGAGCCCTTCAAGACCACCTTCCTGGTGGGCATCAGCAACCGCAGCTGGCCTTATGGCCTGTTTGTGGCCGTGCTGCTGGGCCTATCGATCTTCATCGAGCGGCCGTATTGCAAGTACATCTGCCCGCTGGGCGCCTCGCTGGCCATGCCCAGTACCTTCCGCTGGTTCGGCCTCAAGCGCAAGCAGGACTGCAACAGCTGCAAGGCCTGTGCCGTGGGTTGCGGCGCCCAGGCGATTGATGCGGCGGGTCGCATTGATCACCGTGAATGCCTGCATTGCCTCGACTGCATGATTCTCTACACCGACACCAAGGGTTGCCCGCCGCTGGCCAAGGAGCGCAAGCGGCGCGAGCGCGACGGGCTGGAGATCACGCCGATCGGCCGCGACGGTTACTTCATTCCGATCCACCCCGTCAGCGACGGTGTGAGCTCGCAGATCAGCGCCACCGCCGCCAAGGGGCCGGACCCGCGCATGCCCACCGACCTCACCTTGCCGCCGCACAAGGTCGGCGTGCGCGGCCTGCAGTGGTTGTGGCTGGAATTTCGCGATCACCTGTGGCCATGGAGTAGCGAGGGCTGGGCTTCACAGCGTGCGCTGCAGGTGGCGGGCTTCTCGCTGGCCGTGGCGGCCAGCGTGGCCTGGGTGATGACGGCGATGGGCGACCTGTCTTCGAGCGCCATCATTGGCTGGTGGTTTGGCTGGAGCGTGTACGAGGTGCTGATCCGCCTGTCGGGCCGGCGCTATGTGAAGGATGGTCCGTGGTGGCGCGACCACTACCGCGTGGCCGGCGTGATGGACATGATGAGCTACGTGGGCTTCAAGAACCTGCTCATCGGCGCGGCGCTGTTCCTGGCCCTCAAGACGCTGGGCTTGCTGGTCATCTGACATTCCCATGCGCAAAGCCCTGTTCCTTCTGCTGGCGGTCTTGCTGGCCAGCGCGCAAGCGGCCACCTTGCGCATCAAACCGGGCGAGTCGTTGCAGCAGGCGATCGTGCTGGCCAAAGCCGGCGATGTGCTGGAAATCGAGCGTGGCCTCTACACCGGCAACTTCCTCGTCAACAAGCCGCTCACCCTGCGCGGCATCGGGCGCCCCACGTTGAGCGGCGCGCAGCAAGGCGACACCGTGCGCGTGACCGCGACCGACGTGGTGCTGGAGGGCTTGATCGTGCGCGACTCGGGCGACAGCCTGAAGGACCAGAACGCCGGCATCTATATCTATCCCGGCGCTCACCGCGCCGTGGTGCGGCATTGCGACCTCACTTATAACCTGTTCGGGCTGTGGATCGAGAAGGCCAACGATGTGCTGATCGAGGCCAACCTGATCACCGGTAAGCGCGAGTACAACTCCTCGCAACGCGGCAACGGCGTGCAGCTCTACAACACCACCGGCGCGCGTATCACCGGCAACAACATCGGTTTCGTGCGCGACGCGCTCTACGTCGATGTGTCGCACCACGCCATTTTCAAGGGCAACAAACTGCACCACAGCCGCTACGGTACCCACTACATGAACTCCTACTACAACCTGTGGGAGGACAACGAGAGCTACTACAACCGTGGCGGCCTGGCCTTGATGGAAGTGCGCAACCAGGTGGTGCGCAACAACCGCGCTTGGGGCAACTCCGACCACGGCATCATGCTGCGCACGATTCAGGACTCGGTGATCGAGAACAATGTGGTGGCCGGTAACGCACGGGGCTTCTTCATTTACGACGTCGAGTACGCCACGCTGAGGAACAATCTGGTGGTGGACAACCAGGTGGGCGTGCATCTGTCGGCCGGTTCCACGCGCAACGTGGTGGAGGGCAATGACTTCATCGCCAACCGCGAACAGGTGCGCTACGTCGGCGCGCGCGACGAGGTCTGGGGCGCCCAAAGCGGCAACCACTGGAGCAACTACCTGGGCTGGGACCGCGACGGGAACGGCAGCGGCGATGTGCGCTACGAGGCCAACGACATGGTGGACCGCCTCACCTGGCGCTATCCCAGCATCAAGCTGCTGCTGGCCAGCCCGGCGGTGCAGGCACTGCGCCTGGTGGCCCAACAATTCCCGGTGCTGCGCGTGCCCAGTGTGGTGGACCCGAAGCCACGCATGCAACCCAACAACAAACAATGGAGTGAGTGGCGTGACAAGCACTATCCCGGTCAGTAACCCCCAGGGCCATGCCGGCCCGGCGATTCAGGCGCGCGGTGTCGCCAAGCATTACGGCGCCCTGCATGCCGTGGACGGCATCGACCTCACCGTGCAGCGCGGCGAGATCTTCGGCCTGATCGGCCACAACGGCGCGGGCAAGAGCACGCTTTTCAAGATGATGCTGGGCCTGATCGCGCCCAACGCCGGCGAGATCATGGTGGATGGCGCGAAGGTGGGGGGGCGCGACTTTCGCGCCGCGCGCCGCCACATCGGCTACCTGCCCGAGAACGTGGTGCTGTACGACAACCTGACGGGTCTGGAGACCCTGCGTTTTTTCGCCCGGCTCAAGGGCGCCCCCAGTTCGCAATGCGCGCCCACGCTGGCGCGCGTCGGCCTGGCGGATGCGGCGACGCGGCCACTGCGGGAGTATTCCAAAGGCATGCGCCAGCGCCTGGGCTTCGCGCAAGCGCTGCTGGGCGCACCGCGGGTGCTGTTCCTGGACGAACCCTCCAACGGCCTGGACCCGCAGGCGATCCGCGATTTCTACGCTACGCTGCGCGGATTGCGCGACGAAGGCGTGACCATCCTCATCACCTCGCACATCCTGGCCGAGCTGCAGGAGCGGGTGGATCGCCTCGCCATCATGGCGGCCGGCAAGATCCAGGCGCTGGGCAGCGTGCAGGCCCTGCGCGACCAGATGCAGCTGCCGCTAAGCCTGGCCCTGCGACTGGCGCCCGCCGACGCCGCGCTGGCGCAGCAGGCGTTAAGCCATCTGACAGAAGTGCGTTGCGTCGTCACCGATCACGGCCTGCGGGTGAGCTGCCCGCGCGCAAGCAAGATGGTGGTGCTGGGTGCGCTCACCGCTCTGGGCGCCGGCTTGCTGGACTTGAACATCCATGAGCCCTCTTTGGAAGACGTTTTTTTTGGTTTGACGGATTGAGGTGAAACAATGGAAATAACCCAAATCCTGACCCTGGCCGCGAAAGAGTTTCGCGACCGCGTGCGCAACCGCTGGGTGCTGGCCGTGGCCCTGGTGTTCACGGTGTTCTCGTTGGTGATCACCTATTTTGGCGGCGCCAGCCAGGGTCAACTGGGCCTGCGCTCCATCGAGTTCACCATCACCAGCCTGGTGAGTCTGGTGATCTACTTGATCCCGCTCATCGCCTTGCTGCTGGGCTTTGACGCCGTGGTGGGCGAACGCGAGCGCGGCTCGCTCGACCTGCTGCTGTCCCTGCCCATCACGCGCCTCGAACTGCTGCTCGGCAAGTACCTGGGTCTGGCGGCGGCGCTCACGCTCTCCACGCTCGCCGGCTTTGGTCTGGTGGCCTTGCTGCTGTTCAAGCAGTTCAGCTGGGCGGGGCTGTACCACTACGGGGGCTTCATGCTCAGCTCGGTGTTGCTGGGCCTGGCCTTTCTGAGTCTGGCGGTGCTGATGTCGGTGATCGCGCGCGAACGCACGCGCGCCTCGGGCCTTGCCATCGCGCTGTGGTTCTTCTTTGTGCTGGTGTTTGACCTGCTGCTGCTGGGCGGCCTGGTGGCCACGGGCGGCAGCTACGGCGGTGAGGCGTTTGCGTACATGTTGTTGCTGAACCCGGCGGATGTGTTTCGCATCCTCAATGTGTTTTCCCTGGAAGATGTTCGCACCCTGTATGGCTTGGCCAGCATCGTGCCGCCCGCCCTGGCCAAGCCCTGGCTGATGGGCTCGGTCATGTTGGCCTGGATTGTTGTGCCGCTTGCGCTGGCACGCTGGAGATTTAAATCATGAAACCTACCTGTTCCTGCCGTCGCCACAACACCGTCAATGAGCCCTGCGGCGAGCGCCGCCAACTGCTCGGTCTGGCCTTATGGGCTTCACTGGGCGCGCTGAGCGGACTGAGCGCTTGCGGCGACCGAGCCGGCGATGCGAAAACCGTGGCGCCGGTGGAAATCGGCGCGTCCACTACCTGCGAGCTGGATGGCATGTTGTTGGTCGACTACCCCGGCCCCAAGGGGCAAATTCACTATGCCGGTGCGGCCGCGCCGGTGTTCTTCTGCGACACGGTGGAGCTGTTCAACACCATGCTGCGGCCCGAGCAGGTGCGCAAGGTGGTGGCGGTGTACGTGCAAGACATGGGCAAGGCCGACTGGGACCAGCCGCGCGGCCACTGGATGGACGCCAAAAGCGGTTTCTATGTGCTGGGCAGCAAACGCCACGGCTCGATGGGGCCGACGGTTGCCAGCTTCGCGCAGGAGTCGGACGCCCAGAAGTTCGCCGCGCAATGGGGTGGCAAGTTGCTGCGCTATGCCGAGGTCAAGCCCGAGATGGTGGATCTGAGCGGCGGCGCGCTGCATGACGGCAAGATGTAGTGATGTTGCGTCGGCCTGCACTCAAGCGACTGTTGGGGGCCTCGCTCGTCGGGTTGGCCGGCGCCGCTTATCTGCTGCCCAATCCGTGGCGCACCATGTCCGCGGAGGCAGCCCTGCTGGCGGCGGCTGGCGAATTCTGCGTGGTGGCGCCGCCCACGCCCTATGACCCGAAGTCAGGCCTGGGCCTGCATCAAGCCCGTCCGGTGCCCGCGGATGCGCGCTGCCCGGTATGTGGCATGTTCCCGGCGCGTTCACCGGACTGGGCTGCGCAGATCATTTTTCATAACGGCGACGCGCAGTTCTTTGACTCGCCACTCACCCTTTTCCTCTACCTGCAGGACGTGGGGCGCTACACCCGCGGCCGCCAGGCCAGCGAAATCGCGGCCAGTTATGTGAAAGATGTCAGCAGTGGTGTCTGGATCAGTGCGCACGAGGCCTTTTATGTCAGCGGCTCGAACGCCCTGGGGCCTATGCGCGCAGGCAATTTGCCCGCGTTTGCCAGCGCGACCGCGGCACAGCGTTTTGCCGGCACGCGCGGCGGGGTGCGGCTGGAGGCCTGGCAGATCAGCCCGCAATTGCTGCAAGACCTCGGTGGTGAACGCCGCCACGCGCACGCGCCGGCGCCCGGCTGATCCTGATTCCGCGCTTAGCCGGGACGGCCATCCAGTCGGGGCCGACCGAACCAGCGGCCATAACGCACCGCCCAGCCGACCGTGGCCAGGCTCCACGCCGCCACCGCCAGCAGCGTGAACGGGGTGCTGGCGGCGGGCCAGATGGCCGCGATGACACGCAGCAGCACGGCGCTTTGCAGAATCCAGTACAAGCTCCAGGCGATGTTGTCGGCGGCCACGGGCCGGCCACCGTGGCCGCTGCTCACGCGCGTCGTGGTCGCGAGCATGGTGGCACCCAGATAGCCCATGGTCATGGCATGCAGCGGCGCCAGCCCCAATGACAGCTCACCATGCGTCAGCGCCATCAGCGCGTGGGACAGCGCATTCAGCGCGAAGGAAATGCCCAGCCAGGTGAAGCCACCGTGCAGCATGGCGAGCAGCCGGATTTTCAGGTTCTGCATCCGTCCCCAGCGCAGCGCCAGCCAGAGCATCAGCACAGCGAAGGGCAGCTCCACCGCTACTTGGCCCCATCGCATCGCCGCGGACCCCGGCCACCACGCCAGGTCAACAGCACTGAAGCCCGCCTCCAGCCACAGCATGGCCACCATCACCCACAGCAGCCACAGTGGCCGCCAGGCATCGAGAAACGCCACCGCGCTGCCGCCCAGGAAGGGAATCATGCGGTGCGACACCACGGCAAATACCGTTGCCACAAATCCCCAAAGACCGACCTGGGTGGCGACTCGCAGCATCAGCGTTGAACCAAGGGCCAGCGACAGCACGGCCGTCCATAAGGTGATGACACCCACGCTACAAGCGACGGCCACCAGACTGGCGTGAACACGATCCGGCACATGGCTTTGTCGCAGCAGATTGAAGAACTTCAGGCTCAGCACCGTCCAGCCGGCCGCCACCAGCGCCAAGCCGGCGCTGGCCAGCTGGGCGTGGGTATGAAAGCCGATCAGCACCGCGACCCAGCCCGCCAGCATCAGGCTCAAGGCCGGCAACAAACTGCGGGCTGCCACCTCGCGCAGGCCCAACCACTTGGGTCCGGCCGTGAAGAGAAAACCGGCGAAGAAGAGCGGCATGAAGCCCATGCTCATCAAGAGCGCGTGCGCGGCGGCCGGCGGCACGGCCCAAAACTGGGTGATCTTGACAGCCCGCGTCAGCAAGACGACCGCCCACCAGATCGAACTCAGCGCCAGCATCAGCGCCGCCATGAAAAAGGCCAGGCGGTGGGGAGCGACCAGCAGCCAGCGCGGCCGCCAGGGCGCGCCCGCCGTGTTGCCCCTCCCGTCACGCAAGACCTGGGTTTCAGCCGCTGGTTGGATGGGAATGGATTTCACTGGTTTGCGGCCCGCTACGCCAGCGGGATGCGGGTCTTGTTCTCGGCCAGCCAGGTGTCGAAGGTCTGCAGTGCGGGGTTCAGGGCGCGTGATTCTTCGATACTGCGCCGGCCGCAAAAGTCGGCCTCAAAGTCCTGGTAGAACTGGAACATATTGCCCAGGTCATCGGCGCCCGGAAACCCGAAGCTGCGGTACATCTCGGGCGTCACCGCGTTGTACTGCACCGCCTGCCCCAGAGCAGCGGAGAGCGAGGCCGCCATCTGCGTGCCGGTCAAATGCTCGCCGGCAATCCCGACGCTTTTACCAATGTACTCGGCGCCTTTCTTGAAAATGCCATAGGCGCATTTGCCGATGTCCTCGGCCGCGATGCCGGCCAACTTCTTGTCGCCCATCGGCAGGGTAAAAGCCAGCTTGCCGTCCGGCCCCTTCTTGGGGCCCATGCCGAAATGGATCAGGTTGTCCCAGTAGAAGGACGCGTACATGAATGTGGTGGGCACGCCCATTTCGGTGAAGAACTTGTTGGATTCACCTTTCGCATCGAAGTGCGGCACCTTGTATTCCCCCATCAAGGTCGGCATGCGGTTGTCCGACAGCGGTACCCATTGACGGGTGTCCTCCAGCGTGGACCAGATCACGTGCTGGATGCCGGCGGCCTTCGCGGCGGACGCCATACTGCGGACTTCAGCCTTCTCCTTCGCTGGCGACATATGCGCCCAGAAAAAGGTGACGAAGTACGCGCCATGCGTGCCCTTGAGCGCCGCCGTCAGGCCTGCTTCATCGTCAATATCGGCGGACACCACCTCCGCGCCCAGCTTGGCCAGCGCTTTGGCCTGCTCGGAACTGGCATTGCGGGTGATGGCGCGCACGCTGAAGCCCCCACCGGGATCGTTCAGAATGGCACGCACCAAACCGCCACCCTGCGCCCCGGTGGCGCCGACCACAGCAATGATTTTTCGATCAGTCATGGCAACTCTCCTGTTGAATGGAAACCCAATAATTCAGGCCCAAACCCTATTTGACGGCGCTGGCGCTCGCATCAATTGACAGTTGTCAAAGGCTTGTTTGAGCAAGCTGCTAGACGAAACGGCAACTCATCCGGTTCAGCACCACATTTATACAAAGCGTTTGATTGCTATAAATAGATATTTTCGGTATGCTCTGGCGTCATGACTGCATCCGCCTTGTACTCCCATTCCACCACCGGACCGTCGGAAGACTCCGTGGCCAAGCGCCCGCGCGGCCGGCCACGCAAGACGGAGGAAGAGCGCGACGACGGCAATCGCCGCCAAGCCTTGCTCACCGCCGCCGCCCGCCTGTTTCGCGATCAGGGCTTTGACGCCACCAGCACGCGCGACATCGCGGCCGCCGTGGGCATGCACAGCGGCTCGCCTTTTTATCACTTTAAAAGCAAGGACGCGCTGCTTTTTTCGGTGATGGAGGAGGGCATGCACGCAGCCCTGGCGCGGCAAGCCAGCGTCCTGCGGGGGGCATCGACCGCCATGAATGACCCGCTGGCCCACGCACCCTTGATGCAAATCCGGCGCCTGATTCGCGCCCACTTTGACACGCTGCTGGGGCCGGGCAATGACTTTGTGCCGGTGATGCTTTACGAATACCGTTCCCTGAGTCCCGATCAACGCGCCTCGCTGGCCCGGCTGCAAGCGGACTACGAATCGGCTTGGACGCCGGTGCTGGAGGCCTTGCATGCGAGCGGCCATTTGCGTGCGCCGGTGAAACTGTCCCGGCTCTTGATACTGGGCGCACTGAACTGGTCGGTCCAGTGGTTTGACCCCGCCAAAGGCGCCTCGCTCGATGAGCTGACCGATGCGGCCCTGGCTTTGTTTTTGAAGGAATCCTGATGCCCCACTCCCTGATAGCCCCCGACGAGATCGAGTTTGAAGATGAATTCGTCTCCGGATTGACCAAAGTCTTTGAAGAGCTGATTGTTTTCAACCAGGTCTTGGGCCTGAAGATCACCTCGCTCAAGCCGACCCAGGTGCGCGCGCGCATCGACATGAAACGTGAATTGATCGGCCACTTCAGTTTCAACCGGATTCACGGTGGCGTCATCAGCGCCGGGCTGGACGCCATGGGCGGCCTGGCCGTGATGGCCGCCATTGGCGCACGCCACATGGATGAAGCGCCGATGCAGCGCCTGCTGCGCTTCGGCAAGCTCGGCACCATTGATTTGCGTGTCGATTACCTGCGCCCCGGCATTGGGGATCATTTTGAGTTACGCGCCGAAGTCATGCGCCTGGGCTCGCGCGTGGCCTCCACCCGCATGGAGTTTCTGGGGGCCGACGGCAAGCTGCTGTCGACCGGATCGGCTGCTTATATCGTGTCCTAGGCAGTGGCTGATAAATTTATAAAAAATCAGCCGCTAGCCCTCGCAGAATATGCGCAAGCAGCTATCAAGACAGTAGCGAACTTCGTTCCGCTGCTTGGCGTCCGCGAAAGGGTGGCCGGCCTCTTCACCAGGCCGCTTGCGCCGCTGAACGCCGCAGACCGAAAAACTGCAACTCCGCCAGCACGCCGACCGTCAGCGCCTGAAGCAGCACATAGGTCGTGCCGAGCGTGGATGGTGCCACGCTGCCGCTGACCAGCAGCAGCACACAGCCGAGGGCCCAGCCCAGATTGCCGGCCACCAGCAGCCAGAGCAGTGGCCGTGGCACCGGCACCCGCGTGGAAATAAACCCCACCACCGCCGCATAAACCAGCAAAAACTCACCGGTATAGGCCAGCAGGGCTTCCGGCAGGCCGAGCAAGCGCGCCATCTGGCCGGGGAAAATGAGCTGCAGCAGGCCGCAGGCCAGGCACGACAGCGCATCGGCGCGCAGCACGTGGCGCAGGAAGTTAGGGGACGACATGAACGAGGTAGACATAGCAAACTCCTTGGGTTGCGATAGCCGGTATCAGGGGGAGTCAGCGCACCGGGCTATCCAATCGGTGCGGCCTGGCTGAATCATTCCCGCGTCGCAGCCGCAAGTCGATGACCTGGGAGGTAATGGAATATTGGCCGTTCTGGCTTTAGGATGAGGCCATGAACGCAAGCCCCCAACCCTTTGGTTACCACCTGCGCCACTGGCGCCAGCACCGGCGCCTGAGCCAGCTGGAACTGGCGCATGAGGCGGACATCTCCACCCGGCACCTTAGTTTTGTGGAAACCGGCCGCTCGACGCCCAGCCGCGAAATGGTCTTGCGCCTGTCGGCGCGGCTGGACATTCCGCTGCGCGAACGCAATGCCTTGCTGGTGGCGGCCGGCTACGCGCCGATGTACCGCGAGCGGCCGCTGGGCCACCCGGCGCTGGACGCGGCCCGTCAGGCGGTGGAGCTCTTGCTCAAAAGCCACGAGCCTTACCCCGCGCTGGCGATTGACCGCCACTGGAACCTGATTGCCGCCAACCGCATGGTGCCGCAGCTGATGGCCGGGGCTGACGCCGCGCTGCTGCAGGCGCCGGTGAACGTGTTGCGCCTGAGCCTGCACCCGCTTGGCATCGCCAAGAACATCGTCAATCTGCCGCAATGGCGCAGCCATCTGTTCGAGCGCCTGCGTCAGCAAATCACGGCAACGGCGGACCCGGTGCTGGTGGCTTTGCTGGAAGAACTCAAGGCCTACCCGGTGCCCGAGGAGGCCAGTCGCCTGATTCTGGATGGTGAACACGCGGGTGTCGTCATGCCCTTCAAGTTCAAAACGCCGGGCGGCGTGCTGAGCTTCATCAGCACCACCACCATCTTTGGCTCAGCGGTCGATGTCACGCTGCAGGAGCTGGCGATGGAGACGTTTTTCCCGGCCGACGATGTCACCCGGCGCGCCCTGCAGGCTATGACGGTGCCGGCTTGAACCGGCTTCCACGACGGGGTTAAATCAGTTTTTGCGGCACTTCCCGCGGCAGGCCATGCTCGTCAATCGCCACGTAGGTGAGCGAGGCTTCCGTCACTTTGGCGTACTCGTTGGTTGACCCGAAACGCTCGGCAAAGACCTCGATCTTGACCGTGATCGAGGTGCGGCCAATACGCGTCAGCTTGGCGAAAAACGACAAAATATCGCCCACGCGCACCGGCTGCTTGAAGACAAACTCGTTCACCGCCACCGTCACCATGCGGCCCTTGACATAACGGGCTGGCACCACGGCACCGGCCAGATCGACTTGCGCCATCACCCAGCCGCCAAAAATATCGCCATTGGCATTGCAGTCGCCCGGCATGGGAATGACCTTGAGCACCAGCTCCTGGTCGGTGGGCAACTGGACATTGGCGCCACGGTTGGTGGCGGGGTTGGGGCTTGGGTTTGCGGACATGGGCACAATCTAGGTTGTTTAAGCTTCGAGATTGTCACCCATGCGCCGCTCTGGCGAACTTGCCCACTCCCATCACGGCGCCGCCTCCGCGCCCACCTCCGCCGATACCCGCTCTGACTGGGCCACGCTCAAACGCCTGTTTCCGTATTTGTGGCAGTACAAATGGCGTGTGATGGCGGCACTGGCCTTCATGGTGGGCGCCAAAACGGCCAACGTCGGCGTGCCCTTGTTGCTCAAGCAGTTGGTGGACACCATGAATCCCAAGGGCGGCATCAACGCCACGGCTTTGGTGGTGGTGCCGGTGGCCTTGTTGTTGGCCTACGGGCTGCTGCGCCTGTCCACCACCTTGTTTGCCGAGTTGCGCGAGCTCATTTTTGCCAAGGCCACCGAAGGCGCGTCGCGCACGATTTCGTTGCAGGTGTTTCGCCATCTGCATGCCTTGAGCCTGCGCTTTCACCTGGAGCGCCAGACCGGCGGCCTGACGCGCGACATCGAGCGCGGCACGCGGGCGGTCAACTCGCTCATCTCCTATTCGCTTTACAGCATCATCCCGACGCTGATCGAAGTAACTATGGTGCTGTCCTACCTGGCCATCAAGTTTGACATCTGGTTTGCCTTGATCACCATCATTGCCCTGGTGTTCTACATCGGCTTCACGGTCAGCGTGACCGAGTGGCGCACCAAGTTCCGTAGGCAGATGAACGAGATGGACTCCAAAGCCCATAGTCGGGCCATCGACTCGCTGCTGAACTTCGAGACCGTCAAGTACTTCAACAATGAAGAGTTCGAAGCCAAGCGTTACGACGAAAACCTGGAGCATTACCGCCTGGCCGCCCTCAAGAGCCAGCGCACGCTCAGTCTGCTGAACACCGGTCAGCAACTGATCATCGCCACCGGCCTGGTCGCCATGCTGTGGCGCGCGACGCAAGGCGTGGCGGACGGCCGCATGACCCTGGGCGACCTGGTGATGGTCAACGCCTTCATGATCCAGCTCTATATTCCGCTGGGCTTTCTGGGCGTTCTGTATCGCGAGATCAAGCAGAGCCTGACCGACCTGGACAAGATGTTCACGCTGATGGAGCGCGAGCGCGAAATTGCCGACGTGCCAGGCGCGCAGCCGCTCCAGGTGAATGGCGCCAACGTCACCTTCAGCCACGTTTACTTTGCGTATGAGGCGGCGCGGCCGATTCTGCACGACATCAGCTTCGAGATACCGTCCGGCAAGACCGTGGCTGTGGTCGGCCCCTCGGGCTCGGGCAAGTCCACCCTGGCGCGGCTCCTGTTCCGCTTCTACGATGTGCAGCAAGGCCAGATTCTGATCGCCGGGCAGGACATCAAGCAGGTGACGCAAGCGTCCGTGCGGCAAGCGATTGGCATCGTGCCGCAAGACACCGTGCTGTTCAACGACACGGTGGAATACAACATCGCCTACGGCAAACCCGGCGCCACGCGCGAGCAGGTGGAGGAGGCGGCACGCAGCGCGCACATTCACAACTTCATCAGCGCCACGCCCAAGGGCTACGACACCATGGTGGGCGAGCGTGGCCTCAAACTGTCCGGCGGCGAAAAACAGCGCGTGGCGATTGCCCGCACCTTGCTGAAGAACCCGCCGATCCTGATCTTCGACGAAGCCACCTCGGCGCTGGATTCGGCCAACGAACGCGCGATTCAGGCCGAGTTGCAAAGCGTGGCGCAAAACAAGACCACGCTGGTGATTGCGCACCGCTTGTCTACCGTGGTCGATGCGCATGAGATTCTGGTGATGGAGGCGGGGCGCATTCTGGAGCGGGGAACGCATGCGGAGTTGCTGGCTTTGAGTGGACGCTATGCGTCGATGTGGGCGTTGCAGCAGTCGACGGCGGAGTAGGCTTGTGGGTGTTTTAGGGTGCTAGCCCTTGTCGGATCTGCGTAAGTAGCTATTTAAATAATAGTGTGTTGGGTGTGTGAATTCCCATCACCTTGATGGTCGGGTTGGCAGCGTAAGCGGGTGCTCGTTGAGCTCAGGTGGCGGTTAAGTCTCGGCCATCGCCTGCCGGTGGCCACAGGCGGATTCCTGGCATCTCACTGGGCCATCGTTATCGCGATGAAGCGCGTGCGTTGGCTGCATGCCCGAGAACACGAGCTCGGAGAATTTCCTCTTGGTGGGCTGCATTCGGGTGCGCACGGGTAGAGGCGCACCGCGCCTCAGAAGTCCGCGCTTATCGCCAATGCCGGTCGGTTTTGCAACAGCCATGCACCGGAACTTCGCTATCCCGCCGCCACGATCACATGCGCCTGAATTTTGCCGGCCACCGGGCCTTCGCCATGGCGGCTGGCGATCGCCTCCGTCGCGCGGTCCGTAGCAAGCTGAAGCAAGCTGGCGTCGCGCGCCTCGATTTCGTTGCGCAGCGGCGTTCCCTGGCAATAGGCGGTGGCGGCGTCGCGTGCCGAGGGCGCGCGACTCACCTTCTCGCGCGTCTCGATCTCGATGTCGGCGAACCCTGCGCGGCTCAATTCCTCGCGGATCAGTGCGATATCGTGATAGCCGTGCGGCGTGCGGGCGAGGAATCGCGGCGGGTCGTGCGGAAACACCGCGGCAACGGCGTTGGTGACGTCGTCGGCAAAGGCGTTCTCTTCAATGCGGTCCCAGACACTGAAGACAAAGCGCCCGTCTGGCCTCAATACGCGACGCGCCTCGGCGTAGCCGGCGACCCGGTTGGGAAAGAACATCGTGCCGAACTGGCAGCACACGACGTCGAACGAGGCATCTTCGAACGGCAGGGCTAGCGCGTCCGCCTGCCGCCATTTGATGCGACTATCGGACCCCTGCCGGTTGGCGGCATAGTCGAGCATGGGCTGGTTGAGGTCGGTCACCACGTAGCACGCGTCGGGCTTAAGTTTTGGCGCAAGCAAACGCGTGACCACGCCGCTGCCGGCCGCCGTTTCAAGCACCGAGCCGGGCGAGGAGGCAGCGACAAGCTCCGCCATGTCGGCGGCATAGACCTCGAAGATCAGGGGGACCATCAGCGTGTCGTAGAACTTCGGGATCGAGCCCGCGAACACCTTGTCGCTCTCAGCCATGAGACCCCCTTAAAATCTTTGAACGGCGCCCTTGACCACCCATTCCAGAGCGGGCCAAGCCTCTCCAACGAGTCCGCCGCCTGGTTGGGCATTGGCGACGATGCGATATTTTGGCCGCGCAATCCAGCTTCGTCAACGTCGTCATGCGGTCTTCTCCATCATGCTGCCAACTACTTTGCCGGACATTCCCGCCTGCGTAAGGCGGCTCAGGCGCGTTCAGCGCATGGATTCAGAGCGAATGGCTGCTGACTGGCGAGGAATCTCAGCCGCCATATGGCCGATATGGGTTGGGTCCCTCCGGTGGCCGCGAAAAGTTGAATGTCGCTTGCCAGTCTGAAGCCGGTATTCACGTGGAAAACTATGTTGATCAACCGCGACAGACAGCCATAGACTGAATCTACCGATCTCCAGCCAGCTTAACTGCCGAACCGACCCTCGAAATAGGGCAAGAGTGCTTTCGCCGCCTCGATCCGCAGATGAAGTTCAACCGTCTTGTCGTTCATAACGCCGAGCAAAAAACCCTTGGGATCGAGACTGTTCCCATGAGATGCTGATGCTTTGACTTCCTGCTTGGCTTGGCTGCTATCCGTCTCGTCAGCCGCAGATGTCGTTGGCGAGGTCTCCGTCCTGACAACGGGACTCAGCCGTTCCAGGAGGGCATGAAAAACAGCGGGCTTGATGCATTCAAGGCGCGATAGGACGTTGGCCTGAGCATCGGGGTTTGGGGGCAGGTCGAGCCAGGGTTCTTCCGAGAAGATGGCGGCCAGGTCCGGCGCAACGAACGCGGACCATCGGCCCGTGGCTGGCTGCAGCGTGGGCACCAACAGGGCGTGATGGATTTTGCCGGGGCTGGCCGCGTCAACAGAAGGCATCATCGAAAGGCGTCCGGGTGCCACCAAGCTCAAATAGCGCAAACGTAACGATTCAAGAAACGCCCTTGCTTGCGCGACGGATGCGGGCTCTGCGAGTGAAAACCACAGTTGGTAAGCATCAATGCCGGAGACTGCGATCGCAGGCGCGGGCAATTCGAGATCCGTCTGCACCCCGCGCCAAAGGGCCGACAGCAGGGTCCAGTCGGCGGGTCTGGCCAGTTCAAGAACCATGGCGCGTACTGTCCCATCGGGCGCAGTGAGGCCTGGCTTTGCACCGTGAGGGCTTTGGATGTTTCGCCCGCGCGCGAGATAGAGGCGGTCCAACTCCGCTTGCAGTGTGCTCATGGCGAACTATCGGTCATGGTGTGAGAAGGGCGTGTTTGTACCCGAACCTGCGCCAGCATTCGCCAGGTCAGCCCAAGCGGCACATCGGTCTTGAATGAAACCAGTTGTCGGGAAAGCCTGGCGATCTCAATGCCCTTGCGCAGATTCACGCCAACCTGGCCCGCTACCTTGTCGGCGTTTGAGATCAGCCGCTCAAGATTGCCATTGATTCGAAGCAGCGTGGCTGCGGTTTTGCTGCCTACCTTGTCCACACCGGGGACGCCATCCACCGCATCACCCATGAGGGCCAGCAGATCGCCCATTTGCGATGGCGTGACACCAAATTTCATCTGCACATAAGCGGCGTCACGCCAAACGTCTTTGAAGTGGTCGTAAATACAGACCTGCTCATTCAGCAACTGCAAAAAGTCCTTGTCGGTCGACAAAATGATGGCTCGCTCCGACCTGGCCTTGCACCATTTATCGACCAGCGCGGCAATGGCATCGTCCGCTTCGATGCCCTGAATAGCAATCCAGTGCAAGCCCATTTCATGCAATTCATGCTTGATGGTCAGCAAGCCATCTCGCAGGGGTTGTGGCATGGGTTTGCGGTGGGCTTGATAGCCCGCATAGAGATCATGTTTCCAGGTGCGACCTCCATGGTCAAAAACCGCAACCGCGTGGGTCGGCCTGTGGGTCTTGAGTGCGCGTTTGAACGAGCTCAGGCTTGATTTGATGGTGTCCGCCACCTTCTCCTCCCTGTCTGGCTCGGGAATCGCCTCGTGAATACGCCGGATGATGTTCAGCGCATCAATAATTAGCAGGGACATTGTGTGATCACGTCGGTTTGAAACATATTTATGGGTTGACGGGCTTACTGATCTCAGTGGCAGTCATCTTCCCGCTGGTGTCGGACCGCCGCGACCACGACGTTCTCAGCGTCAACAATCTCGAACAATGCGACGTAGCCCGACCGACCAAATGGAATAAGCAGCTCGCGCAAGAAAGGACTTTGACCCGCTTTGCGGCATGTGAAAGGGGAGGTGCGCAGGGTCGCAATGCCGTCCTTGATAGCCTGGAGCGCCCTCGCAGCCAGTTCAAGGTCGCCGTCGTTTTGCGGGAGTTCGGGCTCCAGCACGACATCAAACAATTGCTCCAAATCCTCGGCCGCCTCCGAAGCCAGTCGAACCCGAAAGTTCACCGCTTGCCTGCGGTGTGACTGGCCTTGGCGGCGCCAAGCTTGCGCTTCAGGTTGTCAATCAGCACATCGGCGTCAACATAGTCATCTGCGTGCTTGGCACTCTCAAGAGCAGCAATGCCCCTGGCAATGAACTCCACTTGATTGCGCCGGCGTCGCACGCTTTCTCGCACGGAGGTTTCGACGAACTCGGACAGCGATTCGTTATCGTTCAATAACGCCTCAACTTCGGACCGCAGCTCGGGCTTCACACGGATGGAGGGGAGTGTTGCAGTCTTCATTGAAAAATTGTAGTGCGCTTGCGATGCATGCTCAAGCCGAATCCCAATTGTCCTGCGGACCCTGCAGCCAGTAGTCGCCTGATCAATGGTGTGTTTTTGGCCTCTAGCCCCCGCAGAATATGCGCATGTAGCTATATAAATAATAGCTAACGGGTGGCATTTGTCCACACGCTGAAACCAAGCGACGACAGGATGCTTGGCCTGCGACGGTTGAATTCCCCCTTTCTTGTCACTGCATATCGCCGGTTTCCAGTGCCGACAGAATCATGCGGAATGCAGCGGCAAGGTCATCAAAGGCGGGTGCGTTGTCATCGACAATAAACCCGATCAATCGCGGATGGCTTGGGCTTCCGGTCAGCCTGTGCCAGCCCTGTGCGGCGCGTAAGGCCAACGTGGAATCAGTGGTCAATCTGCCAATGCTGTAGGCGTAAAAAGCATGACGCAGCTCCCTGTGTTTGCCTCTCTCCCAAGTGGTGTGCAACAAAGTCAAGCGGTTGGCGCCAACACAACTTTCCTGTCTCTGGACACTTCTTTCCCGCCAGATGTTTTTGTCATTGGGCGCGAGTCTTACGGTCGACAGTTTGGCATCGGGCGTCAAGGTTTCGACGATCAGAACGTGGAGATCCTGACCGTCACGCCGGTAGGTCAGCGTCAGGGATTCGGTCTGACTTTGAGGGTCGACAGACCAGGCGGCTGCAGGGGAACTGAGTTCCCATCCCAACATGGTTTTTGGCATGAATCCCGCCCGCGTCTCATACGGTGCTTGCGGCGTATGGGCCGTCAACGCGATAGCGCTGCCGACAAGCGCCAGCACCGACAGACCGGCGACCACCGGGGCCAAGCGGTGCGCCGGCCCGGATCGTTCTGTTGGCGCAATCTCGGGTGCCACCGGCGTTGCCTCGCCTTTTAGCTGGCTCAAAACAAGCATCAGCAAGGCCAAGGTCACGAACAAGGCCGCCCACTGAATATTGCCGTGCGCGGTCAGCTCCATTTGAGAACCGTGTACCCAGTCCATCAGCACGATGGCATTCACGCGCAGCGCGTTCGTGAAAATGCCGAGAAAGGCGCCAAACAATGCCAGGGCTGCAATCTTGAAAACCGAGCGGTACAGCAATAAACCAAAGCTATAACCAAGAAAAATTGACAAGGTGACATAAGCCAGACCCGAACACTCATCGACCACAACGTACCGATGCTCGCCAATAAAGATGACAAAGCCTTCCACGCTGTGGGGAAGATGGGCGACCACGGCAAACAGCTCAATGGCCTTGACGGTCAGCGCACGCAGTGCAGGCTGAAGCAAGTCCCCACTGGGAATCATCAAAAACATCAAGCCCAGGGTCGGGAACAGCCTCCAGTAAGCGCGCCAGCCCAATGCGGACATCGCGATGCCCTGCATGGCCAGAATGATGGCGAGTTGCTGGCCGACGTCGATATTCATCAAGGCCGCAGCGCACCAGCATGCGGCCGCAACCAACGCCACAAAAACGCCCGTGAAATCGGGTTGTGGGCTAAGCGCCAGACTGTGCTGTCGATGATGCCAGCCCAACAGATACACCGCCATCGGCATGACAAGCCAGGCATATTGGTAGGCCTCGTTATTGCGCCAGGAAGTCGTCAAGTTCACCAGGGTCGGCCACAAAACCAGGGACGCCAATACGAGGCCCGTCATGCCGCTCAGAAGCGCCTCGCGCCAGGCCGGAGACACCACCGTGCCGGACATTTCCGCTGGGGTCGTCGCCTGCGGGGCGTGCCGACCATCGCTGCTGACCCGGTCGGGATAGCTAAAGTCGCTGCGGAACAAAAACGGTTGCTGCAACACCCTGGCCAAGCCGGTGTCATTGGGTTGATGAAAATAGCTCAAACCAAAACGTTCATTTTTGGCGGACGCAGGATCAACATAGCTGCCAAACAATCGATCCCAAAGGGTCAGAACCGAGCCATAGTTGCTGTCGGTTTGCACTTGCAGGTCAGAGTGATGCACGGCGTGAACGCCCGGCGTCACGATGAGCCAGCTTAGCCGGCGCTCCAGGGGTGCAGGCAGGCGCAGATTCGCGTGCGAATACAGGGCCACCACGGTTGCTGTCAACAGATACAGTCCGATGCCTTGGGCCGGCAAGCCAAGCACGACGATCAGCGCCATCGTGACCGCCGTACCCAGCAAAAATTCCAGTGGATGGTGTCGTTCCGATGTTGTGACGTCAAGCTGCGTATCGGTGTGGTGAACCAGGTGGATGCGCCACAGCAGGGGCGCCCAGTGGAAAAAACGATGTTCCCAATAGCGCCAAAGGTCCAGCAATAGAAAAGTCGTCACCATCTGTGTGGCGAGAGGAAACCCCAGTTGTGTCAGCAAGCCAGGCGGCTGCGCTTGGGCAAAGGCATAAATTCCGACCGGCATGACAAGCGAAGTGATCACGCCGCCGATTAGAAACAATCCAATATTGCTCGTCCAACGTTTGGTCAGCTGCACCGCTTGTCGCCGGAAAACGCGAACCCGCTCCAGTGCCAGAAGCAAAATCACAGTCGGGAAGAAAACAAGCTGATAAAGGACGTCGAATTCTTCAGACATCGAGCGCTCGAATCATGGGATTCTGGATTGGGCGATCTGGTTCGCACCCCAACGGCCAGCCTAGCGATTCTGCTTGCGCCGCACCAGACGGATGCCAATCAGCAAAGTCACCGCTGCCACAGTCAGCAGTCCGCCGTTTGCAATCGACAGGGCTGAATCCAGTGGAACACCCAATACGGCACCCAAAGCCTCACCCAAACTCACGCCCAAGGTAAGCCCCAAGGGCTGTGGTGCTCCTGCCAATGCCACGTTTGCCATCAGAACCGTCAAAGTACCCGTTGCCAGCTTATTGATCATGGTTTTGTTCCTGTATCAAAATCAGCTCAACACCCCGGTTGCGCATGATCCTGGGGCAGCATTTTTTATGCCAAAGAATTTTTATCTTTTGATATCAAATACATAGGTTAGCCCAGCAGCGTGCTTGGTCGTGACCTGTCAAGTTTTTCGACATGCGGCGTCAAGGCTGTTCAGGTGCGTCTCACGCAATTTGTCACCTTTGACCTAGACTGACATCCATTCCCCCTCCCGCCCGAAAGGCCCCCATGCAATACCGCTCTGTTGGCAACAGCAATCTGCAAGTCTCCGCCCTGTGCCTGGGCACCATGATGTTCGGCGACCAGACCGATCAAACCGAGGCCGCGGCCATCGTGGCCGATGCGCACGCCCAGGGCGTGAACTACATCGACACGGCCGATGTGTACAGCAAGGGGGGCTCGGAGGCCATGGTGGGCGCGTTGCTCAAGGGCCAGCGCCATGACTGGGTGCTGGCCACCAAGCTCGGCAACCCCATGTCAGGCCGGGTGAACGAAGGCCATTACTCGCGCCCGTGGATGCTGCGTGAAGTGGCGGCTTCGCTGGCGCGCCTGCAAACGGATTACGTCGACATCCTCTACCTGCACCGCGACTACAACGGCATGAACCTGGAGGAGCCTTTGTGCGCGCTGGACGCGATGCTGCGCGCGGGCCAGATCCGCCACTGGGGTGTCTCCAACTTCCGGGGTTGGCGCATCGCCGAGCTGATGCATCTGGCAAGGCAGCTCGGCATGCCCGGGCCAGTCGTGTGCCAGCCTTATTACAACCTGCTCAACCGCATGCCCGAGGTGGAGGTGTTGCCGGCGTGTGCGCATTACGGTATTGGTGTCACCTCCTACAGCCCGGTGGCGCGCGGCATCCTCACCGGCAAATATGAGCCAGGGCAGGCGCCGGACGCCGCAAGCCGTGCCGGCCGTGCCGACAAGCGCATGGCTGAGACCGAGTTTCGGGAAGAGTCGCTGGTGATCGCGCAGCAGCTCAAAGTGCACGCGGCGGCCAAAGGCATCAGCCTGGCGCAGTTCGCCACCGCCTGGGTGCTGGCCAACCCGGTGGTTAGCTCGGTCATTGCCGGGCCGCGCACGCTCAAGCAGTGGCAAGACTATCTGCCGGCGCTGGACTATGCGGTCACCGACGAGGACGAGGCGCTGGTCGATGGTTTTGTCAAACCCGGCCACCCGTCCACGCCCGGCTACACCGACCCGGCCTATCCGCTGAATGGCCGAGTGCGTCAGGCACGCTATTGAACAGGCGCCAGGCGCAGATGTGAGCCTTGCCGCAGTTGCCTGAGGTGTTTGTCTGCTGACTCGGCCTCGCACCAGCTGTCCAGAAATTCATCAGGCGGTTGCGGCTTGCCAAAAAAATAGCCCTGGATTTCGTCGCAACCCGCGTGGCGCAGGAAGGCGAGTTGCTGTTCTGTTTCGACCCCTTCCGCCACCGTGCTCAGGCCCAGGCTTCGGGCCATGCCGATAACCGCTTGAATAATGGATTCATCGCCCCGGTTGTCGCCAATGCCGGTGACAAAGGACCGGTCAATTTTCAGGGTCTTGATGGGCAGCAGCGTGAGATAGGCCAGCGACGAGTAACCGGTGCCAAAGTCATCCACCGCCAGCCGCACGCCCAGTTCGCGCAGGCGCTTGAGCGCGCCAATGGCGTCTCCTACGTTCATGATCACCGACTCGGTGATCTCCAGTTCCAGCGCGTCAGGCGGCAAGCCGGACTCATCCAGCGCCGACCGAACGACTTCCACAATGTCCGCATGCTCCAGCTGCCGCACGGACAGGTTCACGGAGATGCAGGGCACATCGACGCCGCTGGCACGCCATGCGGCCATTTGCCGGCAGGCCGTGCGCAGCACCCACTCGCCCAGCGCGATGATGAAGCCGGTTTCCTCCGCGACGGGAATAAATAGCACCGGGGAGACAGAGCCCAGCTCCGGGCTGTTCCAGCGCGCCAGCGCCTCGACGCCGCTGGGGCTGGTGCTGTCCGTCACCGCCATCTTGATCTGGTAGTGCACGTCGAGCTCGTTGTTCTCGATGGCGTGGCGCAGCAGCCGCTCCAGTTGCGCCCGTTCCTGGGCGTATTGAGTCATTTCGGGCGTGTAGAAGTGGTAGGCGTTGCGGCCATGTTTCTTGGCCTGGTACATGGCCGTGTCGGCGGCACGCACCAGGTTGCCGGCATCGACACCATCTGCAGGGTACAGGCTGATACCAATGCTGGCCGAAATACCCAGGTCGTGATCGCGAATGGAAAGGGGTTCGGCGATGCGTGCCGTCAACTTGTCCGCCACCCGGCTGGCATCTTGCGGGGACTGGATATTCTCCAGGATGCAAACGAATTCGTCGCCACCCAGGCGCGCCAGCAGGTCCCCGTTGCGCAGCTGCCCGGTCAGGCGGCGCGCCACTTCAATCAGCAGCTCGTCTCCCACGGCGTGCCCCAGTGTGTCGTTGATATCCTTGAATCGGTCCAGGTCGATGAACAGCACCGCCAGTTGATGCCGGTTTCGTTCCGCTTTGCTGACGCTACGCTGCAGCTGTTCGGTGAACTGCAGGCGGTTGGGCAGGCCCGTCAGCGTGTCATGGTGGGCCAGATGCACCAGCCGCGCCTCCGCCCCGCGCCGCTCCAGCACTTCGTCCTCCAGCTGGCTGTTGATGGCGGCCAACTCGTAAGTACGGTCTTCAACACGGGCATCGAGTTCACGATTGGACTCCAGCAGTGCCGCTTCCTGCCTGCGCAGGATGTTTTGGGCGTAGCGGACCACCATCAGTTGCATCAAATACAGCAGAAACATCACCACCGCACCCACCAGCATGACTTTGAGCAGCACCTGATGCAAGTTCTGGATAAAAGGGGTCACGTCCTGGTAGAGCTCGACGACACCAGGAATCTGCCCGCCGTCGCGAATGGGAACGTAGCTGGCGAGGACATCCACATCCGCGCGGGCGCCCTCAAAACTGTCGAACTGGTTGCGATGGGTCAGGGCGCTGGTGGCATGGGCGGCCAGGGCTCCGATGAACCCCGGGTTGTCCCGCTTGTTCTCGCCAATCTGGCTGGCATCGGTTGAGAAAACGGTGAGACCGTCACGGTTGTAAACCTTGACCTTGATGATGTCCGAATTCATCATCAGCGCCGACGTCTTGGCCTGCAAGCCCAGCGTTTTGGCGGCCGCGCGCAACTCGGTGGCCGAGCGTCCGCTGGACCCCGCGACAAACGCCGAGAAGTGCGGCCACAGTTCATTGACGAACACCTGGCTCATGGCTTCGTTATGGCGATGCGCCATGTCGGTGACCTGGCGCGAGGTCTGATGCTGCACCGCCAGGCCGACAGCGCTACCTGCGATGACGATCAGCAAGAACGAGAGGATCGAAAAATACCGGGTCAGGTGGAAGGTTTGGGGTGAACTCATCCCTGGGTTTCGCTGTTCAGGGGCCAAGACAGGGTGCTGTGCATTTTTTCTGGCCCTTGCGAGCCTTGTGTAGAACTTTTGTTGAAGCCAGCATGCCCAATGTCCGAACGAACTCTTTGCGAAATATCAATGAGGCTGGACGAGCCCATGTCGGGCGGCGTCGTTGTTGCCCGGCGCCAGGGCCGAGAACGCCCGCGTGGCCGCGCATAATCCCGCGCATGGAAACCAAATGGCTCGAAGACTTCGTATCCCTCGCTGAAACCCGCAGTTTCAGCCGCTCGGCGCAGTTGCGTCATGTCACCCAGCCCGCCTTCTCGCGGCGTATCCAGTCGCTGGAGGCGTGGGCCGGCACCGATCTGGTGGACCGCAGCAGCTACCCGACACGGCTCACGCCTGCGGGTGAAACGCTGTATTCCCAGTCGCTGGAGGTGTTGCAGGCGCTGCAAAGCACGCGCGCCATGCTGCGCGGGCACACGGCGGCCGGCCAGGATGTGATCGAATTTGCGGTGCCGCACACCCTGGCGTTTACGTTTTTTCCGGCCTGGGTGTCGGCCTTGCGCGAAAAGTTCGGCCCTATGAAAAGCCGTCTGATTGCGCTCAATGTGCACGATGCCGTCATGCGTCTGGTAGAGGGCAGTTGTGACCTCTTGATTGCCTACCACCATCCTTCGCAGCCCTACCAGCTCGATGCCGATCGTTACGAGATGGTGAGCCTGGGGGAAGAGGTGGTGGCGCCCTATGTCAAACCAGACGCAGACGGTGCGCCCATGTTCCTGTTGCCGGGGCGGGCCGGCCAGCCCTTGCCTTACCTGGGTTACGCACCGGGTGCTTATCTGGGGCAGATGGTGGAGCTGATCCTCAAGCAGACGGGCACGGCCATCCACTTTGACCGTGTGTATGAAACCGACATGGCCGAAGGCCTGAAGGCGATGGCGCTGGAAGGACATGGCATTGCCTTTTTGCCCTTGAGTGCCGTGAAGAAGGATTTGCGCACCAAAAAACTGGTGAGCGCCGCGCCGGCGGACCTGAAAGGTCTTCAGATCACCATGGACGTACGCGCCTACCGCGAGCGCCCCTCGGTCAAGGAGTTGGGCAAATCGGGCGTACACACAAACCGCGGCAACGGCCTGGGGCCGAAACGCAATGCGCAGGCGCTATGGGATTATTTGGTGACGCAGGCGGCGGCCAGCTAGGCATTTGGGACAATGCAGGCCATGACACAAACTATCCAACTGACCCGACCCGACGACTGGCATTTGCATGTGCGTGACGGCGATGCGCTCAACACGGTGGTGCCGCACACGGCGGCCCAGTTTGGCCGCGCCATCATCATGCCCAATCTGAGGCCACCGGTCACCACGACCGAGGCCGCGCTGGCCTACAAGGCGCGCATTCAGGCGGCCGTGCCGCCCGGCGTGAGTTTTGAGCCGTTGATGACGCTCTACCTGACCGACAGGCTGCCCGCCGATGAAATCAAGCGCGCCCGCGACGCCGGCGTGGTCGCCGCCAAGCTCTACCCCGCAGGCGCCACCACGAACAGCGATGCCGGCGTGACCGACCTGCGCAAAACCTACAAGACACTGGAAGCCATGCAGCGCGAAGGCATGCTGTTGCTGGTGCATGGCGAAGTGACCTCGCCCGAGATTGACCTGTTTGACCGTGAGGCCGTGTTCATCGACACGCAGCTGATTCCCTTGCGCCGTGATTTTCCCGAGCTCAAAATTGTGTTCGAGCACATCACAACCCAGGAGGCCGCGCAATACGTGGCCGATGCCGACCGCTTCACCGCCGCCACGGTCACGGCCCACCATCTGCTCTACAACCGCAACGCCATCTTCACCGGCGGCATCCGTCCGCATTTTTACTGCCTGCCGGTGCTGAAACGCGAGACGCATCGGCTGGCCCTGGTGCAGGCGGCCACCAGCGACAGCCCCAAATTTTTCCTGGGCACCGACAGCGCGCCGCACCCGGCCCACCTGAAGGAGCACGCGACCGGTTGCGCCGGCTGCTACACCGCGCACGCCGCCATGGAGATGTACGCCGAAGCCTTTGACGCGGCAGGCGCACTGGACAAGCTGGAGGCTTTTGCCAGCTTCCATGGCGCCGATTTTTATGGCCTGCCGCGCAACATCGGCACCATAACGCTGAAGCGCGAGGCATGGACGCCCCCCGAGAGTTTTGCCTTTGGCGAGGCGCAACTCAAGCCGCTGCGGTCGGGCGAAGCCCTGCCGTGGAAGTTGATGCGCTGAAAGCAAACCGTCTGGTGGCATGACGCCCGGCAAGCAACTGAGGAGCTGAAAATGAACGTCTTTCTGATTGATGCCGACAACTTGAGCGCAGCTGCCTGGGTGGACGAAGCGTTTCGCGTGCTGGAAGAATCAGAAGGCGCCCTGCCGGTTCGGCGTGCCTACGGCAGTGCCGAAAACCTCAAGGGACTGGCCGATGTGCTGCGGGTTTGGGCTGTACGTCCCTTCGTCAATCTCTCGCTGACAAAAAACACCACCGACATTGCCTTGGCGGTCGATGCGATGGAGTTTGCCTGCCAGACGCCCGCGCCCAGGATGCTGGTCATCGGCTCGGGTGATGCCGACTTCGTGCCGCTGGTGGTGCGGCTGCGTGAGCGCGGCATCCGCATGGTCTGCGTGTCGGAGCGGGGGAAGATGGGGCGCGAAGCCGTTTCCGCCTATGACCGCGTGATTCTGGTCGGTCAAGAGCAGGCGCTGCACGAGGCATCCATGACCGCTGCGCAGGCACAAACGCTGGATGCGCCCGCGGTGCTTGCGGCGGCCCGGAAAACAACGGCGAAAAAAGTCCCCGCAACAAAAGTGCCGGCCAAGAAGGTGGCGGTCAAAAAAACAGCGACTAAATCGACTGCCGCCAAAAAAACGCCCGCGCGTAAAACGGCGGCCAGAGAGCGGGCGCCGGTGGTGGTGGAAAGTGCAGCAGCCAAGGGCCACAACGTCGACGTGGCGGCCATTTTGCAGGCGATGCCCGCACTGCAGACGGGGCAGCCGCAGTCCCTGGGCGCGGTCGCCAAAGCGCTGCTTGACGCCAAGCTGCGGGGGAAAAATATGACCTCAACCAAGTTGCTCAAGAAGTTCCCCCAGCATTTCGAACTGTTGCCGATTGAAAAACCCAACACGGTGCAGTACAGACCGTCAGAGGAAGCCTCTTGAGTCTTCCTGTGGCCGGTGATCTGGCTGCGATTGACTGGGCCGCGCCCTGGCTGGCACCCCATGCGCCGATCGGGGAGCGCGTCGCCGCAGCGGTCGCGGCGGGCACTTCGGGCGCTGCGGCCTTGAATGCCGCTTGGGGCGCCGATGCCACGCCGGTGCGTTTTGTGCCGCAAAGCGATTTGCCACCAGGCGTGGCCTATGAAAGCCATATTTTTGCCAGCAACTGCTGCCCCACCCGCGAGGGCTTGCACGATTTCTTCAATGGCCTGGCCTGGCTGCGCTTTCCATTGACCAAGCGCCGCCTCAATCAACTGCATGTGGCACAGATTGCGCAGACCGGCATCCAGCCCGTTCGTGGTCCGGCACGCGACGCCTTGACGGTGTTTGACGAAAATGCCGCCTTCTTGCAAGCCCCCGATGTTTTGTGGGACGCCCTGGTGGCCAAAGACTGGCACACGCTGTTTGTCGAGCTGCGTCCGCTGTGGTGCCAGGCGCAACTGGTGTTGTTTGGACACGCCTTGCTGGAGAAGCTGGTTTATGCACGAAAACCGATCACAGCCCACGTCTACCGTGCGCAAGAAGCTAGCAATTCAATAGCGGATTTGGATGCCTGGGTGGCCGGTGACGTGAGTGCTGAAAAACTGGCGACCAAACCGTTTGCGCATTTGCCGGTACTGGGTGTGCCTGGCTGGTGGGCCGCGAATGAAGATACCTCGTTTTATGAAGACGCCAGCGTGTTTCGACGACCCACAAAAGCCACCGCCGCGCCAGGTTGAGGCTGTGCGAATGCCCGTAAACTTCATGGGAAATAAGGGTGTTAATCCTTGAAATCGACATGTGTGCCCCTAACATCTCTGTCAAACGCTCGTTGATCTGAGCCATCCAAGAAAAGAAGGATTTTATGAAACGTATTATTTTGTTTGTGCTGACCAATGTGGCGGTGGTGGCGGTGCTTGGCATCGTGGCCAGTCTGCTGGGGGTCAACCGTTACCTGACGCCGAACGGTCTTGATCTGGGCTCGTTGCTCGGTTTTGCCCTAGTCATCGGTTTTGGCGGCGCCATCATCTCGCTTTTGATCAGCAAACCCATGGCCAAGTGGACGTCGGGCGTGCGCATCATCAACCAGCCACAAAACGCCGATGAAGCCTGGATTGTGGAAACCGTGCGCAAGCTGTCTGAAAAGGCCGGCATCGGCATGCCCGAGGTCGGTATTTTTGAGGGCGACCCCAATGCCTTTGCCACCGGCGCCTTCAAAAACTCGGCGCTGGTGGCTGTTTCCACCGGTTTGCTGCAGGGCATGACGCATGACGAGATCGAGGCCGTCATCGGCCACGAAATCGCCCACGTCGCCAACGGCGACATGGTCACCATGACCCTGATTCAGGGCGTGATGAACACCTTTGTGGTGTTTCTGAGCCGTGTCATCGCGTATGCGATCGACGGCTTTTTGCGCAAAGGCGACGAGCGCTCAAGCGGCCCCGGTATCGGCTACATGGTCACCACCATCGTGTTGGACATCGTGCTGGGCTTTGCCGCCGCCATCGTCGTGGCCTGGTTCTCGCGTCACCGTGAGTTTCGGGCCGATGCGGGCTCAGCCCAGTTGCTCGGTCGCAAGCAGCCCATGATCAACGCCCTGGCGCGCCTGGGCGGCATGCATCCCGGTGAGTTGCCCAAGAGTGTGGCGGCGTTTGGCATTGCCGGCGGCATTGGCAAACTGTTTTCCACCCATCCACCAATCGAAGAACGTATTGCTGCGTTGCAAAACGCGCAGGTCTGAGCCCCTTACAGTCGATCTTTTACAAACTGGATTCACCATGGAACTCTCGACCTGGCTCGCCTTTTTTGCCGCCTCATGGGCCATCAGCATTTCACCGGGGGCCGGTGCGATTGCGGCCATGAGCGCTGGCCTGAACCATGGTTTTCGCCGGGGTTACGTCACCTCTTTTGGCCTGATTCTGGGTATCTGGACGCAGGTGATTGTGGTCGGCTTGGGCTTGGGTGCGCTGGTCGCCGCCTCCAGCATGGCTTTTCTCGTGGTCAAGTGGCTGGGCGTGGCCTATCTGGTCTGGCTGGGCATTCAGCAATGGCGCGCGCCAGCTACACCGCTGGCCGCCAAGACCGAGGAGGGCGCCGTCGTTGTCACCCGCCGTTCCATGATTCTGCGGGCCTGGATGATCAATGCGGTGAATCCCAAGGGCACCATATTTTTGCTGGCGGTGGTGCCGCAGTTCATGAATCTGTCGCAGCCTCTGGTGCCCCAGTACCTGATCATTGCCGCCACCTTGGCATTCACCGATTTGGTGGTCATGGCCGGCTACACGGCGCTCGCCTCCAGGGTGCTGGGCGCCCTGAAGTCGCCCGCGCATGTCCGCGCCATGAACCGCACGTTTGGCGGACTTTTTGTGGCGGCCGGTTCCTTGCTGGCCATGTTCAAGCGCGCCGAGTAAACCCGGCCTTGTCATGCCGGAGCTGATCCGGCGTGCTGGCGTTCAGGCCAGCAAACTCCGCGCCACCGCTTCCGCGACCTTGATGCCATCCACACCGGCCGACAAGATGCCACCGGCATAGCTGGCGCCTTCGCCGGCGGGGTACAGGCCACGCGTGTTGGTGCTCTGAAAATCGTCACCCCGCGGAATTTTCAAAGGCGACGAGGTGCGCGTCTCGACCCCGGTCAACACCGCATCCGGCATGTCAAACCCCTTGATCTTGCGGCCAAAGGCGGGCAGGGCCTCACGAATGGCTTCAATGGCATAGGTTGGGAGGGCCGCATGCAAGTCGCTCAGCGTGACGCCGGGTTTGTAGGACGGCTCCACCCCGCCCAATTGTGTCGAAGCCGTGCCCGCCAGGAAGTCGCCCACCAGTTGTCCCGGTGCGTTGTAGTCGGCGCCGCCCAAGACATACGCATTCGATTCCAGCTGGCGTTGCAGCACGATGCCTGCCAGTGGATGGTGTACCGTGCCGGGTGCAGTCTGCGCCTGCACATGCTCGCCCAAGGTGGCATGGAATGATTCGGTGTCTGTGGGGTAGTCGCTCGGGTCAATGCCCACGACGATGCCGGCGTTGGCGTTGCGCTCGTTGCGCGAGTACTGGCTCATGCCGTTGGTGACCACACGGCCCGGCTCTGACGTGGCCGCCACCACCGTACCGCCGGGGCACATGCAGAAACTGTAGACCGAGCGGCCATTGTTGGCATGGTGCACCAGCTTGTAGTCGGCCGCGCCCAGGCTCGGGTGACCGGCATGGCGACCCCAGCGGGCGCGGTCAATCACGCTTTGCGGGTGCTCGATGCGAAATCCGATGGAGAACGGTTTGGCTTGCATCGCCACGCCGCGCTGGTACAGCATGGTGCAGGTGTCGCGTGAGCTGTGGCCCAGCGCGATGACGACCTGGTTGGCCGCCAGCTCGTAGGATTGGCCGGTGGCCTGGTCCAACACCGTGAGGCCGCGCACCTGCCGCTCATTCGAATCCCCCTCAATCAGCACGTCGGTCACGCGCTGCTGAAAGCGTATCTCGCCGCCTAGTGCCATGATTTGCTCGCGCAGGTTCTCAACCACTTTCACCAGCTTGAAGGTGCCGATGTGCGGATGCGCTTCCACCAGAATTTCAGGAGGCGCCCCGGCTTTGACGAATTCTTCCATGACCTTGCGGCCCAGAAAGCGCGGGTCCTTGATCTGGCTGTAAAGCTTGCCGTCCGAGAACGTGCCGGCGCCGCCTTCGCCGAATTGCACATTGGACTCGGGGTTGAGCACATGCTTGCGCCACAGACCCCAGGTGTCCAGGGTGCGTTCGCGCACCTTCTTGCCGCGCTCCAGCACGATTGGTTTGAAACCCATTTGCGCCAGCACCAGCGCGGCAAAAATGCCGCAGGGGCCAAAGCCCACGACCACCGGGCGCAAGGGCAGATCGGCCGGGGCCTGGCCGACCGGCTGGTAGCGCATGTCGGGCGTGGCAAAGATGTGCGGGTTGCCCGCGAATTTGGCCAGCAACGCCGCTTCCAGCGCAGGCGCCAGTTCCAGATCAACGATGTGGACCTGCACCAGCTCCGCCTTGCGGGCGTCAAAGCTGCGTTTGAAAACGGTGAATCCTTGCAGGTCGTCGGGGGTGATGCCCAGCGTCTTGGCGATCAGGGCAGAGAGTGCGTTGTCCGCGTGTTCCAGCGGTAGTTTGAGTTCAGTCAGGCGGATCATGTCAGGGTGGCTTGTGTTGATCAAGCAGAGGGCCTTTATGATACGCGGTGACCTTTGTCCCGCCCCTGACGGCCAGTACGGACATAGGCTTTTATTTTGGGCACGTTTGTTTGAATATGACTTTTACGGGACTGTCTCGACACGTCGTCGCGAACGCCGCGCGACGCATCAGCCTGCTGTACGCCATTTTTGCGGGCATCTGGATTTGGCTGTCCGACAGGGCGCTGCAATGGTTGTTTCCGGATCCTGCGAGCCTGACCTGGCTCCAGTCCGTCAAGGGCAGCGCCTTTGTCCTCCTCACGTCCGTGTTGCTGTACCACTTGATCAGACGCGATGCGAGCGTGCGCGGGGCTCTGGCCAGCAAAATCAAACTTGAGGCGGAGCGACTGACGCACATCATGGCCGTCAATCCGGCCGTGATCTATTCACTGACGATAGACCCGCGGGCCAAGGAACGTTTCGTCGTGAACTTTGTCAGTCCCAAGGTGGCCCTGTTCACCGGTTACTCGCCCGCGCAGTGGCTGGCAACGCCGGGCTTGTGGCTGGAGCGGGTCCATCCAGATGATCGCTTGCGGGCCGTCCAGGCTCACCGGCAATTGCGTGAAACGGGTGTGCTTCAGTATGAGTACCGCCTATTGCACGCCGATGGCTCATGTCGCTGGATCTACGACCAGTTGGTGCTCACCCACAATCTGTCCGGGGGCGGCGCCATCGCCGTCGGCACCTGGCTGGACGTGACGGATCGCAAGCTCGCCCAGGAACAGTTGCAGCTGACCGCGCAGGTCTTCGAATCGAGCCAGGAGGGCATCGTCATCACGGATGCTGACAACTGTTTCCTCTCGGTCAATCGGGCGTTCACGGAAATCACCGGCTATACCAAGGAAGAAGTCGTGGGGCGCAACCCGAGTCTGCTGGCCTCTGGCCGGCAGGACCCCGCTTTTTACGAAGCCATGTGGCGTGCCATCCAATTGGAGGGGCGCTGGCAGGGCGAGGTGTGGAACCGCCGCAAGAATGGCGACCTCTACCCCGAATGGCTTTCCATCAGTGCCATCCGCAATCCGGCCGGCCAGATCATGCAGCACATCGGCATCCTGACGGACCTTTCGCACCGCAAGGATGCCGAGGAGCAAATCCGTTTGCTGTCCAACTACGATCCCCTGACCCAGTTGCCCAACCGTGCCTTACTCCACGATCGGGCCCAGGTGGCGCTGGCCGCGGCGCAGCGTGCGCAGGCCAAGGTGGCCCTGATGTATGTGGATCTGGACCGGTTCAAGAACATCAATGACTCGCTGGGCCACGCCGTTGGCGACCGACTGTTGCAGGAACTGGCCACGCGCTTGACGATTCATCTTCATCAGGATGACACGATTTGCCGCCCGGGCGGGGACGAGTTCATTCTCCTGCTCCCGAACACGGACTACCAGGGCGCAGCGCACGTGGCGCAAAGAACGTTGGCCGTCATTGCCGAGCCCTTCACCATCGACGGCCAGCGCCTGAGCTTGACCGCCAGCATCGGCATTGCGCTGTTCCCCGACAATGGCGCCGATCTGGCCAGACTGTCACAGTGTGCCGATTCCGCACTGTTTCGGGCCAAACAGCAGGGGCGCAGCAACTTCCAGTTCTTTGCCCAGCAGATGCATGAGCAGGCAAACGAAGTCTTGCGCATCGAGAATGACTTGCGCCGGGCGCTGGAAAACAAGGAGTTGCTGCTTTATTACCAGCCGCAGGTCGATGTCACGACGCTGAAAATTGTCGGTGTCGAAGCCTTGATACGTTGGCAGCATCCCGAATGGGGCATGGTGTCGCCCATGCGCTTCATCCCCATTGCCGAAGAGAGCGGCCAGATTCGCGAGATTGGCAGCTGGGTTTTGTATTCCGCGGTGCAGCAGAACGCCGACTGGCAAGCCGCCGGTTTGCCGATCGTGCCGGTCGCCATCAACCTGTCCGTGGTGCAGTTCAGGGATGCGGCCCTGTGCGACAACGTGGTTGAGGCCCTGCGCGTGAGCGGGCTCGAGCCGGCCATGGTTGAGCTGGAGCTCACGGAAAGCATCGCCATGGACGACTCCAGCTTCACGATCGACACGGTGGCGCGCCTGCATGCGCTGGGAATCGCGCTGTCCATCGACGATTTTGGCACCGGTTATTCCTCGCTCAGTTACCTCAAGCGCTTCAAAATCGACAAGCTCAAGATCGACCAGTCCTTCATCCGCGACCTCCATAGCGATCCAGATGACGCAGCCATCGTCACCGCCATCATTGGCCTGGCCAAGGGACTGGGGTTTCGGACCATCGCCGAGGGCGTGGAAACCCAGGGCCAGCTCGACTTTCTGCGCGAACACCAGTGCGATGAGATACAGGGCTATTTCTACAGCAAGCCGGTGCCGGCTGACGAGTTCGCCCGCCTGCTCGCGCATCAGCGTGAGCAGGCGGTGCGGATGTTGGCTTCAAGCCGGTAAGAAACCTTCAATCGACAGGTAACGCTCACCGGTGTCGTAGTTGAATCCCAGCACGGTGGCACCGGCGGGCAGGTCGGGTAGCTTCTGCGCAATGGCGGCCAGCGTGGCGCCACTGGAGATGCCGACCAGAATGCCTTCTTCGCAGGCGCAACGGCGCGCCATTTCACGGGACGGTTCGGCGTCCACCTGAATCACGCCATCGAGCAAGTCCATGTTCAGATTCTTCGGGATAAAGCCGGCGCCAATGCCCTGAATCGGGTGCGGTGCGGGGGCTCCGCCTGAAATGACGGGGGAAGCCACCGGCTCCACCGCGTAGACCTTCAGATGGGGCCATTTCGCCTTGAGCACCTGGGCGCAGCCGGTGATGTGTCCACCCGTGCCCACACCTGTGATCAGGACGTCGATGCCGTCGGGGAAGTCGGCCAGGATTTCCTGCGCCGTGGTGTTCACATGGGCGTCAATATTGGCCGGATTTTCAAACTGCTGCGGCATCCAGGAATTGGGCGTCGCTTCCACCAATTCCATGGCGCGGGCGATTGAACCTTTCATGCCTTTTTCGCGTGGTGTCAGGTCGAAGGTGGCGCCGTAGGCCAGCATCAGGCGGCGCCGCTCCACCGACATGCTGTCGGGCATGACCAGTATCAGCTTGTAGCCCTTGACCGCTGCCACCATGGCCAGGCCGACACCGGTGTTGCCGGAGGTCGGCTCGATGATGGTGGCGCCGGGTTTGAGGATGCCGGCTTTCTCAGCGGCCTCCACCATGGACAGTGCAATACGGTCCTTGATCGAGCCCCCAGGGTTGCTGCGCTCGGACTTGATCCACACCTTGTGGCTGTTGCCAAACAGGCGGTTGATGCGGACGTGCGGCGTGTTGCCAATGGTTTGCAGGATGTTGTCGGCTTTCATGGACGGCTCCGGTGGTAGGTTTGCTGACGGGTGGAACTTGTCATTTTCAACTACTTCATCAACGGTTTTCGATATATCGTTATGGATAGCCGCGATAATCGGGGTGTGAAGCCCGCCAGACTGTCGCTGGTGCAATCTGGGAAACCAGGCACTGGAGGAACGTCCGGACTGCATAGGGCAGCGTAGCAGCTAACGGCTGTCCACTGAAAGCCCCTCGCGCAAGCGGGAGGTATAAGGTGAGGATTAGAGCAACAGAGACGAGCCGATTAAGTTCGGGTGAAACGGGCAATCTCTACGCGCAGCAATACCAAGTAGGCCAACGTTGATGGGGCCCCCAGAGTTGGCGGGTAGGTAGCACCGAGCTGTTGGGTGACCAACAGCCCAGATTAATGACAGTCACTTCTGCAGGCCCGCAAGGGTAGGCAGTTGCACAGAATCCGGCTTATCGGTGGGCTTCACACTTTTATGGCGCCGCTCCGGGCGCAGCGCATTTTCCGGTACCGGCCGTTAAACTTGCGGGTATGTCAGTTCATCGCTTCACGCTCACTCTCATTGCTATATTTTTGGTAGCTTTCAACGCCCATTCGGCGGGGCCTTGCGTTGATTTTTCAGCGAAATTGCCGAATGTGCAGCGCGCCTTGTGCGAGGCAGCGCAACTCCAGCCAACCGTCGCCCGCTCGGTGAAAGGGCGAACGCTGTGGGCGCGGGATATCAAGCCGGACCAAGCCACCTTGCGTGTGCTGGTGGTGGGCGCCATTCATGGTGATGAGCTGTCTTCCGCGGCGGTAGCCTTGCACTGGATCAAACTGGCAGGGCAGATGCCCGTCGACACACGACATGGGATTCACTGGCGCTTTGTGCCGGTGCTGAATCCGGACGGCGTCTTCAGCGCGTCGCCGCAACGCGTCAATGCCCGTGGCGTGGATTTGAACCGCAACTTTCCCACGCCCAACTGGGCGCGCGACGCCAAGGTGTACTGGGAAAAACGGACCGGCAAAGACCCTCGCCGCTGGCCCGGTCCCCAGCCGTTGTCCGAGCCGGAATCACAGTTCTTGCATAACCAGATGCGCGGTTTTAAACCGCACCTGATTGTCAGCATTCATGCGCCCTACGGGGTATTGGATTTTGATGGACCCTCGGTGCCGCCGTCCCGGCTGGGGCGCCTCTACCTCGATCAGGTCGGCGTTTTCCCCGGCTCTCTGGGCAACTATGGCGGTGTGCACAAAGGCGTGCCGGTGGTCACCGTCGAATTGCCCAATTCAACCCGAACGCCGCTGGACGCCGAGATGCGCCAGATGTGGCAGGACTTGTTGCGCTGGACGAACGAGCGCTTGGGCGCGGGGCGAGACGTCGCCATCGAAACGGGCAGCACCGGCGGTTTCCCGCCAAAACTACCCTGACGCGCCTGGTCTAGCCTCGGGCCAGGGACACCCGTCCCAGCGCAAACACGGAATTTGGCGTGTTGGCCCGCACGGGTTCGGCCTTGGGTTTCTTGAACACGCCGCGGTTGACCACTTTGCGTTCTTCTACCTGAACGCCTTTGGCGCGTTGACCGGCGGCCAGGCTGCGCAAGGTGATGGACTGCATGTAGTCCTCCATTTTGGAGCGCAGAGCGTCCCACAAATCTTGCGTCATGTCCTGGGCCAGCCCTTCGCTCTGCTGGCCTGCGATGGCGCTGCCGTGTGGTGGGCTGCCTTCGACGGCGCCGATGATGTCGGCGACCGTGATGCTTTCGGCGCGGTGACCCAGCGCGTAGCCGCCGCCCGGGCCACGGGTGCTCTCCACCAGGCCATGCTGGCGCAATTTGCTGAACATCTGCTCCAGGTAGGACAGTGAAATCTGGTGACGCACCGCAATGTCGGACAGCGGGACCGGGCCCGAACCTTCGCGAAGCGCGACGTCAATCATCGCGGTGACGGCGAATCGCCCTTTGGTACTTAATCGCATGTTTTTATCTCCTGTCAGCGTCACGAGGTGTGTGACTGAGTTCACTATAAGGTGCAAATCACTTCGCGTAAATTCGAATTTGTAACAATTTAACTTCGAAAAAACCGAATAGACTGTTGCCATCACGAGGCTGCAGGCGGTGTTGCCGCATCGCTTGCACCCCTCTCAAAGACCGGTACAACCGTCTGGCGTGCCGTGCCCTACCTCCGATAGCGGATTTATAGAAACGTTCACATGAATTTCAAGCACTTGCACTATTTTTGGGTCACCGCCAAGGCCGGGGGCGTGATGCGCGCGGGCGAGCAGCTGCACACCACGCCGCAAACCCTGTCCGGGCAGATCAAGCTGCTGGAAGATTGGCTCGGCCGCAAGTTGTTTCGCAAAAGTGGCCGCCAGCTGGCGCTGACCGACGACGGCCGGCTGGCCCTGGGTTATGCCGAACAGATTTTCACGCTGGGCGCCGAGCTGGAAGTCGCCTTGCGCCAGGCGCGGGATGGTCAGCGCGTGCTGGACTTCCGGGTCGGCGTTGCCGATTCCGTGGCCAAGTCGGTGGTCTACCGGCTGCTGGAGCCGGCTTTTTCAATCGCCGAGCCGGTGCGGCTGATCTGTAGCGAAGGCAAATTCCCCGACCTGCTGGCGCAACTGGCCTTGCACCGGCTGGACTTGGTGATTGCGGATGAACCCATGCCCAGACGCATCAGCGTCAAGGCCTTCAACCATCCGCTGGGCAGCACGGCGATGAGTTTTTTCTGTGCGCCGAATCTTCAAGCCCAACTACACGGCGATTTCCCCCAGTGCCTGAACGACATGCCGATGCTGGTCCCGGGTGCCTCGGCGTCGGTGCGGCCCCAGTTGGAGAGCTGGTTGACCCGCCATGACATTCACCCCCGCATCATCGGGGAGTTTGACGACGTCGCGTTGATGAAGGCCTTTGGCCGCGAAGGCAGCGGTATATTCATGGCCCCCACGGTGCTGGAGGCTGAAACGGCTGCGCAGTTCGGCGTGGCGGTGATCGGTCGCACCGACGAGCTGGTGGAGGAGTTTTTTGCGGTGTCGGTGGAGCGCCGCATCACGCACCCCTGCGTTGTGGCCATCACCGAAACCGCGCGCAAGCAGCTTTTCAGCCACTGAGACGGGGGCGCGTCCGGCGCCCCGTGGCCCATTCTAGAAACGCTCGTGCGTCTGCAGGTAGCGCCACTGCCCGGAGGGCAGCTGGGTCATGGAAACCCGGCCCACGCGAATGCGCTTCATACTCACAATCTGCAGTCCGACGCGCTCGCACAGATAGGCGATCAGGCCGGGATGCGAGCCCTTGACCGCAAAACGCAGCTTGGAGGTGCTGTCACTCGTGCTGTTGAGGCTGACTTTGACCGGCGGCAGTGGATGGCCGTCGGAGGCGAGTCCGTGGTTGAGCCGGTCCAGAATCCCGGGCGCGACCTCGCCGCTGACTTCGACGATGATTTCCTGCTCGATCACCCCCGCGTCTTCCTCCAGCTTGCGCAGCACGCGCCAGTCCTGCGTGAAGACGACCAGGCCGCTGGCGCCCGTCTCCAGCTCTACGGCCGCGGTGAGGTGGGCAAAGTGGCGCTTGAGCAGGCGCACGTCCGAGGCGTCATCGGCGGCATGGGTGGCGGCGCTCAGCAATTGCTGCGCCGGCTTGACCTTGCGATTGGCCTCGCCCGGCTCGGCCATGGCGTCAAAGCCCGGCGGCTTGTGCAGCAAAATTGTTACATCGGCCAGTTCCATCAGGCTGGCGTTGCGGTCGATTTCCACCTTGTGGTCAGACACCCGGAACATCGGCTCCTCCACCACCTGCCCGTTGACGCTGACCCAGCCACCTTCAATGTATTGCTCGGCCTCGCGGCGCGAGCAGGGCACCATTTCGGCGACACGCTTGGCCAGGCGTTCGTCCGTGCGGGGAACGCGGGGGGCAGGTTTTTTGTTCGGAATCATTGGCAGGATGTTAACCGCGCGGGCGCTCTCACCAGCTCAGCGGATCGAGCCGGTACAGCCGTGTCAGCTCGTCGTATAGCGCCGGGTGCTCAGCGGCCATGCGCTGCGGCTGCTCGAAGAAGACCTCGGAGATGACTGCGAAAAATTCAGCCGGGTCGGTGGCGCCGTAGTCGCTGAACAAGGTGTCCACTCCCAGCGCTGTGCGCCTTTGCAGCAAGCGGAATTCAGCCCCGAGCACCCGCGACCAGCGCCTGTAATGATCGCGCCGCGCCAGCACCGGCGCGCCGTTGGCAATGCCGGTTTCCTGGTCGAGCTGGTGGGCAAATTCATGGATCACCACGTTCTGGCCATCGTTGGGAATGGCGGCGCCCTCCAGGGTGTCGTGCCAGGACAGGATCACCTGCCCTTCCGACCACGATTCCCCGGATAGCACCTGGCGGGCGTGGTGGGCCACCCCAATGCCGTCGGTGTGGGCGCGCTCGACCACAAAGCTGCCGGGGTAGACCAGGATCTGGCGCAGGTTAGGGTAGTAGTCGCGCGGGCGGTTGAGAATCAACAGGCAGGCTTGCGCGGCGATCGTCACCCGTATGTCGTCTGTCATCTCCAGACCATCACAACCAATGAACGCTTTCTCGGCCAAGAAGACCTGGATGTGCTGCTTGAGCTGCAGCTGCAAATCGACCGGCATGGCGCGCACATAGGGCACGCGCCGTTTTAGGATGTCGCGCCAGGCGGCGGGAAACGGCCGGGCGCGAATCCGTTGGCGTTTGCGCTCGATCAGGTAGGGCTCGCCCAGCAACCAGAGGACAAACAGCAAGGCCAGACAGGAAATGATGAGGGCTGGCAAGGTCTGTTCCCGGGTGAAAGTTCAACAGGCCTGTAGCTGGGCCCGAGGCGGGCCGATTTCAAGCGGTGCCAGCTTCCGTTTCAAGCGCCAGGACGCAGGCGGTCGCCCGCGCTCAGGACAGCGCGGCTTCAATGCGCGCCACATGCGCCATCAGCGAGCGTTTGGCCACCGGCCACATGCGCGGCGGCACGTCGTCGTAGGCCTCTCGCACCCAGTCGTCCAGCGAGGCTAGCGGCTGCGCCTGCATCACTTTGAGAATCTTGGCTTCGCGCCTCAATCGGTGCGCTTTCAGGTGCGCGATGGCGCCGGCCGCCTCGCCGGTGTAACCGCCGATGACGTAGCCATGCGCCGGCAGGATGAACTCGATGTGGTGCTCTACACAGGCGGCGCTCAAAAGGTCGAGCGAGTCGAGGTAGGCCGTCATGTCGCCATCGGGCGGGTCGATCACCGTGGTGCTGCCGTTCAGGATGTGGTCACCGCTGAACAGCAGGCCGTCTTCCAGCAACACCAGGCACAGGTGGTTGGCGGCGTGGCCTGGGGTGTGGATGATTTTCAGCGTGTGGCTGGATTTATAAGCAAAATCAGCCTCTAGCCCTCGTGGAATAAGCGCAAGTAGCTCATTATTTGATAGTAGTCGATCGGGTGTGAAGGCGCTGTGCGCGCGCGCCGTGGGCGCGGACGGCAGACCCAGAATGGGCGGGCGCGGCTGGCCGTGCCGTTCGCACAGCGCTTGCAAGGGCAGGGCGCCGGGCGAGTGATCCGGGTGCGAATGGGTGCACACAATCATGACGATATCGCCGCTGGCGGCGCGCCACAACTTCTCGATGTGGTCCGGGTCGGCCGGGCCGGGGTCGATGGCGATATAGCCGGTGGCCGGGTCGCCCACCAGGTAGCTATTGGTGCCGGGGCCGGTCATGGCGCCAGGATTGGGCGCAGTCAGGCGCATCACGTTTTTCAGCAGCGCCACCGGCTGCTCGGACTGCCAGTCCAGCGGGTGCACGATTTGCCCGTCCGGGCAGACCAGCGCCAGTTCGCCGTACGGATGCTCATGCTCCATGAAGCGGGCTTCGCGGCCGGCCAGCAGACCGGCGCGCGGGCAACTGGTCCACAGCGGCTGTTCGGTCGCGGCACAGGCCTGCAGCACCGCGTCGACCGTGGCGTGGTTCTGCAGCCGCTCCAGTGTGCGGATGGTCGGGAAAATCATGAAAAACCCGCCCGCCTGATGTTGCGCCAGCGCGTCCGCCGGGCGCACCCACACCGGCTCGAACTGCTCGGTCTCGTCGGCCACCGGCGTCTGGTCCTCGGGCATGCGGGCGACCAGAAACGGCACGTCAAAACGGCGCGGCAGGTCGCGGTCGGTGATCCAGTGGGCCAGCACAAACACCTCGTCGGCGGCCAGGGTCAGGCCGAGGGTCTGGCATTGTTCGGTGAAAGGCGCGCTGCGGTTAAGTGCCGCAATGTCGCTGTTGTCGGCCGGTGCGCCGTCGGCGCGGCGCGCCAGCAGCACGCCCAGCTCCTCAAAACTTTCGCGGATGGCGGCGATGGCCTGCGTCAGGTGCAAATCGCTTTGCGTGGCCCGCCGTGTCGCCTGGGCGTGGCCGCTGGCGTCGGATGCGTCCACGCCGCCGCCGGGGAACACATAGGCGCCGGGGGCGAAACTGGCGGTCATGGCGCGGCGCGTCATCAGTACTTCAATGCCTTGGTCGCTGTCGCGTAACAGCAATACGGTGGCGGCTGGCCGGGTGGCTGCGGGTTCGCGCGCCGGGTGCAGGAGTTGGGTGGGGCGTGGCATGGGCTGATTTTGCAACGAATTGTGAAGTCGATTTTTCCGGCGACGCATTCCCCCAAGCGCTCTGGCGGCCCTAGGGGCGGGAGGCTTACGGGCGGGCGTGGGGGAAAACAACAGGGATAATTCCCCCATGCGAATTTCATTCACCAAAATGCAGGGCGCCGGCAACGACTTTGTGGTGCTCGACGAGACCGAAAGGCGGCTCGGCCTGTCCACCGCGCAGTACCGCTTGCTGGGCGACCGCCATTTCGGCGTCGGCGCCGACCAGATCTTGACGGTGCGCCCGTCCCCCGCCGCCGGCATCGACTTCGAGTACCTGATCCACAACGCCGATGGCGCCGAGGTCGAGCAGTGCGGCAACGGCGCGCGCTGCTTTGCCCGCTTCGTGCGCGACCAGGGCCTGACGCATAAGGACGCCATCCGGGTGCAAACCAAGGGCGGCGTGATCGAGCCGCTGCTCAGCCCCGATGGCCGGGTCACGGTGAACATGGGAACCCCTGTGTTCGAGCCGGCCGACATCCCGTTCGATGCGATCGGTCTGCAGCCGCAAATCAGCGGTTCATGGCGAAAATGGCCTCTGGCCCTCGTGGACAGTGCGCTGACAGCTCCTGTTTTTGTAGCGGTGGTGTCGATGGGCAATCCGCACGCGGTGCAAGTGGTGGAGGATGTGGACACGGCGCCCGTGCTGCTGCAGGGCCCGCTGATCGAGCACCACGCCCGTTTCCCGAATCGGGTGAATGCCGGATTCATGCAGGTCGTGGACAGACGCCACATTCGCCTGCGGGTGTTCGAGCGCGGCGCCGGCGAAACCCTGGCCTGCGGCTCCGGCGCCTGCGCGGCCGTGGTGAGTGGCATCCGGCTGGGGCTGCTCGACGACACGGTGGACGTGCAGACGCACGGCGGCATTCTGACTATTTCCTGGGCCGGCGCGGCATCACCGGTGATGATGACCGGACCGGCCACGACTGTTTTTCACGGCGAAATCGACCTACCGGACATCCTATGACTACCTCTTTCACCAATCCCATCACCGAAGACGACATCGCCAATTACCTGGCCAATACCCCCGACTTTTTCGAGCGCCACGCCGATCTGCTGGCGGCAGTGCAGCTCACCAGTCCCCACAGCCAGCGCGCCGTGAGTCTGCAAGAGCGCCAGGCCGGCATGCTGCGCGAGAAGATCAAGGTGCTGGAACATCGCATCATGGACATGATCCGTAACGGCAACGAAAACGTGCTGCTGTCCGACAAGCTCCTGGGCTGGGCGCGCACCCTGTTCCTGGTGGCCGACCCGCTGGCCTTGCCGGGCCAGATGGCGGGCGAGATTGCCGAGCAGTTTGTCGTGCCGCAGGTGGGCATCAAGATGTGGGGCGTGGCGCCGCACTTTGCCCACGCCGACTTTGCCCAAGGGGTCTCTGAGGACGCCAAGCTGTTTGCCACCTCGCTGAGGGAACCGTTTTGTGGCGTCAACACCGGGTTTGAGGCGGTGAGCTGGCTGCCCGATCCGCTGGCGGCCACCTCGCTGGCAATTTTGCCCTTGCGTGCCGGGCCGGTTGGCAGCACCGGCCCGGCCTTTGGCCTGCTGGTGCTGGCCTCGCCCGACGCCCAGCGTTTCAATAGCACCATGGGCACCGATTTTCTGGCGCGCCTGGCCGAATTGGCCAGCGCCGCGCTGTCGCGCCTGAGGTAGGCGTGGGGCAAGGCACGGACCCCTCGGGGGGCAGCGCAGCACACGAAGTGGCAAGCGTGGGGGCACCCCATTTGACAGAGCGCTATTTGGAGCATGTGCGTGTCGAAAAACGCCTGGCGCAGCGCACCGTCGAGCTGTATGCGCTGGACCTCCAGAAGTTAAGCGACTACGCCGCGCAGGCGCAAGTCGAACTCCTTCAGGTGCAAAACACCCATATCCGGCGCTGGGTCGCGCACATGCATGGCGCGGGCCGCAGCGGCCGCGGCATTGCCCTGATTCTGTCGGGCTGGCGCGGTTTCTACGTCTGGCTGGGGCGCGAAGGCCTGGTGGCCAGCAATCCGGTGCAGGACGTGCGCGCGCCCAAGGCCGGCAAGCCTTTGCCCAAAGCCCTGAGCGTGGACGACTCCGTGCAGCTGGCCAGTTTCAGCAGTGACAGCAACGACCCCTGGCTGGAAGCGCGCGACGCCGCCATCGTCGAGCTGCTCTATGGCGGCGGCCTGCGCGTGGGTGAGTTGACCGGGCTGGACGCGGTGGCTGGTCCGGCCGCTCGCGGCTGGATTGACTTGCCAGCCGGAGAGGCCCATGTGCTGGGCAAGGGCGCCAAGCGCCGCACCGTGCCGGTGGGCGCCAAGGCGGTCGACGCATTGACGCGCTGGCTGGCGCTGCGGAATCAGGCCCTGGGCGTGGACGCCCCAGGCCAGCCGGGGCCGGGCACCTCCCCCCAGACCGTCCAGGCCGCCCTGTTCATCGGCCGCAACGGCACGCGCCTGACCGCGCAATCAATCTGGCAGCGTGTGAAGCGCCGTAGCCAGCAAGCGGGCCTGGCCACGCCCGTGCACCCGCACATGCTGCGGCACTCGTTTGCCAGCCACCTGCTGCAGTCCAGCAGTGATTTGCGGGCGGTGCAGGAGTTGCTGGGCCACGCCAGCATCACCACCACGCAGGTCTATACCCGGCTGGATTTCCAGCATTTGGCCAAGGCCTACGACGCGGCGCATCCGCGCGCCAAAATCAAGTCCCCGGGCCCGAAGTAGGCTGCGGCGAAATAAACGGCAGCTTGGGTTTGCTTGAGGTAAGTTTCGGAACCGGTCTCATGATTTATAAGATGCAGTTCCACAACACCGTCAATCATCATCAGAAAGGTATGTCATGCGCAGTCAAATCGCCGTCATTTTGGACAAAGGGCTTGAGTTTCATTTCAATGTGGATGAGGCCGCATCCATGGCCCCCGATATTGCCCGCAACTGGCTCGACGCCCAGTTCACCGCCCTGGACTGCGAGCCCCTGCGGGCCAGTGGCAAGGTCCTGACCGCAGACAAGGTGTTGCGAGTGACCGAAGCGGCCGGTGCGGCCCTGTTTGCGGATGAAAAATGGGCGGCCGACTATGTTCAGGCCGTGCATGCGGCGCTGGCAAAACCCGTGATTCGGGTGGATGTGCCGGCGATGGCGGTCACCTATTAGGCGACGTTTAGGCGACTTTCGTTAGGCCCCACAATCGGCCCCATGAAAACGATTCAACTTAGAGCTGGCAAGGAGCGCTCGCTTCTGCGCCGCCACCCGTGGCTATTCGAGTCCGCGATGGCCAAGGGCAGCGCCGATCCCGGCGAAACCGTGCGGGTAGAGTCCCATGAGGGGCAGTTTCTGGCCTGGGCGGCCTTCAGTCCGGCTTCCAAAATCCGCGCCCGGGTCTGGAGTTTTGACGAGGCGCAACGCGTTGATGCTGCGTTTTTAATAGCTGCTGTCGCACGTTCTGTGGGGGCTAGAGACCGATTTGATATAAATAGTGACAGCATGCGGCTGGTCCACGGCGAGTCCGACGGACTGCCGGGGTTGATCGTGGACCGCTACGGCGACACGCTGGTAGCCCAGTTTCTCTCCGCTGGGGCCGAGCGCTGGAAAGACGTGCTGGCCGACGCGTTACTGGCCGCCACCGGCCTGAGCAAGCTGTATGAACGCTCCGACGCCAGCGGCCGCGCCCTGGAGGGTTTGCCCGAGGTCAGCGGTTGGTTGCGCGGTGAGGGGCCGACCGAGCTGGTGCTGCGCGAGCATGACTGGCAACTCGGCGTCAATATCGCCACCGGCCACAAAACCGGTTTCTACCTGGACCAACGCGACAGCCGCCAGAAGTTCGCCGCCTATGCGCGCCGCCTGAAGTTTGAGCGCGTGCTCAACTGCTATTGCTATACCGGCGGCTTCACCGTGGCCGCCCTGACCGGCGGCGCGGCCCATGTCACCTCGATTGACTCCTCCGGCCCGGCGCTGGAAAAGGCGGCGGCGAATGTGGCCCTGAATGGTTTTGCGGCGGAGCGCACCACCTTCATGGACGCCGATGTGAATGCCTCGCTGCGCCAGTTTGGTGCCGAGGGCAAGACCTTTGACGCCATCGTGCTCGATCCGCCCAAGTTCGCGCCCACGGTGACGCATGCCGAACGGGCGGCGCGGGCCTACAAGGACATCAACCGCCTGGCCTTCAAGCTGCTGGCGCCGGGCGGGGTCTTGTTCACTTATTCCTGCTCGGGCGGCATCAGCGCCGACCTGTTTCACAAAATTGTCGCTTCCGCCGGTATCGACGCTGGCGTGGACGGTTATATCAGTGAACGCATGGGCGGGGCGCCGGACCACCCGATGACGATCAATTTCCCCGAAGGTGAATACCTCAAGGGTTTGGTGATCATGCGCAAATAAGGGTCAAGCCGTTGCCCGCTACACTCCCCGGTTTCGCCATTCCCACAGAGACAATACGATGAGCCTCATTCCTGCAACCATTCTGACGGGCTTTCTCGGCTCGGGCAAAACCACGCTGCTCAAGCGCGTGCTTCAAGAGGCCCACGGCCAGAAAATCGCCGTCATTGAGAACGAGTTCGGCGAAGAAAACATCGACAGCGACATCCTGGTGTCCGACACCACCGAGCAGATCATCCAGATGAGCAATGGCTGCATTTGCTGCACCATCCGCGAGGATTTGCGCGCTACCCTGCGCGATCTGGCCGAGAAAAAACGCAAGGGCGAGCTGGACTTTGACCGGGTCGTGATCGAAACCACCGGTCTGGCCGACCCCGGCCCGGTAGCGCAAACCTTCTTCATGGACGATGAAATCGCCGAGAGTTATCTGCTGGACTCGATCCTGACGCTGGTGGACGCCAAGCATGCGCAAACGCAGTTGGATGAACGCCAGGAAGCGCGTCGGCAGGTCGGTTTTGCGGATCAGATCTTCATCAGCAAGACCGATCTGGTGGCCAAGGACGAGGTCGACGCGCTGATCCACCGCTTGAAGCACATGAACCCGCGCGCGCCGCAAAAAGCCGTTCATTTTGGCGAGGTGGCCCTGTCGGAGGTGTTTGACCTGCGTGGCTTCAACCTCAATTCCAAACTGGATATCGACCCGGATTTCCTCAAGGAGGAGGAAGAGCACGAAGGGCATGAGCACCACGATCATGCCCCCGGCGAACATTGCGACCATCCCTCGCACAGCGAGGGTGGTGGACATCACCATCATCACGATGATGACGTGAAGAGCTTTGTCTTCAAGTCAGATCGCGCCTTTGATCCGGCCAAACTGGAAGACTTTCTGGGCGCGATTGTCAACATCTACGGTCCGCGCATGTTGCGCTACAAAGGTGTCCTGTTCATGCAGGGCACTGACCGCAAGGTGATTTTCCAAGGTGTGCACCAGTTGATGGGCAGTGACTTGGGGCCGGCATGGGCAGAGGGTGAGCCGCGTTCCAGCAAAATGGTGTTCATCGGCATTGACCTGCCCAAGGACATCTTCCTGCAGGGCATGGAGCAAAGTCTTGTTTGATCTGTATCTGCATATATTGAGCCGAAAATCAAATGTTTGTCTCGCTTTTGCAACTGATGGATTTTTCAACAGCTAAACCTGTAAACTCGCGCGCCAAAGAAGTTGCGCAAGGCCAGCCCTCAAAAGCTCGCATTGAGGGTATAACGTCAAAGGCTTCGGACCCCGCTGCAAATACAAAGCTGACGTCCAATGGCGTCGTACATGCGCAGGCCAATTCTGCGAGGAGGCAAGAAGTGAAAACTCAATCCGGGAAACCCAAAGAGGCGTCCAAAGGGACCAATGCGGTCGCCAAGGACAAGCCCATTGTGAAAACCATTGCCAAGCCAGCGGCCCAGGCCACACCCAAACCGGCCGCCAAAGCCAAACCACCGGTTGTTGCAAAGGCCTCACCGGTCAAAGTCCCTGCAAAGGCCGTCAAGCCGGCAGCCAAAGTTAAAGTTCAAGTAAAGGATTCTGTGAAAACGACGACTGCGAAAGCTAGCAACCCCGAAGTGGTGGTATCCAAACCCAAAGTGACGCATTCTGTGAAGCCCGGCACCATTGCAAAAGCCGCTATGCCGGCCAAACCCATGGCGGCTGCACCCATTCAGGTCGAAGTCTCGTCCGTGCCCGCCAGAGCGGGCCGACCTTCGTCGCGGCTTGCGCAGCTCACGGTGCCGTCCATGGCACAGTCGGTAGCCTCTACCGCTGCCAAGGCCAGCTTTACACAAAGCGCCTCAAGTCCGATCATTGCACCACCGCTTGCTTCGGCCATCAAGAAAGATCCCAAGCTTGTCAACAACTGGAAGTTGAAGCCGGTTGAGCAGTTGACGGATGCCGATGTGATCGCCATGCCGGATGATGAGTACATGAATGACACGCAACTGGCATTCTTTCGCCTGAAGCTGTCATTGCTTAAAAAGGACATCCTGAACAATGCGGGTGAAACCACGGAACATCTGCGCGAGGAAACCGTGGTGGTGCCTGATCCGACCGATCGGGCCACCATTGAAGAAGAGCATGCACTGGAGTTGCGTACCCGTGACCGGGAGCGCAAGCTTTTGAAGAAGATCGAGCAATCGATTGTGCGCATAGATGCGGGTGAGTACGGCTATTGCGATGAAACGGGTGAACCCATTGGAGTGGGTCGTCTGCTCGCGCGCCCCACGGCCAACCTGTCGCTCGAGGCGCAACAGCGGCGGGAACTCAGGCAGAAAATGTTTGGGGATTGAGGATTGGTTTTAGTGGTTTTTTATCCTGCTTTCCCGTTCTATGGTGACCAAAGACAGTAGGGCCGGTTTGCTGTCGAAGATGGCCAGGTTCGTCCGCAATCCGACGAAAGACTGGTCTGATCTGGATAAGCCCGTGCCCGAGTCAGAGCAGGAGAGTGGCTACAGCAAACAGGCGCTCAAGGAGATGATTGAGCGCAAGCGGCAAAACGATTTTGTACGCCGGCGCGAGTTTGACTATCTGCGCAAATTACGTCGCAACGGGCCATCCATCAGCCCCGAACTCGCTGACCGCCCTTCATTCTTCCAGAGCAGTCTGGCATCCAATCCGGACGAGCGGGCGACGACGCTCAAAAAGATTGATGAAATTGAAGCCCAGATGTCCAAGCAGTGGTGGAAGGGCAAGCAGGATGAGGCGCTGATTGTTGCGCGCGTAGTGCCCGTGGTTGCCAACCCGCCCCAGGCGGCGAGCGAAAGCGCTTCGATGACTTTTGCGCCTACCCAGGCGTCCGCGCTGAGCCCGGAGGAATTCGACTCGATGCAGGGTGCGGATTACGAGTCCACGCAAATGGGCCTGTCTGGGCCTGACGAACTCGTCCCCGCAGCGGGTTCGCCGCAGGCGATGGCCTCCCGGAGCAAGACCAGCAGGAGCTTTGATACGGGTATCAGCGAATTTTCACCGTCCAAATTATTTTCCACCGAATTGAGTGATGGCTTGTCCGACCCCGACCTGGAGGAGGCGGCCATCCGCTTCGCCAACGGCGATGATGCAGGCGCCGAAACAGGTCTTTTGGCCGCGCTGCAGGGAGATGACGTGCCTCCGGATTCCGCCGATGGGTGGGCCGCTGCCTTGTTCGACCTTTATCGAGCAACCGGGCAGCAGGCCAGTTTTGATCGCGTTGCCATTGACTACGCCCAGCGTTTCGGACGTTCTGCGCCGGCATGGTTCTCAACGCCCGATTTATTGGGCCGCAAATCGTCGCCGGTACCGTTGAGCCACCTGATGGCGTCGAAGCACGGCAGTGAGGTCGTTTGGACGTGCCCTGAGGAACTTGATCTTCAGTCCTTGCAGGCACTTCGTGCAACTTTGCACCACGAGGCTGAGCCTTGGTGCCTGGACTGGCGTCGGTTTAACGCCATCACGCCAGAGGCGGCGAAGGCGCTGGCCGCTCTGTTTGCCGAATGGTGTCTGCAACCGGTGCAATTGCAGTTCAGCGGTTCCGATGTACTTGAAAAAACCCTGAGATCCTTGACCCCTTCGGGTGACAAACGGATCGAGTCCTTCTGGTGGTGGCTTCGCCTTGATGCATTGCGCATATTGCGCTTGCAGGATGAGTTCGAATTGGCCGCACTTGATTATTGTGTGACCTATGAAGTTTCTCCACCGCCTTGGGTAGACGCCCGGTGTGATTTTGCCTTTGACGGGGTGTCTTCAACAACGCCGCTTGAGTATGCCGGCGACCCGGTCTACGAAGCCGCAACGGTTGATACTGAAATAGGCCATGCCCTTACGCAGCCCATGGGCTTCGACATGCTGCCGGTGGCCGTGGTTGAATTGAGCGGAGAAGTGCTGGGTGATGCGGCAGAGGCACTGAATAAGCTGCAGGCCGGATTGAACGGGGCAGATCGCCTTGTTGTCTCCTGCGCCCGGCTGATTCGGGTCGATTTCTCGGCGGCAGGAAGCATTCTGAACTGGGTTGCCGTGCGCGAATCCGAGGGGTGCCATGTTCAGTTTCACGATGTACCGAGTCTGGTGGCAGCCTTTTTTAACGTGATCGGCATCAACGAACATGCCCGTGTCGCATTGCGCACCAGTTAACCTGGGATTTCTTGCAAAGCGCGACTCCCTCCAGGCTTGTTTTTTTGAGCTGGATGACCTAATTTAGAAAAAGCATGGAACAATTTCACGGAACCACCATCATCAGTGTGCGGCGCAAGACCCCTGAAGGCTACTCTGTGGCCATTGGCGGCGATGGGCAGGTGACCCTGGGCAATATTGTTGTCAAAGGCACCGCCCGCAAAGTACGCAAGCTCTATCACGGCAAGGTCTTGGCCGGTTTTGCCGGTGCCACCGCCGATGCCTTCACCTTGTTTGAACGTTTTGAAGCCAAGCTGGAGAAGCATCAGGGGCACTTGGTGCGCGCTGCCATTGAACTCACCAAGGACTGGCGAACCGACCGCGTGTTGCGCCGCCTGGAGGCCATGCTGGCCGTGGCGGACAGCGAGGCGTCTCTCATCATCACCGGTAATGGCGATGTGCTGGAGCCTGAAAACGGCATTGTGACGATTGGTTCGGGTGGCGCTTATGCGCAAGCGGCGGCCATCGCCATGCTCAATAACACCGAGTTGTCGGCGCCGGAAATTGTCAAGAAATCGTTGGAAATTGCGGGTGAGATATGCATCTACACCAACATGAATCACACGATTGAGACGCTCTGAAGATTTTATTTATGTCCTCTATGACCCCCCAGGAAATCGTTGCTGAACTCGATAAACACATCGTTGGCCAGCATCAGGCCAAGCGCGCCGTGGCGATTGCCTTGCGCAACCGCTGGCGGCGCCAGCAGGTCGAACCCGGCCTGCGCGCGGAGATCACGCCGAAGAACATTCTGATGATCGGCCCCACGGGTGTGGGGAAGACTGAAATCGCCCGGCGCCTTGCCCGGCTCGCGGATGCCCCTTTTATCAAGGTTGAGGCCACCAAGTTCACCGAGGTGGGCTACGTTGGCAAGGATGTGGACGCCATCATTCGCGATCTGGCCGATATTGCGGTCAAACAAACGCGCGTGGCCGAAATGAAAAAGGTGCGCACGCGTGCTGAAGATGCCGCCGAGGATCGGGTGCTGGACATTCTGATTCCACCGCCACGGGGTGATTTTGGCGTCGTGTCGAGCGTCGAGACGGAGAGTACGGCACGCCAGACCTTTCGCAAGAAACTGCGTGAGGGCCAGCTGGCAGACCGGGAGATCGAGATCGATGTGGCGCAGTCAGCGCCACAGCTGGAGATCATGGGCCCGGCCGGCATGGAGGAAATGACCGAGCAGCTGCGCGGCATGTTCGGTCAGATGGGGCAGTCAAAGCGCCAGACGCGCAAACTCAAGATTCCAGAGGCCCTTAAGTTGTTGGTCGACGAAGAGGCAGCCAAACTGGTCAATGAAGAAGAAATCAAGACGCAGGCCTTGCACATGCTGGAGCAAAACGGCATTGTGTTCATCGACGAAATTGACAAAGTTACCTCGCGCTCCGAGGGCAGCGGTGCCGACGTGTCGCGCCAGGGCGTGCAGCGCGATTTGTTGCCGCTGGTCGAGGGCACGACCGTGTCCACCAAATACGGCATGGTCAAGACCGACCATATCCTGTTCATCGCCTCGGGCGCTTTCCACCTGAGCAAGCCCAGTGATCTGATTCCCGAGTTGCAGGGGCGTTTTCCGATCCGCGTGGAGCTGCAGTCCTTGTCGGTGCAGGACTTCGTGGCCATCCTGACGCAAACGCATGCCTCACTGGTCAAGCAATACCAGGCCTTGCTGGCCACGGAAGATGTCACCGTCGAGTTTCGGGAGGCGGGCATTACGCGGCTGGCGAACATTGCGTTTGACGTCAATGAGCGTACCGAAAATATTGGCGCGCGACGTCTGTCCACTGTCATGGAGCGGCTGCTCGATGAGGTGAGTTTTGATGCCGCCAATCTCAGCGGACAGACCATTCAGATCGATGCGGCGTATGTGGATGCGCGACTGGGTGAGCTGAGCCGGGATGAGGACCTGTCGCGTTACATCCTGTAAGTGTTGATGCCCGGAAGTGGGCTCGCCTTCAAGCATCACTTTCACAGTGTGCGCTAAGTGCTTAATTCAGAACAGGTTTTGCTGTTTTGGTGCATCTAAAAGCGTATCTAAGTCCTTGATTTCATTGAAAAAATTGTTGCAAGCCCGCTTGCGAAGATTGCTTTTGCTGATACAGTGCAAAAAAGTGCAATTAAGTGGTGAAAAGTGTCTTTGCGCTTCCACTTGTTTGTAGATCTATCAAAAGAGGGTGGGCTGTCGTGTTTCAAGGGGCTTCGTCATTAAGTCTGGATGCCAAGGGGCGGCTGTCTGTGCCGACCCGGCATCGTGACGTCTTGAGTGCCACGGCTGCGGGTCAGCTCACCATCACCAAGCATCCGCACGGCTGTCTGATGATTTTCCCGCGCCCTGAGTGGGAAATGTTCCGCGAACGCATTGCCGCCTTGCCGATGTCGGCCCAGTGGTGGAAGCGGATTTTTCTGGGCAATGCCATGGATGTCGAGATGGATGGCACGGGTCGCATACTGGTGTCGCCCGAACTGCGTGAGGCCGCCGGCATTGCCAGGGACACCTTGCTGCTGGGCATGGGCAACCACTTTGAATTGTGGGACAAAAGTACCTACGATGCGCAAGAGGCCAAGGCGATGCAGGGCGATATGCCCGACGTCTTCAAAGACTTCTCTTTCTGAAGGCTGGCGGTGGATACCACATGGACACATACCACCGTTTTGTTGAAAGAAGCCGTTGCGGCGCTTCTCAACAATCCGGATGACGAGCCAGGCGATTTCCGCGCTGGCATGCACACTTATGTGGATGCCACCTTTGGCCGGGGTGGTCACGCCCGCCTCATTCTCTCCCGGCTGGCGCCGCAAGGGCGTCTGATCGCCTTCGACAAGGATCTGGATGCGCTGGCCGAGGCCGCCACCATCGACGATCCACGTTTTTCCATTCGGCACCAGGGTTTTCGTCACCTGGGCGAACTGGCCCCAGCGAGTGTGGCCGGGGTCTTGCTCGATCTGGGCATCAGCTCGCCGCAAGTGGACAACCCGGAACGGGGTTTCAGCTTCAGGTTCGAGGGCCCGTTGGACATGCGCATGGACACGACGCGCGGGATCAGCGTGGCGCAGTGGCTGGCCGATGCCGAGGTCGACAAAATAGCGGAGGTGATTCGTGACTATGGTGAAGAACGGTTTGCTAGCCCCATTGCAAAGGCGATTGTTGCTCGCCGAGAGGCGCATGGCCCAATTACAACTACCACCGAGCTGGCCCAGCTCGTGGCTGACACGGTCAAAACCCGCGAGAAGGGGCAAAACCCTGCAACGCGCACATTTCAGGCTCTTCGGATTTTCATCAATGCCGAGCTTGAAGAACTGCAGCAGGCCCTAGAGGCCAGCCTGCAGGTGTTGGCCCCTGGCGGGCGGCTGGTCGTGATCAGCTTCCATTCGCTGGAAGACCGCATCGTCAAGCAGTTTATTGCCAAGCACTCGCGCGACGAGTACGACCGTCGTGCGCCATTTGCGGCGCCCAAAATCATGCAGCTCAAGGCGTTGGACCGCGTCAAGCCCAGCGCCGCCGAGGTCGCCGCCAATCCGCGCTCGCGCAGCGCCATCATGCGCGTGGCGCAGAGGACCGGGTCATGATTCGGATCAACCTCGTGCTTCTGCTGGCGGTGTTGGCCAGTGCTTTGTACCTTGTAAGCGTGCAGTACGACTCACGCCGCCTGTTTTCCGACCTTGACAAGGCCCGCTCTACCGCGCGCCGGCTTGAGGCGGATAACGAGCGCTTGCAGGTGGAAAAGCGGGCTCAGGCCACACCACTTCGTGTGGAGAAACTGGCTCAAGAGCGGCTGCAGATGCGCACCGTCACGCCGGCGATCACGCACTATGTCAGGGACAACACCGAGTCTGCCACCGTGGCGAGTTCGGGTGAAAAGGCTGCGCCGCAGGGTGACCCTCGCGCAGCAGGTCGGGCCCCATGAGCCGCAGCATCGCCTACACCTCCAGCCCCCTGCTCGCCAGCCGGACCCCGGTCTGGCGCAGCAAGTTTATTGTGGCCGCCATTGCGCTCGGCTTTGTCGGCCTTGCCGCGCGTGCCGCCTACATCCAGGTGATTGCGAATGACTTTTTCCAGAAGCAAGGCGAAGTGCGTTTTGCGCGCACACTGGAACTGCCGTCCAACCGGGGCCGCATCCTGGACCGCAATGGTTTGATCCTGGCCTCCAGCGTGCCGGCCCCCAGCATCTGGGCCATTCCGGAAGACGTCGAGCGGGACAAGGCCCAGATGCAAAAGCTTGCCAAATTGCTCGATATGCCGCTCGCTGACCTCAACAAGCGCCTGGAAGATGAGGACAAGAGCTTTGTCTGGCTCAAGCGCCAGGTCGATGAGTCGGTGGCGCAACAGATCACGGCCTTGGGGCTCAAGGGCATCTACCAGCGCATGGAGTACAGGCGCCAGTACCCCGAAGGCGAAGCGGCGGCGCATGTGGTGGGCTTCACCAACGTCGAAGACAAGGGCCAGGAAGGCATTGAGCTCGCGTTCAACAAGGAGCTCGCCGGGCGCAACGGCTCCCGCCGGGTAATCAAGGACCGGCTGGGCCGGGTGGTGGAGGCTGTGGGCGAGACGGTGGCGCCTGCCGACGGGCATGATTTGCAGCTCAGCGTGGACAGCAAGGTCCAGTTCTTTGCCTACCAGAAGTTGCGTGATGCCGTGTTGCTGCACAAAGCCAAGGCCGGCAGCGTGGTGGTGCTGGATGTCGTGACCGGCGAAGTGCTGGCACTGGCCAACTATCCGAGCTACTCGCCCATGAAGCGCCACAACCTGAGCGGCGCCCAGTTGCGCAACCGGGCGCTGACGGATACTTTTGAGCCCGGCTCGGTGATGAAGCCGTTCACGATTGGGCTGGCACTGGAGACCGGTCGTGTGACGCCGCAGACCCCGATTGACACCGGCGCGGGCAGGTTGACCATCACGGGCTCGACGATTTCTGACTCGCACCCCAATGGCGTGCTGACCGTGGAAGGCGTGATTCAAAAATCAAGCAATATCGGCACCACCAAGATTGCCATGCAGATGCAGCCGCGCGAAATGTGGGAGACCTTTTCCCAGGCCGGTTTTGGGCAAAAGCCGCAGATCAGCTTCCCCGGCGCTGTGTCGGGTCGGCTGCGCCCTTACAAGACCTGGCGACCGATCGAGCAGGCCACCATGTCGTATGGCTACGGCCTGTCGGCCTCGCTGTTCCAGATGGCCCGGTCGTACACGGTTTTTTCGAACGATGGCCAGATCATTCCGGTGACCATGCTCAAGAACAGCGAGCCGGCCGTGGGCGTGCCGGTCTTCTCGGCGCGTACGGCAGGCCAGGTGCGCAAGATGCTGCAGCTGGCGGCGGGCCCGGGCGGCACCGGGCAAAAAGCGCAGACCATCGGTTACTCGGTGGGCGGCAAATCCGGCACGGCCTACAAGCAGGTCGGCAAGGGCTATGGCAGCGCCGGCAATCGCAAATACCGGGGCTGGTTCGTCGGCATGGCGCCGATCGAGAAGCCGCGCATCATCATTGGCGTGATGATTGATGAACCCGGCGCCGGACAGTATTACGGCGGAGCGGTGGCCGCCCCCGTGTTCAGCGAAGTGGCGCAACAGACCCTGCGCATGATGGGCGTGCAGCCGGACATGGCGGTCAAGCCCCAGATCGTGGCCGAGGCGGAAGAGGAGAGCCTGTGATGCTTGAATTCCATACGCCCCAGGAAGCAGCCCAGTGGTTGCGCAGCCGCGTGACTGGGACGATTTGCACCGACAGTCGCCAGGTGCAGCCGGGCGACGGTTTTATCGCCTGGCCCGGCGCTGCCACCGATGCGCGCCAGCATGTGGCCGCCGCCCTGGCGGGTGGCGCCCAAGCCTGCCTGGTGGAGCTGGACGGGGTTGAGCGCTTTGCTTTCAGTGGTGACAGCGTCTCCGGCTACACCCAGCTCAAGGCGGCCAGCGGCCCGATTGCCGCGGCGTATTTCGGGCAACCCACGGAACGGCTGGACGTGCTGGCGGTGACCGGCACCAACGGCAAGACGTCCACCGCCTGGTGGCTGGCCCAGGCGCTATCGAATTTAAAGCAGGTTGCGCCCATTCCGTGCGGGCTGGTGGGTACTTTGGGTATAGGTCGACCGCCTTCGCCTGATCGGAGCGATCACGGCGCGACGACAGCGTCTGACGCAGTGGCCGGGATCGTGACGACCGGCCTGACGACGCCCGACCCGGTTCTGCTGCAGCAAGCCTTCAGGCGTTTTGTCGATGCCGGCCTGAAAGCCTGTGCCATCGAAGCGTCTTCCATTGGCATCGAAGAACAGCGTCTGGCTGGCACCTGCATCCGCACCGCGATTTTTACCAATTTCACGCAAGACCACCTGGACTACCACGACACGATGGAGGCCTACTGGCAAGCCAAGGCGCCCCTGTTTCAGTGGCCGGGCCTGCAGGCGGCAGTGATCAATATTGACGATGTTCAGGGTGCCGTACTGGCGCTTGAATTGAGCGGCAAAGTCCCTGAGGTGTGGACGGTGTCGTGCACCGAACCGGCACGCTTGCAGGCACGCGACATCCGTTACGACGTGCAGGGTTTGCGTTTTGCCGTGTGCGAAGGCGAGGAGCGCCATGTGCTGCAGACCCAGCTGATCGGCACCTACAACGTTTCCAACCTGCTGGGTGTGATGGCCGCCATGCGCTCGATCGGCGTGCCGCTGGCGGCGGTTGTCGAGTCCTGCGGTGACTTGACCCCCGTGCCTGGCCGCATGGAATGCGTGGGTGGGCCGGGACAGCCGCTGGCTGCCGTGGACTATGCCCATACGCCGGACGCCCTGGGCAAGGCGCTGGTGGCGCTGCGTTCCTTGGCCGATCAGCGCGGTGGGCAGCTCTGGTGTGTGTTTGGTTGTGGCGGCGACCGCGACGCGGCCAAGCGCCCGCTCATGGGGGCCATGGCCGCCTGTCATGCTGACCGCGTTGTCGTGACCAGCGACAACCCGCGCAGCGAAAAGCCGGAAGTCATCATCAGTCAGATCTTGCTGGGCCTGACCGGTCACGCCGCGCTGACCGTGCAGCCTGACCGTGCGCTGGCGATTGCACAGGCGCTGGCCCAGGCGACGGCCAGCGATGTGCTGTTGATCGCTGGCAAAGGGCATGAGGACTATCAGGAAGTGGCGGGCCAGCGCTTGCCGTTTTCCGATATTGACCATGTGCGCCGCGCCCTGGCCGCTTGGGTGGCGCCGACGGCCGGGCAGGAGCCGTCCCCATGACTGACATGATGACCTTGCAGCAGATATTGCCCTGGCTGGACCAGGCGCGCCTGATAGACAACGGTGCGGACGGTGGCGCCGTGAGCTTTCGGCGCGTGCACACCGACACCCGCACGATCGAGCCCGGCGACCTGTTTGTGGCGCTGCGCGGTGAGCGCTTTGACGCCAATGAGTTTCTGGCCGAGGCCAAGGCCAAAGGTGCGGTCGCCGCCATCTGTCAGGGCGACGATGCGGATGAGCGGCTGCGCGTGGCCGGCCTGCCCGGCGTGGTGGTGGCGGACGCCAAGCTGGCGCTGGCCGCGCTTGCCACCGGCTGGCGTGCGCAGTTCAAACTGCCCCTGATGGCCGTGACCGGCAGCAACGGCAAGACCACCGTGACGCAGATGATCGCATCCATCCTGCGGGCGTTCAAGCCGCAGGCCTTCCTGGCCACGCAGGGCAATCTCAACAACGACATTGGTGTCCCGCTGAGCGTGCTGCGTTTGCGCAGCCACCACGAGGTGGCGGTGATTGAGATGGGTATGAACCATCCGGGCGAAATTGCCGCCCTGGCCGCCATAGCCCAGCCCACCGTGGCCCTGGTCAACAACGCCCAGCGCGAGCATCTTGAATTCATGGCCACCGTGGAAGCGGTCGCGCAGGAAAATGGCGCGGTCATCGAAGCGCTGCCCGAACACGGTGTGGCGGTTTTTCCCAGCGATGACCTTTACAGCGAGATGTGGATGGACAAGGCCGGGCAACGTGCGGTCGTGCGATTTTGTGTTTCAGACGAAGCTGCCAGCCTGGTCGATGTGCGTGCCACCCTGGCGCAGTGGTCCGGTGACGCCTGGCAGGTGGAGGTCATCACGCCGGCCGGGCCGCTGCACTATGCCTTGCATATTGCCGGCTTGCACAACGTCAAGAACTCCCTCGCGGCGGTCGCTTGCACCCTGGTTGCAGGCGTCCCGCTGGAGGCGATTGAACGCGGCCTGGCGGCGTTCGAACCGGTCAAAGGCCGCTCGCGTGCGCAGGTGCTGCAGCTGGCCGGCCGCGCCATCACGCTGGTGGACGATACCTACAACGCCAACCCCGACTCGGTGCAGGCCGCCATTGAAGTGCTGGCGGCGCTGCCGGGGCCGCGCTTGCTGGTGCTGGGCGACATGGGCGAGGTGGGCGATCAGGGCCTGCAGTTTCACGCCGAAGCCGGGCAACTCGCCCGCACGCTCGGCATTGACGCGCTGTTCACCCTGGGGGAGTTGTCCACGGCGGCTTCGACCCGTTTCGGCGCGGGACGTCATTTTGCCGATATGCAATCCCTGCAAGCGGCCGTGCTGGCGGCGCTGCCCGCCATGGGCAGCGTGCTGGTCAAAGGTTCGCGTTTCATGAAGATGGAGCGGGTGGTGCAAGCCATTGCCGCCCGCACCCAACAAGAGAAGGAATGAAATTCATGCTGTTTAGTTTCGAGACCCGGAGTCTGCAATGCTCTTGAGCCTCGCACAGTGGCTGCAGTCCCTGTCACCAGAATTCGGATTTTTCCGCGTTTTCCAGTACCTGACTTTGCGTGCCGTGATGGCCGCATTGACGGCCCTGTTGATGGGCCTGGTGGCCGGCCCCTATGTGATTCGCCGCCTCACCGAGCTCAAGATTGGCCAGCCGATTCGCGGCTACGGCATGGATTCGCATCTGAGCAAGAGCGGCACGCCCACCATGGGCGGCGTGCTGATTTTGTTGTGCATCAGCATCTCCACGATCTTGTGGATGGACCTGAGCAACCGCTTTGTCTGGATCGTGTTGATGGTGACGCTGGGCTTTGGCGCGATTGGCTGGGTGGACGACTGGCGTAAGGTGGTCAACAAGGACCCCGAAGGCATGCGTTCGCGTGAAAAATATTTCTGGCAATCGCTGATTGGTCTGGTGGCGGCGCTCTATCTGGTGTTCAGCATTTCCGAGAATTCCAATTGGCGCGTGCTGGAGCTTTTCTTCAGATGGGTGCAGTCAGGTTTTGATTTGAGCCTGCCGCCCAAAGCCGGCCTGATGCTGCCGTTCTTCAAGGAAATCAGCTATCCACTCGGTGTACTGGGCTTCGTCATCCTGACCTACCTCGTGATTGTGGGCTCCAGCAACGCGGTCAATTTGACCGACGGCCTGGACGGCCTGGCCATCATGCCGGTGGTGCTGGTCGGCTCCTCCCTTGGCATTTTTGCGTATGTGACCGGTAGCGCGGTCTACTCCAAATACCTGTTTTTCCCGCATATTCCGGGCGCCGGTGAATTGCTGATTTTCTGCTCCGCCATGGCCGGCGCCGGTCTGGCCTTCCTGTGGTTCAACACCCACCCGGCCCAGGTCTTCATGGGCGACGTCGGCGCCCTGGCACTGGGCGCGGCCTTGGGCACGGTTGCGGTGATCGTGCGCCAGGAAATCGTGCTGGCCATCATGGGCGGCATTTTTGTGGTCGAGGCGCTGTCCGTGATGATGCAGGTGAGCTGGTTCAAGTACACCAAAAAGCGGCACGGCCAGGGCCGGCGCATTCTGAAGATGGCGCCCCTGCACCACCATTTCGAGAAAAGCGGCTGGAAAGAGACCCAGGTCGTGGTGCGCTTTTGGATCATCACCATGCTGCTGTGCCTGGTCGGCCTGTCAACCCTGAAGCTCAGGTAACCATGCACCCACTCACAGACCAACACGTTCTGATTCTGGGCCTGGGTGCGTCCGGCTTAGCGATGGCGCGCTGGTGCGCGCGCTGTGGCGCGCAGGTGACGGTAACCGACACCCGCAGCGCCCCGCCGCAGCTGGACGCCTTGCGGCGCGAGGTGCCGAGCGCCCGCTTTGTCAGCGGCGCTTTTGATGCGGCGCTGGTTGAAGGCACGGACATCCGTGCCGTCTTCAAGAGCCCGGGCTTGACGCCCTTGGAAGTTGCTCCTGTTTCAGGAGCTGCTCACGCTTTAGGTGTTTGGGCTGCAGGTGAATTAGGCTTGTTTTCTCAAGCCTTGGCTGATTTGAAGGCCGCGCGCGACTACCAGCCCAAAGTACTGGCCGTGACCGGTACCAACGGCAAGACCACCGTGACCTCGCTCACCGGGCAACTGGTCAGCCGCGCCGGAAAAACCGTGGCGGTGGCCGGCAATATCGGCCCGACCTTGCTGGACACTTTGTCCGCCCACCTGGATGCCGACACGTTGCCCGAGGTGTGGGTGATCGAGTTGTCGAGCTTTCAGCTCGACGGTGAAACCAGCTTCGAGCCCAGCGCCGCTGCGGTGCTCAACATCACGCAAGACCACCTGGACTGGCACGGCAGCATGGCGGCTTACGTCGCGGCCAAGACCCATGTCTTCGGCCAGCAGGGCCTGATGCTGCTCAACCGTGAAGACCCCGCGGTCATGGCGATGCTGCCGCAACCGGTACGGGTCAAGCTGCAGCGCCCGCAAGTGCGCGCCCATGTCACCTTTGGTGGCGACATGCCCCAGCGGCCCGGCGACTTTGGCATTGAGGAGGTCAACGGCATGGTATGGCTGGTGCGCGCGCTCGAAGCCGATGAAACCCGGCGCAAACGCAGCGAGGCGGCCGAAGAAATTCACATCCAGCGCCTGATGCCGGCCGACGCCTTGCGCATTCGCGGCCGGCACAACGCGGTCAACGCTCTGGCGGCGCTGGCACTGGCCTCGGCGGCCGGTTGCGCCCTGGGTCCGATGCTGTATGGCCTGCGCGAATACCGGGGTGAGCCGCACCGGGTGGAATCGATCGGCCTCTTCAACGAAGTCGAATTCTTTGACGACAGCAAAGGCACCAACGTCGGCGCCACCGTGGCCGCCTTGAGCGGTCTGGGCGCCGATCGCAAAGTCATCGCCATCCTGGGCGGCGAAGGCAAGGGGCAGGACTTCTCGCCGCTGGCCGAGCCGGTGGCGCGGTACGCCCGCGCCGTGGTGCTGATCGGCCGCGACGCGCCGCTGATTCGGGCCGCGCTGGAGCACACCGGCGTGCCGCTCATCGACGCTGACTCCATGGCGCAGGCCGTGGCGCAGGCGAATGGCAAAGCCCATGCGGGCGATGCCGTGCTGATGTCGCCGGCCTGCGCCAGCTTCGACATGTTCGACAATTACGAGCACCGCGCCCGCGCCTTTGTGGCGGCGGTGAGCGACATCGCCAGCGCCGCAGGCGTGCAGATGGAGGGCGGCGCATGAGCGGCATGGCCCAGCGCCTTTCCGGCTGGTTCACCGGTCTGGCCAAACCGGCGGGTGACGTCCTGCCGGTGCGCCTGGGTGCGACACGGCGCGCCGCCACCGGCAGCGCGCCGACACGCGAACTGGGCTTCGACCAGGCGCTGGTCTGGGTGACCGTGGCGCTGCTGGCCTGGGGGCTGGTGATGGTCTACTCCGCGTCCATCGCCATGCCGGAAAACCCGCGCTTCGCCAACTACACCCACACCTATTTCCTGACGCGCCATGTGATGTGGCTGGCCATCTCCTTCGTCGCGGCGCTGCTGGCGTTTCAGATTCCGGTGGCCACCTGGGAGAAGGCGGCACCCTGGCTGTTCATCGCGTCTCTGGTGCTGCTGGTTGCGGTGCTGATTCCGCATGTCGGCAAAGTGGTCTATGGCGCACGCCGCTGGATTTCCCTGGGGCCCTTGAGTTTTCAGCCCTCGGAGCTGGCCAAGTTTGCCGTCTTGCTGTACGCGGCCGATTACATGGTGCGCAAGATGGAGGTCAAGGAGCGCTTCTTCCGCGCCGTGCTGCCGATGGTGGCGGCGGTCGCGGTGGTCGGCATTTTGCTGCTGGCCGAGCCCGACATGGGCGCCTTCATGGTGATCGCCGTGATCGCCATGGGCATCCTGTTCCTGGGCGGCGTCAATGCCCGCATGTTCTTTCTGATCGCGGCCGTGCTGGTGGTGGCCTTCGGGCTGATGATCGCCTCCAGCGAATGGCGGCGCGAACGCATTTTTGCCTACCTCGACCCCTGGAGCGAGAAGAACGCACTGGCCAAGGGCTACCAGCTCACCCATTCCCTGATTGCCATCGGGCGCGGCGAAATTTTTGGCGTGGGCCTGGGTGGCAGCGTCGAAAAACTGCACTGGCTGCCCGAAGCCCACACCGACTTTCTGCTGGCCGTGATTGGCGAGGAATTTGGTCTGGTGGGCGTGATTTGTGTGCTGGGCCTGTTTCTGTGGCTGACCCGCCGCATGATGCACATCGGACGCCAGGCCATTGCGCTGGACCGGGTGTTTGCCGGCCTGGTGGCGCAGGGCGTGGCGATCTGGATGGGGTTTCAGGCTTTCATCAACATGGGCGTGAACCTGGGCGCCTTGCCGACCAAGGGCCTGACCCTGCCGCTGATGAGTTACGGCGGCTCGGCCATCCTGGTCAACCTGGTGGCGCTGGCCGTGGTGCTGCGCATCGACCATGAAAACCGGATACTGATGCACGGAGGGCGGGTATGAGCCAGCGCGAATTGAACGCCGCAGCGCCGGGCCGCCCCCAGCAAGGCACGACCCCCTCGGGAGGCAGCGCTGTACGCGAAGCGACCAGCGCGGGGGTTGCATTGGTCATGGCCGGGGGTACCGGCGGCCACATCTTTCCGGGTCTGGCCGTGGCGCAGGCCTTGCGCGAACGCGGCTGGCGTGTGCACTGGCTGGGGGGCGCCGGCAGTGCGACCCAGCCGAGCATGGAAAGCCGGCTGGTGCCGCCCCAAGGTTTTCCGTTCGAGACACTGGATTTTTCGGGTGTGCGCGGCAAAGGGCTGTTGACCCTGGTCCGCCTGCCTTGGCGTCTGTTGCGCGCGTGCTGGCAGAGCCTCCAGGTGCTGCGCCGCGTCAAGCCCGACGTGGTGGTGGGCCTGGGCGGCTACATCACCCTGCCGGCCGGGCTGATGAGTGTCCTGCTGGGCAAACCCCTGGTGCTGCATGAACAGAATTCGGTGGCCGGCATGGCCAACAAAGTGCTGGCACGGGTGGCGCAACGTGTCTTCACCGCTTTTCCCGACGTCATGAAACAAGGTCGCTGGGTGGGCAATCCCTTGCGGCCAGCCTTCATTGGCGGTGCCGATCCGGCGACCCGTTTTGCCGGGCGCAGCGGGCCGCTGCGCTTGCTGGTGGTGGGCGGCAGTCTGGGCGCGCGCGCCTTGAACGACATCGTGCCGCGTGCGCTGGCCCTGATTCCAGCCGATCAGCGCCCGCTGGTCATTCACCAAAGCGGCGCCGCCCAGATTGACGCGCTGCGCGCCAACTACGCCCAATGCGGTGTGCAGGCGCAACTCACGCCCTTTATCGACGACACCGCGCAAGCCTTTGCCGAGGCTGATCTGGTGATTTGCCGTGCCGGTGCCAGCACCGTGACCGAGCTGGCGGCCGTGGGTGCGGCGGCCTTGTTCGTGCCTTTCCCGTTCGCCGTGGACGACCACCAAACCCACAACGCCCGCTTCCTGGTGGATCAGGGCGCCGGTTGGCTGGTGCCGCAGCCCGAGCTGAGCCCCGAATGGTTGGCCGAGATGCTACAAAAAACAGAGCGTCCTGCGCTGCTTGCATGCGCGCTACAGGCCAAAAAATTAGAAAAAATTGATGCTGCCGCGAAGATCGTGGCAGCCTGCGAGGAGTTAAGCGCATGAAACATGCTGTTCGTCATATTCACTTCGTTGGCCTCGGCGGCGTTGGCATGTCCGGCATCGCCGAGGTGCTGTTCAACCTGGGCTACACGATTTCGGGCTCTGACCTGGCCGACAGCGCCACCTTGAAGCGCCTCGGTGGCCTGGGCATCCAGACCTACGTCGGCCACAGTGCCGACAACGTGGCCGGCGCCGATGCCGTGGTCACCTCCACCGCCGTGCAGGCCGACAACCCCGAAGTGCTCGCCGCGCGCGAGAAGCGCATTCCGGTGGTGCCGCGCGCGCTGATGCTGGCCGAACTGATGCGGCTGAAAAGCGGCATCGCCATCGCCGGCACGCACGGCAAGACCACCACCACCAGCCTGGTCGCCAGCGTGCTGGGCGAGGCCGGACTGGACCCGACATTTGTCATCGGCGGACGCCTCAACAGCGCCGGCGCCAATGCCCGGCTGGGGCAGGGCGACTACATCGTGGTGGAGGCCGACGAGTCGGATGCCTCGTTCCTGAATCTGTCGCCGGTGATGGCGGTGGTCACCAATATCGATGCCGATCACATGGAGACCTACGGCCACGACTTTGCCCGTCTCAAGCAGGCGTTTGTTGATTTCCTGCACCGCATGCCCTTCTACGGCACGGCCATTTTGTGCACTGACGATCCGGCTGTGCGCGACATCGTGTCGCAGGTCACCTGCCCGGTCACCAGCTACGGCTTTAACGAAGATGCGGAAGTGCGCGCCATCGACGTGCGAGCGGTGGCAGGGCAAATGCATTTCACGGTGCAGCGCCGCAATGGCGTCGTGCTGCCGGACCTGGAGGTGGTGCTGAACCTGCCGGGCCACCACAACGTGCTCAATGCCTTGTCGGCGATTGCCGTGGCGGTGGAGCTCAACGTGCCGGACGCCGCCGTGCAAAAAGCCCTCGCGGAGTTCAAGGGTGTGGGCCGGCGCTTCCAGCGCTATGGCGAGGTCAATGCGCGCGACGGCGGTGTGTTTACCCTGGTCGACGACTACGGTCACCACCCGGTGGAAATGGCGGCCACCCTGGCGGCGGCACGCGGGGCGTTTCCGGATCGGCGGCTGGTACTGGCGTTTCAGCCGCATCGCTATACCCGCACGCGTGACTGTTTCGAGGATTTCATCAAGGTGATTGCCCAGGCCGATGCCGTTTTGCTGTCTGAGGTGTATGCCGCTGGCGAAGCGCCGATTGTGGCCGCCGACGGCCGCAGCCTGGCACGCGCGCTGCGCGTGGCCGGCCGTATCGAGCCGGTGTTTGTTGACAACATCGCCGACATGCCGCAAGCCATTGTGGACAACGCCCGCGATGGGGATGTGGTGCTGTGCATGGGCGCCGGCTCAATTGCCGCCGTGCCCGCGAAAGTGGTTGATATGCTACAAAATTCAGAGCTGCTTGCGCAGGAAGGACGAGGGCTATGAGCCAGTTAGATGTAAATTTGAGCGTCGACGGGCCGCCCCTAGGCGCGAAGGCCCCCTCGGGGGGCAGCGCAGCACACGAAGTGGCAAGCGTGGGGGCTAGTTTCGGGAAAGTGGCGGTGCTCATGGGCGGTGCCTCGGCCGAGCGCGAAGTCTCCCTGATGTCGGGGCAGGGCGTGTTGCAGGCCTTGATCTCGCAGGGCGTGGACGCCCATGCCTTCGATCCGACTGAACGCGATCTGGCCGAGCTGAAGACGGAGGGCTTTGCGCGCTGCTTCATCGCCTTGCATGGCCGCTTTGGTGAAGACGGCACGGTGCAGGGCGCGCTCGAATTGCTGGGAATCCCCTACACCGGCTCGGGTGTCATGGCATCGGCAATCGCCATCGACAAGGTCATGACCAAGCGCATCTGGCGCAGTGAGGGGCTGCCGACGCCGGCGTGGCAGCGGGTGGACAGCGCCCTGGCCACGGAGCAGGCCTTTGCCGCTTTAGGCAGCCCGATGATTGTCAAACCCGGCCGCGAAGGCTCCACCATCGGCCTGACCAAGGTCACCACGGCGGCGCAGTGCGCGGCCGCTTATGGGTTGGCGGCCCAGCATGACACCGAGGTGCTGTGCGAACAGTTCATCAGCGGTGACGAGGTGACCATTCCCGTGCTCGGCTCGGGCGCCGCCGCCCAGGCCCTGCCGGTGATCCGCATCGTGGCGGCCGACGGCAACTACGACTACCAGAACAAGTATTTCACCGACACCACGCAGTATCTGGTGCCCTGTGGTCTGCCCGAGGGCGAGGAACTGCATATCCAGCAACTGGTGCTGCAGGCTTACCAGGTGCTGGGCTGCCGCGGCTGGGCGCGCGCCGACGTGATGATCGATGCCCGCACGCGCAAGCCCTATCTGCTGGAGATCAATACCTCGCCCGGCATGACCGGGCACTCGCTGGTGCCGATGTCGGCCAAAGCGGCCGGCATCAGTTACCCGGCGCTGTGCGTCGAGATCTTGCGCCATGCCACGCTGGACTACGCGCCATGACAAAAAACCTGCCTGTGCCCATGGATGTGAAGCTGATGAACATGACGGCTTCCGTCCTGTTCCTGGTGTTTGCCTTGATGGTCGTGGGCGCGCTGGCGGGATGGGTCTCGCGGCACCCCAACTTTGCGATACGGGGCATCGCGGTGAGCGGTGAGGTCACGCACAACAGCGCCTTGACCTTGCGCGCCAATGTGGCGCCCCGGCTGAAAGGTACGTTTTTAACGATGGACCTCGCCGCGGCGCGACTGGCGTTCGAAGCCGTGCCCTGGGTGCGCCAGGCGGTGGTGCGGCGCGAGTTCCCCAACCGCCTCAAGGTGCTGTTGCAGGAGCATCATGCCGCGGCTTACTGGGGCGCGGAAGGCGAGTCCAGGTTGGTCAACAGCTTTGGCGAAGTATTTGAAGCGAATGTCGACGAGGTGGAGCAAGACGCCTTGCCGCGCCTGAACGGCCCGGACGGCCAGGCGGCGCAGGTGCTGGCCATGTACCAGACGCTGGAGCCGGTGTTCGATCCGATGGATCTGGCGCTGGAGCAGATCGAGCTGACCGGGCATGGTGGCTGGCGGGCCAAGCTCGACACCGGCGCGCAGATCGAGCTCGGCAGCGGAACAGCGGCAGAGGTGCTGGCGCGCACGCAACGCTTCCTTCAGACGCTGACCCAGGTGACGTCTCGCTACGGGCGCATGCCGGAGGCGCTGGAGACAGCCGATTTACGGCATCAAGACGGTTATGCCATCCGGCTGCGCGGCGTGACCACGCTGGCAGCGGATGCGCAGAAGAAGAAGTAACGGCAATAACGGCATGAGCGGCAACACAAGCAACAGGTGAATATATGGCGAAAGAATACAAAGATCTGGTCGTAGGGCTGGACATTGGCACCGCCAAGGTGATGGTGGTGGTGGCCGAAGTGCTGCCCAACGGTGAGCTCAAGCTCGCCGGTCTGGGCGTGGCGCCCAGCAACGGCCTCAAGCGCGGTGTCGTGGTGAACATCGACGCCACGGTGCAAAGCATCCAGCAGGCGCTGAAAGAGGCCGAGCTGATGGCCGACTGCAAGATCACCCGGGTCTACACCGGCATCACCGGCAGCCATATTCGCGGCATCAATTCGCACGGCATGGTGGCGATCAAGGACCGCGAAGTCACCGCCGCCGACGTGGCGCGCGTGGTGGAAACTGCCAAGGCCATCAACATCTCGACCGACCAGCGCCTGCTGCTGGTGGAGCCGCAGGAATTCATCATCGACGGCCAGGACGTGAAGGAGCCGATCGGCATGAGCGGCATCCGGCTGGAAGCCAAGGTGCACATCGTGACCGGCGCGCAAAGCGCGGCCGAGAACATCATCAAGTGTGTGCGCCGCTGCGGTCTGGAAGTCGAGCAGCTCATGCTCAATCCGCTCGCCTCCAGTCTGTCGGTGCTGACCGAAGACGAACGGGAGCTGGGCGTGGCCCTGGTCGACATTGGCGCCGGCACCACCGATGTGGCCATCTTCACCAACGGCGCCATTCGCCACACCGCCGTCATTCCGATTGCCGGCGACCTGATCACCAGCGACATAGCCATGGCGCTGCGCACGCCGACCAAGGACGCCGAAGAAATCAAGGTGGAAAACGGTTACGCCAAACAGATGCTGGCCGACCCGGATGCCCAGGTCGAGGTCCCCGGTCTGGGCGACCGCGGTCCGCGCATGCTGAGCCGCCAGGCGCTGGCGGGCGTCATCGAGCCGCGTGTGGAAGAGATTTTCTCGCTGGTGCACCAGGTCATGCGCGAGTCCGGCTTTGAGGAAATGCTTTCCAGCGGCATCGTGCTCACCGGTGGCAGCTGCATCATGCCCGGCATGGTGGAGCTGGGCGAAGACATCTTCCTGAAGCCGGTGCGCCGCGGTATTCCCAAGTATTCAAAAGCCTTGTCCGACATGGTGGCGCAGCCGCGCGCCGCCACCGTCATGGGCTTGCTGGAAGAAGCCCGCATGGCGCGCCTGCGCGGCTTCAAGGTGGCGCAAAAAAATGGCTCCATGAAAACCGCGCTCAGTCAGGTCAAGGACTGGTTTGTGGGGAACTTTTAACCATGCAATCCAAACTCTGGCTCGCGCGGGAAAGCCCGCATTGGCGATGGCGATGCATGGATCCGCCCACCAAACCATGAACAAAAAGATACGTATCCAAGTCGGCAACTGCTAAATATTTGAAACTGAAGGAGAGAAAAATGTCTATCGAAATGATTGAAGAAGGCGTGTTCAACCAAGGCACCCAGATCAAGGTGATTGGCGTCGGCGGCGGCGGCGGCAACGCGGTAGGCCACATGATCGGCTGCGGCGTGCAGGGCGTGGAATTCATCTGCGCCAATACCGACGCGCAGGCCCTGAGCCGCAGCGACGCCCACAAAAGCATCCAGCTCGGCACCAGCGGCCTGGGCGCCGGCAGCAAGCCCGACCGGGGCCGCGAAGCCGCGGAACTGGCGGTGGACGACATCCGCGCCGCGATCGAAGGCGCACACATGCTGTTCATCACAGCCGGCATGGGCGGTGGTACCGGCACCGGTGCCGCCCCGGTCATCGCCCGCGTGGCGCGTGAAATGGGCATTCTGACCGTGGGCGTGGTCACCAAGCCGTTCGAGTTTGAAGGCGGTCGCCGCATGACCAATGCCGACACCGGCCTGGCCGAGCTGGAAGCCAATGTGGACTCGCTGATCGTGGTGCTCAACGAGAAACTGCTCGATGTGCTGGGCGACGACGTCACACAGGACCAGGCGTTTGCCCATGCCAACGATGTACTGAAGAACGCGGTCGGCGGCATTGCCGAAATCATCAACGTGCCCGGCCATGTCAACGTCGACTTTGAAGACGTGCGTACCGTCATGGGTGAGCCCGGCAAAGCCATGATGGGCACCGCCGTCGCCGCCGGCCCGGACCGCGCCCGCATCGCCGCCGAACATGCCGTGGCCTGCCCCCTGCTCGAAGGTATTGACCTCTCCGGCGCCAAGGGTGTGCTGGTGCTGATCACCGCCGCCAAGGGCTCGCTCAAATTGAGCGAGTCCAAGCTGGCCATGAACACCATTCGTGCCTATGCGTCGCCCGATGCCCATGTGATCTACGGCACCGCCTACGACGACGAGTTGGGCGATGAAATCCGTGTCACCGTGGTGGCCACGGGTCTGAGTCGTCTGGGTGCCAGCCGCGCCAAGCCGCAGTTGCAGGTGCTGCGTACCGGTACCGACAATGTGCCTTTTCATGTGCCTACGCTCAACACGACCGCAGGCGGCGCCATGGCCTCCGGCATCATGAGCGCACCGACCGGCCTGAGCCAGCCTGACTACCAGAGCATGGCGACCCCCAGCGTCTGGCGCACCCGCGACCGGACCCAGGCGGCGGCGAAGGTGGACGCGCTCGCTTCGGGCGGCATGGATGATTTCGAGATTCCTGCCTTCCTGAGAAAGCAGGCCGACTGATCGGTCAGCGATGGCCTTTTACAATCGCGGTGTGCTACAACAACGAACCCTCAAATCCCTGACCCGAGCCGTCGGCGTCGGCCTGCATAGCGGCCAGCGTGTCGAGATCACGTTGCGCCCGGCGCAGCCTGACACCGGCATCGTGTTCAGGCGGGTCGATTTGCCGCAGCCCGTGGACATTCCGGTATCGGCCTTTGCCGTGACCGACACCCGCATGGCGTCCACCCTGTCCAGCGGCAACGTCAAGGTGCTGACGGTGGAGCACCTGATGTCGGCCTGTGCCGGCCTGGGTGTGGACAATATGTACGTGGACATCACGGCCGAAGAAGTCCCGATTCTGGACGGCTCCGCCGCCTCGTTTGTCTATTTGCTGCAAAGCGCCGGGATCGAGTTGCAGAATGCGCCGCGGCGCTTCATCCAGCTGAACAAGCCGGTGGAAGTGCGCGAAGGCCAGGGTGCGTCCGAGAAGTGGGCACGCCTGGAGCCTTACCAGGGCTACAAGCTCAGTTTCGAGATCGACTTTGACCACCCGGCGGTGGACGCCACCGGCCAGCGCGTGGTGTTTGACATGAGCACCGGCTCGTATTCCAAGGACATTGCCCGGGCTCGCACCTTCGGCTTCAGCAAGGACTTCGAGGTGATGCGCGCCAACGGCCTGGCCTTGGGTGGCGGGCTGGACAATGCCATCGTGATGGACGACTACAAGGTCTTGAATTCCGACGGCCTGCGCTACGACGACGAGTTCGTCAAGCACAAAATCCTCGACGCCATGGGCGATCTCTACCTGGTCGGCAAACCCTTGCTGGCCAGCTACAGCGCCTTTCGCTCCGGCCACGCGCTCAACAACCTGCTGCTGCGCGAACTGCTGGCACGCACCGATGCCTGGGACGTGGTGACCTTTGAAGACGAAAAGCGCGCCCCCAAGGGCTTTGCCCAGCTGGCGCGCGCCTGGTAATTCAGCAGGTTCGACCCACACAGGCCCAGGACTGCTCAACCATGTTGCTGTTTCGCTGGCTCATTCTCTTGCTGCTGCTGGGTGCCGTGGTGTCCTTCGTTTTTTATGCTGCTACCGGCCAGCTTCGCTACAGGCGCTACGGTCTGCTCACGCTCAAGTGGGCCTTGATTGCGGGGTTTGGATTCTTTGCGGTGCTGATATTGGAGCGGATTGCCTGAGGTGTGCGAAACCGTTCCACCGGTTGTTAGTTCCTCTCCCCGTAGCGCTTGCCACCCGCACAAATTACGAATGAGCTGGCGCAAGGCGACTTTACACATCCGCTTGGGAGAAGGCCTAGAGGTAGGGGTGTCCATCCTACTGATTAGGCGGCTGCATGGTGAAGCGAGAGTTCCACGGTCGGCCCTAAGCCCCTCGCCTCTGGGCGGCAGCTTTTGGCATGTCTTCGACGACCACGAAATCCAGACCCGAGTCCCTTGTCTTCAGTAGAACCTGGGTCTGACGGGCGATGGCAATTTTCTTGGCGATACCAAGTGGGATTAGCCCGGCGAAGCCTGTCCTACGAATTGAGTGCGCGTAAATGTAGATGGGACCGGTTCGTCTGGGAGTTCCGCCGGGGACCTCTTCCCAGGACCACAGACAAGTTCCCTCGTAGCGGCTGCCGCGGTCTACGAACTGAAACTCTTCGCCTCGATGAATAAGTTGAGCGGATTGCATTGTTCGCTGGCTTACTGGGGCCAACCAGTTAGGCTGAGCCGGCACAAGCGAGCAGGGAAAACGCAAGTGCGACATAGACAAGGATTCCAGCAAAGAGCATACCGTTAGCAGTAACTACTCTACGGCCTTCCCGCAGAAACGAAAGCGCACCGGCCGGTCCGTATATGCGCCCCTCTTTCTCGGAAATTTTTTCACCGCGCCAACGGCCTAGTGAGGCGGACCATACCGCGGCCCTCCCCGTTTGAATGAGCACGACTTCAACGACGAACCATGCAATAAGCGTGAGAAATTCTTCCACGACGCCTAGCGCAATGTCCAGAGCAAAACCTGCTCTATATACTGGACCTTGCTCCACATACTGATCATGAATTCCCCCTGAGCGTGGCTTGTAGCCTTGGTTTCCGTGGTTTTTTCGGATTTTTTGCAGATATAAAAATTCCGACAAACCCGGCAGATTGTTCTTTTTCAATTCTAGGCTTTACACAAGCCAATTTTGAAATTGGAGGAGCACTTCGACTGCCAGCAATAGGCACCCAGCCGACGAACGCCGGCACCCTTTGACAACAATCCGCCGGCAAAAACAATCACCGACTCCGCCCCGCCTTGTATTTCCCACTCCCCGCGCCCAGCACGCCATCCGCTTGCGCCAACCGCGCCATGGCTTTGGCCGCATGGGCATGCGTGATGGCCAGGCCGAGCGCATCGGCGGCATCCGGCCCGGGCAGGCCGGGCAGGGTCAGCAGGCGGCGCACCATTTCCTGAACTTGGGTTTTCTCGGCCCGGCCGTAGCCGACCACGGCCTGCTTCATCTGCAGCGCGGTGTATTCGGCCACCGGCAAATCGGAGAACACCAGCGCTGTGACGCAGGCGCCGCGGGCCTGACCGAGCAACAAGGTGGATTGCGGGTTGACGTTGACGAACACGATTTCGACCGAGGCCGCGTCGGGCTCGTAGCGGCCGACCACTTCGCGGATGCCGTCAAACAAGACCTTCAGCCGCGCCGGCAAGTGCGCTTTGTCCAGGTGCAAAGTGCTGATGGTGCCGCTGGCCACGTAGGTGAGCTCGGCGCCGTCCACGTCGATCACGCCAAATCCGGTGGTGCGCAGGCCGGGGTCAATGCCAAGAATTCGCATATGCTATTAAATTAGTAGCGTATTGCGCAATGAATACGGGAGCTAGAGGCCAAAATACCATCTAACTGAATGAAAGAAGACGGGGGCGGCAAAACACAGGGCGTCGACCCGGTCCAGCAGGCCGCCGGCGCCGGTCACGGCCGAGCCCTGGCCGCGCCAGATCGGAATGCCGCGGTCGCGTTTGAGTGCTTTCATCACCAGATGGCCCAAGGAGCCGGCAACGCAGGCGACCAGGGCCATGGCGAAGGCCTGGCCCGGCACGAAGGGCGTGATGCCCGCCAGCAGGGTGCCCAGGGCGCTGCCGACGGCAATGCCGATCCACCAGCTGGGCCAGTTGAAGCTCTGGCTGATGTTGGGAGCGGCGGGGGCTTTTTGCAGTCTGCGCGAGGCCAGGTGCTGGGCCAGCATGCAGCTCTGTACCACCAGCACCAGAAAGAACACCAGGAAGGCGCTCTTGCTGTTGTAGTGGGGAAAATCCAGCAGCAGCAGGGCCGGCACATGGCTCATGCCGTAGATGCAGACCATGATGCCCCATTGCAGCTTGGCGTTGCGCTCCAGAAAGCGCTGCGGGTCATTGGCCAGCGCGCTGGCCACGGGCAGGGCCAGAAACACATAGACCGGAATGAAGACGGTGAACAGGTCGAAGTGCTCGCTGCCGACCAGCCAGTATTGCAGGGGCAGCACCACAAAGAATGCCAGCACCAGGCTGCGGTGGTCGCCGCGGCGGGTCGGCGACAGGGTCATGAACTCGCGCAACGCAAAAAAAGACACCAGCCCGAACAGCCCCAGCGCCACCCAGTCGCCGGCCAGCCAGCCGATCCAGAACACGAACACCATGAACCAGCTGGTTCTGAGCACGCCTTCAAAATTGTGCAAATCATTGCGGCGTTGCACCGCGTTCGCGTCGTCGCCGAATTCGCGCAGCGACAGCAACACGGCGACGATGCTGGCCAACATCAGGATGCCAAACACGATGATGAACAGCGCGCCGACTTGCTCGGTGGCGTTGAGGTTTTTCAGGTAGTAGTACATGGTCTTGGATGTCTGGCTCAGACGTCGCGCAGGGCGATGACGGCCTGGCGTGCCCGGTCCAGAAAGGCGCGGCGCTCCTCATCGGCCTGCAGATGCAGGGGCGCCCCGAAAGTCACCGAACACAGCACCGGCACCGGCACGACTTCGCCCTTGGGCATGACGCGCTGCACATTGTTGATCCACGCCGGCACCAGCTCGACGTTGGGAAACTTGAGCGCCAGGTTGTACAGCCCGGCCTTGAAGGGCTGCGGCTCCTCTGCGTTGCCGCGCGTGCCTTCGGGAAACAAAATGATGGAGTCGCCGTGGTCCAGTGCTTCAAACAGGGGCTCCAGCGGATCTTCCTCGGCGCTGCGGTCGCGGGCCACGTAGATGACGTTGAACACGGCCGTGGTGAGCCATTGCCGGAACGGGGTTTTGGTCCAGTAATCCTTGGCCGCGATGGCGCGGGTGCGCACGCGTAGCTCCTTGGGCAGCGCCGCCCAGATCATCATCAGGTCGGCGTGGCTTTGGTGGTTGGCGAAGTAAATGCGCTGTTCCGCCTTGGGCGGGCAGCCGTACCAGCGTGCCTGCGCCCCGGTCAGGACGCGGATCAGGCCCAGTAGGAAGTAACTCATGAGCTTTGCAAGCATGCAGGCGATGATACAGAGCGCAGGTGACTGGATTGCCGCGTCGCTACGCTCCTCGCAACGACGCAGCGACGCAATGCTCAGGGTAATTCGGCGTTGGACAGGCGGCTGGCAATCACGCTGGCGCGTCCCGCGATGTAGCTGGAGTTGGGTATTTTTTCGAAGTACTTGGGGCGCGGCAACATCACCGCCAACCGGGCGGCTTCATAGGCGCTCAGCCGGCTGGCCGGCTTGCGAAAGTAGTGCTGGGCGGCGGCCTCGGCGCCAAACACGCCTTCGCCCCATTCCACATTGTTGAGGTAGATCTCCAGGATGCGCTGCTTGCTGAGCAAGCCTTCCAGCAACAGCGTCAGCACAAATTCCTGGCCCTTGCGCAGCAGGGTGCGCTCGCCCGACAGAAGCAGGTTTTTCGCCAATTGCTGGGTGATGGTGGAGCCGCCCACGATCTTGGGCTGGCGGACCCCGGGTTTGTTCCTGGCCGCCACGGTTTTTTTGCTGTTCTGTGTTTGGGTGGCCTGGAATTTGGCGACTTGGGCTTCGGCCTTGGCATTCTTTTGCCAGGCTTTTTCCAGCGCGTCCCAGTCCACGCCATCGTGGTAGGCGAAGCCGTCGTCTTCGCTGGCGATCACGGCGCGCTTGAGATAGTCGGAAATCTCCGGGTAGGCCACCCATTGCTGGCGCCAGCGCAACGTGCCTTTTTCGCTCAAGACGCGCCACGCCTCGGAGCGCTCGAACGCGGTGGATTGCGGGTCCAGCACCGCCGTGGCGGCAATGCGCGCCACAAAGAAGAGCTGCAGCGCCAGCACGGCGGCGAGCACCAAACCGACCCAGCGCAGGAAGGCCTTCATGGGATGCGCGTCCGCCTAGACCATGAGGGCCCGCAACTCGGTCAACACCTGTTGCGAGGGTGGCAGCACGCCGCGCCAGATCAAAAACGCCTCGGCCGCCTGCTCCACCAGCATGCCCAGTCCGTCACGCGGGCTGGCGCCGTGCTCGTGCGCCCAGGTCATGAAGCCTTGCGCGGTGGGGCCGTACATCATGTCGTAGGCCAGGGCGCCGGGCTTGAGGGTGCTGGCCGCGACCGGCACGCCGGCGCCGCTCAGGCTGCTGGCGCTGGCGTTGATGACAACATCGAAATTGCCCTGAAGCCCTTGCAGGTCCTGCGCAGACAGCTCTGTATTTTGTAGCAAGGCAAGCGCCGCATGGCGCGTCACCAAGGTCGCCGCCTTGCTCACGGTGCGGTTGGCCACGGTGATGCGGGCCGGACGCGCCTGCAGCAGCGGGCCTAACACGCCGGCGGCGGCCCCGCCGGCTCCGATCAGCAGCACCTGGCGGCCGCTCAGATCCAGACCGGCGTTGCGCTGGATGTCGTTGACCAGGCCGGCGCCATCGGTGTTGTCGGCGAGGATGGCGCCGTCCTTGAAGCTCAGGATGTTGGAGGCCTGGGCCAGCGTGGCGCGCGCGCTGGTCTGGGTGGCCAGCGCGGCAGCTTCAAACTTGAAGGGCACGGTGATGTTGCAGCCGCGGCCGCCTTCGGCAATGAAGGCGTGCACGGCGCCGGCAAAACCGTCCAGCGCAATCTGGCGTTTGCCGTAGTGCAGGGTCTGGCCGGTAAGTTCAGCAAATCGGGCGTGAATCCACGGCGACTTGCTGTGTTCCACCGGGTTGCCCATGACGCAATAGAGATCCAGAGACATAGTTGACTTGTGAGTTGTTGGGAGGTCCGTCACTTGGACGTGAGCTTGGTTTCCAGCGTTTCGTCGCGGGTGAACTTGAAGCGTGACACCACGGCAATCTGGTCGGCCTGGCGGCGCATGGCGGCGTTGAAGTGGCCAAAAGGTCCGGCACTTCGGGCAATGGCCTCGGCGCGGCGGTCCAGCGTGCGGTTGCCGGAGCTTTCCACGATCTCGATGTTGAGCACCCGGCCATCAAAATTGACGCTCACGATGATGGTCAGTTCGCCATACAGTTTTTTGCCGGCGGCTTCGGGAAAGTTCTCCGTGCCCTTGTCTTCGATGGCGCGGCGCAAATGGTCGTAGTACACGGCGTACACCTCTTCCCGGGTAGCCGGGCTGATGTAACGCTTCTTGGGCCGCGCATTTTCTTGGTTGATACGCCGCTCGATCTCGGCCAGCAGCTTGATCAGGCGGCGGCGTTTTTCTTCACGCTCCAGCTGATCCGGTGAAGCATGGGGCTGCTTGGGGTCGGGTGGCGGCAGGGCGGCCAGCATGTTTTTGACCTGGGTCAGCATCAGGCTTTGCTGTTCCTGCAGGTTTTGCAGCTGGCGCAGGGCCGCCTCCTCGGCGCTGTCACCGATTTCAGACACCAGGGCCGGCGGCAAGGGGCTGGTGGCGCGGCCTTTGTCGGCATCGCCACCGCCGGCCATGGACGCTTGCGCAATGGCCCGCGCCTTGTCGGGCCGCTCGGTGGTGCGCGCATTGACCAGAATGACCTCCAGCGGCGTGTCTTCAAACACGCGGTTGAAGGCCTCAGGATCGACAAAGCGCACCGTCAACAAGACGGCGTGCACGGCGATCGAGGCACCCAGCGCCAGCTGGAGAATGCTGAAGGACTTCAGGTTCACGGGGCAGGATTATCGCTGGCGGCGGCCGTGGTTTCGGCCTCACTCTCGCTCATGTCCACGGCGATCGCGATCGGGCCGGCGCCGGCATCTTCGTCGTCGTCTTCGGCGTCGTCCTGCGCCGCGTCAGCGGTCTCGGTGACGGTGTCGAGTCGCTCCACCACCGTGCCGTGGATGTCCAGCGTCACCTCGTCAATGTCACCGAGCTTGACCCGCACCCGCGCACCCCGCGGCAAACCGCTGGCGCCCATCACCGGCAGCACCAGCGGCAGGTCGTCGGCGCGCACCATGTTCTCCTTGAACACCGTGGCCTCGATCTCGGTCACGCCGTTTTGCTGCACGTACTTGAGCGTCCAGAAGCGTTCGATCGCATTCTGGTAGCTGTTGTAGGCGAAATAGGCCGAATCGAAGCTGGAGATGATTGAAAACAGGTCCGCGTCCTTGGGCTTGAACGGTGCTACCAGCGCCGCCGTTTTGCCGTGGCGGGCACAGGCAATGATTTGCCACTGATTCACTAGGTCGGTGTAGCGGCGCAGCGGCGAGCTGCTCCAGGCATAGCTTTTCACGCCGATGCCGGCATGCGGCAGCGCCTTGGTGCCCATGCGCACCTTGACGCCCGGCAACATCGAGGCCTGGCTGCGGTAGATGCCGGGTACGCCGAGCTCGGCCATCCAGCTGCCCCAGGTGCTGTTGGCCAGAATCATGGCCTCCGACACGATCAGGTCCAGCGGCGCGCCGCGCTGGCGCACGCTGATCAGCACCTGCTCATCGCCTTGCGGCTCGCGGCCTTCGTTGCCGACTAGTCTGAAGTTGTAATCCGGCCGGTTGAAGTTCTCGGGCTTGCCGCGCACGATTTCGCGCTTGGCCTTCAGGTCTTTTGCCAGTCGATGCAAAAATGATAGCTGCTCACGCTTGTGCGATAAGCGCTGGGGGTCATTTTCATGGTTGAAAGCCGGATTTTCCAGCCAGTCGGTGGTGACGACGGCGTCGAGCTGGTCGTGGCGCAGATTGGCGCCAATGTGCACGCGCTCCAGCTTGGTTTCGCTGCTCTTGATTTCCAGCGTGGCTTCGTCCAGCGTGACGTACAAGGACAGGGCCGGGCAGTCGCGGCCCTCCATCAGCGTGTAGGCCTGCACCACGTCGTCGGGCAGCATGGTGATCTTGTAGCCCGGCATGTAGACCGTGGACAGGCGGTTGCGGCCGAGCTGGTCAATCGGGCTGCCCGGCAAGACGGCCAGGCCCGGCGCGGCAATGTGAATGCCCAGCAGCACGGTACCGCTGCCCAGGCCTTGCACCGAGAGCGCGTCGTCGATCTCGGTGGTGGCCGAGTCGTCGATGGAGAAGGCGCGCGCCGTGGACAAGGGCAGCTCGTCCTTGATGGCCGGGGCCTCGAGCTTGGGGAAGGCCGTGCCCTTGGGGAAGTTTTCCAGCAGGAAGCGGCGCCAGTGGAACTGGTAGGGCGAATCAATGGCACCGGCCTTGATCAGCAGCTCCAGCGGCCCCAGGTGCGTGGCGCGCGAGGCTTCGACCACCGCCTTGTATTCAGGCGCATTTTTGTCGGGCTTGAACAGGATTTTGTACAGCTGGTCGCGAATCGGCTGCGGGCATTCACCCTGGCTCAGGTCCTTCACCCACTGCTCGGTTTGCAACGCGATCTGTTTTTTCTTCTCAATGGCGGCCAGGGCCAGCGCGATGATGTCGGCCGGGGCCTTGCGAAAGCGCCCCTTGCCGGCGCGGCGAAAGTAATGCGGCGACTCGAACAGGCGCACCAGCGTGCCGGCTTGCTGCTCCAGCGTGGCGTTGGCGCTGAAATATTCGCGCGCCAGGTCGGCAAAACCGAATTCTTCCTCCGGCGAAAACTCCCAGGCCAGCTCCAGCTCGATGCTCTGGCTGACCGCCTGTGCCGACGCCAGCAAAGCTGCCGGTGCCGGTTTTTCGAACTTCAGCAGGTAGTTGGCCGCCTTGACCTTGACCCGCTTGCCGCTGTCCAACTCCACCTGCGCAGAGGACTCCGCCTCCGACAGCACCCGACCGGCCATGAATTTTCCGGCTTCTTCAAACAATAAAAACATGGGGGCGATTGTCCCAGCAAAACCGGGCCGGGCTCCGGCCGCCCGGTTTTGTGCTTCAGTTCAGGCCCAAAAACGCCAACACCGCTGGCAAGTGGACCTCAAAGTCGCTGAGGGCATGGTCGCCGCCTTCCAGCAGGCGGATGTGGGCGCCAGCGTAGCGGGCCTGCATTTCACGCCAGTCCAGTACTTCGTCACCCTTGGCGATGATGGCCAGGTAGTTGTCGGGCCGTGTCAGACCCTGACATTGCAGCGCCCGCAATTCGTCAACAAATTCCGGTTTGAAGAAAAAGTGCTCTTGCGGGTCGTGCCAGCTGGTTTGCTCGCCGATGTAGGCTGTCAAATCGCGGGCCGGATCGACCGCCGGGTTGAGCAGCACGGCCTTGCAGCCGGTGTGTTCGGCGACATACGTGGCATAAAAACCGCCCAAGGAGGAGCCGACCACGGCCATGGTGTCGCGCGGCCAGTCGGCGATGCCGTGTAGCAGCAAGGCCATGGCCTCGCTGGGCGACGGCGGCAGTTGCGGACACCACCAGTGCAGCTCCGGGTGCTGTGTCGTCATGTGCTGCGCCATGGTGCGGGCTTTCAACGACTGGGGTGATGAGCGAAAGCCGTGTAGGTAGAGGAGATGGGTGAGGGGAGGCGGGTTGCTCATGGGCAAGATGATAGAACGACGTATCCACAGCCGAAGGCAATTGACTGGAGAATGCCCAAGTGAGCCATGGAAAAACGGCCTCTGAACCAGACGCGCAGTCTGGCCTAGAGGCCGTAAAAGACCTGATTTATCCGTTGAAATTTATTCGAATGTCACCACGCTTGAAATGGCCGCGCCATTGCGATTAACCAAATAAACACTGTGTTCGCCGTAGGTCGGTGTCACCAACTGGCTGGATGGCGCTGGCACCGTGTAGTTGGTGATGCTGGTCGCACCGGCCGCAGGGTAGCTGGTAGCGCTCTGGCGGCTGCCGGGCCAGGTCGCGGCCGTTGCGGTGGCTCTGCCTGACACAAATGCACTGACGTTACCCCAGCCAAACTTGGCGGCATCAGGCATGGTCCCGAGTGCCGTCCAACTCATGTCCATGGTGGTTGAGACCTTGTTCCTGATGTTGGTCGCTAACTGAACTGCCGACAAGGAGGTGGTCACGCGAGGAAATACATCGCTCGTCACGCCCGACCCCGCCAGCGCCACGGCACCGTACGGCAACTTGTTTAAAGTCCGGGTGTAGGTCGCGATAGGTGTTTGAGTGGCTTGACCATTGACCGTTTTCCAGCCGTCGTCGTTATACACGGCCACGCTGTAGCTTCCCCCCGCCACAAAACCCAAGGCGTCAAAGCCGGTGTCCGCCACTGCCGCGGTCTTGTTGGATGAGCCGACGTTGCTTCCAGCAGCGCCTTGCGTCGCACAGTCCGCCGCGTTCGCGGCCAAGTTGCCCGTGGTGGCGTCCACGCGACAGAAGGCGAAGTTGTCCGTGTCTTGCCAGTCCACATTGTTGCCGCGCTTGCCCGCAAACAAGGGGTCGTCGCGTTGAAGGCGCGGCGACACCATCTTGACCCCTGAGCTCGGCAAGCCTGGACCCGTTACCACCGCATATTTCGCGAAATTGCCGGGATCGGAGATGCGAAATTGAATGACTTTGTTGTAATCCACCGCGCTGGCCAGCGGCGCGCCCGTGGCCAGGCTGTAACGTTCGCTGCGTTGATTCACTGCTCGTAGCGATGCGCTCACAACCGCGCGATTGCCGTAAATGCGCAAATTGCTGGCGGTCTCCGGTGTGGTGCAAGTCGCCCCGGGTCCCATGGCCGAGCCGGATGAGCTGCCTGAAATCAAGGTTTCCGTGGTCGCCTTGTCGACCGTGCCATCCGCATAGTTGACCTGGTATTGAATATCGAGCTCCCGTCGGCTGGAGCCATCTGTGTTCGTCGTGGTGCGCTCCGCCAAAACCTGCACATTGGTTCGGGTCGAACCGATATTGGATTTTCGCGACTCAACGGCCTGTGCCGCATCCGCATCGAAGCTGGCGATGAGCCCGGGCTTGGTCGCGCCGTCTCCCAGGTAACAAGCATCCAGGAAAGCCGCGTTTGCGCTGCCGGACGCGGGCGCGGTGGTTGCCATGCTGGCGTCAACAAGTGCCAGGAACTCTGTCGCTTGCGCCAGCGGCGTGGGTGCGACCACGACGGCGGGCGCAGGCGTTGTGGGTTGCGCTGCGGTCCCCCCATCGCTGCCTCCGCAGCCGTAAATGGTGAGCATGCCCGCGCTGGCGATGGCAAATGAGAGTGTTTTTAGCGTGCTTTGCATGAGACCCCTGAGAAAGTGGTTGATGAAACAGGTGCTTCACAGATATTGCGCCGTGCTTTTTTCCTGCGTCAGGAGTGTTATCGGGCGGATGTGTTGGCGCCATCCCATGAATATGGGATGAATCGGGATAGCCAAGCCAGGCCTCACGGGCTAAGCTAGTGCCAAACCGGATAAAAAAGCGGGGAGGGCGAGTGTGGCGAGTACTGGTGGTTGAAGACGACCCGCAGATGCGGGATTTTTTTTCGGGCAGCGTTGCGCGTTGCCCCGGGTTGCTGCTGGCTGCCAGCTTGGGCACCGTGGCGGATGCAAAAGCCTGGTTGGATGACGATGCGAACAAGGTTGACGTGCTACTGACCGATCTGGGTTTGCCCGATGGCAGCGGGCTGGACGTCATCCGCCATGCCATTCGCCTGCATCCTCGGTGTGAACCACTGGTCATCTCGATGTTCGGCGACGAAGACAATGTGCTCGCCAGTATCGAAGCCGGTGCGCTAGGTTATATCCATAAAGATTCGACGCCCGACGACATCGCCCAGACGATCCTGGCCATGCGGGCCGGGGAGTCGCCTATTTCGCCCATGATCGCGCGGCGGGTGCTGTCCAAATACCGGTCCGATCAGTTTAATAAGCAAAATATGGCCGTGGCCCCCGTGAAGAAAGCGGAACAAGCTATTAAAAAAATAGCGCTTGATGGCGCTGGAGACGGTGCGCAGCATGGCCTGCTGTCACCGCGCGAACTCGATGTGCTGGGCTTGATCGCACGCGGCTTTTCCTACGGGGAGATTGCGCGCTTGCAGGAAATAAGCGTGCACACCGTGCAGACGCACATCAAGAATCTCTATGGAAAGCTGTCCGTGCATTCCAAAAGCGAGGCGGTATTTGAAGCCACACGCATGGGTCTGTTGTCCCGGCATGACTGAATCGAAGGGATGAGCCCGCGCTGAGTGCCCGACCGGATCGCTAAGATGCGCGCCATGATGAAGTTTTCCCTCTAAATTGCGCGGCTGGGCAATGCTTATGAAATCTGGCAAATAGGTATCCTCACCCCATGCATTGGCTGACCCTGCGATTTTTGGATTCCGGCCTGGAACGCGTGTTTGCAGAGTCGCTCTTGCCGCGGGTACTGCGTCAGGGCCAGATCGCGGTGTGGATGGGCATGCTGGTCTATGTGACGCATGGCCTCTTGTTGGACTGGCAGTCGCCCGCGCTGGCGTCCGCACAACCGTTCGGTGGTTTGTGGGGCATGCGATGGACTGCCATGTTGGTTCCCGCGCTGGTGTTGGTGGCGTGTCGCACGCGGTGGTTCGCCCCGTACTGCCACCTGGGGCTGTCGTCGGTCGGGTTTGCAGCCGGCTGGGGCCTCATTGTCATGCAAACCCAGGTGGCGGAGCAGCATGCAGTGGCGTTTTACCCGCTGATCGTGGAAGTGGCGTTTTACACCTACAACTTTGTCGGGGCGCGCTTCATCTACGCACTCGGTGTCGACCTGGCGCTACTGGCGGTGTACAACGTGGTTTTCGGCTTCCTGTTTCCCTACCCGGCACGGGAACTCCTGGGGCACGATTTCTTCCTCATCTCAGCCAATCTGATCGGTGGCACCGCTGGCTATCTGGCCGAGCGCCAACGGCGGCAGCTTTTTTTGCAGTCGCAAGAGCTCGCGCGTGCGCAGGTCCGCATTCGCGAAAGCGAGGCAGCACAGGCCCGCACCCGCATCCTGCGTGACATGCACGACGGCGTGGGCTCGCACATCAGCACGGCCATCCGGCAGCTGGAGTCCGGACGGGCAAGCCACGGCGAAGTGCTGCTGACCCTGCGCGATTCGCTGGACCAGCTCAAGCTCTCGATCGATGCCATGAACCTGCTGCCGGGCGACATCACAGCCTTGTTGGCCAATCTGCGCTACCGGCTGGAGCCGCGCTTTAAGACGTCAGACATTGAGTTGCAGTGGGATGTTGACCTGCTCCCAACGCTGGCCCGGCTCGATGACAAAGCCATGCGGCACCTGCAATTCATGGTGTTTGAGGCGCTGTCCAATGTGTTGCAGCACGCGCGCGCCAGTGTGCTGCGCATCGAGTTGCGCGCCACGCCCAGAGGTGGCGCGCGACTGCTGTTAATCGACAACGGTTGCGGGTTTGAGCCGGAGCGCGCGAGGCGCAGGGGCTTGAGTTCACTGCGCGAGCGGGCTGCAGCCATCGATGCGAGCCTTGTGATTGCGAGCGTCCCTGGCAATACAGCGGTGGAAATCGTGCTGGATGGATCAGTCGCGGGATAATCTTGCCCCATGTCCGTCGTATTTGAAAATCCACCGCCCTGGCGCCGCATCATTCCCTGGTTTCGCGGCTTTGACGGCCCGCTGGCATTTGCCGTCTTCCTGCTCGCCTGCGCGGGCTTGCTGACCATGTATTCCTCGGGCTTTGACCATGGCACGCGCTTTGAGGACCACGGCCGCAACATGTTGCTGGCCGGTGCCATCATGTTCGTCGTGGCCCAGATTCCGCCGCAGCGGCTGATGGCGCTGGCGGTACCGCTGTACGTGCTGGGCGTCGGCCTGCTGATTGCGGTGGCGGTTTTTGGCGTCACCAAGAAAGGCGCCCAGCGCTGGCTCAATGTGGGTATCACCATCCAGCCCAGCGAAACCCTCAAGATCGCCATGCCGCTGATGCTGGCCTGGTGGTTCCAGAAGCGCGAGGGACAGCTGCGTCCCCTGGACTTCGCGGTGGCGGGTCTGTTGCTGGCAATGCCGATTGGCCTGATCGTGAAACAGCCGGACCTGGGGACCGCCATCTTGGTGCTGACGGCCGGGATGTCCGTCATTTTTTTCGCCGGCCTGTCATGGAAGCTGATTCTGCCGCCGGTGCTGATCGGTGTGGTGGCGGTGGTCCTGGTGGTTGTTTTCGAGCCGCAGCTGTGTGCGGACGGCGTGCGCTGGCCGGTCTTGCACGACTATCAGCAGCAGCGTATCTGCACCTTGCTCGACCCGTCGCGCGACCCGCTGGGCAAGGGCTTTCACATCATCCAGGGCATGATTGCCATTGGTTCGGGAGGGTTCTGGGGCAAGGGCTTCATGCAGGGAACCCAGACGCATCTGGAGTTCATTCCCGAGCGCACCACCGACTTTATTTTTGCCGCATTTTCCGAGGAATTTGGCCTGTTTGGCAATCTGCTGCTGATCGCCGGCTTCATCTTTCTGGTGCTGCGTGCGATCACCATTGCGCTGGAGGCGCCCACCGTGTTCTCGCGCCTGCTGGCCGGCGCGGTGGCCATGATTTTCTTCTCGTACGCCTTCGTCAACATGGGCATGGTCAGCGGCATTTTGCCGGTGGTGGGCGTGCCGCTGCCCTTCATCAGCTATGGCGGCACCGCCATGGTGACGCTGGGCATGGGGCTGGGAATATTGATGTCGATCGCCAAGTCGAAACGGCTGGTGCAGTCGTGATGGTGGGCCGCACAGTACATGCGTTATCGGCCAAGGCCGATCGCGGGGAAGTGGCAAGCGTGGGGGCCCCATTCCAGGTCGCCTTCATCGGCGTGGGCAATATGGGCGGCGCCATGACCGCGCATCTGCTGGCGCAGGGCTGGCCGGTGCGGGTGTGCGATCTGGACCGGGCCAAAGCCCGAAGTTTTGAAGCTTTTGGGGCTCTAGCCCTCGAAACACCTGCGCAAGCTGCTATTGATTCAGTAGCGATTATCGTGTGCGTGGTGGATGCGCCGCAGACGGAGACAGTCTTGTTTGGCGAGCAGGGCGTGGCCCAGACGGTGCAACCGGGACAGGTGGTGATGCTATGCCCGACTATCGCGCCGGAGAACACCGAAGATTTCGCCCGGCGCCTGGGCGAGCGGGGCATCCACACCATTGATGCACCGATGTCCGGCGGACCGGCGCGCGCGCGTGACGGCTCCATGAGTCTGATGCTGGCCTGCCCCGATGCGGTGTTTGAGCGCTTTGGGGCGCTCGTCGCGGCGCTCTCAAACAAGGTATTTCGCATCAGCGAACGCGCCGGCGACGCGGCGCGTACCAAGCTGGTCAACAACCTGCTGGCCGGCATCAACCTGGTCGGTGCCGCCGAAGTCATGGTGATGGCCCAACGCATGGGGCTGGACCTGGGGCGCACGCTGGACGTGATCGAGCAGTCCAGCGGGCAAAGCTGGATCGGGTCCGACCGCATGCGCCGGGCCATTGCCCAGGACTATGCGCCGCGAGCCCACATGACCTTGCTGGAAAAAGACACGCGGCTCGCCGTGGCGGCGGCCCGCGACGCGGGATTTGCCGGGCCTCTGGGTGCGGCGGCGCGCGACGTGTTTGCCAGCGCCAGTGCCGCTGGCCTGGACGGGCTTGATGACGCCGCCCTGTTCGACTGGCTGGGCCGCTCGGCCTGACGGTGGGCTTGTGGGCACGGGGGACATTAGGACACGCCTAAAATGCCTTCATGATCTCTCGCGAACCCACACTTGAACGCTTGGCCATTGCCAAGTCCCTGTTGCTCACCCCGTTTGGGCTGGATGAATCCCACCTGAGCCGCGCCCTGAATGAAATCAAGGCGCACCGGGTCGACGAGGCGGACCTGTACTTCCAGTACACGCGCTCTGAGGGCTGGAGCCTGGAAGAGGGCATTGTCAAAACCGGCTCCTTCAGCATCGACCAGGGCGTCGGCGTGCGCGCGGTCAGCGGCGAGAAAACGGCGTTTGCCTACTCGGACGACATCTCCGAGGCCTCGCTGCTGGACGCGGCCCGCACGGTTCGGTCCATCTCGTCCGTGGCGCAGGCAGGACGGACGAAGGCAGCTTCTAAAAAGATAGCGTCTGCGCGCTCGCTGTACCAGGGGGTGGACCCGATTGCGACATTGGACAGCACGACCAAGGTCAAGCTGCTGGAAAAGGTCGAGCAGTTGGCGCGGGCCAAAGATCCGCGCGTGGCGCAGGTCATGGCCGGACTGGCCAGTGAATACGATGTGGTGATGGTGGCGCGCGCCGATGGCACGCTGGCCGCCGATGTTCGGCCGCTGGTGCGCCTGAGCGTGACCGTCATCGCCGAACAAAAAGGCCGCCGTGAAGTCGGATCGGCCGGTGGCGGCGGGCGTTTCGGGCTGGCTTATTTTGACGACGCCGTGATCGAGCAATACGTCGATGAGGCCGTCAAGGCGGCGCTCACCAACCTGGACGCGCGTCCGGCGCCCGCCGGCGTCATGACCGTGGTGCTCGGCCCCGGCTGGCCCGGCATTTTGTTGCACGAGGCCATCGGTCACGGGCTGGAAGGCGATTTCAACCGCAAGGGCTCCAGCGCCTTCAGCGGACGCATCGGACAACGCGTGGCCGCCAAAGGCGTCACGGTGCTGGACGATGGCACCCTGGCTGACCGCCGTGGCTCGCTCAATGTGGATGACGAAGGCAATACCAGCCAGCGCAATGTGCTGATCGAGGACGGCATTCTCAAAGGCTATATCCAGGACGCCATGAATGCCCGCCTGATGGGTGTACCGCCCACGGGCAATGGACGCCGTGAGAGCTATGCCCATGTGCCGATGCCGCGCATGACCAACACCTACATGCTGGCGGGCGACAAGTCGCCGGAGGAGATCGTGGCCAGCATCAAGAAGGGCCTGTACGCCACCAACTTCGGCGGGGGTCAGGTGGACATCACCTCGGGCAAGTTTGTGTTCTCGGCCAGCCAGGCGTATTGGGTGGAGAACGGCAAGATTCTGTACCCCGTCAAGGGCGCCACCCTTGTCGGCAGCGGCCCGGAGTGTCTCAAGCATGTGAGCATGATCGGCACGGACATGAAGCTCGACAGCGGCGTCGGCACCTGCGGCAAGGAAGGCCAGAGCGTGCCGGTGGGCGTGGGTCAACCCACCCTGCGCATCGATGGCCTGACCGTCGGCGGTACGGCGTAAGCGTGCGCCAAGTGTGACTGTGCTACATTTCGAACCATGAATTCGGCCCGTTTTTTCTTTAGCTATTTTTGGTTCTCAAGCGCCTGCGGCGGTAGAGAGTTCTGAACGTACCTGAAAAAAACGTCCTGATCTTCCAAAAACCGCCGGCACCCCCGGCGGTTTTTTTTATGTCCTTTTGACTTTATTACTTTGACTTAGGAGCCTCACCATGAATGCGAAAGCCACTGTCGCCAGTCCCGATGCCTGGTATGCGAACCCCGTCGCCCTCCCCACCGACCGCACCAGCCAGACCGACGACGAACGCATCAAGGACATCACCGTGTTACCCCCTCCCGAGCACTTAATCCGTTTCTTTCCGATTCGCGGCACGGCCGTGGAGTCGCTGATCAGTGCCACCCGCCACCGTGTGCACGACATCATGGCGGGCAAGGACGATCGCCTGCTGGTCGTGATTGGCCCGTGCTCCATCCACGACCCGGCTGCCGCGCTGGACTATGCCCGCCAGCTCAAGGTGCAGCGCGAGAAATACGCCGATACGCTGGAGATCGTGATGCGCGTGTATTTCGAGAAGCCACGCACCACGGTCGGCTGGAAAGGCCTGATCAACGACCCCTACCTGGATGAAAGCTTCCGCATTGACGAAGGCCTGCGCATCGCGCGCCAGTTGCTGATCGAAATCAACCGCCTGGGCCTGCCCGCCGGCAGCGAATTTCTGGACGTAATTTCTCCCCAGTACCTGGGCGATTTGATCTCCTGGGGCGCGATTGGCGCGCGCACCACCGAGAGCCAGGTGCACCGTGAACTGGCGTCCGGCCTGTCGGCGCCAATCGGCTTCAAGAATGGCACGGACGGCAACATCAAGATCGCCACCGACGCGATTCAGGCCGCCGCGGGTGGACACCACTTCTTGTCGGTGCACAAAAATGGCCAGGTGGCGATCGTGCAAACCAATGGCAACCCGGACTGCCACGTCATCCTGCGCGGAGGCAAGGCGCCCAACTACGACGCCGCCAGCGTGGCGGCCGCCTGCAAAGACCTGGAAAAAGCCAAGCTGCCGGCCACGCTGATGGTGGACTGCAGCCACGCCAACAGCAGCAAGCAGTATGAGAAGCAGCTGGACGTGGCGCGTGACATTGCAGCCCAAATTGCCAGTGGTTCCAAAAGCGTGTTCGGCGTGATGGTGGAAAGCCATCTGCATGCTGGAGCCCAGAAGTTCACTCCGGGCAAGGACGACTCGACGAAGCTGGAATACGGCAAGAGCATCACCGACGCCTGCCTGGGTTGGGATGATTCGTGCGAGTCGCTGGAGGTGCTGTCGGCGGCTGTCAAGGCACGGCGGGCAGCGTGATTTGCCGAGGGTTAGGGGTCTTTTAGGCCTCTAGCTCTCGCACTGTCTGCGTGAGTAGCTATTTATTTTGTAGCGCCTGTAGCAACTTCAGGTGGATGCCGCCAAAGCCGCCATTGCTCATGCAGACAATGTGGTCGCCGGGGCGGGCGCTGGCGACCACCAGTGTCACCAAGTCGTCAATGCTATCGGCCACCCGCGCCCGCTCGCCCATCGGGGCCAGCGCCTCGCGCGCGTCCCAGCCCAGACCGCCGCTGTGGCAAAAGGCCAGGTCGGTTTGCTCCAGGCTCCAGGGCAGTTGCGCTTTCATGGCGCCGAGTTTCATGGTGTTGGAGCGCGGCTCGAACACCGCCAGGATGCGCTCAGCCGGTTTGAGGCGGCGCTTGAGCCCATCCACGGTGGTGCGGATGGCCGTGGGGTGATGGGCAAAGTCGTCGTACACCGTGATGCTGCCGCCCGGCCGTGTCACGGTGCCGCGCACTTCCATGCGCCGTTTCACGTTCTCAAAGCTGGCCAAGGCAGTGGCGGCGAGCTCGGGTGCCACGCCAACGTGTTCAGCGGCGGCGATGGCCGCCAATGCGTTGAGCTGGTTGTGCACCCCGGTCAGTGCCCACTTCACATGGCCCACCGTTTTGCCCTGGTACAGCACGTCAAATTCGTGCGGCTCGCCCGCGGCCATGAAGTCGCTCACGGCCGCGCCAAAGCTGCGCACCTCGCTCCAGCAGCCCGCATGCAGGACGCGGGCGAGACTTTCTTCCAGGCCGTTCACCACCACCCGGCCCGTGCCATGCGGCCCTGTGCCCGGCACGGTGCGCACCAGATGATGAAACTGGCGCTCGATGGCCGCCAGATCATCAAAGATGTCGGCGTGGTCGAATTCGAGGTTGTTGAGCACGGCGGTGCGCGGGCGGTAGTGCACAAACTTGCTGCGTTTGTCGAAAAAAGCCGTGTCATATTCGTCGGCTTCGATGACGAAGGTTTTTCCTTTTCCCAATCGCGCCGACACCTCAAAATTCATGGGCACGCCACCCACCAGAAAACCGGGTTGTAGCCCGGCGTAGTCCAGTATCCACGCGGTCATGGCGGTGGTCGTCGTCTTGCCGTGGGTGCCCGCGATGGCGATGACATGGCGGCCTTGCAACACATGTTCTGCCAGCCATTGCGGGCCGCTGGTGTAAGGCAAGCCGGCGTCCAGAATGGCTTCCATCAAGGGAAATTTCGGCGTGCCATCGGCCAGGTGGGCCCTGCTGACCACGTTGCCCACGACGAACATGTCGGGCTGGAGTGTCAACTGGTCAGCGCCAAAGCCCTCCATCAGCTCAATGCCGAGGGCGCGTAACTGGTCGCTCATGGGGGGATAGACGCCGGCATCGCAACCGGTGACCTTGTGGCCGGCTTCGCGTGCCAGTGCGGCCAAGCCGCCCATGAAGGTGCCACAAATACCAAGAATATGAATATGCATGGCTGGATTTTAGGCGGCGGCATTTGAGACAGAAACGCGGGCAAAATGGCAGGCTTATGGATACCCTGAGATCAGAAATTTCTACCGTCGCCGCGCGCATGGTCGTGGAGGATGGACTTGAATACGGCCCGGCCAAGCGCCGCGCGCTCAAGCAATTGGGTTTGCCGGGGCGCACCGCCTTGCCTGGCAATGATGAGGTAGAAGACGCGGTGATGGCGTACATCTCAGTTTTCTGTACCGAGTCGCAACCGGGTGAATTGCTGGCTTTACGCCACCTGGCCTTGGTCTGGATGGAGCGCATGGCGGGGTTCCGACCTTACTTGGGCGGGGCCGTGTGGCACGGTACGGCGACGCGCTTGTCGGACATCTATATTCAGTTGTTTTGTGATGACTGCAAATCGGCTGAGATAGCGCTGATTGATCATCAAGTGGATTACGTGCCGCGCACGGTCACGGGGTTCAATGGCGAATCGGTTGAGGCCCTGAGCGTGCACGCGTTTTGCCCGGAATTGAATGAAGAGGTGGGAGTGCATTTGTTAATCTACGACCATGATGACGTGCGCGGTGCGCTGCGGCCTGACGCCAAAGGGCGCACGCCGCGCGGAGATTTGGCGGCGGTTCGACGTTTGTTGCATGATCGCCCAACATGACTGATCTGACTCCTTCACCTGAACTTCCGGAAACTATCGCGCGAGACCGCCGGCGCTGGCTGATGGCTGCCGTGGCGGGTGCCGCCGCTCTGGGGGGCGCCGGTTTGGCCTGGCAAAGATACCGACCGCAAACCATGACATCGACCGCCGAGGCCGCGCTCTGGCAACTGGAGTTTGCAACGCCCGACGGTGGCGCACTTCGCATGGCCTCGCTGCGTGGCAAACCTGTTCTGTTGAACTTCTGGGCGAGCTGGTGCCCGCCTTGCGTGGAAGAACTCCCCTTATTAAGTGGGTTTCATAGCGAAAATTCAGTCAACGGGTGGCAAGTTCTGGGCTTGGCCGTTGATCAGCTGGAACCCGTCAAGCGCTTTCTTTCGAAGGCCCCGGTGAGTTTTCCGGTCGCTCTGGCGGGCATGCCCGGAATAGAAATCAGCAAGTCCCTTGGGAATCTGAGTGGCGGCTTGCCATTCACCGTTGTGCTGGGATCAGAGGGGCAAGTCGCGCATCGTAAAATAGGCAAAGTTACACCTGCTGACTTACACGCTTGGATAGCCCTCAAATAGGCTCAATCTGTTGCAGGTGCGTGCCGAAAAGGTATCTGCAGCAGGCTTGCGTGCCACGGCATTCCTTGGAGTGGATGCAGATATTCTGTAAAATAAAAGAAGATGACTGTATTTGGTGGAATTTACGGTAAATTCACCAGTCATTACTTGAAATTCGTTGGAGACCTCATGGACCTTAGAAAACTGAAGACGCTGATTGACCTCGTGTCGGAATCAAATGTCTCGGAGCTGGAAATCACAGAAGCAGAGGGCAAGGTTCGCATTGTCAAAGGTGGCGTTGCGATGGTTCAGCAATACGCCGCGCCGACTGCCATGGCCGCACCGGCTGCAGCGCCGCTTCAAGGTGCGGCAGCCGTTGCTGCGCCAGTGCCAGTTGCCACCACGGGCCATACGGTCAAGTCGCCGATGGTCGGCACTTTCTATCGCTCGGCCTCTCCCGGGGCGAAGGTATTTGTGGAAGTCGGGGATTCCATCAAGGCGGGCGAGACGGTGTGCATCATTGAGGCCATGAAGATTCTCAATGAAATCGAAGCCGATCAATCGGGAACCGTGACACAGATTCTCTGTGAGAACGGTCAAGCCGTTGAATACGGGCAGCCTCTGTTCGTGATCGAGTAATGTAAATTCCCATGTTCAAGAAAATCCTGGTTGCCAATCGGGGCGAAATCGCCCTCAGAATTCAACGAGCTTGTCGCGAACTCGGTATCAAGGCCGTCATGGTCTATTCCGAGGCTGATCGCGAGGCCAAATATGTCAAGCTGGCCGAGGAGGCCGTGTGTATTGGCCCGGCTCAGTCGGGCCTGAGCTATCTGAATATGCCCGCCATCATTTCGGCTGCGGAAGTGACGGATGCCGAGGCGATACATCCCGGCTACGGTTTCTTGAGTGAGAACGCCGACTTTGCCGAGCGGGTAGAGAAGAGCGGCTTCCAGTTCATTGGCCCCACACCCGAGTCGATTCGCATCATGGGCGACAAGGTGTCCGCCAAGCAGGCGATGATCAAGGCGGGTGTCCCCTGCGTGCCCGGTTCTGAAGGTGAGCTGCCTGATGACCCCGTGCAAATTCGCCGCATTGCCAAAGTGGTGGGCTACCCGGTCATCATCAAGGCCGCGGGCGGTGGTGGCGGACGCGGTATGCGCGTGGTGCACACCGAGGCCGCACTGATCAATGCCGTGGCCATGACCAAAGCCGAAGCTGGCGCCGCGTTCGGCAACCCGGCGGTGTATATGGAGAAATTTCTCCAGAATCCACGGCATATCGAGATTCAGATCCTGGCCGACAAGTACAAGAACGCGGTCTATTTGGGTGAACGCGATTGCTCCATGCAGCGACGTCATCAGAAAATCCTTGAAGAAGCCCCTGCGCCGGGTATTCCACGCAAGCTGATTGAGCGCGTGGGTGAGCGATGCGTGGCGGCGTGCAAGAAGATTGGCTACCGCGGTGCCGGAACCTTTGAGTTCTTGTTCGAGGACGGCGAGTTTTACTTCATCGAGATGAATACACGCGTGCAGGTGGAGCATCCCGTGACGGAGATGGTCACTGGGGTTGACATTGTGAAGACCCAGATCATGGTGGCGGCGGGCGAAAAGCTGCCCTTCACGCAACGCCAGATTGAAATTCGTGGTCACGCCATCGAGTGCCGGGTGAACGCCGAAGACCCCTACAAATTCATTCCTTCACCGGGTCGCATCACCATGTGGCATGCTCCGGGCGGACCTGGCGTAAGGGTGGACTCTCACGTCTATACCAATTACTTCGTCCCGCCGAATTACGATTCCATGATTGGCAAGATCATTGTGCATGGCGACACGCGCGAGCAGGCCCTGGCCCGCATGCGCACGGCGCTGGGTGAAACCGTCGTGGAAGGCATTAACACCAATATCGCCTTGCATCGGGAGTTGATGGTAGATGCGAAGTTCATGTCGGGTGGCACCAATATCCATTATCTTGAAGAGTGGCTTGGCCAGCACAAGCGCTAAACCGAAACCTTGCGGGACAGATCGCAGTTATGCGAACCGAACCAGCTCTGTCCTCAACTTTTTAGGATCGCATGTTTGAATTGAGCCTGATGTGCCCGGAAAGCCGGGTCGAGACCTTGAGTGATGCACTCGATGCCCTGGATGCCCTGAGCGTCAGCGTTGAGGACGCCGATGCCCAGACCGATGCCGAACAGGCCTTGTTTGGCGAGCCCGGCATGCCTCCTCCCAAAGGCGGCTGGCAGCGCTCGCGGGTTACGGCACTCTATGCGACTGAGGTCTTGGCAAAAGATGCCCTATCGCTGTTGCAGGCACAGGATTTTTTCGCCGATTGCCAATTGTTGGGCCTGCAGGATGTACCTGAGCAGGACTGGGTGCGATTAACCCAGTCCCAATTTGCGCCGGTGGACATTACGCCTGAGTTTTGGATTGTGCCGACCTGGCACGAGCCGCCGGCTCAAGCCCGCATCATTATTCGGCTCGACCCGGGCTTGGCGTTTGGTACCGGGACCCACCCCACCACCCGAATGTGTTTGCGCTGGATTGCGCAACAGGGTCGACCGGACGAATCTCGGGCGAAAAACGAGCTGGGCCGGGTACTGGATTACGGCTGCGGCTCCGGAATTCTAGCCATTGGTGCGGCCAAGCATGGTGCAACCGACATTGATGCGGTTGACATCGACAATGCCGCGGTTGAATCGACTTTGCTGAATGCGCAAGCCAATGAGGTCAAACTCAACGCAGGTCTGCCCGACGTCGTGACAGGGGCCTATCAAACCGTGCTGGCCAACATTCTGGCAACGCCCCTGAAGGTGCTGGCGCCTCTGTTGTGGTCTCGTGTCGCGCCAGGCGGAGCGCTGGTGTTGGCTGGCATTCTGGAGCGCCAGGCGGATGAGCTCAAAGCGGCCTACGCGCCCTATTGCCAGCTGAAGGTTTCTGACCAGGAAGATGGCTGGATACTGATGACCGCGACACGCTGAGTCTTCCCGGGTACGGCCCTACTATTTGCTGTCAATGAGCCTGATCACACGTTGCCCGGCCTGCGAGACCCTGTTCAAGGTGGTACCTGATCAGCTTCGGATTTCCGACGGGTGGGTTCGATGCGGACAATGTGAAGAGATTTTTGATGCCTCACTTCATCTATTGCAGGCCGCGTCCCTGGATGAGCGGCCGGTAGTCCTGCAGGAGGACGTGGCCGCCAAGTTCGAGGCAGCAGACGGGGCTGATGATCCCCCTCAGCCCCTTGTCATAGTCCTGGATTCAGGCTTGGAGGCCAGTCCCGATGAGTTGCCACTGGAGCCGGAGCCCGAGGTGCTTCTGCCTGAGGTGTCAGATGAGGAAGCAGAGCAGGCGTCGCCGGAGCCGATCCCGGATGAGTTCTCGCAGCTTGGCGAAGTCGCCTCCACACCACCGGATGTGCTGGATGCGCAAGCCGACGATTCGCATTCTGCCCAGTTGGACACCGTGTTGCCGGGCCATGTAGCTCAAGTTGACGTCGATGACCCGGATGATCTCGATGCCCTTGAGCCCACCCACAGTGCCGAATTCAGCGATGTGTCTTTCCTGCGTGGCCAGAGAAACAGTTCTTTTTGGCGCAAGCCGCTCATCCGGTCGGCTTTGATTTTGCTGAGTTTTGCGCTGCTGCTTGGGCTGTCTGGGCAAATCATGTTTCATGAGCGTGACAGGATAGTGGCGTCGAAACCCGGCCTCAAGCCCTGGATGCTGACATTTTGTGCCGCCCTGAACTGCACGCTGTCACCGCTTCGACGCATTGACTCCATCGTCATTGACAGCTCCTCGTTTACCAAAATTCGAGGGGGTTCCTACCGGCTGAACTTCACGATGAAGAATACAACTGACACCGCATTGGCCATGCCCGCCATCGAGTTGACTTTGACGGACTCACTTGATCAGCCGGTTGTGCGGCGTGTATTTTTTCCTGCTGAAATGGGTGGCAACCGGAACACACTGGCTGCTGGCTCCGAGTGGCCGGCTTCACTGGCCATGGCTGCCAAGGCCCCAGGTGCGGCCGAGCGGATTGCCGGCTACCGATTGTTGGCTTTTTATCCTTGAGCGATAAAACCCGGAACTACTGCGCGGTTGACCCCAAGGCTGCCGGCATTTAGACAGGGCAAGAAAAAGCCCGATGTCTTTCGACATCGGGCTTGACGCAAAGCCGTAGCGATGGTTCAGGGCTTGCTGGCCGTCGGGAACGGCCAGGCTGCCTGCGGGTTCAGCGTAGTCTGAGCAGCAGATGTAGTCAGGGTCGCCTTGACGGCGGGTGCTTTCGCGGCTTTCTTGGCAGCGGGCTTCTTGGCTGCTGGTTTCTTTGCCACGGCAGCTTTTTGGGCAGGAGCCTTTTTGATGGCAACCTTTTTAGCCGGTACGGCTTTCTTGGCGGCTACTTTCTTTGCCGGTGCAGCTTTTTTCGCTGGCGCAGCTTTCTTGGCGGCCACTTTCTTTGCCGGTGCAGCCTTTTTCGCTGGTGCAGCTTTCTTGGCTGCTACTTTCTTTGCCGGCACAGCTTTTTTCGCTGGTGCAGCCTTCTTGGCGGCCACTTTCTTTGCCGGTGCAGCCTTTTTCGCTGGTGCAGCTTTCTTGGCTGCTACTTTCTTTGCCGGCACAGCTTTTTTCGCTGGTGCAGCCTTCTTGGCTGCTACTTTCGTTGCTGGCGCAGCTTTTTTCGCTGGCGCAGCCTTCTTTGCGGGAACGGCCTTTTTTGCGACCGGTTTTTTTGCAGTTGCCATTATTTTCTCCTTGATCAATTTACAAAGAGCACTTCATGCGAGTTGGAGTGCATGAAGCGATTCATGGTGTTGGGTTTGTTCCCAGCACCATGAACTCGGGTGCACAAACAGCTTTGGCCCTCTTTGGGGCGATCAACTGCGTGTGAAATTCTTGTTTTCATTTATTAAAGTCAATCCCAGGACAGCGCCCCGCCGGATTGGTATTCAATGACGCGGGTCTCGAAGAAGTTGCGCTCTTTCTTCAGGTCAATCATTTCGCTCATCCACGGGAACGGGTTTTCTTCATTGGGGTAAAGGGCCTCAAGCCCGATCTGGGTCGCACGCCGGTTGGCGATATAGCGCAAATAACCTTTGAACATGGACGCATTCATGCCCAGCACACCGCGTGGCATGGTGTCCTCGGCGTACTTGTATTCGAGCTCCACCGCTTCCTCGAACAGGGCCTTGATCTCGGCCTTGAACTCGGCTGTCCACAGATGCGGATTTTCGAGTTTGAGTTGGTTGATCAGGTCAATGCCAAAGTTGCAGTGCATCGATTCATCGCGCAGGATGTACTGGTATTGCTCGGCGGCGCCGGTCATCTTGTTTTGACGACCGAGGGCCAGGATTTGGGTAAAGCCGACGTAGAAAAACAGGCCTTCCATCAGGCAGGCAAACACGATCAGCGACTTCAGCAGGGTCTGGTCGGTCTCCGGTGTTCCGGTTTTGAATTCCGGATTCATGATCGCCTGAATGTAGGGAATCAGGAACTCGTCTTTGTCGCGAATGGATTTGATTTCGTTGTAGGCATTGAAGATCTCGCTCTCATCCAGGCCCAATGACTCCACGATGTACTGGTAGGCATGGGTATGGATGGCTTCTTCAAAGGCTTGACGCAACAAAAACTGGCGGCATTCCGGCGCTGTGATGTGGCGGTAGGTGCCCAGGACAATGTTGTTGGCCGCCAGCGAATCTGCGGTGACGAAAAAGCCCAGATTGCGTTTGATGATGCGGCGCTCGTCTTCGGTCAGCCCATTCGGGTCTTTCCACAAAGCAATGTCGCGCGTCATGTTGACTTCTTGTGGCATCCAGTGGTTGGCGCAGCTGGAGAGATACTTTTCCCAGGCCCACTTGTACTTGAAGGGGACCAGCTGATTGACGTCGGTCTTGCCATTGATGATTCGTTTGTCAGCGGCATTGACGCGACGCGGGCTGGCAGTCACTTCTGCGCCAATGTCGTGCGTTGTCGCGGACGAAGCGGGAACAGGGGCGCCGTCATGAAGCGTATGGCCTGCGACAGATGACACAGACGGCTCTATCGAGCGGCTGCTCGATGAGCCGCGTGCTTGAGGCAATGGCGGAGTGGGCTTAACTTCTTCGTCCCAGGTCAACATAAATATTTCCAATCAGCAGATTATGAGAGCAGCGATATGAAATGAAAAGTGTTCATTCATATCGCTGTCATATAGTTTCAATGTGTGTTGTGTTGCAACATCGTAGGCAAGGCACACAACAGAGGTTCAGACCTTATTGGCAAGACTCACAGGTGGGGTCATCGACACCGCAAAACTTGATGTCTGTTGCCGGTCCCGATGCCATCTGCATTTTGGCCGCGGCGGCAGCGGCGTCCAGCGCGCTCATGCCGACAGAGTTGCCGTGCGATTCACCGCCGGAGGACACCGCATTCATTCGACCCGCAGTCACGGTTGATTTCTCGGCATGCGTGGCTGACATGGTCCGTAAATAGTAGGTCGTTTTCAAGCCGCGAATCCAGGCGAGCTTGTAGGTTTCATCCAGCTTCTTGCCGGAGGCGCCTGCCATGTAAATATTGAGGGATTGGGCCTGATCAATCCACTTCTGGCGACGTGCCGCGGCTTCCACCAACCATTGCGTTTCGACCTCGAATGCCGTGGCGTACAAGGCCTTGATGTCAGCCGGCACCCGGTCGATCGGACTCAAGGAACCATCAAAATGTTTGAGGTCCATCACCATGACATCATCCCAAAGCCCCAGTCGCTTGAGATCCTGCACCAGGTAGCCATTGATGATGGTGAATTCGCCCGAGAGGTTGGACTTGACCGACAGATTACCAAAGCAAGGCTCAATGGAGGCGTCCACACCAATGATGTTAGAGATGGTGGCGGTTGGTGCGATAGCGGTGCAATTGGAATTGCGCATGCCGTCCCGGCCAATCTTCTTGCGCAGGGCATCCCAATCCAGCGTGGCTGAGCGATCCACTTCCACATACCCGCCGCGCTCGCGCGCCAGCATGTCCAGGGTATCGATAGGCAGAATGCCTTGGTCCCAGAGCGAACCCTTGTAACTGGAGTACTGACCACGTTCGCGTGCCAGCTCGGTGGAGGCCCAATAGGCGTAGTAGCAAATGGCTTCCATCGACTTGTCGGCGAACTCGACGGCGGCATGGCTGGCGTAGGGGATGCGCAGCTCATACAAGCTGTCCTGGAATGCCATCATCCCCAGACCCACCGGACGGTGACGCATATTGGAGTCGCGCGCCTTCTCCACGGCGTAATAGTTGATGTCGATGACGTTGTCGAGCATGCGCATCGCGGTCGTGATGGTCTTTTGCAGCTTGGCGTGATCAAGCACTTTGGCGCCGCCGGCTGATCCTGCGGGGCCATCTTTCAGGTGCTGCAGCAGGTTGACCGAGCCGAGGTTGCACACCGCTGTTTCAGTGTCGCTGGTGTTGAGCGTGATTTCCGTGCATAGGTTGCTGGAGTGAACCACGCCGACATGCTGCTGCGGCGAGCGGATGTTGCACGCGTCCTTGAACGTGATCCAGGGATGGCCGGTTTCAAATAGCATGGTGAGCATTTTTCGCCACAGGTCGGCGGCCTGCAAGGTGCGGGCGGGCTTGAGTTCACCAGACGCTGCTTTTGCTTCGTAAGCGACATAGGCTTTTTCGAAGTCAGCACCGAACTTGTCGTGCAGGTCCGGCACATTGTTGGGCGAGAACAGGGTCCACTGGCCCTTTTCCATCACGCGACGCATGAACAGGTCGGGGATCCAGTTGGCCGTGTTCATGTCATGGGTACGGCGGCGATCGTCACCGGTGTTCTTGCGCAACTCCAGAAACTCTTCAATGTCGAGATGCCAGGTTTCCAGATAGGTGCACACGGCGCCCTTGCGCTTGCCGCCCTGATTGACCGCCACGGCCGTGTCATTCACGACTTTCAGGAACGGAACAACGCCTTGCGATTCGCCGTTGGTGCCCTTGATGTGGGCGCCCAAGGCGCGTACACGCGTCCAGTCGTTGCCCAGGCCGCCGGCAAACTTGGACAGCAGGGCATTCTCTTTGATGGAATCGTAAATGCCTTCCAGATGGTCTGGCACGGTGGTCAGATAACAGCTGGAGAGTTGTGAGCGCAGGGTTCCGCTGTTGAACAATGTGGGGGTACTGGACATGAAGTCGAACGAAGAGAGGACCTCGTAAAACTCGATGGCGCGCGTCTCGCGGTCTGACTCATTGAGCGACAGGCCCATGGCCACACGCATGAAGAAGGCCTGCGGCAACTCTATGCGTGTTTTGCCAACGTGGAGAAAGTAGCGGTCATACAGGGTTTGCAGACCCAGATAATCGAACTTCAAATCCCGGTCGGCCTTGAGCGCGGCGCCCAGGCGCGGCAAGTCAAACGTCAGCAGTCTGGCGTCAAGCAACTCGTTGTCGACCCCTTTCTGGATGAATTGAGGGAAATAGTCGACGTAGGCCTGTGCCATGTCGGCCTGCACCACGTCCCGGCCCAGGGCCTCCTTGGCAATGGTGTGAAACAGAAGGCGTGCCGTGGCGTAGGTGTAATCGGGATCTTTTTCGATCAGCGTGCGCGCTGCCAGTACGGAAGCCTTGTACACCTCGTCCATGGGCACGCCATCGTACAAGTTGCGCATGGTCTCGGCCATGATGGGCTCTGGCTGGACGTCTGCCCCTAGTCCGGCACAGGCTGAGCGGATCAGGTTCTTCAGGCGTTCCAGATCCAGGACGATGCGCTGGCCGTGGTCCAGCGCATGCAGCACAGGCGTGGCGGGCGTTTCTTGGGTCAATTTTTGGGCGCGTTCCTGAGTGCGCTTTTCCCGGTAGAGCACATAGGCGCGTGCCACTTCGTGATAGCCGCTGCGCATCAGTCCGAGTTCAACCTGGTCCTGCACGTCTTCAATGTGAAAGGTGCCGCCACCGGGACGGGAGCGCATCAGGGCGCGAATCACGGCTTGCGTGAGTCCGTCGACGGTTTCGCGAACGCTGGCCGACGCGGCGCCTTGCGTACCATGCACCGCCAAAAAGGCCTTCATCATGGCGACGGCGATCTTGTTGGGTTCAAAAGGAACCACGGCGCCGTTGCGGCGAAGAATCTGGTAGTGGCTCAAAGCACCGCTTGTTGCCGTGTTGGCGCCATCGGCACCGTGTTGGGTAAGAGTACCGGTCTGGATGTCGGGGGGGGTATTCAAAGCAGGCAGCATATATTTCCTCGTCAGTAGCTGGTTTTATTTGATTGGAGGTCTCTGTGAGCAGCACCGCGTCCGCGAACGGAGGGTCTGTCTTTTCAGTAGGACACACTATATATGGGGTCTTGATTGATTTCAAGCACTACCGGTAGTGTACTTTGGCAGGCGAGGCTATTTTGTCGAATCTTGTAAATTTAGAACGATGTGCTTTGTATTCTTTCGACAGTCACGCCTCTGATGGGCGTGCCGGCGGATCTCTTGGAACACGTTGCAAAACCAGCGATTTTTTTGCCGCGTCAAGCAAATTAGAGCCTTGCCAAGGCTTATCGCCTTCAGTGCCGCATGCAGCTTGCGGTTTGCCTTTTTGTGCCGTCGAAAACCTTCCTCTACGCGGTCGGGTTTTTTACGGCCAAATAATTTTGGCAAACATTTTTTTACAAAAGACCAGCGGGAAAATACTGAGGCGCCAATCCTAGGGAGTGCTGCAAAAGTCGCCAGTTGAACCCCTTTCCGGGGTCGGCTTTTCGTCCCGCGGCGATGTGTTCATGGCCGGCAATGTGCGCGATGGGATAGTCCTGCAGGATGGCTGCGCACAGGCCCGCCAGCGTTTCATACTGACGGTCTTCAAAGAGATCGCCTTCCAGCCCTTCGAGTTCGATGCCGATGGAGTGGTCGTTGCAGTTGCTGCGCCCGAGGTAACTGGAGACGCCGGCGTGCCAGGCACGGTCATTGGCGCTGACGAACTGCTGGAGTTCGCCTTGGCGCCGGATGTAAAAGTGGGACGACACTTCCATCCCCTGGATGCTTTTGAAGTAGGGGTGCTGGTTCCAGTCGAGCTGATTGGTAAACAGACGCTGCACCTCATCACCACCGTATTGACCCGGCGGGAGACTGATGGAATGCAGCACGATCAGATCTACTTTGGTTCCTGCCGGGCGAGGACCGCAATTGGGTGACGCAAGCCGCCCGGAGAACTGGTACCAACCGTCGACCCAAAGCGCTGTTGGATTGGTTGGCTCAGATGGCTTCATCGGCAGATTCACTGTTATGCGGGGTGTCAATATTGAGCCGTGCGATGCGATAACGTATTTGACGCAGGCTCAAACCGAGTCGGGCGGCGGCGGCGGTGCGATTGAATCCGGTTTCACGCAAGGCTTGGATCAGTATGTCGCGCTCCTGGCTGTCGAGATGACTCTGCAGATCACTGGGTATGGGGGACTGATCCGCCTCTGTCGGCGTCGGGCTCAAGCTGAGGGCAGCCGGTTCCGGGCTGAGTGGTTGACGCACCGAGGGTTCAATCTGCAGGTTGTCTTCATCGCTCAATGTCACCGCACGATGCAGCAGATTCTCCAATTCGCGCACGTTGCCCAGCAGCGGGTCACAGAAGAGTTGATCCAGCATGGCGGACGACAGTGTTGGCGTCGGGACCCCCGCTTCATTGGCGATGCGGCGCAACAGGGCCTTGCACAGCGGGGCCAGATCTTCCCGGCGCTCTCGCAGGGGCGGAATCACAACTTCAATCACATTCAAACGGTAATACAAGTCTTGCCGAAAGCGTCCCGCCTGTACTTCGGCCGCGAGATCCTTGTGCGTCGCACTGATGATCCGGACGTCGACCGACTCTTCCTGCGTCGAGCCGATCGGGCGGATACAGCGCTCCTGAATGGCGCGCAGCAGCTTGGATTGCATGGCGAGGGGCAAGTCACCGATCTCATCCAGAAACAAGGTGCCGCCGCTGGCGGCCTGAAAGAAGCCCTCGCGGTCGTGGGTAGAGCCCGTATAAGACCCTTTTTTGGCCCCAAAGAATTCGGCTTCCAGAAGGTTCTCGGGAATGGCACTGCAGTTGACGGCCACCCAGGCACCGCCCGTGCGGTGACTGTTGGCGTGAATGGCGCTGGCTACCAGCTCCTTGCCGGTGCCGGACTCCCCCGTCACCAGAACCGGGGCCATGCTGCGGGCCACTTTGACGATGCGTTCCTTGACCCCGCGCATGCTGCTCGACTCGCCCACCAGCCGCCGCAGCGCTGCGTCGCCATGGGTGGGCACGGTGACGACGGTATCGCCCGTACCGCTTCGCCGCGAAACGGCGGGCTCTGACCTGGCAACAGCGGGAGGAGGGGAGTCTTGCACGGCTGAGGCAATCACGGCACGAAACTGCTTGAGATCAACCGGTTTGGTCAGATAGTCGAAGGCGCCGGCCTTGAGTGACTCCACCGCATTTTCTGCCGAACCATGGGCCGTGATGACCACGCAGCGTTCCCTGCGTTGTTGCGCCTTGATGTGCCGGATCAGCGCCATGCCCAAGCCATCGGGCAGACGCATGTCGGTGATGACCACATCAAACTGGCCTTCGCTCAAATGCTGGAACGCCTCTGCCAGGCTTTCGGCGGTTTCCACCCGGTAGCCCGCGCGCAGCAGTGTCAACTCGTACAGCGTCCTCAGATCGGGCTCGTCGTCGACCACCAGGATCTGGGCACTGCTCAGCGGTGTGTTTGAAGCCATGGTGTTACCGATGTGTTATTGCTGGCCATGCTAACGCCGTTCTGTGATGGAGTCGGCCGGAAAGTCACGATGAATTCGTTGCCTTCGACGGCTTTTCCTTTGACGTTTTTCATTGTCCGGAAGTAGGCAATGGACGCGCCGTGTCCCTCGCAGAGCTCCCGGCAGATATAGAGGCCCAAGCCGCTGGAGCGGCTCTCGGAAGAAAAAAAGGGTTCGAACAAATGGCGCTCAACCGATTGATCCATGGGTTGGCCGTCACTCCAGACGCTCAAAAAAACATGCCCCATCGTCGACTTGCCAGCCGACACCTGGATAGCGTCCAGTTGCTGACTGGCGTAGCGACGGGCATTGTCGAGCAGGTTGACCAGGATCCGGCGAAGATGCTCCGACTCAAATCTCACCTCGATCGGGCCGGGCGCCAGGTTGACGCGCAGCCGGTGTTCGCTTGCAGTCTGGACTTGCCAGTCGTGGCAAATTCTGGTCACGGCCCCATTCAAGACCAGCGCCGGGGCTGCAAGGCCGTCGTCGCGATGCTGCACGCGGGAGATATCGAGAACTTCTTCCACGATTTTCTCCAGGCGTTTGGCATTTTGCTGCACCATCTGGGTGAGTTGCTTGTGGCGCGGCTCGGAGAGGTCCTCGTCGAGCAGGGCATTGGCCTGCGCGATGGCCGCCAGGGGGTTGCGAATTTCGTGGGCGACGGCGGCGGACATGCGGCCCATGCTGGCCAGTTTCTCGGTCCGCATCCGCGCCTCCATTTCGCGCTGATCCTGGATAAACATGACACACAGGCTCTCGCCATGGCCGCCTTGCGTGGCCGTCAGTTGGGTGCGCACCCGAACGCGGCTGGGGCCCCGCCCGGCATGGTGAATGGTGATATCCGCCTGTTGGGCGCCGTGCTCGGAAAAACTGCGGTTCATCAGATCAACCAGACCTTGCCATCCGGTCAGGGAAGCGAGCTCAAATGGGCTGGCTCGCAGAGCGCGTTCGGCGCCCAGCAGCTGGCGCGCCGCCGGATTGGCCGCGCGCACGGTGCCGCTTTGGTCGACCACCAGAATCCCGTCAGGCAAGGACTCAATGACGAGTTCGTTGACCTGTCGTTGTACCCGCGCGGCCAGCTGGCTGCGCTGCGCCCGCAGCTCTACATTGGCCAGGCGGCTTGCGATCTGGTTGGCCAGAAATGAAATGACGAAACAGCCGGCACCGGTCAGGGCGGCCTGAAAAAAATGGGAAGCCGCGTCCCCTGGAACCTGAAGGGAGGTCCAGGTGGCGTAGACAAACATCAAGAGAGTCACGACGGCCGCAGCCCCCAGGGCCAGCAGCAGGGAGCCCAGCACAGACACCATCAAAATGGGCAGGGCGAACAAAGGCGCGTAGTTGATGCTGCTGCCCTGGGCCACTTGCAGGGCCGCGAAGACCAGGATGTCCACACCGAGGGTGGCGGTCCATTGGGCATCAAAGGTCTTGCCCAGTGGGCGCGGACTGGCCATCAGGCGCACAGCCAGTGCGGCAGAAAAGTAGACCGTACAGATCAGGATCAAGGTTGTGTCTTTGGACGCACCCAGGGCGTAGATGGTGACCTGTAGCAAGAGCAGCACCAGCCCGAGCGTGGCGCGCGCGGTCATGAAGCCGCGCCACAAACGCTCAAACTCCTGGGGGTTGTCTACCAGCTCAAGGCCGGGGTCAAGCAAGGAAGGACCAAACCAGGATTGCGCGTCTGACTGCAGGCGCATTCAACGCTCCGCGCGATGAAGATGCTCTGCGCTGCAGTACACGCCTTGTTTGCCCTGAATGGCGTCCACAGAGGGAATATGGACTGAGCAGAACGCGCAACTGACCATCTCCAGCGGCTGCGGGGCGGCCTGGGGTTGCTGCCGGTCCGGTTTCGGGCTTGACGGTCGGCTGGTACGCCAAAGCCAGACGCCCACCAGCACCACCACCAGGATGAGAAGGAACTTCATACCGAGCGCCCCAAAATAATCTCCATCACGAAGCGCGAGCCGACATAAGCCAGCAGCAGCAGCCCCGAGCCGATGTACAAGACCCGTACCGCGCGTTTGCCGCGCCATCCAAAACGGGCGCGACCGACCAGCAGGATGGCAAACGCCAGCCATGACAGGATAGAAAATGCCGTCTTGTGGTCCCATTTCAGGGGGGCGGCCGAGCCATAGAGCTGCTTTTCAAACAAGATGCCCACCAGCAGGGTGGCAGACAGGAGAATGAAGCCGGCGCCCACAAACCGGAAGGTCAGACGCTCCATGGTCAGCAGCGGCATGCCACTGTGCGGATCGGCGGCATGGCGGATGCGCGCTTCGGTCCGCGTCATGAACCAGGCGTGCACCACGGCGACGCCGAACAGGCCGTAGGACGCAATCCCCAACGCCCAATGCAGCGGCAGCCAGGGTGAGGCGTTCGCGTGCAGGGGCGCGCCCGGAAACAACGCCGCCAGGAGTACGGCGACGGCGCCCAGTGCAGACAGCGTCCAGCGGGTCTGCAGGAGCGGGTACACATGGCTTTCAATGGCATACACGGCGGCGACCAGCCAGGTGGTGACGGACAAAGCGGGCGCGAAACCAAAACGGGGCTCGGCACCAAACAAGTTCCACGCCAGCACGACGCCGTGCAACAGCCAGGCCAGCCGTACCGCCACCCGCACGGTCCGTGCCCCCAGACGCGAGGCGCCAACGGCCGACACCGCGTAGGCCAAGGCGGCACCGGTGGTCAAAGTCAAACTGAGAGGAGACGCACTGGCTAAAATCATGGGTACAGTTTAGCGTTTTGCACATTGCCAGTGCCTGTTGGCACCCAACCTTGGTTCCGTTCACCGGAATACCCTTTATGGCCTCCGCCCTTACCGACAAACTCTCCCGCCTCGTCAAGGAAATCCGTGGCCAGGCCCGTATCACCGAGGCCAATGTGGCCGACATGCTGCGTGAAGTACGCATGGCCCTGCTGGAGGCCGACGTGGCCCTGCCCGTGGTGCGCGACTTCATCGCCCGGGTCAAGGAAAAGGCGCTGGGCCAGGACGTGCTGGGTTCCCTGTCACCCGGCCAGGCGCTGGTCGGCATCGTCAACAAAGAGCTGGCGCTCACCATGGGCGAGGGTATCAGTGACATCAACTTGGCGGCGCAACCGCCGGCCGTGATCCTGATGGCCGGTCTGCAGGGGGCCGGTAAAACCACCACCACCGCCAAGCTGGCCAAACACCTGATCGAAAAGCGCAACAAGAAAGTATTGACCGTGTCGGGCGACGTGTACCGCCCGGCGGCGATTGAGCAGTTGAAAACCGTCACGGCCCAGGCTGGTGCCGAATGGTTCCCCAGCACACCGGACCAGAAGCCGGTCGACATCGGGTTGGCGGCGCTGGACTATGCCCGCAAGCATTATTTCGATGTGCTGCTGGTCGACACCGCCGGCCGGCTGGCGATTGACGAAGCGCTGATGCGCGAAATCAAGGACTTGCACGCCGTGCTGAACCCGGTCGAAACCCTGTTTGTGGTCGATGCCATGCAGGGCCAGGACGCCATCAACACCGCCCTGGCCTTCAAGGAAGCGCTGCCGCTGACCGGCATCATCCTGACCAAGACCGACGGTGATTCACGCGGCGGCGCGGCCCTGTCGGTGCGCCAGGTCACCGGCGCGCCAATCAAGTTTGCCGGCACCAGCGAAAAGCTGGACGGTCTGGAAGTGTTTGATGCCGAGCGCCACGCCGGGCGCATCCTGGGCATGGGCGACATTCTGGCGCTGGTGGAGCAGGTCACCTCGGGCGTCGACATTGCCGCGGCGCAAAAGCTGGCGGCCAAGATCAAGAGTGGCGCCGGTTTTGATTTGAATGACTTTCTGGCCCAGATTCAGCAGATGAAACAAATGGGCGGCCTGGCCAGCTTGATGGACAAACTGCCGGCGGCGATGGCGGCCAAGGCTGGCCAAGTCGACATGAACCGCGCCGAGAAAGACATCCAGCGCAAGCAAGGCATCATCCACAGCATGACGCCACTGGAGCGGCGCAAACCCGAACTCATCAAGGCCACCCGCAAGCGCCGCATTGCGGCCGGTGCCGGGGTGCAGGTTCAGGAAGTGAACCGCATGCTCAAGGAGTTTGAGCAGATGCAGGACATGATGAAAAAGATGAAGGGCGGCGGCATGATGAAAATGATGAAGCGCATGGGCGGCATGAAAGGCATGCCCAAGATGCCCTTCTGAGATCTTGCGGGACAGGCCGCCGCTACGCGCAGCGAGTCAGCTCTTGTCCCGCAATTCATTTATATGCCTTTCAGGCCTCTAGGCCTTATAGAATAAGCGCAGGCAGCTATTAATGTTATAGCTGCCTGCGCTGGGCTGTTCGTTCACCGACAGCTCAGACCAGGCGCAGCCGTGGCTTGACCCGGGCACTGGCGTGCAGCCAGGCGCGGCGCAGCACGGCCGGTGACTGGGTCTCTTCCGGAATCAGCAGGTAGTTCTGCGCGCGCATCGCCGTACCCAGGCCAACCCGGCTGGTGATCACGGTCATCGGGATGGACAGCAGCAGCGGCAGCCCAACCGGCAGCAACCAGATCAGGGCGCGGGCGTCGATCATGGCGATGCCAGCGGCCAGCGCCGCGATCACCAGGCTCATGGGGGCGAGCTGCCTCAGCGCATGACGCCACGGCACGGCCGCTGCTTCGCGCGGGGGCGATTTCCATTCCAGCTTCAGTCCGGTCAGCGCCACCACCACAAACAGTGAGTGCGCCGCCATGCGGATGGGTGCCTGTAACAGGGCAATAAAGGTTTCCAGCAAGGCGCTGCGCAGCAGGCTGATGGTGCCGCCAAAAGCTTGTTGCTGGCGGTTGATCAACACCGCGGCCAGGCCCATGAGGCGCGGCAAGAACAGCATGCACAACGTCCAGGCCCACAGCGACACCAGTTCGCCGGGCAGCAGCATCCAGTTGGCAATCATCGGCGAGCCCGACAGCCACAGGGCCGTGCCCAGCGTCAGAAAGCTCAACCACAGCGGCGCCGACAGATAAGCCATGGCGCCGGTGGCAAACATGGAGCGGTGCACCGGATGAATGCCGGGCTCGGCGATCAGGCGCGAGTTTTGCAGGTTGCCCTGACACCAGCGGCGATCGCGCTGCAGTTCGGCCAACAGGTCAGGCGGTTGCTGCTCGTAGCTGCCCACCAGATCGGCCACCAGCCAGACGTGGTAGCCGGCGCGGCGCATCAATGCGGCTTCCACAAAGTCATGCGACATGATGCTGCCCGACATGCCGCCAGTACCGGCAATGCGCGCCAGCGCGCAATGTTCCATGAAGGGCGCGACGCGGATGATGGCGTTGTGGCCCCAGTAGTGCGACTCGCCCATTTGCCAGAACTGCATGCCCAGCGTGAACAGGCGACCCGTCACGCGGGAGGCAAATTGCTGGGCCCGGGCGTGCAAGGTGACGTGGCCGATGGCCTGGGTGGCGGTCTGGATGATGCCGGCGCTGGGGTTGGCTTCCATCAGCTTGACCATGGAGACCAGGCAGTCACCGCTCATCACGCTGTCGGCGTCGAGCACCACCATGTAACGGTAGTCCTTGCCCCAGCGGCGGCAGAAATCGGCCACGTTGCCGGCCTTGCGGTCGGTGCGGCGTTTGCGCAGGCGGTAGTAGACCTCGATCTGGGGCTGGTCGGGCTGGCTGGCGAGCTGGGCGCGCAAGTCTTCCCAGGCCGCGCGTTCGGCTTTCTGGATGGCCAGGTCGTTGCTGTCAGACAGCACAAACACGTCAAAAGCGCGAATATGCGCTGTCAGCGCCACTGATTCGCAGGTGGCCCGCAGGCCGGCAAAGACCGTGCGTACATCTTCATTGCAGATGGGCATGATGATGGCCGTGCGCGTGGCGGGATCCAGCGTGTGGTGCTGGACTTTTTTGGCCGAGAGGCTGTGTTTGTCGCCCCGCACCAGCACGTAAAAACCCATCATTGCCGTCATGAAGCCGGTCACCACCCAAGCCGACAGCAGGGCAAACAGCGTGGCCTGGCCGTACTGCAGATAGGCGTTGTCGTAGTCAGGCTGCAAATCGGCAAACAAGGTGGTCGCCAGGGCCGTGCTGATCAGCGTCAGCAGAATGAAGACGGTACGCCGGCGTTGGGCTGCTTGCTGCCATGGCTGCGGCTTGTCCGCGACCCGTTGGACCGGAACTGTCTCGGCGGGCGCCCGTCCCATCAACTTGAGGGCTGGCTGCAGTGCGGCGCTGGCCAGACTGTTCCAGAAACCTCGCCACGGCCGCGGCACCATGGAGCCGCGATTGATCGGCGGTGCCGTGACCGCGTTGGGGTGCCGTACTTCGCGCAGGGCGCTGCGCACGTTGATGGGGCTCAAGGTGTGATCAGGTTGGTCCATGTTTCGCTCAGTGTTTGGTTGTTGTGTTGGAGGAAGGCGCGCAGCTCAATGGGTTGTTCCGGATTGAGTCGCTGCACGCGCAGAGTCATGCGCCAGGCGCCGGTGACCGGGTTCTTGTAGACCAGGCTTTCCGTCACGCGGCCGTTGGCGCTGGCGGTGGCGATGGCCTGCACCGGCGCGCTTTCGCTCAGGGCGTCCAGGGCCGGGCCGGCAAAATCGATCGTGAACTGGGTTTGCTGGCCCACGGGCTCGGTTCCGGGCTTGACGAAGCCGCTGCCGCGGCGCGATTGCGTCACCCAGCCGTTGGGCGGCAACTGCTGGTTTTTGCCCTGCCAGTGAATGGTGTAAGCGAAATCCAGCGATTGACCGGGTTGCGGCATTTTGGCCGGGACCCAATAGGCCGCCACGTTGTCGTGGGTTTCGTCCGGCGTGGCAAATTGCAGCAGCTCGACCCGGCCGGCGCCCCAGTCCCCCAGTGGCGTGACCCAGGCGCTGGGCCGGAGTTCATAGCGGGCTTCGGTGTCTTCGTAGCTATTGAAGGCGCGGTCACGCTGCATCAGGCCAAAGCCCTTCAGGCTTTTCATGCTGAACGAGGTGGCGAGTGGTGACGTGGTGTTTTGCAGCGGACGCCACAGCCATTCGCCTTCGCCGGTGGCGACCATCAAGCCGTCGGAGTCATGCACTTCCGGGCGGAAGTCGTTGGGTCGTGGCTGGTTCTCGCCAAAGAAAAACATGCTGGTCAGCGGCGCCATGCCCAAGGTGGCGACCGGGGTGTCGGTCTGGCGCATGAAGACGCGGGCATGGACCTCCGTCACGGTCTGCTCGCCGGGCGTGACATCAAAACGGTAGGCGCCGGTCATGCGCGGCGAGTCCATCAGCGCATAGACGGTGAGCTTTTTTGAATCGCCGGTCGGCTTTTCAAGCCAGAACTCGGTAAAGCGCGGAAACTCTTCCTTGGTGCTGCCCGCCGTGTCGACCGCCAGCCCGCGTGCCGACAGGCCGTAGCGTTGGCCGGTGCCCAGCGCCCGGAAGTAGCTGGCGCCGGAAAAAACGACCAGCTCGTCCTTGTAGGTCGGCGAGTTCAGGTTGTTGAAGGCGCGCAGGCCGCCGTAGCCGAGGTTGCCCCATTTCTGCGGCGACACCTTGTTTTTCCCAAAGTTGAAGTCGGCCGGGTTATAGGGAATCGGCTTGATACCCTGCGCGGTGATTTCATGGACCCGAACGGAGTCGCCGTTTCTTCCGACGTGGAAAAAATTGGCCTCATACGGCAGTTTGTCGGCCCGCCACAAGGTGCGGTCCGCGTTGAAGCGGATGTCGCGGTAACCGTCGTAATCAAGATTGGCGAGCTCCGCCGGAATCGCGTGGCTGGCCGGCTTGAACGGGGCCTTGGCCTGCTTGACGGCGAGTCCGGCGACATCGTCGAGATTCCAGGCATGGGCTTGGCCGGCCGCCAGGGCCAGCAGAACAGCGCATGCCAAGGCCGCCAGGCGGGCTAGATGGAGAGGTCGGCGAACGCGGAAATAAGGGGAACAAAAAGTTTGCATGCCAACACTAGTGCAAACCCTATGCCAGGTTGAGAAAACCTTTTGAAATCAACAGCTTGGCATCATCTTTAGTTCTGTGGCCCGAAAAACAGCTAAAAAACCAGCGCAAACCGGTGTTTTTGTCGCCGCAGAGCGACAACATCCGGCCTGGAAAATGGAAATCCCTTTGAAATCAAGCCCTTAGGGCTGTCGCCTGTGAGCGACTCAGTTTGAAGCTGGGGGCGAGGCCGCCCCGTTGCTGTCGGCCTTGAACAGGCCCGGCGTCAAGCCGTGCTTTTGCATCAGGCGGTAAAACTCGGTCCGGTTACGGTCGGCCAGACGGGCGGCATCGGCCACATTGCCGTCGGTGAGTTTGAGCAGACCCACCAGATAGTCGCGCTCAAACCGCTGCCTGGCCTCGGCCAGGGTCAACACCTCCACGCTGGGTGAACGCAGGGCGCGTTGCACCAGGGCCAGCGGCACCAGCGGCGTGGTCGACAGCGCGCAGACTTGTTCCACCACGTTGTAGAGCTGGCGCACATTGCCCGGCCAGGCGGTGGTGGTTAAGGCGATCAGGGCCTCGGGCGCGAAGCCGCTCAGTCGTTTTTTGTACTTGCCCGCCAGCTTGACCAGAAAATGGTTGGCCAGCAGCGGGATGTCCTCGCGCCGCTCCGACAGCGGCGGCAGGGTCAGGGTGACGACATTGAGCCGGTAATACAGGTCGGCCCGGAACTGGCCCTCGGCCATGGCCTGGTCCAGGTCGCGGTGGGTCGCAGAGATGATGCGCACGTCCACGGGGAGCGACTGGCTTGAGCCCAGGGGCCGCACCATGCGCTCTTGCAGCACACGCAGCAGCTTGACCTGCAGCGCCGACGGCATGTCGCCGATCTCGTCCAGCAGCAGGGTGCCCCCATCCGCCGCCTGAAACAGCCCGGCGTGATTGGCCACGGCGTCGGTGAAGGCGCCCTTGACGTGGCCAAACAGTTCCGACTCCAGCAAGGCCTCGGGAATGGCGCCGCAATTCACCGCGATAAAGGGTTTGTTGGCGCGCGCCCCGGCCTGGTGAATGGCCTGGGCCAGCAGCTCCTTGCCGGTGCCGCTTTCTCCGCGCAGCAGCACGCTGGCGTCCGATTGCGCCACCATGCGCGCCTCGGCCAGCACTTCCGCCATGCGGCTGGAGCGGCTGATGATTTGGTTTTGCCAGGCTTGCGGGCTGCCGGCCCTGACGGAATGGGCCGGGGCGCTCAGCGACAGGGCCTGCGCAATCTTGTCGAGCAGACTCTTGCCATCAAAGGGTTTGGTCAGGTACGAGAACACGCCGCGCTCGGTGGCCTGCACCGCATCGGGAATCGTGCCGTGGGCGGTCAGCAAAATCACCGGCAGTGAGGGATGTTGCGCGCGAATGTCGTCAAACAGCGCCAGGCCGTCCCTGCCCGGCAGGCGCACGTCGCTGAGCACCAGTTGAGGGCGCTCGATGTGCAGCTGCGTCATGGCGGCCTCGGCCGAGGTGACGGCCGTCACGCGGTAACCCGCCGCCGTGAGCCGGATGGTCAGCAGGCGCAGCATGTCGGCGTCGTCGTCAACCACCAGCAGATGGGGGCCCGCTGCGAGCGCCGCGCCTGTGGTCGGAGTGGAAGGGGTGGAGTCGCTCATGGCGTGGGGGCGCTGCTGCGACCGGCCGGTGCCGAGGAATTGGCCGCGGGCGGTCGGCTCGGCAGGCTGCGTTCTATCGCCTTGAGGGCCTCCAGCCGCTCATTGGTCTGGTCCAGCCGGCGCTGCACGTCACGTGTTTGTTGTGTTTGTTTTTCCAGCTGCTCTTCCAGGCGCCGCAGGTCGACATAGCGCGAGGCCAGCAGGCGCGCCAGCGTATGCAGCGTCTGCGCCTCGGTGCCGGCGTCGGCCAGCACGCGCGCCAGCAGTTCCTGCGCGCGGAGGAGTTCCGGCAGCTGCAGCAACTGGCCCAGGACCAGGGACAGTTGCAGTTGCTCGGTCGGGCTGGACCCGTTGCCCAGCCGGGCCGCTTCCTGGTTCAATTCTGCGGGCGGCATCAGGCGCACCCGTTGCGCGTAGGCCAGCATGCGGGTGACGGCGTCGGTGGCTGGCAGTACGGCCGGGCAGGCCGGCGCGACCGGCGGGCATGACAGGGGGCTGACGCTGGCAGGCGGCAGCGCTGTTGTGTCCCTTGCCTTGTCACCGCGCTGGCGGGATGGACCGGCGCAACCGGCCAGCAGCACGGTTGCAGCGAGGGTCCCCAGCACGGCGGTACGCGCCAGGCGAAGGGTGCCTCCGGCAGGAATATCAGGATTTGAAAACATGGGGAAACTCGATTCTGAAATGTGCGCCGGGTTGATCGGGCAGCAGCTCGATGTGGCCGCCGTGCGCGGCCATGTATTCGTGCACGATGGACAAACCAATGCCGCTGCCCCGGACCAAGTCAGCCGGTTGGCGCTCACCACGGTAAAACGGCTCGAAAATTCGTTCGCGATCCGCCGCGGCCACGCCAATACCCTGGTCGTGAATGTCGATGCGCACCAGGCCCGGCAGGCTGCTCAGCTCCAGCCGGATCAGGCCTTTGAGGGGGGAATAGCGGATGGCGTTGGACAACAGATTGGCCACCACCGTGCCGATTTTTTCGGGATCGACCTCCACTAGCAGTCGCTTGCCGACGATGGTCACGGACAGGTCGCGCGCACGCCATTGCAGACGCTGCGCGTCCACCTGCGACTCCACCAGCTCCAGCAGGTCGGTCGTCTTGCGGTGCAACTGGCGGGCCTCGAACGCCGCTGTGTTGAAGCGCAGCAGGTCTTCAATCTGGGCTTGCAGGACGCCAGTGTTGTGGCGCAGGATTTGGGCGATTTCGCGCTGGTCCTGGTTCAGTTCGCCGGCGACGCCGTCCTCCAGAAGGGAGACGCCTTCGCGCAGCGATGCCAGCGGGGTCTTGAGTTCATGCGAAATGTGGCGCAAGAAACGCGATTTGTCGGCATCGAGCTCGACCAGGCGCAGGCGCAGCCAGTTCAGCCGCTGTCCCACCAGGGCCAGATCCGCCGGCCCCCGAATGGCAATCACCTGATCGAGCCGGTTTTCGCCCAGGCCCACGATGGCATGTTCCAGCCGCCGCAGCGGCACCGTGAACCAGATGCCGAAGGCCAGCGCCATGGCGACCGCCAGCGCGATGGCCCAGGTGACTTGCTGCGCCAGGTGCCGGCGGCTGTCTTCGAGCCTGGTTTCCAGTGATTTGTTGCGTTGCTGGATGGTCTGCTGCACCTGCACCGCAATCGCTGAATTGACGATTTCCAGTTCGCGAAACACCTGCGCCAGCTGGCGTTCCCGGTCCAGCGCGGTATTGGGCGGGCCGGTTAGCAGGCCGTCAACCGTTTGAAGATGCGTGCGCCACTGCTGCTCGCTGCGTCGGGGCATGCCTTCGGCTGTCAGACTGGCCAGGAGGGTGATGGCCTCGCGGGCCTCGTCGGCAAAGCGCGCGCGCAGGACGCGATCGTCCAGCACCACCGACTGGCGCGAGGTGCGCTCCAGGGAGACGCTGCGCTCGCTCAGCGACTGGGCCCATCGGCTGAGCTCCAGCGAGCGGGACGCGCCGTCCCGGCTTTGCAGCGTCAGCTCTTCCAGCGTGAACAGCGCACGCAGCGAGGCCGCACCCAGGAGCGCGGCAATCAGCAAAAAAGCGATGACCAGGAGTTGACGAAACGAAAACCGCTGCAGCATTCTCAAGGAGTCACGGGTTGGCGTGCCGGGTGAGCCGCTCAGACCGCCGCGCCGACGTCCCGCGTGAGCACCTCGCCGCGCAGCGAGCGTTGCGTCGCCTCGGTGATGCTGATATCCAGCATCTGGCCGATCAGGCGCGGCTGGCCCTTGAAGTTCACCACGCGGTTGCACTCGGTGCGCCCCATCAACTCGGTCGGGTCCTTGCGCGAGGCGCCTTCGACCAGAATGCGCTGCACCGTGCCCAGCCGGCTCGCGCTGATGGCGCGCACGCTGTCATCCAGGCTGGCCTGCAGCCGCTGCAGGCGCTGTAGCTTGACCTCGTGCGGCGTGTCGTCATGCAGCGTGGCCGCCGGCGTGCCGGGGCGCGGGCTGAAGATGAAGCTGAAGGAGGTGTCGTAACCGACGTCGTCAATCAGTTTCATCATCTTGTCGAAGTCGTCTTCGGTCTCACCCGGAAAGCCGACGATGAAATCGCTGCTCATGGCCAGGTCGGGCCGGATGGCGCGCAGTTTGCGCACGGTCGATTTGTATTCCATCGCGGTGTAGCCGCGTTTCATCGCCATCAAAATGCGGTCCGAGCCATGTTGCACCGGCAGATGCAGGTGGTTCACCAGCTTCGGGATCTTGGCGTAAGCTGCAATCAGGGCCGGCGTGAACTCGTTCGGGTGGCTGGTCATGTAGCGGATGCGCTCGATGCCGGGAATGTCGGCCACGTATTCCAGCAGGGTAGCGAAATCGGCCATCTCGCTGGAGGGTGATTGCGCGTCGCTGATCATGCGGGCGCGGTAGGCGTTGACGTTTTGCCCCAAGAGCGTGACTTCTTTCACGCCCTGGTCGGCCAGCCCGGCCACTTCCACCAACACGTCCTCGAACGGCCGCGAGACTTCTTCGCCCCGGGTGTAAGGCACGACGCAGTAGCTGCAGTATTTGGAGCAGCCCTCCATGATGCTCACAAACGCGGTGGCGCCGTCCACCCGCGCCGGCGGCAGGTGGTCGAACTTCTCGATTTCGGGAAAGCTGATGTCAACTTGCGAGCGGTTGTGCAGATCCCGCGCTGCGAGCATTTGCGGCAAGCGGTGCAGGGTTTGCGGGCCAAACACCAGATCCACATACGGTGCGCGTTCAATGATGGCCGCACCTTCCTGGCTGGCGACACAACCGCCGACGCCGATCAGCACGCCTTTTTTCTTCAGGTGTTTGACCCGGCCCAGATCGGAAAACACTTTTTCCTGCGCTTTTTCGCGCACCGAGCAGGTGTTGAACAAAATCAGGTCGGCCTCGTCCACGTTGTCGGTGGGCTCGTAGCCTTGCGCGGCGTTCAGCACGTCGGCCATCTTGCCCGAGTCGTACTCGTTCATCTGACAGCCAAAGGTTTTGATAAAGACTTTTTTGCTCATGGGAAACTTCAATTTAATTGCTATTGTTTATATAGCTGTCTGCGCAGGTGGAACGAGGGCTAGAGACCGATTTCTTATAAATCAGGCGTGGCACCGAGGCCATCACTGCTTCGGGTACTTGGGCAGCTGGTCGAACGGGGTTTTCCCGTCATCGGTTTTGACCTTGTCGGCGTCCGAGCCAAAGATGAAATTCGTCACGACTTCCATGCCGGAACGCTCGGCACGGGCTTCTTCAGGACTCAGAATCCACACTTCGGAAATCTGGCCCTGGCCATCCCGCACATAGTTGACCAGCACACTTTGTCCGACCAAGGCGCCTGACATCACCAGACCATTGTTGACGCCCTTGATGCGGGCGCCGGGCGAGAGTCGCGCGGAGGCGCCGTTGATCAGTATTTCGGGCGGGGCGGTTACCAGCAGCGTGCCGCGCTTGGCGGCCGGCGGAAACTGGCGCAGCATGGATTGGGCGGAGGCGGGGCTGAGGCTTGAGGCCCAGAGCATGACCAGCACGGTCAGCCAGCGAACGATCGGCAGAGGCAGGCAGCGGTTCATGGTGTACATCCAGAGGCTGAGGGGGAGAGGCGAATTCAGGTTGAAAAATCACAACCCGAGCGAAATTCATTGTAAATCAATAGCTTGCAGCAACAAAAAACCCGCATCAACGGTAGCCGATGCGGGTTCTGGAAAACTTGGTGGTGATAGGTGGATTTGAACCACCGACATCAGCATTATGAATGCTGCGCTCTAACCAACTGAGCTATATCACCAACAGGCCGGAATTATAGCCAGTTGCGAGGCCTGTTCGTCACAGGTTCTGGAAATTTGCTTTGCGTTTGTTCACAAATGCGTCCATGCCTTCCTTTTGGTCGGCGGTGGCGAACAAGGCGTGGAACAGTCGGCGCTCAAAAATGATGCCGTCGTTCAGGCTGCCCTCAAACGCCCGATTCACCGATTCCTTGGCCGCCATGGTGGCGATTTGCGAGAAGTCGCTGATCATCAGGGCGGCCCCCAACGCTTCTTCCATCAGCTTGTCCAGCGGCACCACGCGGCTGACCAGTCCGGCGCGCTCGGCCTCCACCGCGTCCATCATGCGCCCGGTCAGTGCCATGTCCATGGCCTTGGCCTTGCCCACGGCGCGCGGCAGACGTTGCGTGCCACCGGCGCCGGGGATGATGCCGAGCTTGATTTCGGGTTGGCCAAAACGGGCGTTGTCCGCGGCGATGATGAAGTCGCACATCATCGCCAGCTCACAACCACCCCCCAGGGCAAAGCCGCTGACGGCGGCAATCACCGGCTTGCGGATGGAGCGAATCTCTTCCCAGTTGCGCGTGATGTAGTCGCCCTTGTACACATCGGCAAAGGTGTAGCTGGCCATGGCGCCAATGTCGGCGCCGGCGGCAAACGCTTTTTCACTGCCGGTAATGATCATGCAGCCAATGGCCGGGTCGGCATCAAAGGCCTTCAGGGCGGCGCCCAGCTCCGTCATCAGCTGGTCGTTCAGCGCATTGAGTTGCTTGGGACGGTTCAGGGTGATGATGCCGACTTTGTCGGCTTCGGTGCGGATCGTGATCAGTTCGAAATTCATGGGGCTCTCCGGATTTTTGCGAAACAGTGACTATATGCCCAAGGGAAAGTAGGGATCAAATCCGGCCCCGGGCAATGCTAAATTCAGCGCTAACCGAGGAGTATGTGTATGTCTGAGCCTCTAGTTGAACCCACTGTTTTGTACGCCGAGCACGGTGCTGTGGCGATCGCCACCCTGAACCGGCCGCCAGCCCTGAACAGCTTCACCCGCCAGATGCACCAAGACTTATGGGCGGCGCTGGACCGGGCCGAGACCAACCCGGCCATTCGCGCGCTGGTGATCACCGGGGCCGGACGCGGCTTTTGTGCCGGTGCCGATCTGGCCGATTTCGATTTTGAGCCGGGCCCCGATCTGGTGGCCCGCGCCGACCCCGGCCCCCTGATTGAGCAGACATTCAACCCGACTGCGCGTCGCCTGCAAAACTTGCGCATGCCCACCATCGCCGCCGTCAACGGCGTGGCTGCCGGCGCCGGTGCCTCGCTGGCCATGACTTGCGACATCGCGATTGCGGCGCCCACGGCCAGTTTCATCCAGGCCTTCAGCAAGATTGGCTTGATTCCCGATGCTGGCGGCAGCTGGTTTTTGGCGCAGCGGCTGGGCTTGGCGCGGGCCATGGCGCTGGCCATGACGGGCGATAAATTGAGTGGAGCTCAGGCCAAAGAGTGGGGCTTGATCTGGGACGTGGCCGATGACTGCGTGGCTGCGGCAACAACGCTGGCCGAACGCCTCGCCGCCATGCCGACCCTGGCCCTGGTCGCCACGCGTCACCTCCTGCGTGAGGCCAGCACGCGCAGCCTCGACCAGCAACTGGATGTGGAGCGCGATACGCAGTCGGCCCTGGGCAAAACCGCGGACTATATGGAAGGCGTGATGGCGTTTCGCGAGAAGCGCGTGCCCCGGTTCAAGGGTTGCTAAGCCACTGAACCACGAGCTTGCTGTCACGCGCCACCAGCCGCCAGGTAGTGACGGCCTTGGGCAGTGTCAGCGACAGGTTCAACAGGCGTTTGTCGCGTGCCACCAGGGCCTCGATTTTGGTGGCTGATCCGGCGTAAAGCAGCAGGTCATCCAGCTTGCTCAGGCGCCAGCGGGTGGCCGCCTTGCCGGAGCCGGTCTCCACCCCCAGCCACTCATCGCCGGCTGCGAAACCGGCGCGCTCAGCGGCACCGCCGCGCAAAACGATTTTGATCTGAATCCCGGCGCTCTCGCTCACGCGCACACCCAATCGCTGCGCGATCTGGGCGGGTTCTTCCAGCACCGCAATGCCTTGTCCCTCCAGCAGGGGCTTGAGCGGCAGGTCCGCCGTGCCGTGCACCCAGCGCGCAATTTCCCGGGTAAAAGAGCGCCCCGAGAGTTCGGCCAGCACCGCGGATAAATCCCCCTCCGTCATCGGCCCGCCCTGGCAGCGAAGCCACAGGGCGCGCATCACGGCATCGAGTGTGGTCTTGCCTTGCTGGCGCAGCGTCAGGTCCAGACACAGGGCCACCAGCGAACCCTTGGTGTAGTAGCTCACGGTGGCGTTGGGCGTGTTTTCGTCCTGCCGGTAGTACTTCACCCAGGCATCGAAGCTGGCTTGCGCCACGGATTGCACTTCGCGCCCCGGTGTCTGTAGCACTTGATTGATGGTCTTGGTCAGCAGCCTCAGGTAGGTGGGGTCGTCAATCAGGCCGGCCCGGCGCAGCAACAAGTCGTCGTAGTAGCTGGTAAAGCCTTCAAAAAACCAGAGCAGCTGCGTGTAATTTTCCTGGGCGTAGTCGTAGCGGGCGAATTCGGCCGGTCGCAGGCGCTTGACGTTCCAGGTATGAAAATATTCATGGCTGATGAGGCCCAGCAGGGTGGTATAGCCCTCGGATTGCTTGGGCTTGGTCTCCGTCGCCGGACCGGTGCGGGGCTTGAGCGCCGGGTTATCCAGGCGCGGCAGGTCTTTGCGGGTGCAAATCAGCGCAGTGGAGTTGCCGTGTTCCAGCCCGCCGTAGCCCTCGTCCACGGCATTGAGCATGAACAGGTAATTCTTGTGCGGCGGCCGGTGGCCGGCGCGGGTGCTGGTCCTGGCGCCATGCCAGAAACTGATTTCAGCCTCGCAAATGGCCTGGGTATCGGCCAGCAGCCGCGTGCCGTCAAAACTGGGCGGCGCGCCCGCCACCACAAAACGGTGCGGGATGCCGCCGGCCATAAACGAGCCACTCCAGAACCGGCCCATTTCCACGGGGCAGTCCACCAGTTCGGCGTAGCTGGGGGCGAGGTAGCTGCCGAAGCCGCTCTTAGTGATTTTTTTCGGTGCCAGTCCAGTCGCCACCTGCCAGCCGGCCGGTGTCTTGTCTGCGATCAAAGTCAGCGCATGCGGCGAATCTTCCTGGCCCTCCACGCGCAAAAACAGGCTGGTGCCATTGAAGAAACCACGATCTGCATCGAGCCAGGCCGTGCGCACCGAGTTGTCCAGGGCGTAAACCTCGTAGGTCAACTCCAGGGGCTTGCCCACTGTGCAGGGGACTTGCCAGCTGCATTTGTCGCGCTGGGTCAGCTCAAGCGATTTGCCACCCTGGCGCGCCTGCAGCCGCTGCAGACTTTTGGAAAACTCGCGCACCAGATAACTGCCCGGAATCCACACCGGCAGACTGACGCGCTGTAACGCGGCGGGTTGCGCGATGCTTAACGTGACCTGAAACAGATGCGCGTGCAGGTCCAGCACCTGGACGCTGTAGTGGATGGCGGCGGCCATCAGTTTTTGGCGGCAGTCAGGTGTTTCTCCACCTCGGCAGCGCCAATCGCCCCGGGTACTCGGGACCCGTCGACGAAGACCAGCGTCGGGGTGCCGGTGATCTTGTACTTGCGACCGAGTTCGACATTGCGCCCGACGGCGGCGCTATCGCAGCTGGCCGCTGCGGGCTGCTGGTCACGCACCATCCAGTCCTGCCAGGCCTTGGCCTTGTCTTTGGCGCACCAGATGTTCTTCGATTTGTCGGTGGAGTCGGCACTGAGAATGGGGTAGAGGAACATGTGAATGGTCACGTTGTCCACCTTCTGCAGGTCCTGCTCGAAACGCTTGCAGTAGCCGCAGTTGGGGTCTTCAAAAACGGCCAGCTTGCGCTTGCCGTTGCCACGCACGATGGTGAACGCATCCTTGAGCGGCAGCGAATCAAAATTGATGGCCGTCAACTTGTCCACGCGTTCCTCGGTCAGGTTGCGGCGCTGTTTGGTGTCAATCAGATTGCCCTGGATCAGGAAATTGCCGGTGGCGTCGGTGTAGAAAATCTCGGTGCCGTTGACGCGAATTTCATACAGTCCTGGCATCGGGCTTTTGGTGACTTCGTCGATGTTCTGCAGTTGCGTGATCCGCTCGCCCAGATTCTTGCGAATGGTGGCTTCCTGGGCCGTGGCGCTCAAAGCGGCCGCCAGGGTTGCAACGATCAACGTGGCCTTAAATAATTTCATCTTCATCCATTCAAATATTAAAAACCCATGGCCTGACGCGCGACCCATTGCTTGACCAGTCCACTGCGTTCAAACCCGTTCATGCCCCAGTTACGCGCGGTCTGCCACGCCAGGCTTTTCCGCGAAAACAACTGTTGCAAACCATCCATCGTGGCACCCATGGTCAAAATCTCTGCCTTGCGGGCACGCTCATAGCGTCGCAACAGCTTCTCATCGCCGACGGCACGCCAATACTCACGCTCGCGCAAGGTCGCAGCCAGTGCGGCCACATCGCCCAGCCCCAGATTCAGGCCTTGTCCGGCCAGCGGGTGCACGTTGTGGGCGGCGTCGCCGGCCAATGCCCACGCTTTGCCCCCATGGACACCGGCCCAGCGCTTGGCCTGGGCCTTTTGCAGTGGCCAGGCATGTCGCTCACTGGTCAAGGTGAGTTGACCCAAACTGGCTTCGCTGGCCGCTTCGAGCTGCTGACAAAATTCCGCAGGGCCGCTCTCCAACAGAACCTGTGCCCTGGCATGTTCTACAGACCAGACTAGGGCGACAGAGTTCCCCTGCGGACCGCCCAAGGGCAAAAAAGCCAGGATATCGTCTTGTGAAAACCATTGGCGCGCGGTCTGGCCATGCGGCTTGTCGCAGGTAACGCGCGCCGCGATGGCACTCTGGGGATAAGGCGTGACATCGAATTCAATGCCGAACTCGGCGCGCGTGCTGCTGGCCTTGCCTTCGCAGATCACGGTCAGGCCGGCGGGCTGCGGCGCATCCAGCAACTCGATCTGTGGCTGAAACCGCACCGCCTCGGCCAGTTGGGCTTCGAGCACCGGCACGTCCACAATCCAGGTCAGGCCCGGTACTTTGAGCTCCGTGGCAGAAAAGTTCACCTCGCCACCATCGTCGCCTTTGACTTGCATGTTCAACACTTCGGTCGCATGCAGCGCATCGGGCCAGCAGCGCAGCGATTCCAGCAGGGCGCGGGATTTGGCATTCAAGGCATAGGCCCGCACGTCGGCCGTGTTTGTCGGGCGAATAGGCGACACCAGGCCCACGCGTAGGCGCTCCTGGGCCAGCAACAGCGCCAGCGTGCGACCCACAATGCCGTCACCGCGAATGCAAATATCAAAGGGTTGAGTCATGGCCGGGATTGTAGAAGGCGAGGCCAAATCCGGGGCTTCTGGTCCTTTCTGAATGCCGCACGGTGGGGGAGGCGCTACGGTAGCCCGACGTCGCCAAGGCGCATCGAATACACTCAAAAGCTAGATTTTTTGAGGTATTTTTCATGAAGTGTGGCATTGTTGGCTTGCCCAACGTCGGTAAATCGACTCTGTTTAACGCCCTGACCAAGGCCGGCATCGCGGCTGAAAACTATCCTTTTTGCACCATCGAGCCCAATGTGGGCATCGTCGAAGTGCCGGACGCGCGCCTCGATGCGCTATCAAGCATTGTCAAGCCGCAAAAAGTGCAGCGCGCGATTGTCGAGTTTGTGGATATTGCCGGCCTGGTCGCCGGTGCCAGCACGGGCGAGGGCCTGGGCAACAAGTTTCTGGCCCACATCCGCGAAACCGACGCCATCATCAATGTGGTGCGCTGCTTTGAAGACGACAACGTGATTCACGTCGCCGGCAAGGTGGATCCGATCTCGGACATCGAAGTGATCCAGACCGAGCTGTGCCTGGCCGACTTGACGGCGGTGGAAAAAGCCCTGCACCGCGTCACCAAGACGGCGCGCTCGGGCGACAAGGAATCCATCAAGCTGGTGGCGCTGCTGGAGAAATGCCAGGCGGCGCTGAACGAAGCCAAACCGGTGCGCACGCTGGACTTCAGCAAGGAAGAGTTGCCGCTGCTGACGCAGTTTTTCCTGATCACGGCCAAGCCCGCCATGTTTGTGGCCAATGTGGCTGAGGATGGTTTTGAGAACAATCCCTTCCTGGAGCGTCTGACGGCTTACGCCAGTTCACAAAACGCGCCGGTGGTGGCGATCTGCGCCGAGATGGAAGCCGAAATGGCCGACATGGAGGAAGAGGACAAGAAGATGTTCCTGGCTGAAATCGGCCAGGAGGAGCCGGGTCTGAACCGTCTGATCGTGGCGGCCTACAAGCTGCTGGGTCTGCAAACCTATTTCACCGCCGGGGTCAAGGAAGTCCGCGCCTGGACGATCCATGTGGGTGACACCGGTCCGCAAGCGGCTGGCGTGATTCACACCGATTTCGAGAAGGGCTACATCCGCGCCCAGACCATCGCGTTTGACGACTTCATCACCTACAAGGGCGAGCAGGGCGCCAAGGACGCTGGCAAGATGCGCAGTGAGGGCAAGGAATATGTCGTCAAGGATGGCGATGTGATGAACTTTCTGTTCAGCTCGTAATTTATAGGAAATAGGGCTGTAGCCCTTGTGGGATAATCGTAAACAGCTACTAAATTGGTAGCTGTTTCTGCGTGGACAAAGGACTTTGGTGGCTTCGGGGCGGCGGGGGCGGGGCGGATGCCGGGTGCGACTGTACCTTCGGTCCTTGATGTCGCTCCCAACATCCGCCCCGCCCCCGCCTCGCGCTCTTTGCGGAATTCTCGCTGTCGAACCTTTAGGTTCCAAACAGGCCCATCAGGGCCGTCGTCATCACGGTGTAGCGGATCAGTTTGCCTATGGCCATGTAGGCCAGGCAGGGCCAGAACGGCAGCTTGAGCCAGCCAGCGACGCCACATAACGGGTCACCGATGATGGGGAGCCAGGCCAGCAAGCAGGCTTTGGGACCGATGCGCTCCAGCCAGTCCAGCGCCCGCAGATGGTGTTTGGAGTGCTGGTAGCGATCCGCCACCTTGTGCGAGGCCAAGCCCATGGCCCAGGTCAAGGCGCCGCCCAAGGTGTTGCCGACGGTGGCAACCCCGATGCTGGGCCACAGCAGTTCCGGACTGAGCTTGACCAGCCCGAACACCACGGGCTCGGAACCCAAGGGCAAAAGCGTGGCTGAAATGAAGGACACCACAAACACCGTGCTGAGGCCGAATTTGGGCAGTGAGAGCAGTATGAGCAGTGATTCGAGCCAGACTTCCATGGGTGGGTGAGTATAGGTTTGCGTTTCAATTGCTGAAATTTTGGGCAGTTAGAATCACGCTCTGGCGTTCTGCCCCCCGATTCCAACACCGCTTTTCCACACCGTACTTTCGATTTGTTCGCATGAACATTGGCCCCTATGTCCTTGCCAATCCTTTTTTGGTTGCCCCCATGGCGGGGGTGACGGATCGGCCTTTCCGCCAGCTGTGCAAAAAGCTGGGGGCGGGCTATGCCGTCAGTGAGATGGTCACCAGCCGGCCGGATTTGTGGAGCACGCTCAAAACCTCGCGCCGGGCCAACCATGAGGGCGAGCCCGGGCCGATCGCGGTACAGATCGCCGGCACCGACGCGCCGATGATGGGCGAGGCGGCCGCTTACAACATTGACCGCGGTGCGCAGATCATCGACATCAACATGGGTTGCCCGGCCAAGAAGGTCTGCAACAAATGGGCCGGCTCGGCGCTGATGCAGGATGAGGCGCTGGCTTTGAGCATCGTCGAAGCGGTGGTCGCCGTGTGCGCCCCGCGGGGCGTGCCGGTCACGCTCAAGATGCGCACCGGTTGGTGCCAGGCGGAAAAAAATGCGGTGGCACTGGCCCGCGCCGCCGAGCGCGCCGGCGTGCAGATGATCACGGTGCACGGCCGCACCCGCGAGCAGGGTTACAAAGGGCAGGCGGAGTACGACACCATTGCGGCGGTCAAGGCGGCGGTGGGGGTGCCGGTGGTGGCCAATGGCGATATCGATACGCCCGAGAAAGCCCGCCAGGTGCTGGCTGTCACCCAAGCCGATGCGGTGATGATTGGCCGGGCGGCGCAGGGACGGCCCTGGATTTTTCGCGAGATGTTGCATTTCATGGCCACCGGCACCCAGCTGGCGCCGCCGCTGGTGCACGAAGTCAAGCACCTGTTGCTCGACCATCTGCAGGATCACTACGCGCTGTATGGCGAGTTTTCGGGGGTGAGAACCGCGCGCAAACACATTGGCTGGTACGTCAAATCCTTGCCCGGCGGCGAGGATTTTCGGGCCCGCATGAATTTGATTGAGAACTGTGGCCAGCAGTCTGCCGCCGTGGCAGATTTTTTTGATGGGTTGAGCGAACGCATGGACCGGATGCCGCAGGATGTTTCAATGGGTTTTGCAAACAAGAATGAAGAACACACGGAGACGACAGCATGAGCAATATGCATATAGAAGAATGCGTGCGCGCCAGCCTGGAGAGTTATCTCAGGGACCTGGGCGGCACCGAACCTGACGGCATGTACACCATGCTGGTCAATGTGGTGGAAAAACCGCTGCTGGAAGTCGTCATGCACCACGCCGACCACAACCAGTCCAAAGCGGCGCAATGGCTGGGCCTGAACCGCAACACCTTGCGCAAGAAATTGCTGGAACACAAGCTGATCCGCTAGCCGGCCCTCGGCCCGCGCCCGGCCACGACCTCTTTACTGACTCTTAGATTGAATCCATGAACGCACTCCTCTCCGTCTCCGATAAAACCGGCATTGTTGAATTTGCCCAGGCCTTGCACGCCCTCGGCATCAAGCTGATCTCCACGGGCGGAACCGCCAAACTGCTGGCTGACCAAGGCCTGCCGGTGACCGAAGTGGCGGAACTCACCGGTTTTCCCGAAATGCTGGATGGTCGCGTCAAAACCCTGCACCCCAAAGTGCATGGCGGCCTGCTGGCCCGCCGCGATTTGCCGGAGCACATGGCCGCACTCAAAACGCACGGCATCGACACCATCGACCTGCTGGTGGTCAACCTGTACCCGTTTGAGTCGACCGTGGCCAAGCCCGGCTGCACCTTGGAAGACGCGATCGAGAACATCGACATCGGTGGCCCGGCCATGGTGCGCAGCGCCGCCAAGAACTGGAAAGACGTGGCCGTGCTGACTGATGCCTCGCAGTACGCGCCAGTGCTGGCGGAACTCACGGCCGGCGGCCTCACCCTCAAGACCAAATTTGCCCTGTCGGTCACTGCCTTCAACCGCATCAGCCAGTACGACGGCGCCATCAGCGACTACCTGTCGTCGATCCATTTTGAAGAAGGCAACAACACACCCCAGCGTCAGTTGTTCCCGGCCCAGTCCAACAGCCAGTTCATCAAGCTGCAAGACCTGCGCTACGGCGAAAACCCGCATCAACAGGCGGCCTTCTACCGAGACATCTACCCCGCGCCCGGCTCGCTGGTGACGGCGCAACAGTTGCACGGCAAGGAACTGAGCTTCAACAACATCGCGGACGCCGACGCCGCCTGGGAGTGCGTCAAGAGCTTCGACGCCAGCCAGGAGGCCGCCTGCGTCATCGTCAAGCACGCCAACCCCTGCGGCGTGGCCATCGGCGCCGATCCGCTGGAGGCTTACAGCAAGGCCTTCCAGACCGATCCGACCTCGGCGTTTGGCGGCATTATTGCCTTCAATCGCACCTTGGATGAGCGGGCCGCGCTACAGGTTTCGAAGCAGTTTGTGGAAGTGCTGATGGCGCCCGACTTCACGCCCGAGGCGCTGGAGGTGTTCAAGAGCAAGGTCAACGTGCGCATCCTGAAAATCAGCCTGCCCGCCGGTGGCGCGACCGATTGGGACAACGGGCGCAACGCCGTGGACGTCAAGCGCATCGGCTCCGGCCTGTTGATGCAGACGGCGGACAACCACCAGCTCACGCTGGCTGACCTCAAGGTCGTGACCCAGGTTCAGCCCACGGCAGAACAGTTGCAGGATCTGTTGTTTGCCTGGAACGTGGCCAAGTACGTCAAGAGCAATGCCATTGTGTTTTGCAAGGGCGGCATGACCATGGGTGTCGGCGCCGGCCAGATGAGCCGCCTGGACTCGGCCCGCATTGCCAGCATCAAGGCCCAGCATGCCAACTTGTCACTCAACGGCACGGCCGTCGCCAGCGACGCTTTTTTCCCGTTCCGCGATGGTCTGGACGTGGTGGTGGACGCCGGTGCGACCTGCGTCATCCAGCCGGGCGGCTCCATGCGCGACCAGGAGGTGATTGACGCGGCGAACGAGCGCGGTGTTGCCATGGTGTTCAGCGGCGTGCGCCACTTCCGTCATTGAGCCTGGGGGCGCCGAGCTTGCGGCGCTGAATCAAAAAAAAGCGGCCAAAAGCCGCTTTTTTTATGCCAAATCGGCCTCTAGCCCGCGTGTGATATGCGCAAGAAGCTATTATTTTGAGAGTGATTTGAATACTTGGTGCGCCACGGCCACGGTCGCTGCGATGTCGTCGTCGGTGTGGGCGGCGCTCACAAAACCGGCTTCATACAGGGCGGGTGCAATGTAGACGCCACCGTCAAGCAGGCCATGAAAGAGCTGGTTGAAGCGGGCGCTGTCCGTCTTCATGACCGTGGGGTAGTTCTGCGGCAGCACGTCAAAGAGGAAGAAGCCAAACATGCCGCCCTCGCTGTCGCCACAGAAAGAAACACCTTCGCTATGGGCCGCGCGGGTCAAGCCGTCCACCAGCAAGCGAGTCTTTCGCGACAAGTCTTCGAAGAAACCGGGCTTCTGGATTTCGCGCAGGGTCGCCAAGCCGCAGGCGGTGGCCACCGGGTTGCCGGACAAGGTGCCTGCCTGGTACACCGCGCCCAGCGGTGCCAGGTGTTCCATCACCGCGCGCTTGGCGCCAAAGGCCGCCAGCGGCATGCCGCCGCCAATGACCTTGCCCATGACGGTGATGTCGGGCTCGAAGCCGGGGATGTCGCGCGCGTAGACGCTTTGCGCGCCACCCAAGGCCACGCGAAACCCGTTCATGACCTCGTCAAAGACCAGCAAGGTACCGTACTGGGTGCAGAGTTCGCGGCAGCGCTTCACGAAGGGGACGGAGGCGCGCACGAAATTCATGTTGCCGGCAATCGGCTCGATCATCAGGCAGGCGATGGAATCGCCGTGCAGGGCAAAAGCTTCTTCCAGCTGGCCGATGTGGTTGTATTCGAGCACCAGCGTGTGCTGCACCACCTCGGGCGGTACGCCGGCGCTGGTGGCGTTGCCAAAGGTGGCCAGGCCCGAGCCGGCCTTGACCAGCAGCGCATCGGCATGGCCGTGGTAACAGCCCTCAAACTTGATCAGCTTGCTGCGGCCGGTCGCGCCGCGCGCCAGACGGATGGCGCTCATCGCCGCCTCCGTGCCGGAGCTGACCAGGCGCACCATGTCCATGGACGGCATCAGTTTCAGGATTTCTTCCGCCAGTTCGACTTCGCGCTCGGTCGGGGCACCGAACGAGAAGCCTTCCAGCGCGGCGTCTTGCACGGCCTTGAGCACTGCCGGGTGGCCGTGGCCCAGGATCATCGGGCCCCAGGAGCCGATGTAGTCGATATAGCGCTGGTCGTTGGCGTCCCACATGTAAGCGCCCTGGGCGCGCTGGATGAAGCGGGGCGTGCCACCGACTGCCTTGAAGGCCCGGACCGGTGAATTGACGCCACCGGGGATCACCCGCTTGGCGCGTTCAAACAGCGTGTGGTTGTGGTCAATGTTTTGTGTCATTCGGCGTGAGTTCCAGGGTGGGGAAAGAAGAGAGGGCGTCGGATGCTGCGTCAGGCTCTTCTTCCGGTTGGGCCCAAAATAACCGGTCTGGCACGATATGGCCCATGCCCGGGCGAAAGCCGCCTTCCAGGCAACGATCCAGGTAACTGAGCGCCTCGGTGAAGGCTTCCGACAGGTCGTCGCCACTGGCCAGCAGGGCCGCCAGCGCAGCCGACAGGGTGTCTCCGGCGCCCGAAAAAACCGCTTCGAAGCGCTCAAATTTTTCACTGGCCAGCACGGTCTGTGCGGAGGCAAGTACGTTGTCAATGAACTGGTCGGGCAGGGGAATGCCGGTCACCAGCGTGTAGGGCACACCCAGTTCCTGCGCGGCGCGCGCGATATCGCGTGCGCCCGGCGGGCGTTCCGTGCTCCAGTCGGGCAGCAACCAGCGCCACAAGGTGCTGTGGTTGCCGACCAGCACGGTCGTCTGGGGCAAGATCAATTCCTTGAACGCGTCCAGGTAGAGGTCAATCTGGACTTCATCCCACCAGGACAGGTCAGGCATGTAGGCGATCAGGGGAACATCCGCGTAGTCGGCGGCGATCCCTGCGACCGCGCTGAGATTTTCCGGCGAGCCGACAAAGCCGACCTTGATCACTTGAACCGCCACATCCTCCAGGGTTGCGCGGGCCTGCTCGGTCACGGCCTCGTCGTCGAAGGAAAAGTGATCGAAGATCTCGGCCGTGTCACGCGCGTAAGCTCCGGTCACGATGGGCAGGGCGTGTGCGCCCACCGAGGCAATGGCGGTCACATCCGCCGCCAGGCCGCCCGCGCCGCTGGGGTCACTGGCATTGAACACCATCACGCATGCCGGATGCGTCGCCTCAGGCAGCTCTTCGTCTATAGGGGAAACCATGGGTGGTTGCATAAGCAGGCCTGTATTTTTCTTCAGGCAGAATATCGCAAGTTATGGCGTGCGGTGCGGATATCTTGCACGTCGTCTTTATCATTCATCAATGACTGCATTCTATGGGAAGGCCTTTTGAGCTGTGAGCGAGAGCAAAACGTGGATGTGTCTGATTTGTGGCTGGATCTATGATGAAGAAATGGGTGACCCCGATCATGGTGTGGCGCCGGGAACGCCGTGGAACGCCGTGCCCCTCAACTGGACGTGTCCGGAATGTGGTGCCCGCAAGGAAGACTTCGAAATGGTGCAAATTTAGCCCTGTGATTAGGATGTGCACCGTTAATTTTTTTGAATCTCAGTTCAGGAGCAATGTCTTGTGAATATGACTGGGTCGATTTTTAAGGTTCTGGTGATTGACGACAGCAACACCATCCGCCGCAGCGCCGAAATTTTTCTCAAACAGGGTGGGCATGAAGTTATGCTCGCTGAGGATGGCTTTGATGCGCTGGCCAAGGTAAATGACTACCAGCCGCATCTTATTTTTTGTGACATCCTGATGCCGCGCCTGGATGGCTACCAGACCTGCGCGATCATCAAACGCAATGCCCGGTTTTCTGGTGTGCCGATTGTCATGCTGTCTTCCAAGGATGGCGTTTTTGACAAGGCGCGCGGGCGCATGGTCGGGGCGCAGGATTATTTGACAAAACCATTCACCAAAGACCAGTTGTTGCAGGCTGTTCAGCAGTTTGGCACCGTAATGCAAGGAGTAAATTAATGGCTATCCAGAAAGTTCTGGTCGTGGACGATTCAAAGACTGAATTGATGTTCATGACGAATTTGTTGCAAAAAAACGGCATGTCAGTGCGCACAGCGGAGGGCGCCGATGAGGTTTTTCGCCGTTTGACCGAGGAGAAGCCCGATCTGATCCTCATGGACGTGGTGATGCCCGGTCAAAACGGGTTTCAGCTGACGCGGTCCATTAACCGGACCCCGGAGTACGCGGGTATCCCGATCATCATATGTACCAGCAAGAGCCTGGAGACTGACCGGGTGTGGGGTATGCGTCAGGGGGCGCGGGATTACATCACCAAACCGGTCGATGCGGACGAGTTGATGCTCAAGATCAAGGCTTTGGGTTGAAATCCTCAGGACGGCATGGCTAATCGCGAAGCTCTCCGAGAACTCCAGACCCGCCTTGCCAGCCGATTGCAGGCGGCCCGCACCGAGGGGATATCCGCGTCGTGGCTGGCTGTCAAGGTGGGTGAGGCCAACTATCTCTTCCCCCTGTCGCAGTCTGGCGAGATATTCCCGCTGACCAGCATCCAGCTGGTTCCCTACGCTCGCCCGTGGTTCATGGGGGTCATCAATCTCCGCGGTTCCCTGTACGGCGTCGTTGATCTGGCCAGCTTCATGGGTGACGGGTCAACTCGGGTCCGAGGCGAACAGTCGCTGGCTGAATCCAGTGTCATCACCTTTCATGCGGCACTGGAACTCAATTGTGCTTTGATGGTGGATGGTCTGGCAGGGCTTCGCAAACGCGATGCGTTCTCCGCGTCAGCGGTACCGCCTGCGGGCTCCCCGGTTTATTTTGGCAGCCTGCTGACTGACCTCAATGGCGTGCACTGGCAGGAAATCAACCTGCAGTCTTTGTCCCAACTTTCCGAATTTCTCAGCATTAGCGCTTAAGTCTTTTACTAAGGTTTCCTTATGTCCGTCGTCGACCAACTGAAAAATCTGTTTGCAAAAAAGTCGTTGGAGTCCGAGGAGGATTCCCGCTTGAGCCTGGGCATGTCGGACGCCATGATGGAGCCCGTGGAGCCCGCAGTGACCGCGCAGGGGAAGCTTGCTGCAGGTCTGGACATGCGCGACGCGCCGGGTGAAGATGCCAAGGACCTGATTGCCCTGCCCATTCTGGGCAAGAAGACGGTGGTCCAGCATCAGCGGCTGTTGTCGATTCTGCTGGGCTTGGCACTGGTCCTGCTTGCGGCTGTAACGCTCTTGGCACTCAGTCAGGCAAACCGCGTGGCGCGCCAGGTGGAGGCCACGGGCAACTCCCTGATGCAGTCGCAACGGTTGGCGAAGTCGGTTTCGCAGGCGCTGGTGGGGGGCGCGCAGGCCTTTCCGGACGTGGTGGAGAGCTCCGGCGTTCTCGCCAGCTCAGTGCGCGGTCTGAAGACCGGTGATGACCAGATGAGTCTGGCGGCCTTGGGTTCCGACTACCAGTCGGAGCTGGAGAAAATATCACCCCTGATGGAGCGGGCCGAAAAGAATGCAGCCACGGTGATGACACAGCAGAAAATCCTGACGCAGGTGGGCGCGGCGCTTCGTCTGATCAATCGGCAGTCTTCAGACCTGCTGGAAATTGCCGAGACCGTGTCTTCGCTCAAGCTGCAGCAAAATGCTCCGGCGACAGAGATCTCGGCGGCCGGTCAGCTGGTCATGTTGACGCAGCGGATTGGCAAATCGTCCAACGAATTTCTGACGGCAGAGGGGGTGAGCCCCGAGGCCGTTTTTCTGCTGGGCAAGGATTTGAACTCGTTCAAGGAAATTTCACTGGGTCTGCTGGAGGGCAGCTCTGAATTGCGTTTGATGGCCTCGAAAGATCCGCAAACGCGTGAACAGTTGGAAGCCTTGATCAAGCTATTTGAGGAAACCCGCACGCAGGCCGGCGCCATTCTGGGCAATCTGCAGGGGCTTGTTTCGGCACGGGAGGCGCAGGTTTCGATTATTTCGGACAGTGAACCTCTGCGTCGGAATCTTGAAGAACTACAGGGCAAACTGTCATCGAACACGGGTCTTGGACTCGCCGCCTTCTCGGTATTGGTGGGCGCTGCTTTGTTTGCCATGCTGTGCGCGGGTGGTCTGTCCTACGTCCAGTTGCTGGACAGTCGCAAGCGCCAGGTCGCGGCCGAGACACAACGTGTGGATGCCGAGCGCCAGGAGCAAGAGGCCAAGCGGGTAAACGACGCCAACCAGGCGGCCATTTTGCGGTTGATGAATGAATTGCAGACGGTTGCGGAGGGGGACTTGACACAGGAGGCGACCGTTACGGAAGACATTACCGGTGCCATTGCCGATTCCGTGAACTACACGGTGGAAGAGTTGCGCTCCCTGGTGGGCAACGTGCAAAGTACTGCGGCCCGCGTGGCGCAGACCACAGCGGATGTGGACACCACTTCAACAGAGCTTTTGGCTGCGTCCAACGAGCAATTGCATGAAATTCGGGAAACCGGCCGTTCGGTGGTTGAGATGGCTTCGCGAATCAATGATGTGTCGGTCCAGGCGCAAGAGTCGGCATCAGTGGCCAGGCAATCGCTGCGAGCGGCCGAGGTGGGTCTGCAGGCCGTGCAAAATGCCATCGGCGGTATGAACTCCATCCGCGACCAGATCCAGGAAACATCCAAGCGGATCAAGCGCCTGGGCGAATCGTCCCAGGAAATTGGTGAAATCACGGAACTGATTTCTGACATTACCGAGCAGACCAACGTGCTGGCGCTGAATGCCGCCATTCAGGCGGCTTCCGCAGGGGAGGCCGGTCGCGGCTTCTCCGTCGTGGCCGAAGAGGTGCAGCGTCTGGCCGAACGATCCGCCGATGCAACGCGTCAGATTTCCGCGCTGGTCAAGGCCATTCAGACCGATACCCAGGATGCCGTGGGCGCCATGGAGCGCTCTACGCAGGGCGTGGTGGAAGGGGCCAAACTGTCAGACAACGCCGGCACCGCCCTGACCGAAATTGACCAGGTGTCGCGTCGCCTGGCCGAGCTGATCGAGCAGATTTCCAACTCCACCTCTCGCGAGGCGAACCTGGCCAATGTGGTGGCTGACAATATTCAACATATTTTTGCCGTGACCGAGCAGACCGGCGAGGGCACACGATCCACCGCCACCCAGGTGCGCGAGCTCTCGAAAATGGCTGAAGAACTGCGTCAGTCCGTGGCCCGGTTCAAGATTGCCTGAGCCTCACCGGTGTGAATTTGCTATCCCCAGGAGTGCACGAACCCATGCAACCGAACGCTGCCCCGACTGGCGACAACGAACTCACGACTAATGACCTCGGGCCTCTGGCCTGGGTGCTTGATGAGCTGAGGAAATCGCTGGATGGTGCGACCAAAGCACTGCGCCGCTTTGTCCGTGATGCGGAGTTGGCCCGCGGCTCTGATCTGGCTGCGCTGGATGCCAGCCAGTTGCGCATTGCCCGCCAGCAACTGCATCAGGCCGTCGGTGCGCTGGAGATGGTGGGCATGGCCGAGCCAGCCAAGGTTTTGCGCGCCATGGAGGCGCTGGCACAGAAATTTGTGCAGCGTCCCGAGCTTTGCAGCGATGAAGCCGCCAACAAGGTGGAGCGGGCCAGCTTTGCGTTGACTGAATACCTGGAAGGTGTTCTCAAGGGGAAAAGTGCATCGTCCGTGGCCCTGTTTCCCCAGTACCGCGACGTACTGGAGCTGGTGGGCGATGATCGCGTGCATCCGGCGGATTTGTGGCCTCTCGAATGGCGTTGGATTGATGTCGCGATGCCTGAAGAGTCCGTACCGCTGGCGTACGACTCGTCGATTCGGGCCCGTCTTGACGGATTGGTCCTGAGAGTTGTCAAGTCGGGCGAGAAGGTCGCGGCAAAAACCATGCGCGACATCAGTCTGGGTTTTGCAGCGGCGCAAAGCGCGCTGGAACCTCGGATTTTCTGGAAAATTTGTGGCGCGTATTTTGAAGCCGTGTCCCTGGGCCTTTGTCCCGCCGATGTTTACGGCAAGCGGGCTGCGTCCCGCATTCTTCTTCAATACAGAACGCTGGCGCGTGGTGAACAGGGTGTTTCCGAGCGTCTGATTCAGGATTTGCTGTTTTTCTGTGCGCAAGCCATTCCCGCGAGTGCGGCCGATGCGCCGGTGCTGGCTGCCGTTCGCGCAGCTTATGGCTTGACCCAGACGCAGTCATTTGATTACGAGACGCCTCAGTTCGGACGCTTCGATCCGGCACTGCTGGTTCAGGCTCGCAAACGTATTGCCGCGGCGACTGAGACCTGGTCTGCCCTCGCTGGCGGTGATACCAATCGCCTGAAGGTGGCAACGGATCAATTCAGCCTGGTGAGCGATTCGGTATTGAAGTTGCATCCCGAGAGTGGTGATTTGGCGCGCGCCCTGACACAGGCGATAGAGACGACCGCCCGTTCAGGCGAGGCGCCAGTGCCCGCGCTGGCCATGGAAGTGGCCACGGCCGTGCTGTTTCTTGAGGCCGCCTACGAAGATATGGACCCCACGGATTCGCACATGACGGAGCGCAGTGCCAGTCTTGCCAGGCGACTGGAACACGTCAATGCGGGTGGCCAGACCGAGCCACTGGAGCGATGGATGGAGGACCTGTACCGCCGGGTCAGTGATCGTCAGATCATGGGCAGTGTGGTGGACGAGTTGCGAACGACGCTGGGTGAGGTTGAAAAATCCTTGGATGCTTTCTTTCGCAATCCACAGGACAAAGTACCCCTGCATGAGGTGCCCAGCCAGTTGGCCCAAATGCGGGGCGTCTTTTCGGTGCTGGGTCTGGACCAAGCCGCGCTGGCCTCCTTGCGCATGCGGGGCAGTGTCGAAAAGTTCCTGGTTGACGATATTGATGTCGAATCCGCCCGGACCGGTATTTTCGAGAAGTTGGGCAACAGCCTGGGAGCGCTTGGATTTTTGATTGACATGTTGAGTTATCAGCGTGAGCTGGCCAAAAAACTCTTTGTGTATGACGAAGAACTAGGCGAATTCAAACCCCTGATGGGGCGTGAGAAGACGGCGCTGCCTGAGGTGGGTGTTGACAGCGTTGCGGTCGACGAATCCGTTGCCGTGGAGATGCCGGTTGTGAGCCCGCCGGCAGAGCGTGTGGTTGAAGTGGCTGAGACGGCGGTGGTGCCGGCGCAAGAATCGGTGAAGGCGGCACTCGTCGAGCCGGAGGACGACGACGAGATTGATTTGCAGGATATCTTTCTGGAAGAAGCGCGTGACGTGGTGCAAACCGCCATGGCAGCCATCCGGGACCTGGCCGAAGACCCCACTGATTTGGGACAACAGACCACGCTTCGACGGTGTTTGCACACACTCAAGGGCAGTTCGCGCATGGTCGGCCTCAACGAATTTGGCGAAGCCGCCTGGTCCATGGAGCAGTTGCTCAACACCTGGCTGGCAGAGCAAAAGCCGGCCAGCGATGACTTGCTCAGCCTCGCCGACAAGGCCCTGCAGGGATTCGGTCGCTGGGTGGAGGACATCGCGAGCGGAGACGATGCGCCATGGAGCGCGCAGGTCTTTAGTAAGGCCGCAGATGCATTGCGTCTTGACAACCGTAGGGTGGAGCTCGTGCTGCCGGGCGAAGAAGTGCCGATGGAAGCAGAGATGGAAGATTTGCATCCTGATTTTGACTTCGTCTCGACGCAAATACTTGATTTCGATGTGACTCAGGCTGTTGAAGCCGGCCCCGATCTGTCAGTGCGTGACGCAGCGGCAGCGCCATCGCTGGCTTCCGCGGCGGAAGTGCCGCTTGATCTGCTTGACTTCGATTTTGCCGAGGTCCCAGAGGTCTCAGAGGTTGCAGAATCTCCTTTGGAGACGGCGGCGGCTCTGGACGAAGTGGAGACATTGCATCCTGAACTGGCCGAGGTGGAGAGCGCTGCTGTCGAGTTTGCGCCGGAGTCCCAACCGGCTGAGCTTGTAGACGCGGGTCTGGAAGATCAGGTCAAGGTCATCGGGACCCTGCGTATCGATATTCCTCTTTACAACGTTTATCTGAACGAGGCGGATGAATGGTCTCGCCGTTTGCTCACCGAGCTCAACGAATGGGCGCTTGAGTTGCCACGACCTTTGTCTGACACCACGGTTGCATGGGCGCATTCGCTGTCCGGTAGTTCCGCCACTGTCGGGTTTATGGCCTTGTCCGAGATTGCCCGGGCATTGGAACAAGCCTTGCGGCATGTGCAGCTTCATGGGCAAGGGGTTCCTGAGCATGCCCAAGTATTCATTGAGGCAGCGGAAGATATTCGTCGCCTGTTGCACCAATTTGCGGCCGGATTCCTCAAGGAGCCGGACCAGGCCCTGATTGACGCGCTCAAAGCCATTCTGGACATTGAATTTCCGTCCGTTGCAGAAGAGGTCGAAGACAGTCTGTATGCCGAACTCGTTAGTGAGGCGGAAGCGCCCATCGAGCTTGATGAGCTTGATTTTGATCAGCTCGTGGCGGTTGACCCTATTGAGGCGTTGGAACCGGATGCGCCAGAGGCCCCTGCCATCGCCAGCGATTCAGCCGTGCCGGCCATCCCGGATCTAGACCTCGTGGCGCCGGTCGCCGTGCCGCCCGAGGTCAGTGCCGCAGTAACACACGCGCACCCAGAGCACGAAGATGATGACATCGACGTGCTCGATGTGCTTGATGTTGACCTGTTCCCGATTTTTGAAGAAGAGGCGCTTGAGTTGTTGCCGCAGCTCGGTGGCGCGCTCCGGCAATGGACGGCCCGCCCGGACAACCTAGGCGCCCGCAGCGAGGTATTGCGGGTCCTGCATACGCTCAAAGGCAGTGCGCGCCTCGCTGGCGCCATGCACCTGGGTGAGATGGCGCATCGCATGGAGTCCGCTATTGAACGGCTTGGGCTTGAAGACTTGCAGGCGTCTCAGCTGGAGCCATTGCTGGTCCGTTTTGATGCGATCCAGGCCCATTTCGACCACCTCCGTGCCACGCCCGAACAGGCCCTGAGCCTGCCCGAAGCTGGCCCGGTGGAACAAGAGGTGGACTCTCCCCTGGCCGCCATTTCACCGGTACCGCCTTCAGCGGCGTTGCCAATTGCCTTCGCGGCGACCCTGACGCCCGTGGCGTTGCGGCCGGCGTCCAACCAAACCGTGCGCGTGCGTTCGCAGTTGCTGGACCGCATGGTCAATCAGGCCGGCGAAGTGATGATCACGCGTTCGCGGCTGGAGGCCCGTTTGGGTCAGCTGCGTGGATCGTTGGGCGATTTGACCGGCAATCTGGACCGTTTGCGGCATCAACTGCGCGATATCGAACTGCAATCGGAGTCCCAGATGCAGTCCCGCCTGGCGCAGGCCAAAGACTCCGCGCAGGCCTTTGACCCGCTTGAGTTTGATCGCTTCACCCGGGTTCAGGAACTCACCCGGATGATGGCCGAATCGGTGCATGACGTGGCCACCGTGCAGCGCAGTCTGCAGCGCACGGTAGAGGGGACTGAGGATGATTTGATTGCCCAGGGTCGCCAGGCCCGTGAGTTGCAGCGCGACCTGTTGCGCACGCGGATGGTGGAGTTCGAGGGGATTGCGGAGCGTTTGTACGGCGTTGTTCGCCAGGCCTCCAAGGATGCCGGCCGCCTCGTCAAGCTGGACATCGTCGGGGGCTCGCTGGACATGGACCGTGGCGTGCTGGAACGCATGGCCCCCTCGTTTGAACATTTGCTGCGCAATTCGGTGGCGCATGGCATCGAAGAGCCAGCGGTGCGCGCCGCCGCGGGCAAGCCGGCGGTAGGCACGATCACCATCCATCTCCAACAGCAAAGCAATGACGTGACGGTCGAGTTCAGCGACGATGGTGCGGGTCTCGACCTGGATCGAATCCGCGAAAAAGCCGGGGCCGAAGGGCATCTGTCCGACGCGGCGTCGCTAACGGATTCTGAAGCAGCCAACCTGATTTTCACCCCCGGGTTTTCCACCGCCTCGCAGGTCACCGAACTGGCCGGTCGTGGCATCGGTCTGGACGTCGTGCGGGCCGAGGTCAATGCCCTGGGTGGCCGCATTGAAACATCGACCGCGCGCGGGCAGGGCACCAAGTTCACACTGATCCTGCCACTCACCACAGCGGTGACGCAGGTCGTCATGCTGCGCATGGATGAGCTGGTGGTCGGCGTGCCGGCGAATCTGGTCGAGATGGTGCGCCGGGTGCCGGCAGCTGACTTGGAGCGCGCGTACCAGGACAATCTGTTTACCTTCAACAATGAACAAGTGCCGTTTTTCTGGGCCGGGACCTTGTTGCAGGCCTCGGTGACCAGCAGCGAGACAAGGACCAAAACCCTGGCCGTTGCCATTTTCCGCAGTGCCGGTCAGCGGGTCGCATTGCACGTCGATGAAGTGCTTGGCAACCAGGAGGTCGTGGTCAAGAATCTCGGGCCGCAGCTGTCCCGTCTCCCCGGTCTGACCGGCATGTCGGTGCTGGCGTCGGGCGCCGTGGTCCTGATCTATAACCCGGTGGCACTGGCTTCCGTTTATGGTGACCAGGCGCGTCAACTCAAGCTGAACGCCGAGCAAGCCGTTGACGATGTGTCTTCAGCGGGTGCGGCGCCCGCGCCGCTCCTGATGGCGGGTGCCAGCCAGGCGCCCCTGGTGTTGGTGGTGGACGACTCGATCACGGTGCGCCGTGTGACCCAGCGACTCCTGAAGCGCGAAGGGTTCCGGGTGGCGTTGGCGGCCGACGGTTTGCAGGCCCTGGAGCGTTTGCTGGAGGAGAAACCTGCGGTCGTGCTGTCGGACATCGAAATGCCACGCATGGATGGTTTCGATCTGGTGCGAAATATTCGCGGCGATGCCAAGTTGCGCGACCTCCCCATCATCATGATTACCTCGCGCATTGCCGAGAAGCATCGCGAGCACGCGCGTGAACTGGGGGTTGATCACTATCTGGGCAAGCCGTATTCGGAGGAAGCGCTGATTGGTCTGGTGCGGCAGTACTGTGCCGTTACGCTTGAGGGTTAAATAAGGCTCTAGCCCCCGTTCTTATTGCGCAATATGCTATTAAATACGTAGCTAACGTTGAGCTTGAGACGGTTGGACTGAGTTCTTGACCACCGCATACCGTTGCAGAGTCAGTGCCCGCGCCACCTCGTGCGCCACGATGGGCGCAGGATAGTTTTGTCCGAGTACCACGCCAGCCGACTGCAAATCCAGAGGGGAGGCGGTCCAGGGTGCGTGCAAGGCTGCTGTGCTGAGTTTCGCCAGTTGTGGCAAATAGCGGCGGATGAACTTGCCCTCGCTGTCAAACTTCTTGCTCTGACTGACTGGATTGAAAATCCGGAAATACGGTTGCGCGTCGCAGCCGCTGGAGCTGATCCACTGCCAGCCACCGTTGTTGGCCGCCAAATCAAAATCATTGAGCTGCCGGGCGAAATAGGCTTCACCCCGGCGCCAGTCAATGCCGAGATCTTTCACCAGAAAGCTGCCCACCACCATGCGCAGTCTGTTGTGCATGTAGCCGGTCTGGTTGATCTGGGCCATGGCCGCATCCACCAGCGGGTAGCCAGTGCGCCCCTCGCACCAGGCTTTGAACAGCGTTTCGGCATGCTCGCCCCGCTCCCATGGGATCGCGTCGTACTCCCGTTTGTAGGCGCCGTGGGCCACGTGCGGGAAGTTGGTCAGAATCTGGAAATAAAAATCACGCCAGATCAGCTCGCCCAGCCAGACGGCAGCGCCCCGGCTGCCCTGAATTTGTCGCTGCAGGGCGGTGGCCGCCAGTTGGCGGATGGACACCGTGCCAAAGCGCAGGTGCACGCTCAAGTAGCTCGGGCCTTTAACGGCCGGAAAATCGCGCGTTTCGTCGTAGCGGTCCATGCGTTCAAAGAAGTCTTCAAACAGCTGGCGACCGCCCGACGCCCCGGTCGGGATTTTCAGTGCGCTCAGCTTGCTGGTTTCAAATCCAATCGCGGCCAGAGCCGGTACCGGTTGCTGCAGGGTGGCCGGGCGTGGCGCCAGGGCGGCAACGATAGGGGCCGCATCGTGGCCACGCAGGTGATGGGATGTGACCGTCGCCAACCACCTATTTTTGTAAGGGGTGAAAACGCCATAGGGTGTCCCGGTTTGGGTCAGGATTTCGCGGTCTTCAAAAATCACATGATCTTTACAGGTCTGCAGGGCCACACCCGCGTGCGCCAGTGCTTCCCGCACGCGGGCGTCGCGCGCCCGCGCCTGCGGCTCGTAATCATGGGCGGCAAAGACGGCCTGCACCTGCAGTTCTTTGGCCAGGGTCGCGATTTCCTCGTCCGCTCGTCCCTGGCGCACGATCAGGCCCGCGCCCGGTGTGCGGCTCAGTTGTCGCAAGTCTTCGTCGAGCTCGCACAATGCCGCACGGATGAATTCCACTCGGGCGTCGGCGCGCGGCAGGGCGGCGAGAATGTCCCGGTCGAAGACGAAAACGCAATGCACCTGCCGGCAGGCCTTCAAGGCCAGGCACAGCGCGGCGTTGTCCACCACACGCAAATCGCGGCGGAACCACATCAAACCTGTTTCAAATTGCTTGTTCATGATCGCCGTTAAAATTGTTGCATGCCCTCAGATTTTGCCTTCACCAACTTGACGAATCATTTTCTGATCGCCATGCCTGGTTTGCAGGATGAAATGTTCTCCCGAAGCGTGGTGTACGTCTGCGAGCACAGCGAGCGCGGCGCCCTGGGGCTGGTGATCAACAAACCCGGCGAGATGAGCTTGAAAAGCCTGTTTGACAAGGTGGAGTTGCCCTTGCGTCGTGAGGACCTGACAGGCGCCCCGGTATTTCAGGGCGGGCCGGTGCAGACGGAGCGGGGCTTTGTCTTGCATGAAGCACTGTTTGCCAGCGAGGGCAAGACGGGCGAATCCGTCTACGCCTCGACCATGATGATCCCGGGTGGCCTGGAAATGACCACGTCCAAAGACGTCCTGGAAGCCCTGTCCACGGGCGCGGGGCCGCGCAAAGTATTGGTGTCGCTGGGTTACGCCGCCTGGGGTGAAGGCCAGCTGGAGGCCGAACTGTCGGACAACAGCTGGTTGACGGTGGCCGCCGACACCAGCGTCATCTTCGATACACCGGTGGCACAGCGTTATGACCAGGCCCTGCAGCTGCTGGGTTTTGAGGCGTGGATGTTGTCACCTGATGCGGGGCATGCATGAGCGGTGAGAAGGGCGCAACGCCCCTGAGCGTGCCGGCCGGACTGCAAACTTTTTTGGCCCTGGATTTTGGTCTCAAGCGCACCGGCTTCGCCGTCGGCAACCGCCTGATGCGTACCGCCCAGCCGCAAGGCACGATCACCGCCGAGGGCGACGCCCGCTTCGTCAAAATTTCCCTGCACATTAAAGAATGGCAGCCCGACGCGCTGGTGGTGGGGGTGCCGTTCCACCCCGATGGCGCGGAACATGAAAATACCCTGCGGGCGCGCAAGTTTGCCCGCCAATTGCATGGCCGTTTCAAGCTGCCAGTCTTTGAAGTGGACGAGCGCTACACCACCACCGAAGCGCTCTCCATGGGGGCCAAGGACGCGGATGCTGCGGCGGCCTGCATTATTCTGGAACAGTTTCTGAGGAGTATTCCATGAGCACACTCACGCTGGACGCGGAGGCGCTGTACCTTGATTTTCTTTCCGGCGTGCGTGGCCTCCATGGCCCCGGCACGCGCTTGGTCGGCGTCACCTCCGGCGGCGTCTGGCTGGCCGAGCGCTTGCAGCGGGACATGAACCTGGCCGAGCGGCCCGGCGTCATCTCGTCCAGCATGCACCGCGATGATTTCGCCCGCCGTGGCATGACGGCCGGGGCGCAGACGCAGATTGACTTTGACGTGAACGACGCGCACATCCTCCTGCTCGATGACGTGCTCTACACCGGGCGCACCATTCGCGCGGTGATCAACGAATTGTTCGATTTTGGCCGGCCGGCCAGCGTCAAGCTGGCGGTGCTGGTGGATCGGGGCGGGCGCGAGCTGCCCATTCAGGCCGATTTCTGCGCCGCCCGTGTGGCCTTGCCCGCCAGCCAGTCTCTGGCGCTGGCCCGCGATGAAGCCGGGGTTTTCAGTTTCAACGTGGAGTCCCGCTAAGCCATGCTTTACAAGCGCAATCCCCAGCTCAATAAAAACGGTGAACTGATTCACCTGCTCTCGATCGAGGGCCTGCCCAAAAGTATCCTGACCCAGGTGCTGGACACGGCGGCAAATTTTGTCAGCGTCAATGACCGCGAAGTCAAGAAAGTGCCGCTGTTGCGCGGCAAGAGCGTGTTCAATCTCTTTTTCGAAAATTCGACCCGTACCCGCACCACCTTCGAGATTGCCGCCAAGCGTCTGAGTGCCGATGTCATCAACCTGGACATCGCCCGCTCATCGGCCTCCAAAGGCGAATCGCTGCTGGACACCATCGCCAATCTGAGCGCCATGGCGGCCGACCTGTTCGTGGTGCGCCACGGCGAGTCAGGTGCGCCCTACCTGATCGCCCAGCATGTGGCGCCGCATGTGCATGTGATCAACGCCGGTGACGGACGGCATGCGCATCCGACCCAGGGCTTGCTGGACATGTACACCATCCGGCATTTCAAGAAAGACTTTTCCAACCTGACCGTGGCCATCGTGGGCGACGTGTTGCATTCACGCGTGGCGCGCTCCGACATCCACGCCCTCACCACGCTCGGTTGTGCCGAAGTGCGTGTGGTTGGGCCGAAGACCCTGGTGCCCTCTGATATGGCGCAAATGGGCGTGCGCGTCTGCCACACGCTGGAGGAGGGCATACGCGGCTGCGACGTGATCATCATGCTGCGCCTGCAGAGTGAGCGCATGAACGGCGCGTTGCTGCCTTCCAGTCAGGAATTTTTCAAGAGCTTCGGCCTGACACCGGAGAAGCTGCAACTGGCCAAGCCGGATTGCATCGTGATGCACCCGGGTCCCATCAACCGCGGTGTGGAGATTGACTCGGCCGTGGTGGACGGCAAGCAGAGCGTGATCCTGCCGCAGGTAACGTTCGGTATTGCCGTGCGCATGGCGGTGATGAGCATCGTGGCGGGGAACGAGGCCTGATATGAATATATTAATCAAAGGCGGCCGGGTCATCGATCCTGCCAGCGGTTTCGATGAAATTGTGGACGTAGCCCTCGTCGATGGTGCGGTGGTAGCTATTAAAAATATAGCAAATGAATTCCAGCCGACGCAGACCATTGACGTCAGCGGCTGCATTGTGGTGCCCGGCTTGATGGACCTAGCGGTGCGTTTGCGCGAGCCCGGCCATGAGCACGAAGGCATGCTGGAGTCCGAGATGGCGGCGGCCGTGGCCGGTGGCGTGACCAGTCTGGTGTGCCCACCCGATACCGAGCCGGTGCTGGATGAGCCGGGCCTGGTCGAAATGTTGCGCTTTCGGGCCGAAAAACTGAACCAGTGTCGCGTCTACCCGCTGGGTGCCCTGACCCGGAACCTCGCCGGTGAAACCCTGACCGAGATGGTGGAGCTGACCGAGTCGGGCTGCGTCGCGTTCAGCCAGGCCGAAGTGCCCCTGGCCAGCACCCTGGTCATGCAGCGCGCGTTTCAGTACGCCAGCACGTTTGGCTATGCAGTCTGGCTGCGACCGCAGGACTTGTTTCTCGGCAAAGGCGTGGCGGCCAGCGGCGCGCTGGCGACCCGCCTCGGCTTGGCCGGCGTGCCGGTGGTGGCGGAGACGATTGCGTTGCACACCATTTTCGAGTTGATGAAGGTCACGGGTGTCCGGGTCCATCTGTGCCGCTTGAGCAGCGCGGCCGGCGTGGCCCTGGTGCGCCAGGCCAAGCTGGAGGGCTTGCCTGTCACCTGTGACATCAGCATCAACTCGCTGCATTTGACAGACGCGGATATTGGCTACTTTGACAGCCGCGCCCGGCTCAACCCCCCTTTGCGCCAGCAGCGCGACCGCGATGCCCTGCGCGCAGCACTGGCGGACGGCACCATCGATGCGCTGGTGTCCGACCACACGCCGGTGGACGAAGATGCCAAGGCCTTGCCCTTTGCCGAGAGCGAGGCGGGCGCCACGGGTGTCGAGCTGCTCCTCAGTCTGGCGCTCAAATGGAGCGCAGACAGTGGCGTGCCACTGGCGCGTGCCTTGGCCGCGGTGACCAGCGGGCCGGCCGATGTGCTGGGTGCCTCACTGGGCAAGCGTCAAGGCCGCGTCGGCCGCTTGCTGGTAGGCGGCGTGGCGGATCTGTGCGTGTTTGACCCCCAGTCCGTCTGGACGGTGGAACCTGGCGCCTTGCGTAGCCAGGGCAAACACACTCCCTTCTCGGGTTACGAACTGCCAGGCCGCGTGCGCTGCACGATCGTGGGCGGGCAAGTCGCCTTTCAGGCTTGATGAAGCGCCTGGGCGTACGCGTCAGCGCTGGCTGGCGGCTCACGCGTGCCATGGTGCACATCATGACCGGTTGTGTCATGGTTGTGGTGCTGTTCCCGCGACTGACTTCTGCGCAAAAAGAAGCAAGAATTCAGCTTTGGGCCCATACCCTGCTTGCGCGGCTAGCTATTAAATTGGTAGTGATTGGTGAACCACCGGCACAAGGCCCCGCGCTGCTGGCAGCCAACCACATCTCGTGGCTGGACATTGTGGTGATGCACGCTGCGCGCCACTGCCGCTTTGTCTCCAAAGCCGACGTCAAGCACTGGCCGCTGATCGGTACATTGGCGACCGGTGCGGGGACCTTGTTCATCGAGCGCGAGTCCCGCCGCGACGCCATGCGTGTGGTGCACCACATGGCCGAGCGCTTGCAGGCGGGCGACATTCTGGCCATTTTTCCAGAGGGCACCACCAGCGATGGCGTGAATATGCTGCCCTTTCATGCCAATCTGTTTCAGGCCGCCATCGCGGCCAATGCGCCGGTGCTGCCAGTGGCGCTGCGCTTTACGGACTTCGCCAGTGGCGAGCACAGCCTGGCGCCGTGCTACATCGGCGACGACTCCTTGATGCGCTCGGTCTGGCGCACGCTCACCTCGCCGCAACTGTGCGCGGTTCTGATATTTGGTGACCCCCAGTCCGCGCAAGGGCGTGACCGCCGCGCTTGGGCGGCTGATGTGCGAACGACGGTGGAAGTCCTGCGAACCCCTTCCTAGCACGCCGCATCGTTGGCTGTATCCGTCAAGCTTGATGGCGGACGGGTAACCCTTTTGACTCGGTCTTGTTACGGCATGTAACGAGACGGCAATTGGGCATTTTTTGGCTTGTACACTCAACAAAAAATTAGTTCAGTCGTTCCTTGGGGAGGCGCGATCCGTCAGTTTCGTTGAGGTTATCTATGGCAAATCAATCTATTCTTCCTAACGCGCGACTTGTTGCGTTCTCAATCACGCAGGTGTATCTGCGCCAGCCAGTGTCGTCACGGAACGTCAAGACCCACCGCAGTTGTCTATACAACTCTGGGCGCACACTCCGAAGCGGCGGCAACTGAATCCCTTGTGCATGACCGAGGTGTCGTACATGGCGTGAGTCATTCGTACGCGCTGCAAACGCTCCATGAACTGGTCCAACAAATGACTCGCTGGGACCAGCGGGAAATCTGCATCAAAGGGGGGGGAAGAATGAAGTGGGTAAACAAGCCTTGCGGCGGAGCCAGTCGTTCCGCAGTTGTCACCGCGTTGGAGTCGCTGGACCTGGTGTCCACGAAAGACGACTTCATTACCTGGACAAAGACTGATTTTCAACTCGTTCTTCCGCATGGCGCCTTTGTGGCTTGCGTGGGACAAGTGCTTGATTTCGGTGTCAAACCGCTTGACGTTGTATCGGAAAATTTTTCTGATTCATGCCTCAAGGCTGCACATTTTGCGCAAGGTCGATATCACACGTTCATGATGCAGCGCTGGTTGAAAAGCGGTGAACCTCAGATGTATGACCTGAGCCTGAATGCTGCGGCGCTCAACCTCGGTTGCTTAAAGGCTTTTAGCGCCAGCGGACTTCAAAACATCGCAGCCCACGGTCTTTTTGACATTCATCGGGATCACATGACCTTCTTCAGTTTTCACAAGCTGCCTTCCCCACCGGGAGACGAGCAAGGAAAACTCCTCAGGCTGATGGTTCCGGCGATGCACGCCGCCTTGCTGCGCTGCATTCAATCTCCTGCGGCGCCTCTGGCCCGCGCACTACCGCCACGACAGGCATTGACTGCCCGGGAGAGCGAAGTTCTGGGCTGGATCTGTCAAGGCAAGACCAACAGCGAGATTGGCTTGATTCTTGATAGTTCGCCCAATACAGTCAAAAACCAGGCACAAACCATCCTGGTCAAACTGCGGGTCAACACGCGCGCACAAGCCGCGGCTGAAGCCACGCGTCAGCATCTGCTGCCCTACAAATAGGCTATTTGCGGTGTCGCAATTTTCTGTCTGCATTTCTTAAGACGTGAAAGTTAGTCCATAGTCCAAACGGACTATGGCGAAGCTATGGGGTGATCCCTAACATCCGCAGGACTTGCCGGCCGGAGCGGCATGCCCCTATCACCCAGAGAGAGCAACCAACCCATGAAAAATTCAAGAAGCAGTCAGCGCGGTCAAGGCATGACCGAATACATCATCATCGTCGCGATGATCGCCATTGCCGCCATCGCGGTGTATCAGTACTTCGGCAGCACAGTTCGCAACCAGACCGCTGCGATAGCGCAAGAGTTGTCGGGCAATGACGGCACGGCGGCGAAGACCAAGGCGCAAACCGACGCAACGGCAGGCGCTGCCAAAGCGGCCACAAAAGAGACGCTTGATACCTACACCGGCAACAAGGGCGAGTAATCATTTCACTGTCTGTCCCCATGGATAGACAGTGGTCTTGTCCGTTTCAATGCATCCTAAATTCCGTTGCGCCCAGCGTGGTCAGGCCTTGCCCTTGGCGCTGGTCTTGCTCGTTGCCGTGGCGGCCATTTTGTTTTTCATGTTCAACAGTGGGCAATTGGTGCAGGAAAAAATCCGTCTCACCAACACCGCGGATGCCGTCGCCTACAGTGCCGGTGTTTTTGAGGCACGGGTCCTGAACTACGACGCCTACACCAATCGCGCCATCCTCGCCAATGAGATCGCGATCGGTCAGGCCGTGGGTCTTGGATCCTGGGCTAAGTACGTCAGTACCGCCGCCGCGAACATTTCGCCGTGGGCAAACCTGATTCCTTACGTGGGTACATTGATATCCGAGACGCTGGATGAAATCTCGGAACTCGCAGCCGAAAGTACCCAATTTTTCGCCTACGCGGTCACCGCCCACGACGCCGCCATGTTTGTCCTCAAAGGGTCGCAACTGGCCGTTCACGGCCCCTCGAACGCTATCGCTTTGCTCAGCCGTCGCACGGTCATGGAGGAGGTTGCAAAAAGGAACGACCCGAGCGTGCTTGTAGATCTGCTTCCACTCAGCGACGATTTCATGGGATTTACCCAGCGCTACGAAAGCAAGGACGAGCGCAAGCGGATGGGGCAAGTGGTCCAGGACAGTCGCGATGCATTTCTCAAAAGTCGCAACTGGGATCTTGGCGTGGTTCTGTTATGCAACGGCCTAAAATTCAGCAAACGCGGCGGAACCGAGCTAATCGACTTGACCGAAGGTTGGTCCTCCATAGACACGTTCTCTGCGCATTTGTATAGCTTGGACTGGGATGGCTGCGATCACACCGAAGCCGCCATCGGTTACGGTAAGGCCTACTCCGATGACGGTCTGGACGACTCCAGAGTGGATTTTTCGGGGTCACGCAGCACAAATCCCCGTGCGAGCAGCGAGGCCGATGACAACGTTGCCGACGGCTTTGAACCCCCTACCCTGACGGGCGGGGCCATACCCGAGTTCTACGATTTGTCTGAAAGCGTCATGGCCGGTAGCGCCAAGGATGACCCACGCACCTCACTGGCCATTCGTGTTTCAAAACCCAGCAGTCAGCAGCGCTTCTCGGGCGGTTCCAGCAACGTAAAGCCCTCAGGGCGGCTTGCTCTGTATGCGGGCCAACACGCCAACGCCGAAAGTGCCGCGATTTCCCGCGTGGAAGTCTATTTCGAGCGGCCGGACGGCAAGAATCAACTGTCTAACCGTGAAGAGTACGGCAGCTTGTTCAACCCCTATTGGCAAGCGCGGCTGGCACCTGTTTCTGCAGCGCAACGTGCCTTGGCGCAAGTCAAGCAAGGCTTGGCACTTCCATGATTACAAAGATTTTGAATTTGATCCTATGCCCTGTGGCGGGACCGCGTGTTGTCATCATGGCCATTGGGCTTTTCCTTGGGCATCTGCCAACGCAGGCCATGGACTTGACCGGGCCGATTGCGGGCATCCATGTTCATCGCTCGGGCAACTCTGCCCATCTCTTGAATGCTGCAAATGAAACGATCAAGGCGTTGAAACACCAATGCCAATCTGTGAAGTCTGTTTGCGCCATGCTGCCTGCAGGTGCGAGCAGAAAAGACGCAGCCGCATGCGCAAAAGTCGCGGGTGGTTTTAATTTCAAAGGTAATCTGGCCGACCTCGGAAAGCTGGAAACTGATGAATATTTTGCGACCGGACTGCACATGGCCACCAGGCTGACTGAGCAGACCTCGCTGCTGACGAAGTCGGTTTGTGACGTCGAAGTTGTAGCGCAGACGAGCACCGATATTTGGCACTACGGACCCAAAACTTATACCCACTTTGAGCTGAAAAATAATCCCAAGAAGGGCCGCTACTGGATCCGCACCGAACACCAACAACTATCCCCGGAAATGGGTTCTCTGCTGGTTGGTGTTTTTCCCGTGTTCGATATGTCCACCGTATCCCCGGGTTCGGGCTACAAAACATACGCGGGCCACCGCTGCGAGCTTCGTGAAATTACCGGTCCGGTGTCAGGCACTTTTTGCCTGAAAGCCACAAACACACCCTTTCCCGGACATGTACGGCTAGCAGGATCATTGGTATCTGCCAGGGACAAGCTACTACGTGAAGACCATGCAACCGAAGCGTCTATGGATGTCATGTTGCCCAGAGCCAGGTTCTTTCCGCCAGAAGGTGACAAGGTCGAAAACACGCGAACGCTTTCGACATCCCCGGAAAATCCAACTCAAAAATGGTGTGCCAAGCAGAAAGCGAAAACCGGCATCAACCCGTGCGAGGCTCCTCCTGTTGATGCTGCAAAGTAATAGTCAGTTGCAGTTGCGCGTGCGCCATCAGCAAGGGCAATCCACGGTCGAGTTCATCGTCCTGTCACTGGTGCTGGTTCCGTTGCTGCTGATCGTGCCGTTGATTGGGAAATTCATGGACATTGCCCAAACCACGGCGGTTGCCGGCCGCTATGTGGCGTTCGAAGGGGTGGTTCGGCACACCTCCAGCAGCGACGGCTGGAAAACAGATGCGGAGTTGGCGCAGGAGGTACGGCGGCGTTTTTTCAGCAATAGCGATGCGCCCATCAAGACGAATGACGCAACGGGAGATTTCAATGCCCACCGCAACACCCTCTGGTTTGACCACAGAGGTGCTCCCCTGTTACCCGTATTCAACCATAACGTGGGCGTGGCAAGCAGCAAAGAAGGCATGACGCAGCCGATCGGCGCGGGTTTCGCTGGCGCATTTGGTTTGTCGCATGACAACCTCTACACCGGGCGAGTCACCGTTAGTGTTGCCGACGTTGCTGGTTTGTCACCTTTTGATGCACTGGGGCTCACAATGAGCCGATCCACCACGCTGTTGGTCGACCCTTGGGCGGCCAGTGGGCCGGATGCGGTGCGAAGCAAAATTCAGGGCTCAGGCGCGGCCTTCCCCTACGCGCTGCTGGCTACGGAAGCCGCAATCCTCGCGCCCTTCATCCCAGTATTGGATTGGGGCACCAGCCCGCCTGATGTTGGCAGGGTCGATCCCGATGTGGTCCCCGCAGATCGCCTTGGCACCGAATGAGGCTTATCCCTATTCAACTCGCGCTACTGCTGGCACTGGGCTCGGCCGTTGCTCAAGCGGCTTGGCCGGAGATTGCGTTTCCCCGAGGTGCCCGCGTTGAAGCCATAGGCGATCAGGTTCGGCTCAATGGCGTACCTATGCAGATGCATCGCGTTTTGTCCAGCCAGAGTCCGAGAGAATTGATCAATTTTTACCGCGAGGCCCTGGGCACCCGGCACGCGGAGCAAGGTCTGCCCGGCAGTCACATTCTGTCGCAGGAGCTTGGTGACTTTTTCATCACAATCAATATCCGCCCCCTGTCGGCAAAGGTGACGGAAGTGCTTGTATCGGTCAGTGACCGGATTGAAGCCAAGCGTGCCGCCAACCGCCCCTTGGGCTTTGGTCTGCCTGCAAATTCCACGGTGATGTCCGACATGGAATCGGTGGACGCCGGCAAGCGTTCCCGCCAACTGGTAGTCGGCAACAGGCATGGCATTGACACCAATGTGCAGGCGCTGACCCAGGAGCTTGCCTCCCGTGGATTTGAGCCGGATGGGGCGCCGTCAAGGCACGGCCAAACCGAGCATGTTCAGCTATTCAAGGGTGAGCAGCGAGATGCCCAGCTCACCTTGGTGCGCAAAGGCGGCGAGACGCAAATTGTGCTTACCACCATTCAGTATCCATGAAAAAAATACACATTTCCAATCGGCACTCAGGCCAGGCCATGACGGAATACCTGGTGGGCATGGTGGTCGTCATGATGATGGTGGGTGTCAGTTTTTCTGGCGAATCTTCGGTCATCGATCTCTTTCTCTCCTCCGTGGAAACCGGGTTCAACCGCCTAAGCAGTTTCTTGTCACTACCTCTGTAAAAGATCCTCACTCATGGCTTTCAAAATCAATAAAAACTGGATTGTTTTACTCACCGCTTTGGGTATTGGCGCGCTGGCTGCCTTTGGCGCAAAAAACTACCTCGGCCGCCAGGTGGCCGAGCTCGAAGCACGCGACAAGAACAAGGTCATGGTGCAAGTCGTGGTGGCCAAGTCCGACCTTGCCAAAGGCAGCACGCTCTCGAGCGTGAATATGGCCACGCGCGCCATGCCCAAAGAGTGGGCGCACTCCGGTGCGCTCACACCCGATCAGTTTGATCGGGCCAATGGTTCCGTGCTGGCCTACCCCGCCAGCGCAGGCGAGCCGTTGATCTGGGCGCAGTTGGAAAGGCAGCGCACCCCCACATTTTCCGCACGGCTGACTGCAGGTCGTCGCGCCGTCACAGTTCCGGTGGATGAAATCAGCTCCTTGTCCGGCATGGTCGAACCGGGTGACTTGATTGACATCGTGGTCTCCGTGAACAAAGACAAGCAGCACTTCACCTTCACCCTGCTCCAGAGTGTTGCGGTACTCGCCACCGGCACCAAAGCCTCGCAGCACGACAAGAACTCGGAGGGGCGCGCCCGCACCTTCACGACCATCACCCTCGACACCACCCCGGACGACGCCAAGCGCGTCATCGCCGCGCGTGAAATCGGCCGCGTCACGGCTTTGCTGCGGGCTCCGAACGACAGTGGCCGTGTCTCCGGTCAGCGCACGGATGCACTGGCCTTGCTGGGGCTTGCCAGCGGTGTTGCAGCCATCAGTAGTTCCGTTCCCGTGATTTACGGCGGCAAGCCCATCACCGAGGGGCTCCAACTCAATGCCCGCGCCGGGGCCGGGAGTGTTGAACCGCCTCAGGCTCGATAGTGAAGAAATATTCTGGAGTTCTAGTTTTGAAATGCATTCATAAAAAGTCGGCTCTTAGTCTGGCGCTGATGTTGTTCGCCCTGTCCAACTACGCAGAAGAAGTTGTTGCCGCGCGTAAGCGCGCCGAGGTGAAGCAAGCACAACCCGTAGCGCCACTTGACCTGAAAGCCGATTTCGCGGGGGAGATTGAAATGTTCGCCGGCGAGACGCGGGTCATCAAAGAGCCCAATGTTGCGCGTCTGGCGGTAGGCAACGGCAAGCTCTTGTCGGCTGCCGTGCTGGACAACAAGGAAATGCTGCTCATGGCCAGCGATGTGGGTGTTTCGTCCTTGCAGGTCTGGACGCGCGACGGCCGCAACCGGCGCATCAAGATCACGGTCGTGCCGGAGTCCGCGCGCGTGTCGCGGGAGATTGCCGCATTTCTTGCAGCCATGCCCAACACCAAGGCCACCCTCATCGGCGACAAGGTGGTGGTGGATGGGGACAACCTGAGCGACCGCGACCTTTCAAAGATTGATGAGCTGGCCAAGCGCTATCCGCAAATCGTCAATTTCACCAATCGCATCGGCTGGGAAAAGATGATTGTCATGGATGTCAAGGTTGTCGAATTTCCCACCACGGCGCTCAAGGAAATCGGGCTCAAATGGGGTGCGACCGGCGGCGTCGCGGTGGGGGCTGTGATGGCACCGTATCAGCGTGGCGAGGCCGGGCCCTATCAGATCAATCTGATCAATGGCATTGCCAACGCCGCGCCGATCACGTCCCCGGGCGGTGGCCCGATTCCGCTCACTTCAAGCCTGAATGTTCTTTCTATCTTGAACATGGGTTTGAATGGCCAGCTGAACTTGATGGAGCAAAACGGCAGCGCTGTGATTCTCGCGCAGCCCACGCTTTCCACCCGCAGCGGGTCCAAGGCCAGTTTCCTGGCCGGTGGTGAATTCCCCTATTCCGTCAGCAACATCAACGGCACCACTGTCTTGTTCAAGCCTTACGGCATCCGGCTTGAAATACTCCCGAGCGTCGATCACAACGGCGTGATCCGCGCCAAGATCATGAGTGAAGTCAGCGACATTGACACCTCGGTGAGCGGCATCGGCGGGCCGGCCCTGCGCACGCGAAAAACCGAGACCGAGTTCAACGTCATGGCGGGCGGGACCATTGTGTTGAGTGGTCTGCTCAGAAGGGATGTGAGCTCCGCTGTCGACAAGGTCCCCCTGCTTGGCGACATCCCCGTGCTCGGCGCCCTGTTCCGCTCCAAGCGATTTCAGAACAACGAAACCGAACTCGTGGTTTTTGTCACTCCGCGCGCTGAGGACAAACACTCACCCGCCCAAGAGGAGAGCATGACCCATGCCGTTGAGCGTTTGCAGCAAACGCCGCGCGTGGGCGTGCAGGACTTGCGCAGCGTGCCGATTCCGTCTGGTCCAGACAATCCCGAGCCGGGCGCCCAGCCAGGCAAGCCCACGCCAATGGATCGTTGACCCGAGTATGTTTCAAATCAGCATCACAGACGCCGACAGACAGCAACGGGTCGAGCTCATCAAAAATACAGCCGCCCTGGTCGGCAAGGGCCGCGAGTGCGCGATTCGCATCACGGGATGGCGCGTCGGGCAGGAGCACGCGCGCATCTACCGCGCCAAGAGCGGCCTGTTCATTCAGGACCTGGGGCAGTTTTCGGGCACTTGGGTCAATGGCGCCCGGGTTGAACAGCATGGCCCCATCATCCTGAGCGATCAGGTGGTCATCGGCGCCTACACCCTCCAGGTGGAAGACTTGAGGGCAGCAGTGGTCGAGGACCATCACCTGGCGCACATCAGTGACGCCGTGCCTGCCCACCCGTCTGCCGGTGTCAGTGCCTTGGTCAGTTCAGGCGCGTCCTCTAGCAGCCATGTCTGGCGCCGACGCCTGCACGGACAGTTGCTCGACGCCATTGACTTGCGCCGTCGTGACTTGATGCGCATGGAAGACGCCCAGTTGCGCGTGGAAACCGAAGCCCTGATTCGCGAGCTCATCGCCAGTGAGGCCGCTCGATCCATGACGGCTGACCAAAGTTTTCCGACCCGCGCGCAATCTGAGCGGCGCTCTATTGCGCGCCACTCGGGTGACATTGATCGGGAAAATTTGGTGCGCGATGTGCTCAACGAAGCCGTTGGCCTGGGGCCTCTTGAGGAATTGCTGGCAGACGACAGCGTTACCGAAATCATGGTCAACCGCTTCGACGAAATATATGTGGAACGGGCCGGCCGACTGTCACGCCACCCCGCCATTTTTACCAGCGACCGTGCCGTGCTCGGCGTGATCGAGCGCATCGTTGCGCCCCTCGGGCGGCGCATCGACGAGTCTTCCCCTATGGTGGACGCACGGCTCAAGGATGGCTCACGCGTTAATGCCATTATTCCGCCTGTGGCGCTCAAGGGCCCCACGCTCACCATCCGCAAATTCGCGCGCCGAACTCTGGCCGCCGAAGACCTGATTGGTTTTGATGCGATCAGCGCGGACATGGCCAAGTTCATGCGCCTGGCCGTCCTGCACCGCAAAAACATCATCATCTCCGGTGGCACCGGCTCGGGCAAGACCACGCTGCTCAACGTGCTCTCCAACTACATCCCCGACGGCGAACGCGTCATCACCATCGAAGATGCTGCCGAACTGCGGCTGGCGCACGCCCACCTGATCAGCCTGGAGGCGCGCCCGGCCAATGCCGAAGGGCGCGGCCAGATCGCCATCCGTGATCTGGTCAAGAATTCGCTGCGCATGCGCCCGGACCGCATCGTCGTGGGCGAATGCCGGGGTGGCGAAGCGCTGGACATGCTGCAGGCCATGAACACCGGGCACGAGGGCTCTCTCACGACCCTGCACGCCAACAACCCTCGTGATGCACTGGCCCGGCTGGAAACCCTGGTGCTCATGGCCGGCATGGACCTGCCGCTGCCAGCCATTCGTGATCAAGTCGTCTCCGCCGTTGACATCATCATCCAGCAGGCGCGGATGGTCGATGGGCGGCGCGTGGTGACCAGCATTGTCGAAGTCACCGGCATGGAGGCCAACAAAATCCAGTTGCAGGAGCTCTTTCGCTACGAGCAACAAGGCCGTGACGCGCAAGGCCGCGTGCAGGGGCGATTCACGGCTTGCGATGCGATTCCGTCCTTTTACGACGAACTCAGAGAGGCCGGCATTGCGCTGGACCTGTCCATCTTCAACCGGCAGGGCAACCCATGATCGTGCTTGGCTTCAGCCTGGCCATTGCCCTTGGCGTCGCGTTGCTGGTCTGGGCGCTGGCCGACCTGGGCGGCAAGTTGCTGGCGATCTATCGGGAGCGCTTTACCCGAGACACCCGTTCAGACCTGCGCGAGCTGTTTTTGTTCGCCGACCCGGCGCGGCTGTACGCGTTCAATCTCGCGTTCATGCTGCTGGCCGCTACCAGCGTCTGGCTGTTCACGCAAAGCCTGCTGCTGGCCGCCCTGGTGGCCGTGCTGCTGGCATTTGCCCCCCGTTTTGTTTTTGGCTGGCTGCGTCGGCGCCGTCTTGACCGCGTCCAGCAGCAGCTGCCCGACGCCTTGCTGATGATCGCCGGCGCCGTCAAGGCGGGCCTGTCGCTGGTGTCAGCCGTGCGCCAGATCAGTGCCGAGTTGGCCCCACCGCTGTCGGACGAGTTTCGGCTCATGCAGCATCAGCAACGCCTGGGCGTCAGCCTGGATGACGCGCTCGACAACCTGGCCCGCCGGGTGCCGGTGCAGTCAGTCAGCCTGATGGTCTCGGCCATGCGCATCGCATCCGAGACCGGCGGCGGACTGGCCGAAACGCTGGAGCGCACCGCCACCACGCTGCGCTCCCAGCACGCCATGGAACTCAAAATTCGCGCGCTCACCGCGCAGGGAAAAATGCAAGCCTGGGTGGTTGGCCTGTTGCCAGTCTTCCTGCTCTGGGTGCTCGCCCGCATGGAGCCCGAAGCCATGTCACTGCTGTGGACGACCCGCATGGGCTGGGGCGTGCTGGGCGGCGTGGTGATCATGGAATTCTTTGGTGTCTGGATCATCCGGCGCATCGTGGCGATTGACGTGTGAGGCAAGCCGCATGAATCAACAATGGCTCATCGCCGGCTTTGCCATGGCGGCCGGCTTGTCCTTCGCCCTGATCGCCTGGGTCGTCTCGCGCCTGGCCGCAGAAGTGCCCGAGCAGGATCGCATCTGGCTTGATCCGCCCCCGTTGGGCTACCGCCTTCTGTGGTGGCCGGTGCAATGGCTGGCCCACTATATTGGCCCACTGTTGTCCATGGCCTGGCAAAACGCGTTGCTGCTTCGGCTGCGCGTTGGGGGTGTTGACTACGCGCTCAACCCGGCGCAGTTTGTGGCCGGGCGCCTGATCTGGGGGTTGGTCTTTGGCGGGGTGGGGGTGTGGCTGGCGCAGAGCTTCAAGCTCGATGCCTGGATGCCGTTTTTCGGAGGCTTTTTGCTGGGCTTCATCTACCCGGTGGTCTGGCTGAAAGATCGCATTGACGTGCGCCGCCGCGAAACCTTGAAATCGCTGCCCTTCATGCTCGATCTCATCACCCTGTGCGTCGAATCCGGCCTGAACCTCTCCGGCGCCATCCAGCAAGCCGTGGACAAAGGCCCGTCCGGCGCGCTCAAAGACGAATTTGCCCGCCTCTTGCGCGATGTTCGCGCCGGACGGCCGCGCAGCGAAGCCCTGCGCGAGCTGGCACAGCGCATGGACTTGCCCGCCGTATCGAGCTTTGTGTCCACCCTGATTCAAGCCGAGGTCACCGGCATGGCCCTGGGGCCCATCTTGCGCGCGCAGGCCGAGCAACGTCGCGTTGAGCGCTTCGCGCGCGCCGAGAAGCTGGCCATGGAGGCGCCGGTCAAGCTGCTGTTCCCTCTGATTTTTTTTATTTTCCCCTGCGTCTTTGCCATTCTCATGTTCCCCATCGTCATGAAGTTCATGGAGGCGGGAACCTGAGATTAATTTTTGATTGGGGATATTGAATCGGCGAAAAGAAGTCTTTCGCTTGTGATTTTTTAGATAGGAGTAATTTAATGAAGAACAAAATTTTTGCAGCCTCGGTGCTTGGTCTCACTCTCATGGGTTGCGGAGGCGGTGGCGGCGGGTCTGCGGACGATGCCCCGGACAATACGGACCTGGTGCCTGTGCCGGTAGCTAGGCCGGCAGTTAGTTTTGCCAAGGTGATACTGCCGTGGTATGTCGGCTCCTATACCGGAACGAAATGCGTCAACGACATGTCAAGCCTTGAGAACGAGTTGCCACCTCAAACCTTGAATATCACGGCAGATGGCCTCATCAGCATGTCGGGCGTGAGCGCAAACTTGCTTGATAGAACAGGCATTGAAATTACAAGAAAACTGGATGCTTCGGGGCCCTTGTCCGTCTCTGTGAGAAATCTGGCTACTGCGACTGACAGTTACCTGCCACACTTCTTTTTGACGGGGGATCATCTAAAAAACGGCGTTCAAGTGTGGCATTTTAAGCCTGGAAACGAAGTACGGAACCGATGCGAGGAATCGAGTGATGTATCCGCACTAGTCGCAAAACCTATCTATCCACTTGTTCACACATACATCGAGACACCACCTGTCGCGCTGACGTGCGCAGCAAGTGGCTCGTTTGTAGACGCAACATATCAAGTGCTTGATGGTGTCGCCACTTTCAATGGTGAAAGCTACGCTTTTGAAAGCGGCTTGAAGGAAGAATTCTTTTTTGTGGACCCGAGTGGTCAAGCTATCTATTCGACCAAAGCGTTAGATGGCGCTGCCTTTCAGTTGGCACTTGACACCTACGGACAGACGATCAACGTGCTGTTTACCTCAAAGACAGGTGTGACCAGTTCTTGCGTCCCCAAAAAGTAGAGCATTCTTGCCCCCCTGAATCAGTTCAGATCGCATTGAAGCCGCAAATCAACCAGGCCACGGTCACCGTGCGCCGTGCCGACAACTTCATCAGCCGTCTTGGCGGTCTGTTGATACGTGCTCCGCTGCAGTCCGGCCAGGGGCTGCTGCTGGTGCCCTGCGCGTCGGTGCACACCGCCTTCATGCGTTATGCCATTGATGTGGTGTTTCTGGACCGCGCTGGACTGGTATTGAAAATTGCGCCCCACGTCAGGCCCTGGCGCATGGCCGCGTGCGCGGGCGCGCACCAGACCCTCGAACTGGTCGCTGGCGACGCCAGCCATTTGCGGCTGGCCGTCGGTGCCACGGTGCCCTCAGTAACGCAGGAAAAATCCCTATGAGCCGCTTGTTTGTTTCGTTCTCGTTCGTCGTGTCGCTCTGGGCTAGCCCGGCGTTGGCGCGCGATCTTAAAACCATGCGTTTCGAGAACGACTTGCCACGACCCGCCGGGGTCGCCATCGACGGCGTTCAGCCCGATCAAGTGGTGCTCTACTGCACCGACAGTGTGGTCTGCAAGGGATTGCGTGATCACCTGCGTAAAACCGGGGTCGCCTTCCTCGACAAGGATCCCCAAAACGATCCACAAGCGGGCACCGAATTCGACGCGCTGGGCGGGCAGGGCGTGCCGCTCGTCGTCTTCAAACAGCGCCTGATGCATGGCTACTACCCCATCTCGTTCGACAAGCTCTACGCGCAATACCATACCGCCCCGGTATCGGCGTCCCCGCAACTCGGCAGCAGGCCTGTTGCGGCCACCCCGACTCAACCTGTCACTACAGGCGCGATAGCAACGGCAGTCGTTCCGGGTCGTGGGATCGATGTCGTCGCCCCGGCCGCTTTTGCCACCTATATTCAGTCGCATCCCGACGTGCTGGTGCAATTCACCAGCCCCGATCGCGGTTGCACTTACTGTGTTGATGGCAGCTTTGAGGCGTTCAATACCATTGCCTCCACTCACGCCACAAAAAGCATCCAGTTCGCTCGGGTGCAGTGGTCCCCTTGGCACACCTTTCCCAAGGGGCTCCAGCCCACCACTATTTACGGAATTCCCACTCAGATCCTTTTTCGCAACGGCCAGAGCAAGGACAGGTTCGAGGGCAATATAGGGTCGCCCGAAAGGCTACAAAAGTTCCGCACCTGGCTTGAGCCGCACCTGGGCACAACCCAGTGAAGCCAAGCATGCAATACCAACTGGGCGCCACCCTGGTCGAATTCGTGGTGGTGGTGCCCACCTTGCTGTTCCTGTTGATGAACCTTATCCAGTACGGCCTGCTGTACCACACCAAAAGCCAGCTCAACTACGCCACCTTTGAGGCCGCCCGCGCCGGGACCACAGCCAATGCCAACCCCACCGCCATTCGCAGCGCCTTCACCCGCGCCATGACCGGCTACTACGGTGGCGGCACCAGCAGCAGCGAGCTGGCTGCGTCTTACGCCAAGGCAGCCGCCGACGGCGCCTCCGTCCGCATTGAAATCCTCTCGCCCAGCAAGGAGAGCTTTGACGACTTCAACAGCCCGGCGCTGGCGACCAAGCTCGGCGCCAGCCGGGTCATCCCCAACAGCAACCTGGCCTTCATCAAATGCCCGGTGGATGTACCTGGCTGCAAGGCCGACCCGAACACAAATAACAGCGGCCAGACCCTGCTCGATGCCAACGTGCTCAAGCTCAGGATCACCTATGGCATTCCCGAGCGCAAGCAGATCCCGCTGGCTGGCAAATTCATGAACTGGGCACTGGGCCTGCTCAACAGCGGCGACAGCGATGCCTTTCGCAAGGGTCTGGTCGTGGCCGGGCGCATCCCCGTGGTCACGCACACCGTGATGCGCATGCAAAGCCCGGCCATTGAGAACGGAAACGCCTCTTCGCCCGGGCCGGGCAACAACGGCACGCCGACTGATCCAGGCCCTGCGTCACCGCCGGGCACAGAGTTGCCGCGTTGTCCGGCGACTGATCCGATGTGCGCGTCAGACACACCACCAGGTGGTCCCGGCCCTGGCGATGAAGAGGAACCCCCATGCTTCTAAATCATCTCGTTCGCACCACGCAGGTCAAGGCCGGTCGGCACAGCCATGCGGGCCGCTGCAGTCTCATCCTGCTGCTGGTTCTTTCCGTGCTCTTGTCTTCACTGGGCCAGGCGTGGGCGCAAACCAGTTCAGTCCTGAGCGGCCCGGGCGCGACCGCACCGCCAAGCTCAAGCGCACCGGGGAGCAGCGGCATCGTGAGCAAAATTTGCGAGCCACCACCGATATGCTTCAAGAACAAGGAAGACCGCCAGGCCTGGGCAAAAAAGAACAACTGCCAGTTTCTGGAAGACGTTTGCGACAAAACCCCTGCCAGTGCCGACAACAAGGGTGCCAATGCACAAGACCAGGGATTTTGGAGCGGGCTGTGGGGCAACGTCAGCAGCGCGCTCACCTACGGATATGAATTTGGCAAAGGCCTGTTCACCGGCCTGAAAAGCCAGATCACCGACATCATTGACCTCATCAGCGATCCGCTGGAAGTGGCCAAAGGGCTGGCGGCGCTGGGCAAAGCCTTCTACGACGACCCCAAAGGCACCCTCATCCTCTTGGGTGAACTGCTGGGCCAGGAGGCGATAGACACCATCACCAAAGCCACCCAGTGTGGCGCCTACGACCTGGGCAAAGTGATCGGCACCTATGTCAGCCCGGCGGTCATGCTCAAACTGGCGACCCGGCTGGGCAAGTTCAGCGGCAAGCTGGCCGATGCCGTCAAGGCCACCAAGCTGGACCTGGGCTGCGCCAGCTTCACGGCCGCCACGCTGGTGCTCACCCCACAGGGCGCCGTCCCGATCGAACGCATTGCGCAAGGTGCGCTGGTGTATTCGCGCCACGACACGTCATGGCGCGAAGCACCCCAACAGGTGGAGAACACCTTTGGACGCATTGCGCCGGGTTACCGGGCGCTCAAAACCGAGTTCGAGACCTTTCAGCTGACCGACGAGCACCCGCTGTGGGTGCAGGGCAAGGGCTGGACCGAGGCCAAGGACATCACCGATGAGGATGTGCTGGCCTCGCGCCAGGGCGACGTGCTGGTGTTGGAGAACACGGCCATTGCCAAGCCGGTGCGGGTCTACAACTTCAGTGTGGCCCAGACGCACAACTACTTTGTGGGCGAGTCGGGGCTGTGGGCGCATAACGCGAAGTGCCTGTTAACCCGGCCCGATGACATAAAAAATGAGAAGTTTGGGTTGCTCGACAATGCGACAAAGGGATTCAAAGGCGAGATCGTTGTACGTGAAAAACTTGAGGCCGCCGGCTACACCATGGTGAGAGGTGTTGACAACAAAGCCGATGATGCACTCGCAAAGTGGAACGGCCAAAAAGGCATCGATGGCATTTACATAGACGGAAAGGGAAACTACGTCATCGTTGAATCCAAGGCAACGGGAGGTGTCAATCCATCCGACCCAGCTGGTTGCGTGGCGGGGCTTTGCAATACCAAAAGTGGCCGCCAGATGAGCGAGGACTGGATCATCGAACGCATCGATGGGGATGATACGCTGACACTCTCTCAAAAAGCGGTTATCAAGAATGGATTGAAAACCCCGCCTGGCACGACCAAGCGTGTTTACGCGCAAAGCGACGATACGTCCGGCACTCAGTTTTTTGAGATTGTGGATAGGAATGGTAATTCAGGCGAAGCGGAGATTGGAAAAATATGGAACCCATAGAGATTGAAATCAAATACCCACTTCGCGTCCCGCTGTGCGATGCAGCCGACTATGCGAATGATCACGGATACAGCTACACCATCGACTTTTTGAATAGAACTGACGTGAGTAGCTCGTCCGCTAGTGGCGTTGTTAACGATATCAAACAACGACTGCTTTACATGTACGGTCGCGGCGACCCGATTCCTGATCTGGTCTTGCGTTTGGAAGCGGATTTGCCCGGCATTCAATCCATCACGCATAACTATCGCGTCCGGGTGGAAGAAAGTTCGTCGACCCCGTTAAGCCCCGACTTTGGACTTTTTTGGAGCTATAAGCGCATTGATTTCAGCTATCTGGCTTTGGCCCTGATGCTGCTGCCCCAAATGGCACAGGTAAAGGCCATGGCAGGCTTGATCAACAGGCAGCCCAATGAGCGCTTCTACGCTCTCGAGGTGCCCCTGAAAGCCTTCCTGCCGGGCTTTGCGCTCGCCAGGAAATACAGTCGAAAAGACCGGGTGAAATACGCGCTGCCCTGGTCAGACCCGATCCTGCGCGCGCTCAGCCTGCCCGCCGCAGAGCGCGCCCCAGCCCTGGCCAGTTACATGAAGAACTGGTGCCGCATCATGAAACCCCTGGGCTGGAAACCGGTGCGCGATTTCAGCGCGGCCGCAGCCGAGCGCCGGGGGACGCGGGAGCTCCTGTTCGTGCACTTCGCCTATGAAGTCGCCTTGGCCGTGTGCGCCTACGACCTTGACGACAGCAGCTTTCAGGACCACCCCTACTACCCGCGCGATGTGGTGGCGCACTACCGCGCCCACCTGCGCCAGAGCCGCGATGGTTGGCGCGCCGCGGGCGTCGGTGCCGGCGTGCCGATCGAGCTGCCGCCGCCGCTCAAAAAGGCGGACCTGTCCAAAAGCAAACGCAAGGGGCTGGCGCGCTGGATCGAGCTGGCCAGCGATGGCGACATCGATGCCACCGACGCCGTGATCGACCAAGTCGGCAAGCTGCGTAAGGTCAAGGAGCTGTCCGAGCTGAGCTGCGCACTGGCAGAAAACGATATCGGAATCCACGCCGACATCAAAGACGACGAAACGCTGGAGAACCAGCTCACCCAGCTGTGCGCAGCACGTGGCCTGGGCGAGTTTGCGGCGCCGGACGAGCCGCCAGCAGGCCCGGCGCGCTGCGAACAGCTCCTGCTGGCCGGCGCTGCCTGGCTCAAGGAGCGCGGCTACCGCCTGCTCGACCTCGACGGTGACGACGATGCCTGGCACGCCGTGCTGGTGAAAACGCAATATCACGACGAATTCCTGGCCTTGAGCCTGCAACTCGCTGTTACAGCGCGGGAACCGTCTGACATTTACGGTTGAGAGTTACACACGATAGGAACACGATCATGATTGGAAACTGGTTTGGCAAACGCAAGACAACAGGTGCATCGGCGGGGACGGCGCCGCCGCCACCCCCGCCTTATCGCGCGGACAACGTGACGCTGCGCATCAAGCACACCGACTTTCTCAAAGCATTGCAGGCCCATGGTGTTCCGCCAGAGCAGATGCCCGTGACCCGTCCGCTGTGCGGCGACCTGCTGGTCAGTTACGCGTTTGATACGCCAGATCAGTTTGTGATGGCCACGCCGCCGTTGCTGGCCCAGGCAGGGGTGTCACTGGTGGACATGGAAGCACTGGTGCAGGCCAATTTCAAAGGCATGTTCTCGGCCCAGTTGATGACGAAGTCGAACCGGGCAGGGTTGATGCAGGTGCGCACCGGTCAGGATCTGGAGGCGGTCATGCTGGTGTTTGATTCATTCTGGAGCGACCATGTGAAGAGCCAGGTCAAGGGCGACATTGTGGTTTGCGCACCAAGACGCAATGTGCTTTTGATTGCCGATACAGCCGTTGCGGGGACGCTTGAAGCACTGCGAGAAGAGGCTACGTTGGCGTTCCATCAAACGCGGGATGCTCACGCCCTGTCACTGCAGATGATGCAGTGGACTGATGCCGGATGGGTCCTGCACGCACCGGTCAACACGGGTGCACCGGCATGACGGCTTCCTACATCCTGGGCAACCTGCTGGGCCGGGCCGCGATCAGCTACGCGCTGGTGTGGCTGGCCTGCTGGCTGCTCAGCCGCCTGAATTGGCGCGTCGCCTTCAAGCGCAGCACCCGCTGGTACAGCCTGTTGGCCGTGGTGTTGTTGACCCTGTTGGGAATGGGCGCAGCAGTGTCTCGACGCGGCGGCCTGGCATGATCGCCCGCAGCTCATCGCGGCGCCAGTGGCTGCAGGCCAGTGCCTGCGCCTGGTTTGCCGGCGCAATCCAGCGCACGGCTGCCCAGCCCAGGCCCTTGCGCGAGATGCAAATCCACAAAGTGCCGGAACTCGGCCTGGCCATCTGGGTCGAGAACCAGCCGCCATGGGAGGCGGAGCTGAGCCAGACTTCTGGTCACCCCAGCTTCATCGTGCAAAGCCCGGATCATCACCACCCGCCAGTGGTGATGACCTATGCCAGTTGGCCGCAGGAGCGCGTGTCCGATGCCCAGCTCCCGCCAGTGGCTAGCTCGGCGATCCAGCGCGCCAGCCAGAACTTTGGCTTGAACCTCGCCCAGGCCCGAACCGTGTCCAGGAGCGCGGCGCAATACGGGGTATTGAGTGGATTCGAAGGGCAGTTTGTCGGTCGCGTCCAGGGCATCGCCATGGATGTGCGGGTCTTTGTCGGCCAAACCAGCGGCAGGTTCCCCGTGGCTCTGAGCATCTACACACTGGAAGGCAAGATGGGGCACTTGGGCGAAGTGCTGCGCCGCAGCTGGGGGCAATTGGCGTATCTGGCGGGGTAGATTTCAGTCTCTTTGTCAAGTCCATAGCCCAAACGGACTATGGAAAGGGCAGATGGAAGCTTCTACCATCTACCGGTTGCAGTCGTCTGCAATGGCATCCCCGTCCCAATCAAACAGCCCCGCGTTGATCGCTTTGTACGCGCCGATGATTCGGCCTTGGCTGCGCCGTTCACGCTGCCTGTTTCACTCATTAAAAAGTACAAGGAAAACACCATGCGTGTAGCACTGATCCTCTGTGTTCTCGCCCCGAGCCTGCTCGCCGCCTGCAGTTCACCACCCAGGGTGGCACAAAAGAAACAGGTCGAAGTCGCCGGGCACAAGCTCGAATTCGGTGGCGAGTACGTCCCGAAGCAAACGACGCTGACGCTGTCCGTCAACGGTGACCCGGTGCTCTCAGGCCGATTCCCGCCGTATACGCCCACGCTGAACCTGCGCTCCGAGTACCAGGGGATGGAGGTTTCGGCCGACTGTTACTTCGGTTCGGTTCTGGGTGGCAAACGCGGCGTGCTGGGCATCGTGGCTGGGGCGGTGCAAGTCGGGAATGGACGGTCCGGCGACAAGTGCAATGTGCTTGTGGGCGGCAAGGTGGTCGAGGCGTTGTACTTCTGACCGAATTTAGAGCTGTGTGAGCTGCATTGAGATGGGCTGTTCAACGGTGCCAATGGTGGCTGGCCGCGTGGCGTGTTCGCACGGCATGCGGCACAGTTTTCCATTGCTGACCGAGGACTCGCGGTCGAAGGTCACCACATGGTCTACCTGGGCGCGAATGCCGATCCACTCGCCGATCTTGTGGTCGTGATGACTCGGCACATGCGCCATGATGGTGTCGCCGCTGGCCAGACGCAGGGTGTACAAGAACTCAGCACCGCGAAACGCCTTGCGGATGATTTCCGCCCTCACCGGCGCATCGTCGTCATGCACGATGTCATCGGCGCGCAGCAACACGTCACATGCCCCACCCGTGAAAGCGCACGGCAGCGGGCATTCCGCCACATCGGTGAGGTCGCCCAAGGGCGTTTGCACCACCACCTGCTGGTTGATTTGGCGAATCACCGCCGGTGCGAAGACGCCGTGGCCAATGAACTCGGCCACAAAGCGGGTCGCCGGGCGGTGATACAGCGTGTAGGCGTCGTCCCACTGGTGGAGCTGACCGGCCTGCATGACGCCGATGGTGTCGCCGATGGCAAAGGCTTCCAGCTGGTCGTGGGTCACGAACAGCGCGGTGGTTTGCGCCGCCTTGAGGATGGTGCGAACCTCGTGCGCCAGGCGCTCGCGCAGGTCCACATCCAGATTGGAAAAGGGTTCGTCCAGCAACAACAGCCGGGGCTTGGGTGCCAAGGCGCGTGCCAGGGCGACACGCTGCTGCTGGCCGCCCGAGAGCTCGTGGGGAAAGCGTTGTTCCTGGCCGGCCAGGCCCACCAGTTCCAACACCTCGGCGACGCGGGCGGCGCGCTCGGTTTTGGGCAGATGGTTGATGCCAAAGCCGACGTTGCGCCCCACATTCAAATGGGGAAACAAGGCATAGTCTTGGAACACCATGCCAATCTGGCGTGCCTCCGGCGCCAGGTTGAGGGTGGCACTGCTCACCACCTGGCCCGACAGCTTGATGACACCGGCCGACACGGGCTCCAAGCCCGCCACTGCCCGCAGCAGAGTGGTCTTGCCGCAGCCTGAGGGCCCGATCAGGACGCCGATGTCGCCCGCATGCAGACCAAATGACACGTCCCGCACGGCGGGCTGACTGCGACCTGCGTATGCAATCCGGAGTTGTGATACCTCTAAGTACATGAAATGCATTGTAGATGCTTACAATTCTCATTTGCCCACTGTCGAGAGATCCCTTTCATGCCGTTCCGCTGGCCACGCCAATTGTTGTTGTTGACCCTGACAGTGGCGTTCATGCTGCCGGTGGTCGCGGTGTTCGCGTCCTGGCTGCCGTGGGGTGACTCGGGCGCCGCAGCTGCACAAATCTTGCAGGAGATGAGCGGCACCGTGCTGCCGGATTACGTGTGGACGACGGTCCGACTGTGCCTGATGGTGGCCGTCGGTGTGGTGCTGACCGGCTTGTCTACGGCCGCCGTCGTGACCATGTTTGACTTCCCGGGTCGCCGGGTTTTTGAGTGGGCTCTGTTGTTGCCGCTGGCCATGCCGGCCTATGTTGTGGCCTATGCCTATACGGACTTTCTCCAGTTCGGGGGCCCCCTACAGACCTTTGTGCGCAATGCCCTGGGTGTCGAAGGCCGGGTGTTCCCCGAAATCCGTAGTCTGGGCGGTGCCGCCTGGGTGTTTACCTTTTCGCTGTATCCCTATGTGTACCTGTTGGCGCGTACGGCCCTGGGTGAACGTGCCGCCCACCTGATGGAGGCCGCCCGCCTGCTGGGTGCACCCATGCGCCGGCGCATCCTGGAAGTGGCCTTGCCACTGGCCCGTCCCGCCGTGGCTGCGGGCGCCGCTCTGGCGCTGATGGAAACGCTGGCTGATTTTGGCGTGTCGAGCTACTTCGGTATTCAGACTTTTACGGCCGGCATTTACAAGGCCTGGCTTTCCATGGACAACCGCATTGCCGCGGCGCAACTGGCCACCATGCTGCTGCTGTTGGTGGCGATGCTCCTGTTCCTGGAACACCGCGCGCAAAAGCGCATGCGGTTTTCTGCGGCCCGAGGCGGGCGCGCTGGCGCCATGGATGCGCGCCCACTCATGTTGCAGGGCCGTGCCAAGTGGCTGGCCTGGGGCGTGTGCGGTGCACCGGTACTGATCGGCTTTGTGCTGCCAGTGCTGTTCATGCTGCGGCCCCTGGTGGCCGACTGGTCGGTCTTGTCGTGGACGCAGTTCCTGGGCTGGTCCATGAACAGCCTGCGCCTAGGCGCCATCAGCGCCTTGCTGGCCGTCGGGCTGGCCCTGGTGCTCGCGTTCAACCTGCGCCGCCGCCCGGACCTGCCGACCCGACTGGCCGCCCAGTTGGTCGGGCTGGGTTATGCGGTACCCGGCGCGGTAATCGTTGTCGGATTGCTGCTGCCGGTGGGCTGGCTGCAGAGTGTGGCGCCACAAAGCAGCGTGGGCTATGTCTTGACGGCGACTTCACTCGGCCTGATTTGGGCTTATCTGGTGCGCTTCTGCGCCGTGGCGCTGCAGTCGCTGCAAAGCGGCTATGCCCGAATTCCGGCGAGTTTTGATGACTCGGCCCGCATGCTGGGCACGCGCGACATGGCGCTGATGCGTCGCGTGCACTGGCCGCTGCTGAAGCGCTCCACCGCTGCGGCGGCCTTGCTGGTGTTTGTGGATGTGATGAAAGAGCTGCCCGCCACGCTGGTGCTGCGTCCGTTCAACAGCGATACCCTGGCCGTGGTGGCCTACCAGTTGGCGCGCGACGAACGGCTGGGTGAGGCGGCCTTGCCGTCCTTGGCCCTGGTACTGGTGGGCTTGATCCCGGTGATGCTGCTAAGCCGCACCTTGCGTGCGCCGTCGCGCTGAGTCAGCGGAGAAAGTTGCCAGTACCAAACAAGCCGACCAGGCCGACCACGATCAGATAAACGGCCACAATGGTCGACAGCAAGCGCGGCATGATAAGGATCAAGATCCCGGCGATGAGCGAGACGGCGGGGACTAAATGCAGGGTGATATTCATGGCGGGCCTTTTTTTGGTGATGAATCAAGGAAACAAATGCCAGCGCCGAGTGAGTGGTCCCCTCGACAGGAATCGAACCTGTATTTCACGCTTAGGAGGCATGCGCACTATCCATTGTGCTACGAGGAGAAGCGGGGATTGTAGGGGCTACGCTGTGCCCGATCGGACGCTCAGTCATAGGGCACCGTGAAAATCAGGTCAATCGTGCTCTGCTCGCCGGTCTGGGCGCGCAGGGTAAAGCGCTTTGAAAGATCGTAGAAGATGAAGACCGTGCCCAGGGTGCCCGCCATGCTGCGCTCGTAGGCGACATAAAAATCACGCGACAGTCGCTTGCCCAGCGTGACGGCAGCGGCGCTGGTGGTGCCGTCGGTATTGCTGCTCGATCCGCGCACGGACAGCTCATCGAGCCCCAGGGCCTGGCTCAGGCTGCCGGACAGTCCACCCCCTTTGCCGCCGAGCAGTGCCATCGCCGCTTGCTGCAACACGGCTGCCTCGGCGCCCCCGTTGGCGGCGGAGCGGCCCAACACCAGCCAGGCCAGTTTCTCGGCGTCGGGTAGCTCCGGGTCGGCGTACAGACGCACGCGAGGCAACAGTGCCGTGCCGCTGATCTGCACGCCCACGCGCACGCTCAAATTGGGTCGTATGGCCAAAATGTCGAGTGCCGGATTGTCGAAGGGGCCGCTAAAGCGCAGAACGCCTTCCTCAATAAAGAGTTGCTGGCCGTAGGCCTTGTAGGTGCCGCGCACGGTACTCAGGCCACCCGTAAGGCGCGGGATATTGCCAGTGGCAGCCGAACTGGCCAGATTGAGCGTGCCGGTCAGACGGGTGTTGAGGCCTCGGCCCTGCACTTGAAAGTCAGGCCCCATGTCCAGCGTGATCGCGACATCGGGCACGATGCGGACGCTGTTCGAAGTCGAGGCGGTGTTGTCAGTCTCCTTGGGTGCTGGCAGCGAATTTTTGGCCGCCGATTTCACCACCACATCCTCGCCGAGGCGGGGCGTGGTTTCATCGGGCAGGATGAAGAGCGCCTGATCGGCCTTGAGCGCGCCGCGGATCTCCAGTTTGGCCTCTCGCAGTTTGACCTGCAGTTGACCGGTGACTGCCAGGCGCCGGTCGGCGCGCGCCGTCACACGCAGGGCCTGCGCCTGGGCGTCCAGCTCGATGCTAATTTTGGCCAGGCCCGCCGTGGCACCTGTGCCGTTGGGCAGCCACTGCGCGAACCCTTTGGCACTCAGCAGGCCGCCACTGCCGCCGCCCCCGGTGGCGCCCTGCAAGCTGAACTCCTGGATGTCAAGACGCTGTCCGCGCAAGGTGCTGCGCAGTTTGCCGTTGCTGAACTCAATGCCATCGGCGATGGAGCGCAGGGCCAGGCTGTCGGCATTCAATGTGCCGCTCCACTGCGGCGCGGCGCGTGTGCCGCTGAGCGCGATGTTGGCGTCCAGCGTGCCACGAATGCGCCAGCCGGGGGGGGCTAGCATCGACCAGACGCCAACCTGCGGCAGTTGCGCCCGCAGTGAGCCGGTCAGCGGCGCGTCGGCGGCCCAGCGCCAGCCGTCAGCACCGCTGGTAATGGTGGTGCGGAATTCGCCTTGCGCCAGGCCCGCCCGTTCACTGTCCCAGCGTGCGCTGACGCGCAGCGCGTTGCCGTCAGCGTTCAAGGTCATGCGGGCGTCCTTGACCCCGGCACTGACCCCGGCGCCAACGTCCCCCTCCGCCAGCAGACTGATATCGCCGCTGCGGCGAACCAGGGAGACGCTGGCTTTGAGGGTGTCTGCCGCCAGCACGTCCCAATCGCCATCAAAAACCAGATCGCCGCGCAGGCCCATATTCGCCACCTGAGCGCTGCCCAGCAGGTCCAGCCAGGCCAAAGGCACGCCTTGCAGACGGCCTTGCGTTTGCAGCGCCTGGCGCGCCCCGCTGCGGCTCCAGCGAATGGGGCGCCACACGATGGTGGCCGCGCCGGGGATCGGGCCGGTCAGGGCGGCTTCGCCGGCGCTGGTTTCCAACACACTGCCGCTCGCGTGGCTTTTCCAGCCGAAGCTGACCGGCTGGTTGATTTGAACGCTCCAGTTGCCGGGGCGCTGGCCGTCCTGTGCTTGCAGTCGGGCAGCACTGAGCACGGCTTGCCAATCGCCCGCGGCACTGCGCCCGCCCGACGCCTGTGCCTGTAGATTGAAGCGGCGTGAGCCGCTTTCTGGTCGGCCTTCGACTTGTTGACGTACCACGGCGCGCAACTCGCTTCGCACCCGCAGATCCGGGCTTTGCCAACCCCCGGCCCAGTTGCCTGTGAGGTCTCCATTGCCTTGAATGGCCTTGCTGACGAGTTGCGCAGGCGCGCCGGGCAAGGTCTCCAGCCAGCGCGAAGCTTTGGCCGTATCTGTGACGTTCAGCGAAAACTCGCCGTTGCCGGTCTGCGCACTCATCTGGCCGTGAACTTCGGCCTGTCCGCCCGGCAGCGTCAATTGCATTTGGCCGCGCGTGGCTTTGCTGGCCAAATGCACGTCGATCTGGCCCCGCAACAGGGCATCGGTGGTTTGCAGTTGCAGGCTCTTCAGACTCAAGGTGCCATCGGCCCAGCGCCCTTTGGCGGAGGCGTTTTTGAGATGCAGACCCTTCAATCTGGACGCATCGGGTTGCCTGGCCGAAGGCTGCAGGCGGGTGTCAAAGTCAATCACCTGCGCGGCGGCCGTGGCCTTGAGCTGGCCGTCAATGCGTGCCGCCGCCAGCTGCGTGTGCACGGCAGCCGGGTTGATGTCCTTCAGCGTCGCCTCCGCTTGCCAGCCTGAAATGGCCGCAGTTGGCGCGTTGTTGGTTTTGGCCGCGGTCAATTGACCTTGCACGGCCAGGCGCCCGCCCGCGATGTCGGCGGTGAGTGACTGCACCTGCCACTGCCCGTCGCTGAAACTCAAGCGCGCCTGTGCCGCCTCTACCGGCAGGCGGTCCAGATTCCAGGGGCCACTGAGCCGGTTGGCGAGCTTGCCCTGCGCTTGCCAGATGGGGCCGGTGGCGGGGCGTGGGGCCTTCGTGTCAGGCTGCACCGCAGCGCTGCCGGTGAGCAGGGTTTGGGGTGCCTGGGACCACAAGGCGCCCAGATTCAAGTCGCTGAAACTGGCCTCGGCCTGGACAATCGGTTGTACCGCCCAGGGGCTGATTCGGGCGGTCAGCCGCGCTTGCATCGGCGCTGCAGTTGGGGATGCCTTGCGTGGCGTGGGGGCTGGTGTGGCAGGCTGCAGCCTGGCCTCTATATCCAGCAGGGCATTGGGCCCCGCCAGATCGCCGCGCACCGAGGCAGTGGCCGTCAGCGGCAGCGGCTGCGCAGTGCCGGGAAGGGGGGCTTGCACAGCGCCTTGCACCTGCATATCCAGCGTCAAGGGGGCGCGAGCCAGCACGCTGGCCTGGGCCTGGTACTGGCCCGCCGCCAGCTGGGCGCTCTTGAGCGTCAGTGCATGGCGCGTTCCCTCGAACTGGTAGCGGCCCGACACGGCCGTGGCCTGCAGTGCGCTCGCGCCCGCCCAGTGCAATGCGTCGATGACAAAGTTCAAGTCCACCTGAAACGGCAGCAGCAAGGTGTCCAGCGGCGTGGCGGGCTTGGGCGCACGCTGGTCTTCAACGCTGAGTTGGGCGATGTGCAGCGTGTCCAGTTGCAGCCGGCGGTCAAACAGGGCTCTCGGTTGCCAGGCCAGATCGACCTGGCGCGCTTCAATCACCAGCCCATTGCTCTCCCAGCGCAGCAAGCCAATGTGGCCCCCTTTGCGCAGTGAGCCGCGCACATCCTCGGCCACCAGCACCTGCCCGGCAGACAGGTAGCGCGATGCCTGCCTGAGCGCCGTGGCCAGGGACGTGTCGCTATCGGTCCAGATCCAGAACGCCAGAAGCAGGGCGCCGACCAGCAACACCGCCGTGGTTAGTAGGCCCGTGAGCCATCTGAAAACCCGACGCAACTTCATCAGAAGGTGAACCCCACACTCAGGTGCAGGCGCAGTGCTTTGACAGCGACGCCATAGGCTAGATCAATTTGCAGCGGCCCCACCGGACTTTTCCAGCGAACCCCGGCACCCACGCCCACCTTGGCGCGCAGCGCTGAGGGCTTGTCGGCGACCGCTCCGGCATCCAGAAAAACCGTGCTCTCCCAATCGGTGAGTTTGTCGTTTACCACAATGGGGCGCTGCCACTCCACACTGCCGGCTGCCAGGTAGCGACCAGGCGCGATTTCGCCACTGGGCAGTTCGTTGCCAATGCTTCGGAAAGCATAACCGCGCACAGTCGTGTCGCCACCGGTGAGGAAGAGTTGGGTGCTGGGCAGTTCCGCGCCGGGACGTGCCAGTACCATGCCGCCCTCGGCGCGCAGGGCCACGCGGCCAGCACGCATCGCGGCACGCGTGCCGGCCTGCTCGCTCGTCAGCGGCCACAGGCCCAGCCATCGCAGCTGGGTGCGCAAAAAGGGTTCGCGCGTGTTGCCCAGCGTAACCCCGCCGCCCAGTTCTGCGCCCAGGCCGTAACCGCTGGACGGAAAGGGCAGGCTGTCGAAGTTGCGCAGGGTCCAGGCGTAGTTGGCGCTGAGCGCATCGGCCACGGTTGGCAAGCCCTCGCCGGACGTTTTGGCACGGTCGTATTGCAGGTAATAGTTGCGGTCAATGCGTTCACCGGCCTTTCCGCGGCCGGCCCGATAGCGCTGGCTGTCCACTTCGAAACTGCCTGAGGTCTGGTTTTGAAACAAGGCCGAGGTCATCCAGCGCCAGCCGGAATCATCGGGTGGTGCGGTCAACTCTGTCCCCAAGGATTGGGTTTCGCGGTCCACGGCGATTTTGGATACCGCGCGCCAGCCAATGCCCGGCACTTTGTTGTGCGTGTGCTCCATGGACAGCCGCGCCCCCCCGTCGGTGCTGGCCCCGATGCCCAGCACGATTTTCTTCAGTTTCGCCTCGCGCAGTTGCACTAGCACCGGTGCGGCCATCGGGTCCCCCGTGGTGTCGAGCGAGACAAACACCGAGTCGAAGAAGCCGCTGTCGGCCAGACGTTGCTGCGCTTCCAGCAATTGGGTTTGACTGTAGTCAGTGCCCGGTTCCAAGCGGGCCAGGCGGGTCACTAGTTGCGTGTCGTAACGTTGTGTGCCGCTAATCTGCACAGGCCCCAACTGGTAGGCCGGGCCGGAGTCCAGGGTGACGCTTAACCGGGCGGTTCTTGTATCCGGGTCAATGTCGGCGCGGCTGGACTGGATGCCCCCCGTGGGGTAGTGCTGGGCGGTCAGCAGCCGCAGCGCCTGTGTCTTGGCGGCGTCCCAGTTTGCCTGGGTAAATGCCATGCCAGGGCTCAAGGTCCAGGTGGCGCGGATGGTCTGGCGCTGCGCCAGCGTGGTCTCATCTTGCTCAATCGGACCCGTGAATTCCAGCGCGACCTCGCTGATTTTGACGGGTTCGCCCGGCTGCACAGTGATCACGACGTGACGCGCGGCTTTCGGATTTTCGGGCGTGTCATGCACGGCCAGATCAATGGCTGGCGAAAAATAACCCAAGGTGCCCAGCAGGTCTTTCAGATTGCGCTCCGCTGCCGTCAATAGCCGCGTCATTTCATTGGTGTCGAGATCGCTCAACTCGCGGTAGCGCTGCAGTTCGATGTGTCGTTGCAGGTAGTCCTTCACCTCTGCTGGTGCCTGGATTTCGATGTCAAACGCCAGTGTTGGCGAGGTGGCGACAGCGCTTGCAACGGGGGTCGGGCTGGTGCCCGGCGTTTGCGCCTGCACGGCTCCGGAAAATCCTGCAATCAAAACAAAAAGAGCCGACCCCAGAAGCAGCGTTTGCGTCAGCGTTTTGGAAAGTGTCTTCTTGGGTCGCCTGAACATCCGGCTATTTTGTCAGCAAGCGCATCGCTTCTTCGAGACCCTTGAGCGTGAGTGGGAACATGCGCTGGTTCATCAGCTGTTGGACCACGCTGATACTTTGGCGGTATTGCCACACGCCTTGCGGCTCGGGGTTGATCCAGGCGAATTTGGGAAAGGCGTTGGTGAGCCGCTGCAGCCACTCGACTCCGGCCTCTTCGTTGTTGTATTCCACGCTGCCGCCGGGCTGCAAGATCTCGTAAGGGCTCATGGTAGCGTCGCCTATGAACAGGAGCTTGTAGTCTTTGTTGTATTTGCGAATGATGTCCCAGGTCGGGAATTTTTCGGCAAAACGGCGGCGGTTGTTCTTCCACATGAAGTCATAGACGCAATTGTGGAAGTAATAGAACTCCAGGTGCTTGAACTCCGATTTGGTGGCACTGAACAATTCTTCCACGCGCTGGATATGGTCGTCCATCGTGCCGCCCACGTCCATCAGCAACAACACCTTCACGTTGTTGTGGCGCTCCGGCCGCATCTTGATGTCGAGGTAGCCGGCATTGGCCGCCGTGGAATGGATGGTGTCGTCCAGGTCCAGCTCTTCTTCATGGCCCTCACGCGCAAATTTACGCAGACGCCGCAGCGCCACCTTGATGTTGCGGGTGCCTAGCTCTTGCGCGTCGTCGTAGTCTTTGTAGGCGCGCTGGTCCCACACCTTGACGGCGCTGCGGTTGCGGCTCTTGTCCTGGCCGATGCGAATGCCTTGCGGGTTTTGGCCGTAGGCGCCAAACGGGCTGGTGCCGCCGGTACCGATCCATTTGGAGCCGCCTTCGTGGCGTTCCTTTTGCTCTTCAAAACGCTTTTTGAGCGTTTCCATCAACTCGTCCCAGCCCATTTTTTCGATCTTGGCGCGCTCCTCGGGGCTGAGCTCCAGCTCCAGGTTCTTGCGCAGCCACTCCAGCGGGATGTCCTTGGTGAAGTCGGCCACCATCTCCACGCCCTTGAAGTAGGCGGCAAAGGCCCGGTCGAACTTGTCGTAGTGCTTCTCGTCCTTCACCAGCGTGGTGCGGCTCAGGTAATAAAAGTCCTCAATCTTGTAGCCAGCCGCCTCGGCGTCGCCTTCAGGCTCGGGCGTGTTGGGACCGACCACGCCGGCCTTCAGGGCTTCGAGCAGGGTGAGGTATTCCTTGACCGACACCGGCAGTTTGGCCGAGCGCAGGGTGTAGAAGAAGTCAATCAGCATGGTGTCTCTCCTGGTGCAAGTTCAACAGGTCTCGACCGGTCCTCAAGCGCGCGGCTTGTCCAGTAAATACAACAACTGGGCCTTGGCTTCCGGCCATTCGCCGCTGCGCATGCTGTACATCACGGTGTCGCGAATGGTGCCGTCGCGGCGCAGGGCGTGACCGCGCAGCACGCCGTCTTTTCTGGCGCCAAGGCGTTCGATGGCCGCCTGGGACGCAAAGTTGAAGTTATCGGTGCGCCAACCCACCACATGGCAGCCCAGGGTCTCGAACGCGTGCGTCATCATGAGCAGCTTGGCCGTCGTGTTGACGTGGGTGCGCTGGATGCGTTTGGCGTACCAGGTCCAGCCAATTTCCACGCGCCGGACCGCAGGCACGATGTCATGAAAACTGGTGCAGCCCAACACGGTACCGGTGGCCGCCTCCGTCACACAGAAGGCAAAGCGGTTGCCGGCCTCGCGCATGGCGAGTGCATCCTCGATGTATTTGCGGGTTTGCTCGGGCTCGGGCACCGAGGTGATGCGCAACGTCCACAGTTCGCCATCTGCGGCGGCGGCGCGCAGGCCGCTTTCATGGGTGAGCGCCAGCGGGACCAGCGCAATGCCGCGGGCGGCCAGGGTCACAGGCTCAACATAGGCCATGTTCAATCTTTCTCAGTCTTCGGCTTTGGCATTGCGGCGCTTGCGCCAGCGCCGGGCCAGCTGCAGGCCGATACCGCCGCCCAGGCCCACCAGCACGATCCCGGCCACGCTGGCGTTGTCGTAGCCCTCGCTGAAGATGTCCAGGCCCAACAGGCGACCGATCCAGAAGCCCAACAGGGCGCCACCGATAAAGCCGATGGCATCTGACAGGCCTTCGATCAACAATGATTTATCCATGTGTAACGATTCCCTGTTCAGCGGTTATGCCGCTGCATGAACACCAGTTTTTCAAACAAAGTCACATCCTGCTCGTTTTTGAGTAAGGCACCGACCAAGGGCGGCACCGCCACCTTGTCGTCCTTGCTCTGCAGCGCCTCCAGCGGGATGTCTTCGGCCACCAGCAGCTTGAGCCAGTCCAGCAGTTCGCTGGTGGAGGGCTTCTTTTTCAGGCCCGGCAGGGTACGCACGTCATAGAAAGTCTTCATGGCGGCCGTCAGCAGCTCTTTCTTCAGGCCGGGAAAGTGCACGTCGACAATGCTTTTCATGGTGTCGGCATCGGGGAACTTGATGTAGTGAAAAAAGCAGCGACGCAAAAAGGCGTCGGGCAATTCTTTTTCGTTGTTCGAGGTGATGAACACCAGCGGCCGGTTTTTGGCCTTGATCAGCTGACGGGTTTCGTAACAATAAAACTCCATGCGGTCGATTTCGCGCAGCAAGTCATTGGGAAACTCGATATCGGCCTTGTCGATTTCGTCAATCAGCAGTGCCACCGGCTGCTCGGCCGTGAAGGCCTGCCACAGCACGCCCTTGACGATGTAGTTGTTGATGTCCTTGACGCGCTCGCCACCGTCCACGCTGGAGAGTTGCGAGTCGCGCAGGCGGCTGACCGCATCATATTCATACAGGCCCTGCTGCGCCTTGGTGGTGGATTTGATGTGCCACTGCAGCAGTGGCATGTCCAAGGCGGTGGCCACTTCCTCGGCCAGCATGGTCTTGCCGGTGCCGGGCTCGCCCTTGACCAGCAGCGGGCGCTTGAGCGTGATGGCTGCATTGACGGACAGCATCAAGTCCTGGGTGGCAACGTAGTTTTTGGTTCCTTGGAATTTCATGGTTCTGCTTTGATCAGGGAAAACAGCAGTTAGCTGAAGGATTGTTGATCGATATAATGGATGGTTGATCTATCTCAAACACTGGTTGATTGTCCTCTCAAAATGAACAAATTCTTGCCGTCACTGTCTGCCCTGCTTGTCGCTTGTGCGACGGTCTTTTCTGCCCATGCCCAGGAGGTCAAAGGTGATGCCAAAGCCGGCGAAAAGAAAATCGCCATGTGCATTGGCTGCCACGGCATCCAGGGTTATCAGGCCAGCTTCCCCGAGATCTACAAAGTCCCCATGATCTCCGGTCAGGGCGCCAAGTACATTGTGTCCGCACTCACCGCCTATCAGAAGGGTGACCGCAAACACCCCAGCATGCGTGGCATTGCTGACAACCTGAGCGATCAGGACATGGCCGATATCGCCGCCCATTATGAAGGGCTTGGCAAAGTTGAGGCGGCGCCCGCACCAGGCAAAGCGGCCGATGGCGATGCCCGCGTCGCTGCGCTGGTCAGCAAAGGTGCTTGCGTCTCCTGCCATGGCGACAGCTTCAGCAAGCCCATTGACCCCAGCTACCCCAAGATCGCTGGCCAGCATTCTGACTACCTGTTTGTGGCGCTCAAGTCGTACAAGACCGAGGGCAATGCGACCTGGGGCCGGGCAAACGGCATCATGGGTGGCGTGGCCAAGCAATTCTCCAACGCGGAACTCAAGGAGATGGCCAAATATTTGAGCTCGCTGCCGGGTGAACTCAAGACGGTGCCGCAAAGCAAGTTCAAGTAAACGCTTGCCTGCCCGCAACAAAAAAGCCGCTCATTGAGCGGCTTTTTTGTTGGTGTGTTGTGTCAGTCCCGCGTCGCGTGGTGCTGTACGCAGGCGATGTAGGCCTCGCCGTCGGGCGGACGACCGGCGCGCTGACTTTCCCAGATCATCTTGCCCAGACACTCCATGGCCTCGTGGTGGGCGGCGTGCAGCGAGTTGCGGCGGTGCGTTAGCAGCTCCACCGCCTGGCGGATGCCGCGCGGCTGGTCAATGCTGCACTGCTCGCTGATCGACAGGTGCATGGACAGGTGCAAAAACGGATTGCTCTTGCCTTCCTCCGCCTGCCCCATGGCCAGCAGGGCGGCATCGACGTCGGCCAGCTCGGCGTGGTATTCAGGGTGCTCGTCAATCCACAGGTTTGCTATTGTTTCAATAGCTTCAAGCGGTTGACCCGCCAGGGCTTTGGCATAAACCGAGCAAAAAAATCGGCGAACATCGGCTTGGGAGGGTGAAAACATAGTGGTCCGTATTGTCGTGCTTCAGGCCGCCTGGTGCGCTGCGTCACACGCGCCAAGCGGGCAGTTCCCAGTTGCGCCACAGTGCCAGTGCGCGCAAGCCGGCCGTGATGCCGACGCACACCACCAGCGCCAGCCAGTCCGGTGCGCCAGCCTGCCACAGGCCCACGTAAGCCCAGCCACCAGCAAACGCACACACCGCATAGGGCCGGTGGTCGTTGAACGCGCTGGGGATTTCGTTGCAGACGATGTCGCGCAGCACGCCGCCAAACACGCCAGTGATCAAGCCCATCAACACCGCCACCAGCGCCGGCATCTGGCTCCCCAGCGCCTGGTCGACGCCGGTGGCGGTGAAGAGACCCAGGCCCAGCGCGTCCGGCCATTGAATGCCTCTTTCCGTCAGCTCAAAATGCCGGTGGCGCAGGAACAGCATGGCCAGCACGCACAAGGCCAGCAGGCCCCACAGCAGGTCGACATGACGGACCCAAAAGAAGGGCCGCTGGTCCAGCAGCAAATCGCGCAGCGTGCCACCGCCAAACGCGGCCAGAAAACCCACCACGCAGACGCCGACGGCGTCCAGCCGCTTACGGGCCCCCTCCAAAACGCCCGACAATGCGAACGCTGCGGTTCCGGCCAGTTCGACCAGCAGCCTCAGGGTCTCGCCCCAGGATTGAATATTGTTCATGTCAGGATTTTCGCGCCATGGCCTTGCCCCTCATCACCGACCCCTATTTCTACGCCGTCACTGTTCCCGCCGTGCTGCTGCTGGGCATCAGCAAAAGTGGTTTCGGCGCCGGTTTTGGCTCGCTGGCCGTGCCCATGATGGCGCTGGCCGTGACGGTGCCCGAAGCCGCCGCCATTTTGATGCCGGTGCTGCTGGTGATGGACGTGCTGGGCATGGCGGCGTTTCGCAATGACTTCGACATGAAGCTGCTGAAGTTCCTGATCCCCTGTGGCCTGGTCGGCATCGTGATTGGGGCGCTGCTGTTCAAGGTGCTGGACGCCCACACCGTGGCCGGCATTGTGGGCGGGTTCACCCTGCTTTTTCTGGCGCAGCGCCTGCTGTTTCCACCCAAGGTGGACAGCGCGCCGCCGCCCAAATGGCTGGGTGCCATCCTGACCGCGACCTCGGGCTTTACCAGTTTCATTGCCCATGCCGGCGGCCCGCCCATCAACGCCTACGTGATTCCGCTGCGCCTGTCGCCGGTCAAGTTCACGGCCACCATGGCGTTTTTCTTTTTCATCATCAACCTCGCCAAATGGATTCCGTATGCCTGGCTGGGCTTGCTGGATACGCGCAACATGGCGACCTCGCTGGTGCTGCTGCCGGTCGCGCCGCTGGGCGTGTGGGTGGGAGTGCGCCTGGCCCGGCGTATCAGTCCGGTGCTGTTTTATCGCCTGTTGTACCTGGGCATGTTTCTGACCGGCACCAAGCTGGTGTGGGATGCGGTGCGTTAGATGCTATATTTAATATAGCATCATGCGCATATGGTTCGAGGGCTACAGCCCTATTTAATCAAAAAATCAGCGAACGGCGCGTTGCGCTGCCAACTCATCCGCATCGGGTATGGCCTGTGGATCGTGCACCACCACGCAATTGCGCCCCTGCAGTTTGGCGGCGTAACAGGCGGCATCGGCGGCGCGCAACACATCGGCGGCGCTGCCGTAGGAGGCGTTGACCGACACCAGGCCAATGCTGGCCCCGACGCTGAAGCTCTGACTTTCCCAGACCAGCCGGTAGGCCACTACCGCGCTGCGCAGCTTCTCGGCAATGTCAAGCGCCTGGGACAGGGGGCATCGGGCCAGCAGCACCGCAAATTCGTCGCCGCCCAGCCGGGCCACCGTGTCGGTCTGACGTACCTGGGCGGCGAGTTCATGCGCCACGTCGCGCAGCAGCGCATCGCCCGCGGCATGGCCGCCCGTGTCATTGACCGGCTTGAAGTGATCCAGGTCGATGAACATCGCACAGAAAGGCTCGGTATCGGCGCGTGCCGTGGCGTGTGCCAGCAGCGCCTCGAAGGCCGGGCGGTTGGCCAGGCCGGTGAGTGAGTCATGGCTTGACGCCCAGGTCAGGCGCTCACGCTGTTCGCGCGCCTCGGTCACATCTTCCACGGTCCAGATGGTGCCTTGCGCTTGATCCCCCGACACCACCGCACGGCCCCGCAAATGGGCCCAGAACAGCTGGCCCGAACGCCGCATCAACTCCACCTCGCCGTCGAAGGCGCCGTGCGCCATGAAGGCCGGGTGGGCGCGCGCCGACAGGGCCTGGGCGGCGTCGTCGGAGGCGTGGATCATGCGCGTGGGTTGACCGATGGCATGCTGCTTCTCGCAGCGAAAGACATGACAGAAGTGACTGCTCACCAGTTCAAAATGGCCGTGGCGGGTCAGGGCGATGCCGACATCGGCAAGGTCAAGCACCGCTTCCAGCTGTCGTAGCAGGGCTTGCGTTTCCCCTTGCCGGCGCTGGCGCTGTTCGACCACCTGCTGGAAGGCAATCGCGAGTTCACCCACTTCACCACCTTCCTTGGGCCAGCCCTCGGCGGAGGAGCCTTCCTGCGACAGCATTCTTATGGCGCGAGCCCTCAATTTGGAGATCGGACGCGTCACGTACCAGGCCAGGATGCCCGCCAGCGCCGCGGCCAGCAGTGCAACGCCGGCTGCCGCACGCCAGGCGGTGCGCTGGGCGGCCACCACTGGCTGCAAGGCAATGGCTTGGGGCGTCAAATGCACCAGCACCCAATCCGACATCGGTATGCCGGCCATCGACACCATGTGCCCCTCCGACAGCGTGGCGACTCCCTGGGTGTCAATGGGGCTGCCGACATCGCGCCATTGCGCGTAGACGTCGGCCAGGCCCGGTTCGTCCGCGGCCCGCCCGAGAACGCGGGACGGCTCAGGGTGCGCCAGCAAGACGCCGGAACGGTTCATGACCAGGCTGCGCGAACCGGCCTGCAATTCTGCGCCGCCGAGGTCCGAAAACAGGCTGGCGGAGCCCAGGGCCAGCGTACCGCCGATGATGCCGGCCACCTTGCCATCGGGCGAGAGCACCGGTATGGCAATGATCACAATCGGTGTTTTGGTGACCCGACCGACCAGGGGTTGCGACACCACGGGTTGATCTGTCTTCATCGCCTGCTGGAAATACTCACGGTCGGCGATATTGGGCAGCTCCGCAGTGCGTTCGCCCTTGACCAGACGGACCAGCATGGTGCCGTCGGCGCGCGCGACCAGGACGTTGTCAAACAGCGTGTTGATGGCCGGCTTGTCCATCAGGAAGCGCGTCATGGCCTCGGGGTCTTGCCACATGTCCGGATTGACTTTGCGGGCGACGGCGGTGAGTGTGCTCTGCAGCATGTCGAGCTTGTTGGCGAGCATCGCCGCCATGCGTTCACGGTTGTCGCTGTCGTTTTGCAGCAGCAAGCGCAGCATGTCGGTCTTCGTGGTGGTCAGCACAAGCTCGGTCGTGACCACCGCCGACATCACGCCTGCAAGGACCGCCATGGCCACGATCTTGAATTTGAGCGTGTTGACCCAGCGAAGCAAGGTCGGGATAAATTTTGATGGAGTCATGAAGTAGGGTGGCGCTGACGGCATATTACCCCCGGCCGATACGGCCGGCTACCAATACATAAGTCGTTTACGAACAAGCCTCACCTCTCCTCTACGACAGGCCTTACCACCCGGGAATACTGCCGCCGCAGCAACCATGCGGCCCAGCCCAGCGCCAGCAGCACGACCAAGGCGCCGAGCTTGTGCGTCAGGTCGCCGATCAGTTGCGCCTTCGACAACAGCCCCAGGCTGGAGAAGAGATAAATCCAATCGTGCCCACCTTCCTCGCCCGTGGTGCCGGACAGCAGCATGAGTTGCGGGTGCAGCGCGTCATACATGTAGGGCGCTACGTCCAGCACCGACACGCCCAAGAACCACAGACCAACCGCTGCGCCAAAGGGGTCGCGGTTCTTCATCAGCAGCGCGCCGGCCAGGATGGCGGGCATGATCAACTGGCCCAAGGTGCCGCCCAGCACCATCATCCATTGCCCCAGCGGTATGAAGATGACGTGCCCGGCTTCGTGAAACACCAGAATCGGCCGGTGGAGGAAGGACGCGCCCATCTCACCGGTGCGGTAATCCATCCCGATCAGCTGCCTGCCCCAGAAGGCCAGACCCGCCAGGAGCGCGGCGCGGGCCCAGAAGTGCATCGCATCCACCCGCTCCGGCACATGAGTCAGCAGCGCCGTCCAGCCCGGTTCATCGCTGTGTCCATCGGTGTCGGCGTCAGGCGCGGGTGAGGCCCGGCGTGCCACTTGACCCACCTTGGCCAGGATCACTCCGCATTGCGGGCAGGCGGTCGGCAAGGCTTGCACAGCCGGCAGCGGCTGGTGGCCGCATTTGGGGCAACGGGTGTAGGGGGTAGACATGGCCCGGCTCAGGTGTCCCAGCCCGGCGGCCGCCGTTCGGCGCGTTCGGCGCGCTCCTGCGCCATTTGCTCTTCCAGTTGCTGGCGCCCCTGTTTGACCACGGCGATGAACTTGGCGCGGTCCCGGTAATGGGGATGCATTTTTTCAAACAGTGCCAGGTTGTGTTGACGAAAGCGCATGGCGGTCTGGCGCGCTTCAAAGGCGCCGTGCCCCAGCAGTTCCAGCACGCTGCGCGCACTGCGCAGGCTGGACTCGAACATCTCGCGCTCCACCCGCATCACGCCGCGGTCGCGCAGCTTGTTCCAGTGGGTGACGTCGCGGGCACGCGCCACGATCTGCAGCGCGGGAAAGTGTTCCTGCACCAGGTCCACAATCGCCAGCGACTGCGCCACGTCGTCCACCGCCAGCACCAGAATTTTGGCGCGGGCCGCACCGGCCGTGCGCAGCAGGTCCAGCCGGGTGGCGTCACCATAAAACACGCGGTAACCGAAGCTGCGCACCGCCTCGATCATCTCGGCGTCATGCTCCAGCACGGTACAGGGTATGCCTTGCGCCAGCATCACGCGGGCCACGATTTGCCCATAACGGCCAAACCCGGCAATCAGCACCGGCGCCTCCTGCGGTTCGGAAATCTCCGCCATCGTGACCTTGTCCAGCTCGGCGTAACGCGGCAACAGGAGCTTGTCAATAGCCACCAGCACCAGCGGGCTCACCAGCATGGAGACGGCCACGGCGCCGATCAGCAGCGAAGCCGTTTGCGCCGGGAAGATGTGGGCACCGGCGGCCGCCTGAAACACCACGAAGGCAAATTCGCCGCCCTGCGCCAGCAGCAGCGTGAACAGGGGCCGCTCGCGAAACGGTAACTTCATCAGCCGCGCCAGCGTGTAAATCACCGTGCCCTTGACGGCCAGAAAGCCCAGCACGATGAGCGCCATCAGCCCCGGCGACTGGCGCAGCACGCCAAAGTCGATGCTCATGCCGACGGCGATGAAAAACAGGCCGAGCAGCAGACCCTTGAAAGGCTCGATATCGGTTTCCAGCTCGCGCCGGTACTCGCTTTCGGCCAGCAACACGCCGGCCAGAAAGGCGCCCAGCGCCATGGACAGACCCACCAGCTGCATCAGCCCGGCAATGCCCACCACCAGCAACAAGGAGGCGGCGGTGAAGATCTCGGGCGTTCTGGAACGCGCGATCCAGCGAAACAGCGGTCGCAACAGCAAGCGCCCACCGAGCACGATGCCGGCGATGACTGCTATTATTTTGAGAGCTTCTTGCGCATGATTGACGGGGGCTAGAGTCTCATTTGATGCTGAAAACTGGGCCAGAAGCGGCAGCAGGGCCAGGATCGGGATGGCGGCCACGTCCTGAAACAGGAGGATGGAAAACGCCGCCTGGCCGCTGCCAGTGGGCAGCAGGTTGCGCTCGCCCATCAACTGCAGCGCAATCGCCGTGCTGGACAAGGCCAGCCCCAGCCCCCCCACCAGGGCCACCCGCCAGCCGACGCCGAAGGCGAGGGCGACCAAGGTCAGCAGCAGAGCGCAGCCCAGCACCTGCGCGCTGCCCCAGCCAAAGATCGGACGGCGCAGGCTCCACAGGCGCCTGGGCTCCAGCTCCAGCCCGACCAAAAACAGCATCAACACCACGCCAAATTCGGCGAAGTGCAGGATGTCTTCGACATTGGTCACCAGTCCCAGGCCCCACGGGCCAATGGCGATGCCCGCCGCCAGGTAACCGATGATGGACCCCAGGCCCAGGGCCTTGCTCAAGGGCACGGCAATGACGGCGGCGCTCAGGTAAATGAAGCTGTTGCTCAGCCAGGTTGGGATGTGTTCCATGTCAATCCTTGGCGCGGTCGGCCACCGGCACATTGCAGGCCACGCAGTTGCCAAGTTCGTCCATCTCGGGCCAGCGCGGGTAGCTCTGCAGGCGTTGCCCGAAGACCTCGATATGCTGCGAGACTTCAATTTCGGAGACGCTGTGTGCACCGTGCAGCAGCAGCGGCGGCAAAAAGCGCATGCCGCACAGGGCTGCCGTTTGTTCGTAGGGCGGCAAGAAGGCGTCAAAAAAATAGCGGTTATAGCCCTGCGGGTGATAGGAGTCCGACGGACTGCCGGTGGTGGCCACCAGCCACAGGTCTTTGCCGCGCAGGGCGTCGCCGCCCGCGCCATAAGCCCAGCCGTAGGTCAGAACCTCGTCCAGCCAGAGCTTTTGCAGGGCCGGCATGGAATACCACTGGATGGGGTGCAGCAGCACAATCAGTTGCGCGGCGGCCAGTCGTGCCTGCTCGGCAGCGACATCAATAAAGTAGTCCGGGTAGCGGGTATACAAATCGTTGCTGTCGACCCGCGCGACGCTGCGCGCCATGTCCAGCAGGCGCCGGTTGACGCGCGACTCACGCCAGTTGGGGTGGGCCGCGATGAGGTAGATCGCTTCTTCCGAGAGGGTGCGCTGGTGTTCGTCCATGCCGCGAAGATAGCGCAAAGTCACACGCCGTCCAGTTTGTCGCTCATCTGACAAGCGTCCAGGGCGCGCGTCGCTACAGTGGCGCTATGAAAACATTTCAAACCCTCAAGGAACTGTCCAATCTCGCCGGTCAGGAAATCGCTGTGAGCGACTGGGTCACCGTGACACAAGAGCAGGTGAACCAGTTTGCCCAAGCCACCGGAGACCATCAGTGGATTCACGTGGATGTCGAGAAGGCCAAGGCCGGACCCTTTGGTGGCCCCATCGCGCACGGTTTTTTCACGCTGGCGCTGATTCCGAAGTTTCTTGAGTCGTCCCTGACCATTGTGGAGGCCCGCATGGGCGTGAATTACGGGCTCAACAAAGTGCGCTTCACGGCGCCGGTCCCGGTGGGCAGCCGCCTGCGCGCCCGCATCACGCTGCTCAGCAGTGAGCCCATCGACAAGGGCGGCGTACAAATGACCTGGGCCGTGGCCATTGAACGCGAAGGCGCAACGAAGCCAGTGTGTGTGGCCGAGTCACTGACGCGGCACTATCCATAGCGAGACTGATTCCGTGCTGGTGCGCTTGACCATGTCAGGTGGCGGTGGATGTCGTCGTGGCTGCGCCAAACCCGTTTTGCCGCCAGGCTTCAAACACCGTGACGGCCACCGCGTTGGACAAGTTCAGACTGCGCTGACCTGTGATCATGGGCAGTTTCAGGCATTGGGCGGGTCCGAACGCGGCGCGTACTGCGTCAGAAATTCCTTTTGTCTCGGAGCCAAACACCAGCCAGTCACCGCGTTGGAATGCCACCTCATACGGGCTGCGCGTGCCCCGTGTGGTCAGCGTGAACATACGCTCAGGCGCCGGGGTTTCGGTTGCCAGAAATGCCTGCCAACTGGCATGGCGCTTGAGCGTGGCGTACTCGTGGTAATCCAGCCCGGCGCGGCGCATGTGCTTGTCGTCCATGGAGAATCCGAGTGGCTCAATCAGGTGCAGCATGCAGCCGGTGTTGGCCGCCAGACGGATGACGTTGCCGGTGTTGGGCGGGATTTCGGGTTCGACGAGGACGATATGAAACATAGGGCTGTATTGTCCCCGCACCGGCGCGGTGACATCAGGGGTCCATGTCCGTTCGTGCAATCACCAGTCCGGTAATATGTGCCGCGCCGGCCGCGCGCAGGACCCGCGCGGCCGCGAACAGCGAGGCGCCGCTGGTCATGACATCGTCTACCAGCACCAGCCGTGCGCCCTTGACCTGCCTGAGCCGCAAGGGCTCGACGGCAAACGCATCCTTGACGCTGCTCAGCCGCTCGGCGCGTTTGAGCGCGCTTTGCGGTGGCGTGTCCTTGATGCGCAGCAGCAGGCGGCTGTCGGTTTTGGTCGGCGCGAGCTGCCGCGCCAGCACCAGCGCCTGGTTGAAGCCGCGCGTTTGCAGGCGCACTCTCGACAACGGCATGGGCAACACCATGCTCGCGGCGTCCAGTGCCGGCTCCACCCATGGGGCGCTGCGCAGCAACAGGGCAAAGGCGCTGGCCCAGCCTGGCTGGTCATGGAATTTGTAGCCCACAATCAAGTCAGACCACGGGTAGGCATAGGACACGGCAGCCAAACAGGCATCCAGAGGCGGCGGCGTCTTGACGCACACACCGCATTGCCGCACGCCTGCCGGCACCGGCAGCGCGCAGGTCTGGCAGCGCGGCTGTGGTTGGGCAAAACGGTTCACACACGCTTCGCACACAGTCTGGGCCGGCCAGGCACGGCACACCATGCACTGGCTGGGCAGTGCTTCAAACACCCTTTTGATCAAGCCGGGAAACATCGAGTCAATATACTCTGGCGACCACTTCCCGCCACGTATCATGTCCACACAGCGCCCCCCCACCATTGATCCCCAAGCCGCCCGGCGCTGGCAGCAAATGCCTCCCGGCCCGTCGCCGTGGCTGCATGAAGAAGTAGCGCGGCGCATGGAAGAACGGCTTGAATGGATCAAGCTCCAACCCCACAACTGGGCGCACTGGGAGCCCGTGCGCGGCGGCCTGCAGGCCCACGCGCTGCTGGCGCGTCGCTATCCGGATGCCGGCTGTTTTGTGATGGAGACGCATGAAACGAAGGAAGAGTACGCTGCCAAAACAATCGCAAAATCCTGGTGGCATCCTGCCCGCTGGAAGGGCCGGCCGACCCGCTTTGCGCAGCCGGCCGAAGGCGGCGTTGACATGCTGTGGGCCAATATGGCATTGCACATGGCGGCCGATCCGCAAGCCTTGATGGCGCAGTGGCATCGCGCCCTGGCGGTGGATGGTTTTGTCATGTTTTCCTGCCTCGGGCCGGACACTTTGCAGGAACTGCGCGGGCTTTACCAGACCCTGGGCTGGCCGGCACCCTCGCATGAGTTCACCGACATGCATGACTGGGGCGACATGCTGGCGGGCGCCGGCTTTGCCGAGCCGGTAATGGACATGGAGCGCATCACCTTGACATTCGAGACGCCGCAGCGGCTGCTGGAAGAGCTGCGTGGCCTGGGGCGCAATTTGCATCCTCAGCGTTTCCCTGGTCTGCGCGGACGGCAATGGCGCGAGCAACTGCATCAGGCGCTGGCCAACGCGCCGCTGCAGCTGACCTTCGAAATCATCTACGGGCATGCCTTCAAGCCCCGTCCACGGCTCAGTGTTCGCCCGGAGACCGTGCTTTCTCTGGCGGAAATGCGAGAAGCCTTGAACCAGCGCAAAAGTTATTCCAAGAAGCCTTGAGAAAGGGGCTTGACAAGGAGTTAATCCACAAATTGCCTAGGCTACAATCATTGGTTGCTGGAAGGGGTAATCCCTCTGTTCCTTGCGTCCCGAGCTTGTCAATAATGGTGTTCAGCCGGTAAAACATGTGGCAAGCATGGGGTTTCGCATGACTGAGTTAATTTGAGGCAAAGAAAAAGTGAACATGATGAAAAGCATTTTCAATAAAGTGACTGGCGCGCTGCTAGCCGTCAGTGCTTGGGCCGGTAGCGCCGCTTTTACCGCGGCGCATGCCGTCGGCGACCTGCCTGGCGGCCCGTCTGTCAATCAATTGAACTTGCACCCAGCAGTCACCAAAATTGCGGAAGAACAGGCTTGGCTTCACTGGTTCATGCTGATTCTTTGCACTGTGATCTTTGTTGCGGTGTTCGCGGTGATGTTTTATTCCATCTGGAAACATCGCAAGTCAGCGGGGCACAAGGCGGCCAATTTCCATGAGTCGGTGACGGTGGAAATCATCTGGACCATTGTGCCTTTCATCATTGTGATTTTGATGGCCTTGCCGGCCACCAAAGTGGTCGTGGCGATGAAGGATACGACCAACGCCGACCTCACCATCAAGGTCACCGGCATGCAGTGGAAATGGGGCTACGACTACCTCAAGGGCGAAGGCGAGGGCATTGGCTTCATCTCGGCGCTGGACAGCACGCAGCGCGCGATGTCCGACAACGGAGGGCCCAAGAAGGGCGAGGTCGTGGATGACTATCTGTTGAAGGTCGATCGTCCCCTGGTGGTTCCTGTCAATCAGAAGATCCGTGTCATTCTGACCGCCAACGACGTCATTCACTCTTTCATGGTGCCTTCATTTGGCGTCAAGCAGGATGCGATTCCCGGCTTTGTGCGCGACACCTGGTTTCGTGCGGAAAAGGTGGGGGACTATTACGGTCAATGCGTCGAGTTGTGTGGCAAGGAACACGCCTACATGCCGATTCATGTAAAGGTGGTTTCGGCCCAGGACTATTCCCGCTGGGTCGGGGACGAGCAGAAAAAACTGGCCGCCAAGGCCGATGATCCGGCCAAGGTCTGGACCGCCCAAGACATCACCCAGCGCGGCGAAAAAGTCTATGCCGCCAACTGCGCCGCCTGTCACCAGGCCAATGGCAAAGGCGCTGGCCCGATCAAGCCGCTCGATGGCGCTGCCGTGGTGCTGGATGCCGACAAGAGCCAGCAAATTGCGGTGTTGCTCAATGGCCAGAACAACGGCACCATGCCGTCGTGGAAGCAGCTCAGCGACACCGATATTGCCGCGGTCATCACGTTCACCAAAAACAATTGGTCCAATAAAACGGGGCAACTGGTTCAGCCGGCTGAAGTCGCTGCTGCACGCAAGTAAGCGGCCGCACCACGAATCCAAGTATTGAGGAAGAAATCACAATGAGTGCCGTTCTAGACCACCCCGCCCACGACGATCACCACGAGCACGCGCCAACAGGCTGGCGTCGCTGGGTGCTTGCGACCAACCACAAAGACATTGGTACGATGTACCTGTTGTTCAGCTTCACCATGCTGTTGATTGGTGGGGTACTGGCCTTGCTGATCCGCGCCGAACTCTTCCAGCCGGGCCTGCAGTTCGTCAACCCCGAGTTGTTCAACCAGCTCACCACCATGCACGGTCTCATCATGGTGTTCGGCGCCATCATGCCGGGCTTTGTCGGTTTCGCGAACTGGATGATTCCGCTGCAGATTGGCGCGGCCGACATGGCCTTTGCCCGGATGAACAACTTCAGCTTCTGGCTGCTGATTCCTTCGGGGTTGTTGCTAGTGGGTTCGTTCTTCATGCCGGGTGGTGCGCCTGCGGCCGGCTGGACGCTTTATGCGCCGCTGACCCTGCAGATGGGCCCCAGCATGGATGCTGGTATCTTTGCCATGCACATCCTGGGTGCGAGCTCCATCATGGGCTCCATCAACATCATCGTGACCATCCTCAACATGCGTGCACCGGGCATGACCTTGATGAAGATGCCCATGTTCTGCTGGACCTGGCTGATCACGGCCTACCTGCTGATTGCCGTGATGCCGGTGCTCGCCGGTGCCATCACCATGACATTGACCGATCGTCATTTCGGCACCAGCTTCTTTAATCCGGCCGGCGGCGGCGACCCGGTGATGTACCAGCACATTTTCTGGTTCTTCGGTCACCCCGAGGTCTACATCATGATTTTGCCGGCCTTCGGCATCATCAGTCAAATCGTGCCGGCGTTTGCCCGCAAGAGATTATTCGGCTACGCGTCCATGGTGTATGCCACCTCCAGCATTGCCATCCTGTCGTTCATCGTGTGGGCGCACCACATGTTCACTACCGGCATGCCGGTGACCGGCCAGTTGTTCTTCATGTACGCCACCATGCTGATCGCGGTGCCGACGGCGGTGAAAATTTTCAACTGGATTGCAACCATGTGGAAGGGTTCCATGACGTTTGAATCCCCGATGCTGTTTGCCGTCGGCTTCATCTTCGTGTTCACCATGGGTGGCTTCACTGGTCTGATATTGGCCATGGCGCCGATCGACATCCAGGTGCAGGACACCTACTACGTGGTGGCTCACTTCCACTATGTGCTGGTCGCTGGCTCCCTGTTTGCCATGTTTGCCGGTTACTACTACTGGTCACCCAAATGGACTGGCGTGATGTACAACGAAACACGCGGCAAGATCCACTTCTGGTGGTCCCTGATTGCATTCAATGTGACCTTCTTCCCGATGCACTTTCTGGGTTTGGCGGGCATGCCGCGTCGCTATGCCGACTACCCCATGCAGTTTGCGGATTTCAACGCACTGGCTTCGGTGGGGGGCTTCCTGTTCGGGTTTGCGCAGGTCTATTTCCTGGTCTTCATCGTGATTCCGACGATGCGCGGTCAAGGCGAGAAAGCGCCGAAAAAACCATGGGAAGCGGCCGAAGGCCTGGAGTGGGAAGTTCCCTCACCAGCACCCTTCCACACCTTTGAGACCCCGCCCAAGCTGGATGCCACGGCAACCAGAATTGTTGGATAAGATCCGACCATGACGCCTGAACAAAAAAAAACCAATCTGAAAACCGGACTGATCCTGGCCTCGGTGGCCTTGGTGTTCTTCCTGGGGTTCATGGGCAAAATGATTTTGCTGAGCCGATAACGCATGAGCCTGCGCCGCGAAAATGTCAGGATGGTGAGCAAGCTGATCGTGGTGGCGGCCGGCATGTTCGCGTTCGGATATGCGCTGGTGCCTATTTACAAAGCCATTTGTGAGATGACCGGCATCAATGTGCTGGCGCTGGGGGATCGGAATATTCCCGGTGCCACGCCGACGTTACCCGCCAATACCCAGGTGGACACCAGCCGCACCATCACGGTGGAGTTTGATGCGAATGCTCGCGGTCCCTGGGAGTTCAAGCCGGCGCAGCGTTCACTCCAGGTTCACCCGGGTGAGATGGCGACCGTGATGTACGAGTTCCAGAATGTGCAGAACCGCCGCATGTCCGCGCAAGCCATTCCGAGCTATGCGCCGCAACAAGCCAGTGCGCATTTCAACAAGCTGGAGTGTTTTTGCTTTAGCCAATACACCTTGGAGCCTGGTGAAAAGAAGTCTTGGCCGGTTGTGTTTGTGATTGATCCCAAGTTGTCCAAGGACGTCAAGACGATCACACTGTCCTACACTTTCTTTGAAGTGGGTGGTAAAACACCGGCGGCGCCAGTGGCTGATGCGCGCGGGCATATCGCCGCTGGAGCGGGCTCGTGAACGAAGACCGCAAAGATCAGGATCGCGTGCCCACCAGCTCTTTCTGGCGCAGTATCAAGATGGTGGCCTGGTCATTTCTGGGCATCCGCAAGCGCAGCGAATCGCAGGAAGATATGGCCCGGGTCAATCCATTTCATATCATTGTGGTGGGCATTGCCGGGGCCGTTATTTTTGTCGTTGGATTGATAGTGCTGGTGAACTGGGTGGTCGCCAAATAAGGCGGCACCCGGTACCGGTAGAAGATAAAAGAGAACCGCAAGGAATGGAGCTGACATGAGTTCAATAACACACGCTAAAACCCCGTACTACTTTGTACCCAGCCCGTCGCGCCATCCGGCGATGGCATCGCTGGGATTGTTTTTCGTCGTCCTGGGCGCGGCGCAGTGGATCAATGGTGCCAACTGGGGCAAGTATTCGCTGGCTGCCGGCATGGTCTGGTTTCTGGGTGTGCTGTTCCAGTGGTTCAGCGAGTCGATTCGTGAGAGCGAAGGCGGCCAGTATGGGCACAAGGTTGACTTGTCGTTTCGCTGGAGCATGAGCTGGTTCATCTTCTCGGAGGTCATGTTCTTCGGCGCCTTCTTCACCGCCTTGTGGTGGGCTCGTGCCCATTCGGTGCCCGCCTTGGGCAGCTTGGACAATGCCTTGCTCTGGCCTGATTTCAAGGCCATCTGGCCCAGCCTGGCCGCTGGCGCCACCGCATCACCGGCGGGAATTGTGGAGCCCTTCACGACCATGACGCCGTTCTGGCTGCCCACCATCAATACGGCCTTGCTGCTGAGCTCAGGCGTCACCCTGACCATTGCGCACCACGCCCTGATTGCGGGTCATCGGAGCAAGACGATTGCCTTCATGTGGCTCACCGTGTTGCTGGGTTTCGTGTTCCTGCTGGTCCAGGGCTACGAATACTTTCATGCCTACCAAGAGCTCAATCTCAAGCTCAGCTCGGGTGTCTATGGATCAACTTTTTACATACTGACCGGGTTTCACGGCTTCCACGTGTTTATCGGCATGTTGATGCTGCTGTTCATCACCTTGCGCCTGCAAAAAGGGCACTTTACCTCTGAGCGTCATTTCGGTTTCGAAGGGGCGGCCTGGTACTGGCACTTTGTGGACGTGGTGTGGCTCGGACTTTATACCTTGGTCTATTGGCTATAGTCTGTCGTGCTGACCCAAAAAAAGGCACCCAGAGCGGTGCCTTTTTGATTGTTGCGACTGGCTGCTGGCCTACTGCCCTGCGGTGATGCCGGTGGGGTGGATGTAGCCGAGTTTCCAGGCCAGCAGGATGCTGACAAACAGCATAATGGAAATGCCGACCCGCACCGCCAGCGCAAACGCCATTTTTTGCTCCCTCGATTTCCCGCTGGCGTTGCTCTTCATCATGAAAAACAAGGCCGTGGCCAGGCTGCCGAGGATGGTGACAAAGGCCAGAATGACGAAGTATTTCATGCATTGGATTATCCGTTGAGTTCGCGCTGGAAGTTCTGGTTGATCACATTGAGCGCCGTGCTGGCGGTCTCCGGCACGCTGGCGCTGGGGCGCTGGCAGTTGTCGCGCGCCGCCCAGAAAGTGGCTTTGCAGGCCAGCATCGACGCAAAAGCGGTCATGCCCAAGCTGAATGGGGCGACGTTGGCGATGTTGACCGATCCCGCCATCGAGCTGCACCGCGGGGTGACGCTGCGGGGGCGCTGGATCGGCGAGCGGACCGTGTTTCTGGACAACCGTCCGATGAACGGCAAACCCGGTCTGTATGTCCTGACACCCCTGCAACTGGAGGGTCGCGCGGCCGTGGTGTTGCTGCAGCGCGGCTGGGTAGCGCGCAATTTCATCGATCGCGCCAGCGTACCGCGGATTGACACCGCAACGGGCGTGGTCGAAGTCCAGGGCCGCATTGCCCCGCCGCCCGGCAAGTTATATGAGCTCGGTGGCACTGAGAGCGGGCTCATCCGGCAAAATCTCGATCTGGCGCAGTTTCGTGCCGAATTGGGTTTGCCGCTGCTGACGGTGTCGGTACAGCAGATCGGTGCCACCGGTGACGGCTTGCTGCGTGATTGGCCACGTCCTGATACCGGCATCGACAAGCACTACGGCTATGCTGTTCAATGGTTTGCGCTGAGCGCTCTGATCGCACTTCTTTATGTCTGGTTTCAAATTGTTAGACGATTCATCACCGCGCGGTGCAGCTGACGCCGCCTCACGCTCCCAGGGCGATCAGCCGCTGGGCCTGACGGTTCACTCCATCCCTTCACCGGCGCGCGCGATGGACAGCGCAGCCCGGCGCACCGGTCTCGGCCGCTGGAAAATGCTGGGCGTGATGCTGGTTTGTGCCGCCCCGGTGGTGGCTTCGTATTTCACCTACTACGTGGTGCGGCCGGAAGGCCGGCGTAATTTCGGCGAGTTGATCAGTCCGCAGCGCGCCCTGCCGGATCAGGCGAGTGTGAGCCTGAGCGGGCAATCCAGCACGCTCCAGGCGCTCAAGGGGCAATGGCTGTTGATCAGCGTGGCCGGTGGCGCTTGCAACGAAACCTGCAGCCAGCATTTGTACCTGCAACGTCAGCTGCGCGAGGGCCTGGGCAAAGACCGTGACCGGGTCGACTGGGTTTGGCTGATCCCGGACGACACCCCGGTGCCCGACAAACTGCTGCCGGCCCTCAAGGAAGCCACAGTGCTGCGCGTTTCCTCCACCGGCCTGGCGGCCTGGCTGGCGCCCGCCGCTGGCGACCAGCTGGCCGAGCACCTGTACGTGGTGGACCCCATGGGCAACTGGATGATGCGTTTTCCGGCCAACCTGGATATTGCCAGTGCGGCCAAGGCCAAACGCGATCTGGAGCGCCTGTTGCGCGCCTCGGCATCGTGGGACCAGGCCGGGCGGGCCGCCGGACAGACGGCTGCCCAATAAGGCGGGACTGTGCAGGAACTCTACGATCTGTCGCCGCTGGCCAGCATGATGTTGGTGGGCGTGGTGCTGGCGCTGGGGCCTTTGGCCTGGGTGTGGCGGCAGCACCGGCGCAGCACGCCGCTGCGCGGCTTGCAGGCACTCACGCTCTTGACCCTGTTTCTCACCTTCGATCTGGTGCTGTTTGGCGCCTTCACCCGTTTGACTGACTCGGGCCTGGGCTGCCCGGACTGGCCGGGTTGTTACGGCAATGCCAGCCCGTTCGGAGCCAACGCCGATATTGTGGCCGCCCAGAGCGCCATGCCTTTTGGCCCTGTGACACACGGCAAGGCCTGGGTTGAAATGATTCATCGCTATCTGGCGACCAGTGTCGGCGTGCTGATTCTGGTACTGGCGGTGGCGAGCTGGATCACATGGTTGCGGCGCGGGCGCAAGGCGCAGCAAAAGCCGATCAATCCGTGGTGGCCGACGCTGACCCTGTTCTGGGTCTGCCTGCAGGGCGCATTTGGCGCGCTGACCGTCACCATGAAGCTCTTTCCCGCCATCGTCACGCTGCATTTGCTGGGCGGGCTGGTGCTGCTGGCGCTGTTGTGTGTTCAGTCGGTGCAGTATTCCCAGCTTGAGCGGGGCGTTTCACCGGCAGCCATCACGCCCGGTTTGCGCTGGCTGCAATGGCTGTCGCTGGCCTTGCTGCTCGTGCAGATCGCCCTGGGGGGCTGGGTCAGTACCAACTACGCGGTACTGGCCTGTTCCGACTTTCCCCGCTGCCAGAACAGCTGGTGGCCAGCGATGGACTTTTTGCAGGGCTTTACGCCCTGGCGCGAGCTGGGGCTGACCACGGTAGGCGAGCACATCAGTTTTGCCGCCTTGACGGCTATCCACTACGTGCACCGCCTCATGGCCTTCCTTGTGCTGAGCTTGCTCGGTGTGCTGGCCTGGCGTCTGAATCGTGTGCGGGCGCTGCGCCTCCCCTCACGCTGGCTGGCCGCGCTGATCGGCTTGCAACTGGTCACGGGCATCAGCAACGTGGTGCTCGGCTGGCCGCTGGTGGCCGCCGTGTTGCACACCGGTGGCGCCGGTGCGCTGGTCGTCGTCATGACCTGGACCGTGGCCGCCAGCCGCACCCATTCCCTTCAACCGGTGCCTGTAGCCCCGGAACCCTCTGTATCGAGACACCCCGCATGAGTGCCAACTTCCCAAGTCTTCAAGTTTCCGTGTTCAGGCAGTTCTATGCCTTGACCAAGCCGCGCGTGATCCAGCTGATCGTGTTTTGCGCCCTGATCGGCATGGTGCTGGCGGTGCCGGGCGTGCCGACGTGGGCCGATGTGCGGCTGGCGCTGCTGGCCTGTCTTGGTATCTGGCTGGTGGCGGGCGCAGCGGCGGCCTTCAACTGCATTGTGGAAAAAGGCATTGACGCCAAGATGAAGCGAACCGCCTGGCGTCCCACCGCCAAGGGCGAGCTGGGCAACCGGCAAACCTTGCTGTTCTCGGCCGTGCTGTGCCTGCTCGGCTCCACCTTGCTCTATGTCTGGGTCAACCCGCTGACCATGTGGCTGACCTTTGCCACCTTCATCGGCTACGCGGTGGTGTACACCGTGATCCTCAAGCCGCTGACACCGCAAAACATCGTGATTGGCGGCGCCTCGGGCGCCATGCCGCCCGTGCTGGGCTGGGCCGCCATGGCGGGGAACGTCGGGCCGGAGGCGCTGATCCTGTTCCTGATCATCTTCCTGTGGACGCCGCCGCATTTCTGGGCGCTGGCGCTGTACCGGGTGGAAGACTACCGCAAGTCGGGCCTGCCGATGCTGCCGGTTACGCACGGCAACGAGTTCACCCGGCTGATGGTGCTGCTCTACACCTTCATCCTGTTCGCCGCCTGCCTGATGCCCTACATCTACGGCATGAGCTCCTGGATTTACCTCATCGCGGCGCTGGTTTTGAGCCTGGGTTTCAGTCTGTATGCTTACCGGCTCTGGCGCGACTACTCGGATGAGCTGGCGCGCAAGACCTTTCGCTTCTCCCTTATTCACCTCAGCGTGCTGTTCGCCGCCTTGCTGGTGGACCACTATATTCTCTGAACTTCAAGCGTCATCCCCCAACGGATCCATCATGAAAAAACGAAATGCTCTTAAATTGATAGCTACCAGCGCTTTGATGGCGGGCGCTGCAGGCATTATTTCTGCATGCTCCGAGAGCAAGCCAAAATTCTCCGCCATTGATATCACCGGGGCCGACTACGCCCGCGATTTCGCCTTGACCGACCACAACGGCCAGCCCAGAAGCCTCAAGGACTTTGCCGGCAAGATCGTGGTGCTCTTCTTTGGCTACACGCAGTGCCCCGATGTCTGTCCGACCTCCATGGCCGAGCTGGTTGAGGTGAAGAAACTGCTGGGCAAGGACGGCGAACGCCTGCAAGGCCTGTTTGTCACGGTGGACCCCGAACGCGACACCCCCGCCATGCTCAAGGAATACATGGGCAATTTTGACCCGACCTTTTTGGCGCTCTACACCACGCCCGAGAAGCTCGAAGCCCTCGCCAAGGACTACAAGGTGTACTTCAAGAAAGTCGACGGCAAGACGCCCACCAGCTACACCATGGACCATTCAGCCGGCAGCTATGTGTATGACACGCAGGGCAAACTGCGTCTGTACACCCGGTACGGCAGCGGTGCCCCGGCCCTGGCGGCTGACATCAAGCTCTTGTTGGCCCAGTAGGTCGCATGATCGACGTCCAGCCCCTGCTGGGACGCCGTGGCGCGGCCCGCATTGCGCTGATTCCCCCGCCGGTGCTGGACGCGCTCAATCAGGGCTTGATCGAGACCGTCAATCTCAACGAATTTCTGGCCATTGACCTCAGCCGGTTGACCGCCTGCGTGGCCGACCATATCGGGCTGGAACCCGACGACGAGCGTCTGGGCGATACCCTGGCCATGCTGGGCGCTTTCAAGCCCATGAAGCGCCACCTGCATGTGGCGCGCGCCCTCTACGACTTGACCGCCCTCCGTTCCGATCGGGATGGCGTCGCTCATCGCCTCGCGACCCATGCCAGTGACGTGGCCCGCTGCTGGGCCGCCCAATGGGTCATGCTCTCCGACCTGACCTTGCCCGACAAGCTGCACGCGCTCCGGCGTTTTGCGGCGGATCGCCATTTCGGCGTGCGCGAAATCGCCTGGATGGCGGTCCGCGACGAGTTGGTGGAGGCGCTGGACGCGGGCGTGTTGTTGTTGCAGCCTTGGGTGTTGGACCCCGATGAGAACATCCGCCGTTTTGCCAGTGAGCTGACCCGGCCGCGCGGCGTCTGGTGTGCCCAGATTGAGTCTCTCAAAGCCGAGCCGTGGCGCGCTCAAAGCCTGCTGGAGCCGCTGCGCGCCGACCCCAGCCGCTATGTACAGAACTCGGTGGCCAACTGGCTGAACGACGCCAGCAAGTCGCAAGCGCCGTGGGTGAATCAGCTGTGTCAGCGCTGGCTCGACGAATCCGACGTGCCCGCCACGCGCTACATTGTGGGCCGGGCTTTGCGTACGCTATCCAAATAATAGCTGCTTGCGCTCACGGGATAAGGGCTAGCACCCTATTTGGTCATTAATCTGGCTGGATGCCGCGCATGGCAATCACGCCACCCAGCAGGGCGGTATCCAACTTGATGCGGCGGGCCAGGCCCTCGGATGTCGTGCCCACCACCTGCCAGCCCTGCTGGAACAGCTTTTGCCGCATCTCGGGCGCGCGGGCGATGTCGCTGAACAGCGCGGACAGCTTGGCCACCACCGGCTTGGGCAGCGAGTTCGGCGCGGCGATGGCGTTCCAGATTTCCAGGTTGAATCCGGGCACGCCCGCTTCAGACATGCTGGGCAGCTCCGGCACCAGGGTGCTGCGGCCGCTGGAGGTCACGCCGATGGCGCGCAACTTGCCCGCCTTGATCTGGGCCATGGCCAAGGCCGGCGGCATCATCGACAGCTGCAGCTGTCCGCCGAGCATGGCGTTGGCCACCTGGGGGTAGCCAGGGTAGGGCACATGCACCGGGTTGATGTTGGTCCGGCTCTTGAGTAATTCCATGCCGATGTGGCCCACGGTGCCCACGCCCGGCGAGCCGTAGCTCCATTTGTCACCGGCGTTGCGCGCGGCCACAAAGAAGTCCTGAGCGGTGGCGCCGGGCGAGCCGACAGGCGCCGTCAATACCAGGGGTGACACGCCGATCAGGCTGACGGGCGTGAGATCCTTGAGCGGGTCGTAATTGAGTTTCGGGTTGAGCAGCTTGGCAATCGTCAGGTTGCCATTGATCATGAGGCCGATGGTGTGGTTGTCGGTGGCCCGGGCCACGTACTCGGCAGCGATATTGCCACCGGCGCCCACCTTGTTTTCCACAATCACGGGCTGGCCCAGCGCCTTGGCCAACGGTTCGGCGAGCGTACGCGCTGTCAGGTCCGGCGACGAGCCGGCTGGAAAGCCCACGATGAGACGCACGGTCTTGCTCGGCCAAGCCGCCGCAGCGTCCGATTCTTTGGGTGATTTTTGGGCTGCAGCCCACGTCGACAGTGCGGCAATGGCTATAAAAAGAGTAGCGCGACGAAGCATTGGGCGGGACATTTCAACTCCGGGTTATTGACAGCCCGCCATTGTCGCCGACCCCGTACCCAGCTTTCGGGGCGATCTCCAGCTCGCCGGGTCAGGCGTACTCGGCCAGCGTTTTTTTCATCTTCTTCATGGCGGCCACCTCGATCTGGCGAATGCGCTCGGCGCTCACGCCGTACACGGCCGCCAGTTCATGCAAGGTCATGCCGCCGGAGTTGTCGTCGTTCACCTTGAGCCAGCGCTCTTCCACGATGCGGCGGCTGCGCTCGTCGAGCGCTTCCAGGGCGGTCGCAATGCCGTCACTGGCCAGCACGTCGCGCTGGTGCGCTTCGATCATGGCCGTGGGTTCATGCTTGGTATCGGTCAGGTAGGCAATCGGACCAAACGCGTCGTCGCCATCGTCAGACGGACTTGGGTCCAGCAGCACGTCGCCGCCGGAGAGCCGGGTTTCCATCTCGATGACCTCTTCGCGCTTGACCTTGAGATTGAGCGCCATGGCGTCGATCTGGTCCTCGTTCAGGGTTTCGCGGTGTGTGCCGGTATCGGCCGCGGCGTCATCCGACTTGTAGCGCTGCTTCATCGAACGCAGGTTGAAAAACAGCTTGCGCTGGGCCTTGGTGGTGGCCACCTTGACCATGCGCCAGTTTTTCAGGATGTACTCGTGAATCTCGGCCTTGATCCAGTGCAGCGCATAGCTCACCAGACGCACACCGTGATCCGGGTCAAAGCGCTTGACCGCCTTCATCAGGCCGACATTGCCTTCCTGAATCAGGTCGCCATGGGGCAGACCGTAGCCCAGGTACTGGCGCGCGACGGATACCACCAACCGCAGGTGCGACAGCACCAATTTGCCGGCCGCCTCCAGATCATTCTCTTGTCTGAACTTGCGCGAAAATTCCTGCTCTTCTTCAAGCGTGAGCATGGGCAGACGGTTGGACGCGGATATATAAGCGTCCAGATTGCCCAACGGGGGCACCATCGACCATGGGTTGACCACTGCCAGCGCAGCGCCTGAAACGCCAGTTTGATAAGCCATACCTGAACTCCTTTTCGTCATGAATAGAATATTAGCACTCTCTTGGAGGGAGTGCCAATTCAAAAGTTCAATCCCATTGATAGCGTGGGGCATGGGCGGGCAGAGGGGTAAAAATCGAGCCATGACAGGCCAAACGGTACATCATTCCGCTTAGGCGCGTCTGCGCTTAGACTTGACACCTCCCCCCGTGGCCACCCATGACAGGAAGGTTTCTGCATATGGCGTCAACTGCCTCTCGCGTGTTCGTCCCCCGGTTTGTCCAGCTGCACCATGGCAACGCCGCCGCCGTGCGCGCTGAGCTGGCGGCTGGATTGCAGGCCAGTGCGGCCTTCACGTCACCCAAATACTTGTATGACGCGCTGGGTTCGCGCCTGTTCGACGCCATCACCGAGCTGCCCGAGTATTACCCGACCCGCACCGAGGCCGCCATCTTCGACCGCCACGGCCCGGCCATGGCCGCTTTGATTCCGGTCGGTTTGACCCTGGTCGACCTGGGCGCGGGCAATTGTCAAAAAGCGGCGCGTCTGTTTGAGCTGCTGCACCCGGCGCGTTACGTGGCGGTGGACATTTCGGTGGCGTTTTTACGTGACGCCTTGACGGCGCTGCAGTGCCAGCACCCCGGGCTGGACATGCTGGGCGTGGGCCTTGACTTCTCGGCGCAGCTGACCCTGCCGCCCGACGCCGGTGAGGGCTCGCGCCTGGTGTTTTACCCCGGATCGAGCATCGGCAACTTCACCCCGGAGGACGCGCTGGTGTTCCTGCGCCAGGCCCGCCAGGCGGCGAATGGCGGCGCTGTGCTGATTGGCGTCGATCTGATCAAGCCGGTGGCGGTACTGGAGGCGGCCTACGACGACGCGCTGGGCGTGACAGCGGCTTTTAACCGCAGCCTGCTGCGCCACATCAACCATTTGCTGGGCAGCGACTTTGAGGTGGGGCAGTGGCGGCACCGGGCGCGCTTCAACGCGCAGGACGCCCGCATCGAGATGCACCTGGAGGCCCTGCAGGATCTGACAGTGCGCTGGCCCGGGGCGCAGCGCCATTTTGGCGAAGGCGAGCACATCCACACCGAGAACTCCTGCAAATACACGCCGCCGCAGTTTGACGCCCTGTTGCGCGAGGCGGGATTCTCCCGGGTTGAGCAATGGCGCGACGAGCAGGACTGGTTTGCCGTGTTTCTGGCGCGTGATTGAGGGTCAGCATGATGACTATTAAATTTATAGCTGCTTGCGCAAAGTGGACGGGGGCTGGAGGCCTAATTCGTTCATGAATCGGCCGCACGTCCTGATCATCAGTCCGGCCCTGGCCGAGGCCAACAACGGCAACTGGCAAACCGCCAGGCGCTGGTCCAACATGCTGCGCCCGCTGTACCGCATCACCATCGCCCGTCAGTGGCACGGGGAGGGCGCTGACGTGATGCTGGCGCTGCATGCGCGCAAGTCAGCGCACGCCGCGCTGGCTTGGGCGCAGGCCAAGGGCTCCGACACGCTGGCGGTGGTGTTGACCGGCACCGACCTGTACCGAGACATTCAGGCCGATCCTTCGGCCCAGCTCGCCCTGCAACTGGCCGGTCAACTGGTGCTCTTGCAGGAGCGTGGAGCCGACGCCCTGCCCGAAATCCGGCGCCACAAGGCGCGCGTGATTTTTCAGTCCGCGCTCCGGCGCGTCACGCTCGTCAAAACCGGTCGCCACCTGCGCGCACTGATGGTGGGCCATCTGCGCGATGAAAAAGACCCCCTGACCTATCTGAGCGCGGCGGCGCGCCTGAGCATGCGTCCCGACATTCAACTCGACCACATCGGCGCCGTGCTGGAGCCGGCCTTGGGGCAAGCGGTGCAGCTGGCCACCAGCCATTACCCGCAGTACCGCTGGCTGGGCGGCCTGACGCATGCGCAGACCCGCAGCCACATCCAGCGCGCCCATGTGCTGGTGCACCCCAGCAAAATGGAGGGCGGCGCGCAGGTGATTCTGGAGGCGGTGCAAAGCGGCACGCCGGTGCTGGCCTCGCACATCGACGGCAATGTGGGCATGTTGGGTCCGGACTACGCCGGCTATTTCGCCTTGGGCGATGATGCGGCCCTGGCCGCGCTGTTGCAGCGCTGCCGCGACGAGGCTGATTTTTTACCCCTGCTGCGCCAGCAATGCGAGGCGCGCGCGCCCCTGTTTGAGCCGCAGCGTGAGCAGACCTTGCTGCGCCAGCTGGTCGCGCAATTGGCGGCCACCTGATCTGTAGAACAAAATACCTGACGATTTACCGGAAAACGACATGAGCAACACATCAACCACACCCAGCGGCGCCGGCATCCCCAGCCACGCCACCCATCCCGCCAGCCAGCCGCGCCTGACCAGCCTGTCCCATGGCGGTGGCTGCGGCTGCAAGATCGCGCCGGGCGTGCTGTCTGAAATCCTCAAAGGCATCACCGCCATGCCGATCCCGAAGGAATTGCTGGTTGGCATCGAGACCGCGGACGACGCCGCCGTGTACCGGCTCAACGACGAGCAGGCCCTGATTGCCACCACCGACTTCTTCATGCCCATCGTCGACGACCCGTTTGACTTTGGCCGCATCGCAGCCACCAATGCCATCTCCGACGTCTATGCCATGGGTGGCAAGCCGATTCTGGCGCTGGCGCTGGTCGGCATGCCGATCAACGTGCTGTCCACCGAGACCATCGCCAAAATTCTCGAAGGCGGCGCCTCGGTCTGCCGCGCCGCCGGCATCCCGATCGCCGGGGGCCACACCATCGACTCGGTAGAACCGATTTACGGCCTGGTCGCCCTCGGCCTGGTGCACCCCAGCCGCGTCAAGCGCAATGCCGATGCCCAGGTGGGCGACCGGTTGATCTTGGGCAAGCCGCTGGGCGTGGGCATTTTGTCGGCCGCGCTCAAGAAAGAAAAGCTCGATGCCGCCGGCTACGCGCAGATGATCGCCGTCACGACCCAACTCAACACCCCGGGTCCGGATCTGGCCGCGCTGGCCGGCGTGCATGCCATGACGGACGTCACCGGTTTTGGCCTGGCCGGCCACGCGCTGGAGATCGCGCGCGGCGCCGGCGTCACCGTGCAAATCGACTGGGCCCGCGTGCCCTTGCTGCACGGCGTGCGCGAGCTGGCTTTGCAAGGCATGGTGACCGGCGCGTCGGGGCGCAACTGGGCCGGCTACGGTCACGACATCGGCTTGCCCGCCGGCTTTGCCGCGGTGGACCAGGCCTTGTTGAGCGACCCGCAAACCAGCGGCGGCCTGCTGGTGTCGTGCGCGCCCGAGGCGGTGGACGCGGTGCTGACCATTTTCAAGCAACACGGGTTTGATGCCGCCTGCGACATTGGGGCCATAGCGGACGGCGCGGACGGCGCGAAGCTGCTGGTGCGCTGAGGGCCGAGGCGCGAAGCTGGCGCCCACGCCCTTAATTACATTTTTTGTAAAGCGCGTACTGCCGACCGTTCCAGCGCCACACCGGAAAGCAATTGCCCGGACCGCCGATCTCGATGTCGGGGTAGCCTCTGTTCTTCGTCTTCAGCACGGAGTAGACGCCGGGAAAACCGAACTGGGGTGTCCAGCGGCCGTTGCGGCCCTTGATGTACAGATTCATGTGAACGCCGGCCATGCCACCGAGACAGCTGCCATGCACGCTGGTGAACACCTCCGGCCGGCCGTCGCCATTGAGATCGACGACTTCGGCGTCAAAGTCCAGCGTGGCATTGCAGGCGAGGTCGAAGTACTGGCCGTGGGTCGCCTTGAGCTTGCCGCCGGTGGCCTCGGCAACCACCTTGGCGTTGGCGGCCTCACCGGCGTTTGGCGCCGCATGGAGAGCCAGCGCCAACGATAGGCCTAGCGCCGCCAGAAGCGCCGTCGTCGTGCGTGGTCGGGAAGGGTGCATGGCGGTCAAGTTGGATTCTGGCTTCACAACTGGACATTAAATTCAGGGATGGCAACGGGCGAATTGACAAAACACAAGCGGGGCAAGGTTGCGGCCCACGGTTTCCCCGGCCGCGTAACCAGCTCCTCGATCTCCAGCGGTTTCCTTGTGTGCGACGCCACACAGACGCCGGCCCGGCCTTGGGCGATAGTGGCTGTCATGTTGCCCGGCAGGCGTGAATGCCAGCACGGGTCCGGTGGGCATTTGCCGCCCGCCATAACTTCCACAGGAGCTATCCATGAATACAGTCATAAAAAACGCGTTGGCGGTGGCCGCGGTGGCCATCGCGACGCAAGCCGTCGCCCAGGTCACTTTGTACGAACAGAACGGTTTTCAAGGCCGCTCTTTCACCACGGAGAGGCAGCTCGGCAATCTCGAACGCAATGGTTTCAACGACCGCGCCTCGTCAGTCGAGGTGGTCGGCGACCGCTGGGAAGTCTGCGAGGACGTCCGTTTCAATGGTCGCTGTGCCGTCTTGCGGCCCGGCCGCTATCCGTCCTTGGACGCGATGGGCTTGAATGACCGCGTTTCATCGGTTCGGGCGGTCAGAAGAGGAGATTATGTCGATGACCGTCGCTATGCCCCCATGCCGGCACCCGCGCCGGCGCCCGTGCCCGGGCAGGTAACGTTTTACGAGCGTGAAGGTTTTGGCGGGCGCTCTTTCACCACCGACCGGCCGATCGACAACTTTGAGCGTCTTGGCTTCAATGACCGCGCCTCGTCGATCGACGTGGTAGGCCAACCCTGGGAGGTTTGCGAAGAAGATCGCTTCAACGGTCGTTGCGCCGTGTTGCGTCCGGGCCGCTATCCCACCTTGACGGCGATGGGGCTGGACAACCGGATTTCATCGGTGCGCCATGTGAACCAGCGCGGCGAGGAGCCGCGTTATGTCCCCGCGCCTGTGGCGGTGCCCGACTACCGCCGGCGCAACGACGAGCGGCTGTATGAGGCCAATGTGACGTCGGTGCGTGCGGTGCTGGGCGCCCCCGAGCAGCGCTGCTGGGTCGAACGTGAACAAGTCGTGCAGGAACGGGGCGCTGCCAACGTCCCCGGCGCGATTGCCGGCGCCATCATTGGCGGCATTCTGGGTCACCAGGTCGGCGGCGGAACCGGCAAGGATCTCGCCACCGTCGGCGGCGTGGTCGCCGGCGCGGCCGTGGGCGCCAATGTGGGCCGCGGCGACGCGGCACCCGCGCCAGCGCAGAACGTGCAACGGTGTGAAAACGTCCCCAGCCAGGCCCAACCCCAGTATTGGGACGTCAGCTACAACTTCCGGGGCCAGGAACATCGCATTCAGATGACCTCCCCACCCGGCGCCACGGTGACCGTCAACGAGCGGGGCGAGCCCCGCAGGTAAGCGCCAGCGCTCAGTCCCGGCGATAGCGCTTGATGAACGAGCGGTCAATCCAGTCCTTCAGGCGCCACACCCAGCGTCCCTGCGCTGAAAATGGCCCCCAGCTGGCGATCGCCTCTTCGTCGCCGCAGGACAGCAGGTTCAAGGTATTGGCGGGCGGCAGGTGCGGACTGGGCTCCAGGCCGGCGACGGCGGCGGCCAGATTCTTGAGCAAGGCCGGCCCGGCGCGCACCGCGTAGACGCCGCTGCGCGCCAATGGCTGGTCCACGCGTGTGCTGACATCGCCGGCGGCGAAGACATAGGCATGGCTGCAGGAGCGCTGGCAGGCGTCCACCGCGATGAAACCCTGTTCGTCCAGCGCCAGCCCACTGCCCACCAGCCAGGCCGGGGCCTGCGCGCCGGTGGCAATCAAGGGCACGTCACAGGCCAGCCGGGCGCCGCTGGCCAGCGCCACCTCGCCCAATTGAATGCCCACGGCCGAGTCGGACAGGATGGTGATGCCGCGCTGCGTCAGGGCATTGGCCAGGCGTTGTTGCACGGCCGGTGTGTAGTTGGCGCCCAGGGCGGCCTCACCGGTGACGAGGGTGACGGAAGAGGTCGGCAGCCGGTGCCGGATGGCCATGGCCAGTTCGATGCCGGCCGCACCGCCGCCGATGACCGCCACGCGCAGGGCCTGGCTTTGCGCCAGCTCGGTCACGCGCGGCCACAACGCGCCAAAGGCCTCGATCGGGCGCAGAAACAGGCCATGTTCACGGGCGCCTGGCATCAGCTGTTCAATCTGCTTGCGGTCCTGCACCGGTCCGGTGTTGACCGACAGCCAGTCAAAACTGAGCGCGCTGCCGTCGTCCAGGGTGAGGCTGCGGGCGTCGGCATCCAGCGCCGTGGCGCTGCGCGCCAGCCAGCGGATGCCGGTGTTTTTCAGCAGTGGTTCGAGCTGAATCACGCAGTCCTCCAGCGCATAGTGCCCGGCCACAAAACCCGGCACCATGCCCGAATACAGCTGGCGCGGATAGGGCGCGACCAATGTGATCTGAACACCGGGCAGAGGCTGGGTTGCCAGTGTGGACAGCACGTGAATGTGGGCGTGGCCAGCGCCAAGCAGGACCAGATGTTTCATGAGTTGGAGTCCGGGGTGAGGATTGACCTAACTTTCACGCTAAGGAAGCCAACGCAGATGGCTAAGGTAGGCCAAGCTTTTGTCTTGGGTATTGTCGCTGTCCGCGCCCACCGCCACCGCAATCACGGATGGTGTGTGCGGGCTTTCTCCGCCGAACAGCTGCTGAAAATCGTCGGCCACCTGGCGCCGCTGCGTCAGCCACTGGCACGGTGCCGCCCCGCGACCGTCCAGCACGATGTAGCGCACGCGGGCCGTGTAGGGGTTGGCGCCGTGGGTACCGGCGGGGTAGCGGCTGTCCCACACATAGCACAGGGTGGCGCTGGGCATATCCTGGCCGGTGGCGGCGCGCGCCAGCGCCAGACTAGCGCGCTGCAGCAAGGGGATGTCCGCGCCAGGCTGGTCGAACATGACGCAGACCTTGAGCGCGGCGTCGTCACCGGTCTTGGTGGCCAGATCGGCGCGCGCCAGCGGCTGGTCCACACGCCAGCGCCATGCCAGTTGCGCCGGGGGTGGACCTTGCCATGCGTGGGTCAACACGCCATAAGACTTGTCGGTGCCGACTTGCAGGACGGTTTCGCCGCCAAGCCGGGTTGAGTGCGGTCGAGCCGGCCATGGCAAAGGACGCCAACACGGACGGTGGCGCTGTTCCAAACCCGGTCGGTATCGTTAAATTTTGAGAAAATGAGGCTGTAGCCCCCGTCTCTAGTGCGCAGACAGCTATTAAAAATGTAGCATACCGGTCCCGCTTGGCGTGGCGTCGCATCATCAACCGCGCCGCCACTGGTGATATCGGGCGACCCACGCCAGCAAGCGCTCGGGCTGGTGCGTCCGCTTCCAGGCGCCGGCCGCGTATTTGTTGGCCTCGGACAGCGTGGGGTAGGTGTGGATGGTGCCCAGAATCTTGTTCAGGCCCAGGCCGTGCTTCATGGCCAGCACGTACTCGGCCAGCAAGTCGCCGGCCTGCGGGCCGACGATGGTGACGCCCAGAATTTTGTCCTTGCCTGGCACCGTGAGCACCTTCACAAAGCCGTGCGCCTGGCTGTCGGCGATGGCACGGTCCAGCTCGCCCATGTCGTATTTCGTGACTTCATAAGCGATATTCTTCTCCTTTGCCTCCTGTTCATTCAGGCCGACGCGCGCCACCTCGGGGTCGATGAAGGTGGCCCAGGGGATCACCGTGTAATCGGCCTTGAATTTCTTGAAGATACCAAACAGCGCATTGACCGCGGCGTACCAGGCCTGGTGCGCCGCCACATGGGTGAACTGGTACGGCCCGGCCACGTCGCCGGCGGCGAAGATATTGGGGTAAATGGTTTCCAGGTAGGCGTTGGTTTGCACGGTGCGCCCGGTCTCGATGCCCAGTTCTTCCAGCCCGTAGCCGGAGAGTCGCGCCACGCGGCCGACGGCGCACAGCAGGGCGTCGAACTCGATGCGTATCTCCTGACCTTCATGTTCCACGATGAGTGTTTTGGCCTCCATCGACTTCTCGCAGCGTAGCGCCTGGTGCCCGGTCAACACGCGCACGCCGTCGGCCTGCAGCGACTGCTGCGCCAGCGCCGACACGTCCGCATCCTCGCGCAGCAGCAGGCGCGGCGCCATCTCGATTTGTGTCACTTGCGCGCCCAGGCGCTGGAAGCTTTGCGCCAGCTCGCAACCGATCGGCCCGCCGCCCAGCACCACCAGGCGCTTCGGCACCGCATCCAGCTGGGCGAAGGCGTCCCACAGCGTGTCGCTGGTCACAAAACCCACCTCCTCGATGCCGGGCAGAGGCGGCACAAAGGGGCGCGCGCCGGCAGCAATCACGATGGCGCGCGTCGTCAGTCGCTGCACTTGCGGCGCGGCGTGCGGTCCGCTGCCGCTGGGCTTGAGCGTGATCTCCACCGTCCAGGGATTCACGATTTTGGCGTAGCCCTGCAGCACCTCTACACCCAATTCGGTGTAACGCGCCACGCTGTCGTGCGGCTCGATCGCGGCGATCACCGCGTGAATCCGCTGCATGACCGCCTTGAAGCTGAAGACGGGCGCGGTGTCGGCCAGGCCGTACTGTGCACCGTGCTGCATCTGATGCGCCAGCCGGGCGCTCTTGATCAGGGCCTTGCTCGGCACGCAGCCATAGTTCAGGCAGTCGCCGCCCATTTTGTGGGCTTCGACCAGCGTGACCCGGGCCTTGACGGCGACGCCAATATAGGCGGCCACCAGGCCGCCGGCACCGCCACCAATCACGATCAGGTTGCGGTCAAATCTGGCGGGTTTCAGGTGTTTCCAGCGCGCATAGACCTGACGGCGTTTGAGCAGTTCTGTGACCTGGCGCGCCAGCAGCGGAAAGAGGCCCAGCAAGACGAAGGAGCCCAGCAAGGCCGGGCTCAGGATGCCCTGCAGCGAGTCCAGCCGCGCCAGTTGTGTGCCGGCATTCACATAGACCACGGTGCCGGCCAGCATGCCGAGCTGGCTGACCCAATAAAAGGTGGCGGCCTTCATCTGCGTCAGCCCCATCGCCAGGTTGATGACAAAGAACGGTACCAGCGGCACCAGGCGCAGGGTAAACAGGTAGAAGGCGCCCTCGCGTTTCACACCCCGGTTGAACTCGGCCAGGCGCTGGCCAAAGCGGGCCTCGATGCTGTCGCGCAGCACAAAGCGCGCCGCCAGAAAGGCCAGCGTGGCGCCCAGGCTGGAGGCAAAGGACACGATCAGCGTGCCCCAGCCCAGGCCAAAGATGGCGCCGCCGGCCAGCGTCAAGATCACGGCACCGGGGAAGGACAAGGCGGTGGTGGCGACGTAAATGACAAAGTAAGTGCCGATTACCAGCAATGGTTTGGCGGCGTACAGGCGCTCGAAAGCGGCCTGGCTCTGCTTGAGGTAGTCCAGGCTCAGGAAGCGGCCCAGGTCCAGCGCGAAATACAGCACGACCAAGGTGGCCAGCACCAGCAGCAGAATGGCTTTTTTCTTGTTCATGGCACAGGTTCCAGGTGAAGCCAGCGGATTGGTGAATTGGCACCAATTACGGTATAGTTTATATACTATGAACGTCTTTGAATTTGATGCCGTAAAAAGTGAATCCAATCGTTCAAAGCACGGCATTGACTTTGTGGAGGCTCAGTACCTCTGGAATGACCCGATGCTGCTGGAGATTCCGGCAAAGACTGATGACGAACCGCGATATCTGGTGATTGGGCTTATTGATGGGAAACATTGGTCCGCCGTCATTACCTACCGGGGGAGCAATATTCGATTGAGATCCGTTCGTCGCGCACGCACAGAAGAGGTGGCACTGTATGAAAGCTAAAGATTTCGAGCAACGATTTGACGAGGGTGTCGACATCTCAACGTCCTCGGATTTATCCAAAGCCAAACGCGTTTTGCAGGAGCAAAAGCGCGTGAATGTCGATTTTCCCACCTGGATGATTGATTCTTTGGACCGGGAGGCCAGCAAAATGGGTGTTACGCGGCAGTCAGTGATCAAGGTCTGGCTGGCTGAGCGCTTGGAAGCAAGCGCTTCCAGCTTGCCGTTCCAACGAACGCGCGCAGGTACCGCGCAACGCTGAACTTCGGTCGTGCACGGTGAGTCCCGCTCTTTTTATTCTCGGCACGTCGCATACGTTGCAATGCGGCACTGTGGATGAGGCGAAGACTGCGGCTTTTCAAATGGAGCTCCACCGCATTTGCGCCTGCGAAAAGATCGCACGTATCGCGGAGGAGATGAGCGCAACGGGGCTTGCGTACCATGGCGTTACTACCACCATCGGAATGCGCGTGGCAGAGAAGCTGTCGATCGGGCATCACAACATTGATCTCGAACCTGAACAGCGGGCGGCACTATCGCTGGACGATGGTCCGATGCTAAATATAGTGATCGGCGGCAACTTTTCAGATGGAGGTCGTCGATTTCGAGATGCGTTCAACACACTTGGCGACGGCGTGCGCGAGCGCTGCTGGATTGGTCGTATTCTGGCGCGAGAAGAATGGCCGACCTTGCTCGTGTGTGGGGCTAATCATTCCTTATCTGTCGAACAGTTATGGCTTTCCTTGAGATTGCCGGTGACCCTGGTTCACCAAGACTATGAGCCTTAACATGTGTCATTCAAATGGAACGTCCAAGGGCATCCGGCAGTTACGCTACCTCATAATTTTTGTCGCCAATTATTTTCGTTAAGGGGGCAGGGGCATGGACGATCTCACTAAAATTTTGCTGACATCATCTTTTACAGCCATTGGAGCCATTGCTGTTTTCGTGGCAAGTCAGCTTCTCGGGAAATTGGTTATTGAGCCGGTCCAAGACCTGAAGAAGCTCCTGGGTGAAATTCGGCACGCGCTTGTGTTCCACGCGCAAGCTGTCTTCACACCAGTCGGCGACTGCGCCGGAGAAGATAAAGCGGCCGAGGCATTTCGGAAGTCGACTTGCGATTTGCGTTCCAAGTTGGGCTCTGTACCTTTCTATGACCGCTGGGCTACGGTCTCCCAGGGTTTCCTGCCGATGCGGAAAGATGCTTTCGAGGCATCGAAGGAATTGATTGGCCTTTCGAATTCTGTTCACCAACAGAACAGGTCAGAGATAAATGCAAAGCGTGTTACCAAGATCGAACGACTGCTTGGGTTCGAGATGATGGAAGAGTAGGTTGGCAATGACGCCGAAACTGGTCAATGGATGCACCCGATAGTGCGCCGTAGCCTTTCAATCGAGAGGACCTGCCCCGGCAAGCGTGGGTCACGCCTCTCATCTTAAAAATTAGAACGCAAACCAAGAACGGAGCGACAAATGGCAACCAAACATCACGCGTCCCAAAAACTCCTGGCGGAAACACGTGAGCAATGGCCACTCCTGTCACTGTACGAGCGCTTCGAGCAGGTTGTGGCGATTGTTCTCAGTCTCGTGATCGCAGTGGTCATCGCTCTGGCTCTCGTGCAACTGCTCATTCGCATCGTCCCGCTGTTGGTGAGCGGTGCCATCGATCCACTGGACCATGAAGCCTTTCAAGCGCTCTTTGGCATGATCATGACGCTGCTCATCGCCATGGAATTCAAGCATTCGATCATTCGCGTTGCACTACGGCGATCGAGCCTCGTCCAGGTCAAGACCGTCGTGCTCATCTCGCTCATCGCGTTGGGTCGCAAGTTCGTCATTCTTGATACCAAAGCCACGAGCGCGAGCACCATTGCTGCGCTGGCGGGCGCAACCCTGGTCCTCGGGCTGGTTTACTGGCTGCTGCGTGAGCGCGACGACCGTCTCACAGACGGCGAAGACGGTTAGCTCGACAATGCGTCAGTCCGTGACGCAAAACTCGGGCCTCATGAAAAAGCCCGCCAGCCCCACCACAGGCGGGTAATCACGGTGACGCCGCACAGCAGGGCAAACACATAGGCCAGCTCAATGAAATAAGCCGGCCAGAAGCACATGGCGGCGAAGACGGCCAGGGTTTCCGTGGCCTCCGTCAGACCGCCCAGGAAGTAAAACGACTTCTCGGGGTAGGCCACGCTCGTCATGCCGCGCTTGGTCGCAATCACCGCAAACGCCAGAAAGCTCGACCCCGTGCCCACAAAGGCCGCCAGCAGCACTGCGGCGGGCAAGGCATTGCGGGCCGGGTCACTGAGCGCAAACGCCAGCGGGATGCTGGCGTAAAACAGAAAGTCCAGCGCAATGTCCAGAAAGCCGCCGCGGTCGGTGGGATGCGTCAGGCGCGCCACGGCGCCGTCCAGTGCATCGCATAGTCTTGAGATAAATATGGCTGAAGCCCCCGTTAGATAAGCGCCATTAGCTATTAAAAGAGCAGCAGACAGACCGATTAAAAAACCCGCGATCGTGATTTGGTTGGCGCACACACCGTAGCGCTGCAGGACTTTGGCGAGTCTGTTCACAAACGGTTTGAGCAGGGCGGTGGCGGCACGGTCGAGCATGGAGCAGGGTTGGCGAGTGAGCGATGGGTCAGAGAAGGGTCAGGTGGGCCGGGTCGGCGACGTCGGCATCGTCGTGCGTCACCATCAGTACCGGAATTTGGCGTTTTCTGACGAGTTCGAACACAAAGTCGCGCATGCGCTGGCGCAGGGCGACATCGAATTTGGAGAAGGGTTCGTCCAGCAACAGCGCCCGGGGCTGTGCTAGCAGCGCCCGCATCAGCGCCACGCGGGCCCGTTGACCGCCCGAGAGCGTGGCCGGATCGGCGTCGGTAAAGGTCTGCATTTCCAGATCCTGCAGGCCCCGCGCCACACATGCCGCACGCGCAGCCCGGGCGCCGGGCGGCACGGCAAACAGCAGGTTCTCCGCCACCGTCATGTGGGCGAACAGCAGATCGTCCTGAAACAGGATGCCAACATGGCGCCGTTCGGTGGGCAAGTGGTCGATGCGCCTGCCATCGAGGGCAACACTGCCCTCAAACGCCATGCCGTCCGGCAAAGTGCCACAAATGGCCGCCAGCAGACTCGACTTGCCCGCGCCGCTGGCGCCCATCACGGTGTGAATGACGCCGCTGGGCACGTTCAGATGCAGCTGGCGCAGCAGCACGTGGCTGGGGCTGGACAGCTGGATCAGCTGGATATCAAGGCTCATGGTTGTTCTTTTTTGCGTTGTAAACCTCGTGGCGGGCCGGAATTCCTGATTCCTTGCTTGACCTAATGCCATCATCTCCGATTTTCAGACCGGTTTGGGCGGCAGGCTGATAATGAACCCTTGGTTGCCGGTCCCGACTGGCTGCTTGTCTTTTTACATCTTTGAGGGAGCAATTCTGATGAAAAAACTATTGTTGGTGACACTATTGGCGCTGGCCTGCGGCGCTCAGGCGCAATCTTCCGCCGCCAAGAAAGAACTGGTGGCCAAGGTCTTGCAGTTGCAGCAACCCGGTATCGAGCTGGCCGGGCAAGCCTTGGCCGAGCGCCCGGCCGCGCAGTTGATGCAGCAGGCCGGCATCGCCTTGCAGACCAAAGTGGCGCCCGAAAAGCGCGAGGCCGTGGCGAAAGAGATTCAGGCCGACGTGAAGAAATACACCGATGAGGCCGTGCCGCTGCTGCGCGATCGCGCCGTCAAGCTCGCCCCCACCACCATCGGTCCTGTACTGGAAGAAAAGTTCACCGAAGACGAGCTCAAGCAACTGATTGCCATCATCGAGTCACCGGTCAATCGTAAATTTGCGCAGGTGACCGGCGAGCTGCAAAAGACGCTGGTCGACAAGCTGGTGGCCGACATGCAGGGCACGATCGATCCGAAAGTGAAGGCCCTTGAGTTGTCGATTGGCCAGCGCCTGGGCCTGTCACCCACATCGGCCGCGCCGGTGTCCAAGACCGCCAAGCCGCCAGCCAAAGCCGCCAGCAAATAAGCGGGGGCTGAGGGCGCACATCGGCAGCGCTCAGGGCTGCCGATGTGCGCCCGACCCGGCGACCTGGTCTTGCACAAACCGCTCGAACGCCAGCGCCGGCATGGGACGACTGAAGTGGTAGCCCTGCGCCTCGTTGCAGCCCCGCGCGCGTAAAAACGCCAGCTGGCCCTCGGTCTCTACGCCTTCGGCGATGGTTTTGAGCCCCAGGCTGCTGGCCATGCTGATGATGGCCCCCACGATGGCCTTATCGTCGGGGTCTTCGGTGATGTCACGCACAAACGACTGGTCAATCTTGAGTTTGTAGACCTGAAAACGTTTGAGGTAACTCAGGGATGAGTAGCCGGTCCCAAAGTCATCGATCGACATGCGCACGCCACGCTGGTGCAGATCATTCATCACGGCCATGGCTTCCAGCGGGTGGGTCATGGCCGCACTCTCAGTCAACTCCAGTTCCAGCAACTCGGGGGCCAGGGCGGAATCGGCCAGGATACGGGTGATGAGTTGCGGCAGCTCGGCATGGCGAAACTGGACCGCTGACAAATTGACCGCCATGGTGATGGGCGTCATGCCGCATTCAATCCACTGGGCCAGCTGGGCCAGGGCCGTGCGCAGGACCCATTCGCCAATCGGCAGCATCAGGCCGCTGCTCTCGGCAATCGGAATGAATTCGACCGGTGACACGGCACCCAGTTCCGGATGCGTCCAGCGCAGCAAGGCCTCGGCGCCGACGGTTTGACCGGTTTCCATCGAGATTTGCGGCTGGTAATACAGTTCCAGTTGCTGGCGCTCCAGCGCGCGGCGCAAGGCGTTGTCCAGCAGCAGGGTGCGCTCGGAATAGGCCTGTATCTCGGGCGTGAAGAAGCGGTAGCTGTTGCGCCCGTCGCCTTTGGCGCGGTACATGGCGGCATCGGCGCATTTGGACAGGGTTTCCAGATCCGATCCGTCCTTGGGGTAGAGCGCAATGCCGATGGATGGCGTCACGGTCAGCTCATGCTGTTCAATCTGGATCGGCAGCAAGGCTGCGTGCAGCAACTTCTGCGCGACATGCGCCGCACCGGTCGCATCGGTGTCGGGCAGCAGCAAAATGAACTCGTCGCCGCCCAGGCGCGAGACCGTGTCTTGCTCGCGCACGGTGGATTTCAGGCGGGTGGCCAGTTCAACCAGCACTTCGTCTCCGACGCGGTGGCCCAGGGAGTCGTTGATGTTCTTGAAGTGGTCCAGATCCAGAAAGATCAGGGCAACGGGTTGATGCCCGCGCTGCGCAACGCTCAGGGCATGGTTGCAGCGGTCGTTCAGCAGCAGGCGGTTGGGCAGCCCGGTGAGCGGGTCGAAATGGGCCAAGCGCTGGATATGGGCTTCGGCCTCTTTTTGCTCGACGACTTTTTTCTCCAGCGCCAATACGGTGCGACTGAGTTCCTGGGTGCGCAGTTCGACCAGTTCTTCGAGGTCCGCGCGGGCTTGCAGCAATTCGTTTTCGGCTTTTTTTCGCGCCGTGATGTCCATGGAGATCCAGATCGAGCCCTGGCTCAGGTCGGTGGGGTCAATCGCCTTGGCGCGCACTTCGCAATGAATGGGCGAACCGTCTTTTCGGCGTAACAGCATCTCGCCTTCATAGGCGAGACCGGCGGCAAGGGGGGCGTAGCATTGCTGCCGGGCGTCAAGCCAGTTCTGCTCCGTCATGTACCAGCGCCGCGACGAGCTGCCGTGCAGCTCGCCTGCGTCATAGCCCAGCAGCTCCTCGAAACTCCGGTTGCAGCGGGTGACGGTGCGGTGGCGCAGAAACACGATGCCGACCATGGCATTGTCCAGAATCAGGCTTTGCTCGGTCAAGACCGACTGGAGCTGCGCATGGGCCGCTTTTTGCTCGCTGATGTCGTCCACGATCCAGATCGAGCCCTCGTCGGTGTCCGCCGGGTTGACGAGTTTGCCGGTCAGGTGGGTCCAGAACAACTGGCCGTCGCGGCGCTTCATCAGCACCTCTGACTTATGGGCCAGGCCCCGGATCATGACCGGATAAGCGGCTTCGCCCAAGGCGTGAAATGCCGCCTGGTCCGGGTACAGCGACATGCTGGCGCTGCCCAGAATGTCGGCCGCCTCGGCATGGCCATACATCTGCGCGAAGCGCTGGTTGCAGCGGATCACCTGACGATGCTTGATGAACACGATGCCGACGCCAGCGCTGTCCAGCACGACTTGCTGCTCGCGCAGCGCCAGCCGCAACTGCGCCAGGGTGTCGCGGCGCCCGGTGTGAGCCTCGGGGTGGGTGATGGTTGCGGGCATAGGGCCGGTGTCTGATCGGAAAGTCGTGTGTGAAGAGGTGCTGCATTGTCCCGCATCTGACCTGGCGGGACCCTAGGTATTCGCCCGAACATCGATCAGGCTTTTCGCATCCCTGTGCTTTAGGGAAATAGGGCTCTAGTCCTTATCCTGTATGCGTTGATAGCTATTACTTATGTAGCGCCTGGGCTGCCCCAGCCACGCCGCCAGAGCCCACACCAGCACCGGCAGCAGCCATTGCAGCCAGGCGTAGGCCGAGGTGAGAGAGCGTTGAGCGCCGGCGGCCAGGGTCACGGCCTCGGTGGTCACGGTGGCAAAACGCCCGGCGCCGATGAACAGCGTGGGCAGGTACTGCGCCACGCTGACCGCAAATCCGATGGCAAAGCTGGACGCCAGGGCCGCGCGCAGCAGCGGCCATTTCACGCGCCACAAGAACACCGCCCGTCCATGGCCCAGTGAGGCGCTGATGTGCCACAGGCGGGCGTCAAAACCGGTGTAGGCCGGGCTCAGCGCCAACAGCACGTAGGGCACGGCGGCCAGGGTGTGGGCCAGCCACACGCCGGCCCAGGTGGCGTCCAGGCCCAGGCGCAAGCTCATGGCGTGCAGACCCGCCACCCACAGCACCGGCGGCAGTACCAGCGGCAGATACAGCACGGGTCGCAGGCGCTCCACCAGACGCGGCGGCGCGCATTCCAGCCAGGCGAGCGACCACAGCAGCGCGGCCAGGGCGCTGCCGCCCGCCAGGGTTAGCGTGGTGCCCACCGTCGAGAAACTGGCCCAGACCGACGTCCAGGCGTGCGTGGTGTAGGTCTCGGGCAATAACTGCGGGAAAGGCCAGCTGCCCGCCACGCTGCCCACGGCGAGCGCCAGCATCACCGCAAGGTACAGGCCCATCAGCAGGGCAAAACCGGCGACCCCGCTGCCGGTCGGCGTGATCCGCTGACGGGTGGCGCCGCGCCCGCCGGTGCTCCAGCGCCTGCGCCAGATCGGGAGACGGGACAGCCGCCACAAGCCTGCCGCGACCAGCGCCAGCACCGCCGCCAGTGTCCAGGCCGCAGCCGCCCCTTGCGCATTGAGGGTCACATCGGCATCGAGCAGCCACTGCCAGGCCAGCACCGCCAGGGTGGGCGGCGAGGTGGGGCCGATCACCAGCGCCAGATCGACCACCGTCAGGTTGTAGGCCAGCACCGCTAACATCGGCCAGCGCAGGCGCGGCCAGAGCTGCGGCCACAGCACGCGCCACCAGGCGTGGCTGCGCGAGTAGCCCATGCTGCGGGCGAGCAGCAGTTCGCGCGTCCAGTTGTGGGCCACGTCGGCGCGCTGCAGCTGGGTGGCGGCGGCCCACAGCAGGAACGGCACTTCCTTGGCCACCAGCACCGCGATCAGGCCCAGGCCCCAGGGGTCTTGCGTGGTAGGCCAGGGTGGCGGCTCGGTCATTCCAGTGGCCCAGGGCGACAGGGCGCGCAGCAGCCAGCCGCTGGGGGCGATCAAAAAAGCCAGGCCGATGGCAAAAGCCGCATGCGGCACGGCCAGCAGCGGGCTCAGGCGCCGCGCCAGCCGCGCCCAGGCCGGACCGGGAAAGTGATGGGCGAGCAGCCACGCCGCCAGCATGACCGAGAGCGCGCTGGCGAGCAGGCCGGTCCACAAACTCAGGCTAAGCGCCTGCCCGGTTTGCGGGTCGGCCAGCAGCGTGCGCCACGCCGCGCCCTCCAGGCCCGCCGCCACCGCGCCCCATAAGCTCCAGGCCAGCGGCAGGCCCAGCGCGGCCAGCAACAGGGCGGCACCAAGGCGGGGGTGCGCGTCAGGCGGGCTGGTTTTCAAGCTGTATCTTTAAGGAAAATTGGCCTCTAGCCGGCTTGGAATAAGCGCGGAGAGCTATTGAATTAGTAGCTGCTGACGGCGCCGGCGTAAGCCAGGCCGGCGGCCACGCCGCCAAAGCGGTCGCCCGGCATCAGGGTGGCGTCGGGCATGGCCACCTGCAGAGCGTCCATCAGCGGCTGCAGCGCCGAGGAGCCGCCGGTGAGGTAGACCACGTCCACGGCCGTCAGGCCCGAGGCCTGCACGCACTGCAGGGCGCACTGCACCACCTGGTCCAGCGCCTGCGCCAGCGCCTCGCCCATGCTGGGCGCGGTGATGAACGGGACCAGCGCCTGGTCCAGAAACTCCAGCTCGACGGCAGCGGGTTTATGCGACAGCGAACAGGCGATCTTGGCCACTTCGACACCGGCCAGGATGCGGTGCCCGTGCTGCTCTTCCAGCACCTGCATCAGGCGCTTGTGCAAGGCCTGATCGGCGTACGAGGTCCACAGCTCGCGCGCAAAGTGCATGTTTTTGCGCGAATAAGCGTGGTGGATCAGGTGCCAGGTGCAGAGGTCGAAAAACACGCTGTTGGGCACCGGACGCCCGGCCGGGCCGATGTGCTTGTGACCCAGCAGCGGCATGACGTGGCTGAGGTTGAGCAGGCGGTCGAAGTCGGTGCCGCCCAGGTGCACGCCGGTGGTGGCCAGGATGTCGCTGCTGCGGTCGCGGGTCTGGCGCCGCTCCGGACCCAGACGAATCACGGTGAAGTCGGAGGTGCCCCCGCCGATGTCCACCACCAGCGCGATGGTCTCCTTGCTGACGCGCTGTTCGAAGTCAAACGCGGCGGCGATGGGTTCGAGCTGAAAATCGATGTGGCTGAAGCCGGCCGCCTGCGCGGCGCGCCCCAGGGTGTCCTGCGCCAGCGCATCGCGAGTGGCGTCATCGTCCACGAAATGCACCGGGCGCCCCAGCATGGCGCGCTCGATCGGGTGGCCGACATGGGCTTCGCAGCGGGCCTTGAGTTCCTTGAAGAACAGGGTCACGATGTCAAAAAAGGGCGTGGACTGGCCGTTCACCAGGGTGTGCTCGTCCATCAGCTTGCTGCCCAGCAGGCTCTTGATGGAGCGCAGCAGGCGCCCCTCCACGCCCATGAGATAGGCCTGCATGGCCTGCGAGCCAAACAGGGTGGTGTGGGTTTCGTTGGAGAAAAACAGGGCGGTGGGCATGGCCGCTTTGAGGCCGTCTAGCGGCATCACATTCAACTGGCCGTCGGCCCCCAAGAGCGCGGCCGCCGAGTTGGAGGTGCCAAAGTCAATGCCGAGAACAGGGCCGGGTGCGCGTGCTTTCAATGTTTCAAACTGCATCGCTGCCCTGGTTCAGTACGCGGGCCAGAAAGGCCGATAAATCCGCGACTTCGCGCGGGTGCACGCTGTGTTGCATGGGGTAGCTGTGCCATTGCACTGCGTAGCCCAGCTGGCCGAGCAGATCGCGCGAGGCTTCGCCGCGGGCGGGGATGACCACCGGGTCCATGCTGCCGTGGGCCATGAAGATGGGGGTGTCGGCGTTGGCTGGCGCGCGTTCCGCCGCGAAGCTGTCGGCCAGGGGCAGGTAGCCCGACAAGGCCATGATGCCGGCGAGCCGCTGGGGGAAGCGCAGGCCGGTGTGCAAGGCCATGGCGCAGCCTTGCGAGAAGCCGGCCAGCACGATGTTGCGGGCCGGGATACCGCGCGAGATTTCATGCTCGATCAACAACGAAATGGCGCGGTCGGATTTCTGGATGCCGGCGGCGTCCTGGCGGCTGACCAGGTCGGCTCCAAAAATGTCGTACCACGCTGGCATGACGTAGCCGCTGTTGAGCGTGACCGGAATGCTGGGCGCGTGCGGAAACACAAAGCGGATTGGCGGGCAGGCGCTGAGGTCGAGTTCGGGCACCAGGGCGGCAAAGTCGTTGCCATCGGCCCCCAAGCCGTGCAGCCAGATGACGGCGGCGGTGGGGTGGGGTGCGCTTTCTATTTCAATGCGGGGGAGCAGGATATTCATGGCGCGCAAGTGTACCCAGTGTGGCCGCTGGCGTGCAGCGACCGGCGCTAAAACAGCTCCATGTCGCCCACGTTGACCGCCTGCTCCACCAATTCACCGCGGGCGATCAAGCCGGCGTAACTGCACACCTGGTTGCGTCCATGTTCCTTGGCGTAGTAGACCGCCTTGTCGGCGCGCTCAAAGGCACCGCTGGGGGTGTCGCCGGTCTTGACCTCGGAAAAACCGATGCTGATGCTAATGTGGCCCACCTGGGGGAAGAGGTGTTTTTCGGTGGTGGTTCTGAGCCTTTCCAGCGCGCCCGCGGCTTCCGACTCGCCGTTGCAACGCATCAGCACGACAAACTCCTCGCCGCCGAAGCGATACAGCTGGTCGTGAAAGCGAAAACAGGCGCGCATCAGGCGGGCCAGCAACAGCAGCACTTCGTCCCCGATGAGGTGGCCGTAATTGTCGTTGACCCGTTTGAAGTGGTCGATGTCAAGCATGGCCAGCCAGTAGCTGCCGATGGCGTGCGTCATATTGCGACGGTCGTCCTGCGAGTTGACCACTGCCAGGTTTTGCTCGATCGTGGCCTTGAGGAAAGCGCCGTCAAAAGTTTTGCGGTTGAGCAGTTCAGTTAGCGCATCGCGTTCGCCGTAATCCAGCAGGTTTTGAAAATTAAGGTAAAGCCGAAGCACGCCACTCAACAGGATATGGGATTGCGCAGTCAGCGCTTCGTTCGTCACAATCTCCAACACCCCGCTGGCGCCGGGATTGCCGGTGAGCGGGAAAACCGTGACACTGGTTTCCCCGTCTGTTTGCGTGACCTGCCGCGAGGCGACCGCTTGCTCGCGCAGGGGATGCGCGGCCAACTTGGGCAGCAAGTCCAGTTTGGACCACGCTGAATCGGAGGTCGGCGCCAGCTGACTGGCCCCCATTTGCGCCGTGGTGAGCCAGCGTTCATTGCCCGCATCACCCACCACCCGACAGATGGCCACCGTTCGGGGTTGCACCAAGTCATTGATGGTGCTCACCAAGGCGATGTCGAGTGCGTCCCGGTCCCGCAGGGCGGTCAGATCGGCCAGTTTGTCGACGAGTTCAGTCATTCGCGCAGTTTACAGTGTGGCCAACTTCGCAGCGCCCTATTTCATCCCGCCTGGCCGTAGCGCCGGATCCATTCCCGTTCCAGCGGATTGACCCAGCTGCCGTGCGGTTCCGGCAGGGTCGGCATGACTTTGTCGACCTGGCCCGGCAGTGCCCGGGCGGCAAAGCGGGCGCGCTCCGCAGGCGGCAGTTTGTCCAGCGCCAGCACGGTGGGGTCGCCCCACTGGGCGATATCGGCCTTGCGCGCTTGCGCCTCGGGACTGAGCAAAAAATTAGCCAGCACCTGTGCGCCTTCCTTGGCCCGGGCATTGAACGGAATCGCCACAAAGTGCGTGTTGCCAATCGTGCCACTATTGAATTGATAGCTTAAGACGCTGGCAGGCAGGCGGCTGGCGGCTATTTCGTTCGCAGCTTCATTGGGGTTGAAGGTGAAGGCCAGCAACAGCTCCCCATCGGCCATCATCTGGCGCACGGCGGCCGCGTTCTGCGGAAACTGCCGTCCGGCGCGCCACAGGTGCGGGTGCAGCGCGTCGAGAAAAGTCCACAGCGGTGCCCCTGCCTTGGCCAGGGCCTCGGGGGTGACGGCTTGGTAGAGCGCGCCGCGCTCGGCATTGACCTCCAGCAGCACCTGCTTGATGAAGGTACTGCCGTGAAAGTCGGGTGGGCGTGGGTAGGTGACGCGCCCGGGGTGGGCTTTGGCAAAGGCCAGCAGCTCGGCCATGCTACGCGGCGGATTCGGCACGCGTTTGGCGTCGGCAAAGAAGGTCAACTGCGCCATGCCCCAAGGCGCTTCCAGGCCCTCGACCGGCTCGGAAAAGTCGATGCGGGTGGTGGGCTTGCCCTGCAGGTCCACGTAGGCAAAGTTCGGCAGGCGCTCGGCGAATGGGCCAAACAGCAGGGCCTCGCGCTTCATGGTCAAAAAGTTTTCGCCATTGATCCAGACCAGATCCACCGAGCCGTCCGTCACTTTGCCGGCGGCTTTTTCATTGCGCACGCGTTTCACGACCTCTGCCGTGTCGGTGATCTTGACGTGTTCCAGGGTGACGCCAAAGCGCTTTTGCAGCTCGGCGCCGGCCCACTGCAGATAGGCGTTGATGTTCTGGCTGCCGGCCCAGGCGTTGAAATACACGGTTTGGCCGCGGGCCTTTTGTTCGATGGCGGACCAAGCGGTGGCGGTTTGCGCCAGCACTGGCATGGCCAGACCGGCGCCCAAGAGCGCGAGGGCCTGGCGGCGGGACGGGTGACCCACTTTTACAACTTTCACGTTGAAGACGGGGTTGCTCATGACAGCAGCGCCTGCGCAAACTCGCGCGCATTGAAGGTTTCCAGGTCTTCCAGCTTCTCGCCGACGCCGATGAAATACACCGGAATCGGCCGCTCGCGGGCGATGGCCGCCAGCACGCCGCCCTTGGCCGTGCCGTCGAGCTTGGTGACGATCAGGCCGGTGAGCTGCAGCGCGTCATCAAAGACCTTGACCTGGCTGAGCGCGTTTTGCCCGGTGTTGCCGTCAATCACCAGCAAGACTTCATGCGGCGCCGTGGCGTCGGCCTTTTGTACCACGCGCTTGATTTTTTTCAGTTCTTCCATCAGGTGCAACTGGGTTGGCAGGCGGCCCGCCGTGTCCACCAGCACCACGTCGCGTCCGCGCGCCTTGCCGGCGCTGACCGCGTCAAAGCTCACGGCCGCCGGGTCGCCGCCTTCCTGGCTGATGATGTCCACCGTGGTGCGTTCGGCCCAGACGCTGAGCTGCTCGCGCGCGGCGGCGCGAAAGGTGTCGGCAGCGGCCAGCAAGACGGTGGCGCCATGCTTGGCCAGGTGGCGCGTGAGTTTGCCAATCGAGGTGGTTTTGCCCGCGCCATTGACGCCGGCGACCATGATGACGGTGGGTTTGTGCTGCCCGATGACCAGGGCTTTTTCCAGCGGCAGCAGCAGGCTGGTGATGGATTCGACCAGCAAGCCCTTGACGGCAGCCGGGTCGGTGGCTCGTGCGTCCTTGACCCGGCGTTTCAGGTCGTCGAGCAGATGCTGCGTCGCCTTGACGCCGGTGTCGGCCATCAGCAGGGCTGATTCCAGGTCCTCATACAAGGCGTCGTCGATGCGCGTGCCGGTGAAAACGGTGGCGATGCTGGAGCCGGTCTTGCGCAGGCCGACTTTGAGCTTGTCCAGCCAGTTCTTGCGCTCCGGCGCGGCGCTGACCGGTGGCGGGGTGACGGCGCTGGGCGGCAGGGATGCGGCGTCCGGGACAGCGACCTTGGACGGTGCTGTCGCGGCGGGTGTTACAGACGGCGTGCCCGCGGGCGCAGCAGGCTCGGCAACGGGGGGCGTAGGGGCAGGGGGCTTTTTTTTAAAAAAACTGAACATTGTGTGGGTTCATAGAATCACACCATTCTATGAAAAGACCCATGCCACGAACCTTACCCCGCCTGCTGGCCCGCCAGTTGGCACCTGTCTCGCTCGTTTTGTGCCAGCTGTTGAGCCTTCCGGCCCAGGCGCAATCCCCGACCCCGGTAGAACAATTCACCTTGCCCAACGGCTTGACGGTGATTGTCAAACCCGACCGGCGCGCCCCCACGGCGGTTCACATGCTGTGGGTCCGGGTCGGCTCCATGGACGAAGTCGATGGCACCTCGGGCGTGGCGCATGTGCTGGAGCACATGATGTTCAAGGGCACGCCTGCGGTGGCACCGGGCGAGTTCTCGCGCCGGGTGGCAGCCCTGGGCGGGCGCGAGAACGCCTTCACCAGCAAGGACTACACCGGCTTTTACCAGCAGATTCCCGCCAATCGGCTGGAAGACGTGATGAAGCTCGAAGCCGACCGCTTTGCCAACAACCAGTGGGCCGATGAAGAGTTTGCCAAGGAGCTGGAAGTGGTCAAGGAAGAGCGCCGCCTGCGCACCGAAGACAGCCCGCGCGCCCTGCTGGGGGAAGCCTTGAACGCCACTGTTTTTGTGGCTTCGCCGTACCGGCGGCCGGTGGTCGGCTGGATGAGCGATCTCGATGCCATGACGCCCAACGATGCGCGCGAGTTTTACCGGCGCTGGTATGTGCCCGCCAACGCCGCCGTGGTGGTGGCGGGGGACGTGGATGTGGCGCAGGTGCGCCGCCTGGCCGAGAAATACTATGGCGCCGTGCCGGCCCGAGCGCTGCCGGCACGCAAGCCGCGCAGCGAGCCGGCGCAAATGGGCGTGCGGCGCATGGATTTCAAAGCGCCTGCCGAGCAGGCCTATTTGTCGATGGCGTTCAAGGTGCCCGGTCTGCAGTCGCTGGACGAGGCCTTGGGCATCGCCCCGGCCGGCGTTTCGCCGAACCCGCCAGCCGGTGATTCGGACGCGCTGGCCTTGACCGTGTTGGCCGCCGTGCTGGACGGCTACAGCGGGGCGCGCCTGGACAGGGCGCTGACGCAGGGCGAGCAGCGGGTGGCGGACAGCGTCGGCGCCTACAACGGTTTGTGGGGTCGCGGGCCGCAATTGTTCGTGCTGGCTGGCGTGCCAGCGCAGGGCAAGACGGTGCAGCAAGTGGAGGCGGCCTTGCGCGAGCAGGTGGCGCGCATCGCCCGTGACGGGGTGACCGAGGCCGAACTCAACCGCGTCAAGACCCAGTGGGTGGCGAGCGAAATCTACAAGCTCGATTCGGTGTTCAACCAGGCCCGCGAGCTGGGCAGCAACTGGGTGCAGGGGCTGCCGCTGGACGCGGAGGAGCGGCTGATCGCCCGCCTGCGTGCGGTCAGCGCCGAGCAGGTCAAGGCGGTGGCGGCCAAATACTTTGGTGACGACCAACTCACGGTGGCGGTGCTGCAGCCGCAACCCCTGGACAAGACCCGCAAGCCGCGCACGCCCCCGCCGGGCGCCCGGCACTGAGTGCCGCTTCCTGTTTTAATTTATGAATACTATTAAAAATATAGCTATCTGCGCAATATTGACGGGGGCTACAAACCTTTTTTCTATAAATACGGCATGGGCGGCCATTCCCATCGAGCACTGGACGCAGGCCTCGGGTGTGCAGGTCTACCTGGTGCCCAGCCAAGCCATCCCGATGCTGGACGTGCAGATTGACTTTGACGCCGGCAGCCGCCGCGATCCGCCCGACAAGGCCGGCTTGGCCAGCGTCACGGCCAGCATGACGGGCAAAGGCGTGTTGGCCGGCAAGGCGCGAGGCGCCGGGGCACCGGCCGCTGAGCCCGCGCTGGATGAAAACGCCTTGAGTGAAGCCTGGGCCGATCTGGGCGCCTCGTTTGGCGCCGGAGCCAGCAGCGACCGCATGAGTTTTTCACTGCGCTCGCTGACCTACCCGGATCTTTTGTCCAAAGCCGCGCAACTCGCCGCCCGGCAACTGGGCGAGCCGGCCTTCCCTGAAACGATCTGGCAGCGCGAGCGCCAGACCCTAAGCGCCGCCATCAAGGAGGCCAACACCCGCCCGGCCACCTTGGCGGCGCGCGCCTTCAACACGGCGGTGTACGGCCAGCACCCCTATGGTTTCGAGATGACGCAAGAGACCTTGGACCGTATCAGCGTGGCCGACATGAAGACGGTTTACGCCACGCTGATCCAGCCGTGCCGGGCCAAGGTGACGATCGTGGGTGCCGTGAACCGGGCGCAGGCCGATGGGCTGGTGACGCAGTTGTTTTCGCGCCTGCCGGCCACGACGCCCGCCGCCTGCCCGGCCCTGCCTGCCGTGCCCGAGGTGGCACCGCTGGACAAGGCCAGTGAGCAACACATCGCGTTCGACTCGGCGCAAGCCCATGTGCTGATCGGGCAACCCGGCTATAGGCGCGACGACCCGGATTACTTTGCCCTCACGGTGGGGAACTACATCCTGGGCGGTGGCGGCTTTGTGTCGCGCCTGACGACGCAAGTGCGCGAAAAGCGCGGCTTGACCTACAGCATCTACAGCTACTTCGCGCCCGCCCTGCATGCCGGCGCCTTCACCCTGGGCCTGCAAACCCGGCCCGACCAGGCCACGCAGGCGGTGCAGGTGTCGCGCGACGTGGTCGCCGACTTCGTGGCCAAGGGCCCGACTGAAGCAGAGCTCAAAGCCGCCAAGGACAACCTGATTGGCGGCTTTGCCCTGCGTATTGACAGCAACCGCAAACTGCTAGACAACGTCGCCAACATCGCCTGGAACAAGCTGGCGCTGGACTATCTGGACACCTGGACGAAGCAGGTGGAGAAGGTGACCGCGGCCGACATCAAGGCGGCGTTTGCGCGCAAGCTGCAGCCGCAAAAAATGGTGACGGTGGTGCTGGGCGGGGCCGCGCCTGCCAACTAGGGTTGGCAATAGATCTACTCCCGCAACGAATCCAGTGGCCGGGTGACGTGAGAAGCGGTATGCTGGTTTTTTTGGAGGAAACCATGACTGCCACTGATAAACCGGTCGAGACCGAGCGCGTTGTCTGCGCGGTATGTCTGAAGGAAGTGCCTCTGTCCGAAGCCAAAGTTCGTGAAGCGACGGACTACTTTGTGCATTTTTGCGGCGTGGAGTGCTATGAAAAGTGGAAGAATCAGGGCGGAAAACCCGATGACCAAGTCGCCAAGCCGCGAACCTGAGGCGTTCCTCCAGGGGCCACGCGGCAGGTCCGTCTGGAACTCGACCTTGGCATGCCACGATCCACTCAGCGCGGCATCGACCTTTATACGGATTACCCGGCATTGAACGTGAGTCATCCGACGTCGTGACGATGGACTGAGGCCTGAAAGGTGGCTGACTTGCCCCTGTCGCTTGCGTTAAGCTTTACCAATGAAGCAAAAAAATTCCAAAGCCATCAACCCATCCGAACGCCCGCCCCGTCCCGTGCGCCTCTCCACCCCACTGACCCATGAGGTCCGCATCATCGGTGGCCTGTGGAAGCGCACCAAGCTGGCGGTGGCTGACAAGCCCGGTCTGCGCCCCACACCCGACCGTGTGCGCGAGACCCTGTTCAACTGGCTGGGCCAGGACCTGACCGGCTGGCGTTGCATCGATGCGTTTGCCGGCACCGGTGCACTCGGTTTTGAAGCCGCGTCCCGTGGCGCCAAAGAAGTCACGCTGGTCGAGCAGGACACGGCCCTGGTGGCGCAACTCAAGCGTGTCCAGACGCAGCTGCAGGCCAGCGCCACACAAGTGGTGCGCGGCGACGGTGTGGCCGCGCTCAAGCACCTGGATGCGGCCAGCATGGATGTCGTGTTTATCGACCCACCTTTTGACTCTGTGCTGTTTGAAGCGGCGCTGATCGCCGCTGGTCGTGCCGTGGCGGTGGACGGCTTTGTTTATCTGGAGGCCCCCATCCTGTGGACCGACGCGCAGCTGGAGAGCGCCGGACTGACCGTACACCGGCATTTGAAGGCCGGTGCGGTGCACGCCCATTTGCTCAAGCGCATGGGCTAGCCAGCCAGGCCGCGCTGCATAATGCGGCGTAAGAGAGCCCGCGATAAAGAAGCCGCCGAGCTTTGCCCCCAACTGACCCAAAGGCGAAAAATGGCCCATGACGTGATTGCTGTTTATCCCGGCACTTTTGACCCGATGACCCTTGGCCATGAAGATGTGGTGCGACGGGCGACGCAGTTGTTTGACCGCGTCATCGTGGCGGTCGCGGCAGGGCACCATAAGAAAGCCATGTTTTCACTGGAAGAGCGCATGGACATGGCGCGCGAGGCGATCCAGGCTTATCCGCAGGTGCAGGTGGAAAGCTTCTCCGGTCTGTTACGTGACTTTGTCGTGGCGCGGGGCGCCAAGGCCATGGTGCGCGGCTTGCGCGCCGTGACGGACTTTGACTACGAGTTTCAACTTGCCGGCATGAACCGTAGCCTGATGCCCAATGTGGAAACTGTTTTTCTCACGCCCAGCGACAAGTACCAGTTCATATCGAGTACCTTTGTGCGCGAAATCGCCACACTCGGGGGCGAGGTGGAAAAGTTTGTGTCGCCGGCAGTGAATCAGCGATTGATAGAAAAAGTGCAGGGTCTCGCGCGCGCTTAAGCCTCGGCGGGGCCGCCTGCATGCGGCGTATATATGACCCATATCAAGACGCAATCCGGGTGGGGATTTACGCTTGAACTATTCGTTTCCACATACAAATCGGAGAAAAAATGAAAATACTATTGCCCGTGGATGGTTCTGCTGTCGCGATGGAGGCGGTGCGCTTTGCCATCCGCATGGCGCAGGCCGGTCTGGAGACCAGCGTGGTGCTGGCGAATGTGCAGGAGGCCGCGACTTTGTATGAGTTGGTGGTGGCCCATGATCCGCAAGTGATTGAGCAGGTCAGTGCGGCCGCTGGCGCCCACACCTTGTTGCCGGCCGAGGCGTTGCTGAAGGAAGCCAATATTTCCTATGAGTGCGAAGTGGCCTCGGGTGACCCGGCGCACACCCTCATCGACATCCTGGAGCGCTATGGCTGCGATCTCGTGGTCATGGGGGCCAGCGGCACGAGTACCTTGCGCCGTGCATTGCTGGGCTCGGTGTCAAATGAAGTGCTGCATGCGGCGGGTGTGCCGGTGATGATTGTCAAGTTGAATGAAGAGCCAGAGCCAGAGCCAGAACTGGATGCAGTTGATACGCCTGATGTCTCTGAATAAAGGGCGTCGTCGACATTGACATGGACATGGCGGAGAAGTCACCCCCGGTTGCCGCCGACCATTGGCACTTGCACGATGCCCATGAATTGGCACGTCGACACGGGGTAGACCCGGGGCATGGCCTGCATGAGGACGAGGCCAGCCGCCGTGCCCAGGCGCACGGTCCGAATGAAATCCAGGGCCGGCCGGGCCGCAGTCTGTGGGGCCAGTTCCTTGACCAGTTCAAGGACTTCATGGTGCTGGTGCTGATCGGCGCCGCCGTGATCTCGGGCGTCATCGGCGATCTGATTGACACGCTGGCGATTCTGGTGATCGTGCTGCTCAATGCCGCCATCGGATTTGTGCAGGCCTGGCGGGCTGACAGGGCCATGGCGGCGCTCCAGCAGCTGGCCGCGACCCAGGCCACCGTCTTGCGCGGTGGGCAGGCCCAAGTGATCCCCGCCAGTGAATTGGTGCCCGGTGATATTGTGTTGCTGGAGGCGGGCAACCAGATTCCCGCCGACCTGCGGCTGATCGAAATAGCCCAACTCAAGGTCGATGAATCGGCCCTGACCGGCGAGTCGGTCACGGTGGCCAAACACACAGCGACATTGAATGGCGTCGCCCATTCCCTGGGCGACCGCCTCAACATGGCCTTCAAGGGCACCACGGCCACCCACGGGCGCGGACGCGGTCTGGTGGTGGCCACTGGCATGGCGACCGAGCTGGGCAAAGTGGCCGGTCTGCTGGATCGCGATACCGACCGCAGCACACCGCTGCAGCTGCGCCTGGCGGCGTTTGGCAAGCGACTGGCACTGGCGGTCATCGCCATCTGCGTGGTTATTTTTCTGGTCGGGGTGATGCGCGGTGAGGCGCCGGTGCTGATGATCCTGACTGCCGTGAGCCTGGCCGTGGCGGCCATTCCAGAAGCCTTGCCTGCCGTAGTGACGGTGTTGCTGGCACTGGGCGCGCGCCGCATGGTGGCGCTCAATGCCCTGATCCGCCGTTTGCCGTCGGTCGAGACACTGGGTTCGGTCACCTTCATTTGTTCCGACAAAACCGGCACCCTGACGCAGAATCGTATGCACGCCGAACTGCTGCTGGCCGACGGGCAGGAGTGGGTACCGGCAATCGACGCGTCGGGCAGCGCGCTTGCCGGACCGCTTCATCTGGAACTGTTGCGTGCGGCAGCCTTGTGCAACGACGCCAGTCGCAACCGCGAAGGGCTGTGGCAAGGCGACCCGACCGAAACCGCGCTCACGCAAGTGGCGCTGGAGGCCGGGCTCGACAAGGCCGAACTGGATCGCCAGTTTGAACGGGTGCAGGAGCTGCCGTTCGACTCGGAACGCAAGCGCATGAGCACCGTGCACCGATTGGAGCAGGGCTTTTTAGCCTACACCAAGGGCGCGCCCGAATCGGTGATTCCCTTGTGCGGCGAGCAATGGCGCGCCGACGGCACCGTGCCGCTGCAGCAGGCGGACGTGCTGGCGGCGGCCGAGGCCATGGCAGCCCGGGGTTTGCGGGTGCTGGCGCTGGCCTGTCGCACCCATGCGGCGCTGCCGGTGCCCGGTGAAATCGAACCGGTCGAGTCCGGCCTAAGCCTGATCGGCCTGATTGGCTTGATCGATCCACCCCGTCCGGAGGCGGCGCTCGCCGTGCGCGATTGCCAAACAGCCGGCATCACGCCGGTGATGATCACCGGCGACCACCCGGCCACGGCGCTGGCCATTGCGCGGCGTCTGGGCATCGTCGTGGATGGTTACGCCGAGGTGCTGAACGGGCTTGAGTTGGCTTCCATGGATGACGCCGCTTTGCGTGAGCGCGTGGCTTCAGTGCGGGTCTACGCGCGCGTCGATCCGGCGCAGAAGATTCGCATTGTCGAGGCCCTGCAGGCGCGCGGTGAGTTTGTCGCCATGACGGGCGACGGTGTGAACGACGCACCCGCCCTCAAACGGGCCGATATCGGCGTGGCCATGGGCCGGGGCGGCACCGATGTGGCGCGCGAGGCGGCTAGCCTGGTCCTGCTGGACGACAACTTTGCGACCATCGTCGCCGCCGTGCGCGAAGGCCGGCGCATTTACGACAACATTCGAAAGTTTGTCCGCTATGCGATGACCGGCAATTCGGGCGAGATCTGGACCATCTTCCTGGCCCCGATGCTGGGTTTGCCTATCCCGTTGCTGCCCATCCATATTTTGTGGGTTAACCTGGTGACGGACGGCTTGCCGGGTCTGGCGCTGGCGGCCGAGCCGGCTGAGCGCGGCATCATGCAGCGGCCGCCACGCGCGCCGCAAGAAAGTCTTTTTGCCCACGGCCTGTGGCAGCACATCTTGTGGGTTGGTTTGCTGATTGGCGGGCTATGCCTGCTGGTGCAGGCCTGGGCCACGTCCACCGGCCATGCGCACTGGCAAACCATGGTGTTCACCGTGCTCACCCTGTCGCAGATGGCGCATGTGCTGGCGATCCGCTCGGAGACCGAGTCCCTGTGGCGCCTTGGCCTAGGTTCGAACCGGCCGCTGCTGGGCGCCGTGCTACTGACCTTTGTGCTGCAGCTGGCGACGATTTATGTGCCGGTGCTGAACCCGATTTTCAAGACCGAACCCTTGAGTCTGCCGGAGCTTTTGCTCTGCCTCGGGGCCTCTGGGGTGGTGTTTGTCGCGGTCGAGATCGAGAAAGTCTGGCTGCGCCGGCGGCGGCAGCTGCGCACGCTTTGATGTCATGACCGAACTCATTCTTATCCGCCATGGTGAAACCGACTGGAACCGCGAGCTGCGCTTTCAGGGGCATGTCGATGTGCCGCTTAATACGGTGGGACAGGAACAGGCGCGGCGCCTCGGGATTCGTCTGGCCGGCGAGGCGGCCCATTTGCTGGTGTCGAGTGACCTGATCCGGACCCAGCAGACAGCCCTGCCCATCAGCCAGCAAAGTTTGCATCCGTGTGTGCGCGATCTCGTGCTGGATGTGACCTTGCGCGAGCAGAACTTCGGCGTGGTGGACGGCATGCGGGTTGAGGATATCAAGGTCCAGCATCCCGATGCCTGGACGCAGTGGACGCGGTTCCAGGCTGACTACGCATTTACCGGGGGCGAGAGCACGCGGCAGTTTCATGCCCGCGTATTGGCGGCCGTGCGTGGTTTGGCACAGGCCCACATGGGGCAGACCTTGGTGGTGGTAACGCACGGCGGCGTGCTGGACATGATTTACCGCACGGCGCTGGCCCTGCCGCTGTCCGGGCCGCGCCAGAGCGTCATTCCCAATGCGGGCCTGAACCGGGTGCGCATCGAGGGTGAGGCCATAAGCATCCTGGATTGGGCCGACACCCAGCATCTGGCCGACATGCCGCCCCAGCCGACCTACGACCAGAGCCGGCTGGTGCCGCCTGGGTCGCTTGCCGGTGTGCTCCCCGGTGTCCCCAGCGCGTGAGCCAGCCCGGGATAAATCAGTTTCGGTAAGTCAAGTCCGGGATCAGGCGCCCGGTGGTTGTGGCCACGGTTGCTGCGGATCGCGGAGCAGCTCAAAGGCACGCGCGACCTGCAACACGCCCAGATCATCAAAGCGTTGACCGGCAATCTGCAAGCCAATCGGCAAACCGCTGCGCGTATAGCCGCAATTGATCGAGGCGGCCGGCTGCTCGGACATGTTGTAGGGCACGGTGAAGCCGATGTGCTCCAACGGGCGCAGCGGATCATTGGTGGGCGACGGCAGTTCGGCCGCAAAGGCCGGCATGGGCGACGTGGGCGAGATGACGTAGTCAAAAGGCTGGCAGGCGCGCGCAGTAGCGACACGCGTGGCGTGAAACTGGCTGAAGGCGGCAAACGTTTGCGGCCCGGTCATGCCTGCTGCACTGTCGGCCCACTGCTGGATGTAAGGCAGTACCTTGGCTTTTTTGGCCGCTGACAGGGCCGACAAATCCATGTGCGAACGCATGCGCCAGGCGTGGTCCATGCCATCGAGCATGGCGGGTGTCATGAAGGCGGGCATGGGCTCAACGATGGCGCCTGCGCGTTCGAATAGGTGCGCCGCACGGTCGATAGCTGCGCGGACCTCGGGTTCGACCGCCAGACCGCAGCCGGCCTCCATCAGCAGGCCGATTTTGCGCCCGCGCAGAACCTCCACACCCCGGTCAAACTGGTCCCATTCGAGCGCCTGATAGGGCAGGCTCATGCTGTCTCGGGCATCCGGTAGCGACAAGACCTGCATCATCAGCGCGGCGTCCGCCACGGTGCGCGTCATCGGGCCGGCCGCACGACCGGTGTAGGGCGGATCAATCGGGATACGGCCCAAGCTGGGCTTGAGGCTGAAAATGCCACACCAGCCTGCCGGCAGACGCAGTGAGCCGCCAATGTCGGTGCCGATATGCAGGGGGCCGTAACCCGCGGCAGCGGCGGCGGCGGCGCCGGCGCTGGAGCCGCCAGGTGTTTTGCTCACGTCCCAGGGGTTGCGCGACAGGGGGTGAAAGCTGGACAAGCCGCTTGAGAGCATGCCGTAGTCGGGCATGGTGGTCTTGCAGAGCAGCACGGCACCCGCCTCCAGCAGACGGGCGGCGGGCGGCGCGTGAGCGCTGGCGGGCGTCAGCTTGGTGGCCAGCGTGCCGAGTGGCATGGGGTCGCCACGGGTGGCTATGTTTTCCTTGATCGTGACCGGCACACCGTCCAACGGGCCGCAAGGATCGCCCCGCAGCCAGCGGGCCTCGGAAGCGCGCGCCTGCGCCATGGCGACGTCTGGACGCAACAGGTAGGTGGCACGGATGTGGGGCTCCCACCGGTCCATGTGCGCCAGCACCGATTGCGTGACCTCCACCGGTGAGAGCTCGTGTCGGCGATACGCCGTGGTCAGCGCATGTGCGCCGAGGTCATGCAGGGCAGGGCTGGGTGTGGTCATGTTTCTGATGTTTCCAAACTGGGTGACACGCCATCGTAGCCTTATGCCCTGCACCCTTGGCCAGAAGTCTGGAAATTCAAGACACGGTGAAAAACGACAGGACGCGGCAGGTGTCACGCAGTCAATTCAGGGCGGGGGCTGTCCTTTGTGTTTGCGCTTTTCTTCCTCGCTGTCATTTCTAAGGTCAATAGGCCTGTTGGCCGCAGGCCTATGGTTTTGAGCTTGTTGTGGCTGCGCCGTGGGCACCGGGTGAGTCTGCGGCGGTGGTGGTGGCGGAGGTCTGGGCGCAGCAACCGGCGCACGCACTTCGGCTTGCCTTGGGGTAGCGGCGGGCTCTGGTTTCGGGGCGGCTGGCGCTGGCGGAGGTCTGTGCACGGCGACAGGTGGTACTGGTTCGGCGTGTCGAGGCGCCGGGATGAATTCGGGTCTGGCCGTTGGCGGCGCGACCGGAGCAGGGCGGGCGACGGGCGCTGGTGGTGTCACCCTGGGCGGCGCTGACGGTCGCGGCGCTTCTTGCGTAACCGGTGCCACTTGCGGCGCAAGGGGTTTGGGCTCAGCCGCGCGCTGCGGTGGTGGTCTGGACACGGCGGCAGGCGGACCGGTTTCGGCTTGACGTGGCGCCGGGACGAATTCGGGTTTTGCCGCTGGCGGCGCGACCGGGGCAGGTCGAGCAACGGGCGCTGGTGGTGCCGCCTTGAGCGGTGCTAACTGTCGCGACCCTTCTTGCGTCGCCGGTGCCACTTGTGGCGCCAGGGGTTTGGGTTCAGCCATGCGTTGCGGCGGTGGTCTGGGCACGGCAACAGGTCGACCTGTTTCGGTTTGGCGTGGTTCAGCGACGGATTCGAGTTTTTCCCTTGGCGGCGTGGCCGGGTTTGGTCGGGAAACGGGCGGTGGTGGTGTCACCTTGGGCGGCGCCGACTGTCGATGCGCTCCTTGCGTTGCCGGTGTCGGTGGTGCCACTTGCGGCGGGATGACCTTGGGCTCGGCCGCCCCTTGTGCTGCAGACTCTTTTTTCGAGTCGGGTGTAGCGCGTGCGGCACCCGGCTTGTCGCGTGGCGCCACGGGTGGGGGCCGCGTGGTCGGCACGCCCAAGTGCGCCCGGTCAAGCACTTTGACGCTGGGCGCCGGCGCTGCTGGTTTGTTTTCCTTGCGGTCGGCTTCTTCTATCGGTTTGCCGGGCTTTGCGCGTGGTTGCGCTTGCTGGGCTGCGAACCCGACGGGTGCCGCAGGTGCGCTGCGGGCGACGACCGATCGCTCAAACACGCGTGCCGGTGGCTTGCCGCCCGGGCCGGTGCTCTCGCGCACGCGTCTCTCGGCAGGCGCCGTGGGCGCGATTACTGCGACTGGCGCGCGGGCCAGCACTTCGCGGGGCACGCGAACCGCCGCCCTGGCAACCGGCTGCGACTGCACGAAGGCGGCGCGCGGCACGGCGATGACGGCGCCGGGTATGCGCCGGTTGGCGTAGATGAGGTTTGTTACGTTGGTGGTGTTGTAGGTGTTATGAATGACAGTGTTGTTGATCACCGTATTACTGCGGTTGACCCGCTCGAAATAGCCACGGCTCGCCGCATAGGCCGGTCGATAGACCTCGCGCGGCGCCAGCGGGAACCATGCGACACCACCGACATTGCCGCTGGAGACCGTCAACTGGAAGTTATTGCCGCCCACGAAGGCCACCAGTGCCGGGGCATAGTAGGCCCGCGTGCGTGTGGGGCCTGGCACCCAGCACCAGGTTCCCCCCAGATGGGCCCAACGGCCGTAATGGGACACGGCGAAGCCCCAGGGCGCGTCGTCCACCCACGTCCAGCCCCAGGGGTTGACCCAGGCCCAATGGCCGTCCCGGTAGGGTGCCCAGCCGGGCGCCACGCGCCTGGGAATCCAGACCCGGCCGTAGGTCGGGTTTTCACGCCAGCTGCCGTTGTCATCCAGGTCCTGGTAGCCCACCACGTCGGGTGATACATAGCGCGCCGAGGGCGAGTTGTCGTGGCGGCGGTCGCGGTCAAGCGCCCAGCGATCGAATTCGTCGAGTGGCGGCAGGTCGAGATACTCGTACTCGCGTAAACCGGTTCCCTTGAAGCGATACGGCTGCCGCGAATCGACCACGTATGCGGCGCCTTCCCCGTACACCTCGCCCTGGCCTTTGCGCACGATGATGTCCGTCGCGTTGCCATCGGGATCCACCGTGATCCGGTATTCGCCAGGCTGGCGCAGGGTAAAGGCGAGATTGGGCGTGTCGACCTCGAACACCTGGCCGGGCTCAAGGCGACGCACGCGAACATTCAACGTGCCCTGGGTCAATTGCAGTTGGGCGATCCGGTCGTCGAGATTGAGAACGGAGACGCTGGTCCCGGCGTTCATGCGAATCATGGCGCCACCCAGCTGGATTTCCGCCCGTGCGTTTGCGTCCGTCCAGAGGCGGTCACCGTTGGTCAGTGGGCGATTGAGGGTGGCCCGGTCCCAGTCGGTGTCGCCAGCGGGTAAAAGACTGACCGCACCGCTGGCGTAGCCCAGGCGTGCGACGCGCGCCGGCGGGTCCGCGTTGGCCCAGCCGCTGAAGAACAATAGTGCGGCACCGGCGACGAATGTAAGCGCCCGAAGGCGCAGAGTTTGCATTTGCATGACGATTCCTTCCAAAAAATGGCAAGGTGCGGTTGTCAGAAAGTCGGGTCGTCCCGCCATTGAAGCCGGCACCAGCACGCTGGACACAACAACCCCTGTGCTGAGCGTCCTTGTCTATCCATAACGCGGCCCATGCGGGTTTCGACAGCACGCTTTACGTCCTGTTTCAAAGTTGATGAGCGGCATGACGACGACAGGGTGATTGGCCCGGCATGTGCCGAAACGCCGATAATTCATCCCATGATGTTCAGTCTGACAATTTTTGACAATCCGGCGGATGACAAGCCATGGCTTTGATCATCACCGACGAGTGCATCAACTGCGATGTGTGCGAGCCTGAGTGCCCGAACGAGGCCATTTTTTTGGGCCCGGAAATCTACGAAATCGATCCCCATAAATGCACCGAATGCGTCGGCCATTTTGACGAACCCCAATGCGTCCAGGTGTGTCCGGTGGCGTGTATTCCCATCAATCCGAGTTTTGTGGAAGACAGGGAAACACTGTGGCAAAAATACCGGCGATTACAGCTGGAAGTGAAGCGGCTTTAACCAATGAACAAACTTCATTGAACCAGCCTGTAATGGTTACCTGATCAGGTTTTGCTGGCGCTCTTTGCTTTTGTGCTCTTGTTGGGCACTTTTTTTGTCGCTTTTTCGCCCGGAACCTGTGCGGCGAAGTACTCGGGTTCTTTCTTTTTTTGTTTTTGCCTGGCCTTCGTCTGTGTCGCGCTGCTGCGCTTGACTGCCGCCGTATGCGCTTTCGGTGGCGGCGCTGTGTTGGCAGCGATATCCATTTCTTCCTGCCTCAGCCGTGCCTTCTCCATGGCGGCGGCGGTTTGGGCGTTCCGATCTGTCGCCAAGTCGGCCTGTGTCTTTTGCGCAGGGGTTCGCTGGTCTGAAGTATCAATGACGACACCTCCAGTGCAGGGCAACTGGCTGTAGGTATTCCCACATTTATAGGTATTCTGGGCTCCAGCCCCCGTCGATAAAGCGCAAGATGCTACTAAAAATATAGCATTAACGGTGCGGTTATGCATGGTTCGCTTTCTGTTCAATGGATCGGATGAGCCGGGATTTACTGCGGTGGAGTGTCGGGTCGGGGCGGTTTGGGTCGGGGCGGCTTGCTGGTGTGCACCAGCATGGTGGCTTTGTCCATATCGCCCGCCAGGAAGTGCGGCAGCGCCTTGAGCGCGCGGTCAATGCTCTGGTCTATAGCGATCCGGTGGTCCAGAGACGGTTTTTTCAGCACCCAGTGGATGACCTCGGACTTGACGCCCGGGTGGCCAACACCCAGGCGCAGTCGCCAGTAGTCGTCGGTGCCGAGTTGGGCGTGAATGTCACGCAAGCCGTTGTGCCCGGCGTGGCTGCCGCCGAGCTTGAGCTTGGCTTCGCCGGGAACGATATCCAGCTCGTCGTGTGCCACCAGTATTTCCTGGGGTTGAATCTTGTAGAAACGGGCCAGGGCCGCAACCGACTTGCCGCACAGGTTCATGAAGGTCTGGGGTTTCAGCAGCCACACGGTTTGCCCGTTCACGGCCGTTCGCCCAACCAGACCGTAGTAGTTTTTATCCATCAGCAGCGGCGTTTTGAGCTCGCGCGCGACTTCATCCAGCCACCAGAAACCCGCGTTGTGGCGGGTCGATTCGTACTCGGGACCGGGATTACCAAGACCAACAAACAGTTTGATCATGCGCAAATTATCAGGGTAAGGGCGGAAAACAAAATGGCCCACCGAAGTGGGCCATGATGGTGCAACTGGCAGGACAGACGCCAGACCGCGAAGCGGGCCAGTTCTGTCCCCCAAAGATTACTTCTTCTTGGCTGCAGGTGCTTTTGCGGCGGCAGGTGCTTTTGCGGCGGCAGGTGCGGCCTTGCCGCCCTTGCCGGCGGCTGCAGGTGCAGCTGCTGCGCCTGCTTCTGGTGCGGCCACTTCGGCGCCGGCAACGGCCACCACGGACACCAGCACCGGGTTCTTGTTGCCGCCGTGTGGCACGGCTGTCACACCCTTGGGCAGGGTGATGTCGGCCAAATGCAGCGAGCTGCCTTTTTTCAGGCCGCTCAAGTCCACCGCGATGAACTCAGGCAGATCTGCAGGCAGACACAGCACTTCAATTTCCGTGATCACGTGATTGGCAATGCAGCCTTCTGACTTGATCGCGGGCGAATTTTCGTCGCCGCTGTAGTGCAATGGCACCTTCATGTGCAGTTTGGTTGTGGCATCGACACGTTGGAAGTCAATGTGCAGGATGAGCTGCTTGAAGGGGTGCATTTGCACGTCGCGCAACAAAACCTTGTTGTCTTTTCCATCCAGTTCCATGTCCAGAACGGTGGCGTGGAACGCTTCCTTCTTCAAGGCGTGCCACAGGGCATTGTGATCAATTTCGATCTGCAGCGGCGCAACTGCACCACCGTAGACGATGCCGGGCGTGCGACCGGTGATGCGGAGACGGCGGCTCGCACCCGTGCCCAGCTTGGCGCGCTCAAAAGCGACGAATTTCATAGTATCAACTCCTGGAGGAGTCCACCGCGACCAGTGTGACTCCGATTTTAAAAAGGATCAACGCACGTGTTTGCGCGTGATCCCACTTTTGCCCGAATCAGAAAAGATTTTCTTGATCCGAGAACAAACTCATGACGGACTCGCCTTTGGCAATGCGCTGGATCGTCTCGGCGATCAACGGTGCCACGGTCAGTTGCCGAATTTTCTGGCAAGCTGATGCCGCCTGGCTCAAGGGGATGGTATTCGTGACCACCACTTCGTCGAGTGCGCCACCATTGGTGATGCGCTCAATCGCCGGACCCGAGAAAATGGGGTGTGTGCAATACGCGTAAACCTTTTTCGCGCCGCGTTCTTTCAAGACTTCCGCGGCTTTGACCAAGGTGCCGGCGGTGTCGATCATGTCGTCCATGATGACGCAGTTGCGTCCTTCGATTTCACCGATGACGTGCATGACTTCGCTGACGTTGGCCCGGGGACGACGCTTATCGATGATGGCGAGATCACAATTGAGTTGCTTGGCCAGGGCGCGAGCGCGCACCACGCCACCCACGTCGGGAGACACGACGATCAGGTCTTCGTAGTTCTTCTGGCGCAGATCACCCAGCAAGACGGGAGACGCATAAATATTGTCGACGGGAATGTCAAAAAATCCCTGAATCTGGTCGGCATGCAAATCCATGGTTAATACGCGAGCCACACCAACGGCCTGCAACATATTGGCCACAACCTTGGCGGTAATCGGCACCCGGCTGGAGCGCGGACGACGGTCTTGCCGCGCATAGCCAAAATACGGAATCACGGCACTGATGCGCTCTGCGGACGCACGTTTGAGTGCATCCACCATGATGAGCAATTCCATCAGGTTTTCGTTGGTCGGCGCGCAAGTGGACTGAACCACAAAGACATCCCTGGCCCGCACGTTTTGATTGATTTCGACGGTGACTTCACCATCGGAGAAGCGACCAACCGTCGCGGCGCCCAGTCCGATACCCAAGTGGCTGGCGATTTCCTCCGCCATGCCAGGATTGGCATTGCCGGTAAAAACCATGAAATCGGGGGGTTGAGGAGACTGCATGAGTATTCCAGCAATTGAGTGATGTTTACGCCTGTACGTCCAGCGTTCGAAACGTACGGCTAAATATTTGGCAGGGGAAGAAGGATTCGAACCTTCGCATGCTGGAATCAAAATCCAGTGCCTTAACCAACTTGGCGACTCCCCTACACGGGTCGGCAGCTAAAAGCTGTCAACCGATAATCTCTCGCTGGATGCCCAACCCAACAGGGGATGAGTATCCAAACTGTTGCACAACCTGATCTGAAAAGCGCTTGGTGCGCCGTGCAAATCAATATGCCGCAACATTTGTGCAAACACTGCGCTTCCAGAGCCTGTCATCCGGCCATTGAGTCCGTGTAATTCAAGCCATTTTAGAGCTTGGGTTACACCGGGGCAAAGCCTTTGGGCAACACCCTGCAAGTCGTTACGGCCAAAGCCGAATGTGTCTGCAGCGAAGCCTGCAATTATAGCAGTTTCGCTATCCCTTTTTAGACCCGGATCTGAAAAAATCAAACTTGTGTCCAACCCGTCATTGGGTTTGACCACCAAGAAACGACTTTGTGGCAGGATCACGGGTGTCATTTTGTCACCAATTCCCTCGACCCATGCGTTGCGTCCACCCAGGAAAAACGGCACGTCCGCTCCCAACTGAAGCCCGATGTGGGTCAGTTTTTCCAACGAATAGTCAAGTTTCCACAGGCGGTTCAGCGCCAGCAGGGTCGATGCCGCGTCGGATGAGCCACCGCCCATGCCCGCCTGTGCGGGGATGCGTTTTTCAATTCCGATGTGAGCGCCGAGCGGGCTGTTGCTGGCCGTCTTCAGGGCGCGTGCTGCGCGGACGATGAGGTCATCAACCGGCAAAGGTGTGCACAGGTCTTCGCGGCTAATTTGTCCATCAACGCGCAGGTCGAAATGCAGTGTGTCACACCAGTCAATCAGCATGAACACGGATTGCAGCAAGTGATAACCATCGCTTCTCCGGCCCGTGATGTGCAGAAATAGGTTGAGTTTGGCTGGGGCGGAAATGTCGTAGAGCGACTTCATGGATTGGAAATATAGGGGGACAGGTCTTGGGCGCTGTCCCTGACGGATTCAGTACGCTACTTTTCAAGCACCAGTCGCAACTCTGCAAGGGGGACGGGCTGCGCGCGTCGCGCCGTGATCTTGCCATTGGCATGTTGCGACAGGTCGGCGTTCCAGCCCGCCGCAATCATATTGTCGCCCTTCAGCCAGGCGAAGAGAGCCGCGACGGGTATCTCGGTGCCAACGGCCTGCTTGATCAAAGCGTCCAGCGATTCGAAAGAATGAACTTCACCCTGGGTGCGCATCACCGCTGTCTGGTCGGACCAGGAGAGGGCGGCGGCTGTGCTGCCCATCGGGGTGTACAGCGTCAATGCGCCGACCTGCGCGTTCCCGGTTAGCTCAAATTCAGCCGCAAAGGATTGCGGCTGGTCAGATTCAACCCTGACTGCGAGGCGCCCGTGCCAGAGCGGTGTTTCAGACTGTTTTGAGACGCTAGCTCTTATCGGAGCTGCGCAGCCAGCTATAAAAATAGTAGCAAAAAGAAGCGCCGCGCAAATAGCTCTCACGCCTTGTTTCACAGCTTCACACGCAGGCGTTTGAGTATTTCCAGCAAAGTTTCGTTCGCCCCATCGATCTGCGCACCTTCTTTCCAGATGCTTACCGCCTGCTCACGCTGCCCCATGGTCCACAACACCTCACCCAGATGGGCTGCAATTTCCGCATCGGGTTTGGCTTTGAACGCCCCCTGAAGAATGCGCGCGGCCTCTGTTAAATTGCCGCTACGAAATTCAACCCAGCCCAGGCTATCCGTTATGAAGGGATCCCCCGGCGCATATTCCAGAGCCTTCAGAATCAGTTGTTTGGCCTCCGGCAAACGCATATTGCGTTCTGCCAGCGAGTAACCCAGTGCGTTGTAGGCATGCAGATAGTCGGGCTTCTTCTCGATCACGCTACGCAGTAGTCGTTCCATTTCCTCCAGATTGCCCAGTTTTTCGGTCACCATGGCCATGTCGTAAACCAGATCCAGATCTTCAGGATAGTGCGACACCGCCTGTGCCAACAGGTCATACGCGGCCTTGTGTTGCTTGCTGTTGCGAAGCAGCTGGACTTCGGCGGCTACTTTCAGGCGGGCGTCGGCCGGTGACTTTTCGGGCTGCTTGCGGATGAGTTGTTGTGCTTCTTCGAGTTTGCCCTGGCGTCCAAGAATGGCGGCCCGACGCAGCTGGGCGTTGAGCAAGGCGTCTGCGCTGTCAATGCGCTTCAGCCACGCGTCAGCGTCAGAAAAGTCCTTCCTTTGTTCGGCAATGTCGGCCAGTGAGAGGTAAGCCTGCACCAGTCCACGGCTTGCTTCCCCTTGGGGCGTGCCATCGCGCTTGCCTTGCGCCAATGCCAATGCCACATATCGTTTGAGGGAGCGCTCGGCTACAGTTGGTTTGCCGTCCTGCAATTCAAGTGCCCCCCGAATCAGCCAGGCATCGACAAAGTCGGGTTTCTCAGACGTAATGATCTGCAGTTGGGTCGTCGCTTCCGCGTAACGTTGCGCATCCAGTAAGGCGCGGGTGTATTCCATGCGCACTTCGGGTTGTGAATGGCGCGCAAGATAATTCTTCACAATGGCCTCGGCTTGTGGCGCCTTGGGGCCCATCATGGATAGGGCCAGCAGGGCAGGGCCATCAGATTTGGTATCTAAAGCCTGCGCCTTATCGATTGCCTCCATGGCACCGGCGACATCCCCCGCGTCAAAACGCATGCGACCGATGACGAGCCACGCAGAAATACCAACTCCTGGCTCCGTCAGGTAGCCCGTCAGCGCCTGCTCCACCGTGGTGGCTGCCAGCGCTTTGTCGGTGGCGCGAGCAAAGTAACGCGGAATGGTGCTTACGGTGGCGGGCCGGTCTTTCAAATCCGTGGTCGCTATCTCGCTGATGAGCGGTTCCACGGTTTCGCCGATACGGTTCAGGCCAATCAATATCTGCAAGAGGTATCGATTGGCTTCTTTTGAGTTGGGTAGAGCCAGTTTCCAAGCCCGGGCCGCTAGCAGCGCAGATTCGCCAGAGCGCGCTTGTATCGCAATATCGACGGCACGTTTGAACAGTCTGGTGTCATTCGTTTTGCGCGCCGCATCGAGAATCAGCGAATAACCCGCACCCGCTTCCCCTTCCCGCACGCCGAGTTCCCCCAGCAAAAGCTGATAAAAGAGCTCACCGTCCATTGAGGAACTAACAGGCTCGGCTGGTTGGCTGTCGGGCACTTGCGCATTCGCGGCCAGCGCGCCAACGAGCAAGACGATGAATGGAAAACGGTTGAAACGCAACATCAGACCATAATAATCCATGTCCGCTGAATTTTTTTGCCATGCCTGAATTACCCGAAGTTGAAGTCACGCGATTGAGTTTTGTCGGAGAAATAACGGGTGCGAAAGTGGTTTCCGTGTGCATGGGCAAGGCCTTGCGATGGCCTTTGGGCTGTTCTGTGGTCCAACTGGCAGGGCGAACGGTGCGGGCCGTGCGCAGACGCGGTAAATATTTGCTGATTGACCTTGATCAGGGCTTGCTGCTAGTTCATTTGGGCATGTCGGGCAGTTTGAGTTTTGCGCGGCACTTGCCACCTGTCGGCGTCCATGACCATTTTGAGATGGCGACCAGTCGCGGCACGCTCAGGCTCAATGACCCACGCCGATTCGGGGCGGTGGTCTACGCCGAGAGTGAGGATGCTCCCGAGGCGCGCAAATTGTTGGCGAAACTCGGCATGGAGCCCTTGTCGGATAGTTTCGATGTCAAGCATTTTCATACTGAGTTAAAGCGACGCAAGACCGCGATCAAGCAGGTGCTGCTTGCAGGTGACATTGTGGTGGGCGTGGGCAATATCTACGCCTCGGAGGCGCTGTTCATGGCGGGTATCAGACCAACGCTGAGTGCCGCCAAGTTGAGTCGGCCGCGCGCCGCCCAACTTCACGCCGCCATCCGGGATGTGCTGGCGCGTGCCGTGGCCAAGGGTGGCAGCACCTTGCGGGATTTCTCCAGCACCAATGGTGAGCGTGGCTATTTTCAGCTTGAAGCCATGGTTTACGGACGGGAAGGGCAGGCTTGCCGGGTGTGTGGGACACCCATCAGGGCCATCCGGCAAGGTCAGCGTTCGACGTTTTACTGTCCCAATTGCCAGAAGACCTGACTTGGCCTTGCGCGGTGCTATATTGAAAGATTGCGCGGAGGATATTTGGCTACTTCATTCAACGAACAGTTTGATCAATACGGTACGTGGCGGCGTGAGTTTGCCCTTCGGCTGAAGTTGCTGGCCGAGTGGATGAAAGATCATGAATTGCTGGACGCTGCCGTGGAAGAGCGTTTGCGCCGACTGGAAGGCCGGGTGCGCACGGACAAAGTCATGGTGGCCTTTGTAGGAGAATTTTCCCGCGGCAAGTCCGAATTGATCAACGCCATTTTCTTTGCTGGCTACGGTCGGCGCATCATGCCCGCCAGCGCCGGGCGAACCACCATGTGCCCAACCGAGATGGGCTATGACGCAGACGTACCGCCGTGCCTGCGTCTCTTGCCCATTGAAACCCGTATGCAGCCTCAGTCGCTGATGGAGTGGCGCATGGTGCCGGAGAAATGGACACGCGTTGACTTGGATGTGAATGATCCCAAGCAGTTGTCGGCGGCACTTGAAAAGGTGGCTGAAACCCGTCGCGTGACGCAGGATGAAGCAAGAGCGCTTGGGTTCTGGCAGCTCGAAGCGCCGGAAGACAACCCGACGGTTGATGCCCAGGGCTTGGTGGAAGTCCCCAGGTGGCGCCATGCCCTGATTAATATCGCCCACCCGCTCTTGAAGCAGGGTCTGGTGATCCTGGATACCCCGGGGCTGAACGCCATCGGTGCCGAGCCTGAACTGACGGTCAGCCTGATTCCACAGGCGCACGCTGTCGTTTTTCTCCTGGGGGCGGATACCGGCGTGACCAAATCGGACCTCTCCATCTGGCGTGAGCACCTGGTCGATGAGGCAGACGATAAGAGCACCAGGCTGGTGGTGCTCAACAAGATCGATACGTTATGGGATGCCCTGAGCTCTCCCGCGCAGGTACAAGCCCAAATTGAGCGCCAGCGGGTGTCCACTGCCGAGATCCTGGGTATTCCCGTTCAGCAGGTTATTCCTGTGTCAGCGCAGAAAGGGCTGGTTGCCAAGGTAACGGACGATCTGGCTTTGCTGGAACTCAGTTGCCTGTCCACGCTTGAAGAGGCCCTCAGTCAGGGCATCTTGGGCCAGCGGCAGAAGATGCTGGGCGCAGCCGTTTCCAGTGGCATTTCAGATTTACGCACCGAGACCGGCCGCGTCATCAACATTCGCCGATGTGATCTGACGGAGCAGATGATGGAGCTCAAGGGACTTCAGGGCAAGAATTCGCCCGTGATCAAGAACATGCGCTCCCGCATTTCCCAAGAGCAGGCGGAGTTTGATCTGGGGGGCGCGAAAATCCATGCGGTGCGTTCGGTACACCTCAAACTGCTCCGTGAAGTGTTTGGTGTTCTGGGGCCAACAGCGCTCAAGAAAGAAATGGCGCAGCTGACTACCGTTCTGCAACAAAAAGGCCTCAAACTGGGCGTTAAGCGAGCGTATGGCGAGACCTTTGGCCAACTGCGTGAGAATTTGCGCAAGGTTCAGTTCATCAGTGAAGAGATTCAATCCATGTTGGCGGCGACGTTCCGGCAATTGAATGCTGAACACGGTTTTTCTTTGCAGGCCCCAACTGAGCCCTCTCTGGCCGGGCATCTGCATGATCTGGATCTGGTGGAGCGCAGTCATCTGCAGTATTTGGGTATCGGCAATGCTTTCCGGCTCGCGCAGCCAGAGTTTGCGGATCGCCTGGTCCGCGCGCTCTCCACCCGCCTTCGCGCCATCCACGAAACCGTGCTCGGCGATATTGAACTGTGGAGTAAATCGGCCGCAGCCCAGTTGGACGTTCAGTTGCGGGAGCGTCGCCGTAACTTTGGCCGTCGCCTGGAAGCTATTGATCGCATACAGCAGGCATCCGGTGGACTCGATGACCGCATCGGTGAAATACAGGCACGGGGAGATGCCTTGCAACAATTGGAGACCAAGTTGTCCGAATTGACGGCTTATCTGGTGACGGCGACAGACCGGGGTCGTTCCGAAACAGTCCCTATACCCGAGCAGGTCTGATACGCTGTGGTGATGGATTTGGCCGGCCAGGTGGTGACTTGGCAAAAAACGCATGGGCGCAACGATTTGCCGTGGCAGAACACGCGAGATCCGTACCGGGTCTGGTTGTCCGAAGTCATGCTGCAGCAGACGCAAGTGGCGACCGTTCTGGACTATTTTCCACGCTTTCTGGATCGTTTCCCGACGGTGGCCTCCCTGGCCGCGGCTCATCTTGATGAGGTGCTGGGCTTGTGGAGTGGTCTGGGTTATTACAGCCGCGCCCGTAATCTCCATCAATGCGCGGTTGACGTGGTGGGTTTGCACGGCGGCAGATTCCCGGCGACGGCACAACTATTGCAATCGCTGCCGGGCATCGGTCGATCAACGGCGGCGGCCATTGCTTCTCTGTGTTTTGCTGAGCGGGTTGCCATTCTGGACGGCAATGTCAAACGCGTGCTGACCCGGGTGTGCGGTTTTGACGCTGATTTGGCCAATGCAGCCAATGAGCGGCGGCTTTGGGATCTGGCCACGCAGTTGCTGCCAAACCGTGATTTACAACATGCCATGCCGCGCTATACCCAGGGGGTGATGGATTTGGGTGCCACCGTATGCACGGCCAAAAAGCCTGACTGCAGCGTGTGTCCGCTCGCGCAGTCCTGTGTGGCTCGGGCTCAGGCGCAGCCCGAGCGATACCCCGTGAAGACGCGCAAACTCAAGCGCAGCTCACAGTCGATCTGGTTACTGTGGGCGCAGACCGGTGATGCTTCGGTGTGGCTGAGCAAACGGCCAACCCCGGGTGTCTGGGCAGGGCTCTATTGCTTTCCCCTGTTTGACAACCGCGAAGCGCTGGAAGCGGCTGTACCCGCTGGCTTCCACTCGGCGCTCCTTGATACGCCTGCCTTCACCCATGTTTTGACCCACAAGGACCTGCATCTGCACCCAGTTCAAGTCGAAATGCCGTCCTCAGCTATGGCGCTGTCGGAGGGGGGATGGCTTGCTGCGGACGCCTGGCCGCGCTTGGGTCTGCCGGCACCGGTCAGAAAATTGTTGCTGCAGGCCTAACCAAGGGATTTGTCGGTGCGCAGTGTGCGCACGGTTGAGACGAGGTCAGAGGGCGTCCAGTTCCCGGTGTCGCTTCAGCGTGACCCACTTGCCCTCGAAAAGCTTCACCAGTTGTTCCACGAGGTAGACCGATCGGTGTTGTCCGCCGGTGCAGCCAATTGCCACTGTGACGTAGCTTCGGTGATCACGCGCCAGTGCGTCAAGCCAGTGGTTCAAGAATTTCTCAATGTGTTCCAGCATTTGGGCGACGTCTGTTTGTTCCTGGAGAAAGGCTGCGACCGGCGCATCCTGCCCCGTCAAATGGCGCAGTTCAGGCTCATAGTGCGGGTTCGGCAACATGCGCACGTCGAATACATAGTCGGCATCGCCCGGCACACCGCGCTTGAAGGCAAACGACTCGAACACCAAGGTCAGCTGGTCGTTGGGTGTGGAAATAAGTGACTTGACGTAACCCTGCAGTTGCGAAGGCCGAATGATGCTGGTGTCGATCACATGGGCGTTTTCCCGCAGATCAGCCAGGAGCTCACGTTCCAGTTCAATGGCATCCACCAGCGCACGCCGCTGGTCCTGCGTCGAATGGTCGGACGCGGATTGCGACAAGGGGTGCTTGCGTCGGGTTTCGGAATAGCGCCGCACCAGCGTTCCGGTCGTGGCATCGAGAAACAGGGACTTGACCATGATGCCCTGCTTTTTCAGCACGGCGAGCTGCTCCGGCAGCAAGGGGAGGGAAGTCGCAGTGCGGACATCCATGGCAATGGCCACCCGCGTGGCCTCATGCTCTTTCTCCAGCGCCACAAAGGGCACCAGCAGTTCCGGCGGCAGGTTGTCGACACAGAAAAATCCGGCATCTTCCAGCGCATGTAAAGCCACCGACTTGCCGGAACCCGACATGCCGGTGATCAAGACAATTTCCAAATCCAGGGCTTTGGTTTTCATCGCATCATTCCCGCGCCTGCAACATTTCCTTGGCGTGGGCGAGCGTGGTGCCCAAAAGGCGCTCGCCCCCCAGCATGCGCGCCACCTCCATCACCCGTTGTTCGCCCTGTACAGCAGCCACAGAACTCACCGTCGAACCTCTCTGCAGTTGTTTGGCCACCACCAAATGGTGGTCGGCACAGGCGGCGACTTGGGGTAGATGGGTCACCGCGAGCACCTGCCGGTCCATGCCCAACTGCCTCATGAGCCGACCCACGGTCTCGGCCACAGCGCCACCGACACCGGCGTCGACCTCATCAAAAATCAGGGTTTGGGCAGTACCGAGCTGGCTGGTGGTGACCGCGATGGCCAGTGCCATGCGCGACAACTCGCCGCCCGATGCCACCTTGTTGACGGGGCGAGGGGTGCTGCCTGCGTGCCCGGCCACCAGAAAGCTGACATCTTCCAGGCCGCTTTGCATGGGTTGTGCTGACTTTTGCAGCGCAACCTCGAATTTTCCACCTTGCATGCCCAGGCCCTGCATGGCTTGCGTGATGGCCTTGCCCAGTTGGGGCGCGGCCTTGGTACGGGCCTTCGAGAGAAGTTTGGCTTCCTGCATGTAGGCTTCGAGCGCCGCTGTCTGGGTGGCTTCCAGTCCTGCCAAATCGGCCGCGGCATCGAGCCTTTCCAGCTCCCGTTTCCAGGACGCCAGCAATTCGGGTAACTCGGAAGGAGTTCGCTTGTAGCGTCTGGCCAGCGACAGCCACAGGGCCATGCGTTCATCCAGCTCGCCCAGGCGCTGTGGATCCAGCTCGGTCTTGCGCAGGTAGGCCCGCAGAGAGTGGATCGTGTCTTCCACTTGCGCGAGGCTGGAAGCTAAAACCTCTGTCAGCGCTTTAAAATAGGGTTCAAGGTGCTCCTGTTGTTGTAGCGACTGATGGGCGTGGTGCAGTGCAGTCAGTCCATTGCTGTCATCGTCATCCAGGGCTTGTACGGCGCTTTGCGCCGCGTCCAGCAGGGCTTGTGCATTGGAAAGGCGGCCATGTTCGGTATTGAGTTCATTCCATTCCTCCGACGACTGCGGCGCCAGTTTTTCGACTTCACCAATTTGCCATGCCAGCCGCTCGCGTTCGCGTTGTAGGGATTCTTGCGCGGCATGGGCTTGGCTCAAGTCGCTTTGCGCCTGACGCCACCGTTGCCAGCGTGTTGCCAGCTCGGTAGGCGTCACCCGTGCATAGGCGTCCAGCAAGCCCCTGACCGCCTCCGGTCGGGTCAGACTTTGCCACGCGTGCTGACCATGAATATCCAGCAGTTGCTCACCGATCTCGCGCAGTTGGGTGGCAGTGGCGGGGCTGCCATTGATCCAGGCGCGGCTCTTGCCCTGCGTGTCGACCGTGCGTCGCAACAAAAGGCTGTCGCCCACCTCATATCCTGCGGCGTCGAGCCAGACTGCCAACGCAGCCGTGGCGTCGAACTCGGCGCTGACATCAGTGCGCAGAGCCCCTTCGCGAATCACCCCGACATCGGCCCGGCCTCCGGTGACCAGCTGCAGTGCATCAATCAGGATCGACTTGCCCGCCCCGGTCTCGCCGGTGAGCACGGTGAAGCCGTCGGCCAGATCGAGATCAAGCTCGTTCACGATGACGAAATCGCGCAGAACAATACGTTTTAGGCTCACGGTCAGGCCACTCCTTCATTCCAGTGCAGTTTTTGGCGCAGGGTGTCAAAGTAGGACCAGCCTTTGGGGTGCAAAAAGCGCACATGATGTTCCGAGCGTGTCACCACGATGCGGTCACCGTGCAGCAGCGACGCCAGCGATTGCATGTCGAAACTGGCGCTGGCATCGCGCCCTGCTACTACTTCAATAGCAATTTCCGCAACATTGGCGAGGACTATGGGCCTATTTGACAAAGTGTGGGGCGCAATCGGCACCAACACCCAACCCGGAATGGAAGGGTGCAGCAGCGGTCCCCCGGCTGATAGTGCATAGGCCGTGGAGCCGGTCGGCGTGGCAATGATCAAGCCATCGGCCCGCTGGTTCGCGACAAAATGACCGTCCACCTCAACCCGCAACTCCACCATGCCCGAGGTGGCACCCCGATTCACCACCACATCGTTCATGGCCAGCGCGTCAAACACACAGTGCCCGTCGCGCATCACCCTGGCATGCATCAAACTGCGGTGGTCTTCTTCAAACTCACCCCGCAGCATTGGCGCCAGCGTGGACGTATAGCTGTCAAACGGGATGTCGGTGATGAATCCCAGCCGCCCCTGGTTGATCCCGATCAGCGGTACGCCAAAGTGAGCCAGTTGGCGACCAATGCCCAGCATAGTGCCGTCGCCGCCGACCACCAGCCCAAGATCACATTGCGCGCCAATTTCGGGGACGCTCATGACCGGATATCCAGTAATCCCCATGTTATGTGCCGTGTCACTCTCAAAAACAAGCTCACATCCCTGCGCACGCAAAAAATAGGCAATGTCTTCCAGCGCATTGCGTGAAAACGCCCCCGAGGCGCCCGACGCAAGCGCCTGGTATTTGCCTATTAGCGCAACATGCCGGAATTTAGATTTCATTCTCAAATTACATCACTAAAGCGATGTAACTTTTGTTCGCATCTTGTCTAAAGTTGCGCGCCATATTTGCGCTAGTTCTGGGTGTCGTTGGCTCTCGATGTCCGCAAGTACTTCTATCGGTTGCATCTGTGCTGCCGTTGCTAAATAAACGATTTCAGATGCGTCAGCTTCAAGCTGTCCCGTTCCTATTCGGCTTATGCGGTGTGGGCTTTTGTGTCCCATTTCGGCTGCAAGTTCTTTCTGTGATTTTCGGCTTCTTACTTTTGCCAAAGCTATTAACTCTGATACATTCATAGTTAAATCCAATCAGTGATAAATCGTATTTTGTGCGATTTAGTTGTAATAATACGTTACGGTCATAAATCGCCGTTATTGCAACTTTATCACTTTGGGGCCACCAATGATCAAATCCATATCAGGAACACCCAGCGCGGGTATGTCCTTCAATTGCGGTCCCTCGGAATTTAACGGTGCTGCCCCATCGGTGGCCCCTTTGGGCAAGGTGCCCGGTCCGGGGGTCCGCATCCCTTCCAAGCGCTACACGATTGAGATTGAGCCTTTCAAGGCTGACTCGTCGTTTTGCCATTTCGCAGTACACGCTCCGGGGATGGTCTTTGCCTCGGGTGGTGCGCGTAGTCACATGTTTGAAGCTGTCGCGGCTGCATTTACTGCTGCTCGTCGCATGTCTCGTGCGTCGTCCTATCCCGTAAGGGTGGTCAGCGGTGAGCCTGCCGCCATACCGCATAGGCCAGCACCATTGCCACCAGCACCAGCGGCCATAGCCTCGCCTTCGCCTGAGGTGCTCCCTGCTTCGGTTTGCCAAGATACGCTGAAAACCGGCGTTTCAACGCCTGCGCTTGGCGCTCCTTTATGTGGTCGGGCAGTCGGTAACGGTGCATCGGGTAAATCCTCCAATCTTGATCTTAACGGGCGGCTCGTCAAGCGTATGCGGCTTGTCTCTTGGCATGGTCGTCGCGGTGTTGTTCGGCGCACTTCTCGCGGTCACTGCTTGGTCCAATTTATCGACCATAAGGGTGCGTTTGTGGGGTCGCCTGATTGGTTGGCTTGTAACTCCGTTCAGGTGGTCGCATGAGTGACGAGCGTTTTAACTGGTGGGTCAAGTTCATCAGCGATTTCCTCTCATTCGGCATCTTCGCTTCTGGCGTTGCGATAGTCGTTTTGTGGGTCAGGGCATGACTGCAGCTCAAAGCATTTCCGGTGAGTGCTTTAAGCCGCAGTCCTGCGGTCTAACCAAGGTAAAAAATCATGTCTGAAGCTCAAACCCCCGTCGCTGCCGCTGTCCCCACTGAGCGCGTATTGCAACACTCGTCAACTATCCACATCATGAAAGTCGATACTCCTGAAACCCGCGTTTACGAGGGCAAATCCTTCATCGTTTATTCGGCTCAAGTCGGCCTGCTGCTCGATGACGGCTCCTTGCATGAGGTCGGTCGCCTGAATATGCCTGAGACCCTGTATCAACAGGCCAAAGTCGGCTATTTCCGTGCCGCCTTCAGTCTCCAGCGTGCCGCCTGGGGGAAGAACAAAGGGGACATCATTTCCGTGCTGTGCGGCCTGCTGCCCATGCCCGCACGCGCCCTGCCAAAAACGGCCTAAGAGTTTTCAGTAGGTAGCGCATCAACGTTGTGAAATGCCGTGCGCTTCCTACCGGGATATTCCGGTGTTTACGAAAGTTGAAATGAAAAAAGCTCTCTTCGCGCGCCTGGCGCTGGTGTCTGGTGTAACTGCTGCTGCCGCTGGTTCGGCCATGGCTGAGGTTCCCGCTGTTGTCACGACTGCCCTGACGGCTCTGCAAGCCGATGCTTTGACCGTCGCAGGTATCGTGCTTGCGGCAATCGTGGCTGTGTACGCATTCAAGTTCATCCGCAAGGGTCTGTAATGCTTTCCAGTGCCCGCAGTCGTCTATCAGGCCGGTTCGCGGGCACTGGTCTTCTAGGGTCCGCATCATGTTTCAAGTAGGCGCTGCCTGTTATCAAACTGCCACTGAGGCGGCTCACGCCAGTGCGTCAGATCAGATCGGCGCTGTCGTCCAGCATGGGGCCTCGGCCTATATCGTCAACGTGGCGTCTGTCGCGGATGACTCGATTACTTATTCTTTGCTGCCCGTCGGTGGCGGCGCGGCAATCGTGACTGTTACGCCCTACAGTGCGCAACCCTGCGGGCTGCTCACAGTCCAAGACGGGCTGTCTATGGGCTGGATGGTCGGCGCGGCGTGGGTTGGTGCCTATGCTTTGCTTTTCGTCACTCGCGCACTGCGTGGTGATACCGGGGGTGACTATGGCAACGCCTGAATTCTGGGTTGGCTTCATCGGCGTACTAGGGACCGTATGGATACTCGTTCAAAACTGGTAGCGGCTTTGCTGCTGGCCTTTTCCGGTTGGTCGTATGCCGGTTACGCACAATTGGCCGCCCCCGCTGGTTGGACGCAAGGCAGTGGTGCTGCGTCAACGTTCAATTTTTCAAAAGTGGCTGCGAATGACGCCACTTTTTTGGCTAACACCGTTCGTACCAATGCCGCGTTGAATGTCGGCGGTCGGGCTATTACTATGCCTGTTGCTATGCGGTTTGCGGCGAATGCGGGCCGTGTTGGTGCTGCTGCTTCGTTTGGCAATCCGGGTCTGTTCGCTGTGCTGGCGGTCGGGTCGGCGGGCTATGCTGCATATGAGTGGTACACCGATAACGGCATCGTTGTTAAAGATGGTAAGTGGAAAAAAGATAACTCGATTGAGGGTGAAATCTGTACTACGGCTTGTCTTGAATGGAGTCCCTATGACTCCGCTGGCGGTTGGTACAAGGGTAGTGCTGCTGCTGCGCAGGCTGTGGCCGATTGGGCCGCACCTAGGGCGTGTCCGAGTAATGGTTCTAATTGCTCTTCGCTTGTGGTTCGGATCGACTTTCAAGCGTACCCTATTAAAGTTTGGATTGTAGAAACTTATGATTTAAATACTGGTGGTACTGGGTCTAGTGATCTTAGTTATTCGATCGTGTCTCGGCCGACCGATGCGTATAACACTGGTGAGACTAAATATGATGAATTGACCCGCCAGCAATTCGAGGATGAGATGGCTCTGCGGGCCTTGCCGAATGGCGTGCCTAAATATTTCCCTGTTCCCGGTGTCGAGTGGCCGCTTGAGCCGCTTCCTATCGTCAATCCTTCTCCTGGCGCGAATCCCGTGCCTCAGCCTTTGCGCGTGCCCATGGGTGAGCCGCAGCCGGTGCCCAATTCAAATCCTCCGCAGTGGAAAACGCCGGTTGTAGATGTGGTGCCATCGCCCACTATTTCAGAGCCGTTTCGGGTTGATATACAGCCAAAGGACCTGACAAAAACCGATGCAGAGCCATTGCCCGATACCGCGCCAGTGCCTGAGACGCCCGCGTCTGGTACGTCTGCCGATGAAAAAACGCCGGACCTTTGCGAGAAAAATCCGGACATTTTGGCCTGTCAAAAGGTCACGTTGGGTGACTTAGAACCATCGGTTATCGACAATTCTGATAAGACACTTTCCATTACGAAAAATGGTGGTTGGGGTCCGGAAAATGGCACCTGTCCGGCACCAAAAACGGCAATGATTATGGGCGTCTCGCTGTCCATGCCGTTCACCATGTTGTGTGATTTCGCAAGTGGTATCAAGCCGCTTCTTTTGGCTTTCGCGTGGCTCTCGGCTACGTTGACTTTTCTCGGCCTGAGCCGTAAGGATTGACATGGACGGCATTGCTGAATGGCTCGCTCGGATTACGTGGCCCTTGGTGTCGCGGGCTCTGTCTGCCTTGGGCGTCGGGACTGTCACTTATGTGGGTGCGGACAGTGCTGTCAATGCCGCACTGGACGCGGCAAAGGCTGGCTTCGTCGGTATGACTTCGGACATTCTCCAATTGCTCGCCATGGCTGGTTTCTTCGATGCCATGTCCATCATGTCCGGGGGCATCGTGAGCGGTCTTGCGTGGATGGTGATGAAACGTTTTGCGCTTCAAACCACGGGCGCATAACCCTAGGGTTTAGTGCACCACTCTCCGAAATCGCTTTGTAAAGTGTTTTCGGGAATCTGAAACTTACGGCGCTGTAAGCCACTCTCGGCCTAATTTTTTTCTCGTCAAAAAACGCTAAAGGTCCTCCATGATTACCCTGATAACCGGCGCTCCCGGTACTGGCAAAAGTGCTGCGCTCGTCGATCTGCTGTCCAAGCTCTCGAAAACCCGTACCGTCTACGCGTCCGGTATCCCCGGTCTGCAAATCGAGCATCAGGTTTTGGTTGACCCCGCGACATGGCCTGACACGGTGCCGGATGGCTCCATCATCGTGATTGACGAGGTGCAACGTGTGTGGCGTCCGCGTGGTCCGGGTAGCAAGGTGCCACCCGATATCTCCATGCTCGAAACGCACCGTCACCGGGGTCTCGATTTTTACGTGGTCACGCAGGCGCCGCGGTTGGTGGATTCGAATATCCGCGGCCTCGTCGGTCGTCACGTTCATCTGCGTGACCTCGGCATCATTGGGCGCTTCTGGTACGAGTGGCCAGAGTGCGCGGATAACTGCGCTACGGGCTGGAAGAACGCGCCAATCAAGAAACGCTACCGCTTGCCAAAGGCTATCTTTTCACAATACAAGTCAGCGTCGGAGCACATTAAGCCGATTCGCTCTTTTCCGTGGATGCTGGTCGTCATGGCCTTGGCTCTGTTGACCGTGGCGGTGATGTCGTGGCGCTCGTACGTGGCAATTTCCGGCAAACTGCATCCCGCATCAAGCGTGCCTGTGCAGGCGTCGCCTAAAACGCTCGATGGCATCGTCAATCGTCCGGTGGTTTCCGGTGAGTCGCTGCCGGTGTATGACACCTCGGCCTTTGTCCCGCGTATCTCCAGCAAGCCGGAATCCGCGCCCTTGTACGACCATTTGCGCGTCGTCGTCAATATGCCCATGGTGGCCGGTGCCCTGTGCATGGGTGAAAAATGCAAGTGCGTCACGCAACAAGGCACAGACGCTGGTCTGTCGCCCGCTGAATGCAGCGCCTGGTTAAAAAACGTTCCATTCAATCCGTATCAAGGTCTGGTCCGTGAGGCTGGTGCATCGGCGGGGCCTGCGTGGGCCGTGGCGCGTCCAGAACCGCCCGCACTTCCGCACAGTGTTATCCCCGATTCCAAGCCCGATGTGGTCCCGCTGGAAGCCTCCGCGCCCTCGCCTGACGCCTCGGTGCTGTCCTTCATGCACAAGGTCAAGGCCGTCTCTTATTGATAAACAGGGAGGTTCGCGAAGTCCGGGTAGCGAATAGCGTCAACCCGGGCTGAGGGTGCTAGGGGGTATGGGGGGCCGCCCCCATGGAGCGAAGCGGTACGGCTGTTCGGTGGTGCTTCACGCTGCCAGCTGACTGCCTGACACGTTGCGGCATCCCCTGTGTGAGTCTGAGTGTGAGTGTGAGTCTGAGTCTGAGTGCAATGTAAGAACGCAAGAACGTAACAACGTAACAACGCAAGAACGTAACAACAGGGGGTGACGCAATGGGGCAGGTAGTTAGCGGGTCTTCGATGCCACGGTGGCGTGCGGTGCTTCAGACCGTGCCCCGGAAAGCGAAGCGCGGGGCGCGGGCGAAGCCCGCGACTAATTTATTACTAGAACACTTTAGAACATAGGGCTAAAAACAATGAAACCTCTCCGGCTCCCGTCTCCTGTTTCCCGTCCGGTATTTCCGGTTTGTCCTTAATCGCTACCTGCCAAGGTAGCTATTTCAAAAACAAAAAAATCCCCGCGTAGCTATCAACTACCGGGGACAGATCACAGAGTAGGCCTGCGATGGAAAAGATTGTAAACGGCATGCGCTTTGAAGGCGAGTATGTCGAGAATTGCTGGGACGTCCGCACCTGGACAAGTAACGGCGTGACAGAGCGTTCTGCACGTCAGGTGGTCGAATGGACAGAGGTTCCCCCGATGCGTGCCCCGCTGTCGTGGGATGAGTACATAGCCCAATATGACTATGACCCCGCGAAGCAAGCGCGGCTTGAACAGGAACGCTTGGATGAAGTCGAGGAAAAGCGCTTGAGGTCGCTTAAATCGTCGGCACGCCGTGCCAAGACAAAATGCCGTCGTTTCATCATTTCTGAGGGCTTCAATGAAATGTTGACCCTCACGTATCGGGCAAACCAGACAGACCGTGAGCTGTGCAAAGTTCACTTTAAAGAGTGGGTCCGGCGCATGAAAAAAACCCTTGGTGATTTCCGTTACTGCGCATCGTTTGAGATGCAAGAACGCGGTGCCATGCACATTCATTGCGCCACCAATAAGCTGCCACAGCATGCCGATTACAAGGGCGTCAAAATCAAGGCGTGGGAGCTCGGCACGCGCATCTGGCGCGACATCATCGGGGATTACCCCTTTGTCGGTCCCCTGCGTCCAGCTGAGGCCTTTCCAGTGCTTGCAAACGGTTTGTGCTTTGTCGGTGGTAAATCAAAGTTCGGCGCTCCGTCGCGTCACAAGCCTATGAGCTTGGCGAAGATGGCGGGCTATGTCTCAAAGTACATCCTCAAAGATTTTGAGTCTGTGCCTGAGGAAAAGAACCGCTACAGTCGTTCAAACGGTGAAGTCAAGGCAGAGGTCCACATCATGCGTTTAAACGGCACCTTGGCCGATATCGTGGCCTGCTGCTTTGAATGCAAGGATGGCGATGTCATGGTCGATCACCGTATCTCGTATTTCAAGGATTCGTGGTGGCTCTGTACTGAACGTGGCGATGGTCCTGCGGCCGCAACGTTACACGTAACGCATTGAGGGTGAGCCCATATGGCACGTCAAAAGGTCCATGAAAACGCGGCTGCTCGGGTGGCGGCTTACCGTCAACGTCACGCGTTGGTCACGCTGTCGGTCGATATCCCGCAAGAGCTGTCTGAGGCATTTGAGGGCTATTTGAAATTCAAAAATCTGACTAAGGCGGCGGTGATTTCGAAACTGCTTCGGGATCAGTTGTTGCGTAAGCGATAGGGGGAACGTGCTATTTCTGCGTTTAACCTTTGTCAAATTGCCCTATGGTTTACCCTAAAAACAGGGGGTTAGGGATGATCTATGGTTACGCAAGAGTGTCAACGTCTGAGCAATCAACAAAGCTCCAGCTGGCAGCGTTTCATAAAAACGGTATAAATCATTTTTTCGAGGAGAAGCAATCGTCTATCAAGAGGCGTCCCGTGCTGGAAAATCTGATTTCGAATGTTCTCAAACCGGGCGATACGCTTTGTGTTTACAAGATTGACAGGTTAGCTCGGTCGATGTCGCATTTCGTTCGTATCTTCGAGCAATTGAGGGCTAAAGAGGTTGGGTTTCGCTCCCTCACAGAGTCAATTGAGACTGTCACGCCTCAAGGCCGTATGTTCCTCCAGCTCCTGGGTGTTTTTGCTGAGTTTGAGCGGGAGTTGATTCGCGAGCGCTGCATGGCTGGGCAGATCGCTGCTAGGGCGCGGGGTCAAACTTGGGGGAAGAAGCCAGTTTTGTCGCCTGGTGATTCCGCGAAGGTTGCGGATATGTGGCACTGGGGATTTGAACAGTCTTTGCTTGCTGACATGTTCGGGATGAGCGTTGCGGGTCTTCGTGACTCCATTCACAGGGTCGAGAAGCGGGGCCGTTGGCGTCTGTCACCTAGTGATAGGTAAAATGCCCTCATGCTGGATGATCGTGCCAAGTTGTTATTGAAAGCGCTGGTCGAGCGCTACATCGCCGATGGGCAGCCGGTTGGCTCGCGCACGCTCTCCAAAGCCTCGGGACTGGACTTGTCGCCCGCCACCATTCGCAACGTCATGTCCGATCTGGAAGAGTTGGGACTGATAGCCAGTCCGCACACCTCGGCCGGGCGCATCCCGACGGCGCGCGGCTACCGTCTGTTTGTCGACACCATGTTGACGGTGCGGCAGGGGCAGTTTGCCTCGCACAGTCTGGCGCCCGATCAACCCCAAAAAGTGATTTCCAACGCGGCCAATCTGCTGTCCAACCTGTCCCAGTTTGTGGGGGTGGTTATTGCGCCGCGCCGTTCTTCGGTTTTCCGACACATCGAGTTTCTGCGACTGTCAGAGCGGCGTTTGCTGGTCATCATTGTCTCTCCCGAGGGCGACGTGCAAAACCGCGTGATCTTCACCGAGGTGGATTATTCGCAAACCCAGCTGGTGGAAGCCGCCAACTACCTGAACAGCAATTACGTTGGACTGGCGATCGAGCAGGTGCGCGAACGGCTGAAAAATGAAGTTGAATCACTCCGATCGGAAATTGCCAGTCTGATGCAGGCAGCCGTGGTTGTGAGTTCTGAAGCCATTTCGGAGACGCAGGACGAGGTGGTTATTTCAGGCGAGCGCAATCTGCTGGCTGTCAGCGATTTTTCCAACGACATGGGTCACCTGCGGCGTGCCTTCGAGTTGTTTGAGCAAAAAGCGCAACTCATGCGCTTGCTCGATATTGCAGGCCAAGCGGAGGGTGTGCGTATTTTCATTGGCGGTGAGAGCCAGGTTGTGCCTTTCGACGATTTATCTATCGTCAGTGCACCTTATGAAGTGGATGGCCAGGTGGTCGGTACCTTAGGCGTCATCGGGCCGACGCGCATGGCCTATGACCGCATGATTCAGATTGTGGACATTACGTCAAAATTGGTCAGCAATGCCCTGAGTCACCACAAGTAGACCCTTACAATCCATGCTTCGTTCGGGCCGTTAGCTCAGTTGGTTAGAGCAGAGGACTCATAATCCTTTGGTCCACAGTTCAAGTCTGTGACGGCCCACCAATTAAGTTGGTATATAATACGAAGCTTAGCGGCTGTAGCTCAGTTGGATAGAGTACTTGGCTACGAACCAAGGGGTCGTGGGTTCAATTCCTGCCAGCCGCACCATATGAATCAAGGACTTAGCGTCGAAAGGCGCTAAGTCCTTTCTTCTTTGTGGCATTCAAACGTGTTCTGGTTACCGTTCCGTTACCGTTTCTCGAAATCTAAAAGTAGACGTGTTTGAACTGCGTTGGACAGTCTCAGCACTTTCTCTTTCAATTCCCCGGTTGCTGATCTATCGATGTCCCGTGTTTCGCTGGTTTTGTCCAGTCCTGGACAAATAGTCTGAAGTAGACTGACAATCAACTCAGCCGTCACCGACAACACCCAACCGGACATTCGGCTATCTGAATTCCTCGTCTCAAAGCCGATATTCAGGATCTGGGTGTTTGGCGGTGTGGATGTCCGCAACGTGGTGGTGGTCAGTTGATGACGGAACTTCGCTTCCCGACCAGGTCCGGAAATTGGGGTGTGTCGCTCCATTGCGGTCAGTGAGCGAACGTATTTCTCAATACCAGTCGCTCAGCCTCCGAAACGGGCAACTGTCGATCTGCCTGCTCCCAGGCGGCTGTTGGAAACATGATCGTCCAAAACCCTGAT